>PABK01000027.1 GCA_002699145.1 Halioglobus sp.
GCATCCCCACGCGGCTCGCGACCGACCGAGGGCAGCCCGGAGGGCCGCCAGTAGTGTGCAGCGCCGCTTTTTCCCGGCGCGCGGCCGTTTCCTTGCGAAGACCCCCTGCAGACTAAATCGGGACTAAGCCGATGCTTCCAGGCCCGGGGCGGAAACGCTTTCAGGCCGAGTATCTCAGCCTCCCGAGGCCAGAAAGCGTTTCCGCCCCGGGCCAGAGAACCGTCCCTGAAACGGCCAGAGAACCGTCCCTGAAACGGCCAGGGAACCGTCCCTAAAAACGGCCAGAAAGCCAAACCAGGCTCAGTGCGTCGCCTCACTGGCGCAGACCGCCACCCCCAGGGTCTGCAGTTTGTACATAGCCACCGGGTCGCCCGTGCGCTGCCAGTGGCGGTACAGGGTGATGATGTCGCCCGCGTCCAGGCGCGATTTCGAGCAGGCGCTGGCGACCAGTTGCAACATGTGGTGAAAGGCGCCGGCCAACTCGGCGAAGATGTGGCGGTTGCGCCGCGCGTTGCCGGCCAGGTAGTCGTAGGCGCCGCCGCCCATGCCGGCGATGTAGTCCTGGCCGATGCCGCGACGCGCGAAGCGCTCCGGGAACAGCGCGCCAAGAAACAGCGACATGTCGCCCAGTTGCTGCAACAGCATGCAGCGCTGGTGTTCGTTGCTGGCCTCGCGGGCGTCGCCGTAGAGCAGCGCCAGCGGCCGCAACTGGTAGTGTCCGTCAGCGTAGGCGAACAGGGCGTCACTGCGGCCGAAGCGTTCCAGCATGGAGCCGATATACCAGCAGGTGTCTTCGTGTGGGGGAGGCGAGAGCTGCCGCGCGTGCTCGGACAGCCGCTCCATGAAATAAACAGACAACGAACCTGCCGCGACAGGTTCTTCAACCGGGTCGGAGAACATACACGTCCCTTGCGTTGTTGTTGTCTTCCACTATATGTGAAGCGCAGGGCGAGTCAACGCGTGATGGTACTATTTGCCAGTTTGCGCAAACCGCTATTACCAGGGACTATTCGACGTGCCCCGGCGCCTCGCCTGCGCGTTCCTGACACCGCGGGCAGGTTTTCAGCGACACCACGACACCGGCGCCTACGGCCATGAGGACAGCGGTGGCAATACGCAGTTGTAGCGCTTCCATGGCGAGCGCGATGGAACTACCACCGGCGATGAGCATGGTCGCCAGCGCAAACGCCTTGGTGCGCGAGGAAATACAGCGCTGCTCTTCCCAGTTGCGAATCACCGGGCCGAACAGTTCGCTGTGCATTAGCCTGCGGTGCCAGCGTTCCGAGGAGCGCGCGAAAAACCACGCGGCGAGTAACACGAACGGTGTGCTCGGCAACACCGGCAGTACGATGCCCGCCGCGCCCAGCGCCAGGCACAGCAGGCCGAGCGGTTTGTACACGGCGCGTTTCACATGAGCCTCCCGATGCTGACCTGGACAGGTTAGCACGCCGTGCGCGGCAGGCGAATGACTAGGCCTGATCCGCCGCGCCGTGTTCCGCCGCATTGCGCGGATACTGCCGCGCGGCCAACAGGCAACCGCTGACGATCAGTACGGTGCCCGCCACGGTCGACAGGGTCAGCGCTTCGGCGAAGAACAGCCAGCCGAACAGCGCGGCCCAGATGAACGCGGTGTATTCCACCGGCAGCAAGACCTTTGCCTCGGCGCGCGCATAGGCCCAGGACAACAACAGGATGGAGCTGATACCCAACACTGCGGCGGCCGCCAGGCCAGGCCAGGCGCCGGGCTGTGGGGCCACGGCGTAGATCGGCGCGAGACACAGGTAGAGAGTCACCAGGGTACCGTTCTGGAATAGCGCGATCTCCACCGGGTGCGCCAGCAGGGCTTGCTGGCGCTGCAGGATCAGGTTGTAGGCGTAGAGCACGGCGGAGAGCAGAATGGCGGCGATGCCCGCCACCACGTCCTCCCCGTAGCTGCCGGAGAGCTTGCCGCCGATGACGATCAGCGCCCCGGCCAGCCCGATAAATGAAGCCAGTACGGCCTGGCGGGTAATCGTCTCCTTGAGAATGGCCGCCGCCAGGTACAGGGCGATGAGCGGCGCAATGAACGACAGTGCAACCGCCTCCGCCAGCGGCACCCGCGCCAGGCCCCAGAAGAACAGGAAGGCCATGACGGCGGTGACCAGGCCGCGACGCAGATGGATACGCAATGCCGCGCCCTGCGGCCAGGCTCGTCGCTGGCTGAGGAACAGCGGCAGCATGATGGCCAGCGCAATCAGTGTGCGCCACAGCAGGGCATTGTAGGCGCCCAGGGCGATGGACAGTTCCTTCATGAACACATCCATGCCGGCAAACGTGGCGATGCCGCTGCAGGCGACCAGGAAGGCGGTGCTGTTGCGCTGCTGGTGCATGCCGTTCTCCGGCGTGGAAAGCGCGCGAGTATAGCAGTGAAAGTGCCGCCCTTGTGTATCCTGCCGGGCCGCGGTGGCGTCCAGGTCAGTCGGCTTCCAGGTAGTGCACGCTGAACAGTTGCTCGGCGTCGAACCAGCTCTGCTGCAGTTGCAGCCCCGCCGTCGCCGCCAGCGCGGCGAAATCCTCCACCGAGTACTTGTAGGAGTTTTCCGTGTGGATGGTTTCGCCGTGCTCGAACACGATCGTCTCGCCGTTGCACTTCACGGTCTGCGCCTCGTCACTGACCAGGTGCATTTCGATGCGCCGTTGCTCACTATTGTAGAACGCCCGGTGACTGAAGCGCGTGGTGTCGAAGCGGGTTCCCAGTTGCGCGTTGATGTGCTCCAGGATGTTCAGGTTGAAGCGCGCGGTGACGCCCTGGGCGTCGTTGTAGGCCGCGTTGATGCGCGCGCTGGGCTTGTGCAGGTCTACGCCCACCAGCATGCCGCCGTCCGTGCCGACCAGTTTGCGTACCCGGGCCAGGAAGCGACCCGCTGCGGCCGGTTCCAGGTTGCCGATGGTGGAGCCGGGATAAAACACCACGCGCCGGCCCGGCGGCAGGCGGTCCAGCCAGGTCCATTCGCAGTTGAAGTCGGCGCAGATGGCCTGCACCGCCAGCCAGGGGTATTGCGCGCCCAGTTGCAGCGCGGCGTCCCGCAGGAAGTTGGCGGAGATGTCCAGGGGCACGTAGGCGCTCGGCTGCAGGGCATCCAGCAGCAGCTTCGCCTTGGCGCAGTTGCCGCTGCCCGGCTCGATGAACACGCAGCCATTGCCGATCCGCTCCGCAATGGCGTCGCGGTGTGCGCTGAGAATGGCGATCTCCGCGCGTGTGGGATAGTACTCTGGCAGTTGCGTGATCTGCTCGAACAGCGCCGAACCCCGGGCGTCGTAGAACCACTTCGGGTCGATGCGTTTGGGCGCCTGGCGCAGGCCGCGCAGCAATTCGGGGTGGCTGTCCGTGGGCGCCGGGTAGGCGTCGTGGAAGTGGACGTTGGGTGAGGCGCTGGCCTGATCCATGTGGGTCGGTTCCTGTGCGGTTCAGCCGGCGTCGCGCGCCAGGCGAATGCCGCTGAATTGCCAGCGGTCCTGGGGGTAAAAGAAATTGCGGTAGCTGGGGCGCAGGTGCGCGGCGCGCGAGACGCAGGAGCCGCCGCGCAGCACCCACTGGTTGCTCATGAACTTGCCGTTGTACTCGCCGATCGCGCCGGCGGCGGCGCGGTAGCCGGGGTAGGGGGTGTAGGCGCTGCGCGTCCACTGCCAGCAGTGCCCGTACAACTGTTGCAGGCCGGCTGCGGATGCCGCCTGCGGGTGGAAATGGCCGGACTCGACGCCGCCGGACGGCGGTGCCGCGTCCGCCGCCGCCAGTTCCCACTCCTGTTCGGTGGGCAGGCGCGCCCCGGCCCAGCGCGCGTAGGCCTCGGCCTCGTAGCCGCTGACGTGACACACCGGCTCCGCAGCCGCGCGGGCGCGCAGGCCGTGCAGGGTGTATTCCAGCGCCTGGCCGTCGCGCTCGACCCAGTAGTGTGGCGCGCGCCAGCCCAGCCGTTGCACGGTGTCCCAGCCGTCCGCCAGCCACAGCTCGGCGCGCCGGTAGCCGCCGTCCTCGATGAACTGCGCGTACTCGGCGTTGGTGACCAGGCGCTGTGCCAGTGCGAAGGGCTGCAGGTAGACGCGGTGGCGCGGCAGTTCGTTGTCGAAGCAGAAAGTGTCGCCGGCGTGGCCGACCTGCGCGACGCCGCCCTCGAAATGCTGCCAGTGCAGGGCCGCCGCGGCGGCCTCCTCGCCGCCGGGAGCCTGCGCGGCGGCGCAGTAGCGCGGGTACAGGGGGTTTGCCGCCAGGCAGTATTTCAGATCGGTGAAAAACAGCTCCTGGTGCTGGCACTCGTGCTCTATACCCAGGCGCGTGCGCGCCAGTATCTCGGTGTGTTGCGGGTGGTCGGTCGTGGCCAGCAACGCCGCCATGGCGTCGTCCACCTGCGCGCGATAGTCCATGACCTGCGCCACGGTGGGCCGTGACAGCAGGCCCCGGCGCGGGCGCGGGAACTGCTCGCCGATACCGTTGTAGTACGAGTTGAACAGTACTTCGTAGTGTGGTTGCGGCGCGACATACCCCGGCAGGAAGGCCTTGAGCAGAAAGGTCTCGAAAAACCAGGTAGTGTGGGCGAGGTGCCATTTCGGCGGGCTGGTGAACGCCTCCGCCTGCAGGCTGTAATCCTCGATTTCCAGCGGCGCGCAGTAGGACTCGGACTGTGCGCGAATGTGCCGGTACTGCCGCGCCAGCGCGGCGCCGCTGCGTTCCCCGGGGTCGGCCTGTGCCGTTGCCTGACTAGCCATGGGCGCGTCGCTCCTGTTGTTGCGCCGCGACGCGGCCGCCCACCCAGGTGGTGTCGCCGTCGCGCAGCGCGTGCAGGTAACCCCCGGCGCGCGAGCGCTGCAGGGCGGTCAGTGGCGCGCCGGACGCCGGCCAGTAGCTGGCCAGCACGCGCATGGCCGAGCCGGTGGCCACGTCTTCCGCCGCGCCGTACTGGGGGGCGAAATAGCGGTAGTGCAGCGCCTCGTCGTGCTGTGCGCTGCGCGCGTCGACGCCGCAGGCGAGAATCAGCGCGCGGTGGGTATAGGCGGCCAGGGCGGCGCCCGGTGCGTCCAGTGCTGGCAGGTCAGCGCCCGCGGCCAGTTCCACCACCAGGTAGCCGTCGTCCGGCCCGGCGCTGGCGCAGCGCAGCACGCTTGCCGCGTGCAGCCCGGGCAGTACCGTGGTGAGCCAGCCAGGTGGCGCCAGCGGCGTCAGCGCCATGGTGGGAAAACCGATCCAGGTCAGCCCTTCGCGCCGGCGGCAGGGCAGGTCGGTGCCGCAGGACTGCAGCGTACCCGGCGCTCCCCAGTGGCGCAGCCAGTGTTCGGCGCAGCACAGCAAGCCGTGTCCGCAGCACTGGATCGCCTGGCCGCCGCTGCTGTAGCAGCGCACCGCGGCGCGGCGTTCGCCGTCCGGCCAGCTGACGCAGCGGGTGTGGCGCCCGGGGGCGGGGGGAGCATTCACGGGGGCCGCGGCAAAGAGCGCCTCGCAGGGGTTGCCCGCGGCGCCGGGGCCGGTGAAAGCGTACTGCGTCGTGCTGTGCGCTGGTAGTGAGATAGAAGTCCCGCCGCGGGTGTCGCTGTACTTCCCGTTAAGGGTAGCAGTTTTTGTGCGGGGGATTATGACAAGGAGCGCCCGGCGCTGTCACCGTCGCGGCGCGGACTGGCGTACCGACACCGGGTCATTTACCTGAGCAAGACCGGGTCAGTTGCGCAGGTGCGCGGGGATCAGGCTGCGTTCGAGCAGTTCGAATGCCAGCTCCGCCGCCACCGCCAGCAGCGCGGCGGGAATGGCGCCCTCCAGGATCAGGCGATTGTCGTTCAGGTTCAGCCCGGTGATGATCGGTTCGCCCAGGCCGCCGGCGCCGACGAAGGCGGCCAGGGTGGCGGTGCCGATGCTGATGATCGCCGCCGTCTTGACGCCCGCCAGCAGGGTGGGCATGGCCAGCGGCAGTTCGATGCGGCGGATGCGCTGCCAGTAGGTCAGGCCCATGCCGGTGGCCACCTGGCGCAGCAGCGGGTCGATACTGAACAGGCCGGTGAGCGTGTTGCGCACGATGGGCAGGAGAGAGTACAGGAACAGGGCGAGAATGGCCGGCAACTCGCCCAGCCCGACCAGCGGGATGAGCAGGGCGAGCAGGGCCAGCGCCGGGATGGTCTGCACAAGCCCGGTGACATACAGCAGGCCGCGCGCGAGGCGCTCGTAACGCGACAACCACAGCGCCAGGGGAATCGCCACCAGGCAGGCGAGCAGCAGTGCGGTGCCGGTCAGGCGCAGGTGCGCCAGGGTGTTGTCGGCGATGCGCTGCGCCCGGCTGCGTTCCCGGTAGGCGGGCTGCGCGACCAGGCCGGCCTCGCGCAGGAAGGCCGCGGCCACCGCGCCCGGGGACTCGCCGCCGTCGGCCACGCGGTGGTTGAGGCCCTGCATGGTTTTCTCGTCCAGTATATTTGCAAGTTTTTGCATAGAGCGCGCAGCGGCCTGTGGCAGATCCGAGCGTGTGAGCAGTACGGCGCGGTAGCGCGGAAAAAAGTCGCGGTCGTCGCGCAACAGGCGCAGATCGCGCACGGCCAGTTCGCCGTCGGTGGTGTAGGCATCGGTGAAATCCAGGCCGCCGCTCTCGATGGCCCCGTAGGCCAGGGCGTGCTCCAGGCCGACCGGCTGCTGCGGCAGGTCGTAGGCAGCGCGCAGCGCCGGCCAGCCGTCGGCGCGATTGAGAAATTCGTGGGAGAAGCCGGCGCGTAACTGCGGGTGTTGCGCCAGGTCGGAGATGCGCTCGATACCCCGCGCCTGCGCCGTGCTATCCAGCAGGGCGATGGCGTAGCTGTTGTCGAAACCCAGTGGCACCTGCATCACCAGGCCCATCTCGGCCAGGCGCCGCGCCAGTTCCTGGGCGGACAACCCGGGTGATTGCAGCACCGCCTGGGTGAGGGTGCCGGTGTAGTCCGGGTAGACGTCGATGGCGCCGCCGCGCAGCGCTTCGAAGGCGATGAGCGTGCCGCCCAGACCGATTTCGCGCTGCACCGCCAGGCCATCGCTCTCCAGCAATTGCGCGGTGATCTCGGCCAGGATGTAACTCTCGGTGAAGGTCTTGGAGGCGACGCGAATCGGCTGCGCCGCCTGTGTCGACAGCACCTGCAGGCAGAGCCAGGCGCACAGCAGCGCCGCCGTGGCGGGCCTCATGGCGACGCCTCCTGCAGCAGGGTGTGCAACAGCGCCTCGGGCTCGGCGTCGCCGTGGCGCGCCAGCAGCGCGGCCTTGTCGTGGCTGCCGGCGACGCGGCCGTCGCCCATGATCACCAGGTGGTCCGCCAGCAGCAGCGCTTCGCGCATGTCGTGGGTGACCAGTACCGTTGTCACCGGCTCGGCGGCGTGCAGCTGCAGCATTTGCTGGTGGATGTCGGCGCGGGTGATCGGGTCGATAGCGGCGAAGGGTTCGTCCAGCAGCAGCACCTCCGGGCGCAGCATCATCGCCCGGCACAGGCCCACGCGCTGTTGCTGGCCGCCGCTGAGTTCGTGCGGGTACTGCGCCAGTTGCGCCGGCTGCAGGTGGCTCAGCTGCAACAGTTCCTGCACGCGCGCGGCGATGTCGGCCTCGTCCCAGCCGGCCAGGCGCGCCAACAGGGTGATGTTGTCGCCGGCGCTCAGGTGCGGGAACAGGCCGTTGCCCTGTACCGCGTACCCCAGGCGGCGGCGCGTGGCGGCCAGGTGCCGGTAGTCCAGCGGCCGGCCGAATACGCGCACCGTGCCGCGGTCGGGCCTGACCAGGCCATTGCACAGTTTCAGCAGGGTCGATTTACCGCAGCCCGAGGGCCCGATGACCGCGGTGACGAGGTTTTCCGGGAAGGTGACGCTGACCGCGTCCAGGGCGGTGTCCGTGCCGTAGCGCTTGCTGACCGATTCCACTGACAGTGCGGGCATGGGCTCCATCTAAGCATGTTTGGCGCCGGATTGGCAGCGCACCGCGTCAGAGCGAATTGACCGGGTCTATCATCCCTTCCTTCAGCGCCAGGCTCATCAGCTCCGCAATCGAATGGACCCCGAGCTTCTGCATCAGCGAGGTGCGGTGCTTGTCCACCGTCTTGGGACTGATGGACAGGGCGTCGGCGATATCGCGGTTGGATTTGCCCGCGACGATCATGTTGAGAACTTGCCGCTCGCGGGCGGTGAGCTGGCCGCGCTGCTGCTGGGCTTCCAGCAGTTGGGTGAACTCGGCGGCGATGTACTGGCCGCCGCGCAGGATCAGCGGCAATTTGGCGTACATCTCCTGCAGCGGCGCGCCCTTGGAAAACATGCCGTCCACGCCCAGTTCCAGCAGGGAGGCGATCAGCCCCGGCGCGCTGATGCCGGTGAGCACGACGATGGCAGTGTCCGGGCTCCAGCGGCGGATATCCACCAGGACCTCGGCGCCGCCGGCCAGGGGCATGGCGATGTCCAGCAACAGCAGGTTGGGTTGCTGCGCCTTGACGCAGGCGATGGCCTCGAAGCCATCGCCGGCCTCGCCGACCACGCGCAGGCCCGCGTCCTCGACCACCCCGGGCGCCTGCAGCGAGGTTCTGAGGCCGTCGCGGACAATCTGGTGGTCATCGGCGATGACAACGGTGTAAGGTGAGCGGCCGTGGGTGGCGGGCATGGGCGAGTGTACTTCACTACAGACTGGGCGGCGACAGGTTGCAGAATACCACAGGCGATGTTGCGGCATTCCCCGAAAAGGACGCAAAAAACCAGTTCCTGCCGCCTCCTGGGTACGCTGCTGCTGGCGCTGTGCTGTGTGGCCGCCGCGCCGGTTTCCGCCGCTCCCCCGGTGCAGGCGACGCAGTGGGCCTACCTGGAGGACGCGGCCGGGACCCTCGCTCCCGGCGAGGCCCTGGCCATGCTGCGCGCTGGGCAGGGCCGGCCCTTCGACGCGGGCCGCTTCAGCCTCGGCAATCGCGACTCGCGCTTCTGGCTCTACGCGCGGGTCGGCAATGGCGGCGTCGCGGCCGCGCGGCGCCTGTTCGCCTTCGGCATTCCCTACCGCCGGCACCTGCAGGTGTTCACGCTGGCGGCGGGCGCGGAGCCGGGTGCCGTACCGACGCCGTTTTTTCGCACCGGCCAGTGGGAGCGCTATGCGCAGCGCAGCAGCCGCGCGCTGACCCTGCACACGCCGGTGTTCGAACTGGCGCCGGGTGAGACGCGCGAATTCCTCTTCGACTACCACACCCGCGGCGCAACCTTCATGCCCGTCACGCTGCAGGCGCCCCAGATGTTTTTTGCTGCGCAGCAGCGTGACGAGGTTCGCGCCGCGTACTTCTACGCCGCCGCGGTGGTCCTGCTGGTGGTCTTTTTCATGTTCGGCCTGGCCATGCGCGACCGCTACGCGCTGGGCTACGCCGGCATGTACTCCCTGGGCCTGCTGTTCGTCGCCGCCATCGAGGGCTACGGCTACCGCTACCTGTGGCCGGACCTGCCGCTCTGGAACCAGTACGCCAGCCTGTTCCTGTTGCTGCTGGCCATCGCCTACAGTTTCGCGCTCGCTCACCTGGCGCTGGCGCCGCCGCTGCGCCCGCCCTGGCTGTTGCGCGGCCTGCGCCTGCTCGCGCTGCTGGCGGCAGCGTGCGCCCTGGGTTGCAGCACACTGCCGTTTGCACTGCTGGTGGATTTCGCCGGCCTGCTGTTGCTGCTGGCCATGCTGGCGCAACTGCTGACCGTGTGTAGCTGGCTGGGCCAGGCGGTGACGCGCAACCTGCTCAGCGTGGCGGCGACCCTGGTCATCGTGCCGTTGTCGCTGGTGCTGCTGGTGCTGACGCAGATCGGCGTGGACCTGCCCGACCTGGTGTTGTTGTACAGCGTGCGCGCCGGGTTCTTCGCCGCGACGCTGCTCACCCTGGGCGCGCTGTCCATACACGTGCTGGCGCTGCAGTACGACCATGAACAGTCGCTGGAGACAGCGCTGGTCGCTGCGCGCCGCGATGCGCAACTGAGCCGCGAGCTGTACGAGTCGCGCCGTGAGTACGAGCGTGTGCAGCGCGTCGCCGAGCGCTGGCAGCGGCACTACGCGGAGACCTCCCACGATATCCGCCAGCCGCTGTTGTCCATGCGTGCGGCCCTGGCCGGTGGGGAATTACGCGCCGGCAGCGAGCAGTGGGACAACCTGGCGCGCGCGCTGGACTACCTCGAGGCGCTCAGCGGGCCCGGCGCCGAGGTGCACCCGGACACGGGGGAGGTGGCGCAGCCCGGCGCGGCGCTGGAGGAACCCTACCCGGCGAGCCTGGTCATCGACACCATTACGCGCATGTTCAGCGACGAGGCGCGGGCGCGCGGCGTACGCCTGCGCGCACACGGCAGCAGTTTCCGCCTGCAGGTGACGCCGCTGGTGCTGATGCGCATCCTGTCCAACCTGGTGGCCAACGCCATCGCCCACGCCGGGGGCGGCGAGGTGCTGCTGGGCTGCCGGCGTCGCGCTGGCGGCCTGCGCTTCGACGTTATCGACAACGGCCCGGGTATTCCAGCGGCGGAACTGCGGCGCCTGCAGCGTCCCTACGAGAAGGGCAACGCCTCCCAGGGCGAGGGCCTGGGCCTGGCCATTTGCTGGCAACTGGCCGCCGGGCACGGCCTGGACATGGGCGTGCAATCCGCCCGGGGGCGCGGCACGCGCTTCTCCCTGTTCGTGCCCGGCGTGTGACACGCGTTAGGCCGCGCCGGGTGCGTGCCTACGGCGCGACGCGGTAGGCCAGCAGCACGTTGCCGGGCAACTGGCCGAACATGGAGTAGCCCGACTGCACGTAGAGCCAGCCGTCCGCCAGCACCTGGCCGCTGACGTCGATGGCGCCGCCGTGCCCCTGCACGCCGTTGTCGGCGCTGATCGGCCGGGCGGTTTCCGCGCGCCACAGCAGCTCGCCGCTGGCCACGTCGAAGGCGCGCACCACGCCGTCCAGGCCGCCGCTGAAGACCAGCTCGTCGGTGCTGGTCAGCGCCGCGGACAGCCCGTAATAAAAGGAACAGGCGTACTGGGTGGCCAGGTCGATTGTCTTGCCGGCGCGCATGTTCTGCAGGCCCACCAGCGGCTTGTGCTCGTCGGGGATGTGGCAGCCGCGCTGCACCGGCCGGAACCAGTGCACCGCGCCGTCGGCCATGTCCAAAGCGTGCAGGCCGGGACGGGGATCGTATCCCGGGCGTACCCGTTCCGGGTCCGCCGCCGCCACCAGCAGGCGCTGTCCCGCCACGCTCATGCCCCAGTGGATGCCGCCGTTGGTGGTGGTCTTGTGCAGGTCCGAGCCGATGGCGGCGTTGCTCACACGCCGGCTCCACAGCAGCGCGCCCTTCGCGTCCGGGTCCAGCGCGAACACGTCGCCGGATTTCTGCCCGGCGAGCAGGATATCCTCGCCGCTGTCCAGGGTGGCGAGAATGACCGAGGCGCCGAAATCAAAGTCACCGCCGGCGTCCTGCGGGCAGTTGGCGCCGTCGTTCAGGCAGGCGGCGTTCCACACGTCGCCGGCGGTGGCCTGGAACTGCCAGGCCAGCGCGCCGCTGGCCATGTCCAGCGCGACGATGGCGTCGGAGGTGTCCGTGGCCGGGTGCGACAGGTTCTCACCGGTGCCGACATAGACCAGGCCGCGCTGTGCGTCCACCGTCGGCGTACTCCATACGCTCACCCCCGACGGGCCGTAGATGTCCGCGCCCGCCGCATTGCGCCCCTGCAGGGTGGCTTCCTGCGTGCCGTGCCAGGCCCACTGTTGCGCGCCGTCGTGCACATCCAGCGCGATCACCCCGCCGTGGGAGGTGCAGCAGACGTGGTCCGGGCTGCCGCTGACCGCCACCTCGTAGGAGGACACCGGCACGAAGAGCTGGCCGTCGTGGTAGGTGATGGAGCCGGTGATGACCGAGGTGTCGTACAGACGCGCTGCCTGTTGCCACACGATGTCGAAGCTCTGCGCGTCGACCGCGTAGATGGTCGCCATGGAGTCGGCGAACACCAGCAGTGTGCGTCCCGCGGACGTCTCGGCGACGGTGAGAGCCGAGCGGATGCCGCTGAGCACCTCGCGGTGCCGGCGCACACAGCCCGTGTGGCGGTCGATGGCGTAGAGCTGCCCGGTCTTGTCGCCGAAGTACAGGTTGTCGCCGATGATCGCCGGCTGCGATCGCATGTCGGTGACCTTGGGGAAGGCCAGGCTCCAGGCCAGTTGCAGCGAGCCGACGTTGTCGCGGTCGATGCCGGCCAGTGTGTCCGGCACATGGCGGCGGTTGTGCGTGCCCAGGCCCCAGTTGCCCGCATAGGCGGTGGCGTCGTCCGCGGCGGGCTGCGCGCAGCGATGTGCCTCCACCCAGGCCGCCGCCGGCGCGTTGCCCGCCAGGTAGATGGCGATCAGGCCCTTCTCCTGCTTGCTCAGGTGCGCCGCCATGGGCGTCATCTTGCCGAATTCCATGGCGATGACGATGCTCTCCTTGGAAAAGCCGGCCAGCGCCTCGCGACCGGGTGCGTGGGTGGCGGGGTTGTCGTGGCAACTGGCGCAGTGCTGGTCGAACAGGCGCTGCCCGAACCAGGCCAGCGGCAGCTTGTCCGCGTGGCGCATGGCCAGCGACTCGAGCGTCTTGTCCGGGGCGTCCGCGGCGAACCACCAGACGGCGGCCGCGGCCACGGGAAGCAGGATGACCAGCAGCAGTATCTTCAATACCCTCACGGGGATTCATCTCCTTGCGGCAGGGCGAAGGCGTACAGGTAGTCGCCTGTGCCCCGGCTGAACATGTGGTGCCCGCCGGCGTTGATCACCACGTACTGGCGGCCGCGGTAGGTGTAGGTCATCGGCGTGGCCGCGGCGTCCACGGGCAGGGTGTAGCGCCACAGGGTGGCGCCGTCTTCGACGTCGAAGGCGCGGATCTGCCGGTCCATGGTGGCGCCGATGAAGAACAGCCCGCCGGCGGTGGCGATGCCGCCGCCGAGGTTGGGCGTGCCCCACTCGATGTGGACCGGCAGCGGGAAGGGCGCCATCTCGTGCACCGAACCCAGGGCCGTCTCCCACGCGATGGTGCCCGCCTGCAGGTCCACCGCCACCAGCTTGCCCCAGGGCGGCCTGTTGCAGGGAATGCCGAGGAAGGACTGCAGGCTGCCGATTTCCACCGCGTAGGGCGTGCCCGCCATGGTCACGCGCATGCGGTGCCCCGCGGCGGGGTGGTTATCGCCCGGCGCGCCGGACGGCGCCTGCTCCACGGGGATCAGCTCGCCGGTAAAGGGCACGTTGTTGATGTTGGTGAGCAGCACCGGCCTGTCCCCCAGCAGCGCGCCGCCGCCCCAGTTGGCGCCGCCCAGGCTGCCCGGGAACATCAGGGTCAGGTCCTGCTGCAATGGCGTGAACAGGCCCAGGTTGTTCAGCGCGGCCAGTTGCCGGCGGCAGTGCGCGCGGTCCAGCGGCGTCAGGCCCCAGGCGTCGCCGGGCATGAGGAACGGGTCCAGCAATTGCGGCGGCGCGATGGGCTTGGGCTGGGTCGGCGCGGCGCGTTCCCCGGGCACCTGGGAGGGCGGTACGGGCTGCTCGGTGATCTCCCACAGGGAGCGGCCATCGCGCCGGTCCAGCACGAAGACGAAGCCCTGCTTGGTGAGCTGCGCCAGGGCGGGGATGCGCTCGCCGCCCTCGCGCCAGTCGAACAGGATGGGCTGCGCCGGCGTGTCGTAGTCCCACAGGTCGTGGCGCACGTGCTGGAAGTCCCAGCGCAGCTCGCCGCTGTCGATGTCCAGCGCCACCACGCTGTTGGCGTGGCGGTTGTCGCCGGGGCGCTGCACGCCGTAGTAATCGGGCGAGGGGGCGCTGGTGGGCAGGTAGAGCAGGCCGAGGTCCTCGTCCACGGAGATGGGCGCCCACACGTTGGCGCTGCCGCTGTCCGGAAAGCCCAGCAGCGGGTCGAAGCGCCAGCGCGGCGCGCCGCTGCGCCGGTCGAAGGCCAGCACCGTGCCGCGCGGCGTGTGCGCGCGCGCGAAGTCGATGACCGTGGAGCCAATCACCACCAGGTCGCCGGCGATCACCGGCGGCGAGGAGTTGCTCACCTCGCCCGGCGCCAGGCCCTCGTCGCCGTACAGGCGCACGCGCCCATTGTCGCCGAAGTCGGCGCAGGGACGCCCCGTGCGCGCGTCCAGCGCCCACAGGTGGCGGTCGTGGGTGCCCAGGTAGAGGCGGTGCCGGCAGGCCGCGCCCGCCGGCACCCGTGGCTCTTCGGCGTAGCTCACACCGCGGCAGCGAAACGGCCGGTCGCCGCGGCGGTCGATGTCCGGGTCGAAGTCCCAGCGTTGTTCACCGCTGCCCGGGTCCAGGGCGATCACACGGCTGAAGGGCGTGCAGTAGACCAGCGCCTCACCCGCCGCCGGCGGCAGCAGGATGGGCGTGGACTGGGTGGAGGTGCGCTCCATGGCCGCGCCGAAGCGCGCGCTGTCGCCGCTGCGGTGCACCCAGGCGACCTCCAGCTGCGCCACGTTGTCGCGGTTGATCTGCGCCGCGTCCGAATAGTGCCGGCCCCCCGGGTCGCCGCCGTAGTGGCGCCACTGGCCGTGATCCTCGGCCGGGCTGGCCGCCGGCAGCAGGGCGAGGCAGGCGACGCCTGTGCGGCGCAGCAGTGCCAGCCATGGCGGTACGCGGCGCACGGCTACGGCAGCGGCGAAATGCGCAGCAGGGTCGGCACGCCGCCCTCGGACTGGTAGGTGGGGAAGTGCGAGTTGGTGGTGTACACGGCCCCGTCGTCCTCGGACACCTCGATGTCGCGGGTGAAGAAGCGCTGCCGCGGCATCGGGTAGACCTTCCAGCGCTCACTGGCGATGTCGAAGGCCAGGATGGTGTCGGACTGGTTGCCGTTGACCCACACCACGCCGCGTTCGCGGTCCACGTTGAGGGCGTAGGGCACCTCGTTGATCACCGGCAGCTCGAAGTGGCGGAACTTGCCGCTGCGCGGCGAGTAGCTGACCAGCAGGGAATCCTGGAAGGCGACGATCCACACGGTGCCGTCGGCGTCCACGCGCAGGCGGCGTGGCCCGTTGTAGGGGAAGTCGATCATCTCCACTTCCAGCGTCTCGGCGTCGATGCGCGCGATATCGTTGGCGTACAGGCGCGCCACCCACACGTCGCCGTCCGGCGCCACGTCGATGCCGTAGGGCATGGGCAGGCCCGTGGAGACGTCGTTGGGCGAGGGTGTGGGACGGATGTCCGGGTCCAGCGAGAACACCAGCGGCAGGCTCTTCAGCACCAGCCACTCGCGCCAGCCGCGCGCCGGCAGGTCGATGATCTCGAACTCGCCGCTGGCGCGGTCCAGCATGCCCACCTGGGAGGACAGCGCCAGGGTGAACCACACGCGGTCGCGCTCGTCGCTGCGGATGGTGTGCGGATAGTAGCCGCCGGGCAGCTCGTGGATGATGAATTCCTTGCTGTCGACGTCGAATTCCAGCAGCGCCTGCTGCATGGAGGGGGTGATGAAAATGTTGCCGTCCTTTTTCGAGTAGGCGAAGGAGTGCACACCCATGTAGTTGTACATCTTCGGGAACACCTCGAAGCGGTTGCCGAGGATGCCGCCCAGCTCGTCGTCCTCCCGGTGCGGCACCTTGTACACGGTGTACTCGCCGGTTTGCGTGTCGATCTCGTAGAGCCGGTCGAACAGGTTGTCGCCGACGTAGACGTAGCCGTTGGGGTGCAGCAGGAAGTCGTGCATCTGCGAGAAACCGTCCCCGATGGGCCATTCCACCATCTCGACCTGTGACAGGTGGGGCTCCCAGTCGCGCGGCGCGGGCACGCGCTGCGGGTGCTCGCGCAGTTCGCGGTACTCGCTTTGCAGCAACTGCGCCACGCGCTCGTGGTGTTCATCGGGCAGGCGTGCGCCGTAGGTGTTCATGCGTTCGATGACGCTGAGCCACTGTTCCTGTGTACGTTCGTTGCGCATGAAGGGCGAGGCCTGCTGGTGGCAGAAAGCGCAGTTGAGCAGGAAACTTTTCTTCAGCGCCTCGTCGCCGCCGAAGGACAGCTGCGACAACCAGACGTTGGAAGGGTAGCTGGCGTACAGTTGCTGCTGGTTCATCGGCGCCAGCACCACGGTCGCGGGCAGTTGCTCGAAGTAGGCGTCGACATGCCCCTGTGCGCGCACGCGGTAGCGCGCGTTGGCGTCGTCGGGCAGGGTGACGGCGCCGGCGGCGTCGGTAAAGCGCGTGAGCACCGTGGCGGTGGTGTTGGTGACGCCGTGGGGGGCGTAGCCGTCGTCGGACAGGTCCGCGGCCGGTACCTGCACCGGCGTCGCCGTCACCATGGCCTGGGCCAGGGGCTCGCCGGCCTCGTTGACTACCTTGACCGTGGCGGCCAGGGCGGGAAGGGATATACTCAGGCCCAGGGCCAGCAGCAGGCGCTTCATGGTGACTCCCGTCGATGAGGTGGCAGTATTCTGCCAGAATGGCGCGCAAAGGTCATAAACGTCCCGGGCGCGTCAATCCGGCGGGCGGGCGCTATAATGGCGCCCCGTCGCCCACTCGTGCCTGGAGTCGATCATGCGCAAAGCCCTGCAGGGTCTGGTCCTCATCCTGCTGCTACTGACCGGGCTGGTCGCCGTGCTGCTGTACCGCGCCGGGGCGCCGCTGGAGCGCGACGCGCCGCGCGACCTGCCCTGGACCCTGCCCGACTACCGCGCGGCGCAGACCAGCTGGCGTGTCGACGAGTACGGCAGGATTCGCGCCCAGGTAGAGCATTTCTTTCTCGAGGGTATCAGCCCGGCTATGGTCGCCTGGTTCTACCAGCAACTGCCCATCGCCAGCGTGCGCTACCGCGGCCAGACCCTGCCCCTGTACCACATCTTCCACCCCAGCGAGCACGGCCGCCTGAGGGTGTTGCAGGCGGCCCCTGGCGGCGAGGCCGGCATGGCCCCGGGGGCGGTGATCCAGCGCGAGGAGTGGTTCGGCCCCTACGACAGCCGCGGCGCCGCGCGCCTGCTGGAGTTTTCCGACGCGGGCATGCTGGCCATTCCCGAGTTCGCCGGCATCGCCATCGGCAGCGTGCGGCACAGCTACCGCGCGGAGAACGGCGGCACGCGCTACCGCGTGGACGCGGTGATCGGCTCGGACCTGCCGCTGCTGGGGCCGTTGCTCAACTGGTATCTGCGCAACCGCGTGTTCCACCCGGCG
This sequence comes from Halioglobus sp., assembly GCA_002699145.1. GTDB lineage: Bacteria > Pseudomonadota > Gammaproteobacteria > Pseudomonadales > Halieaceae > Marimicrobium. Next base: position 17,096 of record PABK01000027.1, read on the forward strand.
ATGCTCGAGCAGTGGCAGCGCCACCAGGTGGAGGAGGTGGCCAGCCTGCAGTTTTTCCTGCCCGAGCTGTACGCCCAGCGCGGCCAGGGCACGACCTACCAGCTGCGCGAATAGGCCCGGCGGCGGCGCACCAGCGCCTGGCTATCCCCCGGCGCCTGTTCTAATCTAGTCCGCAGTGACGCAGTGGATTGGCGGAGAGTGCAGTCTATGGAGATCGCCCAGGTACTCGAGCAGCACGACGTGCGCAGCGCGCGCCGCTATTTCCGCGCCCATGGCCGCCCCGACCTGTCCGGCCTGCCCGGCGACCGCGGGCTGCCGGTGCTCGGCCATTCGGCCGCGGTGCTGCGCGACGTGCACGCCTTTCTCGACAAGCAGTACGCGCGCTACGGCAGCGTGTTCAGCCTGCACGGCCCGCGCGCCGACGGCGTGTTCCTGCTCGGGCCGCAGGCCAACGAACTGCTGCTGAAAAACGAGGACAGGCTGTTCTCCAACTTCCTCGCCTGGGACCTCACCTTCGCCAACATCTTCGACAACAACGTGCTGGAGCGCGATTTCGGCGGCCACAAGCGGCATCGCAAGATCTTGCAGAGCGCCTTCCGGCGGCCCTCCATCGAGGGCCATATCGAAATCATGGACCCGCTTATCCGCCAGGGCCTGGGGCGCTTGCGCGCGGGGCACAGGCAGAAAATGCTGCCCTTCATCAAGCGCCTGCTGCTGGACGTCGGCGCCAACGTGTTCCTCGGCGAGAACGTGGAGCAGGAGGCCGACAAGCTGAACAAGGCCTTCGTCGACTGCGTGGCCGCCACCGCCGATCCGTTCAAGCTGAATATTCCGTTCACGCCCTTCGTGCGCGGGGTGAAGGGGCAGAAGGTGCTGCAGGACTACATCTTCCGCAATATCGAGCGCAAGCGCGCCGCACCCGGGCGCGACCTGTTCAGCGAGCTGTGCCAGCTCACTGACGAGGACGACGGTTCACACTTCAGCGACCAGGAAATCAGCGACCATATCGCTTTCCTGCTGTTCGCCGCCCACGACACCACCACCAGCGCGCTGTGCTCGGTGCTGTTCGCAATGGCCGCCAACCCGGAGTGGCAGGAACGCCTGATCGCCGAGGTGGACGCCATCGGCGTGGACACATTGACACACGACGAGATCGACAGGATGAGCGACACCTCCCTGGTCATCCAGGAGGCCCTGCGCATGCACCCGCCGCTGGTGATGATGCCGCGTTACTCCCTGCGCGAGTTCGAGTTCCAGGGCCAGCGCATCCCCGCCAACACGCCCTGCGTCATCTCCTCGCTGTTCACGCATTACATGGAGGAGTACTGGAGCGAGCCGCGGCGCTTCGACCCGCAGCGCTTCGCGCCGGGGCGCGCCGAAGACAAGCAACACTTCTTCCAGTACATCCCCTTCGGTGGCGGTGCGCACAAGTGCCTGGGGCTGCATTTCGCGCAGGTGCAGGGAAAGATTTTCCTCTATCACTTCTTCCGCCGCTACCGTGTGGAGAAGCGCGCGCGACAGCGCTTCAAGTACAACAACATCCCGTTGACGTTTCCCACCAACGGCCTGCCGTTGCGGGTGGTGCCGCGGTAGGGCGTCAGTTCGCGCCCAGGCCTGCCTGGAATACCCGCATCGCCGCGTCAAAACGCGCCTTCAGGGTTTTGCCGTCCGCGTCGTCGTCCAGCAGCCAGCGCCCCACAATGTCGTTGCGTATCGCGTCGTAGAGGTGGCAGATTTCACCCGCTTCAATATCGCCGCGAATGACCTTGTCGCGCTGGGCTTCACGCACGCGCCGCAGGCGATTCTGGAAGTGGCTTTCGATAAAGTCGTTGACCGCCGCCGAGCTGGAGTAGGGGGTGGAGAAGTTGTTGAACAGGCGGGTGTGCAGGACGATGGTTTTCAGGAAGGCCCTGTGCTCGATAATGACCTCCAGGCGGTCATCGAGGTCGGGCGGCGCCGCCGCGCCGACGGTCCCCTCGCTACCGGTCATGATTTCGAACAGCGCGCGGTGCTGCCCAAACCACTCCAGCGCCAGTTCCTCGAGCAGGGCGTCCTTGCCGGCAAAATAGTTGAAGAAGGTCATGCGGCTGACTTCCGCCCGGGCGGCGATTTCGTCCACCGTGGTCTCCTGGAAACCCTGGCCATGGAACAGTCGCGACGCCACCGCAAGCAGGCGCCGGCGGGTTTGCTCTTTCTTTTCCTGTCTCAACCCCATGCATTCCCCGGGCGGGCGTTCGCAGCCGCGTGTTGCACCATCAGCATATTACACCTGGAACCAGTCCGGAAAGAAAATTATACTCAGTATAAATTAATTCCGGAGTACGCCATGATCAAGCACCTGCTGCCAGTACTGGCCCTGATTCTTGTGCACGCCGTCCCTGCCAGGGCTGCGCCAGCGCCGCAACAACACGTGATCATGATTTCCATCGATGGGCTGTACCCCGGGGTTTACCTCGAGCCACAGGCGCATGGCCTGGAGGTGCCCAACCTGCGCCAGCTGGCGGCATCGGGTACCCGGGCGCAACGCATGATCAGCGTGTTCCCCTCGGTCACCTACCCGGCCCACACCAGCCTGGTGACGGGGGTCAACCCGGCCCGGCACGGCATCGTCAACAACTTCCGGGGGCAGGGCGTGGAGTGGTACCTGGAGGCGGCTGACATCAAGGCGCAGACGCTGTGGCAGTCCGCCGGCCTGCAGGGGCTTACGACGGCTATCGTGACCTGGCCGGTCAGCTACGGCGCCGACGTCGACTACCTCGTGCCCGAAAACCTGTCTTTCGGGCTGGAAAATCCCGTCGACGATATCCGCCAGGGCAGTACGCCCGGGCTGTACGACACGCTGGCCGAGGGCGCCCCGACGTCTATCGCCGCCTTTGAGCACCCGGACGGCGGGGAGCAGCTGGATGAGCTGACCACGCGCCTGGCGGTCAACCTGGTCAGGCAGGAGCAACCACAGTTCCTGCTGGTGCACTATCTGGACGCGGACCACCGCCAGCATTTCTCCGGGCCCGGGTCCGCTGGCGCGCGGCACTCGTTCGAGCTGATCGATGGCTTCATCGGCGAGCTGCGCGACGCGGTGAAGGCGGCGGGATTACAGGACAGGACCAATTTCATCGTTGTGGGCGACCACGGCTTCGTGCCCGTGCACACCGGGATCAACGTCTACGCGCTGCTGGCCCGGCTGGCGCAGGGGGACGAACTGCTTATGGGAGCTTTGCAACCGGTGGTGCTCGGTGGCTCCGGCGCGTTCTACGCGGCGGAAGATGCCGCTCCCGAGACGGTGCAGGCGATGACGGAGACAGTGCGGGCGCATGTCGAAACCCGCCTGCGTCACCTGGTGAGCTTTGTGCCGCGCGAAGAACTGGAGCAGCGCGGCTCCTACCCCGGCGCCGAGTTCGCCCTGGCGGCTACGCCCGGCTACATGCTGACCGGCGCCGCGTCCCCGGAGGTTTACCTGCCGCTACCGGGTATCAAGGGGATGCACGGCTACCTGCCTGAGCTGCCGGAGATGGCGACGGGCTTCATCGCCTCCGGGCCCGCGTTTCGCCAGGGCTACACCCTTCCCTTTATCCGCATGATCGATGTGGCGCCGACGGTTGCCCGCCTGTGGGGTGGGGTGCTGGAGGGCGCCGAGGGCGAGGCGGTGATCGGGGTGTACCGGCAGGGGGAGGCGGATGCTGATGACCCTATGGGGTTCAGGATGGGAAATGAATAATGAGTAACGAGCCGGCCTTGCCGCCTCTGCTCTCTTCCGCCCCTGGCGTAGGATAGGTTGATCCCTAATTGATAAAGCGCAGGCGCTGCGAATACGATTACGCTTAGCCTTATCCAGGATCCGGCGACCAGGGATGATGCCAGGTGATTGACGCGGATATTGAAATGATCGACATGGTTTACGCCGCGACCACGCAGGAGGGAACCGTCCTGCAGGCAGTGCGCAAGTACCTGGAACTGCAAGGCGATCCAGGCGGTGCAATCTTTCACTATGATTCAATCACGGATCACGTAAGCGACCTGGAACCCGTCTCGTTCAGCGACCAGGCAGAGGCTCTCGTCGAGGATGTATTTGACAGTTATTCCAAGGGGCGTGGAGCGATACACAACCCGCTGATATCGCGTGGACTGGAGGATTTGAAGGCGGGAAAGATACTGGTTTCCGACGAGGTCATTCCCTTTGACGAGCTTTCCAGGACGGAGTACTACAAGGCGGTCTTCGAGCCCCTGGGAGTGCGCTGGTCCATGGGATGGCTCGCGGCGGGGAAGGGCCAGAAGTGGCTGACATTCACCTCCTCGAGAAACCTGGAGACGGGAGCGTACACCGGGGAGCACTACGCGCGGGGGCAGCTGTTTCAGCGGCACATGGCTCGTGTTATTCATATACTTGAGCTGCTGGAGGAGGCCAGTGAGAGAAAGTGGGTTTTCGAACGCTCTGTTGAAAAGCTGCCCCAGGCCATCGTGTTGTTGGATGATGATCGGAGGGTCACTTTCTGCAATCCCGCGGCGACGTCCTTGATGCGGCGATCGACCTGCCTCGCTGATAAAGCGGGCGTCTTCTCGGTGGGGCAAACGTCGCATGAACGGGCCAGGTTTGAGCAGTGGTGGAGCCTGTTGACCGCAACCGTCGAAGTGGACGGTGCCGCGTTCAACGACGTGCCCATGTCTCCGGTCTGGGAAATCGAGGTAAGCCGGATCGGCTGCGCAAGCAGTCAACGCGGCTCTGGCCGCCGGTGGATGCTCACCCTGAAGCAGTGTCCCGACGGCGACCGGCTGCCGCTGGCTTACCTGCAAGACCGTTTCGGTCTCTCGCGCGCAGAAGCCGAGGTCTGCGCCAACCTCTGTCAAAATGGCGATGCCGTTTCCACGGCCACCGCCATGGCACTGTCACCGAACACGGTCCGGACCCACCTGAAGAGCGCGTTCAAAAAGACGCATACAAGAAACCAGGTCGAACTTGTGTTGAAACTTGTCGCAAAGTAACTGGCAACCTCTCCCCGAAAAGGCGCACAGATTTCACCCAGATGGGTGATCACAACCGGCGCCACGCGCACTAGCCTCAATGACAGAGACACGAGTGGGCCACGTCGCAGTGTGTTCACACCGATGCGAGCGCATGGCCAGCCGGTCAGCGCCTGTCGGCTCGGACCTGGCCAGAGGAGCCGGCTCGTATCACTGACAAGGAAGCAGGTGAATGCGGAACTTCAGGGATGGAATACGCCAATGATCAATCTACCGACACCATGGATCTTCGGAGGCGCGTTGGTACTCTTCGCGCTGCTCTTCTCGCTGCCCGTCGGGTCTCGCCGAAGGACCCTGCCAGAGAAGGACGACCCGCTGCCCTGAGGCAGGTCTGGAGGACAGGACAAGATGCGTTCGTGGACTCACAGGTCCACGGTGAGATTCGGAACTAGAAAATATCGTCCTCATCACAGGGCCCGTTACAGGGGTTCTCAACCACCCCCGTAGCATAAAACTGGCTCAACACCGCCCCGATGCCGATCAACTCCGTCGCCCGCCCGTGCGGGTCCGGCCCCTCGTCTGCCCAGTGCGGGATATTGGTGAGCGGCGCATCCGGGTTGCCGAAGTCGATCTCGATCATCGCCGAGCCGCTGTGTTCACGTTCGACCACGTCCAGCCCCCAGACATCGCGGATCGTCGGCGCGAGGTTCACCACGCCGCCGATGGTGCGCGCCATGATGTGCGCGCCGAGATTGGTGACCTGGTGGTCCGCCTTGGACACCTGTATCAACACCTCGTGGCCAGGCGTGCCGGGCAGGGTGTTGTCGCGGATGTATTTCGAGTAACCGGTGGGCTCGGCGCGGTCCCACAGCCCCTGCACCAGCGCCAGGTTCATCTGCATGTCCAGGGCGTTCCAGTCGTACTGTGCGTAGATGGTGGCGGCGAAGGGGTCGAAGTTGACGCTGCGGTTGAGCAGCAGGTTGTAGGACTGGCCGGGCACCGCCAGCAGGCCGCGTTCGATGTCGGTGCTCAACGCCATCAGGCTGGCGCCGAGGATACCGCCCTGGCTGCCGCCGAAGTAGTAGCGCTTGCCTCCGTCCAGCGCGGCGCCGCCGCAGTCGGCGTTCAGCGCCTGGTTCAGCGGCGTGGACGGGCCGCCCTCGGCCTCCACTGACAGCGTGCGCATGGCCATGAGGAAATTGAGAAAACCCTGGTGCATGCGCTCGGGTACGGCGCGGAACGTCGACAGGTCGCCGCCGGCCAGTGCGGCGACCACGGTCACGGTGTCGTCGCTGGCGAAGCCTTTCCAGTCGAGGCCGAACAGGGCGAGGTTCTCGGTTACCGCCAGCGGCTGCATGCCCAGCACCTGTTCCTTGGCGCCCAGTTGGCCGTGGCCGAAGGCCACCAGCGGCGCGGCCTCGGTCTGCGCGCTCATGGGGACTATCAACGCGGCGGCGTAGGGGTAGCTGCCGTTTTGTACGGGCATACCGTCGGCGCCGAGGTTGAGCAGCCCGCCGGTCTCGCCCTGGGTCATGTACAGCGGCATGTCGAAGGTCACTTCCAGGCGGCAGGCCATGCCGTCGATCAGGCCCTCGTTGCGCAATTCGATGCTGTAGGGCACGCCGTGCGGGTAGCGCGCCAGCGCGTCGTCGCGGATATGCAGCATGGCGCCGGTGTTGTTCTCGCGGCTGGCGGTGGTGAAGTCCCAGGCGATCTGCAGGTCCTCGCGCGCCACCCCATTGTCGCCGAGGGTGTCGAACAGGGCCTCGAAGTGCGCGCGGCGCGCGCGGATCACATCGTCGTCAGAGGGCTGCAGGTCGCGCAGCGCGGCGAAGCCGGGGGAGGGCGGCAGCGGGTTGCCGTTGTCGTCCAGCACGCGGCGGATGGCGACGATGTAGCGCGTGGCGTCGTCCAGGCGGATAGCCGGGCGCAGCATCAGGGCCTGTTCCTGGCGCAGCGCGTCGATGTCGCGCGCGATGTCGAAGTCGGGGCGGCGCTCGCCGGCGTCCACACGCAGTTTCGCCTGCACCACGTACTCGTCCAGGTCCACCCAGTGGGGCACACGCTCGCCGGTGGCGGCGTTGAGAATCACCGTGGGCGAATCCGGCGCCAGCGAGGCCGCGATGCTGTCGGGCGTGGCCAGGCCGTTGACCGTCGCCCCGGGCAGGTGCGTCATCGCCGCGATGCCGGGGGAGAAGCCGTCCATCTCGTTGAAAGCGGCGGTCTGCGAGCGCATGCCGGCGGTGTTCGCCGGCATGATCTGCGGGGGCAGCGCAAGGCGCCGCCCGCTGGCGCTGTCGGCGTCCTCCACGGACCAGTAGTCGTTGGGGTAGGGGAAGCCGCAGTACGTCGGCGCAAGCGGGTCGCACAGCGCCGGCGGCGCAATCACCTTGGCGTCCTGGGCGAGCAGGTCGGGGGTGTCGCTGCCGTCGGAACAGGCGGCCAGTGCGGTCGCGGCGCCCAGCAGGGCCAGCCAGCGCGGGATTCTTATTGTTTGCATCGTCACAGCTTAGGTCGCGCTCCGCGGGCGGTCAACCGCGACTGGTTTAGCATAATAAGACAACGGGCTGGCGAAAGCCCTGTCCACTGCCTAGAATGACCGGACGGTCAGTACCCCCTGCTGCGGGTCCGCGGCCGACAAAATAATAGCCAGTATGTCGCGCATCATTGCGCGCGCGAAGACAGGCCAGCAAGCGCAGGACAAAAAAGCCGTTGACAACAACAACGATAACCAACGCGAGTCCGCTAGCCAGCGGTGTGGGTACCAGAATATGACAACGCGTCCAGCCACACCCGCAGCGCGCGCGGGTCATTCACTTTTCTCCACGGCGGCTGGCGCGGCCGCCGTCCTGGCCCTGTCGCTGCCCCCGGCGCAACCGGCGCAGGCGCAGCGGCAACTGGAGGAAATCCTGGTCACCGCGCAGAAGCGCGAGGAGTCGGTGCAGGACGTGCCGATTTCCATCGCCGTGGTCGGCGCCGAGGAACTGAAGGCCCTGAACATCTTCGACTTCACCGAGACCGCGGCGCTGACCCCGGGCGTGGAGTTCTTTCCCTCGGTGCAGGCGGCGGCCATCCGCCTGCGCGGGGTGGGTCCGGGGTCTTTTGCGTTGACCTCGCCGCAATCCGTGGCGGTGTTTATCGACAATATCGCCCAGGGCTCGGTGGGCGCGGCGTTTTCCACCCTGGTGGACGTGGAGCGTATCGAGCTGTTGCGCGGCCCCCAGGGTACGCTGTACGGCCAGAACGCGCCGGGCGGCGCCTACAACATAGCCACCCGCGCGCCCAACCCGAACGGTTTCGAGGGTTACGTCGAGGGCAGTTACACCCAGCAGGAAGACAATGCGGACCTGGAGGGGGTGGACGTGCGCGGCGCGCTCAACGTGCCGCTGGTGGAAGACACCCTGGCGCTGCGACTGGCCGGCGTGTACGCGGACTCGGATGGCTACATCGAGGTGAAGAATCCCGCCTCGGGTGAGAGTAGCACCGGCGGCAAGCACCACGTCGCGGCCCGCGCGCGCCTGCTGTGGGTCATCGACGAGCGCTCGGACGTGGTGTGGACCAGCAACTACGCGGACCTCAAGGACCACCCCGAAGACTTCAACGTGCAGGGCAACGTGCCGGGCACCGGCGGCGACAACCCGACGCCGGCCACGGACAATGATTTCCAGGACAACTTTTACTACGGCGACTTCATCACCGACGCCCAGACCGACCTGAAGGACACCAGTCTGCACTACCGACGCGAGTTCGACGTGACCAACGTCGACCTGCTCGCCTCCTGGCAGGACTTCGACACCTGGATGCTGGACAACCGCCAGCCCTACCCCGGTCGCTCCGCGCGTTTCGACATCCAGCTGGACTGGGAAACCACCACGGCCGAGTGGCGCGTGTCCGACACCGGGGAAACACTCGATTACATCGCCGGCCTGTATTACACCGAGCGCGACATCGACAGCTACTTCAATGTCGACCTCAGCGGCACGCGGCTCACCGGCCCGGCTATTGGCCAGGGCGATATCAAGTCCGCCTACATGAACCTCACCTGGCACCTGGCGCCGCAGTGGGACCTGACCACCGGCGCGCGCTACGACAAGAACGATGTGTGGACCGAGAGCAATTTCGAGTTCCTCATTTTCAACTCGGTGGTCGATGCCACCGACGACTGGGAGCACCCCTCCTGGAGCCTCAAGCTGCGTTATTTCCACGACAGCGACACCACCGCCTACGTCGCCATCGACAACGCCTACAAGCAGGGCGGCTTCAACAACCTGATACCGGGCCTGCTGGCCCTGGAGCCTTTCCTGCCGTTCACCGGCGAGGTGGGGCGGCAGATGCTCATGTTCGAGGAGGAGACGTCCACGGCCTTCGAGGTCGGCATCAAGGGCAATGCGCTGGACTCGCGTCTGTCCTACAGCCTCGCCGTGTTCTACCAGGAGTTCGAGGATCACCAGGTGGCCCAGCCCAGCGGCGTGGAAGCCCTGAAAACGCCGCTGGGCGACCTCAATGCGCTGATGGCCGCGCAACTCACCAACGCCGAGGAGGTGGTCACCTCCGGCGTGGAGGCGGAGCTGTTCTATTTACTGGGCAACAACTGGGATGTCGGTTTCCGCTTCGCCTGGTTTGACGCGGTGATCGAGGAGTGGAACTACCGCTTCTGCCCCTCGGGCGACGAGCAGTCACCGGACCAGTTGCTGTGCCCCGCCGACAGCGGCGACCCATTGAACAACCTGCCGCCCGTCAACACCAACTTCCAGCTCGGTTACAGCCGCCCGCTGACGCAGGACTGGGGCTTCTATGGTCGCCTGAACTGGACCTGGCGGTCGCAGCCCAACGGCGGGGTGCAGTTCGAGCAGTTCAAGACCGACCAGAACGTGTTTGACCTGTCGCTGGGCCTGAACTCGCCCGTGCGCGGCCTGGACATGCGCCTGTGGGGCAAGAACCTGACCAACCAGGATCGCAATGTCGACCCGACGCAGCGCACCGATGGCACGGAGGGTTTCCCGCAGCCCTTCGGCGGGCGCTACTACCCGGGAAGGCAGTACGGTTTCACGTTGAGCTACAATTTCTAGCCGGCTGTAACAGCGCGCGGTGGCTTCGCAGCCGCCGCCCCCGTCCTTCCCACAGCCCCAGTCGTTCCCGCCGCCCCCGTCATTCCCGCCGCCCCCGTCATTCCCGCCGCCCCCGTCATTCCCGC
>PABK01000028.1 GCA_002699145.1 Halioglobus sp.
CGGTGGATTCGGTGTTATTGGTTGAAGGGTCGCATCTCCAACCTTAACTCAATTCACCGCTTTTCTATTTCTGGCTCCCCGCTAATGTGCGAAGAACCTAAAAAAAGCCCCGGGGTCACCGGGGCTTTTGGCACAAAGGGAACGGCGGCTTTTAACCGCGCCCCGCCCTGTTCTTGAGTTTGCGCAGTGTCGCCAGCTGCGCGGCCGCTTCGGCCAGCTGCGCCGAGGCTCGGCCGTAGTCGAAATCACCCGACTGGTTGGCCAGGGCCTGCTCGGCCTCCTTGCGTGCATCCTCGGCGGCAGCCTCGTCGACATCACCCGCGCGGATGGCGGTGTCCGCCAGGATGGACACCACGCCCGGCTGCACTTCCAGGAAGCCGCCGGAGACGTAGTACACTTCTTCGTCGCCGCTCTGGGTGACGACGCGCACCGGTCCAGGCACCAGGGAGGTCAGCAGGGGGGCGTGGCCGTAGCCCACACCCAGCTCACCCATCTCGCCGGTGGCCACGAGCATTTCGACCAAGCCCGAGAAGATTTCCTCCTCGGCGCTGACGATGTCGCAGTGAATTGTCATTGCCATGTGATGGCCTCGCTCACGCCAGTCTTAAAGGTTCTTGGCCTTTTCGACAGCCTCTTCGATGCTGCCGACCATGTAGAAAGCCTGTTCCGGCAGGTCGTCGTAGTCGCCGGCGAGAATACCCTTGAAGCCCGCGATGGTGTCCTTGAGGGACACGTACTTGCCCGGTGAACCGGTGAAGACCTCGGCCACGTGGAAGGGCTGCGACAGGAAACGCTCGATCTTGCGCGCGCGGTCCACGGTCTGCTTGTCTTCCTCGGACAGTTCGTCCATACCCAGGATGGCGATGATGTCCTTCAGTTCCTTGTAGCGCTGCAGCACCGATTGCACGCCGCGTGCCGTCTCGTAGTGCTCGTTGCCGATCAGCAGCGGGTCGAGCTGGCGCGAGGTGGAGTCCAGCGGGTCCACCGCGGGGTAAATACCCTTGGCGGCGATGTCACGGGACAGTACCACGGTCGCGTCGAGGTGGGCGAAGGTAGTCGCCGGCGACGGGTCGGTGAGGTCGTCCGCCGGTACGTAGACCGCCTGGATGGAGGTGATGGAGCCGACCTTGGTCGAGGTGATGCGCTCCTGCAGTACGCCCATCTCTTCCGCCAGTGTCGGCTGGTAACCCACCGCCGACGGCATCCGGCCCAGCAGCGCCGACACCTCGGTGCCCGCCAGGGTGTAGCGGTAGATGTTGTCGACGAACAGCAGTACGTCGCGGCCCTCGTCGCGGAATTTCTCCGCCATGGTCAGGCCGGTCAGCGCCACGCGCAGGCGGTTGCCCGGCGGCTCGTTCATCTGGCCGTAGACCATCGCCACTTTCGAGTTGGAGAAGTTCTCCACGTCGACGACCTTGGATTCCTGCATCTCGTAGTAGAAGTCGTTACCTTCCCGGGTACGCTCGCCGACACCGGCGAATACCGACAGGCCCGAGTGCTCCGTGGCGATGTTGTTGATCAGCTCCATCATGTTCACGGTCTTGCCCACGCCGGCGCCGCCGAACAGGCCGATCTTGCCGCCCTTGGCGAAGGGGCAGACCAGGTCGATCACCTTGATGCCGGTTTCCAGCAGTTCTTCCGCGGCGGCCAGCTCCTCGTAAGTCGGCGCCGGGCGGTGGATTGCCGCGCGCTCCTGCTCGCCGATAGGGCCGCACTCGTCGATGGGATTGCCGAGCACGTCCATGATGCGACCCAGGGTCTCCAGGCCCACCGGCACGGAAATCGGCGCGCCGGTGTTCTGTACCGACAGGCCGCGCGACAGGCCTTCCGAGGAACCCAGCGCGATGGAGCGCACCACGCCGTCACCGAGCTGCTGCTGTACTTCCAGGGTCAGGTCCTTTTCGGTGACCTTCAGTGCATCGTAAACCTGCGGCACGCTGTCGCGATCGAATTCCACGTCGATAACCGCGCCGATGATTTGTACGATTCGTCCGCTACTCATGTCCGGATCCTCTGTTGCAAAATTTCAATGTTTCTCAAAAGGCCTCAAAGCCAGCCCTGTGCGCGTTGCCGTCATTCCCGCGCAAGCGGGAATCCAGTCCTTCGTTCCAGCCAGCCCGGTGCGTGTCCCCGTCATTCCCGCGCAAGCGGGAATCCAGTGTTTCCAGGCCGCACTGTGCGTGTCCCCGTCATTCCCGCGTAAGCGGGAATCCAGTGTTTCCAGGCCGCACTGGATCCCCGCTTTCGCGGGGATGACGTCCTGGATCCCCACTTTCACAGGGATGACGTCCTGGGTCCTCGCTTTCGCGGGGACGACGTCCTGGGTCCCCGCTTTCGCGGGGATGACGCACTGGATCCCCGCTTTCGCGGGGATGACGTCCTGGGTCCCCGCTTTCGCGGGGATGACGTCCTGGGTCCCCGCTTTCGCAGGGATGACGTCCTGGGTCCCCGCTTCCGCGGGGACGACGTGTCGGGCTTTGCTAAACGCCCTCCCCGTATTTGTTCACTAATTGCTGATCGCCGCGGCGCCGCCGACAATTTCCGACAGCTCCTGGGTGATCGCCGCCTGGCGCGCCTTGTTGTACACCAGCTGCAGGTCGTCGATCAGCTCGCCGGCGTTCTCGGTGGCGTTCTTCATCGCCAGCATGCGCGCGGCCTGTTCACAGGCGCCGTTTTCCACCACCGCCTGGTAAACCTGCGACTCGATGTAGCGGGTCAGCAGGCCCTCCAGCAGTTCCTTGGCGTCCGGCTCGTAGATGTAGTCCCAGTGGTGCTTCATCTCGTCGGACTCTTCCGCCTCCAGCGGCAGCAGCTGCGCGACCGTGGGGTTCTGGGTCATGGTGTTGATGAACTCGTTGCTGACCAGGAACAGGCGGTCAATCGTGCCTTCTTCGTAGGCATCCAGCATGGTCTTCACGCCGCCGATCAGGTCCGCCAGGCTGGGCTCCTCGCCCAGGTCGCGCACCGCCGCGGTGACGTTGCCGCCGTAGCTGCCGAAAAACGCGGCCGCCTTGGCGCCTACCAGGCACAGGTCGATCTCGATGTTCTGGTCCGCCCACTGCTTCATGGACTTCACGGTGGTCTTGAACAGGTTGATGTTCAGTCCGCCGCACAGGCCCCGGTCGGTAGAGATCACGATGAAGCCGACGCGGCGGATATCCCGCTCTTCCATGTAGATGTGGCGGTACTCCGGCGCGGAGTTGGCCAGGTGGCCGACCACCGAGCGAATGCGGCGGGCGTAAGGCTTGCCCAGCTGCATGCGGTCCTGGGCCTTGCGCATCTTGCTCGCCGCGACCATCTCCATCGCACTGGTGATCTTCTGCGTGCTCTGGATACTCGCGATCTTGGTGCGAATTTCCTTTCCGGCTGCCATTTAAATTACCAGGTTTGGGTCGACTTGAATTTTTCGATGGCGGACTTGAAGGTCGCCTCGATCTCGTCGGAATAGTCTCCGCTCTCCACGATGGCGTTCATCAGGTCACCGTGCTCGCCGTGCATGTAGGACAGCAGGGCGCTTTCGAAGTCGCCGACCTTGTTTACCTCGATGTCGTCCAGGTAGCCCTCGTTCGCGCAGTACAGCATCAGGCCCATCTCGGCGATGGACTGCGGCGAGTACTGTTTCTGTTTCATCAGCTCGGTCACGCGCTCACCGTGGTCAAGCTGCGCCTTGGTGGCGTCGTCAAGGTCCGAGGCGAACTGCGAGAAAGCCGCCAGCTCACGGTACTGCGCCAGCGCGGTACGAATACCGCCGGACAGTTTCTTCATGATCTTGGTTTGCGCCGCGCCACCGACACGAGAGACGGAAATACCCGCGTCCATGGCCGGGCGGATACCCGCGTTGAACATGCCGGACTCGAGGAAGATCTGGCCGTCGGTGATGGAGATCACGTTGGTCGGTACGAAGGCGGAGACGTCACCCGCCTGGGTCTCGATAATCGGCAGGGCGGTGAGGGAGCCGGTCTTGCCCTTGACCTCGCCGCTGGTGATCTTCTCCACGTGGTCGGCGTTGACGCGCGCGGCGCGTTCGAGCAGGCGCGAGTGCAGGTAGAACACGTCACCGGGGTAGGCTTCACGGCCCGGCGGGCGACGCAGCAGCAGGGAAATCTGGCGGTAGGCCCAGGCCTGCTTGGTCAGGTCGTCGTAAATGATCAGGGCGTCCTCACCGCGGTCGCGGTAGTACTCGCCCATGGTGCAGCCGGCAAACGGCGCCAGGAACTGCATGGCGGCCGGGTCGGAAGCGGTTGCCGCGACGACGATGGTGTGCTCCATCGCGCCGTGCTCTTCCAGCTTGCGCACAACCGCCGCCACCGAGGAGGCCTTCTGGCCGACGGCGACATAGATACATTTGATGCCGGAGCCTTTCTGGTTGATGATCGCGTCGACCGCGATGGCGGTCTTGCCGATCTGGCGGTCGCCGATGATCAGCTCGCGCTGGCCGCGGCCGATGGGCACCATGGCGTCGATGGCCTTGAGGCCGATCTGCACCGGCTGGTCCACCGACTGGCGCGCGATAACGCCGGGGGCGACTTTCTCGATGGCGTCCGTCGCGCTTGTGTTCACCGGGCCCTTGCCGTCGATCGGCGTTCCCAGGGCGTCCACCACACGGCCCTGCAGCTCGGGGCCGATCGGCACTTCCAGGATGCGACCGGTGCAGCGGCAGCTCTGGCCCTCGGCCAGGCTCTTGTAATCACCCAGGATCACCGCGCCGACAGAGTCGCGCTCGAGGTTCAGCGCCATACCGTAGACGCCGCCCTCGAACTCGATCATCTCGCCGTACATAACGTCGGCCAGGCCGTGGATGCGGATGATACCGTCGGTCACGGACACCACGGTGCCCTCGTTGCGAGCCTCCGATGTCACGTCGAGCTGGTCGATGCGCGACTTGATGATCTCGCTGATTTCAGATGGATTCAGTTGCTGCATGCTCTGTTCCTCAATCGGGTGTCCTGGAGCTAACTCAGGAATTCATAGCCTCGGCGAGCTTGTTCAGCCTGCCGCGCACGCTGCCGTCGATCACCGTATCGCCGGCACGGATTAAAACGCCGCCCAGGAGGTCCCGGTCGGTCGATGTACTCATTTTCACTTCGCGTTCCAGCTTGCGACCCAGCAACTCGGCCAGGCGGGAAGTCACGGCCTCGGACAGGTCGAAGGCGGAGATGACCTCGACATCCACCGACTTTTCCAGGTTGGCCTTGAACAGCTCGAACTGGCGCCGGATTTCCGGCAGCAGCGCAATGCGCTTGTTGTCGGCGAGGATGCTGACGAAATTTTTCACCTGTGCGGAGGTCGCGTCGCCGCACACCTCGTTCAGGGTCGCGGCCTGTTGTTCGCTGGTCAGCGACGGGCTGTCCAGCGCGGCGGCCATGCGCTCGTCCGCGGCGACGGCCGCAGCCGTCGCCAGTTCGCCGGCCCACTGCTCCAGGGCGCCGCCCTGGCGTGCGTACTCGAAGGCGGCCCTGGCGTAGGGTCTGGCCAGTGTGCTCAGTTCAGCCATAGCGTCCTTCCGTTACAGCTCGGCGGCGAGCTTTTCAACCAGCTCGCCGTGCGCCTGCTGGTCGATCGCGGCACCGAGTACCTTTTCCGCCCCGGCCAGGGACAGCGCGGCGACCTGGCTGCGCAGCGCCTCGCGCGCGCGGTTGGTCTCCTGCTCGATTTCCGCCTGCGCGGAAGCTTTCACGCGGTCGGCTTCGACCAGCGCGGCTTCCTTGGCTTCCTCGATCAACTGGTTGGCGCGCTTGTTGGCGGCGTCGATGATGCCGGCCGCCTCCTCCTTGGCTTCCTTGAGGCGCTCGACCGCCTTTTCCTGGGCGAGCTCAAGGTCGTGGCTGGCGCGATCCGCCGCGGCCAGGCCGTCCGCGATCTTCTCCTCGCGTTCCTTCATGGCGGCCAGGATCGGCGGCCACACGTACTTCATACAGAACACGACGAAGCAGACAAAAGCGACCATTTGCCCGATAAGCGTAAGATTTAGGTTCACGCCTTGCTCCTCATTGGTTACTTACGGGCCGCGGTAACCGCGGCCGTGGCGTCGACGCTGTCGTTACGCGCCGACAACGAAGATCAGGTACATCGCGATGCCCACACCGATAATGGGGATCGCGTCCACCAGGCCCGCGCCGAGGAAGAAGGTCACCTGCAGTTTCGGTGCCAGTTCCGGCTGGCGGGCAGAGCCCTCGATGAGCTTGCCGCCCAGCAGACCCACGCCGATCGCGGCGCCAAGACCACCCAGGCCCATCATGATGGCCGCGGCTACAAAGATTAATTCAGGCATTGTTTTCTCCTAAGTGAAAAGAACCGAAGTGACGGTCGATTAATGATCCTCATGGGCCATGCTGAGATACACGATCGTCAGCACCATGAAAATGAAGGCTTGCAGCGTGATGATCAGAATGTGCAGGATGGCCCAGGCCAGCTGGGACACGCCGGCGCCCAGCAGCCAGACGCCGCCGGCACTGAACAACGCCGCAATCAGGATAAAAATCATTTCGCCTGCGTACATGTTGCCGAACAGCCGCATGCCGAGGGAGAAGGGCTTGGCCAGCAGGCCCACCACTTCCATGAACAGGTTGACCGGGATGAAGGCCCAGTGGTTGAAGGGGTTGAGGGTGAGCTCCTTGACGAAGCCGAAGCCCTTCACCTTGATGGAGTAATAAAGCATCAGTATAAAGATGCCGATGGCCATGCCCATAGTGATGTTCGGGTCGGTGGACGGCACGATCTTCTGGTAGGGCACACCCAGCATCAGCAGCAGTTCCGGGAACAGGTCCACCGGTATAAGGTCCATCAGGTTCATCAGGAACACCCACACGAACACGGTCAGCGCCAGTGGCGCGACCAGCTTGTTGTGGCCGTGGAAGGTGTCGCGCACGGTATTGTCGACGAACTCGACGATCATTTCCGCCGCGTTGACCAGGCCGCTGGGCACGCCGGCGCTGGCCTGTTTCGCCACGCGGCGAAACAGCCAGCAGAAAATGATGCCCAGGCCGATGGACCAGGCCATGGAGTCGACATGAATGGCGTTGAAACCCATGGCAGAGGCCTCGGCGC
The DNA here is from genome assembly GCA_002699145.1 of Halioglobus sp. Taxonomy (GTDB): domain Bacteria; phylum Pseudomonadota; class Gammaproteobacteria; order Pseudomonadales; family Halieaceae; genus Marimicrobium. The sequence continues at coordinate 7,048 of PABK01000028.1, forward strand.
CGCCGTGGGCGATGGTCCACAGGCCGCCCTCGCCAACGATACTGCCGTCGTCGCGCACAAAACCCGCGGGCAGCTTGCCGTAGGTCAGGTTGGTCAGGTGGTGGATAATATATCCGGAAACTGTGAGCGCTTCGCCTTCGGCTGCCATCTAATGAACTCTTGATCTAGCCCCAGGTCGGGCTGTTAGCGGTTGTCTCATCCGGCTGACTGTTGCCGCAGCAACAACCAGCTTCCAGTAATCTGTAACGCCAGCATCGCCAGGTAACCGGCGAATACCGCCGCACCTGCTATTGGCCTCACTGTCGCAAACACGACCGCGAAACCTGCCACGCTGAGTAAAAACTTGCCCACTTCGCCGGCGTAACTGGCACGGGCAATAGCCTGCGCTGCCCGCGCCCCGCTGTTGCGGAACGCCATGCGCGCGAACCATGCCTGCGGCACGATGGCGATCAGTCCGCCGGCGCCCACCGAGTAGGCCCACACTGCGTCGTAAACCGCCAGGACCAGGCACGCTGGGACAAGGATGGCCAGTTGAGCCAGGGTGATGCGATGGATGGGAGGGCGCGGTATTCCGGCACCGGTTCCCCTGTCGGGCGCTTTACCAGCCACGCGTGCCTCGCAATCCTCGCCAAACCATTAGCCACACGGGTGTCGTCCTCGGTTCGGGCGCGCGCATTATAGGTGTAACGTGGGGTCCGGTTCAACAACGAGATGGGCGCAAGGTCGGCGAAAAACCGCCGGAGTTACCGGCACGATAGCCGCCAACTTCCGCTCCCGGGGAGCGCCGGAAAACACCCACAGCATATAGTACGCCGTGTGGCGGATAGCACTATATCGTGTGTTTTTTACCCGACAGGCGTCATGCCCCGGAAGCCCTGGATGCGGCCACCGACACCGCCGGAATTACCGGTAGCACCCACGGTTTTTCTGGACAAAAGCCGGGGGCAGCCCCGCGCCGGGCCTACTTGATGTGGCCGAGGATGCCGTCCAGCTCTTCCAGGCTGTTATAAGTGAGCACCAACTTCCCCTTGCCCTTCGGCCCGTGCTGGATCTGTACCCTGGCGCCCAGGCGCGCGGCAAGGTCATCCTGCAGCTGGCGGATGTTCGGGTCCAGGGTTTTCGGCGCCGGCTCCGCGGGCTTGTCGGAGAGCAGCTTGCGCACCAGCGCCTCGGTCTGGCGCACGGAGTAGCCCTTGCCCACCACGGTGCGCGCGGCCTGGGACTGGCTCGCGCCCTCCAGGGCCAGCAGCGCACGGGCGTGGCCCATCTCCAGGTCGCCGTGCTCCACCAGGCGGCGCACATCCTCGCGCAGCGACATCAGGCGCAGCAGGTTGGCCACCGTGGAACGGGACTTGCCCACCGCCTCGGCCACCTCCTGCTGGGTCAGTTCGAATTCCTGCTGCAGTCGCTGCAGGGACGCGGCCTCCTCGATGGGGTTGAGGTCTTCGCGCTGGATGTTCTCGATCAGCGCCATGGCCATGGCCGCCTCGTCGGGCACCTGCCGAATCACCACGGGAATACTGTCCAGCCCGGCGAGCTGGGTGGCGCGCCAGCGCCGCTCGCCGGCGATGATCTCGTAGCGTGCGTCGGAGATGGGCCGCACCACGATGGGCTGCATCACGCCCTGGGCCTTGATGCTGTCCGCCAGCTCCTGCAGGGATTCCGGGTCCATGTCCTTGCGCGGCTGGTACTGGCCGCGCTGCAGCAGGTCCACCGGCAGTTCCTTCAGCGCCGCGTCCGGCGCGCCGCCACCCGTCTCGCCCTGGCTTTCCGCCGGCTGCGCGGCGCTGCTGGCGCTGAGCAGCGCGTCCAGGCCACGACCCAGCCCCCTCTTTCTCGCAGACATTGCTGTTCTCCCCGTTTCCTGTGGCTAGAGTGACGCCGCGGGCGGCGGGCTGTCCGGGAGCGCGTCCTGCGCGGGGGCGTCCGGCGGCAAGCCGGCGTCGCGCAGGCGCTTTTCTTCGCGCCGGATGATCTCGCCGGCCAGGGCCATGTAGGCCTTGGAGCCGCGCGAGTTCCTGTCGTAGTGGATCGCCGGGATGCCGTGGCTGGGCGCCTCCGCCAGGCGAATATTGCGCGGCACCACGGTGCGGTACACCAGCCCGGCGAAATGCTCGTGCAACTGCGCGGACACGTCGTTGGTCAGGCTGTTGCGCGGGTCGTACATGGTGCGCAGTATGCCGACGATCTGCAGCCCGGGATTGGCGCTCTCGGCCACGCCGTTGATGGTGCTGACCAGCGCGGTGAGACCCTCCAGCGCGTAGTACTCGCACTGCATGGCGATAATGACCCCGTCCGCGGCGATGAGCCCGTTCAGGGTCAGCATGTTCAGCGAGGGCGGGCAGTCGATCAGCATGAAGTCGTAGTCGCCGGCGACTTCCGCCAGCGCCGTGCGCAGCCGCCGCTCGCGGTTTTCCACGTCCAGCAGCTCCACCTCCGCGGCGGTCAGGTCGCCATTCGCCGGCAGTACCGAGAAGCCGGCTTCGGCACTGGGTTGCGCCACCAGGTTGACCGGGGCGCGGTGCACCAGCACGTCGTAGATACTGCGTTCGACAGCGTATTTGTCTATGCCGCTGCCCATGGTGGCGTTGCCCTGGGGATCGAGGTCCACCAGGAGTACGCGCCGGCCCATGGCGCCCAGGGACGCGGCCAGGTTGACGCAGGTGGTGGTCTTGCCCACCCCGCCTTTCTGGTTCGCTACCGCGATGATTCTTGCCAATGAATTCGCCCCTGGCTGTTGCGGGTCGGCGCTGCGCCTGCAAGCGCCTGGTCCCTGTCGTTACCGCCGGCTCGCCTGCGGCCGGATGTCCACCAGGTGCCTGTGTTCGTCCAGCCCCGGCACCTGCAGCGGATGCACCGTGACACGCGCAGCCTGCAACGCGCTCGCGTTCAGCTCCCCGGCGGGATAGGTGCCCTTCATCGCCAGGCAGCGCCCCCCCGGCGCCAGCAGGTGGCGGCAGTCCCGGTACATGTCCCCCAGGGACGCGAAGGCCCTGGACAACACCTCGTCGTAGGGCGGGTCCGCGGGAAAGGTTTCCACCCGCGCCTGGTGGACCACCATATTAGCCAAGCGCAGTGCAGTTTTCACCTGAAAAAGGAAGCGCGTGCGCTTGCCGTTGCTGTCCAGCAGGTGGAATTCCCGCCCCGGGTGCATGATCGCCAGCGGCACCCCGGGCAGGCCGGCGCCACTGCCGACATCGAGGATGCGCGCGCCCTGCAGGTGGGGACTGACGGCCAGGCTGTCCAGCAGGTGACGGGTAACCATCTCCTGCGGGTCGCGCACGGCGGTGAGGTTGTAGCTGCGATTCCAGCGCTCGAGCAACGCCAGGTAGTGCAACAGCGCGTCCCGCTGCGCCGGCGCGAGATCCAGGCCCAGGTCCTGGCAACCGCGTTGCAGCGTCCGGGCGTGTCGCCCCTCAGGCGAGCTGACGCTGCTCATGCGGCGCGGATTCGGCCAGCGCGCCGCGCTTTTTCAGGTAGATGAGCAGCAGCGAGATCGCCGCCGGGGTGACCCCGGGAATACGGCTGGCGCGCGCCAGCGTCTGCGGGCGCGCCTGGGCCAGTTTCTGCCGCACCTCGTTGGACAGGCCGTCGACCGCGTCGTAGTCGAGGTCCGCCGGCAGCGGGGTGTTCTCGTGCCGGCGCAGGCGCTCGATCTCCTCCTGCTGGCGATCGATGTAGCCGGCGTAGCGCGCCTGAATCTCCACCTGTGCGGCGGCCTGCTCGTCGGCGCAACCGTCGCCGGTAGCCGCGGCCAGGTCCGCGTAACTGAGCTGCGGCCGCTTGAGCAGGTCGGCCAGTGCGTACTCGCGGCCCAGGGGGCCGTCCAGCTTCTCGGCCAGGGCCGCCGCGGCCGGCGTGTGCGGGTGCACGAACGTGGTCGCCAGGCGCCGCGTCTCCGCCTCGATGGCCTCGCGCTTGGCGCTGAAACGCGCCCAGCGCGCGTCGTCCACCAGGCCCAGATCACGCCCCTTTTCAGTCAGGCGCAGATCGGCGTTGTCCTCGCGCAGCAGCAGACGGTACTCCGCGCGGGAGGTGAACATGCGGTAGGGCTCCGCGGTGCCCATGGTAATCAGGTCGTCCACCAGCACGCCGATATAGGCCTCGTCACGGCGCGGGCACCAGGGCGCCTGGTCGCGCGCGGCCAGGGCCGCGTTGAGGCCGGCCAGCAGCCCCTGGGCAGCCGCCTCCTCGTAGCCGGTAGTGCCGTTGATCTGCCCGGCGAAATACAGGCCCGGCAACGCTTTCGTTTCCAGTGAGTAGTGCAGGTCGCGCGGGTCGAAGAAATCGTACTCGATGGCGTAGCCCGGGCGCGTGATGTGGGCGTTCTCGAAACCCTCGATGCTACGCACCAGTTGCAGTTGCACATCGAAGGGCAGGCTGGTGGAGATACCGTTGGGGTACAACTCGGTGGTGTCCAGCCCTTCGGGCTCGATGAACACCTGGTGCGAGGACTTGTCGGCGAAGCGGTGTATCTTGTCCTCGATGCTCGGGCAGTAGCGCGGGCCCACGCCCTCGATCACCCCGGAAAACAGCGGCGAGCGGTCCAGACCGCCGCGAATGATGTCGTGGGTGCGCTCGTTGGTGTAGGTCACCCAGCAGCAGCGCTGCTCCGGGTGCATCTGCGCGTTGCCCATGAAGGACATCACCGGCTCCGGGTCATCGCCCCACTGCTGTTGCAGGCCGTCGAAGTTCACGCTGCGCGCGTCGATGCGCGGCGGCGTGCCGGTTTTCAGGCGTTCCACGCGAAAAGGCAGTTCGCGCAGGCGCTGCGCCAGGGCGATGGACGGCGGGTCGCCGGCGCGGCCGCCGGCGCTGTTGTCCAGGCCGATGTGCATCTTGCCGCCGAGGAAAGTGCCGGTGGTGAGCACTACCCGGGGTGCGCGAAAGACCAGTCCCATCTGCGTGACGGCGCCGGCCACGGCGCCGTTCTCGAGCAGCAGGTCGTCCACCGGCTGCTGGAAAATCGACAGGCCGGGCTGGTGTTCCAGCACCTGGCGGATCGCGTTGCGGTACAGCACGCGGTCCGCCTGGGCGCGGGTGGCGCGCACCGCCGGCCCCTTGCGCCGGTTGAGTACGCGGAACTGGATGCCGGCGCGGTCGGTGGCCAGCCCCATGGCACCGCCCAGCGCGTCCACCTCACGCACCAGGTGACTCTTGCCGATACCACCGATGGCCGGGTTGCAGGACATCTGGCCCAGGGTGTCGACGGAGTGGGTGAGCAGCAGGGTGCGCGCGCCCATGCGCGCGGCCGCCAGGCACGCCTCGGTGCCGGCGTGGCCGCCGCCAATCACTATCACGTCAAACTGCTGCTGGTATTCCACCGCCGTATCCCGGGCTTCCCGTACTGGGGGCTGGCGATTATACGCGCCATGCGGGGCTGTTCAAAATTTGTGCGCCGGGAAATAGCGGTAATTTCCCGCCAGGCGCGCCCCGGCCCCCGGCCGGGACCCGGGTTTCCGGCGCTAAAACCCCTCCGGGAGCCGCCCAAAGGGGGCTGCGGATGGGTCAGGGAATAGCTTGTCACTGTCACGGGAAGTTAGGTAGCATGAAAAGCCTGTCTAATAATAAAAGCTTGGAGTCAAGCTATGTCTGAGTACTTCGCAGTACCTCCGCTGCTGGGTTTGGGCGGACTCGCATTTGCTTTTTTCATCTACCACATCATGACGCGCCACAATCACGGCGATGGCGACGTGAAGAAAATCGGTGACCAGATTCACCTCGGCGCGATGGTCTTCATGAAACGCGAGTACAAGATGCTCGCGATGTTCGCCGTCGTACTGCTTGTCGCGCTGGTGGTGTCGCTGGGCATGAACACCGCCGTGGCCTTCCTCGCCGGCGCGCTGTCCTCGGCGACGGCCGGCTACCTGGGCATGTTCTCCGCCACCAAGGCCAACGTGCGCACCGCGGTCGCGGCGCACAACCACGGCCAGGGCATGGCCCTGTCGGTGGCCTTCTACGGTGGCTCGGTGATGGGCCTGTGCGTCGCCTCCCTGGGCCTGGTCGGCCTGGGCAGCATCTACTGGCTGTTCGGCGGCGATCCGCACACGGCCCACGCCATCCACGGGTTCGGTATGGGCGGCTCTGTCGTGGCGCTGTTCTCACGTGTCGGTGGCGGCATCTACACCAAGAGCGCCGACGTCGGCGCCGACCTGGTGGGCAAGGTCGAGGCGGGCATCCCCGAGGACGACCCGCGCAACCCGGGCGTCATTGCCGACAATGTCGGCGACAACGTGGGCGATATCGCCGGCATGGGCTCGGACATCTTCGAGTCCTATGTCGGCTCCATGATTGCCTGCATCGCCATCGCCTCCACCATGGCGATAAGCGCCGAAGAGCAAGGCGCGTTGATGTTCCTGCCACTGTCGCTGGCCAGCATCGGACTGCTGTCCTCCCTGTGTGGCATCGGCGTCGTGCGCATGCGCTCCAACGCCGCGCCCGAGGCGGCCCTGCGTGCCGGCACCCTGGCGGCGCCGGTCATCTTCGTCGGCCTGGCCTGGTTCCTGATCGCCGCATTGGGCGTGGACTCCAACGTCTGGTGGTCCGTGGTTTGCGGCGCTGTCGGTGGCGTCGCCATCGGCCTGATTACCGAGTACTACACCGGCGGTTCCCCGGTGGAGAAAATCGCCAGGTCCGGCGAAACCGGGCCGGCCACGGTGATGATCACCGGTCTGGCGGTGGGCATGCAGTCGGTGGTCCTGCCGATCCTGTTCCTGGCGGGCATTATCTATATCTCCACCTCACTGTCCGGCCTCTACGGCGTGGGCATCGCCGCGGTGGGCATGCTCGCCACCGTCGGCATCACCATGGCCATCGACGCTTACGGCCCGGTGGCGGACAATGCCGGCGGCATCGCCGAGATGGCGGGCATGGGTGAGGACACGCGAAAAATTACCGACGGGCTCGACGAGGTGGGCAATACCACCGCGGCCATCGGCAAGGGCTTTGCCATCGGCGCCGCGGCGCTGGCGGCCCTGGCGATCATCGCCGCTTTCGTGGAAACCGTCTCCGTGAACAAGCCCGGCTTTGCGCTGGAACTGTCCGACCCGGTGGTGCTGGTGGGCATGTTTATCGGCGGCACCATCCCCTTCCTCATCGCCTCCATCACCATGACGGCGGTGGGCGACGCGGCCTTCGACATGATCAACGAGATCCGCCGCCAGTTCCGCGAAATTCCCGGCCTGCTCGAGGGCAAGGCGGAACCGGACACCGCCAAGTGCGTGGATATCGCCACCACCGCCGCGCTGCGCCGCATGATCCTGCCCGGCGCCATCGCCGTCGCCGCACCGGTACTGGTCGGCTTCGGTCTCGGCGCGGCCTCACTGGGCGGCATGCTCGGCGGGGCGCTGCTCGGCTGTGTCCTCATGGCGCTGATGATGGCCAATGCCGGTGGCGCCTGGGACAACGCCAAGAAATTCGTCGAGAAAGGCAACCTCGGCGGCAAGGGTTCCGACACCCACTCCGCGGCGGTGGTCGGCGACACCGTGGGCGATCCGTTCAAGGATACTTCCGGCCCGTCCATGAACATCCTCATCAACGTGATGGCGATCGTCAGCCTGGTTATCGCGCCACTGCTGTAATCGCATGCCCGGGTCCAGCGCCGTACATCCACGCCAGTGGCCCTGTGCGACGCCGGGCCCGTCCCCGGTCCCGCACACCAGGTTGATTATTGCCACGCTTTTACCACTGGCCGAAAACACGGGGCCGTGGTTATGATGGGCGCCTTTCCCGCTACCCGCAACGAACGTGAGGATCGCAGACATGGCACGCTGGCCCCGAGAAGAAATTGAAGCCGCCTTCGACAAGTACCAGGCTGCCGCGCTGAAGGGCGCACAGACCAAGGACTGGACCGCCTGGGCAAACTGCTTCACCGAGGACGCCACCTACTTCGAGCACCACTACGGTCGCTTCTGGGGACGCGAGCGCATCCTCAGCTGGATCACCGACACCATGACCCAGTGGCCGGCCAGCCACATGACCGCCTTCCCGATCACCTGGTACTCCATCGACGAGGACCGGGGCTGGATCTTCTGCGAGGTGATGAACCGCATGGAGGACCTGGGCGACGGCAAGATCTACCAGGAGCCGAACATCACCATCCTGCACTACGCGGGCAAGGGCCTGTTCAGCTACGAGGAAGACGCCTACAACCCGCACAATATGGGCGTGACCATCGGCGCCTGGATCGAGGCGAAGAAAACGCTGGAAGCGGGGACGGTGGACTGACGCGCGGTCAGCGCAAGCGAACTGCCATGCCCGCAGACGCCCCGCCGGCCAGGCCGCCACAACGCAACATCGTACTGCGCTTCGACATGCGCAGGTCACCGGCCTGTCCAGATGCAGAGGGCGAGCGCTACCGCGCCGCGCTCGACATGGCCGCCTGGGCGGACGACTGCGGCGTGGACGTGATCGGCCTGTCCGAACACCACGTCACCGCCGACGGGTTTCTCAGCGCGCCGCTGACGCTGGCGGCCATGATGGCGGCGCGCACACGGCGCGTGCGCATCAGCGTCAGCGCCCTGCTCGTGCCGCTGCACGACCCGCTGCGCCTGGCCGAGGATATCGCGGCCCTGGACCTGGCCTCCAGCGGCCGCTTCACCGCCACCGCGGGCCTGGGCTACCGGCAGGAGGAGTACGCGCGCTTCGACGTGGACTGGTCGCGCCGCGGCGCCATTTTCGACGCCAGGCTGTCGCAGCTGGTGGCGGCGCTCAAGGGTGAAAGCTTCAGCCGCCACGGCGCGCAGATGCGCCTCAATCCCACACCCGCCTCGCCCGTCCAGGCCCTGCTGACCATCGGTGGCAACAGTGCCGCCGCGGCGCGGCGCGCAGCGCGCTTCGGTCTCATTTTCTGCCCGGCCATCGACGACCCGGCGCTGGACGAGATCTACCGGCAGGCCTGCGCCGAACACGGCGTCGGTTTCGGCATGACGATCTTTCCGCGCGAGCCGTCGACCACGTTCATCAGTGAGGATCCGGCGCGCACCTGGCGCGACATCGGCGACTACCTGCTTTACGACGCCACCGCCTATGGCGCCTGGCGCCACCCGAACCGGCGCGCCTACGCGGAGTCGTTCGCCACCGACCTGGACGGACTGATCGCCGAGGGCAAGTACCGCATCCTCACACCGCAGCAGGCGGTGGAGGTGGTACAACAGACCGGTTCCCTGCACCTGGCGCCCCTGTGCGGCGGCGTGCCCCTGGACGCCGGCTGGCGCAGCCTGCGCCTGTTCCAGGACCAGGTACTGCCGCACCTGGCCACCTGACCCACACGGCCCTGCTGCACTGCAAACAGCCGCGCGATGTGGTCTTCGTCGACCAGATCCCGCGCAACCCCAGCGGCAAGATTCTCAGGCGCGTACTGCGGGAACAATTTCCCGGTCCCGCCGTGGAGTGAAGATTGTTTGCGTGTATTTATATAAGTACTAATCAAGTTATATATGTATAGAGATATATAAGGATTATTGTTGTAGTAATTATTAGGGCGGCACCTGCCTGTGGAGAAGCGCTTTTTTTCCTTTGTCGCCCGTTGTTTGGCGCAATAACAAACGCCTGCAAAACCCCTTCGCCTGGACTGGGCAACAGGTGTTTTTCCTGCGCAGGAATTCTGGACAACTCCGGCTGTCAGTTTGCGCGCGGCGTCTGCTGTGTATTACCCGCATTTTTTTCCCGCCGTAGTACAGGATTCACCCACGCGTTCTCCACAGCGCGGCGCTTGCCGGTCCCCCGGCGGGCATTGCCTGTGTGTAGTGTCTGGACAAGCTGTGCGATTGACCGTGCAGAGGAGTAGTGCTGTGCGCTGCCGGTGTTTTTGTTGGGCGTAGTCTGTGGATTACTTGCCGATACAGAAACTGGAAAAGATTTCGCCGAGCAGGGCATCGCTGCTCACCGCGCCGGTGATTTCGCCCAGGTGCGCCTGGCACTGGCGCAGGTCCTCGGCCAGCAGTTCCGCCGCCCCGGCGTGCGCGAGCTGTTGCCGCCCATTGTCCAGCGCGGCGCGCGCCCGTTGCAGCGCGTCCAGGTGACGCCGCCTGGCGGAAAACGCGCCCTCGTTCGCGTCCTGGTAACCCATACACTGTTTCAGGTGCTCGCGCAGCAACGCCATGCCGGCGCCGGTTTTGGCGGACAGGTGCAGCACGGTGTACGCGTCCTGCTCGCGCAGTTGCGGTGCAACGCCGGACAGGTCGCACTTGTTGGCCACCACCGTCACCGGGCGCTCGATCTGGTCCTCCCCGTCTGGCCACAGAAATTGCGGCGTGAAATCCTCGCGCGCCTCGCTGCCGTCTACAACCAGCAGTATGCGGTCAGCGGACGCCATTTCCGCACGCGCGCGGCGCACGCCCTCCTGTTCGATGACATCGTTACTGTCGCGCAGGCCCGCGGTGTCGACGATGTGCAACGGCATGCCGTCGACCTCTATGTGCTCGCGCAGTATGTCGCGCGTGGTGCCCTCGATCGCCGTGACGATCGCCGTGTCCTGGCCGGAGAGCGCGTTGAGCAGGCTCGACTTGCCGGCGTTGGGCCGGCCGGCAATCACCAGTTTCATCCCCTCGCGCACCAGGCTGCCCTGGCGCGCCTGGCGGGCGACCGCGTCGAAATGCCCGACGATGGTGTCCAGGCGCGAGGCGACCTCGCCCTCTGCGATAAAGTCGATCTCCTCCTCGGGGAAATCGATGGCGGCCTCGATGTACACGCGCAGTGCGGTGACCTCGGCGACCAGCTCGTCGATGCGGCGCGAAAATTCTCCCTGTAGCGAGCGGCTGGCGTTGCGCGCGCCCTGCTCGGTGGAACTGGCGATCAGGTCGGCGATCGCCTCCGCCTGCGCCAGGTCAATCCTGTCGTTGAGGAAAGCGCGCTCGGTGAATTCCCCGGCGCGGGCGAGACGGGCGCCCAGCCGGCAGGCCTCGCGCAGCAGCATGTCCATCACGACCGGGCTGCCGTGCGCCTGCAGCTCGACCACGTCCTCACCCGTAAAGGAATGCGGGGCGACGAAGAACAGCGCGATGCCGCTGTCCAGCAGGTCGCCGTCGGCGTCGCGGAATTCGCAGTGGTGGGCCTGGCGCGCCTGCAGCGGCTGGCCGCTGAGGGTCTCGCCGATGGCGCGGGCGCGGGGCCCGGAGAGGCGTACGATGCCGATGCCGCCGCGCCCGGGCGCGGTGGCGACGGCGACTATGGTGTCGGTTGCGGGCACGTGCGCGGGAGCCCGGGGTGGCTCAGGCCGCCGCGTCCGCCTTCTCGATCTGGCGCGTGATCCAGTACTGCTGTGCGATGGACAGCAGGTTGTTCACCAGCCAGTACAGCACCAGGCCGGCGGGGAACCAGAGGAAGAAGAAGGTGAACATGATCGGCATCCACTGCATGATCTTCGCCTGCATCGGATCCGGCGGCGGCGGATTGAGTTTCTGCATGAACCACATGCTCGCGCCCATCAACAGTGGCAGCACGAAATAGGGGTCCATGACCGACAGGTCACTGATCCACAGGAAGAAGGGCGCGTGGCGCAGCTCCACGCTTTCCATGAGCATCCAGTACAGGCCGATGAACACCGGCATCTGTACCAGGATGGGGAGGCAGCCGCCCATGGGGTTGATCTTCTCCTTGCGGTACAGGTCCATCATTGCCTGGGACTGTTTTTGTTTGTCGTCGGCGTACTGCTCGCGGATGTCCATCATCTTCGGCTGCACGCGGCGCATGTTCGCCATGGAACGGTAACTGGCCGCGGACAGGCGGTAGAAGGCCGCCTTGATCAACACGGTCAGCAGGATGATGGCCACACCCCAGTTGCCCACCAGCGCCTGTATCTTGGTCAGTAACCAGAACAGCGGTTGCGCGATCCACCAGAGCCAACCGTAGTCAACACTGAGGTCCAGGTAGGGGGAGATATCCTTGAGCCGGTACTGGTCCTTGGGGCCGGCATAGAAACCGGCGCCGACGCTGCCTGACTGTCCCGGGTCGAGCATCAGGGCGGGACTGGTGAACTCGGCGATATTGGCGCCGCTGCGGGTGGCGCGTGCGCTGTAGGTGTGTGTCTGCTCCGCGTTGGGAATCCAGGCGCTGAGGAAGTAGTGCTGGATCATGGCGATCCAGCCGCCGGGCAATTGCGCCTTGAACGACTCGTCCTGCAGGTCGTCGAAGCCGAATTTCTTGAAGCGGTCGTCCGGCGTGGTGGTGGCGATGCCGAGGAACGGTTGCAGACCCATGGCTGCGGTATCCTGGGAGGGCGGCAGGGCGCTGCCGCGTTTGATCTGCCCAAACAGGTTGGCCTGCCAGCGCGCGGCGCCGTTGTTTTTCACCAGGTATTGTACGTCCACCAGGTAGTCGCCGCGGCGCAGGGTAAAGCGTTTGGTGATGTCCGCGTTGCCCTCGCCCTGGTAGTGGAGGTCGACCACCAGGGTGTCCGCTCCCTCGGCCAGTTCGTACTGCGCCGCGGCGCTGTTGTAGACCGCGCGGCCGTTGCCGTCGATGCCGTCGGGACCGAGCAGGCCGCTGCGCGCGATGTACGTCAGTTTGTCGTTCTGCTCCAGCAGTACGAAGGGCCGGTCCGGGTTGTCCTGCTCTTCCAGGTGTTGCGGCAGGGATAGCTCGATGATATCGCCGCCGTGCAGGTCTATGGCCAGGTTCAGGACATCCGAGCGCAGTTGCACGATACGGCTGGCGTTAGTGTCGGCGCTCTGTTCGGCCGCGGCCTGCTGCGCCGGGTCCTGGGGCAGGGAGGGCAATTCATCGGCGGCGTCCACCGGCATCGCCGCGGGCTCGGGCAGTTCTGCCGCTGGTGTATCGCCGGAGAGGATGCGCGCGGTCTCCTGCTGGCTATCGCTGCTGCGCGCGTCCTTGAACGCGACCCACTCGGTCAGCAGCATGAAAGATAAAACGGCGATCGCGCCTATTAGCAGTGTGCGTTGCAAATCCATTGTTAACCCGGTGATTTATTTGTGTGGGCAGGCCGGCGGAACGGGGTCGATACCACCCTCGTGCCAGGGGTGACAGCGGCATACGCGACGCAGCGCCAGGTACGTGCCGCGCGCGGCCCCGTGTTCGGCGATAGCCTCCTGGGCGTAACTGGAACAGGAGGGATGAAAGCGGCAGTTGTTACCCATGAACGGACTGAGGCAGGCTCTGTAGCAGGCGATGAGAAAAATCAGGAAGCGTCGCATCAGGACTCTCGATTGTCGGCGTGCCGGGAGTTGCGGGTGTGGCGTTCCAGCTTCTGCCACTGCTGCTGCAATATAGAGGATAGCTCCGCGTTATCCAACTCGGCCAGGCCGCGACGCGCCAGTAGTACCACGTCCAGACCCGGGTCTGCTGGCGGCAGGTGGCGGAAGAATTCCCTGGCCAGGCGTTTGACCCGGTTGCGCTGTACCGCCAGGCGCAGGTTTTTCTTCGCGATCACCAGGCCCAGCCTGTGCACGCCGGTGTCGTTGCGACGCGCCAGGAGTAGCAGGTTGCGGTGCGAGGCGCGCGCGTCCGGCGCGTCGAACACGCGGCTGTAGTCACGGGCGTCGAGCAGGCGCCGGGACTTGCCAAAGCCGTTGCCGGGGGACTGGACGCCCAAACCATCCGCCCCGCCCGAGCAGCGTATCAGGCGGAGAGGCGCTTGCGGCCCTTGGCGCGCCGGCGGTTGAGAACCGCGCGGCCGCTCTTGCTGGCCATGCGGGCGCGGAAGCCGTGCGTGCGTTTGCGTTTGAGAACGCTGGGCTGAAATGTTCTTTTCATAGCTGTAATCCAGATGTTTGCGAAGCCGGCACTGACGCCGATAAACAAGGCGGTGTGTCCCGGCCGGAAAAAAGGTGGGGTATTCTATGTAAATGGCCGGTTCAATTCAATCGGCGTCGGCCATTATTTCGCCCGTGGGCGCCGGGCGGCAGCGCTCTCCAGGCCGCTTGCAAGGAAGCGTGTGGAGCGAAAGCTTGAGTCGTTGTCAGCGTTTTGCCATAACTGCCCGAATACTGGTGATTTTTGCCTGGCAGCACACACCTTCCCCCAAAGATACACACAAGTTATCCACAGGTGGATCTATACCCAGCGGCATCCGGCTGTCTCGTTCAAAAAACGTACATAAACAAAGTAAGTTATTGATAAATAAAAGCTAAATAAAATTAAATTTTTCACACAATACTGTGGATAAGTGGCCTGTTCGGGAGTATCATGCGCTGACCGTCCGGCAATAACGGGCGGAACCAGAACAACTAATTTTATCGTCACTACTATAAATTTAGAGGTGCGGGTTTCCGCAGTCTGTCTCTAAGGGGTTTTCTTTGCCTGAACCACTTTGGCAACAATGCATCGACCAGCTGCGGGATGAACTCCCGTCACAGCAATTCAATACCTGGATCCGTCCGTTGCAGGCCAGCCGCAACAGCCATTCACTCACCCTGCTGGCGCCCAATCGCTTCATCAAGGACTTTGTCGCCGAGAAGTATGCCCAGCGCATTCGCGAACTGGTGAGCAACCTGGAGCCGACCGCGCCGCTGCAACTGCAACTGGAAATCGGCGCCGGTCGCGCGCCGGAGCCCGCGCCAGCGGTGAGCGCCCCCCCGGCAGTCCCGCCCCCGGCCCTGTCCGGCGACGTGGTCAATGCCAGGCCCGCGCCGGCGGCGCGCCGCAACGGCGCCGCCCCGCCGCCCCGGGCGGAGGTGACCGGTTCGCTGCAACACGAGCATCACCTCGTGGACGCGTACACCTTCACCAGTTTCGTCGAGGGCAAGTCCAACCAGCTCGCCCTGGCCGCGGCGCAGCAGGTGGCGGAAAACCCGGGAGACTCCTACAATCCCCTCTTTCTCTACGGTGGGGTCGGCCTGGGCAAGACCCACCTGATGCACGCGGTGGGCAATGCGCTGAAACAACGCAACCCGGGCGCCAAGGTGGTGTACCTGCACTCCGAACGCTTTGTTGCGGACATGGTCAAGGCGCTGCAGCTCAATGCCATCAGCGATTTCAAGCGCTATTACCGCTCGGTGGATGCGCTGCTTATCGATGACATCCAGTTCTTCGCCAAGAAGGACCGTTCCCAGGAAGAATTTTTCCATACCTTCAATGCCCTGCTCGAGGGCGGCCAGCAGATGATTCTCACCTGTGACCGCTACCCGAAGGAAATCGACGGGCTGGAGGAGCGCCTCAAGTCCCGTTTTGGCTGGGGCCTGACCGTCGCGGTGGAGCCGCCGGAGCTGGAAACCAGGGTGGCCATCCTGATGAAAAAGGCCACCGAGGCGCAGGTCGACCTGCCCCCGGACGCGGCGTTTTTCATCGCTCAGCGCATACGCTCGAATGTACGTGAGCTGGAGGGGGCGCTGAAGCGGGTGATGGCGAGTGCTCACTTCGTCGGGCGGCAGATCGATATCGACCTGATCAAGGAGAGCCTCAAGGACCTGCTGGCGCTGCAGGACAAACAGGTCAGTATGGACAATATCCAGCGCACCGCCGCCGAGTACTACAAGATCAAGGTGTCCGACATGATGTCCAGGCGACGCAGCCGCTCCGTCGCGCGGCCGCGGCAGATGGCCATGGCCCTGTCCAAGGAGCTGACCAACCACAGCCTGCCGGAGATCGGCGACAGCTTCGGTGGCCGCGACCACACGACAGTTCTGCACGCATGCCGTAAAATCAAGGAACTTCGTGAAACGAACTCGGATATCCGCGAAGATTACAAGAACTTGCTGCGCTCGCTCACGACCTGAGCGCGCCGGACAGGGCTGGCCCGGGCACGATCCGGAATGGCTATTTTTGTTATAAAAATAGCTGTTATATATACCTTTAAGGAATAATACGTTTATGAAGTTCAGCGTCTCGCGGGATACATTGCTCAAATCCCTGAACCTGGTCGCGGGCGTGGTAGAGCGGCGCCAGACCCTGCCCATTCTCGCCAATGTCCTGATGGTCCTGGAGAATGACCGCCTGTCACTCACCGGCACCGACCTCGAGGTGGAACTCGTCGGCCGGGTCCAGGTGCCCGCGGGCGCCGAGCCCGGTGAGGTGACTGTGCCGGCGCGCAAACTCACCGATATCTGCAAGTCCCTGCCAGAGGACAGCGATATCAGCTTCAGCGTGTCCGACGGCAAGGCGACGGTGAAGTCCGGGCGCAGCCGATTCACCCTGTCCACCCTGCCGGCGCGGGAGTTTCCCAACGTCGAGGACAGCATGGGCACACACCAGCTGACCTTGAAGCAGGGCCAGCTCAAGCGGCTCATCGATCGCACCGGGTTCGCCATGGCGCAGCAGGACGTGCGCTACTACCTCAACGGCATGCTGTGGGAACTGGACGGGGAGCACCTGCGCGTGGTCGCCACCGACGGCCACCGCCTTGCCATGTGTAACCTGATGGACAAGGTGAAGGTCAAGGGAGATGGCGGTACCCAGGTCATCCTGCCGCGCAAGGGGGTACTGGAGCTGGCCCGATTATTGCTGGATGACGAGGCGGACATTGAGATCATTATCGGCAGCAACCATATACGCGCGATGACCGAGGATTTCACCTTTACCTCCAAGCTGGTCGATGGCAAGTTCCCCGATTACCAGCGGGTTCTGCCCCGCTCCCCCGACAAGGTTCTGCTGGGCTCGCGGCTGGACCTGCGCCAGGCCTTTACCCGAACCGCCATCCTGTCTAACGAAAAGTACCGCGGCGTGCGCCTGAAACTGTCCGCGGACACCCTGGATATCGTCGCCAACAACCCGGAGCAGGAGGAGGCGGAGGAAACCGTCCCTGTCACCTACGCTGGCGAGGCCATGGAAATCGGCTTCAACGTGAGCTACCTGCTCGATGTACTGGGCGTGCTCAGCGGGGAGCAGGTCAAGCTGTCCCTGGCCGACCCCAACAGCAGCGCCCTGCTGGAGGAGTCGGAGGAAGGCGACTCGCTCTACGTCGTCATGCCCATGCGTCTTTGAGGCATTCCGCCGCACCCGGGGAGTGGCCGTAGTGGCGCTGACCCAGGTGCAGATCGACCGTGTACGCAACCTGCGCGGGGTGCACCTCGAGGCCCTGCAGCGCGTCAACGTATTCTACGGCGCCAACGGCAGCGGCAAGACCAGTGTCCTGGAAGCCATTCACCTGCTGGGCATGGCCCGCTCGTTTCGCGGCAACAGCATACGTTCGCTGATAACCCACGGCGAAGATACCTGCACAGTGTTCGGCAGCGTCGCCCTGCCCGGGGCGGGCGCCCTCCCCCTGGGTATCCAGCGCAGCCGCAATGGCGAGGCGCAGATTCGACTCGGCGGCAAGACCGTGCGCACGGTCGCGGAACTGGCCGAACAGCTCCCCCTGCAGGTCATCAACGCCGACAGTTTCGGCCTGCTCACCGGCTCACCAGGAGCGCGCCGCCAGTTCCTGGACTGGGGAGTGTTCCACGTGGAACAACAGTTTTTCCCCCAGTGGCAGCGCTTCCAGCGCTGTATAAAACAGCGCAACATGCTGCTGCGCCGTGGTAAACTATCGCACCAGGAACTGGCCGTCTGGACACGCGACCTCGCACGTAGCGGCGCGGCCATCAACGAATTCAGGCAAGCCTACTTCGAGCAGCTGGCCCCGGGCTTTCAGCAGACCATGGCGCGGCTAGCGCCCTCCCTGGATACGCTGGAGTTGCGTTTTCGGCAGGGCTGGGACCACAAGCTGACCTACGCTGAGGCGCTCGAACAGGGCATCGCCACGGATAGGGAACAGGGCTTTACCCACGCAGGACCCCAGCGCGCGGACATACGCGTTACCTCGGGCGGGCATCCCGCGGCGGAAACCCTGTCACGCGGGCAGCAGAAGCTGGTCGTTTGCGGCCTCAAGCTTGCCCAGGGGCAACTGATGTCGCAGTTGGGCCGCGGACAGTGCACCTACCTGATAGACGATCTGCCGTCGGAGCTAGACAGGAAGCACGGTGGCCTGGTGTGTGAATTGCTCGCGTCTATGGACGCCCAGGTATTCATTACCTGTGTAGAGCGGGACGAGATTCAGTCCGTCTGGCCGGACACAGGGGGTCTGGCCATGTTCCACGTGGAACATGGCAGGGTAAGCGCCAGCGGGTCGGCTTGAACCGGCGCCGCAGGCCGTAGTGTTACACAAAGGCAAGAGATCACGATGAGCGACGACACAGAACATAATTACGACTCTTCCAGTATCAAGGTGCTCAAGGGCCTGGATGCTGTGCGCAAGCGCCCCGGCATGTATATCGGCGATACGGACGATGGCACCGGGCTGCATCACATGGTATTCGAGCTGGTCGACAACTCCATCGACGAGGCGCTCGCGGGCCACTGCAGTGAGATCCAGATCATCATCCACCCCGATGAGTCCGTAACCGTCAGCGACGACGGGCGTGGCATCCCGACGGAAATGCACGAGGAAGGCGTCTCCGCGGCGGAGGTCATCATGACGGTGCTGCACGCGGGGGGTAAGTTCGACGACAATACCTACAAGGTGTCCGGCGGCCTGCATGGCGTCGGCGTGTCGGTCGTCAACGCCCTGTCGGAGGAGCTGGTGTTGACCATCCGCCGCGACGGAAAGATGTACGAGCAGGTCTACCGTCACGGGGTGCCCCAGGCGCCGTTGGCGGAGATCGGTGATACCGACATTTCAGGCACCACGGTGCGCTTTCACCCCTCCTCCGAGACCTTCACCAACATCGAGTTCCATTTCGATCAGCTCGCCAAGCGCCTGCGCGAGCTGGCCTTCCTGAATTCCGGTGTGCGCATCGCCCTGAAGGATGAGCGCAGCGGAAAAGAAGAGATATATCAATACGATGGCGGGTTGAAGGCCTTCGTGGACTTCCTCAACCAGAACAAGACGTCGATCAACAAGCCGTTTCACTTCCAGATTGAATCGGATGATGGTGTCGGCGTTGAAGTGGCGATGCAGTGGAACGACGGGTTCCAGGAGAGCATCTTCTGTTACACCAACAATATTCCCCAGCGCGACGGCGGCACTCACCTCGCCGGTTTCCGCGCCGCCCTCACCCGCAGCCTCAACGGCTACATCGAAAAAGAGGCGTTGGCGAAGAAGGCCAAGGTCAACACCACGGGTGACGATGCCCGGGAGGGCCTGACCGCCATCATTTCGGTCAAGGTGCCGGACCCGAAATTTTCTTCCCAGACCAAGGACAAACTGGTCTCCTCCGAGGTCAAGACCGCGGTCGAACAGGCGATGAGCAGCCAGTTCAACGACTACCTGATGGAAAATCCCGGCGAGGCCAAGGCGGTGGTGGGCAAGATGCTCGACGCGGCGCGGGCGCGGGAAGCGGCGCGCAAGGCGCGGGAGATGACCCGGCGCAAGGGCGCCCTGGACATCGCCGGCCTGCCCGGCAAGCTCGCCGACTGCCAGGAGAAAGACCCGGCCCTGTCCGAACTGTACCTGGTGGAGGGCGACTCCGCCGGCGGCTCCGCCAAGCAGGGGCGCAACCGCAAGTACCAGGCCATCCTGCCGCTGAAGGGCAAGATCCTCAACGTGGAAAAAGCGCGCTTCGACAAGATGCTCGGCTCTGCCGAGGTGGGCACCATCGTGACCGCCCTGGGCTGCGGTATCGGCAAGGAGGAATTCGACCCGGACAAGCTGCGCTACCACAGCATCATCATCATGACCGACGCAGATGTTGACGGCTCACACATACGCACGCTGCTGCTGACCTTCTTCTTCCGCCAGATGCCGGAGCTGATCGAGCGCGGCCACGTGTTCATCGCGCAGCCGCCCCTGTACAAGATCGCCAGGGGCAAGCAGCACCAGTACCTCAAGGATGACGAGGCCCTGGAGCAGTACCTGACCCAGTCAGCGCTGGACAACGCCGCGGTGTACGTCAACCCGGACGCGCCGTCGATTGCCGGCGAGGCGCTGGAAGCACTGGTCAGCCAGTACCGCGCCGTGGACAGGACCATCGAGCGCCTGAGCCGCCTGTACGCACCGGCGGTGCTGTGGGAGATGGTCCAGGGCGCTACCCTGGCCCCGGATCAGATGCAGGACGAAGCCGTGGTCAGTGCTTTCTGTCAGCAGTTGAGTGAACGCTTACTATCAGTGCAGGCCAATGGCGGTATCTATACGGTGACAGTGCGCAAGGACCAGGAACGACAGCTCTACTTCCCCGTGGTGAAGGTGCTGGCCCACGGCATCGAGACCGAGACGGAATACCACCACGAATTTTTCGCCTCCGGCGAGTACCGCTCGCTGGTCGCCCTCGGCGAGGCGGTGAACAACCTGATCGACGAGGGCGGCTACTTCCAGCGCGGCGAGAAGACCTTCGCCACGCGCAGTTTCGCCGAGGGCCTGGCGTGGCTGATGGGCGAGGCGCGCAAAGGCTACTCCATCCAGCGCTACAAGGGCCTGGGCGAGATGAACCCGGACCAGTTGTGGGAGACCACCATGGATCCGGAGGTGCGACGCATGCTCAAGGTAACCATCGAGGACGCCATCGCCGCCGACCAGATCTTCACCACCCTGATGGGCGACCAGGTGGAGCCGCGGCGGGATTTCATTGAGGAAAACGCGCTGTCGGTGGCCAACCTCGACGTCTGAGGGCTTACTGTTGGTTCGCACGCTATTTGAAAATTTCGCATGATAAATGAAAGGCGCGCAGCATATTTTTCTAAGCCAATCAATATGTTAAAAGATGTTAACTAAATTCTGGGCAAGAATTGGGTTGGTTTTTTCGGGGTGGTCGATGTCGACCCCCTATGCCCTCGGAGCTTGTCGTCCAATCTAGATAAAAGAATGGAGGCGACGTGCTTTTGGGTTAATCTTTTGGTGTGGCGCGACCCGTTATCCTTTTGTCGTCATCGGTGATTCAAGGCCGCTGAGGGCACACTTATCATTAAACCCACTAAGGAAAGTAGGTTTATCTCATGAGTCGCCTAAAACTCTCTTATCGAAATATTTCGACATACTCTCTGCCTGCACAGCAGAACTCTTACCGTTTGTTCGAAAACCTTCGCCTCGGCTACGATGAGACCACAGAAGACGAAGACCATCCTATTCTTCGTGATTTGACGGTCAAGTTGGAATGCGAAGGAGGTGAGTTGCTTTCTGAAACATGGGAAATAGGTCAGATCTCACCAAGCCAATATGTTAAACTTCAAGATCGATCCCTCCGCTTTTCACATGATTTTCTCATCAATCTATCTGATGAGATGCCTATCACATTCAGCTTTACTGTGTATGCGCAACAGAATCACAGCGCACCCCTGCTTAGCCAATCTGAAGAAATCACGGTTCTCCCAGCTAACTTCTGGGGTGGTGAGACAAGGCAGCCAGAATTACTGGCTTCTTTTGTTAAGCCAAATGGTGTCTACGTTGAGTCGCTGGTGAAACAAGTCACGGAGTTGCTTGAGGCAAATGGCCTTGGACGGCAAGCGGATGGATACCAGTCCAATACACGCGAAAAACCCTATGCAATGTCGGCGGCGCTTTGGAGCGTCATTTCAAGCCAGCGTATCTCTTACGTTTCTCCACCTCCGAGTTATGCGGAGCAAGGTCAGCTAGTTCGCCTTGCACCAGATATAAGCAATAGCAAAATGGGTGCTTGTCTTGACCTCTCCTTGCTCTTTGCAAGTTGCTTCGAGCTCATGGGACTTAATACCGTCGTAGCTCTAACCAACGACCATGCTTTTGTGGGCGTATGGCTGATAGACAATATGTTTCCTCTCTTGACGAATGACGATCCCATGGAGCTGAGAAAGCGTGTCGACGCCAGGGATCTCATTCTGTTTGAGTCCACAATGGTTACGAATAGCACTGTTCCAACCTTCTTGCAGGCGTGTGACTACGCCAGAGCTCTTATCTCTGAAGACAATGAGGGATCGTTTGTCTACGCCATTGATATTGCGCAGGCCAGAGCCCGGAAGATTAAACCTCTTGCAACTATAGAAGATCGAGCTGAGGAGATCACCTCTGACCAGAAGGACAGTTTAGAACTTCCGCCACCACCACCTCTTCCGCCAGTCAGCATGGACGAGCGAAAAGTGGACGAAACGCCTGAAACCCGGATCGATACTTGGCAGCGTAAACTCCTGGACCTGACTAAAAGGAATCCCCTCCTTTCATTCAAGGATCGATCGCAGGGTGTAAGGATTTTTTGTCCGGACATTGGCCAGATGGAGGATCAACTGGCAGACAATGCTCTCTTTACGTTCGAGTCTTCTGAGGTAAGCCCGGTTAATGACCGAGAAAGAAGCGCGGAATCGTTTCGATTGACAACGGGCGACGATATTCATGTTGAATACGCGACGAGACAGCTCGAAAAAAACATCCTGATTGCAAATATGCCCAGCAAGAAGGTAGAGACCACACTAATTAACTTGTTCAGAAAGGCCAAAAACGACCTAGAGGAAGGCGGTGCAAATACCTTATTCCTAGCTCTCGGAATGCTGTCTTGGAAGGAAACTCCACACGATGCTAAGTCTTACAAGGCACCATTAATTCTTATTCCAGTTCAACTTGAAAGAAAAAGTGCCAGGGCACCAATCAAATTAAGACAGCTGCAGGATGATGAGCCGCTATTTAATTTAACGTTAATAGAATTTCTGAATACAGAACACGCAATAGATTTGTCGTATCTCAGAGACGAGCTGCCCGAAGATGAGTCAGGTGTTGATGTATCTCTCGTTTGGCGGAATGTTAGAGAAGCAATTGCGGAGCAGCCTGGCTTTGAGCTTGTTGAAGAGTGTGTGCTGGCATCATTTTCTTTCGCGAAGTACTTGATGTGGAAAGATCTGAGAGATCGAATTCAAGACCTCAAGGAGAATCCATTTGTGGCTCACTTGGTCGATAAGCCACAGGAAGCCTACCAGCAAGACGCGTCCTTTATCTTGAGAGACCAACTTGATCAGAAGATTGACCCGAAAGATATTTACCTCCCACTGAATTGCGACAGCTCTCAGATGGTAGCTGTAGAAGCTAGTTCTAGGCAGCAAGACTTTGTTCTCGAGGGGCCGCCGGGTACAGGTAAGTCAGAAACAATCGCCAACATGATTGCCAATAATCTGGCCAAAAGTCGCAAGGTGCTTTTTGTTGCTGAGAAGATTGCTGCATTGCATGTGGTCTATAGACGATTGGAAAAGATACACCTTGACCCCTTTGTTCTGGAGTTGCACTCAAACAAAGCGAATAAAAAAGCTGTGTTAGACCAATTACGTAGGTCGGCTGACAAGCGGAGTGAAAAGAGCTCGGATGAATGGCTTGTCGCAGCTAATGACTTACGTACCAAGAGAGACAGACTCAATGTTTTCGTAACGGCTCTTCACGAGGATTCCGAGTTTGGAATTTCGCCGCGAGCGGCTATCGCGAGAGTTGCGGGTTATCAGAACAGTAGGAAGGTTGAGCTCACCTGGGGTATGAGCTTGGAAGATTCCCCCGTAAGGGGTGTGCAGGGATATGAAGATTTTAAATACGTTGCCAAAGCTGCAGGAATTGCTTTCGGGGATGTTTGTAACTTAGATGCGAGCTCTTTTAAACTAGTCGATGCCATCTCTTGGTCATATTCTTGGCAGAACAGCTTTGTTGCTGCCGCGAATTCATTTATTGCTAGCGTCGAAGAGTCAGCACCCGTACTGCGGGCATTTGCTGACCATTTCAGTGTTGATCTACAGAGTCCTACATTCGCTCAGCTCAAACAGCTAGGGGCTTTGTCTGAATTAGTTGCAATCGCTTTAGAGCAGCCCATCGAATTCGCATTGGGCCCAGATGTAACGAAAAAGCTCGATAGTCTGGGGAAGTTAGCTGAAGGAAAGTCAGCACTTGACGCTAGTCTAACGAAGATAGCTCATGGCGCATCGGCACCTCTATTGGCGAAGACGCCGGTAGAAGACTGGATAGTCATTTTGGAGGAGGCTCAAGAGAGCTGGTGGAAAAAGATATTCATTAAAGGAAAGCTTAACAAGCTAGCCAGGTCAGCGGGCTACCAAAAATTTAGTGAACTCGACATTCTTTATGCACTACGGGATGCCAAGTTGCTGGTAGCGGATGTTCAAGCATTGTCTCAGGAGTTTGAAACTCACGATATATGGAAGGGATGGGATAGTCAGGCGCCCGAACTGATGGCAACGCAAGCACAAGGTCGAAAAATTCATTCTCTAGTCAAACAG
This sequence comes from Halioglobus sp., assembly GCA_002699145.1. GTDB lineage: Bacteria > Pseudomonadota > Gammaproteobacteria > Pseudomonadales > Halieaceae > Marimicrobium. The sequence goes on from PABK01000028.1 coordinate 31,084, forward strand.
GCCATCGGTTTGGCTGATGAACCAATGGAACTCTTGGTCGCAATAAAAGCAAAGCTAGTGGATGGACGGGAGTTTCTTGAGGTCTCAAAGCTTCATGGTGACATGCAAAAGTTTGAAGCTGCGCTACAGAAGCTCTATTCGTCGACTAGTGAAGCCACGAATATGGGTATTAATCTCGACGAATCGGTTCCTCTTGAGGCCTATCAGTCCAAACTTAGAACGATTGTGAGTCACGAAAAGCAACTCAAACCCTGGGTAGAGTGGGTTGCCGCGAAAAAGCGTTGTGAGGAACTGCGATTACAGCCACTTTGCGAAGCTTTAGAGTCAGGAGTAATTCTGAGTGAAGACGCTCAAGATCAAGCAACCACTGCGTTCTGCGCTTGGCTGGCTCCTCGTCTGATTGATGATCGCGAGCCCCTAAGAAGTTTTAAGGTTAGCGAGCACAATGCGTTGCTGGAAGAGTTCCGCCAGCTAGATGAGCAAGTTGCTGACACGACCGCAGAGTATATTTCGACGATCCTAGCCAATAAGACGCCGGACATCAAAAGCAAAGAGCACGCTAAGACATTTGGAACTCTGGCTAGGGAGTTACAAAAGAAAACCAGGCATAAGCCAGTGCGAGCGTTGTTTGAAGATATGGGTGCTCGTTTATTGGACCTTTGCCCCTGTATGATGATGTCTCCACTGTCGGTAGCCCAGTTCCTTCCATCAGATTTCAATGCGTTCGATCTAGTTATATTCGACGAAGCTTCTCAAATGACCACCTGGGATAGTGTTGGGTCTATAGCGCGTGGCAAGAACGTCATCGTAGTTGGTGATCCGAAGCAAATGCCCCCCACAAATTTCTTTAGTACAAGCGCGGGCTATGACGATCTGGATGAAGAGGACTTAGAGTCAATTCTCGATCAAGCACTTGCAGCGGGTCTACCGCACCTTAGATTGATGGGACACTATCGTTCGAAACACGAAACGCTCATCGCATTTTCTAACTCGAAATATTATGAGAACTCGCTTGTTACTTACCCGTCATCCGATACAAAGCAGTCGGCGGTCACTCTCCACCGGGTAGATGGTGTTTATGCCAAAGGTAAAGGTAGAAATAACCCCATAGAGGCTAAGGCGGTAGTTGAAGAAGTAGTTCGGCGACTTCGCCACCCTCGTCTCAGTGGACAGACATTAGGTATCGTCACCCTAAATAGTGATCAGCAGCGCACGATCGAAGATCTGCTGGACAATGCGCGAAGATCATCTCCGGAGATCGAGCAGTACTTTCAGTCAGGCGAAGATTTCGACCCCGTGTTCGTTAAGAATCTCGAGTCAGTTCAGGGTGACGAACGTGATGTCATCATGTTCAGCATGGGCTACGGGCCTACGGAGCCTGGCGGCAAAACCATGTCTATGAACTTTGGCCCTCTAAACAAATCAGGTGGAGAACGAAGGCTGAATGTTGCGATAACGCGGGCAACAACTGAAGTGGTTGTCTTTTCTAGCTTCGATTCAAGCATGATAGATCTCTCCCGAACATCCGCTACAGCGATCGAACACCTTAAACACTATTTGGAGTTCGCGGAGAAAGGGCCGATAGCTCTTGCTGAGCAAAGCACAGCGGCCCATGATGTTGATCAGTTTGATAGCGATTTCGAACAAGCGGTGGCTTGGGCGCTTCGAGACTTGGGCTGGAAAGTTCAAACTCAAATTGGGGTCAGTAAATTCAGGGTGGATCTGGGCATAGTTCATCCCGATAGCCCTGGGCTTTATTTGGCCGGAGTTGAGTGTGATGGTGCTACGTATCATGGATCTCCTAGCGCCAGAGACAGAGATCGTACACGGCAGGCGGTGCTAGAGAATCTGGGTTGGCGGCTCGTGAGATTGTGGTCGACTGACTATTTTAGGGACCCAGAGTCCGCCATTCAGCAGATCCACGATAGGCTGTCCGAAATACTGGCAGATGATAGATCCAGACGAGAAGAGGAAGCTTCTATTGATGTAGACATGCTAGTCGATGAACCCTCTATATCAACGGATGGATTGGAGTTAGAGGCATATGCCGCCGCTGAAGATCGCATAGTAGATGTGGAACATGCGGAGGAAGATCAAAACACATTAGCGAACCTGTACTTTGAGGAGAGTCACAAACCGCAGCTAATCGAGATGGCAAAGTCGATTCTTTCCGAGCGACCTTGTATCACCAAAAAGGCCCTCGCTTTGGAAATTGCTCAACGTCATGGCCTCCGCCGAACCTCTAAAAAACAGCTGGAGCATCTGGCGCCTCTGGTAGAAGCATGGGCAGGTATCCTCTCCCCAGGATTGGAAGAGTCCGTATATTGGGTCTCTCCAGATGATGTTGTTGAAGTGATTCCATGGCGCGGACTAAGCCCTTTTGGATATGAACGTGATTGGAGCGAAATAGCGAAGCCTGAGGCGATCGGATTAGCGCTGGAGGCTGTTGATTTGCACCGAAAATTGACCCACTAACCCCCCAGATTTGCATCGAATTTTGACCCACGTATAACCCCTCCCTGCACAAATAATGA
>PABK01000029.1 GCA_002699145.1 Halioglobus sp.
CGTCATTCCCGCCCCCCCCTCGTCATTCCCCCCCCCATCTCCTCATTTCCGCGCAAGCGGGAATCCAGCACCAGACCAAACGAGCAACACCCCTGTCACATGCGCTATATATAGTGAAAGCCTTTCACCCACAGCAGCAGGTACGCCATGCCCAGTCCCTTGTCACGCCGCAATTTCCTCGGCCGCAGCGCGCTGGCGGGGATCGCCCTCGCCACGCCCCTGTCCAACCTCCTGTCGCGCCAGGCGCACGCCGCCGGGGAACTGGTGCGCAGCCCCTATGGCGACCCGGTGCCGACCGCCGACGCCACCACCGGCCTGCCGCTGCTGCGCCTGCCGCCGGGTTTCAGCTACAGCAGTCTCGGCTGGACCGGCGACCCGATGGTCGACGGCAGCCTCACCCCGGGGCGGCACGACGGCATGGCCGTGGTGGCGCAGGGCAACGGCGGCGTGCTGGTCGTACGCAACCACGAGGTGGGTATCGACACGCCGCTGGGCTCGGCGAGTACCCCCATCTATGACGATTTCAGCATCGAGGGCCTGCTGCCGGGTCTGGGCGGCGGCACCACCACCCTGGCTTTTCGCGACGGCCAGCACGTCGCCACCTTTGCCTCCCTGGCCGGTACCACCGCCAACTGCGCCGGCGGACCCACGCCCTGGGGTTCCTGGCTCACCTGCGAGGAAGCGATCGTGCGCGGCAGCGTGATCGGCGCCCGCGACCATGGCTACGTGTTCGAGGTGCCGGCGCTGGCGCGCGCCTCGGCGGTGCCCATCGTCGACATGGGCCTGATGAAGCACGAGGCGGTGGCGCTGGACCCGAACACGGGCATCGCCTACCTCACCGAGGACAACGGCAACACCTCCGGCTTCTACCGCTACCTGCCCCACGACAGCTCCAGCCGGCTCGGTTCCCTGGAGGCCGGCGGCACCCTGCAAATGCTCAAGGTCGCCGGGGTGGACAATGCGGACCTGGCGGACGTGTCCGCCGGCGACATCTTCGGCGTGGAGTGGGTGACCATCGCCGAACCCGACGCGGACCCGGACGGCCTGGTACCCGCCGCGCCGGGTTTCCCGGCCACCAACGGCGTGGGGCGCTCCGGCCCCTACCGCCAGGGCGAGGCCCTGGGTGCGGCGCGCTTCAAGCGCGGCGAAGGCTGCTGGTGGGGCAACGACGCGATCTATTTCATCGACACCAGCGGCGGTCCCGCCGGCAAGGGCGTGGTGTGGGTGTATGTGCCAGCCTACGAGGCGATGGCGGCACTCTACGTGTCGCCGGCGGACGTGCACGCGGACAACCCGGACAACATCACCGTGAGCCCGCGCGGCGGCCTGGTGGTGTGCGAGGACGGCGGCGGCCACACGGCCCCGGGCGGCGACTACCACGGCACGCGCATGATCGGCCTGAACCGGCACGGTTACGCCTTCGGCTTCGCCGAGAACAACGTGGTCATCGACGGCCCGCTGTCCGGGCGCCCGGCGATCAGCGCGGGGGACTACCGCGGCAGCGAGTTCGCCGGCGCCTGCTTCGACCGCACCGGCCGGACCCTGTACGTGAACATCCAGACCCCGGGAATCACCTTCGCCATCACCGGCCCCTGGGAGCGCGGGCCGCTGTAACAGGCCGCACGCGCACGCGCGGCGTCGCGCGCGCTGTGCTACTGTCGGCCTGCCAATACCAATAAGAGCCGACTGACACCATGCGCAAGATCGCCCTCGTACTGCTGGCGCTGTGCGCGCTGGCCGCTTGCGGCCCCGCGGACAGCGGCGCCCCCGACCAGCGCGCTGCGCTGGACCCCGCACTGCTGCAGACCCTGCCCGCCGCGCGCGCCGGACAGGTGCTGATCTACGGCGCCTACGGCTTTACCGGCGCCGGCATCAGCCGCCTGGCCGCCGACTACGGCATCGCCCCGGTGCTGGCCGGGCGCAACCCGGAGAAGCTGCAGGCGCTGGCCGACGAGCTGGGTTACGCCTACATTCCGCTGACGCTGGACAGGCACGACGACCTGGTGCGCGTGCTGTCGCATTTCGAGCTGGTGATGCACGTTGCCGGCCCCTATACCTACACCGCCGAGCCCATGCTCGACGCGGCGCTGGAAGCCGGTACCCACTACGTGGACATCACCGGCGAGATGCACGTCATCCAGGCGCAGCTCGCGCGCCACGCGCAGTTCGCCGCGGCGAATATCATGCTCATGCCCGCGGTGGGTTTCGACGTGGTGCCCACAGACTGCCTCAACCTGTACGTGGCGCAGCAGGTGCGGGCGCCGGATCACCTGAGCCTGGTGATGAACACCGCCTACCAGGCGGCAGAGGGTGCGGTGATCAGCCGCGGCACCGCCAAGTCCGGCCTGGAAATGCTGTCGCGTCCGCTGCTGTTGCGCGAGGACGGCGTACTGGTGCCGGCGACAGAGCCGCGGGTGCAGCAGCGCGAGATCAACGGCCAGATGCAGACCCTGGTGCAGGTGCCCTGGGCGGACCTGGTCACCTCCTGGGTAAGCACCGGCATACCCACCATCGAGGTCTACCAGCTACAGCAGGGCGAGATGCCCGCCTGGCTGCTGCGCCTGATGCGCACTGACTGGGGCAAGGCCCTGCTCGGCTGGGTGATCGACACTTTCTTCCCCGAGGGTCCGCCGCCGCAGGCGCAGCAGACGCGTCAGGTGCAGTTGATCGCCACCGCGAGCAACGCGGCGGGCGACAGCGCCAGCGCGCAGATGATCACGCCGGAACCCTACCTGCTCACCTTCCACAGTTCGCTGATCATCGCGCGGCGCATTCTCGACGGCCACTGGGAGCCGGGCTTTCGCACCCCGGCGCAGGTCTACGGCGCCCACCTGGCGCTGGAGATACCCGGGGTAAGCCGGCAGGACCTGTAGCGGCGGCGCGGTTCTTCAGGCGGCGGCCTGCCGCGGCCGCGGGGCGGGCTGAGCGCCGCGCACCAGGCGCCCGTTCAGTTCGCCGCTGGGTTCACCCTCGCGGAACGCCACCTTGCCCGCGACGAGCGTTGCGAGATAGCCGCTGGCGCGCTGCACCAGGCGCCGGCCGCCGGCGGGCAGGTCGTTGATGACCTGCGGCGCGTGCAGGGTCAGCTTGTCGAAGTCGATGATATTGATGTCCGCCTTGTACCCCGGCGCGAGCACACCGCGGTCGAGCAGGCCGACCTGGCGCGCGGTCTCGCTGGTCTGCTTGGCGATGAGCTGGGCCAGCGGCAGGCGTTCGCCGCGGCTGCGGTCGCGGCCCCAGTGCTGGATCAGCGTGGTGGGAAAGCTGGCGTCGCAGAGCATGCCGCAGTGCGCGCCGGCGTCGGCCAGGCCGGCGACCGTGTAGGGGTGGTCCAGCATGGTCTTGACGTGATCCAGGTTGCCGTTCTGGTAGTTGAACAGCGGCTGGTAGATCAGCGCGCGGCCGTCGTTCTCCAGCATGACCTCCAGTGCGACCTCCTCGGGGCGGCGCCCGGCGCGACGCGCGCGGGCGCCGATGGAATCCTCCGGGTGCGGCTCGTAGTTGGCCGGTTCGCCCAGGCTGAACATCTTGTCGTAGCTGTACAGCACCTCGTCCGCCAGCGCCATGCCGGTCATCGGGTTGGGCGTGTCGAGCAGGCGTGCGCGGAAGTCCGGGTCGCGCAGCGCCGCCACCTGTTCCTGCAGCGCTACACCGGCGATTTCACCGAACACCGGGTTGAAAACAAACGGGTTGGCCGAGGCGGTCAGGCCCAGCAGCACGCCGGTGGCGCGCGGCGGCACCTGGCCGTACATGGGAATGCCCTCGGCCTGCGCCGCACTGATGCCGTCGAGCAGCTGCAGCCACCACTCCGGGCGCGCGTCCTGTTGCTCCACGGTGAGCGAGATGGGACGGCCGGACACCTGCGCCATCTTCCTGAACAGCGTGAACTCGGCGTCGAAATCGTAGAAGTCGGAAATGCCCTGCAGCACGCCGGTGCCGGTGGCGCCGACGGCTCTGGCGATGCCCAGCAGTTCGTCCTCGTGGGCGGTGATGCTGGGGGTGAGCACGCCGCAGGAGTCCTTGTGCTTCTCCGTGCGCGAGGTGGAGAAGCCCAGCGCTCCGGCCTCGATGCCCTCGGCCACCAGCCTCGCCATGGCCTCGATCTCCTGCGCCGTCGCCGGCTCGTGGTCGGCGCCGCGCTGGCCCATGACGTAGGCGCGCACCGCCGCGTGGGGCACCTGGGCGGCCACGTCCAGGGCGAGCTGGCGCCGCTCGATGGCGTCCAGGTACTGCGGAAAACTCTCCCAGTCCCACTGGATACCTTCGTGCAGCGCGGTGCCGGGAATATCCTCCACGCCTTCCATCAGGCCGATCAGCCAGTCGTGCTGGTCCGGTTTGCACGGCGCGAAGCCGACGCCGCAGTTGCCCATGACGATCGTGGTCACGCCGTGGCAGGAGGAGGGCGCCAGGTAGGGGTCCCAGGTAACCTGACCGTCGAAATGTGTGTGGATGTCGACGAAGCCAGGCGTGACGATCTTGCCACCGGCGTCGATGGTCTCGTGCGCCGCGCCCTCGATGCGGCCCACCGCGGCGATGCGCTCGCCGTCGATAGCCACGTCGGCCTGCAGCGGCTCGCCACCGCTGCCGTCGTAGACCAGTCCGTCGCGAATCACCAGGTCGTACATGTCATGTCACCTCCTCGTCGCTTGCCGCCGCGGCGTGCGCGCTCGCCCGTTCGTGTCGCCTGGCCCAAGTATAGCCAGTGTTCAGAACCCGTCGCCGCAGACGCGCAGCACCAGCTTGCCGCGCACGTGGCCGCTGCGCACCAGCTCCACCGCGTTGACCGCGTCCTGCAGGTCGATGACCTGCACCGGCGGCAGGCGCAGTTCCCCGGCGGCGATGCGCGCGCCGAGCGCCGCCAGCTCTTCGCCCGCGCGGTCGGCGTCCATGATGGCGTAGATTTTTTCGCGACCCATGCTGCGCGCCTGCGCGGTCTCCGCGGCCACGTCGCCGTCCGCCACCAGGGTGGCGATGCTCACCAGGCGTCCGCCCCGGCGCAGCAGTTGCAGGCGCTCGGGCAGCGTGTCGCCGCCCACCGCGTCGACGATCAGGTCCAGCCCCTCCCCGGACCAGTCGCGCAGGCGCTGCGGGAAGTCCGGGTCGCGGTAATCCAGGGCAAGTTCGGAACCCAGCTCGCCGACGTAGGCGAGGTTGGCCGCGCTGCAGGTGGTGGCGACCCGCGCGCCGGCCAGCGCGGCCAGTTGTACGGCGAAACTGCCGACGCCGCCGGAGGCGCCGTGAATGAGCACGCGTTGCCCCGCCTGCAGGTTGCCGCGCTGCGGCGCAAGGAGCGCCTGGTTGGCGGTGAGGGCGGCGATGGGCACGGCCGCGGCGCTGGCCAGGTCCAGCCCTGCCGGCACCAGCGCCAGCCGCGGCGCGGACACCAGCAGGTACTCCGCCCAGGAACCGGCCAGGCCGTCGCCGTGATCCGAGGTGGTGAACACGGGGTCTCCGGGGGCGAAGCCGCTAACGCCCGGCCCGACCGCGTCGACCACGCCGGCGGCGTCGAAGCCCAGGATGTGCGGGAAGCTGACCTCGTAGAAGCCGGCGACCAGGCCTTCCATGTCCTTCCAGTCCGCCGGGTTGACCCCGGCGAAAGCGACGTGCACGCGCACCTGGCCCGGGCCGGGCTGCGGTAGTGGCACGTCCGCCAGGCGCAGGTTCTGGGTGCCGCCGAAGCGATCGATGACGACGGCTTTCATCTCTTGTATGTCCATTGCATAACAGGCTGCCCCGCTCGCGGCCGTGCCCGGCCCGTGTCCAATGTGCAAGGCCGCATGCTAAAGTACTCGCCGCAGGGGTAACAAGCTGGAAATCCGCCCATGGCCGGGAGTTTGCCCGGCCCGCAGGACGACACCCATCACATGACGATCAGCAACGAGGAACTGTCGCGCGCAGAGGCCATCGCACAGGTGCAGTCTGGCGGCGCGCGTTTGGTGCTCGAGCGCCTCGAAACCCTGCCGGCGCAGGTGACCGGCACGGCCGAGTGGCGCCATGTACGCGCGCTGGCCCACGCCTACCTGGGCACAACCGGCCGCGCCGTGGTTGTCTGGGAGGAACTGCTGGACGAGGGGCTGTGGAGCGAGCAACTGGTTGCGGAACTGGCCAGGGCCTACCTCACCCTGGATCGCGCCGCTGATGCCGAGGCGTTGTTGCAAGCCTGGCGCGCCGGGTCTGGTTGCGCACTGTCTGCGGACCTCGAGGTCGTCTGGGCGGAGTCGTTGCTGGCGCAACGCGACAGCGACAAGGCGCGTGAATTACTGCGGCGGGTCGATACGCGGCGCTTGCGCGCGACGCCGGCTGGTCGCACCGCGCTGCTGCGCGCCCGGGTTTTGTGCGGCGACTGGTCCACGCTGGCCGCCGATGTCGAGGCGCGCAGCAGTGGTGCGGGCTTGCTGGGTATTGTCGGGCTACTGCAACGCAACGGCGCGTTGTACGAGTCCGCCGTCATCCTGGAACACCTGGTCGCGGTGGCGGGGGACGACCTGGACGTGTGGACGCGGCTGGCGCGCGTAAAGTGGCAGATGGGAGAGGAAAACGCCGCCATGAACCTGCTCGCCGATGCTCACGAAAAATTTCCCGGCGCGCCCGCGTTGCTCGAGGCCATCGCGCGCACCTGTATCGACGACCGCAGTTACGAGCTGGCCGGCGCCTGGATCACGCGGTTGGAAGAAGAGCTGGGTTCGCAGGATTCGCGGGTGCGTGGCCTGGCGGCGGAGGTCATGCTCGGCCTGGGCGACTTGCAGGCGGTGCGCGAATTGATCGATGCTGCGGACGAGGACGAAGGCGACCTGGACCCGGCGCGGGTGGCGTTCTACTCGCGCATCAACGTGCCCGACCGCGCTCTGGCCTACCAGGACCGGCAGGTGCAGCGCGACCCCTGCGCCGAAACCCTGCTGGCGCGCGCGCGGCTCGCGGCGGCCGCCGGGCGCAGTGACGAGGCGGTGGAGAGTGCGCGCCAGGTGTTCGCCAGTACCCCCGGCTCGCTCGGCGCCTCGGCGCTGCTGGTGGCCCACGGCGGCCCGCAGGCGGAACTGCGCCACCTGCAGCGGCTGCGCGATGCCCTGCACCGCGGCAACCTGGCGCTGCGCCAACGGGCGTGGCTGTATCACTGCCTGGCGGAATACCATCATGGCACCGGGGATCACGCCATCGCCGCGGAGATGTACCAGCGTTGCAACGCGTTGAGCGAACCGCCCGAAGAGGAGCGCTACGACGCGCGCAGGCATGCCCGCTGGCTGGACGAACTGGACGCGGCCTTCGACGCCGCCGTGCCCGTGGAGGACGCGGCGCTCAGCGCGGCGCGGCGCGACAGCCGCCACCCGCAGGCCGGCCCCCCGGTGTTCATCGTCGGTGTGCCGCGCTCCGGGACCACGCTGACCGAGCAGATTCTCGCGCGCCACCCGCGCGTGACCGGCATGGGGGAATGCCAGCACGCCTCCCTGTCACTGGGCTGGCTGCGCCAGCCGCAACACCCCGCGCCGGGGCCGCTGCCCCTGCAGGAGGCCCTGGCGCGCGCCACCCCGGCGACGCTGCGGGGGCTGCGCGAGCGCCTGCTGGACCTGCTCGCCCCCCACGCGGGTCCCGGCGGCTTGCCCGCCGGTCACCTGTTCATCGACAAGATGCCGGACAACTACAGCCTGGTCGGCTGGATCTTCACGCTGTTTCCGGAGGCGAAGATCGTCTACGCGCGGCGTGACCCGCGCGAGATCGCACTGTCGTGCTGGAAGGCGAACTTCGGCGCCATCAACTGGGCGTACCGCATGGAGGACATTGCCGAGAGGATCATCGCGCATCACCGCATCATGCAGCACTGGCTGGCGCTGTATGGCGAGCGCATCTTCATCAGCGACTACGCGGATCTGGTGAACGACCCGCAGGCGCAGACGCGGCGCCTGCTCGCTTACCTGGGGCTGGACTGGGACCCGGCCTGCGGCGACCACACGCGCGCCACCAGCGTGGTGCGCACCGCCAGCGTCAACCAGGTGCGCCGGCCTGTGTACCGCACATCCCTGGAGAAGTGGCGCGCCTACGAGCAGGTGCTGGAACCGGCCGTCGAGCGCCTGCGGGCCCATGGCCTGGTGTGTGGTTAGCTGCAGTCGTCGCATGCGCCGGACGCCTCATGCCACTGTCTTGCATCCTCTGTACTTGGAATCTCGCCAGTCTTGACCTGAGGTGGTTCACCGGGCCATACTGATAACCATCGGAAACGTGGGCCTTTTTCGTCAAAAGGCTGCGTCAGGGGGACACCGATATTCGTGATGCCGCGCCAGCGCGGCGCCAAAACAAGCAACCACAACAATATCTGCACAATGGGAACTGCCGCCATGAACGAAACCAAATCCGGACGCACACGCCTGGCCAGCCTGGTGGCCGGGGCCACCATGTCAGCCGCTTCACTGCTGGCCGCCAGCCTCGCGCGGGCCTCGACCACGATCACGCGCCAGAACGGCACGCGCACCACCGTCTGGTCGGAAGTCGTCACTACCACCGGCAGCACGATTGGTGTCAACGACGCGACGCTGACCAATACCGCCGGCACACTCAACCGCAATGACGCCTTCGACGATGCGCTGGAGTTCTACGTGTATCCCAGCAGCGATACCACCAGTTCTCTGTCTGATACGGCCACAATCGACTCGGTCACGGTGGTGGACAACTCGCCCAATGGCGGCAGCGTCTCGGGCACGGCCAGCGCCAGCGTGAGTGGGCAGGACATCGGTGTGGACTGGAATCTGGAGTTTTCCTCCAGCGCCGCGCGGGTGGACGGCACGTTTGTGGTGACCAACAACAGCGCCTCGGCGTTCACCGGTTTCGTCGGCATCTACACCAATTTCGGCTCCGATGGCAGTACGGTGGTCGAGGCCACGTCCTCCGGCGACACCACCGTGGCGGACGGCGACACCTGGGTTGTCACCAGTGAGGGCAGCGGCGAGAGCAACAACGACGACCCGGTCATCGTATCCGCAACCAGCACCCCGGGAACTACGATCGGGCCCGACACCGACCTCGTGTCGGACGATGACCTCGTCTGGCGTACCGCGGTCAGCCTCGCGCCGGGCGAGAGCACCACGGTCAACGCCAGCCACTGCCTGTTCGAGACCATTGCCGAGGCCATATCCGCAGCCCAGGCGGGAGCTTGTGACCCCGCGTCACCGGCGGCGCCGGTGGACCTCAACCTGCGGCCCATCCCCACCATGACCAACCCCGCCCTGTTGGCGCTGGCGGTATTGACCGGACTGCTCGGCGCGGGAACGCTGTCGCGCCGGCGCAACAAGCCCGACGCTCAGTAACAGGTCGCGGTAAATACCACCAGGCTGCGGTCCGCCCCTTCGAAGAAGGGGTGGGTGTAGTGCCGCAGGTAGGAGGGGAACAGCACCAGGTCGCCGGGGCGTGGGCGCACCTTGTAGGAGGTCGCCGAGATACTGGCGAAAAAGTCCAGCTCCTGCTCCCCGACCGGGGTGATAAACTCCAGGTCCCCCTGCGGCTGCGGGCAGTCCGGTACGTTCACGTAATACACCCCGCTGATATGGCTTTTCGCATGTACGTGCGGCGGCTGGTATTCCCGTGCCTGGGTCAGTGCGACCCAGGTATGCAGGTTGATTTTCGCCGCCTGCGCAAACTCCTCGGAGACGACCCCGGCCAGGTATTTGCGCAGGGAGCGGGAGAAAAACCCCTGTAGTTGCGTCACCTCCGGTTCTTTGCGCGCGAGGAAACCGCCGCGTGAATACCAGCCCCCCACGTGAGCCCTGCCGGCGTCGTCGGAGGGCGCCTCGCGCGACATCGACAGGATAATCCGGTGCAGTGCGTCATTGATTTCGGACGCCTTGGGATAATGCTTCACCGCGATCGGCGTGGCGAAGGCGTTGACCAGTTTCATATGCGGCGGGTGCTCCCCCCGGTTGTTGGTTACGGTGGGCCGGGCGCCCGCAGATTCGCGTGATTACCCGGTGAAGTGAGATACGCCGCGGGCGGCCTCCAGGCCTACCCTGCGCTGCACGTTCTCGGCAGGTACCGTCACTGCTGCACTATATCCGGCGCACGTGCCCCGCGCCAGCTCGAAGGTTTTTGCGTGGAAAGGGCGGCTTGCCTGCAAACGCGAATTTGTTCGCGACGGAACGGCCCGGCGCTGGATCATGGGGCTGGGTGTTCCTGGATTCCCGCGTACGCGGGAATGACCAGGGGGGACAGGAATGACCAGGGGGGACGGGGATGACGCGTCGGTCCGTCATTCCCGCGCAAGCGGGAATCCAGAAAGACGGAAAAAAGCCGCCCACGCCGTTGGTTCCGCCTTTCTCCTCTAGTCATTCCCGCGTACGCGGGAATCCAGAAAGACGGAAAAAAGCCGCCCACGCCGTTGGTTCCGCCTTTCTCCTCTAGTCATTCCCGCGTAAGCGGGAATCCAGAAAGACGGAAAAAATGCCGCCCACGCCGTCGATTCTGCCTCATTCCCCCCCGTCATTCCCGCGCAAGCGGGAATCCAGTGCTTTCACGAGATCACCTCTTCCCACAAATCCCTCCACTGGGGATTGCGGGCCTCGATCAACTCCAGCTTCCATTTCCTGTTCCACTTCTTCAGCTGTTTCTCGCGTCGAATTGCCTCGCTGATACTGTCGAGGCATTCGAAATAGACCAGCCTGTGCACTGCGTACCTCTGGCTGAACCCTGGACAGAGGTCGTGCTTGTGTTCCCACACGCGCTTTGCGAGGTTGCTGGTCACGCCGATGTAGAGTGTGCCGTTGCGTTTGCTGGCGAGTATGTAGACGGCGGGTTGTCTGGCCATGTGGGGATCTTGTGTGGGGCGGAGAGGTGGAAGGTACCGGGTATGGGCTTATGGCAGAACAGTCTGGCTATGGATGATGGGAATGGGGTCATTCTGGATTCCCGCTTGCGCGGGAATGACGGGTGGGTGGGGATACATTCCCGCTTGGACTGGATTCCCGCTTGCGCGGGAATGACGGGTGGGTGGGGATGCATTCCCGCCTGGACTGGATTCCCGCTTGCGCGCGAATGACGGGTGGGTGGGGATGCATTCCCGCCTGGACTGGATTCCCGCTTGCGCGGGAATGACGGGTGGGCGGGGGTGTATTCCCGCCTGGACTGGATTCCCGCTTGCGCGGGAATGACGGGTGGGTAGATCATTTTCGCTCACCTTGGTCATTCCCGCGCAAGCGGGAATCCAGTCGAAGCCGGAGTAACGAACGGTGCGGGAATAACGATGGCCCCGTCAGAGGGACGGGGCACACCGGGTTGGGGATAGCCTGCACGGGCGGGCCGGGGCCCCGCTGGCGCGGGGTTGTCCCGGCCGCGGGGAGGGCTAGAACGAGAGGCGGAGTCCCGCCTCGATGGACTCACCGGCTTCCGGCGCCACGTTGCGCAGGAAGGAGGTGCTCAGGCGGATCTCCTCGTCGGAGATGTTCTTCCACTTGAGGAACACCAGCAGCTCGCGCGTATCGCCCAGGTCGAAGCGGTAATCCGCGCCCGCGTCCCAGCGGGTGTAGCCGTCGGTGGCGGTTTCGAAGTCGCCCGGATCGTCCTGGTCGTCGGCGTCCTGCACGCGCACCCAGGTGCTGAAGGCGTCGCCGCGCCAGCTCAACTCGGCGCCGACACGCAGCGGCGGCAGCCGCGGCACGTCGCCGGCGTCGTCGAATTCGCCGGAAACGTAGTCGCCGCTGAGTCCCAGCGCGAGGTCGCCCGGGCCGAGGCGCAGCAGGTGGAACTCGCTGTCGAACTCGACGCCGTAGAACTCCGCGTCGTCCTGCATGTAGTGGTACACCGGCGTTTCATCCACTTCCTCGCCGCTGTTGTTGAGGAAGATGTAATCCTCGAACTGGTTGTAGAACAGCCCCAGCTCCGCCCAGGAGCGCTCGCCCAGCCAGGTCAGGCTGAGGTCGGCGTTCAGGGAGTGCTCCTCGTCGAGGTCAGGATCGCCGACCTCGATCACGCCGGTGGCGGCGTGGGTGACGTACGCTTCAGCGGAGTCGGCGTCGACATTGGAAAACAGTTCCTCGGTGGTCGGTGCGCGCTGCGCGCTGGACAGCGACAGGCCGCTGCTCCACTGGCTGGCGAACTGCCACAGGGCGGAGGCGGAGACGCTGGCGCTGAGGAAGTCTTCCTCGTCGGCGTTGCGCGCCTGCGGGTCGCGTTCGACCCAGTCGCCGCGCAGACCGGTCTCGAAGGTCCAGTCGCCGCGGTGGAAGTCCTCGACCAGGAACAGGCCGAACTCGTTGGACTCGGTCTCCGGCACGTAGGCTTCCTCGCCCTCGGCGGAAAACTCGTCGCCGCGCCACTGCAGGCCGATCACGCCGTGTTCGGCGCCGAACATGGGCTTGTGCACGAGTTCCAGGCGCGTCTCCCAGGTCTCACGGTCAAAGCGGGTGCCGGTGACGGCGCCCTCCAGTTCCTTGTGCTTGTAGTCGGTGTAGGTGACGAAGCCGCGCATGACGTCCAGACCGGCCATCGGCTCGTGCAGGTGCGCGACCGCGTCGTAACGGGTCTGCTCCATGTCGATACGCACGTTCTCGTCTTCCTCGTGCTCGTGATCGTGGTCCTCGTCGTGATCCTCCTCGTGGTCCTCGTCATGGTCCTCGTCGTGCTCATCTTCGTGATGGTGCTCGTGGGCGCCCGGCGGGATACCGTACTTGGACTCCAGGTGGCTGACGGAGAAGCCGGCGAAACCCTCGTCGCCCAGGTGGTAGCTCACCCCGGCGGTAAGCATGTCGAAGTCGGTATCGGTATTGGCAATGTAGCCGTCGGTGTTCTCTACCTCTTCCTCTTCGTGTTCGCCCTCGTCGTGGTCCTCGTGGCCACCCAGCAGTTCCTCCTGTTCCTCCAGGGCCGCCTCGTCGATGGCCATGCCGGGGATATCCAGGTTGCCGGTCTCGCGGCTGGTGCCGCTGAGGTGGAAAGCGGCGCTGCCGTTGCCGCCCTCCAGGCGGAAGACGCCGCTGTCCATGTCCGATGCGTCGTCGTAGCGGTACTCCAGCGCGCCGTCGATGCCGTCGATGGCGGTACGCGGGATGCGGTTGTCGATGACGTTCACCACACCGCCGATGGCGCCGCCGCCGTAGAGCAGGGTGGACGGTCCGCGCAGCACCTCGATGCTGTCCGCCAGCAGGGCCTCCACGGCGACACCGTGGTCCGGGCTGAGGCTGGAGACGTCGGCGCTGAGGGTGCCGTTCTGCAGGGTGACGGCGCGCGGTCCCTGCTGGCCGCGAATCACCGGGCGGCCCACGCCCGGGCCGAAGGACGCGTTGGCCAGGCCAGGCTGGTTGCTCAGCGTCTCGCCGATGGTGGCGGCGGCCTGGCGCTGCAGTTCCTCACCGCTGAGCACGGTGACCGGCAGGGCGGTCTCCGCCTGTTTCTTGTGGATGGGTACCGAGACCAGAACGTGCTCAAGGGGCAACTGCTCAGCCGAGGCCGCGCCTGCGGACAGCGCCGCGGCGGTGATAAGGATGCGTTTCATGTCAACTCCTGATGTGCTGTGAACGAAAGTAGCGCGCAATCAGGCGTTGTAAGGCGGTCCCCTGGCAGTGTTGTGGTGTGTGTACGAGCGCACGTCCCCGCCGGTTGTGTGAATGCGGGGAGCGGTGTTGTGGTCGCTTAGGTCGGTGGCGAAGTCTGCCGCGGGCAGGGCGGCGCTCGCGGCGCCCTGGCACAGCAGGCAGCCGGCAACCGGGTCGGTCAGCGCGTGGCTGTGCTGCGTCTCCAGCACCTGGCCACCGAGCACGGCGAGCAACGCGAGCAGTGCCAGCGCGCGTGCGAGAGTGCCATGTCGTAGTTGCAGTGGATTGCCCATGCGCCGCCACCTGCGAAGTCGTGCGCAAGTGTAGCGCGGACCGCCGGGCAGGAACAGCCCCTATGGCGGCAGGGTTTTTTTGCGCCGGCGTGCCTGGTGGTGTGTTCCCGGGTCGACGAGGCGGGTGAACTCCGCCTCGGCCCAGTCGAGGATGGCGCGACGCTCGGCGGCTTTCTTTCTCTCCCAGTTGCGCAGGCTCAACTGCATGCGCGGGTTGGCGCGCCAGCGGTCCCGGTGCCTGTCGATGAAGCGCCAGTACAGGCTGTTGTAGGGGCAGGCTCCCTCGCCTGTGGTCTTGCGCGGGTCGTAGCGACAGCCGGCACAGTGATTGCCCTGGCGCTGGATGTACTTGCCGCTGGCGGCGTAGGGTTTGCTCGCCATCAGGCCGTCGTCCGCGTGCAGCGCCATGCCCAGGGTGTTGGGCAGTTCCACCCACTCGTAGGCGTCCACGTACACCCCCAGGTACCAGTCACAGACCGCGTCCACGTCCAGTCCCGCCAGCAGGCAGAAGTTGCCGATGACCATCAGCCGCTGGATGTGGTGCGCATAGCCCAGTTGAAGCGACTGGCGCAGCGCGACGGCGAGGCAGCGCAGGTCGGTGTCACCATCCCAGAAATACGCCGGCAGCGGGGTGTGCGCCTGCAGGCTGTTGCCGTTGGCATAGTCCGGCATGTGCAGCCAGTAGATGCCGCGCACGTACTCGCGCCAGCCCAGCACCTGGCGGATAAAGCCCTCGGCGGCGGCCAGTTCACAGGCACCGTCGCGGTAGGCCTGATCCACCCGGCGGCAGACCTGCAGCGGATCCAGCAGGCCGATGTTCAGGTACATGGACACCAGCGAATGGAACAGCCAGGGCGATTCCTCCGCCAGGGCGTCCTGGTAGGTGCCGAAGCTGTCCAGGGCGTGGTCGACAAACCAGTCGAACTGCGCCCGCGCGCCGTCGGCATCGGTGGCCAGGTAGAAGGCGTCGAGATCTCCCGGATGGTCGGGAAATTCCCGCGCCACCAGTGCAAGCACTTCTTCGGTCAGCGCGTCCTGCCGCGGTCGCGGACGTTGCGGTATGGCCTGTTCCGCGCGCCAGCCCTTGCGGTTGCGCGCGTCGTAGTTCCATTTGCCCCCCTCGGGCTTGCCGGCGTCGTCCAGCAGCAGCGCGTGCTTGCGGCGCATCTCGCGGTAGAAGTGCTCCATGCGCAACTGCTTGCGACCCTCGGCCCAGCTGGCGAACTGCGCAGCGGAGGCGAGGAAGCGGTCGTCCTCGCACAGTTGCACCGGCACGGCCAGGCGCCAGTCCTGTATGTCCCGCAGCAGGCGGTATTCGCCGGGATGACAGCAGCGCAACACCTCGGCCGCGCAGTGCTGCAGTGCGTCGCGCACCGCGTCGAGCAAGGTTTCCACGCCCTGTTCGTGGGAGTAGTAGTGCACGGCGAACCCACGCTCGCGCAACTCGTCGCGGAAGTGCCGCATTGCCGCGAACACCAGGGCGATCTTGTGGCGGTTGTGACGCACGTAGGAGGCCTCGGCGCGCACCTCGGCCATGACCACGTGGTCCGTGCCCGGGCGCGCAGCGCTGAGGGCCCCCCGGTCGTGTGTGAGCTGGTCTCCAAGTAGCAGAATTAGCGCGGGTCCTGTCATGCCGTATATACGAACGTCAAGCCAGATCCGTCGCCCTCGCCTGGCGGTCTGGCTGAACAAAATTCGGACAAAGGAATGCCAGCCGTGAACCTTCCTGCCCGGTGTTGCGTACTGTCCATTGAACCACCACATGCGGAGGCAGGAATGAAACGCTTTCTCAACGATTGCTGGGCTGCGGTGATGGATAATCAACGCAACCCGCTGCGGCACCTGGACATGGCGTCCCAGCACTACTTCATGCAGGTTCTGGGGTGGATGTGGAGCATGGTATTCAGCCTGATGTTCCTGTCCATCTACCATTTCGGCCTGACCTGGCTCGCCCACGTGGTCGTGATCGGCGGTATTGCCATGACGGTGTCGCTGTTCCGCGAGGCGGAGAAACGGCGGGCAAGACTGGCCGCCAGGCCGGCGCTCAGCAGCGCTTCGCGCTGCGTGTGGAAACTGGACAGCGAGGCCTAGCCAGCGGCACTCGCGGCGGTACGTGAGCGCGAGCAGGTGCGGCCCGCTATACTCCGCAGGGCTGTTGCGGGACGGATACGCAGGTCGCCTGCGACTGGACTGAAGTGGGGCACATACGGCTGTCGCCACAGGGAGTGAGCCAGCATGAAGCTGTATTATTTTGATATCGCGCCCAATCCGACCCGGGTGATGTGTTACATCCGGGAGAAAGGCATCGACATCGACACGGTGAATGTCAGCCTCATCGAGGGAGAACAGCGCTCGCCCGAGCACCTGGCGCGCAACCCGGCGGGCGAACTGCCGGTGCTGGAACTGGTCGAGGGGCACTACCTGAGCGAGAGCCTCAGCATCATGGAATACCTGGAGGAACTCTACCCGCGGCCGGTGATGATCGGTGCCACGCCCATGGCGCGGGCGCACACGCGCAGCTTCGAGCGCCAGGTCGACCTGGGAGTCTTGCTGCCCGTCGCGCGCATTGTCCATGCCACGCGCTCACCGTTGGGGCTGCCGGCCTGCCCGCAGGTGGCTGAACAGGAACAGAGCAGGTTGCCGGCGGTGCTGCAGCGTGTGGACGAGCGCATCGGCGCCGGGCCGTTCGCCATGGGTGCCGCGCCCACGATCGTCGACTGCACGCTGTTCGCGGGCCTGCAGTTCGGCGAGTTTTTCGACTTCGACGCCTTTCGCCGCTACGCCAATA
The DNA here is from genome assembly GCA_002699145.1 of Halioglobus sp. Classification (GTDB taxonomy): domain Bacteria; phylum Pseudomonadota; class Gammaproteobacteria; order Pseudomonadales; family Halieaceae; genus Marimicrobium. Next base: position 16,587 of record PABK01000029.1, read on the forward strand.
TCAGCCGCTGGTACGACAGTTTCCGCGAACGTCATCAGCAGTAACCGGGAGACGGGTTCCGGGGTTGTGGCTATAGACTAATAGTGTATAGTCTTGGGTTCAGAGCCTCGAGCCCCCCGCCAGAACGCTGTCCAAGGAGTCCACCATGTCCGGCTGCCCCCATTTCGACCTCACCTCTCCGGAGACCTACCAGGCGCAGGTGCCGCGGGAGGTATTCCGCTACCTGCGTAACGAAGAACCGGTCTACTGGCACGAGGACCCGGCCCAGGGCGTGGGTTTCTGGGCGATTACCCGCCATGAAGACCTGGATTTCGTCTCCAAGAACCCGCAGTTGTTTTCCTCCGCCGAACGCACCTGTTTCCTCATGGAGCCCCCGGAGGAACGTCTGGAATTGCTGCGCCTGCAGATGATCAACATGGACCCGCCGCAGCACCTGAAGTACCGCCGCCTGGTGCGCAGCGCCTTCACGCCGAAAAAGGTGGAGAGTTACGAGGCGCGCTTTCGCGAAATCGCCCGGGGTATTGTCGACAAGGCCGTGCAGGGCGGCGAATGCGAGTTCGTCGAGGACATCGCCGCCGAACTGCCGCTGATCGCCATCTGCGAACTGATGGGTGTGCCATTGGACAAGCGGCAGAAACTGTTCGAGTTGACCAACATCATGCTGGGTATGGATGACCCGGAGCTGAGCACCTCCGCGGAAGACGGTGAGAAGGCAATGATGGAGATGTTCTTCATCGCGCAGGAACTGGCGGTGCAGCATCGCAGCAATCCCCAGGACGACATCGTCAATGTGCTGCTCAACGGCACGGTGGAGGAGGAGCCTCTCACCGACGAGGAATTCTGCTATTTCTTCCTGCTGCTGATCGTGGCTGGCAACGAAACCACGCGTACCGTCACTTCCCAGGGTATGCGCAACCTGCTGGAAAACCCCGCGCAGTACCAGATGCTGGTCGACGATCCCGGACTGCTGGAGGGCGCTATCGAGGAGTTCCTGCGTTTCAACCCGGCGGTGATCGCCTTCCGGCGCACCGCCATGGAGGACATCGAACTGGGCGGCCAGCAACTGAAAAAGGGCGACAAGGTAGTGCTGTTTTACCAGTCAGCCAACGGTGACGAGACGGTCTTCAACGACCCCGACGTATTCGATATCACGCGCCAGCAACGCGAGGACGTGAAAAACAACCACCGCGCCTTCGGCGTGGGCGAGCACTTCTGCATCGGCTCACACCTGGCGCGGCTCGAGTTGAAAGTGATCTTCGAGGAAATACTCGGGCGCATACGCAACCCGCAACTGAACGGCGAGATCAACTGGCTGCGTTCGAACTTCATCCACGGTATCAAGAAGATGCCTGTCAGGTTCGACGTCGTGGACGCCTGACCCCCGTTGGCGCGGCGCTCACCGCACAGCCCCGGGTAGAGCGCCGCTGTGAACGGATCAACGCACCAACAGGTGCAACTGCGCCAGGCGCCGCACCATGATGCTCGGCACATGCGCCGGCGGCGTGGTCTCGTCCAGGCGCAGTTCCCGGGTGCCCGCGAGCAGTTCTTCCAGCGCCACCTTCACCTCCAGTCGCGCCAGGGGCGCGCCGACGCAGTAGTGGATGCCGTGGCCGAAACCCAGGTGGCGCTCCGGCCGTGCCCGGTCCAGGCGCAGGGCGTCCGGGGCGTCCCAGCGCTGCGGGTCGCGGTTGGCCGCCGCCCAGCACAGTAACAGCACATCACCCTCGACCAGTTCGGTGCCACACAACTGCGTTCTGCGCTGCACGCTGCGGTAGTGGAACTTGAACGGCGTTTCCAGGCGGTTGGCCTCCTCGACGAAGCGCGGGATGAGAGACGGCTCGTCGCGCAGGCGCTGCTGCAGGGCCGGATCGCTGGCGAGCAGGCGTGTGGCTGAGCCGAGCAGGCCGGCGGTCGACTCGCCGGCGGCGGAGAACAGGATGGACAGGATGCCGATGGCTTCCTCGCGGCTCACGCGCTCCTGGTCGACGCCTTCGGCGAGCGTTGCGCTGAGCGACTGCCCGCGCTGCGCGGCCGGGCGCGCGCGCAGTTCGTCCAGGTGCGCCGCGAGGTAGCGGAACTGCTCGGCTGCCTCGTGCATGAGGAAGCTCATGCGCGCCGAGTCCAGGCGTCCGGCGAGAATATCGCCGCCCATCATCGCCCAGCGCCTGATCGCCTCGAGTGCGTCGTCGCCCAGGTCGAGCATGCGCAAAACCACCCAGGCGGGGAGGGGCTCACCCAGGGCGGCGCAGAAGTCACCGCCTCCGGCGCGGCGCAGGGCGTCGACCCGCTCGCGCGCAAACGCGCGCATCTCCTCTTCCAGGGCGGCGATGCGCGAGGCCTTCAGGGAGGGCATCATGAGCCGGCGGTGCACGCTGTGCGCCGGGTCGTCCGCGGTGGCGATGACGTCCAGGCCGCCTTCTTCCAGTTGCATGGGAATTAGCCGTGGCGGCTCAGCGCCGGTGCTCAACAGCACGCGGCGCAGGTTGGCGGAAAACTCGTCCTGGCGCGCCACCGCGTCCTCGATGGCGGCGTGCGTGCTCACCAGGTAAGCCCCGGTGTCGCCGATGGCGCAGACAGGCGCCAGCTCACGCATGCGCGCGTAGAGATCGCAGGGTTGCTCCAGCGCTGAGCGAGCGAAAAATGCCCGCGCGTCGATGCGGCCCATCAGGCCGCTTCCGGTGGCCTCTGGATATCGTCCAGTTGCGGCCCGATGCGCGCCGCGGTCTCCTCCATCAACGCGCGGTCGAAACCGAACACGTCCACCGCATTGCCGCCGAGAATGGCGCGAATCTCCGCCTCGTTCACGTCGTGGAAGGTCTCGCGCAGCTTGTTCATGGTGTTGGGCCAGGTGCCCTCCATGTGCGGATAGTCCGAGCCCCACATCAGCTTGTCGATGCCGATGTCGTGGCGCGAGCCGACCTCGTGGCGCGGCAGGAAGGACGCGCCGATATAACAGTTGCGCTGGAAATACTCGCGCGGGGTCAGTGTCAGGCCGGTGGTGAAATGTGCGAAGATCGGGTTGTCGATCTTGAAATCCAGCACGCGCAGCATTTCGAGAATCCAGCCGCAGCCGGTTTCCGTGAACACCAGCTTGAGTTTTGGGTGACGCTCGAACACGCCGGACCACAGCAGCGCCTTGAACGGGCGCTGCGCCCACATATCCACCTCGCTGATGTACATGGGCGTCGCCGCGGCGAAGTCGCCGTAATCCGGCGACCAGCCCGAATGCGTGTGGATCGGCATGTCCAGCTCTTCGCAAACGCTCCACAGGGGCGCGTAGCGCTCGTAGTCGTGGTAGAACGGGTGCGTGCCGGTGCTGGTAGGCAGCAGCACGCCGCCGAACAGTCCCAGTTTGTGCGCCTCGCGCACCTCCTGTACGGAGGTCTCGATATTGTCCACGTTGATGATCGCCACCCCGGCGTGACGCCCCGGGTTTTCCCGGCACAGGTCCGCCAGCCAGCGGTTGTAGGCCTGGTTGCCGGCCAGGCTGTGCTCCTCGGGGATGTCGTGGCGGTACTGCATGAGGCCGGCGCCGAAGGGCGCCATCTGCGGGAAGATGATCTCGCCGGCGACGCCATCGTCTTCCAGTTCCTGCAGGCGTACGTCGGGCAGGTACTCGCCGCGGCGCGGCGCGATCATGCTGTCGGGGTCGCAGAGAAAATCCCACAGTTCCTTGTCCGAGGCTTCGTAGGCCTGCTTCGCCGCGTTCGGGTCCATCCGCCCGGCGCCCTGGTCTCCGGAGCGTTTGTTGAATTCCTCGGTGGCCTCCTGGTCGAAGAAGGTGCCCATGCGCTTCATCATTTCTCGCGCGTACTGCAGCCACCACTGGTCGGCGGCGGCGTGATACTGCTTGTCCATGTACGGTTTGTAGCCCTCGGGCAGGGCGCCCGCGTGGCAGTCTGAGCTGATCATCAACACCCTGGACATCGCTTGCTTCCTCTATTGGCGTAGCGCGTTGGCGCCAGTGTATTTTAGCCCCGCCGCGAGTGACAAGCGCGGCGCCGGCGGCGTTCTGCGTCGGTGCAACATAGTGGCCAGGACGGCGAATTTTATGTTATCCAGTGTACTGTCCTTGCTGTGCGGCAAAGGAGAACCTACGGTGGTCGCGACAGATAACAATAACGCGGTACCCCGGGAGCGGGTCATGTCCGGCTCGTCCGGGCCGCAGGCCCCCGGGAGGCGCCGCGCTGTGCGCGCCGCGCGACAGGTCCTGCCATCTCTCGCGGACCGCGATTCCCGGCGTTTCAGCCACGCCCTGACATGGAGTGCGTCAGTATGAACGAGTCCCATCACCCCCTGTATGCCCCACACGTATTGCGCCAGGCCGAGGAGATTCCCGCCATCTACGGTGACGTGGACTTCTCCATCTTGCCCGAGCGCTACGTCGGTGACGTCGACAGGGAGCGCTACCGCTCGCCGAAGCTGCGCGCCTATGTCGACAGTGCGCTGGCCGACCCGCGGCGCGTCGAGCTGGTGCGCAACTACACCATGACCGGCGATCGCGTGGCGGACGCCTACGCCGCGCTGATCCCGCAGTACGGCTTCCGCGCCCTGGTGCAGATGCTCGAGGACGCCTGCGACGGGGGGGTGGAGGCGGTGCCGGATGCGCCGCCGCAACTGCTGGCCCTGATCCGCGCCATGGAAGCGACCCCGGACTGGGTCGACATGGACATGGTCGAGCGCGGGGCACGCCAGGAGCGCGTTCCCCTGGCCACCATTTCGCCCTTCGCCATACGCGGCGCCTTTATCGCCACCTTCATGAACAAGTACACCGCGCTGCCCATGACCATGACAGGCACGCTGTCCGATGAGAAATCGGCGCGACGCGTGTTCGAGACGGCGAGCTTTTTCACCGCCACGGCCATGCCCGGCGCGCTGCGGCGTTTTGGTCCGGGCTTCCGCGCGGCCGCCAAGGTGCGCCTGATGCACTCCATGGTGCGCTTCAATATCATGCAGAGCGGGCAGTGGGACGTCGCCACCTACGGGATTCCCATTCCCCAGGTGGACCAGATGCCGGCCGGTTTGATCGGCATATTCCTGCTGTCTTTCAAACTGTTGGCGAAGGGACGCACGGTGTTCACGCCGGAGGAGCGCGAGCGCGTGGAAATGGCGCGTTATCGCTGTTTCCTGCTCGGCCTGCCGCAGGACCTGCTCGGCGAGACGCCGCAGGAGATTGTCGACCTGATGATGGCGCGCACGGTTTCGCTGCGCGAGGAGTACGATGACGCCACCTGCGGCGAACTGGTGCGCGGCACCATGCAGGCGGAGTTGTGCAATGACACCTCGCTGCGTGGCCGTGCGCACCGCTGGATGGAGCGCGGCTTTTCCCGCTACTTCCTGATCCGCTCGTTCTGTGAGGGCAAGCCGTCGCGCGCGCGGGCCATGGGGGTGAGTTACGACCTGCGCGATCGCGTTGCCGCGGCGGTGGCGCTGGCAGTTATCCTGGCCAGCGCCGCGAGCTACCGTGTGGGCATGCGCATGCCGTTGCTGCGCGATGCGGTGGACCGCCAGCTGGTGGCCAGGCTGGCGCGCTTGCTGGACAGCTACGGTCACGCCGATTTCGTCACCGACGCCAGCCAGTACCGGTTGGCCGCGGCGGAGTAGACGCAGCGATACAGTGTGACATGGGTCACATTTGTCCCCGCCGCGGCGAAAAAAGTCCACTTCGTCTGCCTAACCCGCTCTTTTTGTCATTCCCGGCGTGGCAAATGCCGGCCCGCTGGCATATCCTGTGACGGATTAGAAATATCCGTATATTCAGCAGCTTAGAGTGCGGATTACCACGACGTGACAGGGGATGCAAACGTCGGAATGACCAGTGCAGACGATTCATTGCTGCAGTGCCTGCTGGCGCTGTGCCGTTACCATGGCAGTGGCACCACCGCCGAGGCCATGTGCGGCGGTTTGCCCCTGGAGGACGGCCGCCTGACGCCGGCGCTGTTCGAGCGCGCCGCCGCCCGCGCCGGGTTGGCCAGCCGCGTGGTGTATCGCGACGCCGGCGAAATCGACACGGCCCTGTTGCCGGCGGTATTGCTGCTGGAGGGTGAGCGCGCCTGCGTGCTGGTGGAGTGGGAGGCGGGCGGCGCCAGCGCCCGCGTCATCTACCCTGAACTCAATGACGCGGTGGTCAGCGTGCCGCGCGACGAACTGCTCGCGGCGCACAGCGGCGCTATCATCCTGGCGCGGCCGCGTTTCCGTTTCGACGCGCGCACGCCGCGTGCCGGCAGCGACAGCCGCGGCCACTGGTTCTGGGACGCGATTCGCGCCAATACACCGATCTACCGCGATGTCCTGCTGGCGGCGTTCTTCATCAACCTGTTCGCGCTGGCCCTGCCGCTGTTCACCATGAACGTGTACGACCGGGTCGTGCCCAACTACGCCACGGAAACCCTGTGGATGCTCGCGGCCGGGGTGGTCGTGGTGCTGCTCGCGGACATCGTGCTGCGCACCATGCGCGGCTATTTTCTCGACCTGGCCAGTCGCCGTGTGGACATCCGGCTGTCGGCGCTGATCATGGAGCGGGTACTGGGCATCCGCCTGGAGAACCGGCCGGCGTCGGTCGGTTCCTACGCGGTCAACCTGCGCTCCTTCGAGACGGTGCGCGACTTCATTACCTCCGCCTCGATCACCACCCTGATCGACCTGCCGTTTGCGCTGATCTTCATTGCGGTCATCGGCTGGATCGCCTGGCCGGTGTTGCTGCCGCTGCTACTTGGGCTGGCCGTGGTGCTCGGCTTTGCGCTGTCCGTGCAGGGCCGCCTCAAGGAACTGGCGGAGACCACCTATCGCGCCGGCGCACTGCGCAACGCGACCTTGATCGAATCCCTGGTAGGCCTGGATACCATCAAGGCCATGGGTGCGGAATCGCGCATGCAGCGGCGCTGGGAGGAGACCACGACCTTCCTGTCCCATGTCGGCGTCAAGCTGCGCCTGTTGTCCAGTTCCGCCATCAACGTCACCCAGTGGGGCCAGCAGATGGTGACCGTGTTCGTCATCGTCACCGGTGTCTACCTGATCACCTCCGGGCAGTTGAGCATGGGCGGGCTGATTGCCTGCACCATGTTGTCCGGTCGCATCATGGCGCCCTTCGGGCAACTCGCCGGGCTGATCACGCAGTACCACAACGCGCAGATCGCCCTGCACAGTCTGGAAGAGGTGATGGCGCAGCCGGTGGAGCGCCCCGAGGGCGCCCAGTTCCTGTCGCGAGAGGGCTTTCGCGGCGAGATCGAGTTCAAGAACGTCTTCTTCAGCTACCCCGGGGCGGAGGTGCCCTCGCTGACCGACGTCTCGTTCAGGATCAAGCCCGGTGAGCATGTGGCCATTCTCGGTCGCGTGGGCTCAGGCAAGTCGACCCTGCAGAAGCTGGCCATGGGCCTGTACCAGCCCACCGCCGGCGCGATACTGGTGGACGGTATCGACATCCGGCAGATCGACCCGTCGGAGCTGCGATCGCATATCGGCTACGTGCCCCAGGACGTCACCCTGTTTTTTGGCAGTCTGCGCGACAACCTGACCCTGTCCAACCCGCAGGTATCCGACACCGCCCTGGTGCGTGCCGTGGACATCGCCAACCTGGCCGACTTCGTCAACAGTCATCCCCAGGGTATCGACATGGTGGTGGGCGAGCGCGGCGATTCGCTGTCCGGCGGTCAGCGCAAGTGCGTCGCCCTGGCGCGCGGCGTCATACAGGAACCGAACCTGCTGTTGATGGACGAACCCACCGGCTCCATGGATCACTCCACCGAGGTGGCGGTGCGCAAAAAGCTGGCTGAATTCATCCAGGGGCGCACCTGGCTGGTGGTGACCCATCGCAATTCACTGCTGGAGATGGTGGACCGCATCATTGTAATCGACAACGGCAAGCTGGTCGCGGACGGGCCCCGGGACAGCGTCGTCAACGCCCTGCAACAGGGCCGCATAGGCAAGGCGCAATGAGCGAGCGGCAGGACATGACCCGGACGGACGGCGACGGCGGCGCGGACAGGCGCCGCCCGCGTGGTGTGCTGGACTGGCTGTTCGCGCCGTGGATGCGCGAGGAAGAGGCCGCGGCCCACGACTGGCAGAACGATGCGCACCGCGCCTTCATCGAGCAACAGCCATTGCGCGCCCGCGCCATGCTCTACGCGGTGGCCGTGACCGTTGTGGCGCTGGTGGTATGGGCGGCGCTGGCGGAGATCGACGAGGTGACCCGCGGCACCGGCAAGGTCATTCCCTCGCGCCAGGTGCAGGTGATCCAGTCCCAGGACGGTGGGGTCGTCACCGAGATACTGGTGCGCGAGGGCGATGCGGTGGAGAAGGGCCAACTGCTGGTACGCCTCGACCAGACCCGCTCCCAGTCCACCTTTCGCGAGAATCGCGCCGAGTTCCAGGCGCTGTCGGTGCGGGCTGAACGCCTGCGCGCGGTGCTGGACCAGAACGATTTTCAGCCCGACCCGGCGCTGGTGGAGGCAGTGCCGCGGATTGTCGCGCAGGAAACGGCGTTGCTGCAGTCCCTGCGCGCGGAGCTGGAGTTCGAGAAGCAGATCGCCCGGCAGCAACTCACCCAGCGGCGCGAGGAACTCACCGAGGTGACCGCGCGCGAGCGCCAGGCAGCGCGCTCGCTGGAACTGAGCCAGCAGGAACTGTCGGTGACCCGCCCCATGGTTGCATCCGGGGCGGTGTCCCAGGTGGAAATCCTGCGCCTGGAGCGCGAGGTGAACCAGCTCAGCGGCGAGCGCGAGCAGGCCGCTGCGCAGATCAAGAAAATCGACGCCGCCATTGTCGAGGCGCAGAACAAGCTGCTGGAAGTGGAGGCGGAATTCATGAACCGCATGCGCGAGGAACTGGCCGAGACCCTCTCGCGCATGAACGGCCTGCGCGAGGCGGGAGAGGGGCTGTCCGACCGCGTGCGCCAGACCGAGGTGCGCTCGCCGGTGCACGGCACGGTCAAGCAACTGTATTTTCACACCATCGGCGGCGTGGTTCTGCCGGGCAAGGAAATCATCGAGGTGGTGCCGGCGGACGACACGCTGCTGCTGGAGGTGCGCATCCGGCCCAAGGATATCGCCTTCCTGGTGCCCGGGCAGGCGGCGATGGTGAAATTCACCGCCTACGATTTCGTCGTTTACGGCGGGCTGGAGGGCGTGGTGGAGCACATCGGGGCGGACACGGTGATGGATGAGGAGGGCAACCCCTTCTACAAGGTGTACGTGCGCACCCACGAGTCCGGCATCGCCGAGGACAAGCCGATCATTCCCGGCATGACGGTGGAGGTGGACATTCTCACCGGCAAGAAGAGTGTGCTGGCCTACCTGATGAAGCCGGTACTGCGCGCCAAGCAGTACGCGCTGACGGAACGCTGATGTCACGCCTGTTCATCAGCCGCTCCGGGCAGCTGCGGGAGCGCTGGGCTGCGGCCTTCGAGGACGCGCGCGCCGACGTCGGCCTGGACCCGGCCGCTGCGGCCGGCTGCGCCAGCGTGTGGCTGGAACTGGACACGGCGCGGGCGGCCCGGCGCGAGGCGGCGGTGCGTGACGCCGTGGCCGCGGGACGGCCGGTGATCGCCATGGCGCCGGTGCCGTCGGAGGCGGACGCCTTTGCCCTGCTGCAGGCTGGTGCCCGCGGTTACTGCCATCTGGAAGCAGCGCCGGAGCAGTTGCGCGAAATCGCCCTGGTGGTGGAGCACGGCGGCCTGTGGATGCCGCCGGAACTGACCCAGCGCGTGCTCGGCCTGTCCCTGCGCGTGGTGCCGACTCCGCCGCCGCAGGTGCTGGAACTCGACGCGCTCACCTCACGCGAGCTGATGGTGGCCGAGCAGGTGGCGCGCGGTGCCAGCAATCGCGAGATTGCCCAGACCCTGTCCATCTCCGAGCGCACGGTAAAAGCCCACCTGACAGCGATCTTCGACAAGCTGGGCGTGCGCGACCGTGTGCAGCTCGCCCTGGCGATGAACAACATCTCCACCCACAGTACCGTGAACTGAGTCACACTGTGCGGCCCAACCCGGGCCGTTGCGCCCCCTGTCGGGTCTGCGGCCTGCCGGCGCCGCTGATGTGAACCGGTTCACACCCGTGGCGAACCTGCACAAAAGTACAATGTTTCGCCGCCGCGGCCTGCGTAGTATCGCTGCTCAGGAAAGTACGGATATCTCGCATAAGGGTTTCGACAATGGCTAATGAAGTAACGGCAACGGTTTCTGGTATCAGCGGCAAGGCCTATGCGCGCAACGCGGACGGCGAATTGCGCGCGCTGCGCGTCGGCGACGTATTGCGCGAGGGCGAAACCGTGGTCACCCCGGACGGTGGCAGCGTGGAGCTGGTGCTGTCCGACGGCAACCCGCTGCAGGTCAGCGGCGTGGAGCAGATGGCCATCACCCGCGACCTGGTTGCGGAGTCGGCCAGCGGCGCTGACGAAAGCGCAGTCGAGGACGAGAGCGTCGACGCCATCCTCGCCGCCCTGGAACAGGGGCAGCAGGTTGACGAGGTCGTCGAGCCGCCCGCGGCGGGCCCGCAGGAGCGAGAGGACGAGGGTAACAGCTTCGTGCGCCTGACGCGTATTGCGGAGGAAACCGGCGAATTCGACATCACCAGCTTCGCCCTCGACACCAGCGGCGAGGACATTTTCCAGGAGGGCGACGACCTGGTATCCGTCGACGCCATCGACGACGAGGCCATTACCGACGCAGACACCCCGGTGACCATCAGCGTAGAGGACAACGACCAGTTCATCGAGGGTGCACTGGTGACCGACGTCACGCAACCGCTCAACGGCAGCGTGGTCATCAATGACGACGACACTGTCACCTATACGCCCAATGAGGGCTTCAGCGGTACCGATACCTTCACCTACACCGCCACCAGCCCCGACGGCACCGGCCAGGACACCGCGACGGTGACCGTTGAGGTGGTCGGGGAGCCGACACCGACCGAACCCACCGAGCCGACGGAACCGACCGAGCCGACGGAACCGACCGAGCCGACGGAGCCGACCGAGCCGACGGAGCCGACCGAACCGACCGAACCGACCGAGCCGACGGAGCCGACCGAGCCGACGGAACCGACCGAGCCGACGGAACCGACCGAGCCGACGGAACCGACCGAGCCGACCATCAGTATCGGCGACGATATCGTGCGTGAGGGTCAGGCGGCGCAACTGACCGTGCGCCTGTCCGCTCCCTCCGAGGAGACGGTGACCGTGCAGTTCGCCACGCAGAACGGCAGCGCCACGGTGATCGGTGGCGACTACGACCCGGTCAGCGGCACACTGACTTTCGCGCCGGGCCAGACGGAGCTGACCGTGGTGGTACAGACCAATGCGGACCAGCTGGACGAGCCCGACGAGGTGTTCAGCGTGCGCCTGGACGGGGCCACCAACGCCAGCATTGCCGACGATCGCGGTGAGGTCACGATCCAGGACGATTTTGCACCGCCGCCCCCGGCTGCCCAGATCAGCATCAACCCGGTGGCCGGTGACGACAACGTCGCCCTGGGTGAGGTGGACGGCGTACCGACCCTGATTATTACCGGCACCGTCGGCGGCGACGCGCGTCCCGGCGACACCATTCGCATCGGCTTTGGCGACGAGCAGGACCCCAACGAGGTGCTCTTCACCACGGTGCTGCCCGGCAATACCTTCCAGGTCGAGGTGCCGGTCGCTGTTATCCTGGACAACGATACCGTGCGCGGTAGTGTCAGTGGCCAGGATGACTTCGGCCAGCCCTACGAGGCCGACGCCGAGCGCAGCTACGATATCGACATACCGCAGAAAATCGTCAGTGTCAGCGACGAGACAGAAGTGGAAGGCGACGACCTGGTGTTCGAGGTCAGCCTGCACCCGCTCAGTGTCTACGCGGACCAGGGTGTGCACACTTTCGCCCTGACCGATATCACCACCAGTCCGGCGGACTACGGCAGTATCAGTTTCAGTGACGGGGTGGTGGACAACGGCAACGGCACGATCACGGTGCCGGCGGGGCTGACCGCCTTTACCGTGACCGTAGCCGGCGCGCAGGATCTGGTCGAGGAAGACAACGAGACCTTCATCCTGAGTATCGACGGCGTTGACGGCGCCACCGGCCTGGGCACGATCCTCGACGACGAGACCCTGCAGGTCAATGTCAGTGCGGACGGGCCGGTCGAGGAGGGCGGTCTGGCGAAGTTCACGGTGGCGCTCACCGTGGCCAGCGCACAGGCGCAGACGGTCAATCTCAGCCTGGCCGACGGCACGGCTGACAGCAGCGACTACGACAATATCCAGTTTTACGACGCGCTGGGCCAGCCGATCAGCAGCGCCCTGGTGTTCGCTCCGGGTGAGACGAGCAAAGACGTCTATGTCAGGACCATCGACAACGACCCGCCGCTGAATGAGCCGCTGGAGAACTTCACGTTTACCGGTGAACTGGTGGGCGGCAACAGCGACAGCGCCCAGGGCCAGATCACCGATTCCGACCGCCCGGTGGTGCAAATCAGCGGTGTGCAGGGCGATGGCACCACGGTCGAGGAGGGCGAGCTGGCGCAGTTCACGGTGACCCTGAACC
>PABK01000030.1 GCA_002699145.1 Halioglobus sp.
AAGGTGATCAAGCGAATGGCCTACGGCTATCGCGATACTGACTACTTCTTTTTGAAAATCCGTGCAGCATTCCCCGGTAATGCGCGATGAACCAAAAAAAAAGCCCCGCGATAGCGGGGCCCGTGTGCTTGCGCGCTGGTGCACTAGCGTTGCAGAAGCTCCAGCTTGTTCGGCTTGCCCGCCCACTCCTCGGCCTCCGGCAGGCTGTCCTTCATCTCGGTGATGCAGGGCCACACTTCCGCCAGCTCCGCATTCAGTTCCAGGAACACCGCCTGGTCCTCGGGCAGTTCGTCTTCCGAGAAAATGGCGTCGACCGGGCACTCGGGTTCGCACAGGGCGCAGTCGATGCACTCGTCCGGGTGAATCACCAGGAAGTTCGGGCCCTCGTAAAAGCAGTCTACCGGGCACACTTCCACGCAGTCGGTGTGCTTGCAGTTGATGCAGTCCTCTCCTACAACAAAAGTCATTCCAGTTGGGCCTCGTTTAGTGTCAGGTTGACTAAGGGGCGTTAGTTTACCCGCAAGGCGGCAAGAAATGAAGGGCTCTAGAGGGCGGAAATTGGCCAAAACCGTCAGGGATTTTTGTGAACCAAGTCCTTGAGTTCATAGAGCTTTTCCAGCGCCTCCCGGGGCGATAGCCCGTCTGCGTCCAGCGCCTCCAGGGCGCCGACCACGGGATGCGGCTGTGGCGCCGTGAACAGGTCCACCTGGGCGGGCGCCGGCGCCGCGGCCGCCGCGCCGGGTTCGCCGCGCTCCAGTTCGGCCAGCTTGTCCGCCGCGGCGGCGAGCACCGCCGCGGGGATGCCCGCCAGCTTCGCCACCTGCAGGCCGTAGCTGCGGTTGGCCGGCCCCTCCTGGATATTGTGCAGGAACACCACGTGGTCCTGGTGCTCCGTGGCGTCCAGGTGCACGTTGGCCATGGTCGGGCAGTGTTCAGGCAGGGCGGTGAGTTCGAAGTAGTGCGTGGCGAACAGGGTGAAGGCGCGCACCTTCTGCGCCAGTTCCACCGCCGCGGCCCAGGCCAGGCTGAGGCCGTCGAAGGTGCTGGTGCCGCGTCCCACCTCGTCCATCAGCACCAGCGAGCGCGGCGTGGCGTTGTGCAGGATGTTGGCGGTCTCGGTCATCTCCACCATGAAGGTCGAGCGCCCGGAGGCGAGGTCGTCGGAGGAGCCGATACGGGTGAAGATGCGGTCGATGGGCGCCAGGCGCGCGGCGCTGGCCGGGACGTAACTGCCGATGTGGGCGAGCAGGGCGATGACCGCGTTCTGCCGCATGTAGGTCGACTTGCCTCCCATGTTCGGGCCGGTGATAAGCAGCATGCGGCGCCGCGTGTTGAGCAGGGCGTCGTTGGCGATGAAGGGCTCTTCCAGGACCTGTTCCACCACCAGGTGGCGGCCCGCCTGCACCTCGAACACCTCGTCGCGGCAGAACTCCGGGCGGCACAGGCTCAGCGCCTCGGCGCGTTCGGCGAGGTTGGCCAGCACGTCGATCTGCGCCACCGCCGCGGCGCAGTCCTGCAGCGCGGCCAGGTCTTCGTTGAGGCGTTCCAGCAGTTCCTCGTACAGGCCCTTTTCGCGCGCCAGGGCGCGGCTCTTGCTGGACAGGGCCTTGTCCTCGAATTCTTTCAGTTCCGGGGTGATGAAACGCTCGGCGTTCTTCAGTGTCTGCCGGCGCACATACTCCGCCGGCGCGCGCCCCGACTGCGCGCGGCTGATCTCGATGTAGTAGCCGTGCACCCGGTTGTAGCCGACTTTCAGCGTGTTGATGCCGGTGGCCTCGCGCTCGCGCTGCTCGATCTCCAGCAGGTAGTCGCCGGCGTTCTCGGAGATGCGCCGCAACTCGTCCAGTTCCTCGTCGTAGCCCGGCGCGATGACACCGCCGTCGCGAATGACCACCGGCGGGTTGTCGATAATGGCGCGCTGTAGCAGGTCGCACAGCTGCGGGTGCTCCCCGGCCTGGCGCGCCAGCTCGCCGAGCAGCGGCGCGGCGCACTGCGCCAGTTCCCGGCGCAATTGCGGCAGCGCCTGCAGCGAGGACAGCAGCCGGGTCAGGTCGCGCGGGCGGGCGGAGCGCAGGGCGACCCGGGTGAGGATTCGCTCCATGTCGCCGACGCCCCTGAGCGGTTCGCGCACCGTCTCGTAGTGGTAGTTCGCGCACAGCGCGGCGATGGCGTCGTGGCGCGCCCCCAGGGCGTCGATAGCGGTGAGCGGGCGGTGCAGCCAGCGGCGCAGCATGCGGCTGCCCATGGCGGTGACCGCGCGGTCCATGACCGACAGCAGGGTGTTGTCCTCGCCGCCGGCCAGGTTGCGGTCGATCTCCAGGTTGCGCCGCGTCGCCGCGTCCAGGATGACGCTCTCGGCGCGGTTCTCCGGGCGCATGTCGCGGATATGCGGCAGCTGGCCGCGCTGGGTGTCCTGCACGTACTGCAGCAGGCAGCCGGCCGCGCCGATGGCCAGGTGCATGTCCTGGCAGCCGAAGCCGTGCAGGTCGTGGGTCTGGAACTGGGTGTTCAGGGCGCGCTGCGCCGCCTCCAGGTCGAACTCCCACGCAGGCTGGCTGCGCGCGCCCGGGCGGGCCGTCACCAGCGGGTGGTAGATCGCCTCGTGATACAGCACCTCCGCCGGGTCCAGCCGCTGCAGTTCGCCGCTCAGCGCCTCCTCGCCGCTGACTTCGAGCACGCGGAAACGACCGCTGGACAGGTCCAGGTAGGCCATGCCGTAGGCCTCGTCGCGCTGGCAGATCGCCAGCAGCAGGCGCTCGACGCGGTCCTCCAGCAGCGCCTCGTCGGACAAGGTGCCGGGGGTGACCACGCGCACCACCTTGCGCTCCACCGGGCCCTTGCTGGTCGCCGGGTCGCCGATTTGCTCGGCGATGGCCACCGATACGCCGGCCTTGACCAGGCGGCCCAGGTAGCCCTCGGCGGCGTGGTAGGGCACCCCCGCCATGGGAATGGACTCCCCGGCGGACTTGCCGCGCGCGGTCAGCGTGATGTCCAGCAACTGCGCGGCGCGTTTGGCGTCGTCGTAGAACAGTTCGTAGAAATCCCCCATGCGGTAGAACACCAGGTCGTCGGGGTGCTCGGCCTTGATGCGCAGGTACTGCTGCATCATGGGGGTGTGTGTCGCGGTCTGGTTCAATGTGTGGGTGTGGTCGCTGTGGACAGGCTCACTGGCACAAAGGGGGCTATCATAAGACAAACCGGTCGCCAGGACACGGTGACCGCGCGAAAATGTCCACGACGGGGTAGGCATGAACTGCTCTTACCGCATGCTGCGCCTGTGCCTCGGCCTGCTCGCCGCGGCCTTGCTGTGTGTCCTGGTCCTGCTGGTCTGGCTGTTGGCGCCGGTGATGGCGCAGCCGGATTTCGCCGCGCGCAAGGGCGAACTGGCGCGCGCCCGCACCACGCTGCAGTGGAGTGTGCCCGGGGGGCGGGTCGCGCAGGTCAGCCTGGAGTCCACCTCGGGGCTGGCGGTGGAGCTGGCCTTGCTGCTGCCCGACGAGCCCCTGCCAGGGCGACCGCTGTTGCTCATGCTCGGCGGACAGGAGACCGGGCGCCAGGCGGTGGAGTTGTTGCCCGATACGCGCGGTGTGGCGGTGGCGGCCCTGAGCTATCCCTTCGGCACCATCCCGCACCGCGACAGCCTGGCACTGGCGCTGGCCCTGCCGCGCATCCAGCGGGGCATCCTCGATACGCCGCCGGCGGCGATGCTGGCCCTGGATTACCTGCTCGCCCACCCCGACCTCACCCCGCAGCGGGTGGAGATGGCCGGCATCAGTTTCGGCGCGTTTATCGCGGCGGTGCCGGCGGTGCTGGACCCGAGGGTCCAGCGCCTGTGGCTGATTCACGGGTCCGCTGATCCGCAGCAGGTGATCGCTGCGGGGCTGCGCGGGCGGCTCTCGCCGGCGCCGCTGCGCGAGGGCGTCGCCTGGTGGCTGGCCGCCGTCGCCGGCGCCCACCATCTCAGCCCGGAGCACTGGGTGGGGCGCCTGCCGCCGCGTCCGCTGGTAGTGATCAGCGCGGCGCAGGACAGCGCGCTGACCACGGCAGCGGTGGCGCAGCTGCACGGCGCCCTGCGTCCCCCCTTCGAGGTTTTCTGGAGCCCGGGTGATCACGTGCATCCGAAGCGGCCCGAGACGATACGTTATATAACCCGGCTGTTGTTGCACCGTATCCGGCAATCCGTGGAGGAGGGGGCATTCGGGGGCGACGGTTTGCCACAACCGGCTGGCGGGGTCGGACTCCCTTGAGCGTGTCGGTGTCAGGGAACGGTTGTGCGCGTAGGCCCGTTACGTCCGCAGAAAGACGAGCGGCACAGCGTATTCCTGGTGCCCTGATTCAGTCGTCGCCCATCAGGTAAGTGACGCTGTTGGTCAGCAGGTTCACAAATACAGGGTCCTGCCACTCGTCACTGTTGTGGCCCAGGGTCAACCCGATTATCCGTGATTTTCCACGTGACGCTTCCCAACCGACGACGGCCGAATCGCCCCCCTGCCTGCCCTGCAGCAGCGGCACGACGCCGGGGGTGACGTAGTGGTTGTTGTACAGTTCGGTGTGTGCAGTCTGGTATTGCGCGGGCACATCGGCGGTAACAGGGTGTGTCGCCAGAACCGAGAGTTCGATCGGTGCTTGCGGCCCGTGCCTGGTGCTGGCGATACCGGTAAAATCGCCCCAGGCAGGCAGCGGCCGGTGCGGATGTTCCCGGGTCCATTGTTTCAGTAACCGCCTGTTCGCCCGGGCGAGTCCCAGCGCATTGCCCTCGATCGGCCTGCCTTTCCTGAAGGTGTCCCACCAGCTGTGCATGGCGCAGTGCACAAGCACTGCCGGCACGCCGCCCTCGCGGGTCTGGCGCATCAGGTTGTCCATGGCCGCAATATCGCGACTGTCGGCCAGGCAGAAATTGTAAACAATCGCGTCCTGCCCGGCGGCGTAATCAGGACGGCGCAGGAAGGCCAGCATGGCTTCCTTGTCGCCGCTGATCACCGTCAGGTCCCAGCCGGCATCGGCGGCAATCGTCTGGAAAACTTCTCGCTGTCGGGTGTAGTCGTGCCAGCGCCCGGGCTCATGACTGACATACAGGACCCTGGTCCCGGCCAGGACAAAGCCTGGCAGCAACATCGCCAGGGCGGCAAGTGACCACCCCAGGCTAGTACGCACGGCTCCGGCCGGGCTGGGGGATTGCATAGCTGCCATCGGCCAGCGGCATGACGGGGGGATCGGACTCCCATGACAGTTGCCCGGATTCGGGCACCAGCCGCTGCCCGGAAGCCAGCGCCTTGTCCCATTCAATACGCTTGCCTGAATAGGTTGCCATGCGGCCCATGATGGCCGTCATGGTCGCCTCGGCGCCGTAGTGCGCCGCATTGATGTGGCCGCCGGCGCGGATACTGGCAAACAGTTGATCGTGCTCTATCTGGTAGGGCGAGGCATCGAACATGCCGCTGTGCTTGTAGAGGGTACCCCCGCCGCGTTTGCTCACCACGCCCGCATTGCTGCCGCTGGTGAAAATGCTGCCGCCGGTGGTCTGGAAGCGTTCCTCGACCATATTGACGCACCCTTCCTGGTGCCGGCACTGGCTACTGATCACCGCGCCATTGGCATAGCTGAACTCCACGAAGTGATGATCGAATATCTCACCATACTCCGGCCCCGTGCGGACCTGGCGGCCGCCCATGCCCTGTGCGCTTACGGGTACGGCGCCAATATACCAGTTGGCGACGTCGATATTGTGGATGTGCTGTTCGAGGATGTGATCGCCGCACAGCCAGTTGAAGTAGTACCAGTTGCGCATCTGGTACTGCATTTCGGTTTGGCCGGGCTGGCGTTTTCTCACCCACACACCGCCTGAATTCCAGTAGACCTGGCCGGAAACGATTTCACCGATCTCGCCGGACTGGTAGTGCTTCAATGTCTCGAGATAGGAGCGCTGGTAGTGGCGCTGCAGGCCCACCACGACATTCAGCTTTTTCCTGTCGGCCTCCTCGGCCGCACGCATCACCCTGCGCACGCCGTAGGCATCGGTGGCGACCGGTTTCTCCATGAAAACATGTTTGTTGCCGGCCACCGCGTATTCGAAGTGTTCCGGACGAAACCCGGGCGGGGTGGCCAGTATCACCACGTCGGCGAGGTCGATGGCCTTCTGGAACGCATCGAAGCCATCGAAGGTGGTTTCCGGGGTGACCTTGACCCGCGTTTTGCCGAAGATTCGGCGCAGCCTCTTGACACATTTCTCCGCCCGGTCGGGGAAGGCGTCCGCCACTGCCACCAGTTCCACGCCTTGGTCCGCTTTCATGGCCTGGGTGGCGGCGCCGGTGCCGCGGCCGCCACAGCCCACTACCGCGAGCTTCAAGGTTCCCGATCCACCTGCATACGCGGCACTGGCTGTGCCGGGTGCAGCCCCCGTGGCGCAGCCACCAAGGCCGCTGGTCACCAGGATGCCGCCTGCCAGCACACCGGTCTTCTCGACAAACTGGCGCCTGCTGAGTTCTCCCTGCGTCTTGTCGGTTTGGTCAGTCATGTTTATACCTGTGTTCTCTAGATACCATAGTCTTCGATCGCCTCCAGCCAGTATTCCGCGACAGCCTGCGGGTCAGGCTGCACTCGCGGCCTGACCAGGCGGAACCCGACGAAGGGCGCATTGGTCAGCCACCATTTGCTCTTGGGAATCTGCGGATCCCGCTCTTTCCAGTTGGCGGCCGATGCGGTGCGCGCGGCGCAACGCAGTTGTGGCAAGGGGTCCGCCCAGGAACCGCCGCGTGCAACCCTGGGGTAGAGCGCTGTGGGCGGGTTCCAGGGGTTATCGTTGCCCGCGTGCTGGTAAAATTCCGCGTCGAACTGGTCCATGGTCCACTCGGCCACGTTGCCGTGCATATCGTAAAGCCCCCAGGCATTCGGCTTGCGACTGCCGGTGGTGGCATAGCGATCGTCGCTGTTGTCAGCGTAGACAGCATGCTCGGGAGCGGCTACAGCATTCTCGCCGAATGACCAGGGGGTCTCGGTGCCGGCCCGGCAGGCGTACTCCCACTCGGCCTCGGTGGGCAGGCGGTAGAAGTGCCCGGTCCTGGCGCTGAGCCAGCGGGCGTACCGCAGGGCGGCGTACTGGGTCATGTTCACGGCGGGAAACCCTTCCTTGCCCATGCCGAAACTCATTTCGACATAGGGGGCCGTGGCGCCGGTCACGCCATCGATGGCCAGTGCCGCCAGGCGCTCGTCGGAAACGAGGCTGTCGAAGGACGCCTCGTCCCGGTAGACGAACAACTCGTATTGCTGCCAGTTGATTTCGTACTGGCCCATCCAGAAGTCGCCGACGCTAACCGTGCGCTGCGGTCCCTCGGCAGGCTGCCGTCCCGGCTCGGAATCGGGGCTGCCCATGGTAAAGCTGCCGCCTCTGATGGGCAGCATCGCTATGGACTGGTCGGTGTCGGGTATGGCCTGTACGTAGGCTGTGAATTCACCTGCCGAGACAGTTGAGCAGACCAGCCAGGTGGCCAGCCAGATTGACCTGGGAAACGTCACGGGCTACCCCCATTCGTTATACTTGCAGCGGGTGGGCGCTACTCTACCCTAAAAAGTTTATAACCACTAGCTTAATTAGCGATTAAGATACATTTACACTGCAGAGCCGATCATCAACCCGGCGGAGCCTGGACCATGACTGCATGTCGTCTCCTGTTGCAACTGTTTTTGCCGCTGTCGGCAGTGTTTGCGCTGGCAGCCTGTGGCCCGCAGGAAATCACTGTACAGGTGCAAGGCGCGGACGCGCCAGGACAAACCAAAGTGGTGTTTCTCGCCGGCCCGGACAGCCACGGCCCGGGCGCGCACGAGCACAGGGCGGGGTCGGAACTGCTGGCCGCGGCTCTGCGTGACCGGTCGCCCATGGTGCAAACGGTGAACGTCTACGGTGGCTGGCCGGAGGATGAATCGATCTTCGAAGGGCTGGACGCCCTGGTCATGTACTGTGACGGTGGCAAGCGGCACCTGATCAACGACCATCTCGACAGTTTCAACCGCATGCTGGATGCCGGGGTTGGTGTTGTCGCGCTGCACTACTGTGTCGAGGTTCCCAGGGGCAGCGCGTCAGCAGACGCGATGTTGCGGGCAACAGGTGGGTATTTCGAGACCGACTGGTCAGTGAACCCGCACTGGCTGGCGAACTTCACCGCGCTGCCGGATCACCCGGTCACCACCGGCATCAAGCCTTTCGCGCTGCAGGACGAGTGGTACTTCAACATGCGCTTCCGGGAGCAACAGGTGACCTACATTCTCAGCGCGGTGGCACCGGCATCCACCATGCAGCGTGGGAATGGCCCCCACAGTGGGAATGACGCGGTGCGCAAACTGGTTGCAGAGGGTGCGCCCCAGGTAACCGCCTGGGCCTACAACCGCCCCGGGGGTGGCCGGGGTTTCGGCTATACGGGCGGCCATTTTCACGCGAACTGGCAGCACGACGATGCCCGCAACCTGGTGCTCAATGCCATTGAGTGGGTCGCGTCCGAGTAGACTGGCTGTCTTTTGTAATCGCCCGGCGGCGTAGCTGGAGTCAAGTGTCAGGTAACAGTTGGCGCGGCGTTGGAAGGGCGGCGGACCCCCGGGCTCAAGCCACGCCGTAGTGCCGCCCCGTGACGTCCAGGGCCTGGGCCAGCATGCGTACCAGGTCCTCGATTTCCCCCGGCTCGCAAACCAGCGGCGGCGCCATGATCATGGCGTCGCCGGTCTGGCGCACCATCAAGCCCAACTCGTTGGCGCTGTTGCGGCAGAACACGGCGGCCGCGGCGTCCGGCGCCAGGCGCTCGCGACTGCCCTTGTCGCGCACCAGCTCCACGGCGGCAAACAGGCCGTGTCCGCGCACCTCGCCGACGATGGGATGGTCGGCCAGCTCGCGCAGGCGTTCCTGCAGCAGGGGCGCCAGGCTGCGCGCCGCGCGTGCGATGGTGTCCTGCTCGCAGAGGATGTCCAGGGTGGCCAGCCCCGCCGCCGCCGCGACCGGGTGACCGGAGTAGGTCAGGCCGTGGGCGAATTCGCCGCCGCCGCCCAGCAACACGTCGGCGAGCTTGTCCGCCACCATGACGCCGCCCAGGGGCATGTAGCCGTTGGTCACCGCCTTGGCGAAGGTGAGCAGGTCCGGCTGCAGGTCGTAGGTCTCGCAGCCGAACCAGTTGCCGGTGCGGCCGAAACCGCAGATGACCTCGTCCATGATGAGCAGTATGTCGCGCTCGGTGCAGATGCGCCTGATCTCCGGCCAGTAGCTGTCCGGGGGAATGATCACGCCGCCGGCGCCCTGCACCGGTTCGGCGATGAACGCGGCGACATTCTCCTCACCCAGTTCCTCGATCTTCGCTTCCAGTTCGCGTGCCACGCGCCGGCCGAAGTCGTCCGGGTTTTCGTCGCCGCCCTCCTCGAACCAGTGGGGCTGGTTGATGTGCGCGACGTAGTCCAGCCCGCGGCTCTGCTGGTGCATGGCGTTCATACCACCCAGGGACGCCGCGGCGATGGTGGAGCCGTGGTAGGCGTTCCTGCGGCTGATGATCCAGCGTTTGTGCGGCTTGCCCAGCAGGTCGTGGTAGCGCTGCACCAGGCGCAGGTTGGTGTCGTTGGCCTCGGAACCGGAATTGGTGAAAAACACGTGGTTGAACTGCGCCGGCGTCACCTGCACCAGTTTCGCCGCCAGTTCGGCCGCCGGCTGGTTGGAGCACTGGAAAAAATTGTTGTAGTAGGGCAGGGCGTCGAGTTGCGCCGCAATGGCGTCCTTGATCGCCCGCTGGCTGTAGCCTAGGTTGCAGCACCACAGGCCGGACATGCCGTCGAGCATGCGCTTGCCGTCGCTGTCGAAAATGTAGACGTGTTCCGCCCGCGACACGATGCGCCCGCCGTGTTCACTGAGTGCGTGCCAGTCGCTGAAAGGATGCAGGTGGTGGGCGCGGTCGATGTCGCGAAGGGCTTTGGTATCGGGACTATCCGGCTTCACTGGCCTGCACCGTCCAGCGGCGGCTGCGCCAGGTTTGCAGCCCGATCGCGGTCATTCCCGCGCAAGCGGGAATCCACGGCCCGAGCCTCGTCATTCCCGCGCAAGCGGGAATCCACGGCCCGAGCCTCGTCATTCCCGCGCAAGCGGGAATCCAAGACCCGAGCCTCGTCATTCCCGCGCAAGCGGGAATCCACGACCCGAACCTCGTCATTCCCGCGCAAGCGGGAATCCACGACCCGAACCTCGTCATTCCCGCGCAAGCGGGAATCCACGGCCCGAACCCCGTCATTCCCGCGCAAGCGGGAATCCAGTGTGTTTCCGCATTTATGGATTCCCGCTTTCGCGGGAATGACGGCAGCAGGCCTCGCGGGAATGACGGGAGCAGGCCTCGCGGGAATGACGGAAGCAGGCCTCGCCGCAATGCCGGGTGCAAGGGGTCCCCGCTTGCGCGAGTAGGGCGGGCGCATGCTGCGGTGTTAATCCCAGGCGTAACCGGCGCGCAAGCCGAACGTGCGCGGCCGTCGCGGACCGAAGAACACGTCGGGTTCCTTGCCGCCGAGGTTGTTCTGCCCGTCCCAGGTGAATTCGTCGGTCAGGTTCTCGACGTAGGCCTGTACGAACCAGTTGTCCTCGGACTGGAAGCCCACGCGCAGGTTCATCTCCTCGTAGGCGTCGATTTCCGTGTAGCTGTAGCCCTCCCAGCCGCCGCCGCGTTCGGACTCGAAAAAGAGTTCGAAGTCGCTGGTGATGCTGCCGCCGGCCACGGGGTAGTCGAGTTTCAGCACGAAGGAGCCGGACCACTCGGGGGCGGAGAACAGGCGGTTGCCCTCGCAGCCCTGGGGGTCCTCCAGGCCGCAGATATCCTGGATGTCGGTGGCCTCGCTGTCCATGTAGGCGAGGCCGAGGTAGGTGGTGAAATATTCGCCCAGCGCGGCGGTCACTGCACTCTCCACGCCCCAGGTCTCCACCGTGCCGGCGTTCTTGGTCAGTGTCGGGCCGCCCTCGGTGCCGACGGTCACCTGCAGGTCCGTGTAGTCGTAGTAGTAGGCGGTGATGTCGAAGTTGGCGCCGCCGTCGAGGAAGCTGTCCTTGTAGCCTATCTCCCAGGAGTCGACCTCCTCCGGGTCTACCTGGTCCGGACGGAAGCCGTCGGCGCGGCTGATATCGGACTGCCCGAATTCCGGCGTGGGGTCCAGGGAAAACTGGCTGAAGCCGCCGGACTTGTAGCCGGCGGTGTAACTGGCGAAGACCAGCGCGGTGTCGCTCGGCGTCCAGCTGACGATGAAACGCGGTGTCCACTCGTCCCAGGAGGCGGTGTCCTCGAGCTTGCCGTCGGTCGAGTACTGCCAGGCCCAGTACGGCCCCAGTTCACTCTCCGGCGTGGGCACGTCGGTGGAGTAGGTCTTCTCGTCGTCGGTGTAGCGGATGCCGCCCTCCACCTCGACCGTGTCGGTGAGCTTGTAGGCAAGGTTGAGGTAGGCCGCCCAGCCCTCGTAGTCGCCGACGCCGCGGCCGGTCTCTTCCAGCAGCCCGTTGGCGCTGGGGTACCAGGCGTAGCCGTAGTAGTCGAACAGGTCGGCGCAACTCGAGGGGTCGAGGCCGTAGTAGGCGTAACCGTAGTACTGGCAGTAGAACTCCTCCTCGCCGGCCAGGCGGAAGTCGCCCTTGACGTCCTCCTGGTAGTAGGACACCCCGGTGTACCAGGACAGCGGCTGGTCGTTGTCTGATGTCAGCCGCAGTTCCTGCTGGAAATAGTCGCCGTTCTGGTCGACGCGGTAGCCCTCGAGATTCAGGGCGGTGCCGTCGTAGTCCTCGTTGTAGTAGTAGTCGTGGTCCTTGTAGCCGGTGTTGGAGGTCAGTGTCGCGAAGCCCAGGTCGTAGTCCACCTGCAGTCCCAGGGTCAGCACCTCCGCGTCGTCGTTGTCGCCCTCGGTCAGGTCCACGTCCACATCGGTGGAGTCGTCGTCGCCGCGCACGTCGATCGGGCCCAGCGCAGCCTCCAGTGCTTCCCAGGCGGCGCCGCGCGTCACCGCGCGATACACCGAGCCGGACTGTTCCCGGTCCTCGTACTCGGCCCAGGCGAAGACATCCAGCCTGTCCGTCTGGAACAGGCCGGAGAGCCGCAGGCCCCAGTTGTTGTGTTCGATCAGGTCGTCGCCGCCGGCCTTGTTCTCGGCGTAGCCGTCCTCGTGTGACTGGAAGCCCGCCAGGCGCAGGGCGAAACGGTCGTTCACCGGCAGGTTGATGGCGCCTTCCGCGCCGTAGATGTCGCGCTCGCCGGCCTCGACCTGGATGTAGCCGTCGTTGCCGTCCAGTTCCGGCCTGCGCGTGTGCACGCTGAAGGCGCCGGCGATGGAGTTGCGCCCGAACAGGAAGCCCTGGGGGCCGCGCAGCACTTCCGCGCGGTCCAGGTCGTACAGGGTGGACACGGCTGCGCCGTTGCGCCCCTCGTACAGGTCGTTCTTGAAGAAGGCGGCGGACGGGTCCAGCGCCAGGCCGAAGTCCTGGGTGCGGATGCCGCGCACACTGATGGTGTCGAGGAAGGCGTCCTGGCTGTTGCCGCTGACCCCCGGGCTGTAGAACACCAGTTCCTTGACGTCCTGCAGGTTGACCTCGCGGATGAAGTCGCCCGACAGCGCGGTGATGGCCAGCGGCACATCCTGCACCGACTGCGCGCGCTTGGTCGCGGTGACGATGACCTCTTCCAGCGCCTGCGACCAGGCCGGGGTCGCGAGCCCGGAGCCGCCGAGGGCCAGCGAAACGGCGATGGCGAGTGGTTTTCTGCTGTTGCGTGAGCGCCTGGCGCCGGAGTGCCTGCAAGCGAGTCTGCCCATGCTGTTGATCTCCCCTTGTCCAGTAGAGAGTGAGGTGCTGTGAACCGCCTACGCGGCAGCCCCGCGTCACGCCGCCGGGCGTGCAGTGGAGGTGTCCCGTGCGTGAAACTATCGCACAACAAGGCCGGCTTCTGCCAGTACCCGCGCCATCGGTTGCAGCTGTTGTTCGTAGCGGCGCCAGCGTCCGATCGAGCGCGTGTGCGCCGGCTCGCGCACCTGCGCCGCGCTGGCGGTGGAGACCGCTCCCCCGCGCCGGTGAAACTCCAGGCAGGCGTCCTCCCAGGGCAGTTCGAGAAAGTCCAGCAGGGCGCGCGCACTGGGCTCCAGGTCGCTCACCGTGTCCTCGTAGGTGATGTCGAAAAAGCGGCCTGCGAAGCGCTCGCGCCAGGTGCTCATCAGGCGCCGGTAGCGCAGGTGGTGACGCGCCATCTCTTCCTGGTCGTAGGAGTGGAGGTAGGCGTCGGCGAACAGCTGTTTGAAACTGGCGAAGCAGGCGTCCATCGGGTCGCGCACCAGGTGGACGATTTTCGCGTTGGGCAATGCCTTGAGAATAAGCGGCAACAGCAGGTAGTTCTGCGGCAGCTTGTCGACGAATCGCGCGGTCGTGCCGCGCATGCGTCGCGTGGTCTTCAGGTACAACGCCGCGAGTTGGCCCGGGTCCAGTGAGCGGGCGCGGTCGAACAGTTCGGCGCTGAAGCGTCGTGGGTCGCGGTAGGCGGCCAGCCGGCGCACCGCCAGTGGAAACTGCTGCAGTTCGCCGGCCGCGTGCACCTGGGAGTGGCTGCCGATGATGCGTTCGATGAGCGTGGTGCCGGTGCGCGGCTGGCCGAGCACGAAAATGGGGGAGGGGTCCGGGTCGCCGCTGCCGGGGGCGTCCAGCCACGCCTGGTCATAGGCCTGCTCGAGTTGCTCGAACATGGCCGCCTCCGCGGCCTCGTCGTAGTCGACGCTGCTGCGGCGCGCGGCGGCGCCCGCGGCGAAGGCCTCGAAGGCCTCCTCCCAGGCCTGCAGGTCTTCGCACTCCTTGCCGATCGCGTACAGGTAAAAGGCGCGGGCGCGGGGGTTGTCCCGGTGCCCGGCCTGCAGGGCGCGCATCTGTTCTATGTGCGTGCTGTCGGCGGCACGCCGCGCGCTGGACAGACCCCAGTGGGATTGCGGGCTGTCCGGCTGCAGTTCGATGATGCGCTGGAATATGCGCTGCGCGCCGTCGCTGTCGCCCTGGTAGACCAGGTTGTTGGCCAGGTTCTGCATGAATGGCGGATGATCGGGCCGGCGCGTGTTGGCGCGACCGTAGAACGCCTGCGCCGCGTCGTACTCGCCCATGAGGGACAAGGTGGTGCCGATCATGTCCAGCACCACCGGCTCGTCGGGGCGGGTGCGCAGGGGCTCGCGCAGCGCCTGGTCTGCCCGGTTGACCTGGCCCTCGCTCATGTACAGCCGCGCCAGGTGCGCCCAGGCGGCGGCGTGGTCAGGGTCCAGTCGCACCACCGACTGGAAGGCGCTGAAGGCGGTGCGGCGCTGCCGGGCTTCCAGCGCCACCAGCCCGACCAGGAAATGTCCCGGCACCAGGTCGGCGCGCTGCGCCAGCGCCTGCCGGCAGCAGCGGCCCGCGCCCTCGATATCGCCGCGCGCCAGCAGGGCGTACCCCTCGCGCAGCAGTGCCTGCAGGTGTGCCTCGCCGCCTTCCGCCTGGTCGCTGATCATGTCCTGTCCCGTCGCGCCCGGCCCGCCGCGATGCACCGGGCGGGCTAGCTATTCAGGCCATCATACCTTTCGTCCGTCCGCGCAGACAGCGGCGCATTGTGGCGCCGGACGCGAGTTGCTACGGTGGCTGGCGCGGGTGGTGCGCGGCGCTGATCCGGCGCGGCCCGCGCGACGTAGATGTCGTGCCAGGCCTGCTAGAATCCATAACAGAGGAGTACGTGCCACATGCCGCTGAGAGTCGTTGTCTGGGGAACCGGTAACGTCGGTAGACCCGCCATTCGCGCCGTGTTGTCCCACGCGGACCTGCAGCTGGCCGGGGTCGTGGTGGCCAATCCCGACAAGGTGGGCCTGGACGCGGGCGAGATCGCAGGAGTCGCGGCCACGGGCATTCGCGCCACCGACGACTGGCAGTCGCTGCTGGACAGCAACCCCGACGCGGTGGTGTACACGGCCACCGCCGACACCCGGCCGCAGGAGGCGATGGCCGACCTGCTGGCCTGCCTGGCCGCCGGCATCAATGTGGTGTCCACGTCTTTCTATGCTTTCCTGCATCCGCATTCCGCGCCGCAGGAGGTGCTCGCCCCGGTGACCGACGTCTGCCGCGCCAGCGGCGCCTCGCTGTTCATCTCCGGCATCGACCCGGGCTGGGTCATGGACTGGCTGCCGGTGGTGGCCAGCGGCGCCGTGTCCGGTATTCGCGAACTGCGCACCCGGGAGATCTTCAACTACGCCCTGTACGACCAGCCGCAGGTGGTGCGCGAGGTGATCGGCTTCGGCACCTCCATGGACGAACTGCCGATGATGCTGCACGACTTCGCCATCGAGATGGTCTGGGCGCCAATGGTGCGGCTGGTTGGCGACGCCCTGGGCAAGCCGGTGGAGCGTATCGAGATCGAGGTGCAGCGGCGCCCGCTGCAACGCACGGTGGAAGTGCAGGGTATGGGCCGCTTCGAGGCGGGCACCCAGGGCGCCTTCCGCTTCGAGGTGCGCGGCTTTCACGGCGGGCGCGCGCTGTACGTGCTCGAGCATGTCACGCGCATCGATGACGACTGCGCGCCGGACTGGCCCTACCCGCCGCAGGGGCGCGGTTGCCACCAGGTGATCATCAGCGGCGATCCTGACCTGCACCTGACGGTGCACGGCGAGGATCACCACGAGCCTGGCGCGGCCGGCGGCGGCAACGCCAGCGCCGCCAACTGGGTGGTGAACGCCCTGCCGGCGGTGTGCGCGGCACCTCCGGGGGTGGTCACCGCCTTTGACCTGCCGCGCATTTCCGGTGCGGCGCAATTGCAGACGGGGTAGACGCGATGAATGACAGGATTCCGGGAGAGGCCGCGGACGGCGTGGCGGCGGAGGTCGCGGCCGATATCGCCGCGCAGTCCGCCGCGCCGCGTTCGCTGGATGAGGCGCTGGCCTCCATGCCGGAGAGGTCGCTGCGCAGGCTGCGCCTGGCCAGGCTGGCCGGCGTGCACGCGCTGGCCTGGCTGCTCGCGCTGGGGGTGTTCGCCGCCGCGGAGAGCTGGTACCTGCTCGGCGGTCCGCTCATGGCGACATTCCTGTGCGTGGTCAGCGGCGCGCTCGCCGGCCTGGTGACCGGCAACCTGGTGCACGAGTGGTTCCACTTTCTCGGCGCGCGCCTGTCCGGCGGCGCCTATGACATCCCGCACAAGCTGGGGCTGTTCGTCTACGACTGGAAATTCGAGCGCAACGACACCGGGCAGTTCTTCACCATGAGCCTGGCCGGTACCGTGGGCGGCCTGGCCGCCCTGGGCCTGCTGTGGACCACGGTGCCGCCACAGACCCTGGGCCGCGCCGCGGTGTTCGCCGGTGCGCTGGGTGGTTTCGTCTTTGCCGCGATCATCGAGTGGCCGGTGTTGCGCCGCGTGCGCTTCGGCGGCGACCCGCTGACAGAACTGGCGAAGATCGACCAGGACGTCCTCGCCAGGGCCTTCGCCGGCGGCGCCCTGGTCGGGCTGCTGGCGTTGTGGCAGCTGGCTCCCTGAGGCGGGTTTTCACCTTACGCCGTTTGCGTATACTGGTCCACTTCGCCTGACGGGAAGCGCATGTGCAGTACAAGGACCTGGTAGATCAACGCCTGGCGGTGTGGCGCGACGAACCGGGCGCACTGTTGCCGTTATTGCACGATATCCAGGCCGACCTGGGCTACATTCCCGCTGACTGCGTTCCCGTGATCGCGCGCGCCCTGGGCCTGTCCCGCGCCGAGGTGCACGGCGTCATCAGCTTCTACCATGATTTGCGCACGCGGCCGCCGGGCCGGCATGTGTTGCAGGTGTGCCGCGCCGAGGCCTGCCAGGCGGTCGGCGCGCGCGAACTGGAAAGCCACGCGCAGGCCACCCTGGGCGTCGACTTCGGCGACACCACGGCGGACGGCGCGCTGACACTGGAACCGGTGTACTGCCTGGGCAACTGTGCCTGCGGGCCGTCGGTGCGCATCGACGACGCGGTGCACGGGCGGGTCGACGCGCATCGCCTGGATGTGTTGCTGGCGCAGTTACAGGACGGTGCGGAATGAGCGGCCGTATATTCATCCCCCGCGACACCACGGCGCTGGCGCTGGGTGCGCAGGCGCTGGCGCAGCGCGCCGAGCAGGTACTGGCCGGCAGTGGCGGCGAACTGGTGCGCAACGGCTCGCGCGGCGCCTTCTGGCTGGAACCCCTGCTGGAGCGGGAGACGGATGGTGGCCGCCACGCGTTCGGGCCGGCGCGGCCGGAGGATGTGCCGGCGCTGCTCGGCGGCGAGGCGCCCGCTGGCGCAACCGCGCTGGGCGACGTGGAACAGCATCCCTGGTTTGCCGCGCAGACGCGCGTGACCTTCGCCCGCGCCGGCCTCGGCGACCCCCTGTGCCTGGAAACCTACCGCGCCCTGGAGGGGTTCGACGGCCTGGTCCGCGCCCTGCAGCTGTCGCCCCAGGCGATCGTCGACGAGATCGCCGCCTCGGGTCTGCGCGGGCGCGGCGGCGCCGCCTTCCCCGCCGGGCGCAAGTGGCAGACGGTGCTGGACGCCGAGGCCGATCGCAAGTACATCGTGTGCAACGCCGACGAGGGGGATTCAGGCACCTTCGCCGACCGCCTGCTGCTGGAGTCCGACCCGTACCAGCTTATCGAAGGCATGATCATCGCCGGCCTCGCCGTCGGCGCTGAGCACGGCTATATCTACCTGCGCTCGGAGTACCCGCGCGCCCGGGAAGTGCTGGCCGCGGCCCTGCAGCGCGCCCGCGCCGCCGGCTACCTCGGCGAGGACATTCTCGACAGCGGCCGCGGCTTCGAGCTGGAGCTGCGCATGGGCGCCGGCGCCTACATCTGCGGCGAGGAGACCGCCCTGCTGGAGAGTCTGGAGGGGCGCCGCGGCATGGTGCGCGCCAAGCCGCCGCTGCCTGCCATCGAGGGGTTGTTCGGCCGCCCCACGGTGGTCAACAACGTGCTCACCCTGGCCGCGGCCAGCACCGTGCTGGCGCGCGGCGCCGGCTATTACCGCGAGTTCGGCCACGGCGATTCGCGCGGTACGCTGACCGTGCAACTGGCCGGCAATGTGCGCCGCGGCGGCCTGCTGGAACTGCCCTTCGGCATCACCCTGCGCGAGGTGCTGGAGGACCTGGGCGGCGGCACCGCAAGCGGCAGGCCGATCGGCGCGGTGCAGGTCGGCGGGCCGCTGGGCGCCTACCTCGACGAGTCCGCCTGGGACACGCCCATGGACTACGAGCGCTACGCGGCGATGGGCGCCATGCTCGGCCACGGCGGGGTGGTGGTGTTCGACGACAGCGTGGACATGCTGCAGCAGGCGCGTTTCGCCATGCAGTTCTGCGCCGCCGAGTCCTGCGGCAAGTGCACCCCCTGCCGGGTCGGCGCGGTGCGTGGCGTGGAGGTGCTCGAGCGCATTGCCGCGGGGCACGACGTGGCGGCCAATCGCGCGCTGCTGGCGGACTTGTGCGATACCATGGAACAGGCTTCACTGTGCGCGATGGGCGGCCTGACGCCCAACCCGGTGCGCAGTGCACTCAGGTGGCTGCCGGAGGATGCCCGATGACCACTCCCGTCATCCCCGCGCAAGCGGGAATCCAGCATGCGGAGGAGGCCCGATGACCATTCCCGTCATCCCCGCGCAAGCGGGGAACCAGTCTGCAGAGGAGGCCCGACGGCCATTCCCGTCATCCCCGCGCAAGCGGGGAACCAGTCTGCAGAGGAGGCCCGACGGTCATTCTCGTCATCCCCGCGCAAGCGGGGATCCAGTGTACGGGGGCAGACCCTGGATTCCCGCTTGCGCGGGAATGACGGGGCTGGCGCGA
>PABK01000031.1 GCA_002699145.1 Halioglobus sp.
ACTGGATTCCCGCGTGCGTGGGAATGACAATGGCTGGCGCAGCCACAGGAGAGCCGTGCATGGACTTTGACATTCCCGCTGATATCGCCGCCTTCCTCGAGGAGATCGACGACTTTATCGAGCAGCGCATCAAGCCCCTGGAGCAGGCCGACGACAACCGGCGCTTTTTCGACCACCGGCGCGAGGACGCGCGCACGGACTGGGAGCGCGGCGGCCTGCCCAACGAGGCGTGGGAAGCCCTGCTGCACGAGGCCAAGCAACTGGCGATAGCGGCGAACATCTACAGCTACCCCTTCCCGGCGGAGCACGGCGGCCGCGACGGCAGCAACCTGGGCATGGCGATCATCCGCGAGCACCTGGCGGCGAAGGGCCTGGGCCTGCACAACGACCTGCAGAACGAACACTCCATCGTCGGCAACAACATCGGCCTGTTGCTGATGCTCGAGTACGGCAGCGAGGCACAGCAGGCCGCCTGGCTGGACGACCTGAAAAACGCCCGCGCCGGCTTCGCCGTCGGCATCACCGAGCCGGCGCACGGTTCCGACGCCACGTACATGGAGACCGCCGCCAGGCGCGACGGCGAGCACTGGGTCATCAACGGCGAGAAGACCTGGAACACCGGCGTGCACGTGGCGGCCGCCGACCTGGTGATGGCGCGCACCTCGGGCGAGCCCGGCGACGCGCGCGGCATCACCGCCTTCCTGGTGCCCATGGACACGCCCGGGGTGAAGGTCGAGGAGTTCCTGTGGACCTTCAACATGCCCTCGGACCACGCCCGCGTCAGCTTCACCGACGTGCGCGTGCCAGACGCCGCGATCTTCGGCGGCGAGGGCCGCGGCCTGCAGGTGGCGCAGCATTTTTTCAACGAGAACCGCATCCGCCAGGCCGCCTCCTCCCTGGGCGCCGCGCAGTACTGCGTCAACGAGGCGGTGGCCTACGCGCGCGAGCGCAAGCCCTTCGGCAAGGCCCTGGCCAGCAACCAGGGCATCCAGTTCCCGCTGGTGGAATTACAGGCGCGCTGCGAGATGTTGCGCGCACTGGTGCACAAGACCGCCTGGCTGATGGACCGCGACGGCGCGTTCTCCGTCTCGGACAAGGTATCCATCTGCAACTACCAGGCCAACCGCCTGTGCTGCGAGGCCGCCGACACCGCCATGCAGGTGCACGGCGGCCTGGGTTACTCGCGCTACAAGCCCTTCGAGCACATCTACCGCCACCACCGGCGCTACCGCATTACGGAGGGCGCCGACGAGATCCAGATGCGCCGCGTGGCCGGCTACCTGTTCGGTTTCATGCAGCAGCAAAAACCCAAGGGCGTGGGCTGAACGGTATGGCGCAGCAGGCGATCACCGCACTGGACACCGCGCTGGCGGCGCTGCTGGCGCGCGAAATCGACGCCGGCGCGCAACTGGACGGCTGTACGCAACTGACCGCCGGCGCCAGCCAGGAGACCTGGTGCGTCAGCTACCGCGACGCCGCAGGCGATACGCTGCGCCTGGCCCTGCGCCGCGCCCAGCCCACCGCCGGGCAGGCCGCGGCGGTCGGCGGCATCAGCCTGGCCACGGAAGCGCGGCTGCTGCAACTGGCCGCCGCGGCCGGCGTGCCCTGCCCCGCCGTGCGCTATGTGCTGCAACCCGGCGACGGCCTCGGCGACGGCTTCCTCATGCAGTGGCTGCAGGGCGAGACCCTGGGCAAGCGCATCGTGCAGTCGCCGCAGCTGGCGCAGGTGCGCCCGCGCCTGGCGCGCGAGTGCGGCCGCGTACTGGCGCAGGTGCACGCCATCGACTGGCGCGCGGCGCGGCTCGACGACCACCTGCCGGTGGTGGATCCGGCCACCCTGGTGGACGAGACTTTCGCGGTGTACCGCGAGCTGGACGCGCCGCAGCCGATGATCGACTACTGCTGGCGCTGGCTGCGCGAGCACCTGCCGCGGCGCTCGCGCACGGCGCTGGTGCACGGTGACTTCCGCAACGGCAACCTGATGGTGAACGAACACGGTATCGTCGCAGTGCTGGACTGGGAACTAGCGCATATCGGCGACCCGGTGCGCGACCTCGGCTGGCTGTGCGTCAACTCGTGGCGCTTCGGCAACGCCGCGCTGCCGGTGGGCGGCTTCGGCGCCATCGACGAGCTGCTGGACGGCTACAACGAGGCCGCCGGCACCGACGTGAGCGCGGACGAGCTGGCGTTCTGGCAGGTGTTTGGCTCCTTCTGGTGGGCGGCGGTGACCCTGCAGATGGCCCAGGGCTGGCGCAGCGGCGAGACCCCCAGCCTGGAGCGGCCCGTGATCGGGCGGCGTTCCTCCGAGGCGCAGATGGACTGTGTGAACCTGCTCATCCCCGGCGACTACCCCCTGCCCGAGGCCGACCGCGCCCTGGACACGGGCACGCAACTGCCCATGCCCGCCGAACTGATCGAGGGCGTGGCGGCCTTCCTCAAAGAGGAACTGGCGCCGGACCTGGACCCGCACCGGCAGTTCCTGGCGCGCGTCGGCGCCAACTCCCTGCGTATCGCCCAGCGCGAGCTGCTTTACGGCGCCGAACTGGCGCGCGCGGAACACGAGCAGCTGCGCCAGCTGCTGGACGCCAGCGGCGACCTCGATGCGCTGCGCCGCGAGCTGTCCGCCCGCCTGCGCGATGACCTGCCGCTGGACACGCCGGGCCTGGCCGATCACCTGCGCCAGACCGTCGCCGGGCGCCTGTTCGTCGACCAGCCGCGCTACTGGGCGCTGCGGCGCGATTGAGGCGGCGCCGTGGACAACGCTGAATTCGACGACCTGGTCGCAGCGGTGCTCGCCGACCTGCCGCCCTGGGTGCGCGAGGCGCTGCAACAGCTCACCGTGCTGGTGGAGGACGAGCCGGGCGCCGAGGTCCCGGGCGGCGCACGTGACCTGCTGGGCATCTACATCGGCACGCCGCTGACCGAGCGCGAGGCGACCTACGCCGGCCAACTGCCCGACGTGATCTATATCTACCGCGGCCCGCACCTGGACCTGGGGCTGCCGCCGCAGGCACTGCGCGAGGAGATCGCGCGCACCGTGCTGCACGAGGTTGCGCACTACTTCGGCCTGGACGACGACTACCTCGAGCGTGAGGGCTGGGGCTGAGATCGCGCCCCGCTCGGCTGTCAGGAATCTTTACATCGCGCCCCTGCCTCACCCCCCCTCTAACAGTAACTTACTGATATTGAAATACATTTTCAAACAGGCCTGCAGATTGCATAAATTTTGTACAACCTTCGCGACATTTCGCAACGACAGCGGGGTGATAGCTATGAAGACCTTCAAGCACACGGCAGTAAAGTTCTGCGCGGCGCTGAGCCTGGCGACCTGCGCGTCCCTGGCCGCGGCCAGCCAGATCGTGGGAACGCCCGTCGGTGGTCAGCTGGGCCGGGATGTGGGCACGGACGTCGGCATATCGGTATCGACACAGGTCGGTAGTGCACTGCCCATCGGCCTGGGCGGCGCGGCGGCACTCACCGGGCTCGGCCTGATCGTCGGCGTGCAGCTCATCAAGCGTCGCAACAACCGCAAGTAACCCCCCTCCCGGGGCAGGGACAGGCAGGGGACAGCGCAGGTGGATTTTTTCACGTCGACCGCTGGCGTCTTCGTCCTCGGCCTCGTCTGCCTGCTGGCGCTGGAGCGTTTCTCGCCCTGGCGCAGGGAACTGACTCCCGTTCGCCATCGCTGGCTGAGTAATATCGGCCTGATGCTGATCGGCGGCATCGCCGCCGGCATCCTCTTCTCCCACGACCTGAACGCCATCGCCGCGGACCTGCCGGGCGGCCCGCTGCGCGATGCGGGCCTGCCACTGTGGTTCGAATCCCTGCTGGTCATCCTGCTGCTGGACGGCTGGCGCTACTGGGAACACCGCATCTTCCACGAGGTGCCCCTGCTGTGGCGCACACACCTGACTCACCACAGCGACACCCATATCGACGTCACCACCGCCGAACGACACCACCCGCTGGAGGTCGTGCTGGTGACCGGCACCGGGATGCTGCTGTTGTTCGCCGTGGGCTACTCCGCCGAGGCCCTTGGCGTCTACTTTTTCATCGCCTCGCTGTCGGCGCTGTACACCCATGCCAGCATCCGCCTGCCACCGGCGCTGGACCGCGCGCTGCGCTCGGTGCTGGTGACACCGGCCGTACACGCGGTGCACCATTCCAGCGAGGCGCGTGAAACCAACAGCAACTACGGCACACTGCTGACCGTATGGGACCGGCTGTTCGGCACCTATGTGAGCCCGGACAAGGCGCGTCTGCCGCATTTCGGGCTGGAGTATTTCCACCGCGACGAGGACACCGCGTTGGGGCCGGTGCTGCTGCAGCCCTTCGAGTACCGACAGCAAGCGGGTTTCTACCCCGCGCGCGAGGCGGCCCTCGCCGCAGCGCCCGCCCCCGCGTCGACGCCCCTGCCCGCGCAGTGGCGTCGCGCCATCGCGCTGTTGACGCTGTGCAGCGCGGCCTGCGCCGCCATCCTGTGGCCCGTGGTCGTATCCCTGGCGCAGGTGTGGGGCACAGGCGACACCTACCAGTACGCCTGGCTGATCCTGCCCACGGTGCTGTACGCCTGCCTGTGGCATCACCGGCAGCGCCTGCTGGCGTTGACGCCGCAGCCGGATTACGCGGGCCTGCTGTTCGTCCTGCCCGGGCTGGCGCTGTGGAGTGCCGCGTGGCTGGTGGACATACAACTGGGCCAGCACCTCGCCCTGGTGCTGCTATTGCAGGGTATCGTGCTCAGCGTGCTGGGACGGCAGGTCTACGCCGCACTGTTCCCCGCCCTGGCGCTGCTGTTCATGATGGTGCCCTGCGGCGACCTGCTGCAGGGCCCGCTGCGCCAGCTCACGGTGCACTGGATTGAATGGTTCGCCCGCGCCGTCGGCGCCGACTACAGCATCGAGGGATACGTCGCCTGGGTGAACGGCCAACGCTACGTGGTGGTCGACGCCTGTTCCGGCCTGACCTTCGTGCTGATGGGAGGCTTCCTTGGCTACAGTTTCGGCCTGCTTTTGTACACCCGCTTGTGGCGCGTACTGGCCCTCGGTGCACTGGGCGCGCTCCTGGGTGTGTTCACCAACGCGCTGCGCGTCTGGCTGATCCTGGGCGTGGACCTCGCGCGCGGCTCGCAGATCGACATGGCCGGCCACGCGGACCTGCAGTGGCTGGCGCTGGCCGTCTGCATGGGGTTGCTGTTCTGCCTGGCGCTGCGCGCGCGGCCGCAACTGGAGGCGCTTCCCGCCGCCGAGACCGGCACCACGCGCGCCGGCGCCGGTGCGCCGCTGCTGGCCAGTATCGCGATCGCCACCACCGTCGCCGGCCTGCAACTGGCGACCGCGGGGCCACGCGAGGGGGACGCTGCGCTGGAGGTTATCGCCGCGATGTACCCCGGCAGCACGCTGGCCGAGGTCGCCGCCAGCAGCGATCGCGCCCTGCGCATTCCCTACAGCGACCACTTCGAGGCGGTGCTGGTGGCGCCCGATGAGGAACGTGGCCGCGTACAGGAGATGCGCTTCTATCCCCGCGACATGACGACCTGGCGGCACGCCGCCACGTACAACTATCGCGACTGCGCCGGCGAGCAGTGCGTCGATTTCGTGCACCGCGTGTTCAACCGCAAGGGCTCGGACCAGGAGCGCCACGCGGTGTATGCCTGGTTTGTCGGCGCACAGGTAACCAGTTCGCGCCTGGACTTCCGCTTCAGCAACGGCCTCAACCGCCTGCGCGACAGGCCGCGACCGGCCGGGGCGCTGGGTTTTCGAGTACTCGGCGAGATGCCCCGGGGCAGTGAGCTGGCGGCGGCCTTCCTGGAAATCCATCGCCGCGCGCACGGCGAGCAACAGGTGGCCGGCGCGCTGTAGCAGGCGTCTGTCGGTAAAGTCTGCGGCGTTCTCGCGCAGCCGCAGGCGCGTCAGGGCGCGGCGACAACGCCGCCGGCTGCCACCACCGTATTGCGCATCAGCCCGAGGTAGGTCGCGATGCTGGTGACCTCGTCGCCGGGGCGCAGATACGCCCAGGGGTTCCAGATGGTCAGCGGCTTGAACAGGACGCCCTCGGGCGTGCCGGTGAGCACCAGGGTGCCCGGGGCGATGGCGCGGCAGTCGGTCAGGCGCACGCGCTGTGCGCCGATCGCGTAGTGCGGCGCGCAGTCCGCCAGCGCCCGCTGGAGAATTTCCCGCGGCGACCAGATCATGTTCGCCGCGCTAGCGTGCTGGCGCAGCGTCCCGTCGACATAGAGCCGCAGGTCGATGTCACGGTAAAAGGCCTCTTCCGCGGGGATCACCAACAGTGGACCCACCGGCAGCATGCCGGCGCCGCCCTTGCCGCCGGGGAAGCCGCTGCGGCCCATGGGGCCGTCCAGGTCGATATCCCTGACCAGCGCCCAGCGGTCGGTGAAATCGCCGCACAACAGGTAACCCAGGCGCGCCGGGCGCGCGGTGGTGTGCGCATCCAGGGTCACCGCGCACAACTCCACCTCGTGGTCCAGGCGTCCGCGCGCGGGCACCGCGGCGTCCCAGGGCGTCGGGCTCGACAGCTTGGGGAAAAGAAAGGGCTCGTCCTCGTGCCCGACCTCGCGCGCGTGCGCGGCGAAGTTGGTGCCCGCGGCGATGTGTGCCGGGCGCGCGGCCAGCGGCAGCCCCAGTTCGTCCCAGGCGAGGAAGTGCGTGTTCCGCCCCGCCAGGGCGCGCAAGCCCGCCTCCCCCAGCGCGGTCCAGGCCTGCAACGCATCCTCGAACGGGCGGCCGCTGGCGGCACTGACGTCCACCGCGGTGATCCCGTCGCGTTGCGCCGAGGTCACCAGCCACAGCGCGCCGTCGCGGCCCTTGGCCAGGGTGAGGGCGCGCGCCAGGGGCGCCGCGGCGATGCCGTCCAGCATCGCCGCATCCAGCTCACCCTGTACCACCGGGCGGCTCAACCAGGCGCTGCCGCCGAAGCCGGCAAGCACAACGAAGACAAGTACAGCCAGTGGCACTTTCACGGCGATTACCTGCATATCCGCGGGGCTACAGTGTAAGGCCGGCAACGACGTCGGCGCCAGACTGTTGCCGCCGCCCTGCCAGCGGCGGCGCAGCCCCCGCCGCCGGCGGGCGCCTCGATTTGACCACTCGCTGGCTCTGTGATGGACTGTGCCCCCCGCGGGGCCGCCGTCCCGCCCGGACCCACCACACGCGGAGTATTCGCCTTGGAATCATTCGACAACAGGATCGCCGTGATTACCGGCGGAGGCAGCGGCATCGGTCGCGCACTGGTGACCCAGCTGGCGCAGGCCGGCTGCCACGTCGCCTTCTGCGACCTGTCCGAAGAGGGTATGCAGGGCACGCTGGACCTGTGTGCCGGGCCGATCAGCGAGGGCGTGCGTGTCACCGCCCACCGCTGCGACGTGACCAGCGAGTCGGAGCTGCAGCGCCTGCGCGACGAGGTCGCGCAGCAGCATGCCACAGACCATATCCACCTGCTGTTCAACAACGCCGGCATTTCCGGCGGGCAGAGCTTCATCAACGACCCGCGCGAACAGTGGGACCGCACCTTCGCCATCTGCTGGGGCGGCGTGTACCTGGGCTGCCGCGTGTTCCTGGACATGGTCGTCGCCGCCCCCGAGGCGCGCATCATCAACACCAGCAGCGTCAACGGCTTCTGGGCCTGCCTGGGCGCGCACACCGAGCACAGCGCCTACAGCACGGCGAAATTTGCCGTGAAAGGCTTTTCCGAATCGCTGCTGGTGGACATGCGCTGCAACGCGCCCCACGTCGGCGTGTCCGTGGTCATGCCCGGGCACATAGGCACGCCCATCGCGAAAAATACGCAGCTCATGTGGATGGGCGAGCCCGAGGATATGGACGACGCCGCGGTGGCGGGCCTGCGCGAGCGCTGGGCGCGCATCGAGCCGGCGGCTGCGGATATGAGTGACGACATGGTGCGGCAGATGGCCATGACCGGCGCCGAGCAGTTCGAGCAAGAGGCGCCGACCAGCGCGGACGAGGCCGCGCGCATCATCCTCGCCGGCGTGCGCGAGGGACGCTGGCGCATCCTGGTGGGCGAGGACGCCGTGGGCCTGGACGCGGCGGTGCGCGCCAATCCCGAGGGCGCCTACGAGGCGGATTTCGAGCATCCCTTCGCCCTGGGCGCCAACGAGCAGGCACAGGGCCGGTAATTTCACGCCGCGCCCGGTGGGCGCGGCAGCACAAGCGGAGCAACACACTATGAGTACCGACTTTTCCAATCTTTTTTCCGTCGCCGGCAAGACCGCCCTGGTCACCGGCGGTTCGCGCGGTATCGGCGAGATGATCGCCGCGGGCTTTCTCGCCGGCGGCGCGAAGGTCTACATCAGCTCGCGCAAGGCGGATGTCTGTGACGCCACCGCCGCGCGCCTGGCGCAGGAATACGGCGGCGAGTGCATCTCGTTGCCCGCGGACCTGTCGACGGTGGCCGGCTGCACCACGCTCGCCGACGCGCTGGTCGAGCGCGAAGGGAAGCTCGACATCCTGGTGAACAACGCCGGCGCCTCCTGGGGCGCACCGATCGACGAGTTCCCGGAACAGGGCTGGGACAAGGTGATGGACACCAACGTCAAGGGCGTGTTCTTCCTCACACAGAAACTGTTGCCGCTGCTGCGTGCGGCCGGCGACGCCGAGGACCCGGCGCGGGTGATCAACATCGGCTCCATCGATGGCCTGCAATCGTCCATTTTCGACGTATTCAGCTACGGCGCCTCCAAGGCGGCGGTGCACCACCTGACACGTTTTCTCGCCGCGCACCTGACCAAGGAGCACATCAACTGCAATGCCATCGCTCCGGGCCCCTACCCGACCTGGATGCTCAGTACGGGTGTGGGATACGGCGGCGAGACCGAAGGCGTGGACTGGGGCGCGGTGGGCGAGGCTAATCCGCGCGGCCGCGTGGGGACGCCGGAGGACATCGCCGGTCTGGCCATATTCCTGTGCTCCCGCGCCGGGGCCTACGTGGTCGGCGAGGTCATCACCAGCGACGGCGGCACGTTCAACGCGCGCTGACCGCCCGCCGGCGGGAAGCCGTTTACAGGACATACGGCCTAAAAAGATAGGGAACTGCCTACTTCCCGCAGGGCGGTCGTTGGGCCATAGTCAATATGGCCCTGGTTGTCTGCGAGACCAAACCGTTTTCTACGGAGTGGTTGCCCGTCAAAGGACTGACACTCATTGCGAGATGGTGGCCAGGGCCGTTTACCATTTTACATCCCGGTCCGTTCAGACTTTTCCTGCACCTTGCACGCGTCCCCGCTTCGGCGGGGATACTTGTATGTGCCTGATGCCGCTCCTTCGTCACCCCCGCCCCTTTGTCATCCCCCGCTCCTTTGTCATCCCCGCTCCTTTGTCATCCCCGCGAAAGCGGGGATCCAGAGCATCTCGCAGCAACCTGGATTCCCGCTTACGCGGGAATGACGAGGGGGACGCGAACTTTGTGATCCCCGCCCCTTTGTCATCCCCGCTCCTTTTGTCATCCCCGCTCCTTTGTCATCCCCGCTCCTTTGTCATCCCCGCCCCTTTGTCATCCCCGCGAAAGCGGGGATCCAGAGCATCTCGCAGGAATCTGGATTCCCGCTTTCGCGGGAATGACGGGGGCGGCGGGAATGACGGGGGCGGCGGGAATGACGGGGGCGGCGGGAATGACGGGGGCGGCGGGAACGA
>PABK01000032.1 GCA_002699145.1 Halioglobus sp.
GCGGGGGAAGTGTCCCGGGGAGGGAGTCTGCTTTTCGACCGACCGGGACACTTCCCCCGCGGGAGGTTCGATTAGGCCCAAGAACGACCCAATGTGAGAAGCCTCCCACGTGGAAGGTTCGGCTGGCGCAACCCGCTCTATCAAGACACGTCCGGCACGGCGACTCAGATCACCCCGTAGGCCAGCATCGCATCGGCCACCTTGATGAAGCCGGCGATGTTCGCGCCCCTGACGTAGTTAGTGTAGCCGTCCTGGTAGCCATGCTTGGCGCACTGCGCGTGGATATTCACCATGATGTCGCACAGCTTCTGTTCCAGCTCCGCCGAGGTCCAGGCCATGCGGATGCTGTTCTGCGTCATTTCCAGCCCCGACACGGCCACACCGCCGGCATTCGCCGCCTTGCCCGGCCCGTAGAGCAGTTTGTTCTCCAGCAACACCTCCACGCCCTCCAGGGTGGTGGGCATATTGGCGCCCTCGGACACGGCCTTGCAGCCGTTGGCCACCAGGGCCCTGGCGTCGTCGCCGTCCAGCTCGTTCTGGGTGGCGCAGGGGTAGGCCAGATCACAGGGTACGCCCCAGGGACGCTTGCCCTCGTGGTAATCGCAGCCGTACTTCTCCGCGTACTCGGCGATACGTCCACGCCGCTTGGTCTTCAGGTCGATGATCCAGGCGAGCTTTTCCTCGTCGATACCGTCCGCATCGTGGATGAAACCGTCCGAGTCCGACATGGTCACCACCTTGCCGCCCAGCTGGGTGATTTTCTGCACGCAGTAGGTAGCCACGTTACCCGAGCCGGAGACCACGCAGGTCTTGCCCTTGGTGGAGTCGCCGTGGTGTTTGAGCATCTCCTCCATAAAGTAGGCGTTGCCGTAGCCGGTGGCCTCGGTGCGTATCAGGCTGCCGCCGAACTCCAGCGCCTTGCCCGTGAGCACCCCGGTGAACTCGTGGGCCAGGCGCTTGTACTGGCCGAACATGTAACTGATCTCGCGGGCCCCGACACCGATATCCCCGGCCGGCACGTCCGTATTGGGGCCAATGTGATGTACCAGCTCAGTCATAAAGGACTGGCAAAAGCGCATCACCTCGCGATCGGACTTGCCGCGAGGATTGAAATCCGCCCCCCCCTTCCCCGCGCCCATGGGCAGGGTGGTCAGGCTGTTCTTGAAGGTCTGCTCGAAACCAAGGAACTTGAGAATGCTCAGGTTGACCGAGGGATGAAAGCGCAGCCCGCCCTTGTACGGCCCGATGGCATTATTGAACTGCACGCGGAAGCCGCGGTTGACGCGGATATTGCCCTCGTCGTCCTCCCATACCACACGGAAGATGATGGTGCGGTCGGGCTCGGTCATGCGCTCGATGATGCCGGCCTGCTGGTAGCGGGGATTCTCCAGGATGAACGGGATGACCGATTCCGCCACCTCGTGCACCGCCTGGTGAAACTCCGGCTCGTTCGGGTTGCGCTTTTTCAGCCCCGCCATGAAATTTTCCAGTGTGAGGTCGTCGTACATAATCAACTCCGTGGTCGCTTAGTGGTCTTGTTGTATTGCCGGGCCGTTGTCCCGGCGGACGACGGTGTGTGCTGTCATTGATTGTAGCCGAGATTCCCGCCCCGGCAGGCAGAAAACGGCATCGCGCCAGGCCCTGCTGGACAACAGGCCCTGGCGCGCCAATACTTGAGACTGACCGGTGCAACTGGCGACAGGGCCCGCGCGCTTTCCATGAGCAACCGCGGTTATTCAGTAGGGTCACTCCTGCGCGAAATACGACGTCGCGGGCTGCCCCGCGCCTGCCTGCTTTATATCATTGCC
Organism: Halioglobus sp.; assembly: GCA_002699145.1. GTDB lineage: Bacteria > Pseudomonadota > Gammaproteobacteria > Pseudomonadales > Halieaceae > Marimicrobium. The sequence continues at coordinate 1,809 of PABK01000032.1, forward strand.
TGCTGGGTCGCGCTGCAGGTCAGTGAGCTGGTGTTTTCCGCCCTGGGGCTGGACTGGCCACAGATATCGCGCGGCATCCTGGTGGTCTCTATCCTGGCCTTTCCGCTGGTCGTATTGTTTGCCTGGTTTTTCCGCATCGGCAGCGACGGGGTGCATGCACATCCCCCTTTCGTCGAGCGGCGCAGACTGGACAATATCGCCCCGGTCGAGGAGCGGCGCAGGGGCGAACCAGCCCGCGGTGGCCGCGCACGTCCGCCGGAAGACTATCCCTGGCTGCTGGAAATGGAAAGCGGGCCGCTGGCGGGCCAGACGTTTGGCATCGACACGTGTCTCGAGATCGGCAGGGCCCTGGAATGTGACCTCACCCTGCCCTCGGCCCAGGTTTCCCGACGCCACGCCAGGCTTAGCCTGGAAGACGGATCTCTGCAGCTGCAGGACCTGGGCTCATCGAATGGCACCACGGTCAATGGCGTGCTCATCCGCAACACCGTGACAGTGGAGCATGGCGACTGTATCCAGTTGCAGGACGTGCGCCTGCGTGTGCGCCGCAACGCCCGCTTCGCGCTCGTCGGCCAGGACACCGCGCTGCGTGACCCGCAGTCATCGGCAGCCATGGCGACCCTGCGCATGCGCGGCGAACCTGGCGCAGACGACACTTGACTTGGCAGGTAGAGCGGCTAGGCTAATTGGAAACCCGGAGACATGCGAACGGTCGCGCCGCTCGCATATTTTTTTATCCCTGACACCACCACAATAACAGGGAGTTGGCTAGTTGGCTGACAGGTATCATATTGCCGTCATCGGCGCGGGACCTGCCGGTCTGAGCGCGGCCGGCCGAGCCGCCCACTACGACAGGGAAGCCGGGGCCGCACAGCCGAGCTACATCCTGCTGGAAGGTTTCTCCACCTTCGCCAAGACCATCCAGAAGTACCAGAAAGGCAAGCACGTCATGGACGAGCCCGGGTTTCTGCAGCTGCGCAGCCCGGTGCCCTTCGTGGCCGGCAAACGCGAGGAGATCCTCGGCGGCTGGCAGGACAGTATCGACGCCGGCATCAACATTCGCTACGACAGCGAGGTCGCCGCCATCGAGGGCAGCCGCGGCGACTTCAATATACGCCTTGCCAGCGGCGACAGCATCGGCGCCGAACACATCGTGCTGTCCATCGGCACCCAGGGCAACCCGCGGGCGCTGGGTGTTCCCGGTGACAACGAGTCGGATTTCGTGCGCTACACCCTGGACGACCCGGAGGATTTCAAGTCCGAGACCATCGTCGTGGTCGGCGCGGGTGACGCCGCCATCGAAAACGCCATCGCCCTGGCGCAGTACAACAAAGTTTACATCGTCAACCGCAAGAACGAGTTTGCCCGCGCCAAGGAGGGCAACCTGAACGCCGTACTCGCGGCGATCAACGACAAGGGCCGCGATTTCCACTGCTATTACGAGAGCACTGTGGCCGCGCTGGAGTTGCCCGCCGCGCCCGGTGGCATCGGTGCAATCGTGCTCAATACGCCATCGGGTGAGGAGCGGGTACCCTGCCACCGCATCATCGCGCGCCTGGGCACCATCCCGCCGCGCAGCTTTGTCGAGTCCTGCGGCATAGAAATTGCCAGCCCGAGCATGGACGCCGTGCCGGATGTCGACAGGCAGTACCAGAGCAACGTGCCCGGCCTGTACATCATCGGCGCCCTGGGCGGCTACCCGCTGATCAAGCAGGCCATGAACCAGGGCTACGATGTCATCGAGTACATCCACGGCAAAGACACCAAGCCCGCCGACTATCCGCTACTGCAGGACCAGTTCTCCGGCCTGCCCTTCGTCATGGACGCCGAGGAGGTCCTCACCTTCCTGCAGAGCAAGGTGCCCATGTTCGGGCAGATGAACCCCCTGGCCTTCCGCGAGCTGATTATCGAGAGCCGCATCATGGTCAGCCTGCCCGCCGCGGAGATGGGCGACGCCCCCGACGGTGGTGAGCGCTCGACGGTGTTCGTCGAGGCGGGCAAGCCGGTGTACAGGCACGGCGAGTTCTCCACCAGCTTCTTTACCGTGGTGGTCGGCGACGTGGACATGCAACTCGAGGAAGACGGCCCGTGGCACGCGATCAGCAACGGCCAGTTTTTCGGCGAAATGAGCCTGATCTCCGGGCGCCCGCGGCAGGGCAGCGCCGTGGTCAAGGAAAATACGATTATCATCGAAACGCCGCGCCGCATCATGGTCAAGCTGATGAGCTCCAACGAGCAGGTGCGTGAGAGCATCGACCGCGCGTTCAAGATTCGCGCGCTGCAGGCCGCGTTCAGGCCGCAGATGAGCCTGGAGCAGTTGGGCGATATCGCCGACAGGGTGGCGACCCACGAGTTCAAGGCGGGGGAGGTACTGTTCGAGGAGGGCAGTGAGGGCGACTGCCTGCACCTCATCCGCTCCGGCACCGTGGTGCTGTCGCGCGGCAGCCGGGAGCTGGTGGTCGCGCAACATCACTCCGGTGAACAGGTCGGCCAGCTCGCATTGATGGGCGCGCCGCTGCGTCGCGATACCGCGATCGCCGCGGTGCGCACGGAAACCCTGGAAGTGCGTCGCAGCGAGTTCCTGGCGCTGGTGGACAGCCACCGCGAGCACGTCAAGGTGCTGCAGGACAAGCTCAGCGACAACCTGCGCCAGAGCAACTCCATGGCCTCGCAACCGGAATCCGCCCGCACCATCGGCTTCCTCATGGACCAGGGCCTGGGCGAGGCGACCAATGCCCTGATCATCGACGAGACGCTGTGCGTCGGCTGCGACAACTGCGAAAAAGCCTGCGCGGAAACCCACGGCGGCATCTCGCGCCTGCGCCGCGAGGAAGGCGACTCACTGGCCGCGCTGCACGTGCCCATCGTCTGTCGGCACTGCGAACTGCCGCACTGCATGAAGGACTGCCCCCCCGACGCTATCCGCCGCTCCCCCAACGGCGAGGTCTTCATTACCGACAGTTGCATCGGTTGCGGCAACTGCGAGACCAACTGCCCCTACGACGCCATCAAACTCAGCTACGCCCCGCAACCCAAACCCGGGCTGTTGTCCTGGCTGTTCTTCGGGCGTGGCGCCGGGCCCGGCGAACCGGCGAGCTTCGAGCCCTCGGCGCAATCGAAAGACGCCGGCAAGAAGGCGGTAAAATGTGACGCCTGCATGGACCTGGCCGGCGGTCCCGCCTGCGTCCGCGCCTGCCCCACCGGCGCCGCGGTGCGCCTGGGTCCGGAACAGTTCATCGAACTGGTCGAGGCGCGCTGAGTATGCACCAGAGCCTGCTCAGCTGGCAGCGCTTCCGCTACCTCTACTGGGCACTGCTGCTGGCGGCCGTCAGTATCCTGCTCTATGTCAGCCAGGGGCTGGACGCGTCGCAACCACCCAATGGCGGCACCTGGCAGGGCTATACCCTGGGCACCATCGGCGCGCTGCTGATCGCCTGGCTCAGCGTGCTGGGCATCCGCAAGCGTCGCTACAGTTCCAATTTGGGCAGCGTACAGGGCTGGGCCTCGGCGCACGTGTACCTGGGCATCGCGCTGCTGCTGGTCGCCACCCTGCACTGCGCGGCGCAGTTCGGCGCCAATGTCCACACCCTCGCCTACGTGCTCATGTGCCTGGTCATCGGCACCGGCATCTACGGCCTGTATGTCTACCTGCACCTGCCAGGCCGCCTGGCGGAGAATCACGCGGGGCGCGATCGGCAGGCCTGGCTGGCGGAGCTGGCCGAGGTCGACGACGGCATCCGCGACACCGTGCAACGCTGTGACGCCAACCTGCAGGCCATGGCCCTGTCCGCGCTGGAACTGACACGCCTGGGCGGCAGCGCCCTCGCCCAGTTGCTGGGCCGCGATCGCTGCCGCATCCGCGTCGAATCGTCCGGCAGCGTCAGCACCACGCGCAATCCCGAGCAGCAGGTCATCATCGACGAACTGGCCGGGCGCATACCCAATGCCAGCAAACAGGCCGAGGCGGAAGTCCTCAACGACCTGCTGGCGCTGTTCGGCCGGCGCCAGGTCATCCTGCACCTGCTACGGCGCGACATCCAGTACCGCGCACTACTGAAGATCTGGCTGTACTTTCACGTGCCGCTGACCGTGGCGCTGCTCGTCGCACTGGCCATCCACATCTTTTCCGTTTTTGTGTACTGGTAGCGCGCCGTGGATTTCCTGGTCAGGACAGTAACCGGTCGCGGACAGGGCGAGTCCCTGGAAACCCAATACCAGGGCGACGCCCTGACCCTGGGCGGCGGCGGCAACAACACCCTGCAGCTGCCATCACTGACCGGCCAACTGACCCTGCGTCCCGACGGCAAGGGAGGCGCGCGTCTCTCCACCAGCGGCTTCAAGGCGAACGTAGACGGCAAGCCCAGCGGCAAGGCGCGGCTGACCGTGGGCGACACATTCAGTGTGCCGGGCTATCGGCTGCAACTGTTCCAGCCTCCGGCCGGCTTTGACCTGGGCCTGGAACTGGAGGCCGAAGGCGTCAGCTACGCCGGCAGCATGGACCTGGCCGAGCGCATCTTCAGCATGCGCCGGGCGAGCTGGCTCGGCGCCCTGCTGGTACTACTGCTGTTCCTCGTCCTGCCCGGCCTGGTCCTGCTGCTGCCCGACGCCGCCGAGACCCTGCGCAACTCCCCCCTGCCCGACGACGACCTGTGGATCAGCGGCCCGCTGGCCGGGCCCCACGCCACCGCCGGTATCGCCCAGGACTGCCAGGCCTGCCACCGCGAGGCGTTCGTCATGGTCGAGGACGGCGCCTGCATGGACTGCCACCGGGACATGACCGAACACGTGGATCTCGGCGTCCACCCGCACGCGGAATTCACCGGCGTGCGCTGCGCCAGTTGCCACCGCGAGCACAACGAACCGGCCATGCTGGTGCGTGCGGACAACGGCTTCTGTACCGATTGCCACCTGCAGCCGCAGCGCTTCAGCGCCGCCGAGGGTATGGCGGCGGTTGCCGCGTTTACCGCGCAGGACCACCCGGCATTTCGCCTGGACCTGCTGACGCCCCGGGGACCCGGCGGCGCCCACGGCTGGGAAGTCGTCTCCGCACGCCAGGGTGAGGGCGAGCTGAGCGAGACCTCGAACCTCAAGTTCAATCACGCCGTACACCTGGACCCGGAGAAGGTGCAGCAACAGGGCAGCGGCGCGGCCCTGGGCTGCGACAACTGCCACGTGGCGGAGGATGACGGCGAGCATTTCGAGCCCATCACCATGGACAACCACTGCCGCGAGTGCCACGGCCTGAGCTTCGACATTTTCGAACCGGACATCGAGTTGCCCCACGGCGACCTGCGCGCGGCCATCGTCGCCATGGAGGCGCACTTTATCCGCGAATTCACCGACCCGCAGCTGCGCAGCCAGCGCGCCGGCAAGAAACCCCGGCGCATACCCGGCAAGCGCGAAGCGGCGGCCAGTTGCACCGGTTCGGGGCTGGACTGCGGCCGCGCCGAGGCGCTCAAGGAGGCCAGCTACCAGTTCGCGGAAACCGGCTGCATCACCTGTCACGTGGTACTCGATACCGGGGCGCAGGACATCATGGACCGCTGGGTGGTATACCCGGTGCGCATCACCCAGGACTGGCTGCGCGGCTCGGATTTCGATCACGCCAGTCACCTCAGCTTCGCCGCCGAGGACCCGGACACGGTCTGCCTGGGCTGCCACGACGCCGCCGGGTCCAGCGAATCCACGGATATACTCATTCCGGATCGCGACAACTGCCTGGGCTGTCACGACGACACCCGCGGGGAGACCTCCGTGAACTGTGTCGGCTGTCATGCCTTCCACCTGCCGGGTGGAACCCCGGCCCTCGACGCCCGGCCCGGCGACAATGACCCCCACCCCACACCCGTGGGCAGCCAGGGAGACTAGATTATGCAATGGCGCGCAACGTTTCTTTCAGCGGTCCTGCTACTGAACGCCTGTGGCGGCGGCGGTAGCGGGGGCAACGGCGAGGGTGCATCGGCGCCCACGGACCCGAACAACGAGCAGTGCACCGGCCAGTGCGCGGACAGCGGGCAGCGGCTGGAAGTGGCGGATGTGCAGCGGGTGCTCGCGCAGGCGATACACCAGGCGCAGGCGCTGGGCGTCAACGCAACCATCGCGGTCGTGGACCGGGTGGGCAACGTGCTGGCGGTGCACCAGATGGCGCCGCAGGAAGTCACCATCGCCACGACACTGCCCGCCACGGTCAATACCGGGCTGGAAAACATTGTCCTGCCCGCCCCCATCGGCGGCGATGCGCTGGCGGCGATTGCCAAGGCGGTGACCGGGGCCTACCTGTCCAGTGAGGGCAACGCCTTCACCACACGCACCGCCAACCAGATCGTGCAGGAACACTTCAATCCCGGGGAGTTCAACCAGCCCGGCGGGCCACTGTTCGGCGTGCAGTTCAGCCAGTTCGCCTGCGGCGACTTCGTACTGGATTCACCGGACCCGGGGACCAGCGTCGGCCCGCAACGCTCTCCCCTGGGCCTGTCCGCCGACCCGGGCGGCTTCCCGCTGTACAAGGGCGGCACACCGGTGGGCGGGGTCGGCGTGATCGCCGATGGCCTGTACAGCATCGACAAGAACATCCTCGACAGCGACCGCGACATGGACGAGATGGTCGCCTTCGCCGCCACCTTCGGTTTCGCCGCGCCCAACCAGCGCCGCGCGAACCGTATCACCGTCGAGGGCAAGACATTCCGCTTCAGCGACGTGGATTTCAACAACCTTCCCGCGGACCCGGAACAGGCGCCGGACTACAGCACGCTGCAGGGTGTGGGTTCGCTGATAAACGTGAACGGCTACGGCGGCGGCGCCATCGTCGCGGGTACGGTTTTCGGCCGCCCCGAGTCGGGCATCCGCCCGGCGCCCGGCTTCGGTGACCTGGACGCCTTTACCTTCGTCGACGACAACAACCAGGTGCGCTTTCCGCCCCGCGCCGGCGGCGACGCCGCCCGCCTGTCGGTGGCGCCGCTGTCCGCCGACGAGGTGCGCACCCTGCTCAGCTCAGCCATCGCCGTGGCCAATCGCAGCCGCGCGCAGATTCGCCAGCCGGTGGGTACACCGGTGCGGGTCACGGTCTCGGTGGTGGACTCCGAGGGGCGGATCCTGGGCATGCTGCGCACCCGCGACGCGCCGATTTTCGGCGCCGATGTGTCGCTGCAAAAAGCGCGCACGGCGACGCTGTTTTCTTCCCGCGACGCGGGCGAGTTCCTGGCGGGACTGCCCGATGCGTTCTACATCGATATCGACCTGGCCAACACGCCGCCGGTGACCACCCGCGACACCATCGTCATCGCGGACTACGTCGAGGCGGCGAAAAACTTCGTCGGCCCCGGGGCGCTCAGCGACGGCACCGCATTCGCCGATCGCTCCGGCGGCAACCTGTCCCGGCCCTTCTACCCTGACGGCATCCGCGGCAATCCCCACGGCCCTTTCAGCAAATCTTTCGTGGATAACCAGTGGAGCGTGTTCTCCAGCGGCCTGCAGCTCGACCTGGCATTCAACCAGATCGTGCAGCACCTGGCCTTCGTGGCCGGCCTGCCCTTCAACGCCGTCGAATACCTTCCGCCCAGCGACGACCTGATACCGGATGTCACCGACAACTGCGCCGGGGCCACCTCGGCGCCCCGCGTCGCCAACGGCATCCAGATTTTCCCCGGTAGCGTGCCTGTTTACCGCGGCGGGGAACTGGTCGGCGGCATCGGCGTTTCCGGCGACGGCGTCGACCAGGACGACATGGTCGCCTTCCTGGGCCTGCACGAGGCGGGCGTGGCGCTAGGCGGTGCAATCAATAACGCGCCCAGGGCTATCCGCGCAGACAATCTCACACCGATGGGCGACCGGCTGCGCTACGTACAGTGCCCGCAGACCCCGTACATCGACAGCAGCGAACAGCAAGTCTGTTCCGGCAAGTAGAGGGAGGGTAACCGATGAGAATGAGATGGCTGAGCCCCGTGCTGGTCGCCGGCTTCACCGCGCTGGCCTTGCTACCCTCCCAGGCGACGGCGCAGGAACCCGGCAGCGCCGCTGACTGCGTGGACGAGCGCGACCGCTCCAACACCGGCCGGCGCCGCGGGCGCGGCAGCAACCGCGACTGCGAGTACCGCGAGGTGGTCGCCGACCCCGACAGCGAGACCGGCATCGTCGAGGTCGACGTCGCGCCCAGCCGCAGCCGCACCGTACTGCCGCGCCGCTACTCCGACATACCCCGCCCCACTGCCGAGCAGTACGTCGAAGCAGTGCCCATCCCGGATCGCTGGCGCATTGTCGACAGTCTGAACAGCCTGGGCCTGGCGGACTACCCCAACAAGTGGTACGACCCCTACAACCAGAACACGATCAAGGGCGACAAGCCCATTCACGGCGACTGGTTCTTCAACGTCACGGCCATCAGCGACACGGTGTACGAGTTGCGCGAGGTCGCCACCCCCGTGGGGGTACAGAGCACCAACAACGCCGGCTCGCTGGATGTACTGGGCGATACGGAGCAGTGGCTGTTCAACCAGAACATCCCCATCGAATTGGTCTATTACCAGGGCGACACCGTGTTTCGCCCGCCCGACTGGGAGTTCCGCCTCACCCCGGTCATCAACTACAACTACACCGAACTGGAGGAATACGGCGGCGTAAACGCCGACCCAGGCGACAAGGAGGACCGCCACGACCACCATATCGGCCTGCAGGCGGCCTTTGTCGACAAGCACCTGCGCAACGTATCCCACCGCTACGATTTCGACAGTCTGCGCGTGGGCATCCAGCCCTTTTCCAGCGATTTCCGCGGTTTCCTGTTCCAGGACGCGCCCTTCGGCGTGCGCCTGTTCGGCACCCGCGACAACAACCGCTTCCAGTACAACCTGGCCTGGTTCCGGCGCATGGAGAAGGATATCAACAGCGGGCTCAACGACGTCACCGAAGACCTGCGCGACGACGACCTGTTCATATTCAATCTCTACTGGCAGGACCAGCCCAAACTGGGTTTCTTCTCCCAGGGCACGATCATCTACAACATGAATCGCGAGGACAACGATGTCTTCTACGATAACAACGACTTCATCCAGCGCCCCGCGTCCATCGGCGGGGAGCGCCTGCGCGACTACGACGTTGTCTACGTGGGCTACAACGGTGACGGCCATTTCGGCCGCCTGAACCTCACGGTTTCAGCCTACTTCGCCTACGGCGAGGAAAACGACGCTGTCTTCAGCGGCGTGGATTCGGACATCGAGGCCTTCTTTTTCGCCGCCGAACCCGGTATCGACTTTGACTGGATTCGCCTGCGCCTGTCTTTCCTCTACGGCAGCGGCGACGACGACCCTTACGACGACAAGTCCCAGGGCTTCGACGCCATCTTCGAGAACCCGCAGTTCGCCGGCGCCGACACCAGCTACTGGATTCGCCAGGGTGTACCGCTGATCGGCGGCGGACGCGTGGCGCTGTCGCAACGCAACGGCGTGCTCAATTCCCTGCGCTCGTCCAAGGAACACGGCCAGTCAAATTTCACCAACCCGGGCATCCTGCTGGCCGGGGCCGGCACCGACCTGGACCTGCTGCCGGAACTGCGCCTGAGTTTCAACGCCAACTACCTCGCCTTCGCCGAGACCGAGGTGCTGGAAGCGGCACGCGCCCAGGCCAATATCGACGAGGAGATCGGCGTGGACCTGTCCGCGGCGCTGATCTGGCGACCGTTCATGAGCCAGAACGTCGTGCTGCGGCTGTCTTACGCGCAACTGCTGGCCGGGGACGGCTTCGAGGACCTGTACGGCGACGAGGACCCCTACTCCCTGCTGTTTAACGCGATCCTGACCTTCTAAAGTGAGCGCCATGAAAGAGATGACGAGAAAGAGCAAGACGAGAACAGCGTACGGTGTCCTGTCCTGCGCGATCCTGGTCGGCAGCCTGGCGTGGATGCAAACGGCCTGGAGCGCCTCCAAACTGGTTGCGGTGGAGCGGGACTACGTCACCGCGCCGCATGCGCCGACCAACCAGACCGCCGCACAGGTGCAGGCAAAATCAGCCGGCTGCGCAAGCTGCCACACGCAGACCGACGCCAAGACCATGCACCTCAACCCGGCGGTAAAACTCGGCTGCACGGACTGCCACGGCGGTGACGCCGGGGTACGCCGCCCCGACGGGACCGCGGGGCTGGAAGACGCATCCTACCTGGCGGCGATGGAGCAAGCCCACGTGCTGCCGCGCTACCCGGATGCCTGGCACTTCCCCTCCAGCGCCAACCCCGAGCGCACCTACACCCTGCTCAACAAGGAGAGTCCGGAATTCGTGCGCTTCATCAACCCCTCGGACTACCGCATCGCGCGCGAGGCCTGCGGCGCCTGCCACCTGCCTATCATCGAGGCGGCGGAGCGCAGCCTGATGGCCACCTCCGCCATGCTCTGGGGCGGCGCCGCCTACAACAACGGCATCCTGCCCTACAAGCGCTACCTGCTGGGCGAGGCCTACACGCGCGAGGGTGAACCCGCCGCCATCGTCGCGCCGCTGAAACCGACCCCCGAACAGACCGAACAGGCGGGCCTGCTGCCCATTCTCTACCCGCTGCCGGCCTGGGAGACGCTCAAGCCCGGCGACATCTTCCGCGTATTCGAACGCGGCGGACGCAATATTTCCAACCTGTTCCCCGAGACCGGCCTGCCCAACGCCCTGGGCCAGCTGCAGCGCCTGGAAGAACCGGGCCGACCCGACTTCCGCCAGTCCAACCGCGGACCCGGCACCGGCGCGCGCATCTCGGTGCCGGTCATCAACATCACCAAGACGCGCCTGAACGACCCGCATACCTGGTTCATGGGCACCAACGATCAGCCAGGGGATTACCGCCATTCGGGCTGCGCGTCCTGTCACGTGGTCTACGCCAATGACCGCGATCCGCGCCACTCCGGGCCCTACGCACAGTTCGGGCATACCGGCAAGACGCAGACCGCGGATCCGACCATTTCCACCGAGGAGGAAGGCCACCCACTGCAACACGCCTTCACCCGCGCCATTCCCACCAGCCAGTGCATGTCCTGTCACATGCACCAGCCGAACATGTTCGTCAACAGCTACCTCGGCTACACGATGTGGGACTACGAGTCCGATGCGCCGACCATGTGGCCGGAAAAACAGGTCTACCCCAGCGACGAGGAGCGGCACAAGGTACTGGAGCGCAACCCGGAGGAGGCGGCGACGCGTGGCAAATGGGCTGATGTGGATTTCCTCAAGGCAGTCTCGGAACTCAACCCGCAACTGCAGGACACGCAGTTCGCCGATTACCACGGCCACGGGTGGAACTTCCGCGCCGTGTTCAAGCGCGACCGGCAGGGCAACCTGCTCGATGCAGACGGCAACGTCGTCAGCGACGAGGACCCCCAGAAGTTCAACAAGGCCGTGCATATGTCGTCCATCCACCTGGATGCGGGCATGCACTGCGTGGACTGTCACTACGCCCAGGACAACCACGGCAACGGGCACATCTACGGCGAGGTTGCCGCAGCGGTGGAAATCGACTGTAAGGACTGCCACGGTTCGGCCGAGGCCTACCCCAACCTGTTCACCTCCGGTCCCGCGGCCCTGGAGGGGGGCACTGACCTCGGCGCCATCCGCAACCCGGACGGGCGCCGGCGCTTCGAGTGGCTCGGCGACAAGCTGATCCAGCGCTCGGTGCTGGACCCGGAACTGGAGTGGGAGGTCAGCCTGGTCAAGGACTCGGTCACCGCCGGACATAGCCAGTACAACGAGAAGGCGGCGCGCGCCAAGCTGATGGGCACAAATACCTCCACACTGGCCTGGGGCGAGGACGCCATCGCGGACGGCGTGGCCCACTCGGACGAGGAGATGGAGTGCTACCCCTGCCACACCTCCTGGACCACCAGTTGCGGTGGCTGTCACCTGCCCATCGAGGCCAACAACAAGACCGAACGCCACCACTACGAGGGCGGCGAGTCGCGTAACTTCGCCACCTACAACCCGCAGGTGGCGCGCGACCAGATCTTCATGCTCGGCCGGCGCGAGACCGCCAAGGGCGGCGTGAACGGCGGCCCGGGCAAGATCGCGCCGGTGCGCTCCACCTCCGCGCTGGTGCTGTCCTCGACCAACGCCAACCGCGAGCGCATCTATATCCAGCAACCGCCGATCGCGGCCAGCGGCTACAGCTCACAGGCGATGAATCCGCACTTCCCGCACACGGTGCGCAAGACCGAGACCAAGCAGTGCGAGGACTGCCACCTGTCCAAAAACAACGACAACAACGCCATCATGGCGCAGTTGCTGATGTACGGCACCGATTTCATCGACTTCATTGGCCATATCGCCTATGTCGGCGGGCAGGAGCATGTCACCGGCGTGCAGGTCACCGAGTGGGACGAACCCCAGGCGGTGATAGGCAGTTACCTGCAACGCTACGCCTACCCGGACTTCTACGCTGAGCACCAGGCGGCGGGGTCGGTCCTGCAGCACGGTTATCCGCACGCCAGCGGCACGGCGCGCTGTATCCAGCATCGCGGCGAGTACCTGTTCGTGGCCGAGGGCGAGAAAGGCGTGCGCGTGTACGACATCGCCAGCATCGCCAACAAGGGCGTCTCCCAGCGCATCATCAGTGCACCGTTCAGCCCGCTGGGGCAGGACACCCGACTGGATAGCGCCAACGCCACCTGCATCGTGCTGCCGACGACACAGCCGGTGCACCCGCAGCGCAACGTCGGCGAGCTGATGCGCGAGGTCAACCTGGAGCAGCCATTCCACCCGCTGTACAAGTACGCCTTCGTACTCGATGCGCAGGAAGGGCTGATTCTCGCCGACCTGGATACCTTTTCCGACGGCGAGCCGCGCAACAATTTCATCGAGCGCGATCTCACCTGGAATGAGGGCGGTATTCTCGACGGCGCCCGGCACATGACTCTGGGCGGCTACTACGCCTACATCATCGCCGATGCCGGACTGGTAGTGCTAAACCTGGACGACCCGCTGCAGCCCAGAGTCGAGGCCACGCTGGCGCTGAACAACGGCCACTCGGTGGCGCAGCAGTTCCGCTACCTGTTCGTCACCGATGCGGACGGTCTCAAGACAGTGGATATCACCGACCCGACGAAGCCCACCCTGGTCGGAGACAACACCATTGCGCTGGCGCAGGCGCGGCGCCTGCACCTGGCGCGCACCTATGCCTACGTGGCGGCGGGCAGTGACGGTATCGCTATCGTCGACATTACCCGGCCGGAAAAAATGCGCCTGCTGCAGACGTTCAACGACAATATCGTCGACGCGCAGGATGTCACGGTGGCCTCCACCAACGCCTCGCTGTTTGCCTACGTGGCGGACGGCAGCGGCGGCCTGAAAGTGGTACAACTCACCTCGCCGGAACTGCAGCCGAAGTTTTACGGTTTCAGCCCGCAGCCAAACCCGCGCTTTATCGCCAGTTACCCGACGCAATCGCCGGCGCTGTCGCTGTCGCGCGCGCTTGAACGCGATCGCGGTGTCGACGAGACCGGCGGACAGGTCGCGGTGTTCGGCCGCGTCGGCTCGCGGCCGCTGAACCTGGAAGAGATGCGCAAGCTGTTCCTCGACGAAGACGGTAAGCCATGGTTTGTAGAAAACTAAGCGCGGCCTGGCTGTTCCTGCTGTGCTGCGCCCTCGCGCAGGCAGCGCCCCTGCCCGAGACCGGCGCCAACGTGCACCAGGGCGTGGCCAGTTGTTCCAACAGCGTCTGCCACGGCAAGGTCAGCCCGGACCCGCAGTCACCGGTATTGCTCAACGAGTACCGCACCTGGTTGCGCGAGGACTACCACTCGCGCGCCTACAAGACCCTGAGCAACCCGCAGTCGCAACGCATCGCGCAAAAACTGGGCCTGGAGAGCGCCCATACCGCGAAGATCTGCCTGGACTGCCACGCCGACAATGTCGCCGCGCCACGCCGTGGCGCCCGCTTCGACATCAGTGACGGCGTGGGCTGTGAAGCCTGTCACGGCGGTTCTGGCCAGTGGCTGGAGTCACACGCCGAGGCCGGCACCTCGCACGCGGACAACCTGGCCCGGGGCATGTATCCCACCGAGGCGCCGCTGCAGCGCGCCAGGCTGTGTCTGTCCTGCCACCTGGGCACCACGGGCAAGTTCGCCACCCACGAGATCATGGGCGCCGGCCACCCGCGGCTGGCCTTCGACCTGGAAGTGTTCACCGAGAACCAGCCGCGCCACTACAAGGTCGATGCGGACTATCGCGAGCGCAAACCGTATATCGCCTCGGTCAACATGTGGCTGGCGGGACTGGTGGTGTCCGGCATGCAGACCATGGAACTGCTGCAGGCTGACTGGTTTACCCGCGAGTCGCTGGTGCCGGAGCTGTCGTTTTACCAGTGCCACGCCTGTCACCACCCGATGGACGAGTTGCGCTGGCAGGCGGAGGGCGGTGCCGGCGCCCTGCCCCCGGGCGCCGTGCGCCTCAACGACGCCTCGCTGGTGATCCTGCAGTCGGTGCTGGACATCCTCGGCAGCGACGCGGCAGCGGGGCTGCGCGGCGGTATCGCCGCCCTGCACACGGCGTCCCTGCGCGACCGCCCTGCGGTCACCGCGCAGGCCGCACAGATCCATGACCTGCTGGCGCCCCTGGAGGATGAACTGGTGGGCCAGTCCTTCTCCTCGCAGGAGAAGAGTGCCCTGCGCCGCGGTCTCGTGCAGCGTGCAGCCAGCGGGCAATACCGCCACTTCACGGCGGCGGAGCAGGCCTTCCTGGCGGTGGAAACCCTGAATATCGTACTCGACGACGCGACCAGGCTCGACGCCGCCATGGATGCGTGGTTCGCCACGGTGGAGGATGAAAATGATTTCGCACCACTGCAGTACGCGGAGTTCGCGCGGCGGCTCCAGGCGGCCCTGTGACGACGACCGGGCCTGATACCTGCAAAGTCGGCGGCCATACCGACATTGGCCGACGCAAGCACAATGAGGACAGTTTCCTCATCGACCCTGAACTGGGCCTGTACGTGGTCGCCGACGGCGTCGGCGGGCACAAGGCCGGTGAGGTGGCCAGCAACATCACCTGCCAGGTGGTGCGCCGCGAGGTCGCCGCCGGCACCGATCTCGCCGCGGCGGTGCTACTGGCCAACCGCGAGGTGTCAGACGCTGTCGCCAGCGGCACCGGCAAGGCCGGCATGGCTTCCACCGTGGTCGCCGCGGTGGTTCGCGACGGGCTGTGCGACATCGCCTGGGTGGGCGACAGCCGCGCCTACCTGTTGTGGCGCGACAGGCTGTCCCTGGTCAGTCGCGACCACTCCTACGTGGAGGCGCAGCTGGCCGCCGGCAGGATTACCCCGGAGGAGGCGCTGACCCACCCGCGCCGCAATGTCATCCTGCAGGCAATCGGCCTGCACGAGGACGGCGAATTGAACGTGGGGCGCAACAAGGGCCGCCTGCAACCCGGCAGTCGCCTGCTGTTATGCAGCGACGGGATCAGCGATCCGCTGGACGCGGAACAGCTCGCCCAGATACTGATGCGCGGCGGCGATCCCGAGGCGGCCTGCGAGCGCCTGGTCGCACTGGCCCTGCAGTGCGGCGGCAAGGACAACGCGACCGCGGTGCTGGTGGACACCCCCGCGACAGCCGACGATGACACGGCGCACGACCCACCGCAGGCGACCTGGACTTTCGACTCCGCAAGCGGCAGCTACGACGGCCAGGCACCGCTGGCACCCCGCGAGGAAGCGCCACACGACCCCCTGGGACAGACGCAGATCATGTCGGTCAGCGAGGCGGAGCAAAGCGCACTAGAGACTGGCAGCGGCGGCAATCGCGCCCGATACTGGTGGCTGGCCCTGCTGCTTGGCGCCCTCGCACTGGCACTGGCCGCTTCACTGCAGTAGAACGCCCCGGTTTAACCTGGGAGAGATGAGCAATGGCAGGACAAGACATGACTTCCGAAATTACCGCACAGCTGGTTGGCGAGGACGGCACCAGCTATGAACTGAGCGGGAACCAGGTCCTGGGACGGTCGGAAAAGGACGACATCACCATCCCGAACAAGAAAATCTCGCGCGGCCACGCCCGCTTCTGCTTCCAGGACGGGCGCGCGACCGTGGAAGACCTGGGCTCGACCAACGGCACGCGCGTCAACATGCGCAAGATCGACGCCAACCAGCCCACGGAATTGCACAACGGCGATACGGTGAGCTTCGATACGGTGGATCTGCGCGTGGAGATACTGGGTCTCGAGGAGCAGGACGACGCCGACGACGACGCCACGGTGTTCGGCAGCGTGGACGATGACGCCACGGTGTTCGAAGCCCCCGCGGAGCCCCCTGCAGCGAGGGAAAAAGCTGCGGCGCCAGCGCCGCCGCCGGAACCTGCAGCTGAACCCGAGCCAGCGCCCGAACCCGAACCCGAGCCCCAGCCCGAACCAGAGCCCGAACCAGAGCCCGAACCAGAGCCCGAACCAGAGCCCGAGCCCGAACCCGAGCCCGCTGCAGAGCCGGCAGCGGCACAGGTCGACGCCAACGCCATCGCGCCCGGGTCGCAGCGCACGGTCAGCGCCCGCCAGGGCAGTGACCTGCTGCCCGCCGCGTTCCTTGAGGGGGAACAGGCGCTGGAGGACGAAGAAACCCGCATGATGTCCCCCGAGGAAATGAAGATCGACATGGAAGCGCTGGGTGATGCGGACATCAGTGTCGACGCCGAGGCGCAGCAGCCCCACCTGGTGGTGCTGTTTTCCTCCGGCGAGCGCGCCAGCGTACTGCTGGATTTCACCCCGGCACAGGAACCGGATGTGTGGGAGATCGGCCGCCGCTCACCCTGTGATATCGTCCTGGACGACGAGTACGTTTCCAAGCGCCACGTGCAACTCGTGCACCTGGACGGCAAGTGGAAACTGGTCAACCTGCTCGGCTCCAACCCGCCCTACGTCAACGGCGAGAAAGTGCTGAGCAAGTTTCTCGGCGACAACGACAAGATCAGGCTGGGCAAGACCGTACTGGTGTTCAAGTCGGGCCCGGCACGCGCGGCGGTAAAATCGGCCGGCGGCAAAAACACGCCGGCCAGCACTGGCGGCAACTCGGCTCGTCTGGCACTCATCGGCTTCGGCGTTGTACTCGCGGCCATCGCCGCCTGGTGGCTGCTGCGCTAGATTGGCCGGGCGAGCGTCGCGACTCAGCGCAGGCCCACCTGCCCCAGCAGTCGCGGCCAGTGCTCGACCCAGCAGCAGCGGTGATCGTAACCGGGCTGGCGCAGCAGGCGAATAGCGGCGCCGCGCGCACCCGGCGACTGCACAAAGGACTCTGCGATAGCCGGCGGGACCTGGACGTCGTCCACTCCCACCAGGTGGACCTGGCGCAGGCGTGCGGGCCAGCCGGGCAGGCGTGCGGGGTCAGAGCCCGGCGCCAGCGGCGTGTAATCGTGCAACCGCGTCCACGCGGCGACATCCAGCGGCGCGGCGATCGTCACCACGGTGTCCACACGCGGGTGCTGGCGCGCTGCCAGCAATGCGACCACACCGCCGCCACTGTAGCCAACCAGGGTAATCGCCGCTTGCGGATGACGCCGGCCGATATCTGTCAGCGCCGCCAGCACCGCGTCGACAACAACCGGCGCATAGCGTTGCAGGGTCCACAGCTCGGGGCCGCAGGGCGGTTCGGTCGCGGCGCCGTAATAGCAGGGCCTGGCCAGAAACACCGCCGGTGCCGGGTCCGCCGCGGCCAGGCGCAGGCCCAGGTGCCGCCGCGGCGTCGGGTCGCGCGACACGCCGAAACGGCTGCTGAAGGCCAGACCATCTCCCCCAAGGTAGACATGCAGGCGCGGCACATCCGCGGGTATGTCGGGGCCGAACAGGCGCAGCGTGAACTCGCCAGCGCGCAGCGGCTCGCCGCGCCAGCCTGCGGCGAGAGCCGGCTCGCCAGGCCGACCCGCGGAAAGGTCGACGCAGGCGCCGAGACAAAGCACCAGGCAGCTCAGGCAAACCCTGATCCTGGCCCTGACCCTGACAAAAGAAAAAGCCCGATTTACATGAACTGTAGTCAATATTGTCCTAATATGGATCGGCGATAATAGAAAAAAATACTTTCACGGAGACTCACACAATGGCAATCCCCAAAGGCAGGTTTTTATACCATGGAGCCCTGGCGTGCCTTTTCGGCCACGCACTGGCGGCAAGCGCGCAACAGGACCCGGCAACACCACTGGGTCAGGCGGTCGAGGCAGCGGCCAACAACTCCGCCCTGCAGACGGTGACCGGCGACGCGGTCAACCAGACCTGCGGTGAACTGGTACCGGAGTACGCCCAAACCTCCAACCCGAGACTGCCGCCGACCTCCGCGGAGGAAGCCTTGTTTTTCCGCTGCAGCGACATGGTCGGCACCGCGCTGGGCCTGCTCGGCCAGCCGGGTATCGGCACGGACCTGGGCTGGAGCAACGAACAGCTCGCCGAGGGTATGCAGCAGCTCACCGGGGAGGAGCAGGTATCCAAGGGTCGTCTCGCCACCGAGGGTTCCAACGGTCAGTTCGCGAACATCGGCATGCGCCTTGACGCGATTCGCGCGGGCGCCCGCGCCACCGCCGGCGGTCTCAGCCTGGCCTACAACGGCGCGCCGGTGGCCGGCGGCAACGCGGGCGATGACGGCACAGGCTGGGGCTGGTTCCTCAACGGGGCCATGGGTTCCGGCGATCGCGATGCGACACAGCGCGAGGACGACTACGATTACGATTCCTACGGGGCCACCCTGGGCTTCGACTACCAGTTCGAATCCGGCCTCGTCGCCGGCTTCGCCCTGGGCTATCACGACTACGAGGTGGACTTCGCCAACGTCAGTTCCTTCCAGACCGGGCCGCAACTGACCAACACCCAGGCCGGCGGCGGTTTCGATACCGATGGCTACGCCCTCTCCGGCTACGCCATCGGCCACGTGGGCCGCTTTTATATCGACGGCCTGGTCAGCGTGGGACAATCGGATATCGACAGCGAGCGCATCGTGCGCTACAACGGCAGCGCCTCCGGTCAGGGCACCGGCCAGAACCTGGTCGTCGACCGCTCCATGCGCGGCAGCACCGACAGCGACACCTACAGCCTGGGTGTCTCCACCGGCACCAGCTTTGAAATGGGCTGGGCCGACCTCTCCCTCGACCTGGGGGTCAGCTACGTGGATGTCTCCATCGATGGCTACACGGAAAAGGACATCGCCCGCGGCAATGATACCAACGAGTTCAGCGGTCTCAACCTGGCCTACGACGACCAGGACTTCGACTCCCTGCAATCCAGTCTCGGCTTCCAGCTGTCCAGGGCCTACAGCGTTTCCAGCGGCGTCCTGCTGCCCTATCTCAACGCCGCCTGGCGCCACGAATTTGAAAACGAATCCAGTACGATGAAGGCGCGCTACGCGGCTCAGGATTCGGGACAGGTGTTCAACCTCAACGTGGTGACCGACGACCCCGACGAGGACTTCTACGAGGTCGGCCTGGGCCTGTCGGCGGTGTTCGCCAACAACATCCAGGCGTTCGTCGACTACCGCACAACTCTCGACCTGGACAAGGTGGACGCGCAGCTGTTCACCGTCGGCATCCGGGGCTCATTCTAGGCGGGCGGTGAAGGCGACTCTATGGACGAAGGGCACTCGCCACACAGCCCCGACCCCGGAGTCGCCAACGAGGGCGTGAGTCCCAATGACGAAACCGCCCCGGCGCCCACGTCTCCGGGCAGCGGAACGCGCGTCGGCGGTGCCGCGGCCGGCGCCGCCGCCACGCAACCCCGGACGGAGGGCGCCGAGCCCACCGCCGGGGATCTCATTTCCGGCCGCTACCGCCTGGAAAAGGTGCTCGGCGAAGGTGGCATGGGCAAGGTTTTCCTGGCCATCGACGAGCTCTACGCGGGGGAGTTCCAGGATCGCAAGGCGCAGGTCGCGCTAAAGTTCCTCGGCAAGAAATTTGCCAGCCATTCCGTCTCGCGCATGGCCCTGCAGCGCGAAACCCGCAAGTCCCAGCAACTGGCCCACCCGAACGTCGTGCGCGTCATGCATTTCGACCAGCACGCGGGTCACCCCTACATGATCATGGAGCACATGCGCGGACAGCCGCTGGATGAATTCATGAAGACCCACGCCCGGGACGGCCTGCCGCTGGACCAGGCATTACCCATCATCGACGGCATGGCGGCGGGGCTGCACTACATCCACCAGGAAGGCCTGGTGCATTCGGACTTCAAGCCCAACAACGTGTTTGTGACCGAGGACGGCACGGCGAAAATCCTCGACCTGGGGATCGCCAGGATCAACGAGGCGCTGGTCGAAAGCAGCGAACAGACCCTGTTCGACGCCGGCGCGCTGGGCGCGATGACGCCGGCCTACGCCAGCTGCGAGATGTTCGAACTGCAGATGCCGGACCCGCGCGACGATATCTACGCCCTGTCCTGCGTCATCTACGAACTGCTCAGTGGCGCCCACCCCTTCGGACGCACGGCGGCGCCCAAGGCCCGCGCCGCGGGGATGAAACCGCAGCGGCTGGAGAGCCTGGGACGCAGTCGCTGGCGCGCGCTGAACAAGGGCCTGGCCTTTCAGCGCGAGGAGCGCACGCGCAGCGCCCAGGCGCTGCTCGAGGCCCTGCGCGGTGACCGCGCCAGGCGGCGCCTGCAGCTCACGGCGCTGATGCTGGTCGCCGGGCTGGCCATGGCGGTTGCCATCGGCAGCGGCTACATGGCGCTACAACCGGAAGATCCCGATACACTGTTCCGCGTGGAGCTCGCGTCGCTTTCGGCCAAGGCGCCGCAGCTGACAGCGGCCGACGAGGCGCGTATCGGACGCTGGCTGGACCAGGGCAACGCCTACCTGCAGGTGGCGGAGGAGGTCTTCGCCACCGGCGACGTCCTGGCGGCCCACCAGATTCTGCAGGTCGGCGCCGACAATGCGCTGGAGGCCTTCCTCTCGATACTGCGCCTGGAAAATTCCGAGGCGGCGAAGAACGGCGTGCTCGCGCTGGTCGACAAATACGCCGACTGGACACAGGCGAAGCTCGACGAGCCGGACCCGACCGTGGCGCTGTGGCTGGCCTGTCATGGCCTGGCGATACATAAGAATCACCGCGAACTGCTGTCACTGAGCGATACCGCGCGACGGCGCATAGACGATTCGAGCAACACCGACTGCGCCTTCATGCGCACACTGACGCCCTGACGGCGGGCGGGCGGACAAGGAGGGAAGAATCATGAGAATGCGCAACATCCTGGGAGCATCTTTACTGCTCGCCTTCGTACCGGCCTCTCTCGCGCCGGCCCAGCAACAGGGCCTGAGCAAGAACTACGACAGTGTCGATCCGAACAAGCCCGTGGTCTGCCTGCTGCCCGGACGGGTGCGCAAGGTGGGCGGCATGATGACCTACCTGGAACGTCGCAAACCGGTCGAACTGGCCGCCTCGGAGTGTGAAATTCGCGGCGGGGAATACACACTCTACGACCGCGCCAACTACCAGACCGCGCTAAAGCTGTGGCTGGAAGCGGCGGAACAGGGCGATGCCACGGCCGCGGTGCACGTCGGCGAAATCTACGAGAAGGGCTGGGTCGGCGAGCCCGATTACGCCACCGCCGCCCGCTGGTACCGCCAGGCGGCGGCGGAAGGCGACACCCGCGCGCAGCGCCGGCTGGCCTATTTTTACGAGAACGGCCTGGGCGTGGAACAGGACCAGGAGCAGGCCCTGGGGCTGTGGCGCTCCGCCCTCGGGCTGAAAGAGGAACTGGTGCTGGCCTCACAGGTCGAGGCCGCCAAGTCGCAGGCGCAGCGTGAGATCGACAGGCTGGTGGCGCAGCTCGACCGGCAGAACCAGCGCACCGGGCAACTGCAGCGCAGCCTGGATGAGGCGCGTGGGACCCTGCACGACCAGACCACCGCCCTGGAGACGGAGCGCGCCGCGGTGCGCCGGCTGCAGGAGGAGCTGGCGCTGTCCGCACAGGACGGCGGCGACCCGGGCCGGCTGCGGGAGCTCGAAAGCCAGCTCGCCGCCAGCGAGTCGCGTATCGACGAGCAGCGCATCAATATCGAACTGCTGGAGGCGGATATCGCCGCCCAGCGCGCCCAGGTGGCGGCGAGCCAGCGCCAGGCGCAAGTACGCAGCAAGCAACTGGAGCGCGTGCAGGAAGACCTGATCGCCGAGTCCAGTCGCGGCGACGCCCTGCTGGTGCAGTTGCAGGAGAAGGACGCCAGCCTGCGCTCCCTGGAACAGCAACTGGCCGCCGCCCAGGCGCGCCTGGAGCAGGGACGCGAGCGCCAGTCCGAACTGGCCGCGCGCGCCCGGGCGGCGCAGGACGATGACGCACGCGCACAACTGGAGCAGGAACTGGCCACGGCGCGGGCCGAGGTCGACACGCAGAAAGCGCGCACGGCCGGCCTGCAACGTGAGATAGCGGCCCAGCGCGACAGCTTCGAGTCGCAACTGGCGGACTCCAGGGTGCGCGAAAACGAACTGAACAGCGCGCTGGCGCAAAGCCGCACGGAAAAGGAGGCGCTGGCGCGGCAGCTCGAACAGGCCAGTGCGCGACTCGTCGCGGTTGACCGGGAGCTGACCCGCACACGCTATGCCCTGGCCGACCGCGAGGCGGACGCCGCGGGCCTGCGCGAACAACTGGACACCCTGGCTGCCCAGGGCGGCAGCGAGGCGCAGCGTCGCTCGCTGCGCGAACGCATGGAGATACAGCAGCGGGAAATCGCGGCGCTGCGCGAAGAAAAGCAACAACTCATCGCCGGCTGGGAGGCGACACAGCGGGAGCGGGACGAGGCGCGCGCGAACCTGGCAGAGGAAGTGGACACCACCAGCTGGTTGCGGGTGGAACTGGAGTCAGCCGGCGGCAGGCTGGCGGCCACCCGCGAGGAACTGGCCCGCGTACAGCTCGCGCTGGAAGAGGCGAACTTCGCGCGCGATCGACTGGTCAGCGATATCGGGCGGCTGGAACAGGACCTCGCCGCCTCGCGTGAGCGCAGCGTGCAGGACCGGCAGCGTATGGAGGACCAGCTGCGACGTTACCGCGAACAACTGGCCAGCAGCGCGCCGCAGACCGACAGCCTGCGCCAGCAGGCCTCACGCCTGCAGAGTGACCTGGACCTGTACGGCCAGCGGCAGCAGGGCCGTGTGCTGGCGATGCGCGGCCTGCGCAAACCGGTGGAATCGATTACCGAAATCCCCAGGGCGGCCCGGCGCGCGAATTACCACGCCATCGTGATCGCCAATTACGACTACCGTTACCTGCCTGACCTGGTCTCCCCGCCCTTCGACGCCAACCAGCTGAAACAGATGCTGGAGGACGCGTACGGCTTCAATGTCGAGGTGCTCATCAACCTCAATCGTTCCGACATGTACAAGGCCCTGGCCATGGTGCGCGAGTTCGACGAGAACGATCACGTACTGCTCTATTACGCCGGTCACGGCAAGATGGACGAGTACGGCGACGGCTTCTGGCTGCCCACCGACTACCACGAATCACAGCCTTTGGCGGAGACGGTCTCCAGCGCCGACCTGACTCGTACACTGAATTTCAGTGAGGCCAAGCACGTCATCGTCATGGCGGACTCCTGCTACTCCGGCGCGCTGGCGCGCAACGCCGACCCGGTTATCCGCAAAAGCGTACCGGCGCTGATGAACTACTGGATCGCCAACAAGTCGCGCACCGTGCTCACCTCGGGCGGCCTCAAGCCGGTGCTGGATGACGGACCCGGCGGCCACTCGGTATTCGCCTCGGCGCTGCTGCAGGTCCTGCAGTCGAACGCCGGCGCGCTCAACGGGGAGATGCTGCACGCGCAGGTCTATGAACTGGTACAGCAGCAGGCCGCGCTGCTGGGCTACCTGGACCAGCGACCGCGTTTCGCGGTGATCGAGGACGCCGGCCACGAGAACGGCCAGTTCGTCTTCCTGCGCGGACAAGCCTCGCGCGGCTGAGCCAGGGGACTGTCCCTATCGCGGATCGGGGTTGCGGATCACCAGGTTGCGAACTTCCGACATGTCCTCGATGGCGAAGCGGATTCCCTCGCGGCCCAGTCCCGAGTCCTTGACGCCGCCGTAGGGCATGTTGTCCACGCGAAACGACGGCACGTCGCCGATCACCACGCCGCCCACGTCCAGTTCGCTCCAGGCGCGCTGGGCCTTGTACAGGTCGCGGGTGAAGATGCCGGCCTGCAGCCCGAATTTACTGTCGTTGACCTGCGCCAGGGCCTGCTCGAAGTCATCGAAACGCGACAGGGTCGCCACCGGACCGAAAGCCTCTTCCGTGGCCAGGGCGCAGTCCGGCGGCGGGTCCTCCACCACGGCCGGCGACAGCATGACGCCCTGGCGCTCGCCGCCGCAGAGCACGCGCCCCCCCTGCTCCGCCGCCTGCGCCACCCAGGTTTCCAGGCGCTGCGCATCCTTTTCCGAGATCAACGGGCCAATGAAGGTGTCCTCGTCGCGCGGGTCGCCCATGGGCAGCGCCTTGACGGCGGCGACCAGCGCGGCGCGAAATGCCTCGTAGACCTGTTCGTGCACGAGTATGCGCTGCACGCTGATACAGCTCTGCCCGGACTGGTAGAACGCCCCGAAGACCACCCGCTCCACCGCATCGGCCAGGTCGGCATCGGCATCGATGATGCAGGCGGCATTGCCGCCCAGCTCCAGCACCACCGGTTTTTTCCCGGCCCGCGCCTTCAAGGCCCAGCCGACATCGGGCGAGCCGGTAAAACTGAGCAGCTTCAGCCGCTCGTCCGTGGTCAGCAGGTCGGCGCCATCGCGCGAGGCGGGGAGAATGGAAAAGGCGCCCACGGGCAGGTCCGTCTCCGCCAGGACCTCACCGATCAACAGGGCGCCGATCGGGGTGAGGCTGGCGGGCTTCATCACGAACGGGCAGCCGATGGCCAGCGCCGGGGCGATCTTGTGCGCGGCCAGGTTCAGGGGAAAATTGAACGGCGAGATGAAAGAGCAGGGCCCGATCGGGACACGTTTCCACATGGCGCTGTAACCGCGCGCCCGCGGCGAAATCTCCAGGTTGAGCACCTCGCCGTTGATGCGCACCGACTCCTCCGCCGCGATGCGAAAGGTATCGATCAGGCGCGTCACCTCGCCGCGCGCATCCCTGATCGGCTTGCCCGCTTCCACGCACAGGGCGTGGGCGAACTCGTCGAAACGCTCGCTGAAACGGTCGACGCAATGCTCGAGGATTTCCTGGCGGTGGTAGGCGGGCAAGGACCGCATGGCCTCGAAACTGTCGTCAGCGGCGGCAATGGCGCGCTCGATGACCGCCGCGTCCGCCAGGGCGACGCGCGTGGCCACCTCGCCGCTATACTTGTCGACGACGTCCAGGTCCTCGTTCGCATAGACCGCCTGGTTGGCCAGGTAGTACGGGTAGGCGTCCTGTAACATGGCGATTCCCCTACAGTTGCGCGGCACGCACAGCCAGCTCGCGATTCAGGATGCGATCGTTTTCACTGTAGTCCACCGGGCAGTCGATCACGTGTACGCCCGGGGTGGAATGACAGTGCTCCAGCAGTTCCGCCAGCCCCGCGGCGGACTCGACCCGGTGGCCGGCGGCGCCGTAGGCCTGCGCGTACCTGACGAAATCCGGGTTGCCGTAGTCCAGCCCCCAGTTCGGGAAACCGTAGTTGAGCTGTTTCCACTTGATCATGCCGTAGGCGTCGTCGCGCAGGATCAGCACCACCAGGTCCATGCCCAGGCGCACCGCGGTTTCCAGTTCCTGGGAGTTCATCATGAAGCCGCCGTCGCCGCAGATCGCCATGACCCGCCGCCCCGGGTAGACGATGCGCGCCGCCATGGCCGAGGGCAGGCCGGCGCCCATGGTCGCCAGCGCATTGTCCAGCAGCACCGTGTTGGGATGGCGCGCCGGGTAATTGCGCGCGAACCAGATTTTGTACACGCCGTTGTCCAGCGCGATGATGCCGTCGTCATGCATCACGTCGCGCACGTCCTTGACCAGGCGCTGCGGATAGACCGGGTAGCGTTCGTCGTCGGTGCCCTCGGCAATCTGTGCGCGCAGCGCGTCTCCCACGTGCCGGAAGAAATCGAAATCCCAGTGCTCCTGCGGTTCCAGCTGCTCGTTGATGCGCCAGATGGCGTTGGCGATATCGCCGATGACTTCCAGCTGCGGGAAATACACCGGGTCCACCACCGCCGTGTTGAAGCTCATGTGGATGACTTCCACATCGTGGTCGGTCATGAAGAACGGCGGCTTCTCGATGACGTCGTGGCCAACGTTGATAATCACGTCCGCGTGGTTGATCGCGCGATGCACGTAGTCGTTGGCGGACAGGGCCGTGTTGCCGATGAATTCCGGACGCGTCTCGTCCACCACACCCTTGCCCATCTGCGTCGTGCAGAACGGTATGCCCAGCTTGTCGACCATGGCGGTGAGCATGCGGCTGGTCAGCTTGCGATTGGCGCCGGCCCCGATCAACAGCAGCGGGCTCTTCGCCGCGCGGATCTTCTGCGCCGCCGCGGCGATACTCTTGTCCTCGGCGATGGGCCGGCGCACCTCACTGGCCCGCATCGGCTGCAGGTCCACTTCTTCTTCGCAGATGTCCTCGGGCAGTTCCAGGTGCGCCGCACCGGGACGCTCCTCCTCCGCCAGGCGGAACGCCTCGCGCACCTTGTTCGGGATGTTGCCGCCGCTGACCAGCTGGTGTGTGAACTTGGTGATGGGCTGCATCATGTCGACCACATCGAGTATCTGGAAGGCCCCCTGCTTACTGCTCTTCACCGGCTTCTGCCCGGTGATCATCACCATGGGCATGGCGCCCAGCTGGGCATAGGCCGCGGCCGTGACAAAGTTGGTGGCGCCGGGGCCAAGCGTCGCCATGCACACGCCCGCCTTGCCGGTGAGGCGGCCGTAGGTCGTCGCCATGAACCCGGCCGCCTGCTCATGGCGGGTGAGCACGAGTTTGATGTCCGAGGTGCGGATCGACTCGAGCAGGTCCAGGTTCTCCTCGCCGGGCACGCCGTAGATGAACTCCACACCTTCCTGTTCCAGGCATCTGACAAACAGGTCCGAAGCTTTCATACAACATCCTTGGGCAATTGATGGCAGGGCGTCCCAGCAGTCTAGACGCTGCCGGCGGGTTTGTCCGTAAGCGGTCCGCGGGGGTCGTGCCGCGGCTCGACAATGTCCCTGGGCCAGGCCGGGGACGGGGCCGGGAGGGAGGAAGCGCGAACCCCGGCGCAGAAAAAGCGGGTTTGAGGCTTGACTATATGTTAGCCATAACTATAATTTAACGCTGGAGGGCCAATCGAGGGTATTATTGGCCGTTTGACCTGACCCCCAATAGGCTGCCGGAATCCCGCCATGCGCAAGATAGTCCCCCTTCTCACCCTGCTGTGCCTGGCGCTGACCGCCGGCTGCAACCAAGACAACGGCGCAACAGGCGCCTTCAGCGAGAACAACAGCGCGACCCTGGTGCCCGCCGACCCCGACCTGGCGGCCATCTACAACCGCAGTTGCCGCAGCTGCCACACCGTGGCAGCGACCGGCTCGCCGCTGACCGGCGACCGCGCCGCCTGGGCGCCGCGGCTGGAAAAAGGCATGGACGTACTGGTCGACAACGTGGTCGGCGGCTTTGGCGGCATGCCGCCGTTCGGCCTGTGCATGGACTGCGACGCCGGGCAGTTCGAGGCGCTGATCGACTTCATGTCGACGGCCGGGCGGGCCGCGCCATGAAGCGTCGCGATGTGCTGGGCGCGCTGCTTGCAGTCGCCGCCTCCTCCACCCTGCCGCTGTCCGCGGTGGCGCAGCAGGCGGCGCCGAGGCGCCTGCCCTGGCGCAACTGGTCGGGTTCCCAGCACTGCCTGCCGGAGGCGCGCCTGGCGCCGGCCAGCGTCGACGAATTGCGCTCCCTGGTCAGGTCCGCGCACACCGTGCGACCGGTGGGCGCGGGGCATTCCTTTTCCGCGCTGGTGCCCACCGACGGCACCATCGTCTCGCTGTCCCGGCTCAGCGGAATCGTCGCGCATGATACGGACAGCCTGCAGGCCACCGTGTGGGCGGGAACGCGCCTGGGCGACATCGGCGCACCGCTGGAACAGGCGGGCCAGGCGCTGCTCAACATGCCCGACATCGACGAACAGACCCTGGCGGGTTGCCTGTCCACGGCAACCCACGGCACCGGCGCGGGCATCGGCTGCATGTCGACCTTTGTCCGCGGCCTGCAACTGGTGGACGGACGCGGCAACGTCATCGATTGCGACGCCGACAACCATCCTGACGTATACAACGCGGCGCGCGTATCGCTGGGCGCCCTGGGCATTATCACCCAGGTGCGCCTGCAGAACACCGCGCCCTACCGCCTGCGGCGGGAGACGCGCTGGCGCAGCTTCGACGAGATCATGGAGACCGCCGAGGCCTCGGCGGACCGCCACCGCAACTTCGAGTTCTACTACATCCCCTTTTCCGGCATGGGCTTCACCGACAGCCACGACCTCACCGACGAACCCCTGGGCAGTACCGAGAAAATCGACCAGAACGAGGGCGCCGAGGATCTCAAGACTATCCGCGACCTGCTCGAACGCGTGCCGAAACTGCGCCAGCTGCTGCTCGGCAGCTACCTGCGCATCCTCGACGACGAGGTATCGGTGGAAAGTTCGTGGAAGAACTACGCCAGCGAGCGCAACGTGCGCTTCAATGAAATGGAGTATCACCTGCCGCGGGAACACGGCCTGACCGCCCTGCGCGAAATCCGCCAGGTGCTGGAGAAGGACTTCCCGGAAGTGTTTTTCCCCATCGAGTTCCGCTACGTCAAGGGCGACGACATCTGGTTGAGCCCGTTCCACGGCCGTGACACCTGCTCCATCGCCGTGCACCGCTACTTCGACGAGGACTACGCGCCCTATTTCGCCGCCATCGAACCGATCTTTCGCAAGTACCACGGCCGGCCACACTGGGGCAAGCTCAACACCCTGGACCGCCAGGCGTTGCGCGCGCTCTATCCCGACTGGGACCGCTTCGCCGCGGTGCGCCGGGAACTCGACCCCCAGGGCCGCTTTCTCAACACCTACCTGCGCTCCCTGTTCGGTTGAGCTGATATGAAACGGCGCACACTGTTACTGGGCGGACTGGCGGGCGCGGCCGGCCTGACCCTGCTGGCGCGGCCGCGCGATCACGGCGAGAACCACTCGGCGTGGTTCCGCCAGTTGAGCAACGCCCTGGACGGGGCCGGGCGCGCCGGCCCGACCCTGGTCATCGACCGCGCGCAGCTGGCCGCCAACGTGCGCACCTTGCAGGGCCACGTGCAGGGGCGTTTCGACTACCGCATCGTCGCCAAGTCGCTGCCCTCGCCGGACCTGCTACAGGCGGTGATCGAGGAGTCCGGCAGCCGCCGGCTGATGCTGTTCCACCAGCCGTTCATCAACCTTGCGGCGCGGCGCTTTCCCGACGCGGATATCCTGCTGGGTAAACCCATGCCGGTGGCGGCGGCACACAACTTCTACCGCCAGTTCGACGGCGGCGGCTTCGACCCCGCCAGGCAGCTGCGCTGGCTGCTGGACACGCCGCAGCGGGTGCAGCAGTACGCCCGGCTCGCCGCGCAGCTCGACACCGACATGCTCGCCTGCGTGGAGATCGACGTCGGCCTGCACCGCGGCGGCGCCGCCACGGATGCGCAACTGCTGGCCATGCTCGACGCGATCGAGGCGGCGCCGCGCCTGCACTTCTGCGGCTTCATGGGCTATGAACCGCACATCGTCAAGGCGCCCGGCGACCCGCTGCGCTACCGCGACCAGGCCATGGCCAGGTACCGGCGCTGCGTCGAGGTGGCGCGCGCGCACCTGGGCGCGCGCTGGCCGGCGGACGCCGTGCTCAACGCCGGCGGCAGCCCCACCTACCAGCTCTATGACCAGGGCGAGTTCCCGTTCAACGAGCTGGCGGCCGGTTCCTGCCTGGTCAAACCGACGGATTTCGACCTGCCCTCCCTGGCCGATCACCGCCCGGCCGCGTGGATCGCCACGCCGGTGCTGAAAAGCCAGGACAGGCTGCAGATACCGGGCATCGACGTGGGACCCCTGCAGTCCCTGTGGAACCCGAACCGCGCGCGCAGTTTCTTCACCTACGGCGGCTACTGGAAGGCCGTCCCCGAATCGCCCCGGGGGCTGCTCAACAATGCGCTGTTCGGCCGCTCCACCAACCAGGAGATGTACAACGGCTCGGCCAGCATCGACCTGCAGCCGGACGACTGGATCTTCCTGCGCCCGACCCAGAGCGAGTTCGTCTTCCTGCAGTTCGGCGATATCGCCGTATACGAGCACGGCGCGATCAGCGAACACTGGCCGGTGTTCGGCGAGGGCGGCTTCACCGGCTGACGCCTGCCGCGACCGCGATGGCCGACCGGGCGAGCGCTCCGCCGCACCCGGGTGTTACCATGGGGCGGAACCCGGAAGAGCGAACATGTTCGGCCTGCGATTTCCCATCACCACAGCGGAGCACACCCGTTCCTACTACGCCGCGACCGCGCCGGGGCGCAAGCGGGCGCCGCTTGGCGCGGACATCGAGGCCGACGTGCTGGTGGTCGGCGGGGGTTTCAGCGGCGTCAACACCGCGCTGGAGCTCGCCGAGCGCGGCGTCGACGTGGTGCTGCTGGAGGGCCACCGCATCGGCTGGGGCGCCAGCGGCCGCAACGGCGGCCAGGTGATCGGCGGCCTGGGGCACGACCCGGAGCGGTTCCGCCGCCGTATCGGCGCAGCAGGCGTGCGCCTGGTGCACGAACTCGGCGTGGAGTGCGTGGATATCCTGCGCGAGCGCGTCGCGCGCCACGCCATCGACTGCGACCTGCGCTGGGGCTACTGCGACGTCGCCCTGAAGCCGCGCCACCTGCGCTGGCTGCAACAGGAGCAGCGCGACCAGTCAGCGCGCAATTACCCGCACGAACTGGTACTGCTGGGCCGTGATGAACTGCGCGATTTCGTCGGTTCCGATGCCTATGTCGGCGGCCTGTACAACCCCGGCGGGGCCGGCCAGGTGAACCCGCTGAAATTGTGCCAGGGCGAGGCAGAGGCGGCAGAGGCCGCCGGCGCGCGGCTGTTCGAGATGTCGCGCGTCGAGCGCATCGAGCACGGCGCCACGCCCACGGCCTACACCGCGCAGGGCAGTGTGCGCGCGCGCCACCTGGTGCTGTGCGCCAACGCCCACCTGGACAACCTGGAGCCGCGCATCGCCGCGCGCATGATTCCCGCCAGCACCTGCATCATCGCCACAGAACCACTGGCGCCCGGGCTGGCGCGCGAGATCCTGCCGCGCGACGTGGCGGTGTGCGACCAGCGCACCGCCCTGGACTACTTTCGCCTGTCCGCCGATCGCCGCCTGCTGTTCGGCGGCCTGTGCAACTACACTGGTCTGGTGCAGGAAAACTACGTCAGGATCATGCGCAGGAAAATGCTCGCGATCTTCCCGCAACTGGATGCCACGGGCATCGAGTTCGCCTGGGACGGGCAGATGGCCATCGGCATGAACCGCATGCCGCAGGTTGGCCGGTTGGCGCCCAACAGTTACTACATACAGGCGTTCTCCGGTCACGGGGTCGCCCCCACCCATATCATGGCGCGCCTGGTGGCCGAGGCGATCTGCGCGGAGTCGCGGCGCTTCGACGTCATCAGCGCCATTCCGCACCGGGCCTTTCCCGGCGGGCGTTACCTGCGCCGCCCGGCCATGGCCCTGGGCATGCTCTACTTCAAGGCGCTGGACTACCTGTAGGCGCTATCGCGCCGCCCCGGCTGGTCCGGACCGCCTCGCGGCCCGGGGCCTTGGCATCAACGCAGGGAGAACTGCGCGGCGGCAGTGCGCTCGGCCAGGGCGAGATTTTTCGCCACCGGGCGCGAGCGCGGCTGCAGCCGGGCGGCGGCGCGGAAATCCGCTATCGCCGCATCGGTACGCCCCTGTAACAGGCGCATCACGCCGCGGTTGTTGCGGAAACTCCAGGCGGCGCTGCCGCCGCCCTCCTCCACGGCCGCGTCGCAGGCGGGTTCGGCGCGCTGCCAGTCTCCCTGGGCGAAGTACGCCCGGCAAACCAGGTCGTGCGCGGCGGCGCGCTGGGCGCCGGGGCGCAATTCCAGCACGCGCCCCTGCAGCAGCGCCAGGCTGCGCCGGGGCTGGCCCCGCTCCAGGGCGCGCTCGGCCTTGGCCAGCAGCGGCGGCTGGTAGTGCTCCAGGGGTTCGGCGGCGGCGCGGCTGTGCCAGAGCAGCAACGTCATCGCGCTGACTGCGCCGGCGGTAAGGAAAACCCGGAAACCGTGCATGGTGTTTCTCCTCGTGTGATGGGTTTACGCCAGCCACCTTATCTATTAAATTTACGCATAACAATTCAATTAATGACTACTTGATATGCATTTATGAATAGAAAGAGCAGCCTGCGGGACTGGGCGGACATCCGCCTGTTTCTCGCCATCCTGGATCACGGCAGCCTGGTGGCCGCCGCCGAACAACTGGGACTCACCCAGCCCACGGTGGGCCGCCGCCTGGCCGCCCTGGAGGCGCGCTTCGACACGCCCCTGTTCGTGCGCGCAGGACGGCGCATGCAACTGACCGACGCCGGCGACAGCATCCTGGAGAGCGCGCGGCGCATGGAACGGGAAATGCTCGCCATCGAGCGCAGCCTGGAGGTGCAGTCCAAGGCGCTGGTCGGCGAGGTGACCATCTCCGCCACCGAGGGCACGGGGACGCAATGGCTGACACCCGTCCTGCGCGATTTCCACCGCCGCTACCCGGAGATCGTGGTCAAGGTGCAGATCGACAACCGCACCGTGGACCTGCTGCACCGCGAGGCGGATATCGCCCTGCGCCTGGGCCAGCCGACCCAGGGCGAACTGATCGCCCGGCGCCTGGCCAGCGTGGGCTTCGGTCTTTACGCCAGCCCGGATTACCTGGCCGAACTGGGGACGCCGACCCGCGTGGAGGACCTCGCCACACACCACATGGTGGGGCTGGACGCGGCGGGCACACGCATCGACTCGGCCCTGGCCTTTCCCACAGCGCAGCCGCTGCCGGGCAACTACGTCTACCTCAGTAATAGCCCGGCGGCACAGCTGTCGGCGGTGCAGTGCGGGCTCGGTATCGGGGTGATCTCCCATCGCTGGGCGGCGATGGTCGACGGCCTGGTGCGGGTGCTGCCGGATTTCACCGCCGCCAGTGTCGACCTGTGGCTGGTATCGCACGAGGAACTGCGCCACAGCGCGCGCATTCGCGCCCTGTCGGATTTTATCGCCGAACGGGTGCGCGACGATGCACCCCTGTTCGCCCAGGGGTCGACATCCGCGGCCTAGGTGCTCGCGTCAATCCGCCCGACGCATGGGCAATGTGGAGGGAAACGCCGGGGCCGCCCGCGAGCGGGCCCGGCGATGCGATAGCGGGGCCTGGAACTAGAAAGTGCGCCCGATACCCGCGGCGATCATCCAGCCGGCGCCGTCATTGAAGTCGATGTCACTGTCGTGATCGCCGTACAGTACCGCGATATTCGGCTGCCAGTGCTCGAGGCCGAACAGGTTGCGGAAGAACACCTGGCTGGCGAAGGTGATCGTGTCGGCGTCGTTGACGTCGCCGAAGATGGGATTCGTCTCGTCGCCCTCCAGCGTGGTGTAGGCGAGGTTGTTCGTCCAACTGAAGCTGTCGTTTCTGTGCAGCCAGCTGACCGCGACCTGGTAACCGTCCTGGGCCATGGCGTCGCCATCCAGGTCGTTGTCGATGTAGGTGAGGCTGGGACGCACGAGATTGCGCCCGTCGCCCAGCTCGAACAGGTAGCCCAGCTCGACCCTCATCTTGTCGCCCTCACGGTCCAGCAGGTCGCGCTCGGCATCGCTCAGGCCCAGGGCCTGGCCGCTGCGCTCCTCGTCCAGCTCCAGCTCACGCGACTGCACTTTCAGTTCGAACGCGGAGCCGAAGATCCGGTCCCAGGTAAAGCGGCCACCGGTTGATTCACGCTCGGTCGCCTTGCGCCGGGCGTCCAGCACGTAGGGGTCTTCCCACACCTAGGTACTGGGGAAGGCGGAGGACATCAGGCCGAGCTGGAAGCGGCCGATACCGTCCAGGTCGTGGCGAACTGACAGCACGGTGGAGCGGTCGAACTGCAGAAAGTCGGACAGGTCGTTACCCAGGCTGACCTGGGTCTTCAGGTTGGAGAAGGTGTAGTTGAGGGTAAGGTTCAGCAATGCCGTGGCGATATCCTCCCCGTCGGGTGAGTCGAAATCGTCCAGGGTCTTGTCACCCAGGTCCAGGTCTATACCCGACAGGCGGGCGAGGAAGTTCGACTCGATCTCACCGGCGCCGGCGGAGACGTTGAAGAAGCCCGAGAGCCCCGGCTGGTCGGGCATCTTGTCCAGCGCCAGCGCGGGCGAACCCAGCAGCGCCAGGGCGACGGTTGCGGCAATTTTTTTCATGTTTGTATCCTTCCCCGTAGTGTTGTCAAAATGTGGTACCACACACGGGGAAATTCTCGCACAAGGCCACAGCGCAATACAGGGCACTTTGACCAATTATTTCAGGGCCGCCGGCCTCTCTGGCAGTCTGGCCAGCCGGCGGCACGGTATGTTGCAGATGCATTACAATGCCGGTCCCGGCCGGGTTCCCGGGCGCTGCCAGCGCCGCCGCAGCCGTGCAA
Organism: Halioglobus sp.; assembly: GCA_002699145.1. Classification (GTDB taxonomy): domain Bacteria; phylum Pseudomonadota; class Gammaproteobacteria; order Pseudomonadales; family Halieaceae; genus Marimicrobium. The sequence goes on from PABK01000032.1 coordinate 36,334, forward strand.
TCCAGTGATTACACCGGTGACAAGGTTCTGCCTGCTGCTACTGCTCCTGCTGCTGCCGATCGCGGTCCGCGCGGCCAGCCTGGACTATTCCCTGTCCGGACTGGACGGGGAACTCAAGCGCAACGTGCGCGCCTGGCTGGGCGCCCCGCCGCAGACCGCGCGCGAGCGCCAGGCCTTCGTCTCGCTGGCCCGCTCCAGGGTGAGCAAGGCCCTGCAGGCGCTGGGCTACTACCAGCCGCAGATCGATATCGAGGTCACACGCGAGGAACCGGCCTGGTCCATGCACATCGCGGTGCAGCCGGGTGAGCCGGTGCGCATCAGCGCCATCGACATCCGCCTGCTCGGCGAGGCGGCGCGGGACGAGGAGTTCGCCAGCCTGCGCCAGGATCCCGGTTTTGCCGTCGGCGACCCCCTGCACCACGGCCACTTCGACGCTTTTCGCGGGCGCCTGCTGACCCTGGCCCAGCGGCGCGGCTACTTCGACGCCGACGTCAGCCAAAGCCAGGCGCGGGTGGATGCCGCCGCCGGGACGGCGACGATCGAGGTGGAACTGGCCAGCGGGCGGCGCTACCGCTTCGGCGAACTGCGCTACGACAGCGGCCTGGTCGACGCGGACACCCTGCGGGCGCTGCGCAGCTTCGAACGCGGCGCCCCCTACCTGCAGGCCAGGCTGCGCGAGTTCCAGGCCCGTATTCAGGGCACGGGCTTTTTCTCGGCGGTGCTGGTGGAACCGGTGGAGGAGCAGGCGCGCGACGGCGAGGTGCCCATCGCACTGAGCCTGCAACCGGCGCGGCGGCACAGCTTCGACCTGGGCGTGGGGTACAGTACCGACACGGAAGAGCGTGTCTCACTGACCTGGCGTACGCCGCGCATCAATCGCTTCGGCCACAGCCAGCAGACACGCCTGGTTTACTCGCGCATCAATCCCAGCGGGCGCATCACCTACAACATCCCCCTGACACACCCGCTCAACGACATCCTGCAGCTGTGGGGCAGGACCGAGGAAAACGAGTTCGGCGACCTGGACAGCCAGCAGGACGAGCTCGGCCTGCGCCGTGAACTGCGCCGGCGCGACTGGATTCTCGGTTACTCCCTGCGCCAGCTCGACGAGTCCTGGGAGCTGCTGGGCGAGAGCCGCAGCAATGACTACCTGCTGCCCGGCGTCTCACTCTCCAGTCGCATGCAGCGCGGTTCACTGGTCGACCCCCAGGCCGGCTTCAGCCAGCTGTACACGCTGGAAGCCGCGCGCGACAACCTCGGCTCGGACGTCGACCTGGTGCGCCTGACCGGGCAGCTGCGCTACGTCTACACACCGCTCGAGCGGCACCGTCTGGTGGGCCGCACGGAACTCGGCTTCGCCGACATCGACGATGAAGACCGCACCGAGCTGGCGCCCTCGCTGAACTTCTTCGCCGGCGGCAGCCAGAGCATTCGCGGCTTCGGCTACCAGTCGATCGGCAACGAGGTGCGGGTGACCCGCGCCAGCGGCGAACAGAAGAAATTGGTCGTGGGCGGTGATCGCCTGTTCGTGCTCAGTGCGGAGTACCAGTACTACTTCAGCGACCAGTGGCGTGGCGCCCTGTTCGTCGACGGCGGTGACGCCTTCGACGCCGGCGAATTCGACTGGCACTTCGGCGCCGGCTTCGGCATCCACTACCTGTCGCCGGTGGGCGCGATCCGCCTGGAACTGGGCAACAGCCTGAGCGAGGACAACCCGGACTGGCAACTGCACGTGAACATCGGGGCGGAGTTCTGAGTATGCGCGGCACACGTTGGCTGGTGCTCGTTCTCGTACTCGCGCTGCTGTGCCTGCCGCTGGCGCTGCCGTACACCGCCGCCGGCACACGGCTGGCGCTGGCCGTGGCGCAGCGCGTGAGCGGACTGCAGATCGATTACCGCGGCGGCACCCTCGCCGGTGCGCTGCAACTGGCATCACTGCGCCTGGACTGGGACGCGGGCGCCATCGTCCTGCGTGACGTGCAGGTGGCGATGGACGCGAGCTGCCTGTGGGACAGGGCCATCTGCGTGCGCCACCTGGCGATTGCGCGCACGGACATCCTGCTCGAACCCGACTCGCAAGCTGCGCCGGCGGCGAGCACACAGGCGGGGCCACTGCGCCTGCCCTGGGCCCTGCACGCACCCGACATCGAGCTGGGCGCTGTGCAGGTGCGTTGGCGCGGCGGTCGCTGGAGCCAGGGGGCGGCGCGTGTGGCCCTGAGCGCGCAGGACGCGCAGCTGCGCGTGGCCAGTGCGCAGGTCGCCGCGGCGCTGCTGGAGATAGATGCATCGCAGCCGGCAACCGACCCCGGGCGCCTCTCCCTGCCGGCGCTGGACCTGCCCATGGACCTGCGCGTCGAATCCCTGTCCGTGGCGCCTGCGGTCCTGGTGCTGGGCGACAACCGTCACACCCTGGCGTCGCTGCAGTTGTCCGGGCGCTGGTCCGGCGACCGCCTGACACTGCGCGGACTGTCTCTCGACGCGGGCAGCCAGGGCCAGCTCGCCCTGACACAGGGGCAGTTGCGTTTCGCCGGGGAGTGGCCGCTGAGCGCCGCGCTGGCCCTGCAGTCGCGCGAGCTGCTCACGCAGCCGCTGTTGCGCGATCGCCGCTTACAACTCGAAGTGGACGGTGACCTGGGCGACCTCACCATTGCCCTGCACGCCCCGGGAGCCCCCTCGGCACGCGGACGCGCACAGGTCGACGCGCTGGCGCCGGACCTTCCCTTCGAAGCCGAACTGGAAGTGGACGCCCTGCAGGACCTGAATCTGCCACGGCCCGAAGGGTTGCCCGGGGGCCTGGCGGTCACCGCCCTGCAGCCGCCCCTGCAGGTAGCTGCGCGCGGCACGCTCGACAGTCAGCATATCCAACTCGAAGGCAGTGCCCAGACCGTCGGCTACGGGACAGTGGCGTTCGCACTGGGCGTGCGTCACAGCCAGGACCGTTTTCTTATCGAGTCGCTGGACCTGCGCGACCGCGATGGCGGCAACCAGCTCAGCGCCTCGGGGGAACTGAGCCTGCAACCGGCGCTGCGCTGGTCCCTGCGCGGCAGCAGCCAGGGCCTGGCGCTCGCGCCGCTATCGCCGCAGTTGCGCGGCACGCTCGCCGGGGGTTTCAACAGCCGCGGCCGGGTGGAGGAAGATAGCTGGCAGGCCGAATTCAGCGAGGTCGAATTGCGCGGGAACATCAACGCGCAGCCGGCGACCGTCAGCGGCGCCATCAGACTGGGTGACGGCGCGGTGCTGCCCGGTACGGACCTGCGCGCCAACGTTAACGAGGCGCGCCTGTGGTTGCGTGCCGACGCTGCGCAACGCGGTGCGGCACAGCTGGACCTGGAGATCGACGACCTGGCGCGCTGGCAGGCGGATACGGCTGGGCGCCTGCTGGTTCATGCGCAAATTTCTGCATCAGGCGACGCCTACCAGGTGCGGGGCGTGCTCGAGGACGCCCGCCACGACCAGTTGTCGCTGGCGCGGGCAACTGTCGAGGCCAGCTACCGCCGCGACCAGGGGCAGGACTTCGATGCCAGCGTGGCGGCCAGCGGCCTGCGCCTGGGTGCGACCGCGCTGGACAGCGTGGACCTGGCGGCGAGCGGCGATGCGCAACGACAACGACTGCAACTGCGCGTCAGCGGCGACCTGACGGGCGAGCTGGACCTGAACGGCAGTGGTGATCGCCAGGACTGGCGCGCCGAGCTGCGCAGCTCGACGCTGCGCCTGCAACTACCGGCGGGCACCGAACTACAGGGCGACCTGCACGGCAACGTGGCGGGTCGCTGGCCACGGGGTGGCGCGCCGCGCGGCAGCCTGGCGCTGGCCACCGACGGCGTACTGCTCAGCCGCGTGCTCGCCGACGGCCAGCGCAGCGAGACGCAATGGGAGCGGGTGGAACTGGAGGCCAGCACCGGGGACGCAGCCAGCCGCCTGGCGGCGGCGCTGTACCGGGGCAGCCAGGCAGAGTTGCGCCTGCAACTGGGGCTGGAGGGCGCCGCGCCGCGCCAACTGGACGGGCGCCTGTCCCTTCAGGACATGCAACTGGCGCCGCTGCTACCGCTGCTGCCGATGCTTGAATCCCTGTCAGGTGCGCTGCACGGCGAACTGCAACTGTCGGGCACACTGGATGAACCGCGGGCAGTGGGAGCCGTGACCCTGCGCGATGGCGAACTCTTGCTGACCGGCAACCCGACACCGCTACAGGCCCTGCAACTGGACATCGAAGCGACCGACGGCGGCGCCGCGCTGCGCGGCAGCGGGCTACTCGGTGGCGGCGCACTCAACCTGCGCGGCAATTTCACCGCGGCGCCGCTATCACTGGCGCTGCAGGTGCAGGGCCGCGAACACCATGTCTTCTACCCGCCATCGACGCAGTTGCTGCTGTCCGAGGCACTGCAGATCAGCCTGCGCGGTTATGACCTGGATGTACGCGGTGACGTGACCGTGCACGAAGGCGAGTTGCAGTTCGAGCAATTGCCCGAGGGCGGTGTGGACCTGTCGCCGGACGTGGTGCGCATCGATATCGAAGCGGAAACCCTGGAACAGAACATCCCGCTGGCCATCAGCATGGACCTGGGCGTGCATATCGAGGACGGTTTCGCCATTACCGGCAAACTGGTGGACTCCACCCTGTCCGGCGACCTGCGCCTGCGGCGGGCCCCGCGCCAGCCGCTACAGCTGTTCGGCAGCCTGCAGACGGCCGGCGGCAACCTGCGCGCCTTCGAGCGCGTGCTGGCGGTGAAACGCGGCGTGGTCAGTTTCAACGGCAACCCGAACAACCCGCTGGTGGACCTGCGCGCGGAGCGCATCATCAGCGCAGAGAACATCGTCGCCGGGGTGCACGTGCACGGTGCGCTGGAGGAAAACCTCACCCTGGATGTGTATTCGGACCCGGTGATGTCGCCGGGGGACGCCATGTCCTACCTGATCTGGGGGCGCAGCGTGCAGACCGGCAACACCGGCGACGGCACGGTGGTCGCCCTGTCGCTGGCCGGCAGCGTGGTCAATCGCTCAAGCCTGGTGGAGAGCATCAACCGCGTGCCGGGAATCAGCGACGTCAGTTTCGGCGCGGAGGGCAGCGAGGACGACGCCGCGGCCACGGTCAGCGGCTACATCGGCCAGCGCATTTACCTCTCCTACGGGTTCGGTATCTACGAACCCGTCAACATTCTCACGGCGCGCCTGTTCCTGCAGTCGCGCCTGTGGCTGGAGGTGGTGAGCCGGCTGGAGAATTCCGCGGACCTGTACTACTCATTCGACATCGACTGAGCCGCCGCCGGGCGGTGACAGCCCCGCCCTGTCCAGGTGTTCGCGCATGGCGGCCAGCACGACTTCCGGCGGCGAGCGGCGCTGGTAATTCTGCGCCATGTCCACCCACAGCACCCTGCCGCGGCGATCGACCAGCAGGGAGGTGGGCACCGGCAAGGCCTCGGCGTCATCGCCAGGGGGGCCGGATTGTACGGTCTGGTTCCGCAGGCCAAACGCATCGGTGATCACCAGATCCGGGTCGGACAACATGCGCGCCTGCAGACCGTGCTGGTCGCGCCCGGCACGGATCTCCTCCGGGTGATCGGTGCTGATGGTCACGACCTGCACGCCGCGCAGATCGAACTCGGCCCGAAGCTCCTCCCATCGCCGTAACTCGGCGACACAGTAAGGTCACCAGTGGGCGCGGAAAAACTTGATCAGTACGAGGTGGCCGTTGAGGGAACGCGAGTCGAACAGTTCGCCCTGGCTGTCAAGGGCGGTGAAGCGGGGAATCGTGTCGCCCACTCTGATCGCGTCGGCGGTCGCCTCCTGCGGGCTGATGGCGATGGTCGCGGGCAACAGGCCGCCGATCGCGATGGCCAGCACCGCGGCCGCGCCACCGAGCCAGCCGGCGCCGCGCACCAGGGCCGCCACGCCCAGCGCCGCGGCGCCCAGGAACAGCAGCACGAACAGGGTACGGTTTTCCGGGATGGCCACCTGGCCTATGCGGTAATTCCACAGCGCCGCGCCGCCCACGGCCAGGGCGAGTGCGGCGAATGCGAGAACTTTTCCACGCTGCATAGCGCGTCTCCGGGTAGACAGCGGGTCTAATCCTGCCCCTGAGTATAGTGACGATACCGAACGCCCGCCAGGGGGCCTGCAGGCGGATGAGACCAGTCTCGCATACCCATCAATTTCGAGCAGTGAGTGCCACGGCACTAGGCCGTGGCGAACCTGCCCCGTGTCCTGTTGGCGATGGCCACCAGCGACAGCATGACCGGCACCTCGACCAGCACCCCGACCACCGTGGCCAGCGCCGCGCCGGAGTGCAGGCCGAACAGGCTGATGGCGACAGCGACCGCCAGCTCGAAAAAGTTGGAGGTGCCGATCAGCGCCGCGGGGGCGGCGGTATCGAAGGGCACCCGCCACAGATAGCCCCAGGCATAGGCAATCAGGAAGATACCGTAGCTCTGGATGACCAGCGGCACCGCGATCAGCGCAATGATCAGCGGTTTATCGACGATCGTCTGCGCCTGCAGCCCGAACAACAGGGCCACGGTGGCCAGCAGGCCCATCACGGACAGCGGCTTCACCCTGGCGATGAAAGCGGCGATGCGCTCCCCGTCACCGGCGCGCGCGAGCATGCGGCGCGTGGCGTAGCCCGCCGCCAGCGGTGTCACGACATAGAGCACGACGGACAGCAGCAGCGTTTCCCAGGGCACGACGATATTCGTCACCCCCAGCAGGAAAGCCGCCAGGGGCGCGAAGGCGAACACCATGATGATATCGTTGATCGACACCTGCACCAGGGTGTAACCGGCGTCCCCGCGTACCAGCTGGCTCCAGACGAAGACCATCGCGGTGCAGGGCGCCACGCCGAGCAGGATCATCCCGGCGATGTACTCCTTCGCGCTCTCCGGCTCCACCAGGTCTGCGAACAGGTAGTCGAAAAACAGGATGCCCAGCGCCGCCATGCTGAAGGGCTTGATTAGCCAGTTGACCACGAGCGTCAGGCACAGGCCCTTGGGTCGCCGGCCCACGTCCCTGATCGAGGCGAAATCGACATTGACCATCATCGGGTAGATCATCAGCCAGATGAACACGGCGATGACCAGGTTTACATTGGCGTGCTCGAACCGGGCGATCGCCGCGAACAGCCCGGGAAACACCAGGCCCAGGCCGACGCCGCCGCCGATGCACAGTGCTACCCACAGGGAGAGGTAGCGTTCGAAGAAGCCCAGGGGGGACGCGCTGGATGCGCTCACGGCGAGGCCCGCCTCAGCCACAGCACGCCCCACTGCCGGCAGCCGGCTCGTCCGCAGTCTCGCGCGCCTGGGGCGGCGCACAGCACGCCGCACCGGTTTCCGTCGCGGTCCCGTCCTCTGGCGCACTGCCGAAGAACTGCGCCTCCTCCATGGTACGGTACGCCTCCCAGGCAATGCCGGCCGGGTCCTGCACCCAGGTCTTGTCGGAGCGTGCGTAGCAGCACACGGTCTCGCCCTCGTCGAACAGCGACAGGTCGGCGTCCTGCAGGCGCTGGCGCAACTCGCCCAGTTCCCCCTCTTCCTCGACCTGGATACCCAGGTGCTCCAGGCCGGTGCTGCCGGCGCGCGTGGAAATGGCGAAGTTGACGCAGGGTTCGTCGAGCATCCACTTCGCGTAATCGCTACGGATTTTCACCGGCTGTGCGCCAAACAGTGCGCTGTAGAACGTGACGGCCTGGTCGAGGTGCTCCACACCGACGTGGATATGCATGCGTTTCATCGTGTCTCTCCTGGTTGTCAGTTGGCTGCGGTATCGCAGCAGTTGGCCAGCTCGATAATGGAACAGCCCTTGTGCCTGTCTTCGTGAATCGTGGCGAACTCCCCGCTGCAACAGTCCTTGACCATGAAACTGATCAGGCCCTGCACCACCTCGTAGTTGGCGCTGTAGATGATCGAGCGCCCCGCCCGGCGCGAGGTCACGATACCCGCGTTGGACAGGTGGTTGAGGTGAAAGGACAGCGAGTTGTGCGGGATGCCCAGGTGATCGCTGAGCGCGCCGGCGGGCATGCCCTGCCGGCCGGCCTCCACCAGCAGGCGGAAGGCGCGCAGGCGGGTCTCCTGGGACAGGGCGTCGAACAGGGTGGTCGCGGTCTTGATATCCATATGTCCAGACTAATCGACATATTGGCGGGCGTCAAGACGTGAATGGTGAATGGTGCATGGGTTCGTAGCAGTTGGGCCAAGCCATCCGGGCAACAACGGCTCGCCGTCCGATGGTACGTAGGTAAAAAAATGGGCGCGTGGCCAACGACCCGGCGCCCTGCATGGACAATTCAGATCACAGAATGCGCAACTATTGTGCCGGTTTCACCGCGGCAAGCTGCGCGTTCAGCAGGTCTGCCCAGCGCCGCAGGAGGCGGTCCACATCGGCCCTGTTGGTCACGCTGTTGGTCACGTGGACGAGATCGTCCCCGACGACCTCGGGGTCGATGACACGGGCGATGATGTCCTGGGTCTTGCCGTCATACAATTCCAGGTACAAGGTCATCTGGCCTGCGTCCGCCGCGAAGGTGCGGGTGATACCCGGCTCCATCAGGTCCGGCGCCGTCACATCGAGATTGATGATCGCCGGGCGCAGGATCAGCACCCCACTGCCGGCAGTCGTCACCACCTCGTGCCCGCCCTTCTCGGACAGTTCTTTGGTGAAGACCTTCCTGAACTCGGCGGCCAGCTCCTGGCGAATACGCTGCATGTCCTTGTCGCTGACCCGATCGGCCAGGCCCACGGCGTCGCGATTGTGATCGCGCTGCCAGTTTTTGCGAAACGCCACGTAGGTGTCTAGCAGCGCGATCTTGTTGTATTCCTTGAGGTCAGCGCCGGGCTTCATGTACACGGCGCGTACCTTGGTGCCCTTGAGCAGGTGCAGGCCGTCGTGACTGACCTGCGGCAGTTGCTCATCGGCCTGCGCCGCGCCCTGCAGGACGAGCAACGCGCACGCTACCATGGCTGTGATGATGGCTCTCATCGGATTGTTCTCCTTATCGACAAAATAACGGAATCGGGCAGGCCCGGCTCGCGCTGCGGCCGCATGCCGGACGCTTGCCAGCCCAAGTGTATACCACTATTCTGCGGGCGTATTACCCCGCTGCGCCAGGCACAGGGAAGAATAACCATGTCACAGCGCTCGCCGCTACACAGGGCATCCTCTCTCGCCCAGGTCGGGGCGTACCTCGTATCTCGCGATATCGCCCCGGGACAGCTGTTACGCGACATGAACATCCCGGCGGAGACCCTGCTCGGCTCCAACATCTGGCTGCCCCGCAACTCGGTGCTAGAGCTCACCTGGGCGATCAATCGCCGCGCCGGAGACGAGTTGCTGGGCTTTCACCTTGGCGACCTGTTTGAACTGGAGAACTACGGCGAGTGGACCCGGCGTTTGCTGCGCTGCGCCACGCTGGGCAAGGCACTGCACCATCTCTGCCTGACCCTGCACGAACAGGAAACCGGCACGCGCCTGAGCCTGCGCCGCCAGGGGGACAGCGTCAGTATACGCTCTGAAATGCTGGGAAAGATGACGGCCGACCCGCGCCACCAACACGACGCTCACCTGTACGTGCTGCTAAAGCTCCTGCGCTGTGCAGCACAACCGCTGGCGCTGACCCTGCGCCTGCCCCGGCATTACAGGCGAGTAGCCGAGGTGGAAGAACTGCTGGAGCTGCGTGTCGAAAGCGGCTGTGACCACGCGGAACTGGTGTTCGATGCCGCCGCACTCGAACTGCCGATGACAGATACACCGCCGCAACCACAGCACAGAGCCAGCCGCGCGGAACTCACCTGTCAGCAGGTCTATCGCGAAATTGTCCGTACGTCGGGCCTGTCACGGCCGACGACGGCCAGTATCGCCGACGAACTGGCCCTCAGCGTGAGGACCATGCAGCGACGCCTGTCCAGCTGGGGTTTCTCCTTCGAGGAAATACTCGACAGCTACAGAAAACGGCGCGCCATGGAACTGCTGCTGCACACACAGGCTTCGGTGACGGAGATCGCCTACGGCCTGGGCTATTCGGACGCGGCGCACCTGACGCGGGCCTTCCGCCGCTGGTATGGGATGCCCCCGCGCGCGGCGCGTGAGCGGGCGAGCCAGGGAGGGGCCGCGCTCGCAAACGAGACCGCCGCGCCGCCCCTGGTACCCGGCTTCATCGCGGCACCTGCCTGAGCCGGCCCGCTCGCCCGATGTCCGGGAGATCCCCGTGGCGTGTACGGCGGCGGATCACCCGACTGTGACAGCCTCCCGGCGACGAATCTTGCCCCTGCGCGCCGTTTCTCGCCCCGACGGCAAAAACTGGCATGAAATGGCAAGCGCGAACAACCCGGGTACGCAACACTGCTACGCGCCCTGCCGCCTTGCCCGGCCACGCGCGCGGTGGATTGGTGTCATCCGGCAGGCGGGATTGCCGAGCCGGTAGCGAGCGGGAGCTCCCGCCCCAGCCGCAGGCCATGACAGAACAATCACCAGGGAGAATCCACGCCATCGCCAGAAAAAAACCCGCAGCCGACACAGGCGCCGGACGCCGCAACCGCTGGTTGCCGTGCCTGTTACTCAGCCTGGGGACCGGCATCAGCAGCGTGAGTATGGGAGCCCCCAACCCGCAGAAAAACGTCTATTTCGGCGAGCAGCACCTGCATACCAGCCTGTCCTTCGACGCTTTCGCCTTCGGCAACACCCTCACCGGGCCGGAAGATTTCTACCGCTACGCCAGGGGCAGGCCGATCAAGCACCCCGGGGGTTACGATGTCAGGATCACCAAACCCCTGGACTGGGGCGCGGTGACGGAGCACACGGACTACATGGGCGTGGTGCAGCAGGCCAACGACCCGCATTCGCCGCTGCGCAAGTCCTCCGGGTTTGCCGCCGGGCTATTGAAATTCGCCGCGGAGAAGGACGCCATGCTGACCTTCAAGGCGCTGTCGGCGAGCATCGCGACGGGCCATCCGCTGGAAACGCTCGCCGACCCGGCGGTCGTCAGCCCGGTGTGGCAACGCATCATCCGCGCGGCGGACGACGCCTACGAGCCGGGCGTCTTCACCTCGTTCACGGCGTTCGAATGGACGTCGACGCCCGGCTCCCAGAACCTGCATCGCAACGTGTTCTTCCGCGATTCGAAGATCCTGCCCAAGGTGCCCTATTCTTCCCTGGATTCCACCGACCCCATCGACCTGTGGCGCTGGATGGATGAACAGCGCGCCAGGGGCAGCGAACTGCTGGCGGTGTCGCACAACGGCAATCTCAGCTCCGGTGTGATGTTCCCGCGCCAGCGCGACCACAAAGGGCAGGCGATCGACCGGGCATGGGCCGAGGCGCGCCTGCGCAACGAACCGCTGACCGAGGTCAAGCAGGTCAAGGGGCAGTCGGAAACCACGCCCGCGCTGTCCCCCAACGATGAATTCGCCGGCTACGAGGTATTCGTCTGGCAGTTGCTGGGGGCGACTGGCGCGCCGCAGAACTACGGCAGCTACGTGCGCCAGGCCTATAAGGACGGCCTCGCCATGGGCCAGGGTCTGGGTTTCAATCCCTACCGCATGGGCATGGTGGCGGGCTCGGATTCTCATGTCACCGCCGTGCCCTACCGCCAGGAAAACTTTTTCGGTGTGCACGGCACCGTGGACGACAGCCGCGAGAAACGGCTCAACGGCGCGACCGTGCTGGGCCTGAACAGCCTCTGGGTGACCCCCGCCGGGCTCAGTGCCGTATGGGCCCAGGAGAACACGCGCGAGGCGATCTTCGATGGCCTCAGGAACGCCGAGACCTACGCCACCAGTGGCACGCGTATCGTGTTGCGCGTGTTCGGCGGCTGGGAGTTTCCCGGCGACCTGCTGCAGCAACGCGACTGGCTCACCACGGCCTACGAGACGGGTGTGCCGATGGGCGGCGAACTGACTGCACGCAGCGGCAATGGCGCGCCGGTGCTGGCCATTTGGGCGACACGCGACCCGGACGCCGCCAATCTCGACCGCATCCAGGTCATCAAGGGCTGGAGCAAACACGGGCAGTCCTTCGAGCAGGTCTACGACGTGGCCTGGGCCGGCGAGCGCGAACCGGACAAGAACAGCGGCAGACTACCCACCATCCAATCCACGGTGGACCTGAACACCGGCGAGTACAGCAACACGGTCGGCGAGGCGGAACTGAAGACGCTGTGGACGGACCCGGATTTCGACCCCGCGCTGGATGCGTTCTACTACGTGCGCGTACTGGAGATCCCCACGCCGCGCTGGAGCACCATCCAGGCCGCCCAGGCCGGACGGCTGCCGCCGAGCGGCGCCGGCTACACCGCGATCATCCAGGAACGCGCCTGGGGCACCCCCATCTGGTATGTGCCCGACGAGAAGGCGCGCCGTGGCGCCGGAGAAGGCCTCACCGTGGAACAACTGCTCAAACAGGGCGGCGTGGCGCTGGACAACGACGCGCTGACGCAACTGGTGCAGGGCAAGTCATTCAACGTGCGTAACCGCGTTACCGGCAAGACCCACACCATCCTCTACGGCACTGACGGGCGCCGCCTGGTCACCGCTGTCGACGGCCAGCCCCAGGGACTGAGTGAGATGGGTGGAATGTTGCACAGCAATGCGCCGGACTACGAAATCCGCGACGGGCGATTGATCACGATCATCGCGGGAACGCCACTGGAAATCACCGTGTACAGGCTCGGCGACAAATACCTGGCGGCGCGACGCGGGGAGTACGGCTTCGTCAATTACGACGTCGCGCCGGTAAAAACCTGAATGAGCAACCATCCACTGACAAGGTACTCGCGATGAAAACTCCTCAAACAGCGCCCCTGCTGAGCTCATTGCTGGCCGCGCTACTGCTGGCGTGGACGCCGGCCACACTCGCCCAGGGCGCCTCGCCCCAACAGCGCGTGGATACACTCAAGCAGTGGCTCGCCGCCAGCCAGCAATCGATCAGGCAGTACGAGTGGGTGCAGACGAGCACGGTTACCGTCGATGGCAAAACGCAGAAAAAACAGCAATTTCATTGCTACTACGGCGTCGACGGAAAGCTGCAGAAAGTACAGGTCGGCGACGATGGCTCCACCGAGAAGGGCATGAAAATCATGCTGCCGCCCGCCATGATCCTGTCGAAGATCGCCGAACACCACGCGCAGGAAGTGCAGGAATTCGCAGCCAGCGCCGAGCAACTCGTGCACAGCTACCTGCCCACCGACCCCGCCAACATCCAGGCGTCGATGAACGCCGGGAAGATGTCGCTGAATCCGGCGGGCCAACGGGTGAAGCTGGGGTTTGCCGACTACCTCAAGGCCGGGGACACGTTAGGGGTCGAGATGGAAATCCCCACCAGCAGGCTGATTGCTGTATCCGTTGAAACCTATGTCGACAAGCCCGAGGACGCCGTGCAGTTCGACGCGCAGATGGGCGTCCTGCCCGACGGCACGATTTACGCCTCGCATATCACCCTGTCGGCGCCATCGAAGAAGCTGAACATCGTGATCGACAATTCCGGGCACCGGCCCGCATCGAGCTGAGCGATGGGAACTCGTTTGCTCTCCCGGGTGCTTGCCCCGCTGGCCCTGGTTGCCGCGCTGGCCGCCGGCACAGCCCTGGCACAGAATGAGGTCGGGGCCGCCGCTGGACAGCCCCTGCCATGGGACAAGCGCGCTCACGGGATGCTGCTGGACATGGCGCAACACCTCGAAAAGCTGCAGAACTTCCAGGTCTCCATCCGCGCCGGTTACGATGCCATGCAGGCCGATGGACAGCTGCTGGAGTTCCTCGAGCGCCGCGAGGTTCGGGTGGCGCGCCCCTCCCTGCTGCGCGTCGACGAGGCCGGCGCCGATGGCAGGCCAACGTCGCTGATATTCGATGGCGAGCAAATCACGGTGTACGACGGCACGCACAATGTCTTCGCGCTGGCGCCGCAACCTGGCGGTATCGACGATGCGATGGTGTACCTGCTGCGCGACCTGCAGATGCGTCTGCCCCTGGGCATGATGTTCACCACCTACTTTTCGCAGGAACTGCAGCGGCGGCTGCTGTCAGTCGCCTACGTGGAGCAGAGTTACGCATTCGCGCAGCCGACTCATCACATTGCCGGTCGCACCGGCTGGCTGGATTTCCAGGTGTGGCTGCCGGTAGCGGGTGAACCCCTGCCGCGCAGAATCGTCCTCACCTACCGCGGCGCGCCGGGCCACCCACAGCACTGGATGGACTTCGACGCATGGCACACCGACAGTAGCCACGACACGACTGCCTTCGACTTCGAACCGCCAGCGGAGGCGACACAGATTCTCTTTGCGGTGCAAGTACCGCCTGAGCACGCCAGCGGGCAAGCGGGAGAAGCACCATGAGTACACTGGACAACCGCCTCTTGCTGGCCTGCACAGTTGCGCTGCTGTGTGCACTGGCCACGGGCGATGCGCTGGCACGCGGCGGAGCGCACAGTGGCTTCGGCGGTCAGGGCGGCTTCTCCCGTGACGGCGAAGCCCGTGGCGGGAGATTCTCCGGCGGCGGCAGTTTCCAGGGCAATCGCTCCGGGGAGCTGCAATCGGGCTCCGCACAGGCATCGGAGAATCGCTCTCAGCGGCAGCAGTCAATGAGTAGCACCAGCACGGAAAACCAGGCGCAACGCCAGGAATCCATCTCGAACAACCAGTCCCAGCGGCAGGAGACGACCTCATCCAACCAGGCATCGCGACAGGAGTCGCGCAACCAGAACGTCGACACCCGCCAGAGCGAGGCGACCGAACGCAGTGAAAACCGCACGGACGCCTTCAGCGACACCTATCGATACCCGGGATACGGCGGGTATCACTACGACGATGATGACGATGACGGCGAGAAAGTCGCCGCTTTCGCCATCGGCGCCCTCGCCGGCGCTGCAGTCGGAGCGAGCGTGGCCTCATCGAAAAACACAGCGCAAACGCAACAGCAGACCGCGGCGACTGCGCCGCAGGGCACAACCCCATCGCAGCAGACCACCACGAACACGACCAACATCTACTACAACACACCGGCACCGGCGGCAGCACCCGCGCCTGCTCAGCCGATTAGATCACTGCCGTGCAACGCGAACGTCATCAATCGCCAGGGCGTCATGTACTACCAGTGCGGTCAGGACTACTACATGCAGACCTTCGGCAGCAACGGCCCCGTATACATGCAGGTGGCACCGCCAGCCTGAATGGCCGCCAGCCCGGGCCTCTGCCCCACGGGTATGGATTCCACCGGCGACAACCAGTTAATGGCAGGCGTCACACAAGGAGATAACAAATGACACGAGCAAAACAGGTTGCGGCATGCGCCGGACTGGCCCTGTCCCTGGCACTGAACCCCGCCAGCGGCGAGAAAATGCAGGACTGGTCGTTCGAGGTGGCCCCCTATCTCTGGGCGATGGGTATCGACGGAGATCTCGACATCGGCAGGATCGACTACGATGCCTCCGCCAGCTTTTCCGATATTCTCGACCAGGCGGAGTACGGCGCCCAGGTGTTGCTGGAAGCCAACCGGGGACGCTGGGTGAATTTTCTGCAGATCGACTACGGCGTACTGCAGAGCGATGACATCAGCGGGCCACTTGACCTGGCGAATGTGGAAATCGAGGTCACCAGCGCCCTGGCCACCCTCACCAGCGGCTATCGCGCCCCACTGGGGGAACGTCATAGCGTGGACTTCATGCTCGGCGTGCGTTTTGCCGGTTTCGAACTGGACGTGGATAACAGCCTGCTCGGCAAGAGCACAACCCAGGAGGAGGTCTTCGACGCGATACTCATGCTCCGGCCCCGCATCGTCCTGTCTGAAAACTGGACGCTGATGACCTCGGCTTCCGTGGGCGCCGGCGATTCGGACCTGGTCTGGGAGATGTTCCCGGAGCTGATCTACCAGCCCGGCGCGCTGACGTTCAGGCTCGGCTACCGCGAGCTGAACTACGAGTTCGAACAGGGCAATGCCGAGCTGGACATCAGCATGCCGGGCCTGGTAGCTGGCGTGGGTTTCGTGTTCTGACCCAGGCAGTCACCGGCGTTTCAGAGCTGGCGCCAGGCCTGCAGGCGCGGTCGTTTCTCGCCCTTTCAACCCTCGCGCTGTTGCTGCGCCTGCCACAGCGCCGCGTAGCGCCCGCCCGCCGCCAGCAGTTCCCGGTGTGTCCCCGTCTCCGCCACCACCCCCTGGTGCAGCACCACGATGGCCTGCGCATCGATCACCGTGGACAGGCGATGGGCAATCACCAGGCTGGTGTGTTCACGGGATATCTCGCGCAGGGCGTCCAGGATCGCCTGCTCCGAGCGGCTGTCCAGGGAGGACGTGGCCTCGTCGAAGACCAGGATGGGCGGTCGCTTGAGTATCGTGCGCGCGATGGACACGCGCTGGCGCTCACCGCCGGACAGTTTCAGCCCGCGTTCGCCGACCAGGGTCGCCCCGCCCTCGGGCAGGCCGTCGATGAAGGCGTCCAGGTGAGCCAGCCTGATCGCCTCTTCCACGGCGGCGTCCGTAGCGCGCGGGTTGCCGTAGCGCACATTCTCGAAAATCGTGTCGTTGAACAGCACGGTGTCCTGCGGCACGATGCCGATGGCCGCACGCAGGGTCGCCTGGGTAACCCCGCGAATATCCTGCCCGTCGATCAGGATCCGGCCACCGTCCGGGTCGTAGAAGCGAAACAGCAGCTTCACCAGCGTGGACTTTCCCGCACCGCTGGCTCCCACCACCGCGACCTTCTGCCCCGGCTCGATGACAAAGCTGACATCGTGCAGGATGGGCCGCGCCGGGTCGTAGGCGAAGCTGACCCGGTTGAACTCGATGCGGCCTCGTTGCACTGCAAGTGCGGGCGCGCCCGGCGCATCCGTGACCGTCGGCTGCAGGCGCAACAGCGCGAACATCTGCTCGATATTGGCCATGGAACCCTTGATCTCGCGGAATACGAAGCCGAGAAAGCCCAGCGGCATGAACAACTGGATCATGAACTGGTTGATGAGGATGAAGTCGCCGAGGCTCAGGCTGCCCTCCCTGACACGCCAGGCGGCCAGGCCGATCATGGCAGTCTGGGAGACGGCGATGATCAGGGCCTGGCCGCCGTTGAGCCCGAACAATGACAGGCGGTTGCGGCGCCTGGCCAGCTCCCACTTCTGCAGTTCGCTATCGTAGCGCCGCGCCTCGAAGTCCTCGTTGTTGAAGTACCTGACCGTTTCGAAGTTGAGCAGGCTGTCCACGGCGCGGGTATTGCTGTTCGAGTCCGCCTCGTTCATCTCGCGCACGAAGCGGGTGCGCCACTCGGTGGCGCGCAGGGAAAACCAGCCGTACAGGAATACCGACACCAGCGTGATGCCGGCAAACCCCGGTCCGTAGTTGAACAACAGGATACCCGCCACCATGGCGATCTCGAACAGGGTTGGCGCAATGTTGAAGACGAAGAAACGCAGCAGAAAGCTCACCCCGGTGACGCCGCGCTCGATATCCCTGGCCAGGCCGCCGGTGCGCCGGTTCAGGTGGTACTCCAGGTCCAGCGAGTGAACGTGCCGGAACACCCGCAGGCCGATCTCGCGCATGGCGCGTTCGGTGACGCGCCCGAAGATCGTATCGCGCAACTCGGCGAAGAGGACATTGGCAAAGCGCGCCGCTCCGTAGGCCAGCACCAGGCCCAGCAACACCGAGGTGAGCAGCGTTGCGGAGCTGGCGCCCTCCAGCGAATCCACCAGTTGCTTGAGCAGGAAGGGAATGACCAGGATGGCGCCCTTGGCGGCGAGCAGGCACAACATGGCCACGGTGACCCTGCCGCGGGAGTGGCGCAAGTAGGGGACCAGGTGGCGCAAAATGCGCCAGTTGACGGGGGTGTCGGTCTGCTCTGAGAAATTGCCGTGGCGCATACGGGCATTCTAACCTGAATCGCCCCCGCCATCGGAATTGCCGGCGACCTCTGCGCCAGGCACCGTGCCGTGAGGCCGGGCGGCAAACCTGTATTGACTGGATCGCCGTGTTTATCGAAGATACGCAGCCGGGACGCTGGAGCGGCGCCCCTTCCCTTGGCACGGCAGCGGACGCCTTCCCAGGCCGGGATCACTACCAGCTGTCACCGAGGACCAGGCCCTGATTTCCAAGCAGTTACAACAATCCGACCTCAATCTCTTCGTGGTATTCGCCACGATCTACCGGGAGCGCAGTATCACGCGGGCAGCCGAGGCCTTGCACGTTTCCCAGCCCGCGGTGAGCGCCAGTGTCGCCAAGCTGCGCGAAATCTACCAGGACCCCCTGTTCGTCAGGTCGCGCCAGGGGGTGACGCCGACCAACCTGTCGCGCTCCCTGATCGGCCCGATTACCGAATCGCTGGCGCTGCTCGACAAGACGATGCTGGAAGCCACCGGCTTCGACCCCGCCACCTCACAGCGCACGATCTCGTTCAGTGTCGGCGACCTCGCCGAGGTGCTGTTCCTCACGCCCCTGGTGCACACGATACAGGCGCTGGGCTCGGGCATCACCGTGCACAACCAGCAGGTCCTGGACCAGGAGATACACGACAAGCTCGTATCGGGAGAGCTGGACTTTGCCATCGAGTACTTCCAGATCGACGAGAGCATGCTCGGCCGCCAGCTGCTGCTGAACGACGACTTCGTCTGCGTGGTCAACAACAACAACCCCTGCCTGGAGCAGGAATGGAACCTCGAGTGCTACCTCGCCCAGGACCATCTGCTGGTATCTACCCGGCCCCACGGTGCGGGCTATGTCGATACGGTGCTGGAGCAGCAGGGCCTGTCGCGACGGATACTGGTGAGAGTGCAACACTGCCTGGTTGCCGAACCCATGGTGCTGCAAAACCAGGTCTGCCTGACGGTGCCGCGCAAGCTCGTGGACTGCTGCATGGACGCCAGCCAGCTAAGCATCCTGCCAGTGCCGTTCGAGATGCCACAGCTGGAACTGTGGCTGTACTGGCACCAGAACAGCGAGAGCAGCGCCGCTCACCGCTGGGTGCGGGAACTGATCACGCAGCCGGCCCACTGAACTCATGACATTACGGCAGCCCGGCGTGGGCGACGTCCACGCGTACCGCCTGCACGCTGCCGGCGCGCTGCGACAAGGTCACCGCGGGGTCGTGATGCGGCGCCAGGCAAACATACAACGTGCACCCGTCGTCCCCACCCAGCATGCAGGCATAGGGCTGCGCCTCGCCAAAATCCAGGCGCTGCAGCACCGCCCCACCCTGCTGTACACGCAGCACCTGGCCGGCGTAGGGAGAGGCGAGCCAGATACAACCCTGGGCATCCAGACAGATGCCGTCCGGTACGTGATCACCGAGTTGCGCCCATACTGAGCGCTGCGCCAGCGCGCCGTCGCTGCCGATACTGAAACTGGTCAGGCGGTTGGCCAGCGACTCGGCGACAATCAGCGTCGCGCCATCGGGCGTGATGACACTGCCGTTTGGGGTGAGCATGTCCCTGGCCGCGACGGACACCGCGCCGTCCGGGCGCACCATTGCCACGTTCGTCTCCCTGGGCTCCTCACCGCCGTTGAAGTCGAACCCGATGTTGCCGACGTACGCATTGCCAGAGGCGTCCACCACCATATCATTGCTCTGGCCGTGGTGCACAGAGGCCAGGTCCGCGTAGACCTGCAACTGCTGCGCCGCATCCATTACGTACAGCCGGCGCTGCTCCATCGACGCCACCAGCAGTCGCCCGTCGGGCAACCAGCCGAGTCCGGCCGCGCGGCCGGGCACGTCGATCCGATGGACCAGCCCGCCGGCCGCGTCCAGGCAGAACACCTGGCCGCTGTGCTGGTCGGAAAACCACAGACAGCCGTCGCGCCAGCGCGGGCACTCGGGAAACGCGACGCCGTCGACAAGAACCTCGCCCTTCACTCAATCACCTTTCTCGCAGTCCCTGAGGATTTCACCCAGTTTCTTGATGCCCTTCTCGATGGTCTCGAAGCTGACCCTGGCAAAGGCGATGCGAATAAACTGGCGCGAGTCGTCCGCCGTGTCAAACCGCTCGCCGGGGCGGAAGTAGATGCCGGCGTCGACCGCCAGTTCCGCCGCCCGCAACCAGTCCACCCGCTGGTCGACCTCGACCCAGATATAGAAAGACCCCTGGGGAATGTCGAAACTGACATAGTCGCCGCAATGGCTGTTCAACGCCTGCACCACGGCATCGCGCTTGCGATGGTACAGCGCGTTCGCCTTCTCCAGGTGCGCATCCAGCAAACCGTCCTCGATGTAGCGCTGCGCCAGGCGCGCCATCCACTGGCTGACACCCAGGTCCTGGCGTACCGCGCCCATGGCGTTGATCAGGCTCGGGTCTCCCGCCATCCAGCCGATGCGCAGTCCCGGCGCCAGCGTTTTACTCAGTGAGTTGTCGTGGATGACACGGCCGGAATCATCCAGGCTCAGCAGGGAGGGAATCTCCTCGCCCTCATAGCGCATCTCGCCGTACACGTAGTCCTCGTGGATGAGGAAATCGTGCGCGGCGGCGAGATCCAGCAGCCGGTGTCGCCGGGGGAGACTCAGCACCACGCCGGTGGGCATCTGGAAGGTCGAAATCGTGTACACGAGCTTGACGCGCTTGCCGTCGCGACGGCACTCGTCCAGCACCGCCTCGAGGGCGTCCATGTTCATGCCATCCTGGTCGACCGGCACACTGATGACCTCGGCGCCGGCGCTTTTCATGTAGTTGACCGCGTAGGGGAAGGTCGCCGCCTCGACGATCGCCACATCGCCCTGTTCCAGACAGGCGGACGCGGCCAGTGAAATCGCCTGCACGGAGCCGGAAGTGAGGATGAAATTGTCCGCGGTAAAATCGCTGCGCCCGTGCTTGGCGCCATAACGCTGCGCCAGCGCGTTGCGCAGTCCGCGGCTGCCGAACACGAGTTCCTCGTAGCCCACGCTGGGATCGAAATAGTCCAGTACGTCGCTGCCGTCGTTCTGGAAAAGTTCCTGTGTCAGCCTGGCCATATCCTCCATCGGGAAGGTCTCGGTCGAGGCCAGCCCCTGGTCGAAATTGAACGTTATCGGCTGATCCGGCCCCGGAAAAATAAAGGGCTTTCCATCCCCTGCCCTGGTGGCAAGCAAATGCGTCATGTCCATCGAGTCATTACTCCTTGAAAATCGACTGTTGGTGGACGCCGCAGGCGACTTCGTCTGCGGCGCGATCTGGATTACTTCCGGGTGTTCCCGGAACCGGTGACGGGCCTGAAGCTGAGCAGCACGTTCCCCGCCGCACCGGTGTAGAAGCTGTAGCCTGAATTGATAAAGACCCTGCCCCCGGCAACCACGGGGCCCGGCCCATCGACATTGCCGCCCTGTGCCGTTTGCCCGCTGATGCTGTCGAACTCCCTGGCCGTATCGTAGGACCAGAGCGTCGCACCGCTGTCGCGGTCGAAGGCGAAACACCTGCCGTACCTGGCGCAGGCGAGAACGGCGCCGTCTATCGCGGTGATCGCTGCCGAGAAACCGCCGCAGTCCGCACCGTCGCAGGCGTCCCTGGCGCTCCTGAACCAGCGCGTCTCACCGCTGAAAGCGTGCACGGCGTATACGCCCGGGCGCTGCTCGCCCCGGTGATCGTAGCGGTCCGGCGGATAGGGCAGGTAGTTGTCGTAGTCGTCGATGGGCACGTACACGGTGTCGCCATCCGCCGCCAGCGAGAAATGCACCCCGCCGGACAGGCCGCCACGGGCAAGCGTTCGCTTCCAGCGTACCTCGCCCGTGTCAGGGTCCATACCGTAGACATCGCCCGACTTCTGCCCCACCACCAGGATCGCGCGCTCGCCCTGGCTCACCAGGACGGGTGACGCGCCGATATCGAAATCCGGTCCATCCTCCTCGGGACAGTTGAAACGCGCCCCCGGGGGACTGAGGCAGCTCGAATTCCAGGCGTCGTTTTGCGTGAGCTGCGTTTTCCACACTACCTTGCCGGAGGCGAGGTCCAGCGCGAATACCGCGTCGCTGTTGTCATCGGCGGGGGACGAATGGTTCTGCCCCGTGCCGAACAGCAACAGGCCACGCTTTGCGTCGACGATCGGCTGGTTCCACACCGAGGCGCCGGAGGGTCCCAACTGGGGCACGCCCCGGGGATTGCGGTGATGTACCGTGGGAGTGCGGGCAATGGTGTGCGTCTTCCATTCACGCTCGCCGCTGAGCGCGTCCAGCGCCACCACCGACCCCCTGAACGTGCAGCACGAGTACTGCGGGTCCGGCGTTTCGTTGTCCTCCGTCGTGGAGACCGGCACGTACAGGCGCGCACGCCCGGCCTGCAGGTAAAAGATCGGCGAGCCGGTCACCGTGGCGTTGCTGTGGCTGTCTACCACGGTACTCCATACCAGCGTCCCGCTGCGCGCGTCCAGCGCATACACCCGCGCCGCGGTGTCGGCGAAGAACAGCAGGTGCGCCGCGTCCCCCTCACCCAGCGTAATCGCCACCCGCACCTCCGCGTCGGCCTGGTACTGCCAGTGCACACAACCGCTGCTACTGTCGATGGCGTACACCTGGCCACCCTGGCTGCCGACAAACAGTGCCGAGCCGAGGACCGCCGGCTGCGAACGCGCGCGAACTGCGTCCGGGTAGGCAAAGGCCCACTCCAGCGCCAGCTGTGGCAGTTCCTCCCGCGCCAGGCCCGCGACCGCCGGGGGGATGAAGCGGCGCCCGTCAGCGCTCATACCCCAGTGCTCGACGCGCAGCGTACTGCCGGTGTCCAGCCAGCCGGGCGGCGCATTGCACGCGGGCTTGGCCGGGCGTTCCCGGTCCGCCGACACGCCGAGGAAATCCGCCAGCACCGCCCGCTCCTCCGCGCTCAACGCACTGGCCTGGGAGGACATGATGCCGCTGGTGATTGCCGCGTAGATGGCCTCCCTGGGCATCTGCATGAGCGTATCCAGGCGCGGCGCCTTGGGTGTGCCGCCGTTGTGGCAGGTGTAGCAGTGCTGCTGGAACAGCTGGTCACCTGTGGCGGTCCCGGCCGCCGGGGCGGCCGTCGCCGCGGCCGGGGCGCAGAGCGCGACGCCCAACAGCAAGCACCTGGTGAGATTTATAAAAACATTCTGCTTGTCGCCATGCATGCTGCTACTGCGCCTCGAACATCAGTAAAAGGTTGCCGGCCGGTGACTGGTCCAGCGCGTAATAACCGGAGGAGACGAACACACGGCCGCGCGCAACCAGGGGACCGGGACCGCCGATCGAGCCGCCGCTGGCGCGCCGGCCGCTGGTGGTCTCAAAGCGCCTGGCGGTATCAAACCGCCACAGCAGTTCGCCATTCCGCGTATCCCGCGCGACACACAAGCCACCGCGATTACAGGCGAACACCGCCTGGTCTGTCGCCGTGGCCGCGGCCGAGTAGCCCCAGCAGTCAGTCTCCGTGGCGCAGGCCTCGGCGACGTCCGAGGACCAGCGCACCTCGCCCGTGGCGGCATTTACCGCGTGCAGCCCGCGCTGCGCCTTGCCGGGGAAGCGCGCGCGCATCACCTCACCCATGTACGCGGGCAGCAGGCTGAAATCCGGGTCGTAGATCGGCACGAATACGCTGTCGCTATTGGCCGCCATGCCAAAATGCACCCCGCCGGTGGAACTGCCGCGCCCGACCCGTGCCTGCCAGGCCAGCGCACCGCCCTTGTCCGGGTCCAGGCCGTAGACATTGCCGGACTTGTGACCGACAACAAGCATATCGGTGTCTGCGTCCAGCGCTACCAGCACCGGGGACGCGCCGAAATCAAGGTCCGGGCCGTCCTCCTTGGGGCAGTTGGGGCCGTCGTAGGGGCAGGCGAGATTGAAGGCGTCGCCCTGCACGAACTGCCTTTGCCAGGACACTTCGCCGCTATCCATATCCAGCGCAAAGATCGCGTCACTGCCTGACTCGGCGGGCGACGAGTAGTTTTGCCCCGTGCCGAAGTAGATCCGGCGCCGCTTGGCGTCGATGGTCGGCGCATTCCACACTGCGGCGCCGGAGGGCCCGAATTGCTGCACCCCGGCGGAACTGACATAGGTCGGCCGCGGCTCCTGCGCGACCGTGTAGGTCTTCCAGATCTGCCGCCCGGTCGCGGCGTCCAGCGCCACCACGCTGCCGCGGAAGGTGCAGCACTGGTAGTCGGGTAATGCTGCGGTCACGCTCTCCAGCGACGATACCGGCACGAACACGCGCGCCTGGGCGCCGTCCGCAAAGTAGGCCACCGAACCGGTCAACGTAGCATCACCGTGGTCATCCACTTTGGCCTGCCACAGCAAAGAGCCGTCCATGGCGTTAACCGCGTACACGTTGGCCAAAAAATCACCGAAAAAGAGGTAGGGGGTTGCGTCCCCCGGGCCCGCGGCCCCGGCCGGGAGACGGCCCAGCGCCATGGCCGAGCGCACCTCGCTCTGGGCGGTAAAGGTCCAGTGCACACAGCCGCTGGCCGCGTCCAGCGCATACACGGTGCCGTCCTGGCTGCCGACGAAGACCGCCCCGCCGGCATAGGCCGCCTGCGACCGCGCGCGTACCGTGGCGGGAAACTCGAAAGCCCATTTCAGCTTGAGCTTGCGGATATCGGCGCGATCGAGCCCGGCCGCCCCGTCGTCGACATGGCGCCTGTTGTCCGCGCCAAAACCCCAGCCCTGTACGGTGGGTTCCTGGTGGTCGAACCAGTTGTCTTGCCGGCAGTACTGAGCCTCGTCGATCAGCGCTTCCTCGACGTACCGGCTGCCGGACAGGTACTCCGCGACAGCCACCCGCTGCTGCCGTGTCAATCCCTGCGCCTGCTGCTTCATGGCCCCCGATTCCATCACCCGCAACAAGGTGCTCGGGGACATGATCTTCAGCTGGCTGATCTTCGGCGCGCGCGCGACTTTGCCGTTGTGGCAACCGGCGCAGTGCTCGAGATACAGTGGCCGACCCTGTTGATTCTGGCCCTCCACACTGTCCGGCACCAGGATGTCCGGGGTGGCGCTGTCCACGCTCAGCGCCGGCTGGGCAAGGCCCAGGCCCAGCGCGAGCAGCCAGCGGCCAGCGCAGCTCCTGCGCACCCTACCCATCGTCACGGCGCCTCCCGGACTGTTCGCTACCGGCCCCACGCAGGGGGCCCGCATAGGCGGTCGCCTCGACCTCCATGAGCAGCCCCTCCAGCAGCAGCGACTTCACCACCAGCCCGGTGCTGGCGGGCGCGGCGCGGCCAAACAGCCGGTTCTTGACCTCGGCGTAGGCGGGATAGTACGCGGCGTCTGTCAGGTAGCAGCGCAGCATCAGCACGTCCTCGAAGCCCAGTGAGGCGGCGTCGAGCACCGCCGCCAGGTTCTCAAAACACTGCTCCGCCTGCCGCGTCGGGTCGCCGTCACCGACCAGTTCACCATTCTTGAGCGCGACGACCCCGGAGGCGTAAAGCGTGCCATCCGGCGCCATCACGGCGTCACTCATGCCCGCGAAACTACTCGCAAAACGAACAAAGCGATCCTGTGCCATGCGCTGTTTCTCCCTGCTCAACCAGGCGGATTGTCCCGTGGCTGCCGGCCATGCGTGCAGGACCGGCAGCCACACCCTGACGCGATCCCCTAGAACGCGTACTCGACAGAGACGCCCAGGTGGCGCGGGGCCGTATAGTTGACAGTGTCGCCGAGCGTGCCGAGCTGGTTCAGGCCGATGATATCGTTCTCGTCACCGAGGTTGCGGCCCCAACCGGACAGCGTCCAGTGATCCATCGTCCAGGACACCTCGGCGCCGTAGAGTACGTAGGAATCCTGTTCTATACGGCCCAGCAGTTCGGCGTTGTAGCCTTTGGAATAGTAGGCGTTGAGGTTGGCGAACAGGGTTCCCGCACCCAGCTCCCGGGTGTAGTTGACGCCCAGGTTGCCGGTAAATTTCGGCGTGCGGATAATGCGGTAACCGCTGGCGTCATCTATCGCTATACCCGCGTTGCCGCAGTAACAGATCTCGCCGGTGAGCGGGTCGCGGATGGGCTCCAGCGCGTCCGCTTCCAGCCACTCATCGTAATCGGCGTTGGGTATGTAGGAGAAACCGGCCTGCAGTTCGACAGCGCCGCTCATCGGCCGCCAGCGACCCTCGAAGTCCAGGCCCTCGATTTCCGAACTGGCCGCGTTCTGCGTGGTCAGGACCAGCCCCTGGTAGGTGCCCACCTGCTGGTCAGTGTAGTCGTAGTGGTAGATCGCGGCGCTGAGCGAGTAGTTCTCGCCTTCGGACTTGAAGCCCAGCTCGTAGGATTTCAACTCTTCCTGGTCGATGGGCACCGGGTTGAAATTGAGCGTGTCGATACCGCCGCTCTTGAATCCTTCGCTGTAGGTGAAGTACACATTGCTGTTGTCGGACAGGTTGTAGATCGCCGAGAAACGCGGTGTGACCTTGTCCCAGCTCTCGTCGCCCAGTTCCTGGTAGGGGTCGGGCTTGCCGCCGATCACCGGCGCCGTCGAGACGTAGCCCGTGCGATCCTCCTCGCTGTAGCGCAGGCCGGCGATGAAGGAGAGCCGCTCGGACAACTGGTATGTGGCCTCGGCGTAGACCGCCCAGGCATCCGTCTCGTTCTTCGCCTGGTAGGTAATGGTGTCGACCACGGTAAACGGCGACCACTCCTGCCGATCCGACATCAGGTAGAGGCCGGCGATATAGGAAAACGGCCCGTAGTCTACCGAGGAATAGTTGAATTCCTGCGACAGCGTTTCCGCCTCGACGGGGTTGATGTAGTGCGCCACCACCACCGGGGAGCCGTCCGAATCTGCATTGTTCTTGCTGTTTTCCGTGAAATTGTAGGCAGTCAGCGAGCTGAAATCGCCCAGCGCTGTCGACAGGTCAAGGCGCAGGTAGCTGCCCCAGGCGCTGGCCTCGATATGGCTGAGAAAATCCTGCGCGGTGTGGTAGCGCTCGCCGGGAAGCTCGATGTTCGGGTCGACGGCGCGCCCCGCCGTGTTGCCGTCAATCGCTTCCAGGCCTATCGCGGCGAAATCGTCACGGTCTGCGTAGTTGCCGCCGAGGACGATGTTCAGGTTTTCGCTGGGTTCGAACAGCAGCTTGCCGTGCAGGTTCAGTGTCTCGACACCCAGGTCCTTGTCGAGAAAATCATTGTGCATGTAGCCTTCGTCGTCCTCCCACAGGACGGATATGCTTCCCGCGACGAGATCATCGACCAGCGGGCCGCTCAGGTGCCCCGATGCCGACGTTGTGTACTCGCCTTCGGAGTAGGCCCCGTAGGAAAGCTTGACCTTGCCGGTCGGCTCGAAGCTGGGATTGCGCGTGATGATCTGTATGGCGCCGCCCGTGGCGTTCCTGCCGAACAGGGTGCCCTGCGGCCCTTTCAACACCTCAACCCGCTCGATATCCGGCAGCGCGAAGATGTTCCCCGCCATGGAGGACTGGTACACCCCGTCCACGTAGATCGCGATATTGGCGTCAAAGCCCGGGCCCACGACGGTGGTCGAGACGCCGCGCAGGTTGGGCTGCAGGTACGCCCCGACACGTTCCATCTGCAGGCCGGGCACCGCCTGCTCCAGGGACAGGGTGTCGCGAATGCCCAGGGTTTCCAGCGCGGCGCCGGACACCGCGGTGATGGAGATCGGCACATCGGTGATATTCTGGGCGCGGCGCTGCGCCGTGACGACAACCTCCTCCAGTCCCCCGGTGGCGCCACTGGCAGAGGCGTTCTGTGCGTGCAGCTGCTGCGCCTGAACGCTCATTGCCACACCCACGGCCACGCTCATGGCGCCCAGGCAATGCTTCTTGGTGGTGAATATGTCATTGGCTCGCATACTCTACATCTCCTTATTCTGGCTGGTATTTTGCGGACGAGGTCAATCTAGAGCGAGGCCATGGCCTGCGCAAATAACAAGTTTTTATGGATTCGATCAGGCTGGTTTATGAGGGTATTCACACCCCGGCCGGCAGGGTGATAGAGGACGATGCGCCCGCTGCAGTGCCACGCGGGTCACGGATGCGCCGGGTTCCTGGCAGGTCGCGACGATACGCGCTTTGAATTCGGGTCAGTGGCGACGACGCCGACGGAGGGCTGGGAAGGCACACGCCCAGCCAGACAACGTCCAGCTTCACAGCCCACTCCCGGACGTGGCGCCTGTAGGCCTGATTCTGCTTGCCCGTTTCCGCTATCCTGGAGTCGATTGGCCTTCTCCAGTGGTGAAAACAGTTCATTCACCAGCGCGCTGACCGCGTTGAGACCTTCGGTTTCAGCAAAGATCGCGAAGGTGACCTTCTTGCGCAATTCGCGCATCGCACTCTCGCTCCGCCGCCAATTCGGAAAGTCGGTGAAGGCGTCACGGATTATCCGGCTGACATCCTCGGCGTTGGCTATCCGGGCGCCGAGCAGTGTGCGGTAAACTAAACAGGTCAACCCATCGAAGGATTTCTCAGCCTGCACCTTCTTCCTGGCCTCGTTAGCCATTAGGCGCGAGCCGTCTTCGAGGGCAATTCCGGACTGAAGCCCCCCGCTGCGCATCATCAAAAACCACCTAACTTCATGTTTATATTGATATATTCACGCAATACTGTATATTTAAACAGTATTATTGCGGCAGCACAGGACTCCCCCATGGACCAACTCACTGCTTCAGACACTCCCCCAGAAGTTCGCAATCTGGCCACACTGGAAGACGAAATCACCGAACTCGCCGCACATCTCAACGCGGCGACTCACCGCTTGCTGACACTCATCCGCGAATTCGACGAACGCCACGGCTGGAGCGGCGCGGGCATGAAATCCTGCGCGCACTGGCTCAACTGGAAATGCGGCATCGCCCTGGGCGCAGCGCGCGAGAAAGTACGCGTCGCCCACGCGCTCGATAGCCTGCCGCAAATCAGCGCCGCGCTGCGCGGCGGCAAAGTCAGTTTCTCCAAGGTGCGCGCGATGACCCGCGTCGCCACGCCACAGAACGAGGATTACCTGCTGATGATCGCCTACCACGGTACCGCCGCCCACGTCGAGCGCCTGGTGCGCAACTACCGCAGGGTCAAACGCAGCAAGGCACTGGAACGCGACCAACAGCACCACGTCCTGAGGGAACTCAACTGGTACATCGACAGCGATGGCAGCTACGTACTCAAGGCGCGCATGAACCCGGAACAAGGTGCGCGCTTCGCGCAGGCGCTGGATGCGGCTACCGGCGCAATCCATGAAGAGCAGCGCAACGTCGCAGAAAACGTTTCCGCGGAAACGCCGAACGACAGCGAAACCCCCATCGCCGCGCGCCGCGCGGATGCACTGGAGCGCATCGCCGACAGTTACCTCAGCAAAGAGGAAAATATCGTCACCGGCGGCGACCGCTGTACGCTGCACCTGCACACCGATATCAATACCCTGCGCGCAGACGGTGACGGCGCGGAAGCCGAACTGGAAACGGGTGGAAGCATGGCTGCGAACGTGTGTGCGGAAGCGTCCCGCCGCCTTTCCTGCGACTGTGGCGTGGTGCACTGGCTGGAAGATGGCAACGATCATGTTCACGCAAGCGCACTGGACATTGGCCGCCGCACCCGCAGTATTCCACCGGCCATCCGCCGCGCCCTGCAGCGCCGCGACGGCGGCTGCCGTTTCCCCGGCTGCACCGCGCAGCATCACGTAGATGCGCATCATATCCGCCATTGGGCCGATGGCGGTGAGACCAAACTCGATAACCTGCTGTTACTGTGCCGCCATCATCATCGTCTGGTGCATGAAGGGGGTTATGGCCTTGTGCTGGATGCAGCGGGGGAACCCGTTTTCAAGGCGCCGAATGGCAGGCAGATTACCACCGGGCCGGATACGCGTTTCCGCGGGAACGTATTTGCACTGACTACCGGTAATCAGCGCGAGCGACTTGAGATTGGGCCGCGGACGGGGGTGCCGTATTGGTGTGGGGATAGGATGGATGATGGGATGGCTGTTGATGGGTTACTGAGGCGGGAGTGAGGGTGGGTTCTGTTCTTGATAGTTAATCGGCCGTGCCATGCTTGGTCTGCACTGGTTATGCTGAAACAAAAAACGGCTGGCTCATGAGGGGCCAACCGTTTGATAGTTTTGGAAATATTTGGCGCGCCTGGCACGATTCGAACGTGCGACCGCCTGGTTCGTAGCTCAACAAATGAAATTTAACGTATTGTTTTAAATAGCTTTTCTGGCGACGCCCGTTGCCGACCAAGCACGACAACGCACCACTGAGCACGCTGATGTCGGAAATTTGTCGGAATTGTAAACGTTGTCGATCGAGCTATTTTCGCAGGCTCAATGCACCGTAAAAATACTGACTTTACAAGGTCCATCCCCAGTATTAATATTTAATACATAGTTTTTCAGGTACGCGCACATGGCCAGAAACACCTCCGTCACCCTCGGTGATCATTTTGAAGCGTTCATCACCAGTAAGATAGAACAGGGTCGCTTTCAATCTGTCAGCGAAGCAGTCCGCGCCGGGCTGCGAAAGCTGGAGGAGGATGAAGCCAGGCTTGATATGTTGAGGACTCGACTAAGGGCGGGGGAGGACAGCCCCGTTGCTGAAAACTTTGATAGCCGGGAATTTCTGGAAAAACTCCATAAAAAGCCTCTTGGGTGAAGAAGCGCTATTTCATTCGCGAACTCGCTCTAAGAGATTTGGAGGAAATTTGGCTCTTTACCCTGTCGGGGTGGAGTCTAGAACAGGCTGATGCCTATACCAGTTCTATCCTTGCCCGCCTGAATTTGCTGGCCGACAACCCCAGCGTTGGCTACTATCCATTGAACAACTGGTTCGTAGCCACAATTGTGGCAATTTAGACCCTTGTAAATCGATCACCTGGATACGGCCCGCCCTCATTACACCCCGTATCGACCCGTGTTCTCTAGTAGATACCCTACGGTTAAGCTTGAGGCCCCTCCTTTCCTTGGCACTTCTTTCAAGCCATTGTCGGTGGCGAGCTCGCTTTGAATACAGATAGGGAATCCTGCTGAGCTGCCGATGAGAATGTCACATCAAGCCGCAACTACCCCCTACTCCCTCTTTGACTGCATCCTCCATAACAAATCTGCTCGTAAACTTTTTGGGAATTTCATAAAGACGCCGCTGTATCTTATGCGACGAGGCACAAGGCATACACGAAGTGCTGCAGAATAGCTGTCTGTGAGCAGGGTAGCTGAAGTATTACCCTGCCCATGGGAGGAGGTGGTATTACATTGAAACTTTGCAATATCCGTCATGACGCCACTTCAAGGGCCCCGACATCAACAGACATCGGTAGCTTTACCCAGCCGCTAAGTATCGGGACAGGAATTCGTTTACCATTCTCAAAATCCAGTTTCATATGAGGAAGTAGATCGATGAGCCATTCGAAAGCGACCTTCGCTTCAAGCCGTGCCAGCGCGGAGCCCATGCAAAAATGTATACCTTTCCCCAACGCTAGGTGATCTTTGTTGCGTCGATGCAGATCAAAAGTCTCTGGGGCTTCATAAGTATCAGCATCGAGATTCCCGGAGGAGAAAAGCAACCAAAGCGTATCACCCTTACTGATGTTTTTGCCTCTGAACTCAACATTTCTGGTTGCAATTCGAAAAAGGCCCATTACAGGGCCGTCATAACGCAACATTTCTTCAACGAAATCAGAAATCAATGTCCTATCATTTCGCAAGTCCGCCAGCACATCGGGATGATTCAATAAGAACACTACCCCGTTGCTGATCAAGTTGGTCGTTGTTTCATTCCCTGCAAGCCACAGCAGTTTGCTTAAACCTAGTATTTCTTCTGTACGTAGATTCTCACCTTCCTCGGAAGCATCAAGCATGGCGCTGATAAGGGTATTTGCCTGTGGATTATGACGCGCCGCAGAGATGATTTCGCTCAAGCCTTCCGTCATCTCTTTACGTGAGCCGAGCTGCTGCTGAATGGAATACCCTTCTCCAGCACCAATGGCCAGGGAATCAGACCACATGCGCAAGCGATGACGTTCCTCCAACGGAATCCCCATCATCTGAGCAATTACATACACCGGCAGCGGACTGGCAAAATCATCTACCAGATCCAGCGCTTCACCATTGCGAATTTTCTGGTGGAGTTCGTCCATTAGATTTGTGGCTATTTCCACCACCGCTGGTTCCATTTCGGCGATGCGTTTTGGCGTGAAAGCCTTTGCAAACAGCGAACGAATTCTGGTGTGTTCTGGCGGATCATGCTGAATCAAGGGTAGGAAACCCATGCCGCCATTGTCATCGCGCTGTTCGCCGTCTTCTCCTGCTACGAGGCCCCCACCGGGTCCGGCTGCGGACGAGTATGTGTATGGGTCCTTGAGCATCTCGAGGATATCCTCATGCTTTGAAATAACCCAAAACCCATACTCCTGCGCATAGTAAACTGGATCGGTCTCTCGAAGATTCTTCCAAAAGGGTTGTGGCCGCGCAGCGTATTCTGCAGAGAGAAATGGAAATTCATTAGACATGGTATATTTCTCCTATTCGGGACAACCACCCACCAAATCGGCTGGCATCTTGTCCAACTTCCAATACTCTCAGTTTTCCGACAGCAAATTCGCATGTACCAATTTGAGTAAACGGTAAAATTCCTTGGCCTCTTTAGCAGACATGCCGCGCGTTGCCGCTCTGCCAATATCGCCTACCAGATCTTCAAGCGACTTCAGCATGGGGTCGATTTTATCCGTAAGGCGAACCATCTTCGCACGGCGATCACTAGTATCCTGATGTCGCGCTATCCATCCCGCTGACTCTAGTCGGTCCACAACTTTGCCCAGTGGTGGTTTCGCCATCATCAGGGAATCGGCAATACTAGTTTGCGTCTGCTCGCCGTTCATGTAGAGCAGGTAGAGCACCTGCCATTGTGTGCGAGTTAACCCCAAGTCCTTTACCTGCCTGTTAAAGAGCCGGGCGACCATCAAACTAATTTCGTGAATTAGCGTACTAACAGGCTGGTCTTGCCGCCTTGATTGTTGGCTTGCTATATCTTGCGTTGACAATTTAGTTATCCTAGTTAATATAACTACAGTTAATATTTTAGTTGTAGGTATCGCGGTTTGTCAATTCATGATGCCTCTCGAACTAGTTGGTAGCGATAGTATGCGTTACATCATGCAGACCGTGGGACCCATTTTGGCCGCAGCGATACTCATGGGCTGCGATGGCGAACCCCAAAATGGCACAACCAGTACTGGGATTACTCCACAGCCCTCGTCACCCGTTGTAGTATCGATTACGAGTCCGGAAATAGCGGCATTATCTGAGCCTATTTTTGTTACCGGCACCATTCTCGCACGCCGCTCCACCAATATTTCGCCGATGGTTGGTGGCCTCATCGAAGAAATCTATGTCAACGTTGGAAGCCGTGTTGAAGAAGGGCAGCCCTTGCTGCGTATGCGCCAGAAAGATTTCGAGATTAATGTCCTGCGTCTTTCTGAGGCTAAGCGCCTGGCAGAGGCAGAGTACAAAGACTCGGTACGCGATCTTGAAAACTCCATCGCACTCAGAGAGAAGCAAGCATTCTCTGTCGAGCAACTCGATGACAGGCGCACACAAGTTGAGGTATCGGCTGCGAAGCTCGGTATTGCAAGCGCTAATCTTGCCGAGGCGCAGAAGGAACTGGACGACTCAATAACCCGAGCACCCTACCGTGGCGTTATCACCCAGAGACATGTGGATGAAGGCGCATACGTCCCATCAATCATGCGCTCTGAGCACCCAGTCCTCCAAATCCAGGAGATTGATGTCATGGTGGCACTGGTGTTCGTGCCCGAAGTTTATTTAACTTCCATTCAGTTGGGTACGCTCGGAAGGGTTCACATACCGAGTATGAATCAAACCTATGAGTCGGAAGTGGCGCTGATCAACGATCGAATAGACCACAAAACTCGCACTATCGATGTAAGACTGGGAATACCAAATGTGGATTATGCGATCAAACCTGGGCTTTTCATTGAAGTCGAGCTGATGCCCATTTCAAGACAGGGGCTAATGTTATCACCCAACGCTACTATGGGACTGGGAAGCAGCCGCTCTGTCCTGGTGGTTGAAGATGGCGTAGTTAGTCAACGCACAGTGCAAGTACGTGAGCTTAGTGATGGTCGGCTTGAGATACTCCAGGGCGTAAGCTCAAATGCGATCCTTGTTGTAGGCCCCAGTATGCACAAGGTTTCTGATGGTTCACGGGTCACTATTTCAGAACATCCCTATGTGGATAGCTGACCTCTGCATTCGCCGGCCAGTGCTGGCGATCATGATGACCGCTGCGCTCATGATGCTGGGCGTGGTCTCCATGGGTCGAATAAGCATCGATCTGTTCCCGAGCGTTGAAGTGCCCATTGTAACGGTTGAAACAATACTCGAAGGAGCCTCTCCCAGCACGGTAGAGACAGAAGTTACCGAGAGGCTTGAAGAAGAGCTAATCGCTATATCTGGCGTCGATACAATGCGCTCGATTAGCGGTGACGGTTTTTCACAGATAATCCTTGAATTCGATATGGAGGAAAATCCCAACCTGAAGGCCCAGGAGATACGGGACAAAATCAGTCAAACTCTGCCGCTTCTGCCTGACACAGTTAGTCAGCCTGTCGTCTCCATACTTGATCCGGATTCTGAACCCATTGTCTCGGTGATTGTATCCGGCCCCTGGCCAGTGGGTGAACTCACAGCCTTCGCCAAAGATGTCGTCAAAGAGCGTTTGCAGAGAGTACCTGGCGTTGGCAGCGTGATTCTTGTCGGGGGCCGCGAGCGGGAAGTACGCATCTGGTTGAAAGCCCCACAAATGCGGGGTTACGGCGTAATTGCGGCCGATGTAATCAGCGCTATCCAACGTGAGCATGCTGACATCCCTGGCGGCCGCCTGGATTACCACAGCGGGTCCACGGAACTGACCATCAAAACCATGGGCGAAGTAACCAGCTTAAAAGAGTTGGGTGAAATCATTATTTCTCGCGATGATAAGGCGATGGTGCGCTTGATAGATGTTGCCGAAGTTGAGGATGGTCTGGAGGATGAACGCAGCTACGCGGAGCTAGATGGTAGAACAGGAGTAAGCCTCGAAATTCGCAAACAATCTGGAACCAATACCACCAGTATTGCCAAAGCAGTTAAGGCAGCGCTGACCAAACTTCAGACAGAAACACCAGCTGAAATCAACATTGTCACGGTAAGGGACAGTTCGCGATTTATCGGGTCCGCAGTGCGAGACGTGTCAAACGATATTTTGCTAGGCATCCTCCTGGTTGTCATTGTCACACTTTGCTTTTTACTCAGCGTACGCGCCACGCTAATTGTTGCAACCGCTATTCCAACGGCAATCATCGCTACTTTTTTCGCTTTCTACCTACTCGATTTTTCTATCAATATGGTATCGCTGATTGCCATATCACTGTGTGTCGGCCTGCTCGTAGACGATGCCATAGTTGTGCTGGAATCTATACACCGCGAAGTTGAAGCTGGGCTCGACCTCAATGAAGCTGCTTCAACGGGCACGCGAAAAGTTGCCACTGCCGTCATCGCATCCACCCTTTGTGTGATGGCGGTGTTCTTGCCGATTTCCTTTACCACAGGTCTGGTTGGTGTGTTTTTCTATCAATACGGTGTCACCATTGCTGTGGCAGTAGCACTATCTCTGTTTGTTTCCGTTACCCTTACGCCTATGTTGAGCTCTCGTCTGCTCAAAAAAAGTTCCGGCCATAGAGGAATGTTTGCGCTACTGGATAAGGGCTATGTACTTCTGGAAACAACCTACGTTAAGGGCGTTCGCTTCGCACTTCGCGCTCGCTGGCTTGTTCTGCTGTTGGCCGCTGCCACTGTCGGTATGGGTGTTTATAATGCGGGTCAGGTTCCCCTCTCATTTACGTCCGCAACTGATAGAAGCGAGTTTCTCGCCAAAGTCGAGCTTCCTCTGGGAACCGGTCTTACCCAGGCCAAGCGTGTTGCCACTCAAGTGAGTAAAACTGTCAGTGACCTGGAACATATTGAATTGGTGTTCACTGTTATTGGCTCCGGCGCTCAGGCCAAGGCAAACGAACTATCATTCTATTTTGGTCTGTCGCCGAAACAACAAAGGAGCAGTCATCAGTATGAAGTGATGGATGACGTCCGCACAGCGCTCGCTTTGGCCATACCCGATGCCAAGCACATCTCTTTGACAGATGTGCCCTGGATATCCGGAGGAGGATTCTTTGGTGCCGACATGGAGATGGCTTTAAGCGGCGATGATTTAGAACAACTTCGAACATACGCGGATACTATCACGAGCCAGATGGAAGAATCTGGCCTCTTCAGGGATATCAAGTCCAGCTATGAGCCAGGCAAGCCTGAATTGCAGGTTACGATAAACCGGCGCAGGGCCGCTGATTTGGGCATTTCGGTTCGAGATATCGCCGCTACTGTTGGAGCCACGATGGGTGGTGTAGATGTTACAAGTTACGAAGAGTTCGGTAATCGCTATGACGTGCGCCTGAGATATGCAGAAACGTACCGCGACGAGATCGGAAAGTTTGACCTCATTCAATTACGCGCGGCAGACAACAGCTTAATAGATTTCCGTAACGTCGCAGAGGTAAGCGTAACCAGTGGCCCGGCACAAATCGATCACTACAATCGGGCTCGAAAGATCGGTATTTCTGCAAACGCTCCCGCTGGGATCGCGACAGGCGAGCTGATGAAAAAAATGGATGAGATTATTAGTGATCTCGATATGGCTACAGGATACGAGAGTTCATATCTAGGCACTTCAGAGCAAATCAATGATATTGTCGAGGCAATATTTTTTGCACTAACAATGTCGATGCTCAGTCTATACATGATTCTGGCTAGTCAATTCAACAGCTATACTCAACCAGTAGTGATCATGCTTACCGCTCCGCTGTCTTTTGTGGGCGCATTCAGCTTGCTCGCATGGACTAACTCCGAGCTTTCAGTCTTGACACAAATCGGTCTGGTCGCGCTGATGGGTCTGGTTATGAAAAACGGCATTCTTCTGGTGGACTATGCCAATCAGGCCATAGAGCAAGGCCACAGCGCAGCGGAAGCTATGATCGAAGCGGCTCATTTACGCTTACGCCCAGTACTGATGACTGCGTTCTCTACCATATTCGGTATGATCCCTATAGCGCTGGCCACGTCTGATGGCGCTGAGTTACGCACTTCAATGGGTATACTCGTAATAGGCGGACTAATTTCCTCAACCGTGCTTACCTTATTTGTTGTTCCAGTGGTTTACACATTACTCGCCGACGCCGAAAGTCAGCTTGCCCGTCTATTAAAATCGGAAATCTGAACAAGATGGATGCACTCCAACTGGAAAAAGTTTACGAGTTGTTCAGCGCCGGGATCGGTGCTCACAGTGATATGTCACTGAAATTTGTTTCTACCGAGGAAAACCGAGTCGTATTGGAAATGCCTTTCCAGGAAAAGCATGCAACAGCGCACGAAAATGGTTCGTTGCACCCTGGCGCTCTGGCAGCCGCACTGGACAGTGCCTGCGGTTTCGTAGTCCTCCAAAGCCTCGCGGTGCCACAGGCCATTGCGACCATCAACCTGCGAATCGACCACATACATTCCGCCCCCGTAGGCACTGATGTTCGAATCCAGGCGGAGTGCTACCAGCAGATTAACGGGTTTGCCTATGTCAGTGCATTCGCCAGCAGCCTGGACGGAAGAAAGATGTTGTGTAACGCGCAAGGTATTTTCAAAATTGGCAGCCCAGGTCCTGCCCTGGATCGAAGCTTGCTCTATCGACGAGGTGATTAATCAAGATGGACAAACATCTACTCCAGTTTCTCGACGAGACGCCCTATGCGAAAAATTACGGGACCGAGCTTGTCAGATGCGAACCAGATGTCGAATGCCTGACTCCTTGGGCAGAGCATTTTACTGGTAACCCATTGTTGCAAGCGTGGCACGGAGGAGTAGTTGTAGGCGTTCTCGAGCTTACCGGTGCGTTGCAAACTTTAAAGGTATCAGCCGACGAAGTGTGCCCACTCCTATCAGCCAACATCAATTTTCTACGTCCCACCAAGGGTGATCTAGCCGTGCATACACGCGCTTACCTTGTTCGAAGTGGGAGGCAGATTCTGAATATCGATGTCATCGCCTGGCAAATCTCGCTGCAAGAGCCCACTGCTGCGGCAACACTGACTTTTGCAAGACGTAGTTAGTCACCATCCTTCTGTTCGATTTAACGCTAAATTCACGAAAAACCACCCCGTACCGCCTGCGTTCCGGCGCGAGCTCATTAGCCGCTCGCCCGAGAGAATTCTCGGTAAGAGTCTGGAAGAACACTCTTCCCCCAAGGCAATGGTGGATTTTTGCGGGTACAAATGTGCAGTTTTCGTCCGGCGTTGATAGGCTTTTCACAGCGGAGCATATCGTTTTCCGCATCAAAACCCCACGTCACTAAGGCGCGAAGCGAGTAGTGACGTGGGCAGCGCGCACATTGCGGCAATCTTGGCAACACCGAGGCTTAACGTCTTTTCAGGGGTGGTTACAGTGGAACCACCCCCTCAAAGGTGGATTGGGTCGTGTAGGCACAGTCAAATATGGCCAAAATTGCATTGCAGAGAGCTTTCAGGGCGTTTGATGGCAGCAAGTTTTCAGCTGCCGGGCAGAAACCACTCCCGATTCAGGTGAAGTTCTCTGTGACACGCGTATTCTGTGTTCCTATAATCGGCCCCAACACTGAATTTTGTCGCTGCCACTGCGCTTAAAGTGGCAAGGAAGACCCCACCTTGCGAAAGCGAACGGGGTAGGTGGATTCAGGTAGTTTTGGAATCTGCTGAACGCGTCACTCAGGACCCTTCTTGACGCAACGGTCAGCGATGACCGGGTCCCTCTTCGAACTATCGCAGTGCCGCTTCGTCTGGGTACCGCACCTTCAAATCCCTCCCGCCTGGTACGGGGATCGGTTCCATAAGCGCTGTGGATGGCCGGGCATATATGCCGGCCTGAAAGACAGTTTCTTCAACGTAAGCGTCCGGTAATCACACCTTGTCATTCAGTGCCCAGTTATGCGGCAGCAGTTCGTTGACGGCGCTCGCCTTCTGCGTCGGCAGACGCGCCAGTAC
>PABK01000033.1 GCA_002699145.1 Halioglobus sp.
CGAGCCGCGTGGGGATGCGTCTCGCTCCACTCCCTCGGCGCCAGCGAAGTGTTCCGCGCCGCTTTTTCCCACCCCGCAGCCTCTGGCGGAGGGGCTGGTGGGGGTCTGGGGGTGAGGTTTGTGTTGTCCCGGCGTGTTGCGGGGGTGGGTCGTGGATTGTGCTGTTCTGGGCTAGTGGGCTAGTGGACTGCAAGATTTGCCGATTGCGTCAGCTCTCGGCAGCACGGTCACCCGAAGTCCGCACCGACCCCCACTGAATTCTCGAACCACCACTCCACCTACATACCGGCCACACCGGCCGCACCGACCCCCGCTGAATTCTCGAACGACCATTCCACCCACAACCAACCACACCTGCCGCTTCCCACTGCCAGGCGGGCGGGGGGCTGTGGCGGGGCTCGCAAACCAGCCGCCGAGGGAGT
Source organism: Halioglobus sp. (assembly GCA_002699145.1). Lineage (GTDB taxonomy): Bacteria > Pseudomonadota > Gammaproteobacteria > Pseudomonadales > Halieaceae > Marimicrobium. The sequence continues at coordinate 423 of PABK01000033.1, forward strand.
GGAGCGAGACCGCAGGGCTCGCGACCGACCGAGGGTACCGCGGAGCGGCGAGCTGGTCAGAGCCCCGCCACAGCGCCCCGATCGCCGGTTGCGTAATCGCCACACCCGGCAGATGTTGGATAGCGGCGTCGCAACGACAGGAGAACCTCCCGCGGGGGAAGTGTCCCGGGGAGGGAGTCTGCTTTTCGACCGACCGGGACACTTCCCCCGCGGGAGGTTCGGCGAGGCCCAAGAACGACCCAAAAAAACCGCCCCCTCGTGGAAGGTTCGGTCAGGCCCAAGAACGACCCAATGTGAGAAGCCTCCCACGTGGAAGGTTCGGTCAGGCCCAACGACGACCCGACGTGGCAGCTTCCCCCGCCAAAGTCTCAGATAACACCACCCCCGAACCTGGCGCCCGCATAAAAAAGGGCCCGCATTCCTGCGAGCCCCCTTCATCTCGAAGTAAGCAGCTGCTCACATGGAGTCGATGATCGCCTGTCCGAACTCGGAGCAGGAGAGCAGCGTGGCGCCCTCCATCAGGCGTTCGAAGTCGTAGGTGACCGTGCCCGCCTGGATGGCGCCGTTCATGCCGTTGATGATCAGGTCGGCGGCCTCGTTCCAGCCCAGGTGGCGCAGCATCATTTCCGCCGACAGGATCAGCGAACCCGGGTTGACCTTGTCCTGCCCGGCGTACTTCGGCGCGGTGCCGTGGGTGGCCTCGAACAGGGCGACGGTGTCGGACAGGTTGGCGCCCGGCGCGATACCGATGCCGCCGACCTGTGCCGCCAGTGCGTCGGACAGGTAGTCGCCATTGAGGTTCAGGGTGGCGACCACGGAATACTCCTTCGGTCGCGTCAGGATCTGCTGCAGCATGGCGTCGGCAATGACGTCCTTGATAACAATTTCCTTGCCGCTGTTGGGGTTCTTGATCGATACCCACGGTCCGCCGTCGAGCAACTCGCCGCCGAACTCCTCCTGCGCCAGTTCATAGCCCCAGTCGCGGAAGGCTCCCTCGGTGAACTTCATGATATTGCCCTTGTGCACCAGGGTGACCGAGGGCAGGTCCTGGTCGATGGCGTACTGGATGGCCTTGCGCACCAGGCGCTTGGTGCCCTCCGCGGACACCGGCTTGATGCCGATGCCGACGTTTTGCGGGAAGCGGATCTTGGTGGCGCCCATTTCCTTGATGAGGAAGTCGACAACCTTTTTCGCCTCCTCCGAATCGGCCTGGTACTCGATACCGGCGTAGATATCCTCGGAGTTCTCGCGGAAAATCACCATGTTGCAGTCACCGGGGCTCTTCACCGGTGAGGGCACGCCCTCGAACCAGCGCACCGGACGCAGGCAGGTGTACAGGTCCAGTTCCTGGCGCAGGGCCACGTTGAGGGAGCGGAAACCGCCGCCCACCGGCGTGGTCAGCGGCCCCTTGATGGCCACGGAGTAGGCCTTGATCGCGTCGAGGGTCTCCTCCGGGAACCAGTCGCCGTCGTACAGCTCGGCGGCTTTCTCGCCGGTGTAGATTTCCATCCAGGAAATCTTGCGCTCGCCGCTGTAGGCCTTGTTTACGGCGGCGTCGACGACCTTGATCATGACCGGGCTGATATCGACCCCGATGCCGTCCCCCTCGATATAGGGGATAATGGGATTGTTGGGGACGTCCAGGCTGTTGTCTTCGTTGACGGTGATTTTGTCACCCTGCGAAGGCACCTGAATATGCGTATAGCCCATAATGTACTCCGTAGCTGCTGGTTACCGGGATCGCCCGGGCGGTATGGTAGTGCCCGGGGGGGAAAGGCGGGGCGTATTGTATCACGGCGCACGCGCCGCGGCCCTTCGCCGACAGAATATATTAAACCGGATTGCTGTTTTCCATGGCCAGGATCATTCTCTTCAACAAGCCCTTCCGCGTGCTGTCGCAGTTTACCGACAGCGACGGGCGCCGCACCCTGGCGGATTTCATACGCGCGCCGGGCTTCCGCGCGGCCGGACGCCTGGATTACGATTCTGAGGGACTTCTGTTACTGACCGATGACGGCCGCCTGCAGCAACAGATCGCCAACCCCCGCCACCGCCACTGGAAAACCTACCTGGCGCAGGTCGAGGGCGAACCGACGCCCGAGGAACTGCAGCCGCTGCGGGACGGCTTGCAGTTGCGCGACGGCCCCGCCCTGCCCGCGCGCGCCGAGCGGGTCCCGACGCCGCAACTGTGGCCGCGGCAACCGCCGGTGCGGCAGCGCCAGCGGGTGGCTGACAGCTGGCTGCGTATCGCCGTGTGCGAGGGCCGCAACCGCCAGGTGCGGCGCATGACCGCCGCTATCGGCTTCCCCACCCTGCGCCTGGTGCGCACGTCCATCGCCGACTGGTCGCTGGACGATCTGCAACCGGGCGAATACCGTGAGATCACCCTGCACCTGCCCGTGGCGGGACGGCGCTCCGCACCTCGCGGGAGACGTGCGTGAGGGAGTGGAATGCGCACGTCACGGTCGCCTGCGTCATCGAGCGTGACGGCCGCTACCTGCTGGTGGAAGAGCGCGACAAGCGCAGCGGCGCACTGGTCTTCAACCAGCCCGCGGGGCATCTCGAACAGGGGGAGACGCTGGCGGCCGCCGCGCTGCGTGAAACCGCCGAGGAAACCGGCTGGGAAGTAGAGTTGCAGGCTGTGCTCGGCGCCGGCCTCTACACCGCCCCGGGCAACGGCGTTACCTACTACCGCACCACCTTCGTCGCGCGCGCGCTGGCGCCCATCGAGGGCGCCGTGCTCGACCCGGATATCCACGCGGTACACTGGCTGGACTACGAGGCAATCCGCGCCCTGTCTGCTAGAATGCGCAGCCCCCTGGTGCTGGCCTGCATCGAGCGCCACCGACGGGGCATCCGTTACCCCCTGGAGCTGTTCTTCGACCCATGAGTCTTAACTCCGCCAGCAAAGTCATCGTCGGCATGTCCGGCGGCGTCGACTCGTCGGTGGCGGCGCTGCTCCTGCGCGAGCAGGGTTACCGCGTCGAGGGCCTGTTCATGAAGAACTGGGAGGAAGACGACGGTACCGAGTACTGCACGGCGAAAGTGGACTACGCCGACGCCCAGGCTGTCGCCGACAGCCTGGATATCCCCCTGCACGGGGCCAACTTCGCCGCGGAGTACTGGGACAACGTCTTCGAGCACTTCCTCGAGGAGTACCGCGCCGGCCGCACGCCCAACCCGGACATCCTGTGTAACCGGGAGATCAAGTTCAAGGCGTTCCTGGAGTACGCGCGGGTGCTCGGCGGCGACTACATCGCCACCGGGCACTACACGCGACGCGGCGAGGCCGACGGCAAGGGCACCCTGCTCAAGGGCCTGGACGACAACAAGGACCAGAGCTATTTCCTGCATGCGGTGGGACACGCGGAACTCGAGCAGACCCTGTTTCCGGTGGGCGAGATCGAAAAGCCGGAGGTGCGCCGCCTGGCGCAGGCCCACGACTTCGTCACCGCACGCAAGAAGGACTCCACCGGTATCTGTTTCATCGGCGAGCGCCGTTTCCGCGACTTCCTGCGCCAGTACCTGCCGGCGCAGCCGGGCCCCATTCACAGCCTGGACGGCGAGGTGCTGGGCGCACACCAGGGACTCATGTATCACACCATCGGCCAGCGCCAGGGCCTGGGCATCGGCGGCCGTGCCGGCCGGGCGGAAGAGCCCTGGTACGTCGCCGGCAAGGACCTGGAACGCAATGTCCTGCTGGTCGTCCAGGGTAACGACCACCCTGCGTTGTTCCGGGGCAGCCTGACAACCCGGACCATCTACTGGGTGGCCGGCACTCCGCCCCCGCTGCCCCTGCACTGCGCCGCCAAGGTGCGCTACCGCCAGGCGGACCAGGATTGCACCCTGGAGCAGCACGGCGACGGCTACCGCGTGACATTCGCGCAGCCACAGCGCGCGGTCACCCCGGGTCAGTCCGTGGTGTTTTACAGCGGCGAGCGCTGCCTCGGCGGCGGCGTCATCGAACAGACGGAGGCGGCGTGAGCGAGCGCGAGCTGTCGACGCTGGAGCGCCAGGCGCTCGCCCTGGCCGGCGTGGCGCAGGCGGCGCGCCTGGTCGACCAGATATCGCGCACCGGCTCCTACCCGCTGGAATTTCTCGAGCCGACCGTGCACAGCCTGTTCGAGTTTGAGGCCGACAGCGTGGAGGACGTGTTCGGCGGCGTGCCCGGCGTGAAGCTTGGCCTGCACAACCTGAGCATGTTGCTGGCCAACAGGCAGGCGGAGGAGAACCGCGACGTGGTGCGCTACGTGTTCGGCCTGCTCTACCTGGAGCGCAAGTTCTCCACCAATCCCGAGATGATGTCCGTGGTGCGCTCGCGGCTGGAGCACGCGAGCTTCCGCGCCGAGCACTTCGCCGGTCACGTGCACGAGCTGTGCCACAGCATCTCCGGAATCTACCAGGACACCCTCAGTCACCTCACCTTCCGCATCAAGGTCACCGGCAGCGCACAACACCTGCAGAACCCGCAGAACGCCGACCTGATCCGCGCCCTGCTGCTGGCCGGTATCCGCTCCGCCTACCTGTGGCGGCAACTCGGCGGTCGCCGCTGGAAGCTGCTGCTCCAGCGGCGCAAGCTGTTGCGCGCCGCACAGAACCTGTCGCGCGGACTGGGCGTGGTGTAAAATCCCCGGCTTTTCCTGCCGGAGAACTTCATGGACCTGTCAGCACTCAGTGCGGTCTCCCCTATTGACGGCCGCTACGCGGGCAAAACCGCCCCCCTGCGCGACATCTTCAGCGAGTACGGCCTGATCCGCCGCCGTGTGCTGGTCGAGGTGCGCTGGCTGCAGCGCCTGGCCGCCCACGACGGCGTCGCCGAGGTTCCGCCGCTCTCTGCCACGGCCAACACCCTGCTGGAGCAACTGGTGGAGGATTTCGGCGAGGCCGACGCGCGCCGCATCAAGGAGATCGAGGCGACCACCAACCACGACGTCAAGGCGGTGGAGTATTTCATCAAGGAGCGCATTGCCGGCAACGCGGAACTCGAGGCGATTGCCGAGTTTGTGCACTTCGCCTGCACCTCGGAGGACATCAACAACCTGTCCCACGCGCTGATGTTGCGCGACGGCGTGCAGCAGGTGTTGCTGCCGGCCATGGGCGCACTGGTGGACGCCCTGGTCGCGCTGGCCGGCGACACCGCCGCGGCGGCGATGCTGTCGCGCACGCACGGCCAGACCGCCAGCCCCACCACCATGGGCAAGGAGATCGCCAACGTGGTGGCGCGCCTGCGCCGCCAGATTGAGCAGCTGGGCCAGGTGCCCTTTCTGGGCAAGATCAACGGCGCGGTGGGCAACTACAATGCGCATCTGAGCGCCTACCCGGAGCTGGACTGGCAGGCCAATGCCGAGCAGTTTGTCACTGCCCTCGGCCTGAGCTGGAACCCCTACACGACCCAGATCGAACCCCACGACTACATGGCCGAACTGTTCGATGCCATCGCGCGCTTCAACACCGTGCTGCTGGATTTCGACCGCGACGCCTGGGCCTACATCTCCCTGGGTTACTTCCGGCAGAAAACCGTCGCCGGCGAGGTCGGTTCCTCGACCATGCCGCACAAGGTCAACCCCATCGATTTCGAGAATTCCGAGGGCAACCTGGGCCTGGCCAACGCCATTTTCTCCCACCTGGCAACCAAACTGCCGGTGAGCCGCTGGCAGCGCGACCTCACCGACAGCACCGTATTGCGCAATATGGGCGTCGGCTTCGGCTACAGCCTCATCGCCTACCAGGCCAGCCTGAAGGGCATCGGCAAGCTCGAACTCAACGCCGCGCGCCTGGCCCAGGACCTGGACAACAGCTGGGAGGTGCTGGCCGAACCGATCCAGACGGTGATGCGTCGCCACGGTGTGGAACAGCCCTACGAGAAGCTCAAGGAGCTGACCCGCGGCCAGGAGATGACGCGCGAGGTCATCCAGGCCTTCGTCGAGACGCTGGAGCTGCCCGAGCAGGCGCGCCGCGAACTGCTGGCCCTGACCCCGGCGACCTACATCGGCAACGCGGTCGAGCAGGCGCGGGATATCGGGTAGCCCGTCGTGCCGCCGGGCCTCGACCTCAGGCTGGACCGGGAAACGCTGCTCGCCCGCCACTGGCAGCGCGAGCCGCTGCTGGTGCGCGACGCCGTGCCGGGCTTCACACCTCCCCTGTCGCGCCATGAACTGGCCGGGCTGGCCATGGACGAGGATATCGAGGCGCGCATCGTGGCCTGTGAACACGGCCACTGGCAGGTGCATCACGGGCCGTTCGGGGAAAGCGACTATCGCCGCGCCACGCCGTGGACACTGCTGGTGCAGGCCGTGGACCAGGTGGACCCGGGGGTCGCCGCGCTGCGCCGCATGATCGACTTCATCCCCGGCTGGCGCCTCGACGATGTCATGGTCAGCTACGGCGACGACGGCGCCAGCGTCGGTCCCCACTACGATCACTACGACGTGTTCCTGCTGCAGGGCGAGGGTGAGAAAACCTGGCGCCTGGGCCAGTACTGCGACGCCCACACCCCCCTGCTGCCCCACGACGAACTGCGCATACTGCGGGATTTCGAGCAGCGCGAGGAATACCTGCTGCGCAGCGGTGACCTGCTCTACGTCCCCCCCGGGGTGGCCCACTGGGGCATCGCCCGCGGCGACAGCACGACCTTTTCCATCGGCTTCCGCGCGCCGCGGGTGAACGACATGGTGTCGCGTTTCGCCGACCAGTTGCTGGCGGCCATGGACCCGGAACTGTTCTACCGCGACGCCGGCCAGGCGCCGGCGACCCATCCCGGCGAAATCCGCCGCGCCGACCTGGACCGGGCCCTGGGCCAGTTACAGGCGGCGCTGGACCAGGCCCAGGACAGCGCCTGGTTCGGCGAACTGGTCACCGAGCCGCGCTATGACTGCACGCCGGATGGGGCGCAACTGCGCCGGGCGCTGCAGCGCCTGGGTGGCGAGCCCGCGGCGGTGGAGTTGCACGCCGCGGCGAAGCTGGCCTGGCAGGCCGACCCCGACGGCATCCTCGCCTTCGCCAACGGCGACAGCGCGCGCTTCGACGCCGGGGTGCGCACGGCGCTTGAGCGGTTGTGCGGTGACTGGGTGCTCGATGGGAGGACCCTGCGCGACGTGCTGGATGACGCGGAAGGGCGTAGACTGCTGGAGTACTTGCTGCACAGCGGGTGTATCGATGTCCGATGAACCATCCGGCGAGACCTTCGTCACCGGCCTGGAGTATCCCCGGCCCTTCGACGAGTACGCGGTCAGGCTGGCGCAGAGCGCCACGCGCTACCTGTGTATTCTCAGCCCGCGCCTGGATCACGCCGCTTTCGATACCGCTGCCCTGGCCGACGCGCTCAGCGCCCTGGCGCGCGCGAGCCGGCAGACCCACATCCGCATCCTGGTCAGCGATTCCCGCGAACTCGTCGGGCGCGGCCACCGCCTGTTGCAACTGGCCCGGCGCCTGCCGAGCAAGGTACTGATACAGAAACTGCCGGAGCACCCCGACTGGAACGGCCAGACCGTGGTCATCCGCGACCGCGACGGCGTCCTCTACAAGCCCGGCGGCTCGGACCACGACGCGTTCTATGAACCGGCGTCGCGGGCCTCCACCGCGCGCCACCTGGACCTGTTCGAGGAGCTGTGGCGCTACAGCGCCAGGGATCCGGAGCTGCGTTCCCTGAGCCTCTAGGCGCCGCCGCGTCTCACGCCGGCAGGTTAAACAAGCCCTGCGCGTTCGCCAGGTCCTGCGGCGTATCCACCTCGTACCAGCGCCCGCAGGGGAAATCGACGGCCTGGAAGCCGATTTCACCCGCTGCGAGCAGTTCGGCGAAGACGTGCTCGTAGAAGATGTCGCTGCCCCCCGCCGCGATGCGCGCGTGCAGCTGGCCGGCGCCCCGCCTCCAGTCCGCGCGCGACAGGCTGTAGATATTCACCGTCTTGCGCAATTGTGCGCTGTCGCCGCTGTCGAAAGGCGCGAACTCGAAAGCGTCGAGCGCGCCCGACGCGCCGACGCGCACCCGCGTGCCGTGCATCCACGGCTGCAGCCGCGACACGGCGATACACCCGGGGGTGAGCAGGGGCCGCAGCAGCCCGGGGTGGAACAGCAGGTCGCTCTCCAGCAACAGCACGGGCTCGTCCACCGCATCCGCCGCCAGCGCCAGCGACACGATGTTTTCACTGCGCGCGAATTCCGTGTTGACGACGAACTCCACCTGCAGCGGTGTGCGGCTGCGCGCCACGGCCTCACGGATGCGCTGCCGCTGGTAACCCACGACCATGACCAGGCGCTCGATGCCGTTGGCATGCAGCGCGTGCAGGGCGCGCTCGAGGATGCTCGCGCCCGCCACACACCACAGGCATTTCGGCGCCGCGGCGGGCGACGCGTCCAGCCTGGAGCCGGCGCCGGCAGCGAGCATCAGCGCCGTGCGCACACCGCCTGCCTCGCTGTCTGCCGCACGCTGCGTGCTCACCAGACGGCGTTCGCAGTCCAGCGGGACTGCTGCCCGGCGTCACCGGTCGGCCGCGTCGCACGGGCGGGGTTGCCGACCAGGGTCACGCCGTCGGCCGCGTCGCGAAACACCGCGGCGCCGGCGGCCACGGTGCAGCCCTCGCCCACCACGATGCCCGGCAGCAGGCTCGCCCCGACGCCGATGGCGCTGAGCGCGCCGATGCGCGACTTGCTGGCGCAGGCGGCATTGGGTCCGAACGAGGCAAAGGCGCCCACGTGCACGTCGTGGCTGACCACGCTACCCGCCTGCAACACGACCCCCTCCTGCAGTACCGCGTTACTGCGCACCGCGACCAGCTCGGCGACGAAGCAGCCCGGGGCCAGTGCGGCGCTGGGGCTGACCACGGCCGCCGGATGCACCAGCGTCGCGAGACGGCGTCCGCGTGCGAGCAGTTCCCGGCTCAGTTGCCGGCGCAGCACATTGTCGCCGATGGCGACGAACACCTCGCAGCCCTGCGGCACCTGCTCCAGGGTGGCGATGCCGGGGGGTGGGTCGGGATCGACGAAACCGAGCACGCGGCGCCCGCTGGCCGCGGCGGCCTCGGCCACGACGCGACTGAAGTGCCAGGCGCCAAAGATGACCAGGTCGCTCACCCGGCCGCCTCCGCAGCGGCGAGGTCGCGGCGCCGCAGGCTGTCTAGCACCTCGGCGTGGACGCGGTCGATCGCCGGCGTCGCTACCGCGCACAGACGCCCCAACTCGCGCACCGCGCCGATTACCGGGTCCAGTTCCAGCGGCAGGCCGGCCTCGAAATCCTGCAGCATCGAGGTTTTGTGCGCGCCGACGGCGGCGGCGCCGTCGATGCGCTGTTCGATATCGATCGCCAGGCGCGCGCCCAGCGCCGTCGCCACCGCTTGCCCCTCGCGCATCATGTCCCGGGCCAGGGTGCGCGTGTGCGCGTCAGCGCACAGCTGGGCGAGCGTAGCGCCGCTGAGGACGCTGAGCGGATTAAAGGCTAGATTGCCGACCAGCTTCAGCCACAGGTCGTTGCGAATATCCGTTTTCACCGGCGCTTTGACACCCCCGGCGCGCAGCGCACGGGACAGCGCCTGCGCCCGCGCCGACTTCGTGCCGTCGGGCTCGCCCAGGGCGACGCGGTTGCCCGAGATGTGCCGCACGACGCCCGGTCCGTCGATTTCACAGGCCGGGTAGATCACGCAACCCAGGGCGCGCGCCGCATCCAGTGCGCGCCACTGCGCGCCGCCGGGGTCGACGCTGTCCAGGTGCCGCGCTCCCGAGCAGTGCGCCTCGGGGTGAAAATACCACCAGGGAATGCCGTTGTGCGCGCTGACCACCGTACACTGGTCGTGCAACAGCCCGGCGATGGCGTCCAGTGCCGCGGGCATAGACCATGTCTTTACCGCGATGACCACGTAGTCGAACGCTCCCGTCACCTCGCCCGGTGCACAGGCAGGCAGGCGCAGAACCTCGCGATTGCCGCCGTGCAGGAACTGCAGGCCGGAGTCCTGGATGGCGCGCAGGTGTTCGCCCTGGTCCACCAGGCTGACATCGCAGCCGCCGCGGTGCAGGGCGCTGCCGAGGTAGGCGCCGATACCCCCGGCGCCAAAAACACAAACCTTCATGATGAGCTCTCCGCGCGGCTACTGGCGCGGTGCACATGGTACCATCGGCCGGCGCCGCCTTCATGCGGGCGGCGCATGTGCAACAGGTCTGCGGTACGGATATGCGAGATATGGGCTTCGACGGACGCATCGGTTTTTTCGAGAAGTTTCCCTTCCACGGGGCGATGCTGCGCCCGGTGTACGAGCAACTGCGCGAGCGCCTGGATTGCCTGTACACCGACGATTTCCAGGCGATGATCGATTTTCGCCCCGCGATCCTCCTGCTCGCCGAGCACCACAACGCCTTCTTTCGCCCACACCTGCCGCAGACGCTGGTCGTCTCCACCACGCACGGCCTGGGCGCGAGCAAGAATTACAGCGCCGAGTCCATGCCCTGGTTCGATATCGTATGCCTGCCCAGCCAGTGGTACCGCGAGTATTTCGTCGGGCGCGGTTGGCTGCCGCGCCTGGATTTCTGGGTCACCGGTTTCCCGGCGCTGGACGGCGCGCTGTCTGTGCCGCCGCCCCCGGCGCCGGCCCCGGTGGCCGCCGCGCGCGCGCGGGGAGAACCGGTCCTGCTGTTCGCACCGACCTACACCCCGGGTCTCACCGCCCTGGAAGTGCTGCCTGAACAGTGGATGCAGGCGCTCTGCGCGCGCCACGAGACGTTGACCATCGCGGTCAAACTGCACCCGCACACCGCGGCGCGCTTTCCCGAGTGGCAGGCGCTCTACCAGCGGCTGGCCGCCGCGCAGCCCCGCGTCGTGCTGCTGGAGGACTGCGACAGCAACGTCTATGACCTGCTGCCCCATGCCGACATCCTGCTCACCGACGTGTCTTCCGTGGCCTTCAATTTCCTCGCCTTCGACCGCCCTGTTGTCTTTGTCGACAATCCGCGCCGGCAGGACTCGCCGCGCAACGAGCCCGACGGGCTGGCGTGGCAATGGCGTGATATGGGTGAGCGCGTGACGTCACAGGAGGAGCTGGAACGCGCCGTCGATCGCGCCCTGGCGTCCCCGGAAAACCTCTCGCCGCGGCGCCAGGAGTATCGTCGCAGGCGGTTCGGCGAGTTGGCGGACGGCGGCGCCGCGGCGCGTATCGCCGGCGCGCTGCTGGACCTGGTCGAACCCGGCGCACAGCAACAACCCTACGTCAGCGTGCTGCGCAATGCGCTGCGCAGCCTGTCCGCGGCGGACCAGCGCAACCGGCAGTTGCAGGCCGCGCTGCAGGCGCCGGCAAGCGGCAGCTACAACGTGCAGTTCAGCTACAAGCCCTGAGCGCGGCAGCGCAGCGGCGCAGCGGCGCGACGGCGCAGCGGCGCCTCAGCGCGCGGCGATGGCCTCGGCCAGGGCCAGCGCGCGCCGCGCCTCCTCGACGTGCAGGGCCTCGACCAGGCGGCCGTTGACGACCACCACGCCCTTGCCCTCGGCCTGCGCCTGTTCGAAGCCGGCGATGATTTCCCGCGCGGCCGCCACTTCCCTGTCGTCGGGGGCGAACACACGGTTGGCCGCATCGATCTGTTTCGGGTGGATCAGGCTCTTGCCGTCGAAGCCCAGGTCCCGGCCCTGCTCGCAGGAGAACACCAGCAACTCCTCGTCCTCCAGGTCCAGTTGCACGCCATCGATGATATCCAGCCCGTTGGCACGGGCGGCGTAGACACACAGGTTCAGCGCGGTAATGAAACCCAGGCGCTCGCGCGTGTGCCTGACGCGGGTGTCCTTGGACAGGTCCGAGGTGCCCATGACGATACCGCGCAGCCGTGGATGGGCGCGCGCGACCTCGGCGATGTTGAGGATGCAGTGCGGTGTCTCCGCCATGATCCAGACATCGACAGAGGATGGGCAGCCGGCATCGTCCAGGGCGGCAACGGCGTCGAGCACGTCCTGGGCGCTGTCAATCTTGGGGATGAGCACCGCGTCCGGGGGCGTGGCCCAGGCGCCCAGGGCAGCCATGTCCTGCGCGCCCCATTCGGTCGCCAGGCCGTTGACGCGCACCATCAACTCGCGCTGGCCGTAGCCGCCCTCGGCCAGGGCCGCGCCGATCTGCTCGCGCGCCAGCGCCTTGGCATCCGGGGAGACCGCGTCTTCCATGTCGAGAATCAGGCCATCGGCGGGCAGTGATCGCGCTTTTTCCAGCGCGCGGGGGTTGGAGCCGGGCATATACAACAGTGAGCGGCGCGGCCGGATAGCCATGGCGGAGGTCCTCGCTGACAAATGGGCTGGCAAGCATACAGAAACGGGCGCTGGCCGGGCAAGCGCACGGCGCCGCCCTGCCCATCCCGTGCCCATCCCGCCGCAGCGCCGGGACAGCGCCGCGTGTTGAGTCTTGCCGGGGGAAGCTTTAAAATTCGCGGTTTGAATCATTAAACCAGATGGCTCCGCGCTCGCCCGGGCAGGGCCGCCCTGGCCGTACTTCCGCAAACAACAGGACACTACCATGACCGACGTCCCCAGGGATGCCGGGCACATGCTCGAAACGAGCCGTGCACTGCTCTCCTCCACCCGCCAGCTCATCGACCAGGCGCTGTCCGCACTGCGCGCCAATTGCCTGGAAGGCGAACGCGTCTCCCCCTCCCTGCTGGACAACTACCAGTTGGTGTCCTACGAACTGGCAGTCAGCTGGGCCGAGTGTACCGCCGCGGATTTCCTGCTCAATCACGCCGAGCGCCTGCGTGACGCCGCCCCGGACGAGTTCATCTCGCGCCTGGCCACCCTGTTCTGCGCCGAGACGGTCAGCGCCGGTCTCAATCGCCTGCGCACCAGGCCCGCCGACTTCGGGCTGGATGCGGCGGCCATCGACGCCGTCAGCGACGCACCGGGGGCGCGCGCATTCCTCGCCGCGCAACTGGCGGCGGCCAACATCGGGGAGATCGGCGACCAGGTGCTGCAGCGCGAGGGGGATCTCGGCCCCGACCTGCTCGGTGAACACCACAGCATGATGCGCGACACCTTCCGCCGCTTCGCCGACGACGTGGTCGCCCCGCTGGCCGAGGAAGTACATCGCGGCGACCTCGACATCCCCGACGCCATCCTCGAGCCACTCAAGGAGATGGGGCTGTTCGGCCTGTCCATTCCCGAGAGCTACGGCGGGCTGCAGGCCGATGACCAGGAGGACACCCTGGGCATGATCGTGGTTACCGAGGAGCTGTCGCGCGGCTCCCTGGGCGCTGCCGGCAGCCTCATCACGCGGCCGGAGATTCTCGCCCGGGCATTGCTCAAGGGCGGCAGCGAGGAACAGAAACAGCACTGGCTGCCGCAGCTTGCCGTCGGCGAGCCGCTGTGCGCCGTGGCGGTGACCGAGCCGAACTACGGGTCCGACGTCGCCGGCGTGCGCCTCAAGGCGACTCCCGCCGAGGGCGGCTGGGTGCTCAACGGCGCCAAGACCTGGTGTACCTTCGGCGGCAAGGCCGGCCTGCTCATGGTGTTGGCGCGCACCGACCCGGACCCGGCGCTGGCGCACCGCGGCCTGTCCATGTTCCTGGTGGAGAAACCCAGTCACCCCGGCCATGCCTTCGAGGTCAGCCAGGACGGCGGCGGCAGCCTCAGCGGGCGCGCTATCGCCACCATCGGTTACCGCGGCATGCACTCTTTCGAGCTGTTTTTCGACGATTTCTTCGTGCCGCAGCAGAACATGCTCGGCGGCGAGGACGGCCTGGGCAAGGGTTTCTACTACGCCATGGCGGGTTTTTCCGGCGGCCGTATCCAGACGGCGGCGCGCGCCGTGGGCGTGATGCGTGCGGCCTTTGAGCGCTCCCTGTCCTACGCCGACGAGCGCGTGGTGTTCGGCCACCCGATCGGAGACTACCAGCTGACGCGCATCAAGCTGGCGCGTATGGCGGCGTTGATTCTCGCCTGCCGCCAGATTACCTACGACGTGGCGGCGATGATGGACGCCGGCGCCGGGGACATGGAGGCCAGCGCGGCCAAGCTGTTCGCCGGCCGCGCCGCCGAGTGGCTGACCCGCGAGGCGCTGCAGATTCACGGCGGCATGGGCTACGCGGAGGAAACCCCGGTGAGCCGTTACTTCGCCGATGCACGGGTGCTGTCCATCTTCGAGGGCGCCGAGGAGACCCTGGCGCTGAAAGTCATCACGCGGGCGCTGGTTGAGAATGCGCAGTGACGGCCAGGCGCGATGGGGCGTGCAGGGCCTCTTCTGCTTCTGGATTCCCGCTTCCGCGGGAATGACAGTAGAGGCGGGAATCCAGTGCGCCCCGGGAGGCGGCATCCCTCGACGTCATTCCCGCGCAGGCGGGAATCCGGTGCGCCCCGGGAGGCGGCCTCCCTCGACGTCATTCCCGCGCAAGCGGGAATCCAGTGCGGCGCGGAGGTCTTCTGTATCGCTGGATTCCCGCCTGCGCGGGAATGACCAGGGCCGGGAAAATGACGAAAATCAGGAAATAGAGTTTATATGAGTCTTACGCTGAATCTGTCCGAACAACCGGAACTGGCGCCCGATGTCCCCGTTGACGCCGGCGCCGCACGGTTTCCCCAATACGGCCGCTACCTGGACGAACTGGAGCCTGGCCAGGTGTTCGAGCATCCGCGCGGCTTTACCTTTACCGCGACCAACATGCTGGATTTCGCCCGCACCTTCATGCAGGCCAACCCCCTGTACCTGAACACTGAATACGCCCGCGCGCACGGCTTCGCCGACCTGCCCGCCAGCCCGCAGATGGTGTTCAACGTCATCCTGTCACTGGGCGTGCAGAACGACTCCGAGAAGGCAATCGCCAATCTCGGCTACTACCAGGTGCAGTTCCTGCGCCCGGTCTATCCCGGCGACACAGTGCGCGCCTTCACGCGCGTGCTGGAGCGCCGCGACCGCGGCGCCGACAAGCCCGGTATCGCGCGCATCCGCACCGTGGGCGTCAACCAGCGCGACGAGGTCGTGCTGCAGTACGAGCGCAAGATTTTCGTCGGCTGGCGCGGTGAGCGTCCGCCCACCACCCCGGCGCCGCAATTCGACCGGGACTTCCCGGGCGAGGACGAGGCGCGCGTGGAACTGCCGCTGGACGGCGCTCTGGTCGCGCCCGGGCTGACCGGTCCGAATACCTACTGCGAGGACCTGACCCCGGGGCAGATCATCGTGCACGCCAACGGGCGCACGATCACCGATGAGCACATGGCCCTGACCTACGCGGTGGGCAACAGCCATCCCCTGCACTTCGACCGCGTCTACTCCAGCGGCCTGTCCGGCAAAATGAGCGGCGAGCCCATCGTCTACGGCGGGCTGGTATTCGCGTGGCTGGAGGGCCTGGCCAGCCGCGACGTGAGCGAACACGCCGTGTGGGAGCTGGGCTTTACCGAGGGCTACCACACCCAGCCCGCCTTCGCCGGTGACACCGTGGGCGCGCTGACACGCATACTCGCGGTGGAGGATGTCCCGGGCGCCGACGCCTACGGCATCGTCACCATGCAGCTCATCGGCGTGAAGAACATCGCCGCGGCGGAGGCACTGCAGAAACACGGCGCCGATTTGTTCGTCAAGGAAGACAGCAAACGCGCACTGGGCAAGGACAAGATCAGTGACAAGATTTTCGAAATCGAGCGGCGCCTGCTGATCAAGCGCCGCACCGTATGAGGAGACCAGCGTGAGCGACACCACTATAAAGCGCGACCGCCCCTGGCTGATGCGCACCTATTCCGGCCACTCCTCCGCGCGCGCGTCCAATGAGCTCTACCGCACCAACCTGGGCAAGGGCCAGACCGGCCTGTCGGTGGCTTTCGACCTGCCCACGCAGACCGGTTACGACTCGGACCACCCGCTGGCGCGCGGCGAGGTGGGCAAGGTAGGCGTGCCCATCGATCACATCGGCGACATGGAAGTGCTGTTCGAGCAGATTCCACTGGAGCAGATGAACACCTCCATGACCATCAACGCCACCGCCCCCTGGCTGCTCGCACTGTACGTCGCGGTGGCTGAACGCCAGGGTGTCGATCCGGCGGCGCTGCAGGGCACCACGCAGAACGACGTGATCAAGGAGTACCTGTCCCGCGGCACCTACATTTTCCCGCCCGGCCCCTCGGTGCGCCTGACCACCGACCTGATCGCCTACACGGTCGAGCACATCCCGAAGTGGAATCCCACCAATATCTGTAGCTATCACCTGCAGGAGGCCGGCGCCACACCGACCCAGGAGCTGGCCTACGCCCTGTCGACAGCCACCGCCATCCTCGACGCGGTGCGCGACTCCGGGCAAATCGAGGCGGAGCGTTTCGCCGCGGTGGTCGGGCGCATCTCGTTTTTCGTCAACGCCGGTATCCGTTTCGTCGAGGAAACCTGCAAGGTGCGCGCCTTCACCCGCATGTGGGACGAGATCGCGCAGCAGCGCTACGGCGTGGAGGACCCGCGGCAACGGCGCTTCCGCTACGGCGTACAGGTCAACTCCCTGGGGCTGACCGAGTCGCAGCCGGAGAACAACGTGCAGCGCATCGTGCTGGAAATGCTCGCCGTCACCCTGTCGAAAAACGCGCGCGCCCGGGCCATCCAGTTACCGGCCTGGAACGAGGCCCTGGGCCTGCCGCGACCCTGGGATCAGCAGTGGGCGCTGCGCATGCAGCAGGTGCTGGCTTGCGAGAGCGACCTGCTGGAGTACGGCGACCTGTTCGACGGCTCCCCCGTGGTGGAGGCCAAGGTCGAGGAACTGGTCGCCGGTGCGCGCGCCGAGATGGCGCGCATTGCCGAACAGGGCGGCATGGTCGCCTGTGTCGACAACGGCTACGTCAAGCGCGAGCTGGTGGCCAGCCACACGCGGCGCCTGCGCGCCATCGAGAGCGGTGAACTGCAGATCGTCGGCGTCAATTGCTACCGCGAGACCGCCGAGTCGCCCCTCACCGCCGGCGCCGACGCGGGCATCATGAGCGTGGACGAAGCGGCGGAACGACAGCAGATCGAGTCGCTACAGGCGTTCCGCGCACAGCGCGACGGGCAGCGCGTGGCGGCCGCCCTGGCGGAGCTGCGCACGGCGGCCGATGCTGGCGACAATATCATGCCCGCCTCCATCGAGTGCGCCCGCGCCGGCGTCACCACCGGTGAGTGGAGCCAGGTGCTGCGCGAGGTGTTCGGCGAATACCGCGCCCCCACCGGGGTCGACGTGGCCGAAGCCCAGCGTGGTGACGACGACACCATTGTCGCCCTGCGCGAGCGTGTGCGCGCCACCGGCGAGGAACTGGGCCGCCCCCTGCGCCTGCTCATCGGCAAACCCGGCCTGGACGGCCACAGCAACGGCGCCGAGCAGATCGCGGTCAAAGGCCGCGACGCGGGTTTCGAGATCGTCTACGAGGGCATTCGCCTGACCCCCGCGCAGATCGCCCGTGCCGCCCAGGAAGAAGGCGTGCACCTTGTAGGGCTGTCGGTGCTGTCCGGCAGCCACATGGAACTGGTGGAGGATATCTGCCGCGAACTGGAGGCCGCCGGGCTGGCCGGGCTGCCGCTGGTGATCGGCGGCATCATCCCCGCCGCCGACGCCCGCGCGCTGCAGGCGCGTGGGGTGAAGGCGGTGTTCACGCCCAAGGACGTGGACATGAACGCTATCATGGGCGACATGGTCGATATCATCCGCCAGGCAAACGGCCTGGACAGCGCGGCCTGAGTCGCCGCATGGCCCAGGCGGACAGCGCAGGCCTCGCCCGCTCCATCTGCGACGCCGAGCGCGCGGCGATCGCCCGTGCACTGAACCTGCTCGACGACCACAGGCCAGCGGCCCAGGAGCAGGCGGCGCAGTTGCTGCAGGAACTGGCAGCGCGCTGCCGGGAGCCGCACCGCCGGCTGGTGGGGATGACCGGCCCCCCCGGTGTCGGCAAATCCTCCCTCAGCGCGGCCCTGATCCGCGTATGGCGCGAACGCGGCCTGCGCGTGGGAGTGCTGGCGGTGGACCCCTCCAGTCCCGTCTCCGGCGGGGCCTTGCTCGGGGACCGTCTGCGCATGAAGACCGCCGGTGACGACGACGGCGTGTTCGTACGCTCCCTGTCCAGTCGCGGGGAATTCGGCGGGCTGTCGGCGCAGGTCTGGCCGATGAGCCTGGTGCTGCTGGCCGCCTGCGACCTCGTGCTGGTGGAGACCGTCGGTGTGGGGCAGCGCGAGATAGACGTCGCCGCGACCTGTGACACCACCTGTTTTGTCGCCCAGCCCGGCTCCGGCGACAGCATCCAGTTTCTCAAGGCCGGCGTGCTCGAAGTGCCGCACATCCTGGTGGTCAACAAGCAGGACCTGGGTTCTCTGGCCAGCCGCACGCTGACAGAGCTGCGCGGGGCCCTGGGCAACCTGCATCCCGACGGCGACTGGCAGGTGCCGATCCTGTCCACCAGCGCCACCGAGCACACAGGCATCGAGGCCCTCGCCGACGCTATTGAGGCGCACCACCGCTGGCTGGTCGAACGCGGGGAACTGGCGGCGCGACGCCGCGGTGCCCAGGCCCGCTGGGTGCTCAGGCGGCTGGAGCAGGAGTACGGCCGCGCCGGCATCGCACGGCTGGGCGGCGAGCAGGCCCTGCTGGCGCGCCTCGCCGCCTCCGAACAGAATCCCTTCAGCCAGTACGAGACCTGCCGCGGCCAGCTACAGGCCACGGCGTAACCGCAAGCAGGAGTAAGCCATGCGCAGTCCCCGTGATTTTTTCCGTCCCCTCGCCCTGGGCGCACCCGAACCGGCGCGGGAGATACCCGTGCGTCCCTCGCGCATGATCCATTTTTTCGACCCCAGCAACCCGAAAATGGTGGAGAAGGCGCCGGGTATTGCACAGAAGGTGGATATCATCCTGGGCAACCTGGAAGATGCTGTCGCCGTCGACAACAAGGAGGCGGCGCGCGAGGGGTTCATCGCTATCGCCCGCGACAACGACTTCGGTGACACCCAGCTGTGGACGCGGGTCAACAGCCTGGACAGCCCCTGGTTTCTCGACGACCTCACCCGCATCGTCAGCGAGGTCGGCGACAAACTCGACGTCATCATGCTGCCGAAGATCCAGGGCGCCTGGGACATTCACTACGCCGACCAGCTGCTGGCGCAACTCGAGGCGCGCGCAGGCCTCGACAAACCCATCCTGATTCACTGCCTGCTGGAGACCGCCGGCGGTGTGGCCAACGTCGAGGAAATCGCCAACGCCAGCCCGCGCATCCAGGGCATGAGCCTCGGCCCGGCGGACCTGGCCGCGTCGCGGCGCATGAAGACCACGCGCATTGGCGGCGGCCATCCCGGCTACCTGGTGCGCGACGACCCGGACGCGGACAACCCTGAAGGCCCCCGCGCCACCCACGCGCAGGACCTGTGGCACTACACCATGGCGCGCATGGTCGACGCCTGTGTCGCCGTCGGCGCCCTGCCCTTCTACGGTCCCTTCGGCGCCATCGACGACCCGGTCGGCTGCGAAGACCAGTTCCGCAACGCTTTTCTCATGGGCTGCGTCGGCGCCTGGTCCCTGCACCCGAGCCAGATCGATATCGCCAGGCGTGTCTTCAGCCCGCCCCCGCACGAGGTCGCCTGGGCGAAACGCGTGCTCGAGGCCCTGCCGGACGGGTCCGGCGCGGTCATGGTCGACGGCAAGATGCAGGACGACGCCTCCTGGAAACAGTGCAAGGTCATGGTCGACCTGGCGCGGATGATCGCGGCCAAGGACCCCGATTACCGGGCACTGTACGAGTTGTAGGGCCCTGCCCCGTTTTGGGGCGGGCGCCATCGCCGGATATGGACAGCGCTCACATGGCTTGTTACTGTGCAGGCCGGTGGGCGTCGCACGGCGCGGTCACGCGCCGCCGGCAGACGCACCGCTTGCAAGGAGCTGTTACAACTATAAGAGTCAAAGGTGTTTCCCATGACGAACCGCACGTCTGCCCTGTACCTGTCCACCCTCCTGGCCGCCACCGTGGCCGGCCAGGCCGTCGCAGCAGAGGGCGGCGGCTTCCTCGAGGAACTGATCGTCACCGCGGAGAAGCGCGAGACCACGGTGCAGGATACCCCCATCGCCGTCTCGGCCTTTTCCCAGGCGGACCTCGAACGCAGTCTCATCAACAACAACATGGACATCCAGATGGCGGTGCCCAACATGCTGATGAGCCGTGGCTTTTTCACCACCGCGCAGATTACCATCCGCGGCATCGGCAACCTCGCGGTCGGGCCGGCCGCCGACGCCGGCGCCGGCATCCACTTCAATGGCGTCTACCTGAACGGGCCGCGCCTGTTCGAAACCGAGTACTTCGATACAGAGCGGGTGGAGATCCTGCGCGGCCCCCAGGGCACCCTGTACGGCCGCAACACCACCGCCGGCGTGGTCAATGTGATCAGCAAGAAGGCGCAGGAGGAATTTGGCGGTTTCCTCGACGCCTCCTACGGCGACTATGACTACCTGCGTACACGCGGCGCTTTGAACCTGCCGCTGACCGACAACCTGTGGCAACGCTTCTCGGTGTTCTACACCTCCCGCGACGGCTACGTGGACAACGTGTTCACCGGCGACGAGATCGATGATCGCGACATGTACGCACTGCGCTCCTCTACCGCGCTGATGCTCGGCGAGCGCACCGAGGTCAACCTGACCATCAACTACTTCGAGGAAGACAGCCACCGCATGCGCGGGGCCAACACCTACTGCAAGCGCGACAACGACGGCATCATCGGCTGCCTGCCCAACCAGGGCCAGCCGCTGGACGAGCTGCCCAATACCGCGGCCACGGTGGGGGCCTTCCTGATCAACTCGGTCGCCGCCTCCACCGGCCTGCCCTTCCCCGACCCGGGCCAGACCACCTCGTTCAAGCCCGACGCCCTGCGCAAGGTCAACCTGGACTTTACGCCACAGTACGAGACCGACGAGACCATCGTCACCCTGGACATCAGCCACGAGCTGGACAACTACACCCTGCACTCGCTCACCGGCTATCACCAGGCCTCCCTGGATGCGCGCAACGACTACGACATGACCGAGAACAGCAGTTCGGTGTGGCCCGTCAGCACCACCTACCAGCGCGGTCCGGACGGGCCGGCTACCGTCGATTTCCTGCAACAGAACGACCGCGCCACCACCAGCCCGGAGCAGTGGAGCCAGGAGTTCCGCATCGCCTCTAACTTTGATGGCGACCTGAACTTCATGGCCGGCGCCTTCTACCTGGAGAATGAAAGCGATGTGGACTTCTTCGTCTACTCGTCGGCACTGTCCCTGTACGGCGAGGAATTCGGCATCCCCGAGGACCAGTGGGTGTTCGAGAACCTGACCAAGGACTACCAGCTGGAGACCTGGGCGCTGTTCGGCGAGGCGTACTGGGACATCACCGACCAGCTCGAGCTGACCGTGGGCCTGCGCTACACGGACGAGAGCAAGGAATCCGAGCAGCGCACGGTGTACCTGAACTTCCTCGACGACCCGAATGCCGCCAACAACGGCTACACGCCCTTCAAGAGCGATTCGGACGAGACCACCGGCAAGATCAATCTCAATTACCACCTGACCGGCGAAATCATGTTCTACGGCACGCTGGCGCGCAGCTACAAGGGCGGCGGCTTCAACCCGATCAGCTCCGAATCCGCGCTGCTGGACCCGGACCAGGGCGGCGACCCGAACCTCGCCGATTTTGAGCCTGAGTACATCAACTCCATCGAGCTGGGCGCCAAGACGCGCTTCCTGGACAATACGCTGCAGGCCAACCTCACGGCCTTCTACTACGACTATGAAGACCTGCAGGTGTCCAAGATCATCAACCAGACGTCCATCAACGAGAACATGGACGCCGATGTGATGGGCTTCGAGAGCGAGATCATCTGGGCCCCCAACCTGAACTGGAATTTCCTCCTCAACCTCTCCTGGCTGGACACGGACCTGGGCT
This sequence comes from Halioglobus sp., assembly GCA_002699145.1. Lineage (GTDB taxonomy): Bacteria > Pseudomonadota > Gammaproteobacteria > Pseudomonadales > Halieaceae > Marimicrobium. Next base: position 22,267 of record PABK01000033.1, read on the forward strand.
CCTACGCCTCGGTGGACCCGGCGGACATCAACCAGAAAGGCACCACCGAGGACATCGTCACCGCGGTCAACCAGAACCTCCTGGTGTCGGCGGAATGCCCCAACGGCGGGCCCACCTGCGCCGGCCTCCCGGTCCAGGTGCAGGGCAACGAACTGCCCAACGCGCCCGAGTTCTCGGTTTACGCCGGCGCCAGTTACAGCTGGTTCATGGACAACGGCATGCGCCTGGACCTGTCCACCACGTACTACTGGCAGGATGAGTTCTACACGCGTATCTACAACACCGAGGATGACCTGCTCGACAGCTGGGACGTGTGGAATGCCTCCATGGTGCTCAACGGCGCAGACGCGGTGTGGTACGCCGAGGCCTGGGTGCGCAATATCAACGACGACGACCACTGGACCGGGCAGTATCTGCAGGACCAGGCGGTGGGCCTGTTCCGCACCCTGCAGCTGCTGGAGCCGCGCACCTACGGCGTAACCCTGGGCTACCGCTTCTGAATCGCGGGCGACGGCGTTGCCGTCCATTATTATGTTAAATAGATGCCCTGGCACGGAGGGCTTGCAGGCTTTTGCAGCAGCCGTTGCGGCGGTTCAGCCCTCGTCGTCCAGCACCACCCCGACCTCGTTCCCCTCGTACACCGGCGCATAGACGCGCAGCCCCCGGCAGGGCTCCTCGCCGGCGCGCAGCAGGCGCCCGTCCGCCAGTGAAAAGCTGTAGTGGTGCAGCGGGCACTGCAGCACGCCGTCCTCGATCGTGGCCGCATGCAGCGGGTGGTCGCGGTGCGGGCAGCGCGCCTCACACAGATACAACTGCCCGCGTCGCTGCATCAACAGCAGGCGCAGGTGGTCTATCTTGAACTCGCGGGTGTAGTTGTCGTGCAGGTTGATGAGCTTTTCCAGCGGGTAAAAGCGCATCGCGGGACGCTCCTAGAGCTGGTCCATGATCTGCCGGGCGGCGCCGTAGGCGGTCATCTCCCCCGCCGCTACCGCTTCCTCCAGGCGCGGCATCATGGCCTTGACGGCAGCGGAACCGGACAGCTTCATCAGCAGCAGTTCGTTGATCAACTGGTGCATCCAGTCGCGGTTCTGCCGCGCGCGCTTGGCGTGGAAGGCGTCCGCCGCGCTGGCCTGCAGGTAGTAGTCCACCAGCATACCCCACACCGCGTCGATGTTGACGCCTTCCAGGGCGGAGCAGGTCATCACCCGGGGCGTCCAGTGCGTGGTGTGCCGCAACAGGTTCATGGCGCTGGTGTACTGGCGCGCGGTCTGCGTGGCGATGCCCTCGCTGGCGCCGTCGGCCTTGTTGATGACCAGGGCGTCCGCCAGTTCCATGATGCCCTTCTTGATACCCTGCAGTTCGTCGCCGCCGCCGGGCAGCATCAGCACCATGAAAAAATCCACCATGCCCGCGACCTGGTACTCGGACTGGCCGACGCCGACTGTCTCCACGAGTATGACGTCGTAGCCGGCGGCCTCGCACAGCAGCATGGTTTCGCGGGTTTTCTGTGCCACGCCGCCCAGGGCCCCCGCGGCGGGGGACGGGCGGATGAAGGCTTCCTCACGGCGCGACAGTTCTTCCATGCGCGTCTTGTCACCGAGGATTGAACCGCCGGCGATGGGGGAACTGGGGTCTACGGCGAGCACCGCGACGCGCTTGCCCTGGGCGATCAGGTGCAGTCCGAAGGCCTCGATAAAGGTCGACTTGCCCACCCCGGGCACGCCGGTGATGCCCACGCGGATGCTGTTGCCGCTGTGCGGCAGCACCTGTTCGAGAATATCCTGGGCGCGGGCGCGGTGTTCGTCGCGCGTGCTCTCCACCAGGGTGATGGCCTTGGCCAGGGCGCGGCGGTTGCCGGCTGTCAGTTCGCTTAGTTGGAAGTTACTCACCGGGCATCGTCATTCCCGCGTTGAGGGGAAGCTGCTGGGGCATTGTTGAGGGTGCTGGATTCCCGCTTTCGCGGGAATGACCAAGGTGCGCGCGGAAATGACCAAGGTGCGCGCGGAAATGACCGGGGTGCGCGCGGGAATGGCCGGGGTGCGCGCGGGGATGACCGGGGTGCGCGCGGGAATGACCGGGGTGGGCGCGGGATGGCATTGCTTGGGCATGGCTATGCCTGGGACTCGCTGACCGCGTCGAGCACATCCCGTGCGGCCTGGGGAATGGGCGTGCCGGGGCCGAAGATGCATTTCACCCCGGCGTCGTAAAGGAACTGGTAGTCCTGCTTGGGGATCACCCCGCCGGCGATGACCACGATATCCTCGGCGCCCTGTTTTTTCAGTTCCTGCACGAGCTGTGGCACCAGGGTTTTGTGGCCGGCCGCCAGGGAGGAGGCGCCGACCACGTGCACGTCGTTCTCGATGGCCTGGCGCGCCACTTCCTCCGGTGTGGAGAACATGGGCGACAGGTCGATGTCGAAACCGACATCGGCGAAGGCGGTGGCGACAACTTTCGCCCCGCGGTCGTGCCCGTCCTGCCCCATCTTGCACACCAGCATACGCGGCCTGCGCCCGTGCTGCTCGACGAAAGCCTCGATATCGCCGCTGATCGCGCGCCAGTCCTCGTCCTCGGAAAAAGCACTGCCGTAGACGCCGGATACCGTTTGCGCCTGCGCGTTGAAGCGGCCGAATTCCCGTTCCATGGCGTAGGAAATCTCCCCGACTGTGGCGCGACGCCGGGTCGCCTCGACGGACAGCTCCAGCAGGTTGCCCTCGCCGCTCACCGCGCACTGGTAAATGTCTTCCAGTATAGCCTCCACGGCGGCCTCGTCGCGGCCCTTGCGAATGCTCTCCAGGCGCGCCACCTGGGACTGCCGCACGGCCTCGTTGTCGATCTCCAGGATATCGACCTCTTCCTCATGCTCCACACGGTACTTGTTGACCCCGACAATGACGTCGTCACCGCGATCGATACGCGCCTGCTTCTTCGCTGCGGCCTCCTCGATACGCAGCTTCGGCATGCCGGTCTCGATGGCCTTGGCCATGCCGCCGGCCGCCTCCACTTCCTCGATCAGTTCCCAGGCCTTGTCGGCGATGTCGCGGGTGAGATTCTCCATCATGTAGGAGCCGCCCCAGGGGTCCACTACCTTGGTGATGCCGCTCTCCTCCTGGATGATGAGCTGCGTGTTGCGTGCGATGCGCGCGGAAAACTCCGTCGGCAGGGCTATGGCCTCGTCCAGTGCGTTGGTGTGCAGCGACTGGGTGCCGCCGAACACCGCTGCCATGGCCTCGATGGTCGTGCGCACCACATTGTTGTAGGGGTCCTGCTCGGTCAGCGACCAGCCCGAGGTCTGGCTATGGGTGCGCAGCATGGAACTCTTGGGATTGCTCGGGTTGAACTCGCTGACGATACGCGCCCACAACATGCGCGCCGCGCGCATCTTGGCGATTTCCATGTAGAAATTCATGCCGATGCCCCAGAAAAACGACAGCCGCGGCGCGAAGTCGTCGATATCCAGGCCCGCGGCGATCGCCGTGCGAATGTACTCCTTGCCATCGGCGAGGGTGTAGGCCAGTTCCAGCGCAGCGTTGGCCCCTGCTTCCTGGATGTGGTAGCCGGAGATGGAGATGGTGTTGAAACGCGGCATGTGCTTCGAGCAGTAGGCGATGATATCGCCGATGATCTTCATGCTCGGCGCCGGCGGGTAAATGTAGGTGTTACGCACCATGAACTCTTTCAGGATATCGTTCTGGATGGTACCCGCCAGCTGCTCCTGCGCCACGCCCTGCTCTTCCGCCGCGACAATGTAGCCCGCCAGAACCGGCAGCACCGCGCCGTTCATGGTCATCGACACGGACACCTTGTCCAGGGGGATGCCGTCAAAGAGGATCTTCATGTCCTCCACCGAATCGATGGCCACGCCGGCCTTGCCGACGTCGCCGGCCACGCGCGGGTGGTCCGAATCGTAGCCGCGATGGGTGGCCAGGTCGAAGGCGACGGAAATGCCCTGCCCGCCCGCCGCCAATGCCTTGCGGTAAAAGGCGTTGGACTCCTCGGCGGTGGAGAAACCCGCGTACTGGCGGATGGTCCAGGGGCGGCCAGCGTACATGGTCGCCTGGGGACCGCGGATATAGGGTGACATGCCCGGCATGGTGTCGGCGTACTCCAGGCCCTCCATGTCCGCCGCGGTGTACAGCGGGCGCACGGGAATGTCCTCGGCGGTTTGCCAGGTCAGCGCGTCAGGGGACTTGCCCTTGAGCTGTTTCGTCGCCAGTTCCGCCCAGGCCTCTGGTGTCGCCTGGCCCTTGTCGTAGATCTTGTCGCTCATCTATTGCTCCGCAATGCCGTTTCTCTGGCTGTGGTCCTTCCCGCCTGCATGGCGATGACGGGGTAGCTGTTACCCGCGCCCGACCGGTTGATTTCCGCCTGCGCCTCCCCGGCGCCCGGCTGGTGTATGACAATCACTGGCACCGGGTTCGATGCCCGGTGACGATGCGCGAACCCCGATCAGAACTGCTGCAGGAACTTCGCGGTCGCCTCGCGGCGGCGCGCGGCGATTTCTTCCGCGGACTCCTCCACGATCTTTTCATCGGGCGTGATCTTGAAAATGGGCTGGCCCTTCTTGATGATCACCCCGTCGTCCTCTACCAGCACCTCGTCGATCGTGCCGGCGAAAGGCGCGTAGACCTTGTTGAACATTTTCATCACCTCGATGATGAACAGCGGGTCGCCCGCCTCGAAGTGATCGCCCTGCTTCACGTAGACATCGTGCTCGGGGGTTTCGCGCGGATAGAACATGCCGCCGCTCTCGGCGAGTATCTCGTCGGACTTGGCCACCGGCGGTGGCACCAGCACCTTGGCCATGGCGTCCTGCAGGGCGCTGTCGGTGAGCCGCTCGGGAATGTGGATGGTCAGGTCGGGGTTGACGCTGAGCTGGTAGAAACCGGTGGTCTCGGCAATGCTCGGCAGTACCGCCAGGATGTCCGTGCCGGACTGGTAGCCCTGGTGGGCGTTACGCACCTGTTGCCAGAGTTTCTTGCCAAAGCCCTTCGGCGCCTCTTCCGCTTCCAGTCTGGAACTCAGTTCGATCCAGTCTTCGGTTTTTAGCCGCTTGTCCAGCTCGGCGTAGAACGCCAGCGCACTTTGCAGCAGCTCGTTGTCGTGATCCCAGATCATGGAGGCCGCTGGCGGCTTGTCCCCGGGCACGAAATCCATGTTGAGGAAATGGTAGGTATCCGCCAGCAATTCCACCGGGTTCTCGTTCCAGCAGATACGCCCGTCGATCATGGTGTAGCAATCGCGATTCAGGCTCAGCCAGCCGCTGAGAATATGCGGTTCTTCCAAAAGTCGGCTCAGTGGCCGCAACAGCAGCGACTCTTTCAGCTGCAGGGTCTGTTGCAGGGCGCCGCGCGCGTCGCCTTCCAGCCCTTGCAGGGCGCTCTTGCCCAGCTCGGCGTAGGCGTACGCCAGGTCGATATCGTTGGCCCGCTGCTTGAGTTCGCCCACGGCCGTCAGGTAGGGCACGATGAAACGCGTGGTCGGGCGCGCGTTGATGTTCTGGCCGATAAACCAGTTGACCAGGCCGTAGTGAAATTCCAGATTGGTGGCCAGGTCCTGGCCGCGCATGCGCGTCTGGCGAATGGTATCCGCCATGTTCTGGTAGGTCTCCAGCCGCGTGCCACCCACGGTCAGTAGCAGCGCGATGTTGGAATCATAGGCCCCGGCCAGGGTGTATTTCATGAACACGTCGGTATCGGGGTTGTGCAGGCTGATGCCCTGGTCGTCGCGGATCTCACCCTCGACGGCATCGGACCAGGACTCGATGACGCCGCCCGCGTGGGGCTGCAGGGCCTGGTTGGTGGCGTTCAGGCGCGCCTCGACGCTATCGCACTCGCGCATCAGACGCTGCGGCTTGGGCAGTTTCGGCCCGTGCGCCGCGAGCAGCACCATCGCCTCCACCAGCGATTCCACGACAAAGGCGTCCGCCGGGTCTTCGGGGTTGCTGAACTGCAGGGAGTAACACAATTCGGTGACACGGTGCTCCACCTGGATGCGCGTGTTCATCTCCATGAAGAAGTGCTTGTCGCGATCGACGATGCACTCGAAGGTCGACACCGAATCCAGGCCCACGGCTTCACCGAAGGCGGCGGCCTCGGCCTCCATCGCCTGCAGGGTTTCCAGGTCCTGTTCCAGCACCCTGGCCTCTTCCTTTTGCCCGGCGTTTTCCGCCTGCACCAGGGCCTTCTGCAGCGACTCGATGGTCACCGACACTTCCAGCAGTTTCTGCTCGTGCATCTGCAGGGAGCAGTCGCGCCCGCCCAGGGTCATGCACCACTCACCGTTGCCGATCACCTGGATTTCCTGGTGGCGGGTGGTCTCGATATTCAACTCCACCAGCACGTTCTTGTTGTCGCCAACGCCGGTGGTTTTTACCTCGTTGAGGATTTCACGCACCATCTCCGGTGTGCGCTGCGCCTCGCCGATACCGAGAATGCGCTGCCCCTTGCCGCCGCCGCCGCTGATCGCCTTGAGGCGCACGCGGTTTTCCGGGTACTCGGACATCATCTTCTGCACCGCGTCGGTGAGCGTCTCACACAGCTCGTCAACCGTGTACAGGTCGATGCCCGCGGCGTAGGACGCCGCCAGCACGCGGTCCGCCTTGTCTTCCAGTTCCAGTGCGTCGTCGTCCAGGCCCTGGACCTCGAGCTGGTGCTCCGCGGCCAGCGCCTGCAGCGCCGCCGCGTCCGGGTGCTTTCGCAGCAGGGTCAGGGCGGTGCCGTTATCGATGCCGGGCGTGACCGAGACACCGCAGCGCAACGCGGTGCGCTTGGCCTCGTCCTTCAGGCCGGCGTCGTGCACGGTGCGCGAACAGGGGCCGATAAAGTTCAGGCCGGCGTTTTCCATGGCGGCGACCATGGTCTCGTCCTCGGCCATGAAGCCGTAACCGGCGAAAATCGCGTTGTAGCCGTTCTCCCGCGCAATATTGATGATCTGCTCGATACGCTGCTCGCGCTCTTCCTTGTTGGCGCCGCTGTAGTCAGGTACGCGGTGCACCCGGCTGGGATCGGTCAGCGAGCGCAGCTCCGGCGCCAGCGCGTTGCGGTAGACGATGGAATCCTTTTCCGACAGGAGGATGCCGAAATGCTCGATACCCATTTCCGCAAAGACATCCATGGCCTCTTTGCGAATCGGGCCGCGGCAGATGATCAGCGGGCGAATATGGGTACAGTCGAACTGCCGCACCCAGCTTGAGTGGCTCTGCCCCAGGCGCCGGTCGCGATGGATCAGGGGATTGTTCAGGTAGTATTCGTTGGACACGCGGATATTCCTTTCGTGTAGGGCTGGCGACGACGGGATCAGTGAAATTCGCGCTGTACGGAGGCCAGCGGTTCGGCCTGGTAGCGACGCAGGTAGAACGCCATATTCTCCGCCAGTACCTGGCGCAGGTCAGAGGGCATGACGATCTGCGAGATGGAACCAAGGCTGAGCGCCTCGTTCGGGTTCATCAACTCTCGCTCGTAGCGCTGTGCCAGCAGCGCCTCCTCGGACTTGACCCAGGCCTGGACCAGGCCGCGGGCGGCCTCCTCGGCCTGCTCCTGTGACAGCCCCGCCTCGACCTGGGCCGCGGTTTCCTGCTGGATACGCGCCGTTACCGAGCCGCGAATCTGGCGCAGCTCGTCCTTGTACACGTACTCCACCCCGGCCGGGCCCATCACGGCCACGCGCGTGGTCGGCAACGCGACGACGAAATCCGCACCCACAGGGAAGCTGTTGAAGGAGGCATAGGCGCCGCCGAAGGCGTTGCGCACGATCACCAGGAAGCGCGGCGTGCGCAGGTCGACAATGGCATCCAGCATGGCGCGACCGGCCTGCACGATGCCGCCGCTCTCCTGCTCCCGCCCCGGCAGGAAGCCGGTGGTGTCCTCGAGGAAGATCACGGGGATGTTGTACAGGTTGCAAAAGCGGATGAAGCGGGCGTTCTTGTAGGCGGCGTCGATATCGACCTGGCCCGAGGCCACGGCGGAGTTGTTGGCGACGAAGCCGACGACATTGCCACCCATGCGCCCCAACGCGGTGACGGTGTTGCGCGCGCGGTCCGGTTGTATTTCGAGGAAATCACCGTGGTCGCAGAGCTGCTGGATGATGATGGAGATATCGATGGGCGTATTGAAACCGGTGGTGGAGTTGAACGCCTTTTTCAACAGGATATCGATATCCCAGGTCTGGCGGTCTGTGGGATCGGAGCTGGCCCGGTACGGCGCCAGTTCGCCGTTGTAGCTGGGCAGGTAGTCCAGCAGCGCGCGTACCTTGCGCAGCGCCGCCACCTCGTCCTTGACCACGAAATCGGTGACCCCGGACTGGCTGTGCACGCCGGGGCCGCCCAGTTCGTCGGGCGTGACATCCTCGCCGAGCACCGATTTGACCACGCCGGGGCCGGTCAGGCCGAAAAAGGTCTCGTTCGGCTGGATGAGGAAGCTGCCCTGGCGCGGCAGGTAGGAGCCGCCGCCGGCGTTGAAGCCGAACATGCACATGATGCTGGGCACGATGCCGCTGATCCGGCGCAGTGCGGCGAAGGCCTCGGCGTAACCGTCCAGGCCGCCGACCCCGGCGGGAATGTAGGCGCCGGCGCTGTCGTTGATGCCCACGACCGGGATACGCTGCTTGGCCGCCAGCTCGAACAGCCGCGCCAGCTTGGCGCCGTTGGTGGCGTCCATGGAGCCTGCGCGCACGGTGAAATCGTGGCCGTACAGGGCCACATCGCGGCCGTTGATGGTGATGATCGCGGTGACCAGGGAGGCGCCGTCCAGGTTCGGGCCCCAGTTCTGGTAGAGAATGCGCGGTGGCCCGTCGCTGAGGAAGCGGATGCGCTCCCAGATGGTCATGCGGTTCTTCTGGTGCTGCCGCTGGATGTTTTTCACGCCGGCGGCGCGGTACGGCCGCTGCTGCAGTTCCCAACCGGCCTTGAGGGCCTCCTCGTAAGGTCCCGGCTCCGTACTCACCTGGCCAGGCACCTTGAATTCCTGCTCATCCTGGGTCGCAAACGGGTTGTCCAGGGTCGCGGTCTGGCTCGTGCTGTTTTTCTTCGTCATGTGTCCTCGGTCCAAAGATCGCCCCGGGGGGCCTGTGGGTGGGCCGGTGGAGGGCCTGCAGACGCCGTCAATCGGGCGTCCCGGTTGCAAGTCAGATCAGCCGGCCTTAGGATGCAGACCGGCCCAAAATTCGGCGAGATACATTAATTCCATAGCCCCCCAAAGTCAATTTACCAGGGTGCGCGGAAGCCTGCGATTTCAACGCAAATAAGCCATATATCAACGCAGTTAAAGACTTCAAACCACCCTGGGGACGTGCCGGCGAGCCCCGTAGCCGGACACGGACGGAGCATGAGCAAGTCGGTCCATCTCGAGGAAATCCCCTACCGGGCAGACAGCTGCAGCCTCTACGACGGCCTGCGCGACCTGCCCGGCGCCGCCTTCCTGGACAGCAGCCTGCCCCACGCCAGTGGCGGCCGTTTCGACATCCTCACCGCGCAGCCGCTGGACGACGCGCCGCCGCAGCTGGCGGTGGACGCCGACGAGACCGCCGCCGCGGCGTTTTTTGGCGACCTGCGCGATTACCACCGGGAGCGTTTCGCCGATATCGCGCCCGCCTCGGCGGACATTCCCTTCTGCGGCGGTATTCTCGGCTACCTGGGCTACGACTGCGGCAATCGCCTGCACGGTATCGACGACGCCGCGCCGCAGCCGGCCATGCCGGCCAGCGGCCTGCGGGCCTACGACTGGTGCCTGGTCCAGGACCACCTGTTGCGGCGGGCCGTACTGGTGACCCTGCCGGGGGTCGACGGCGCGCGGCGTGCGGACCTGCACGCCCGCTTGCGCCGGCCGGCCGCCAATCACACGCAAGCCTTCGCCCTGGCGGCGCCGTTTCGCGCCAACGTCGACGCCGCGGGCTACCGCCAGGCCTTCGAGCGCATCCAGGCCTACATCCAGGCCGGTGACTGCTACCAGGTAAACCTCGCGCAGTGCTTCAGCGCGGCCTGCCACGGGGATCCCTTCAGCGCCTACCGCGCGCTGCGCGCCGTCGCCGCGGCGCCCTTTTCCGCCTACCTGGCGCTGGACGACGGCGGCGCGCTGCTGTCGCTTTCTCCGGAACGCTTCCTGGCGCTGCACGGACACCGCGTGGAGACCGCGCCCATCAAGGGCACCCGGCCGCGCCACGAGAACCCCGTGGCGGACGCGCAGGCGGCCGCATCGCTGCGCGACTCGGTCAAGGACCGGGCGGAGAACCTGATGATCGTCGACCTGCTGCGCAACGACCTGGGCCGCAGTTGCGTGCCGGGCAGCATCCACGTCGATCGCCTGTTCGAGGTACAGAGCTTCCCCACGGTGCACCACCTGGTCAGCATCATCTCGGGCGAGCTGCAGCCAGGGCGCAGCGCCTGGGAGCTGTTGCGTGACAGTTTTCCCGGCGGCTCGATCACCGGCGCGCCGAAACGCCGCGCCATGCAGGTTATCGCCGAACTGGAGACCCGCGCGCGTGCGGCCTACTGCGGCAGCGTGCTCTACGTCAGCGCCGATGGGCGCATGGACAGCAATATCGCCATTCGCAGCCTGCTGTGCGACGCCGGACAGGTGCACTGCTGGGGCGGCGGCGGCATCGTTGCCGACTCGTGCTGGGAGGCGGAGTACCAGGAAACGTTCGACAAGGTGGGGCGGTTCCTGCGGGTGCTCGAAGATTTGGGTTGAGCGGGCGTTCACGCTTGTCGTGATCTCTCGGTACCGGGAGCGTCACGGCGATTGTCGTCCGCGGCGCTGCGGGCGGTCGTTCAGACTCCCGGGGTACTGGGACTGACGCGGCAGTGTGCTTTGCGTATGCCTCTGGGACGCGCCGAGGGAGTGGAGCGAGACCGCAGGGCTCGCGACCGACCGAGGGCAGCCCGGAGGGCCGCGGACGGCGGAGCAAAGTACACTGCCGCGTCAGTCCCCCTGCCGGTTAGGTCTGCGGCGGCGTGTCAGGCCGGCAGGTCGCGTTCGCTGGCGTCGAGGAAGGCGCCCTTGAGCTGTTCGAGGGTGTCGACGGAGCGGAACTGCGGAAATTCGGCGATGACGTTGTCCGGGGCGTGGATGAGGATGCCCACGTCGGCCTCGCCGAGCATGGTGGTGTCGTTGTAGGAGTCGCCGGCGGCAATGACCCGGTAGTTGAGGCTGTGCAGCGCCTTGACCGAGGCGCGCTTGGGATCTTCCTGGCGCAGGCGGTAATCGACCACCCTGCCCTGGTCGTCGGTGACCAGGCGGTGACAGAACAGGGTCGGCCAGCCGAGCTGGCGCATCAGCGGCTGGCTGAACTCGTAGAACGTGTCGGACAGAATGATCACCTGGAAGCGCTCGCGCAGCCAGGCGATGAACTCGATCGCGCCGGGCAGGGGTTCGAGGGTGGCGATGACCTCCTGGATATCGCCGATCTTCAGGCCGTTGCGCTCGAGAATATCCAGCCGCTGGCGCATGAGCACGTTGTAATCGGGAATGTCGCGTGTCGTGGCGCGCAATTCGTCGATGCCGGTGCGCTCGGCAAAGGCAATCCAGATTTCGGGGACGAGCACCCCTTCCAGGTCGAGACAGGCCAGTTCCACGTGTACTTCTCCTATGGCGGGGTGGGCGCGGGGTGTTTGCGCGCATCTAAACAAAGTGGCCCGGCGCAGACAAGCCCCCGGCGGGATTTCGCCGCCAAAAGTTCAGTACACGGGCAGCTCGACCGTGGAGAACAGCTCCTCGAGTTCGGTCTTGGTGTGACAGGCGAACGCCTCCTGTACCACCTCCCGGGTCAGGTGGGGGGCGAAGTCCTCGATGAATTCGTACATATAACCGCGCAGGAAGGTGCCGCGGCGGCAGCCGATACGGGTTACGCTGGAGGTGAACAGGTGGCTGGCGTCGAGAGCGACAAGGTCGGCGTCCATGCTGTCGTCATGCGCCATGCCGGCGACGATGCCGATGCCCAGGCCGAGACGCACGTAGGTCTTGATAACGTCCGCGTCGGCCGCGGTGAACACCACCCGCGGCTCCAGCCCCTCGGCGGTAAACGCCTCGTCCAGGCGCGAGCGCCCGGTGAAGCCGAACACGTAGGTGACGATGGGGTGCGCGGCGACATCCGCCAGGCTGAGCTTGTCCACCTGGGTCAGCGGGTGGTTTTTGGGCACCAGCACGCAGCGGTTCCAGCGGTAACAGGGCATCATGATGAGGTCCGAAAACAGCTCCAGCGCCTCGGTGGCGATGGCGAAGTCCACGGTGCCGTCGGCGGCCATCTCGGAAATCTGCATCGGCGTGCCCTGGTGCATGTGCAGGGACACGTCGGGATAGCGCTCGATGAACGCCTTGATCGTCGCCGGCAGCGCGTAGCGCGCCTGGGTGTGGGTGGTGGCGATGGACAGGGAGCCCTTCTTCTCGTTGGAGTACTCCTGGGCGACCTGCTTGATGCTCTCGACCTTGCGCAGGACCTCGCCGGCGGTGCGCAGGATCGCCTCCCCCGCGGGGGTGATATGGGTCAGGTGCTTGCCGCTGCGCGCGAAAACTTCCACACCGAGCTCGTCCTCGAGCAGGCGAATCTGCTTGCTGATGCCCGGCTGGGAGGTATACAGGCTCTGCGCCGTGGCGGAGACATTGAGGTCGTGGTGCGCTACTTCCCAGATGTAGCGTAACTGCTGCAGCTTCATCGTGCCTTTCCCCCTGGGTGACACCCCTCGGACGCCCTTGCGGCGGCCCGCTTTATGAAGAATAGACATTAATCCGGGACTTTGCCAAGAACAAAAGGAATATAGGCAGTGCCGCCCCGGAGACGTGTCGCCGCCCGCCGGGAGGGTCCGACCGGCGCGGCGCGCGTGTTGTGCGCACAACTAACCGTTGGCTACCCCGTGGGGCACATGCCCCGTAGCGATATGTTCAGACGCCGAGGCGCAGTGCGTCTGCTGGTCATCGAAAAAGACATCCGCCTGGTAGGCGCGCAGGAACTCGGTCTTGTCCAGCCCGCCGAGAAAGATCGACTCGTCGATACGGATATTCCAGGCGCGCAGCGTGCGAATGACGCGCTCGTGAGCCGGCGCGGAACGGGCCGTGACCAGGGCGGTGCGAATCGGCGCCTCGCTGGGCGGGAAGGCCTGCTGCAACTGGTGCAGTGCCGCCAGGAACGGCTTGAACGGGCCGCCGCCCAGGGGCTGCCTGGCCGCGGCCCGCTCACTGGCGGTGAACGCCTCCAGCCCGTCGCGCTTGAACACCTGCTCGGCCTCGTCGGAGAAAATCACCGCGTCGCCGTCGAAGGCGAAACGCAACTGACCGCTGTCGTCGTCGCCGGCGGTGCGCGACACCAGGGTGGCGGCGGCGACGCCGCAGTCCAGCGCGTAGCGCACATCCTCGGCCTCGTTGGACAGGAACAGGTGGCAGCCGAAGGCGTTGATGTAGCGCCAGGGGCTCTCGCCGCCGCAAAAGGCGGCGCGGCTGATCGGCAGTTCGTAGTGCTGGATGGAGTTGAATACGCGCAGGCCGGTGTCGGCGCTGTTGCGCGACAGCAGCACCACCTCGACCTGGGCATCGCCACCGAGGGTATCGTTCAGGCGCAGCAGCTTGCGTACCAGCGGAAAGGCCTCGCCGGGCTGCAGTGGTTCGTCCTCGCGTTCTATCTGGTAACGGGAATAGGCCTCCAGGCCCTCCGTCTGGTACACCTCGTGGCTGTCGTCGAGGTTGAACAGGGCCCGGGAGGAAATGGCGACTACCAGTCGATTGTTGAGCTGCCCCGGCATGCGCCTAGCATACTCCCGGCGGCGTGGCTGCGCCAGACGCCCCGGGAATCGCACCGGCGGGCAGGCTAATCCGTTTTCTCCAGGTACTCGCGCGTGATGCGGAACACCAGCGGCGCCAGCAGCAGCAGCGCGATCAGGTTGGGAATCGCCATGAAGGCGTTGAGCGTGTCGGCGATCAACCACACCAGGTCCAGCTCGACCAGGGTGCCCACGGGAACCGCGGCCACCCAGGCAATACGGAACGGCAGGATGGCGCGCGCGCCGAACAGGAACACCACGCAACGCTCGCCGTAGAAGGACCAGCCGAGCATGGTGGTGAAGGCGAACAGGCACAGGCCAGTGGTGACAATGTACTGCCCGCCGGGGAAGGCATTGGCAAAGGCCATGGTGGTAAGGCTGGCGCCGCTGACCCCGGAGGGCCACACGTCCATGATGACGATCACCAGTCCGGTCATGGTGCAGACGATAAGCGTGTCGATGAAGGTGCCGAGCATGGCGATCATGCCCTGCTCCACCGGCTGGCTGGTCTTCGCCGCAGCGTGGGCGATGGGCGCGCTGCCCAGGCCCGCCTCGTTGGAGAAGATGCCGCGCGCCACGCCGAAGCGCAGGGCCGCCCACACCGTGGCGCCGGCGAAGCCGCCGGTGGCCGCCACCGGATTGAAGGCGCTGTCGATGATGGTGGCCAGGGCCGCGGGCACCTGCGCGATATTGGCCAGGATCACGAACAGGCTGAGCAGGATGTAACCCACCGCCATGAACGGCACCAGGTAACTGGCCACCCCGGCGATGCGCTTGATGCCGCCGAGGATGACCGCCGCCACCAGCGTCATCAACACCAGGCCGGTGGCCCACGGCGGCACGGCGAACTCGTCGAACAACACCTGGGAGACGGAGTTGGATTGCACCGTGTTGGCCAGGCCGAAGCCGGCCAGGGCGCCGAAAATCGCGAAGGCCACGGCGAGGAAGTGCCAGCGCGGGTGCAGCCCGTTGCGGATGTAGTACATCGGCCCGCCCGAGTAATTGCCCTGCTCGTCGGTTTCGCGAAAGCGCACGGCGCAGACCGCCTCGGCATATTTCGTCGCCATGCCGACCAGGGCGGTAATCCACATCCAGAACAGCGCCCCCGGTCCGCCCAGGGCGATGGCCGTGGCGACGCCGGCGATGTTTCCCGTGCCGATGGTTGCCGACAGGGAGGTCATCAACGCGCTGAACGGCGAGATGTCCCCCTCGCCGCGGCCGCGGCTGCCGCCCAGCAGCAGGCGGAAAGCGGCGCCGATGCGGCGCACGGTCATGAAGCGCAGGCCGATGCTGAGGTACAGCCCTGTACCCAGCAACAGCACCAGCATGACCGGGCCCCAGGCCCAGCTGTTGACGGTGGTGATGAATTCGGTCATTGCCGGCCTCCCCTGGCCCTGTTTTTAGTGGTCGAACCCGCCGCGCTGGGCAAACAGGCCGAAAATCCCGCCAGTGTGCACAAAGACGATATCCCGCGTGCCCTCGAAACGACCGGCGCGGATTTCCGCCAGCATACCGGCGAAGGCCTTGCCGGTGTAAACCGGGTCCAGCACCAGGCCTTCCAGGCGCGCCAGTTCGGCGATGAGCTGGAATATTTCCGCGCCCGCCACGGCATAGCCCGCGCCGACATAACCGTCCAGCACATTGGGCGCCACCGCCAGCGTCCCGACCTGCGGGTAGCGGCGGCACAGGTCCGCCACGTCCGCGGCGACCTTGTCGAGAAAGTACTGCTCGTCGTCACACACGTTGACGCCCCACACCGTGGCCGGCAGCTCGTGCAGCAGTACCCCCGCGCCGAGGCCCGCCTGCGTGCCGCCCGAGCCGCTGGCGTGGACGATGTGCGCGCGCTCGATCTGCGCGGCGCGGAAATCCTCGCGCAGTTCCTCGCAGGCGGCGATGTAGCCCCACACGCCGAGACCGTCGCTGCCACCGGTGGGCACCGCCAGTGCGCGCCTGCCGCGAGCGGCGTAATGCGCCTGCCAGTGCGCGAAGCGCGCCGGCAACTCGCTGGAAAAGCCCCGCGCGGGGTAGAAGTCGACCTGCGCGCCGGCCAGCTGGTCGAGCAACAGGTTGCCTTCCGCCTGCGCCGGGGCCTCGCCGCGCAACAGCAGGTGCACGCCCAGGCCGAGCTGCGCCCCGGCCAGGGCGGTGGCGCGGCAGTGGTTGCTCTGTACGCCGCCGCAGGTGATGAGGGTGTCGTAGCCGTTGTCCAGTGCGTGGGCGGTGATGAACTCCAGCTTGCGCACCTTGTTGCCGCTGAGGGTGCAACCGGTGAGGTCGTCGCGCTTGACCCACAGGCGATGGCCGCAGCCCCAGCGTTCGCTGGCGCGCTCAAGGTACTGCAGGGGGGTCGGCGTCTGCGCCAGTGAAAGTCTGCGGGGGTAGTCCAGGGCCACTAGCCGATAGACTTCAGGGTGCCCTTGGGCAGCACGGCGTGTACGTGCACACGCTGGAACTTCATCTCGACGTTGTTGGCAACGTTGAGCACCATGTAGTTGTCGTCCAGGGCAGTGACCTTGCCCAGGATGCCGGAACTGGTCACCACCTCGTCACCCTTGTTCAGGGCCGAGACCATCTCCGCGTGTTCTTTCTGGCGCTTGCGCTGGGGCCGGATGGCGATGAAGTAGAACAGGACGAACAGACCCACCAGGAACAGTATCTGGAACATCTCCCCGCCCTGGGGTTGTTGTCCCGCCGCCTGGGCGTGGGCGCTGGCAATAAAAAGGCTCATCGGTGACTTCCGCGCGGTGAATACAGGGGGTGCCTGGAACGCTAGCTAATGTACCCGTTTTCCGCGGGAGCCGCAATCGAGGCGCCTGGCGAATACACTAGGCGCCGAGGATTTCCAGGTCGTAATCCATGATCTGCGGCGCGTGATCGGAGAAGCGCTCGTCCTTGTAGATGGAGGCGTCGACCACGCGCTGCGCGAGTTTGGGCGTGATGACCTGGTAGTCCAGTCGCCAGCCCACGTTCTTCGCCCAGGCCTGGCCGCGGTTGGACCACCAGGTGTACTGCTCCGGCTCCTCGTTGACCAGGCGGAACGAATCGATATAGCCGACCTCGTCGTACAGCACGTCCAGCCAGGCGCGCTCCTCGGGCAGGAAGCCGGAATTCTTCTGGTTGCTGCGCCAGTTCTTCAGGTCGATATTCTGGTGGCAGATGTTCCAGTCGGCGCAGATGATGAACTCGCGACGCTTGCGTCGCAGGGCGCGCAGGTGCTCCATAAAAGCCTCCATGAAGCGGAATTTTTTCTGCAGCGCCTCGTCGCTGGAGGAGCCGGAGGGCATGTACAGGGAAATCACACTCAGGCCCTGGTAGTCCGCCTGGATATAACGGCCCTCCGAATCGGCGGGATCCCAGCCCAGGCTCGTCAACACCTTGTTCGGCCTGGCCCGGCTGTACAGGGCGGTGCCGCTGTACCCCTTGCGCTCGGCGTCGTTGTAGTAACAGTGGTAACCCTGCGGGGTGAATACCGGGTCGCTGAGCTGGTGCGCCTGGGCCTTGGTCTCCTGGATGCAGACCACATCGGCGTCCTGGTGCGCCAGCCAGTCGAAAAAGCCCTTGCGCTGGGCCGAGCGGATGCCATTGGTATTGCAGGTGATGATTCGGGCCACGTTTCCCCTCCCGGCGGGCAAAAACGGGGCAGTCTAGCGGATGCCCCGGGGCGTCACAAATGTGTAAAATATTGAACCAGTACCCATGACTTCTGTCTGCCTGGGGTTACAATTCTAACCATAATTTCGCACAGAAGGTGTGATGTGATGCAGTCAACCGCGCAGCGCAACCAGCACGTCGCCTTCGGGCTGTCCAACAACCTGGCGCGCCTGTTGCGCGAGTTTTCCCGCGATTTCGAGCGCCGCATCCACAGCAAACTCCTGCAGCGGGGCTACGACGACATCCGCCCGTCGCACAGTGCCGTATTCGCCAACCTGGGCCTGGGCGCGGTGCGCGTCACCGAGCTGGCCGTGCGCGCGCAGGTCACCCAGCAGGCGATGGGCAAGATGCTCAAGGAAATCGAGCGCCTGGGTTACGTGTCCCGGGACATCGACAGCGGCGACAAGCGCGCCAAGGAAATACGCCTGACCGAAAAAGGTATCCAGCTCGCCGAGGACTGCATCCAGATCACCGCCGAGGTGCGCGCCGAATACGCGCAGCGCGTGGGCGCCGCGGAACTGGACCAGCTGGAGGCCTGCCTGCGCAACGCGGTGGACAAACTGGACCTGGACTACCTGCCCGAGTCCTGGACCGACCGCTAGGCGCCAGCGCGACGCACTTCAGAAGCGATACAGCCAGGCGATACCGTAGGAATCGAAATCGTTACCCACCCGGGTCACCACCCCGGTGCTCGCATTGAGCTTGATGCTGTGGTGCCTGTTCAGGGGGAAGGAGTAGGTCAGCCCCCAGCGCGAATTCTTCTGCAGGTCCTTGCGCGCCACGCCATTGACCGTGGTTTCCCCGCCGTGGAAGAAGTTCGCGTCCACGGACAGCCAGCGGCCTTTGGCGAACACGTAGATCAGGTGCGACTGCACGGCGTAGATCGGGTCCTGCTCCCGCTTGCTGCCGCGAAAACCGTTGTCGCTGTCCTCGAACAGTCGCACCGAGCCGGACAGGTCCATGAACCAGCGCCCGGCGCGCCAGGATATCCCCAGCCCCGGCCGTAGCATCCAGCGGTCGGTGCCGGCGTTAATCAGGTGTTCCGAGGTGTAGCTGCCAAGCGGGGCCGAGACCTGCAGGCTGGCGCCGGCCACCAGCCCCGGCTGCCAGTCGGCGAAATCCTGCAGCGACAGCGCCGGGGCGCCGTAGAAATTCCAGGTCAGCCTGGCATGCGGGTCGCCGTACTCGCAGCGCTGCCCCTCGATAAACTCCCCCTCGAAGGTCGCCGAACCCTGGAAGCACAGGCGACTGGCAAGCAGGTCGATCTTCGCCGCATCGCCGGCCAGGCTGAACGTGTGCGCCATGCCAAGGGCCTGGGCGTCGATTTCCAGTTCTGCGTTCTCCAGTGTCGAGGTCGGGGTGGGCGACAGTTCACCCTCTGAATAGGCGTAACCGAGCACCAGGTAGGTCTGGTCGACCGGCACATTGGCATAGCTGCGCGGCTCGAGGTCCTGGGCCGACAGCGGCCCTGGCGCCAGGCAGGCAAGACAGGCGAGGCACAGGCTGCGCCACCGCCCAGGTATCACCCCGCTCTCCACGCGGCCTGGCGCCCCACGGCAAGGCTGTACGCCCCAGGGGGCATGCAGCGCGACGGCATCAGATGTCCATGAAGTCTGGCGTGTTGAACTTCCAGCTCTTCTCCTCCACGCGCCGGCTGATGCGCCAGCCCCGGTCCGTGCGCCGGTACTCGTCCACGTACCAGAGGCCCAGCATATAGGTTTGCGTCGTGCCGTCGGGCATACGCATCTCCATGGGATTGAAGCACATGACGCGGCCGCTGGCGGTATCCCCGTCCAGCTTGACCTGGATATTGGCGTTCAGGTGCTGCGAGGCAGGGAACAATTCGTCGGTCAGGGCGCTCTCGAGAAACTCCAGGGTGGTGTCGAGGTCGCCGACGCTGCCGCCATAGACGCTGTAATCGACGAAGCAATCCCCGGTGAATACCTCGTCACGCATGCGCGCGATCTGCTTGCTGTCGACGAGGTCGGCGTAATGGTACAACAGATCCAGTATTTCAAAGCGGTCGGATATTTCCTGTTGCGAGAGCATGTGATTCCTCCGTTTAAAAATCCAGTGGCAGTGCGATGTGGCGTTGGTACATCCGGTCCCGGTGCGCCTCCAGGCGCGGCGTCAACAATGCGGCGGTCGCCGCGTCAGCCGACTCGTAGGTGGCGCGCATGTAGTCCGGCATGGGGTTGTCCCCGGGGCCCAGGGGCTTGATCATGCCGGCAAAATTCGCCCAGTAGAAATCCGCGGCGCTGACCTCCTCGCCCACCAGGTAGTCGCGACCCTGGGCTTGCTGGGCCGCCAGGCGCGCGTCCAGTTCAGCGCTGATGGCTGCCATTTGCTGCGGCGCCCGGGCCAGCGCCTGTTCCGACCAGCCATACTTGTGCGCCATGCGCGCGATCATCTGGGGGGGCTCGTCCAGTGCCATCATCGGCGCCAGCATCTGCAGACGACGGTTCCAGGCAAAGCCGTCCACGCCGGCGACCAGCGCCGACAGGCCCAGCACCTGGGCGCGCTCGCCGGCGTCTTCGGGCAACAGCGCCGGCGCGGGAGCCAGGCGCTCGGCGAGCATGAGCAGGTCCAGCCAGTGGCACACCGGCGGCAGGTCCTCGTACACAGCTACCGGCGCCGAGTTCTGCCCGGTCCACGCCTGCAGGTCGGCGTTCTCGCCCCCGCCCTCCTGGAACACCGGGGTGAAAGGAATGCCCTTGTAGGCAAAGATCGACTTGGCCGACTCCCCCCAGGGCCCGGGCACGCCGGCGGTCAGCACCAGGCGCAGGCCCGGGGCGTCCACGGCGTCGGCTACGCTGACATAATCCATAGACAGTCCTCTATCGTCCGGTCCGGGAGGCTACGGCACGGTCGCCCGCGCGCCACTGCTCGGGGCGCCCTGTCGCAACCGGGCCGGTCAGGTTATAACCCACAAGTATTAAAGTTAGCTCTAGCACCAGAAAAATACCTCATCTTATTGTTTTAGGTGGTTTTTATACCTGGATTGGCGAGTCGTCGGCGGCGTCGTGAGGGCGCTCCCGGCGGCGCAGGGGCAGGGTCGAATCCACCGAGTGGTAGGTGTAGCGCCCCTCCTCGTCCAGACCGCGGAGCAACTGTCCGCGCTGGCAGAGGAAGTTGAGATGCGCCTGGCACTCGCCCAGTGCCATGTCCAGGTTGTGCCCCTCGAGTTTGCGCCTGAACAGCACCGGCAACAGGTCCATGGCCGTGCGCGGCTGCTGCTCGCAGGCCTCTTCCAGGGCCAGCAGGTGGTCCTCGTGGTGTTCAATCAGGTAGCGTAACCGCTCGTGCAGGCCGCGAAACGGGGTATTGTGCGCGGGCAGTACCAGCGTGTCCGCCGGCAGGTCCTCGAGAAAGCGCTCCAGGGAATGGAACCAGTCGCGCAGGGGGTTGGCCTCGGGCTCGGTGCCGGGCACGCTGACGTTGGAGGTGATGCGCGGGATGACCTGGTCGCCGGAGAGCAGGATGTTCAGTTCCGCACAGTACAGGCAGGCGTGCTCCGGCGAGTGCCCGCGACCGATCATCACCTGCCAGCGCCGCCCGCCAATGATCAGTCGGCCCCCTTCCGTCAGGCGGCGGTAGGCCGTGGGCATGGGCGTGACAATGGACCCGAATCCCTCGAAGTTTTCCCTGGCCGAGGCGATCTGCGCGTCGCCGTAACCGGCGCGGCGCATATTCTCCTCCATCGCCCAGCTGTAGTGTTCGCGCGTTGTGCGGCTGTAGGCCAGGCCGGTCAGGTACTCGGCCTCGGTCATGTAGAACGGCGCCCGCCAGCGCTCGCACAACCAGCCGGCCATACCGATATGGTCCGGGTGATGGTGGGTGGAAAGTACAGCCTTGACCGGCCTGGAGCCCAGGACATCGCGGAACACCCCCTCCCAGAGCTCCTCGGTGGGCCCCAGGGCGATGCCGGTGTCTATCACCCACCAGCCGTCCTCGTCCTGTAGCAGGTAGAGGTTGATGTGATCCAGCGCCATGGGCAGCGGCATGCGCAGCCACAGTACGCCCTCGGCGATTTCGCGGGTTTCCCCCGCCGCCGGCACGTCCTGGAAGGGGTAGTCCAGCACCTACAGCCCCAGTTCCTTGATCAGAGCGATGACGTCATCGTGATGCGTCTTGGTCTTGACCTTGTCCATGATGTGCTTGAGGCGCCCGTCCTTGCCAATGATGAAGGTGGTGCGCAGCACGCCCATGAATTCCCGTCCCATGAACTTTTTCAGCCCCCAGGCGCCGTATTTTTCCGTCACCTTGTGGTCCTCATCCGACAGCAGGGTGAAATTCAGATCCTGCTTGTCGATAAACCTGCCCAGCCGGGCCACCGGGTCGGGACTCACGCCCAGCACCACGGTGTCGAGCCTGGCCAGCGCTTTCTTGCTGTCGCGGATACCGCAGGCCTGCACGGTACAGCCGGGGGTCATGGCCTTGGGATAAAAGTACAGCACCACGTTTTTCTCGCCGCGGAAATCCTTCAGGGCCACCTTGTTGCCGCCCTGGTCCAACAGGGTGAAGGCCGGCGCCATGTTGCCGAGCTTGGGAAACGCCATAACAGTTCCTCCTGGTCGATGTGTTGCTTGCCTCTTGGCCGGCGGCGCGACCTGGCCGCGCCCGGGCCGGTATTACCTCGCGCCCCTGGCGGACAGGTCTATCGCCGATACGCGCACGGGAAATTCGCCGTCGGTAGCGTCGGCGAAGTATTCGCGCAGTGTCTCGTACACCACGGGAAAGGCGATATTGTCCCAGGGCAGGTCGTCTTCGCGGTAAAGTTCAGTCTCCAGGCTCTCGGGACCGACCCCGTACTCGCCATCATCCAGGTCGCAGCGGTAGAACATGTAGACCTGGCTGATGTGGGGCACGTCGAATACGCGGTAAAGATCCAGGTTGCTCACCCTGGCCCGGGCCTCCTCCCAGGTTTCCCGGGCCGCGCCCTGCACCGTGGTCTCGCCGTTTTCCATGAACCCCGCGGGCAGTGTCCAGTAATTCCTGCGCGGCTCTATCGCGCGCTTGCACAGCAGCACCCTGCCCTCGTACACGGGCAGGCAGCCGACAATAACCCGGGGGTTGCTGTAGTGAATCAGTTCGCAGCTGGTACAGATGTGCCGCTCGCGGTCGTCGCCCGCGGGAATACGCAACACGACCCGGTTGCCGCAACTGGAGCAGAATTTCATCGCTTGGACCGACGACAATACAAGCTGGCCAGTATAAGGCCTGCGCCGTAATTGGAACAGGCCGGCGCAACGCTCAGGAGAGCTCGCGATACCCCCCGGAGTAGAACACCAGCGGCTCGCCGTCGGCGCGGCTGAGCATCTCGTGCACGCGGCCGACGATAATCAGGTGGTCACCGCCCTCGTGGGTCGCCTCCAGTTCGCAGTCGAAACTGACCAGGGCGTCGCGGATAATCGGCGCGCCGAACTTGCCAGGACTGAAGTGATCCGGCGCCAGCGTGTGCTCGCCTTTCTTCGCGTACTGGTTGGACAGGGCCTGCTGCTCCAGCGACAGTACATTGATGGCGAAGTAGTTCGGCGTGGCGAAATGCGCGTAGACATCGGAGTTGTTCTGCAGGTTCCACAACACCAGCGGCGGGTCCAGCGACACCGAGGAAAAGGAATTCGCGGTCAGCGCCAGCGGCTCGCCGTCCTCGGTGACGGTGGTGATCAGGCAGACCCCCGTGGCAAAGCGCCCCAGCGCATTTCTCAGTTCACGTCCATCAAAACTCATAGTGCTATTCTCCGTTATCGCCAGGCACAGGCTGCGCTATTGGAGCGCAGGTCAATGCCGTACACATCCCCTATTCAGGCTACGCCGCCGCGCCAGCGCCGCGCGCGCGCGTCATCCGAGCTGCGCGGCGCCACCCAGTGTTCGCCGGCGGGGCCCGTTTCCTTTTTCCAGAAAGGCGCCCGGGTTTTCAGGTAATCCATAATGAACTCGCAGGCCTCGAACGCCGCCTCGCGGTGCGCGCTGGCGGCGCCCACCCAGACCACCGGGTCCCCGGGCTGCAGCAGGCCGACGCGGTGCACCACACTGGTGGCGAGCAGCGGCCAGCGCCGGCAGGCCTCATCCAGTATCTGCTCGATGCTCGACTCGGTCATGCCCGGGTAGTGTTCCAGCCGCATACTGCTCACCGAGCGCTGCTCGTTGTCGCAGCGCACGTAGCCGGTGAAGGTCGCCACGGCGCCCTCCGCCGCGTCGCCGCGCAACAGCCCGCGCTGCAGTGCGGCGACATCGAACTCCGCCTCCTGTACCAGTACCGATGTGCGCGCAGCGCCCACCGCCTCAGCCCCCGGTCACCGGCGGGAAGAACGCCACCTCGTCGCCATCGGCCAGCGCGCAGTCACCCTGTACCACGACCTGGTTCACGGCGCGGATCATGTTGTCCTCTTCGAGCACCTCGCGCCAGCGCGCGCCGTGCTGCGCGCACAGGCTGTCCTGCAGGGCATCCAGGCGCGCCACCTGCTCGCTCCAGGGCAGTTCCAGTTGTGCGCAGTCCAGGGTCTCGCGCACACGGGCGAAAAACAAAACCTTCAGCATGCGCCGTCCCCGGCCTCGCGCTGCCAGTCACCGGACTTGCCACCGGACTTGCTGCGCAGTTCCACATCCGTGATGCGCATGCCGCGGTCCACGGCCTTGCACATGTCGTAGATGGTCAGGGCGGCGACGGAAACGGCCGTCAGCGCCTCCATCTCCACCCCGGTCTTGCCGGAGACCCGACAGCTCGCTTCCACCTGCAGCGCGCTGGCCTCGTGGTCGAACTCGAAATTGACATCCACGGCGTTGAGCATCAGCGGGTGGCACAGCGGAATCAGCGAGGAGGTCTGCTTGGCGGCCTGGATGCCGGCGATCCTGGCCACGGCGAGCACATCGCCCTTGGCGTGGCCGCCCTGGTCGATCAGCGCCAGGGTTTGCGGCAGCATGCGCACCGTCGCCCCGGCCACGGCGACGCGCTCGGTGACGTTTTTGGCGCCGACATCGACCATGCGCGCGGCCCCTTGTTCGTCCAGGTGGGTAAGTCGGCTCATCGCTGTGCGTGTACATCCGGTAAAAACTGACGGCTGAGTCTATCCAAACGCGCGCCGGATTGACAGTTGCACGCTGAGCGCTGCGGTCAGGGATTTTGGCCGCGCGAGCCTTTCTCTGTGTGGCCGGGGTGGCGTAACCTTGGCCGCTCAGCGCGAGGAGGCGGATCATGGCAAAACTATCACTGGGGCTACAGCTCGGCTACTGGGGCGCCCTGCCCCCGGGGAATGCACACGTGGAGATGGCGCAGGAGGCGGAACGGCTGGGTTTCGACTCGGTGTGGTGCGCGGAATCCTGGGGCAATGACGTGTTCACGCCGCTGGCCTGGATCGGCGCGCACACGGAAAAAGTGCGCCTGGGAACAGCGGTGGCGCAGCTCTCCGCGCGCACCCCCACCGCCTGCGCCATGGCGACACTGGCCCTGGACCACCTTTCCGGCGGCCGCATGATCCTCGGCCTGGGCGTGTCCGGCCCGCAGGTCGTGGAGGGCTGGTACGGCCAGCCCTACAGCAAACCCGTGACGCGGACCCGGGATTACGTCGACATCATCCGCAAGGTGCTGGCGCGCCGTGAGCCGGTGACCAGCGACAGCGAGGCCTATCCCCTGCCGTACAACGGCCCGGGGGCCTGGGGTATGGGCAAGCCGCTCAAGCCCATCACTCACCCGCTGCGCGCCGACGTGCCCATCTTTATCGGCGCGGAGGGGCCGAAGAACGTTACCCAGACCGCGGAAATCGCCGACGGCTGGCTGCCCCTGTACTACTCACCGTACCGACAGGAGGTGTACGCGGACCAGATTGCCGGGGCGAAGGACGGCTTCGAGATCTGCCCGACGGTGATGGTGAGCATCAACGACAACCTGGAGGAGGCGCTGTACCCGGTCAAGGCCATGCTGGGCTTCTATATCGGCGGCATGGGCTCGGCCAAACGCAACTTCCACAAGGAGCTGATGGCGCGCATGGGCTTCCCCGACGAGGCCGACGAGGTGCAGCGCCTGTTCATGGCCGGCCAGCGCGACCGCGCTATCGAGGCGGTGCCGACCCAGTTCGCCGACGAGATTTCCCTGTGCGGCCCGAAGGCGCGTATTCGGGAAAAGCTGGTCGACTGGGAAAACTCGCCGGTCACCTCGCTGCTCATCAACGGCGAGCCCCAGTTACTGCGCGACATGGCCGAACTCACCCTGTAATCCCCGGGGGCCGGCGCGCCCCCTTCCCCCGGCCTGCGCAAAGGCGCTATGCTGCCGGCACAATAACAGCGCGGCGCCAGACAACGGCCGCCACGGAGGTCCTGCGCCATGTCTCGCCCCGCCGCGGCCGTTTTCGGCCTGCTCGTCCTCACGCTGCTCCCGTCCCTGTCCGCCTGCAACGCACCCGGCGCCGCCCCGCCCGGCCTGGCGGCGGCCGTGGACGAGCGGCGGCTGGTTGCCGCCGACGCCGAGCCGGGGCAATGGATGTCCCACGGGCGCAGTTACGCGGAACAACGTTACAGCCCCCTGGACGACATCGACACGGGCAACGTGCGCGAACTGGGCCTGGCCTGGTCCTTCGACCTGCAGACCGAGCGCGGCATCGAGGCGACCTCCCTGGTGGTGGACGGCGTCATGTATACCACCTCCGCCTGGAGTATCGTCCACGCCCTGGATGCGAAGACCGGCGCGCCGCTGTGGCGCTACGACCCACAGGTCCCGCGCGCCAAGGCCAAGCACACCTGCTGCGACGTGGTGAACCGCGGCGTGGCCGTATGGCGTGGCCAGGTGTTCCTCGGCGCGCTGGACGGGCGCCTTATCGCGCTGGATGCGAAAACCGGCGCGCTCAACTGGGAGGTGGCCACGGTCGACCCCGCCCTGCCCTACACCATCACCGGGGCGCCGCGCGTGGTCAAGGACAAGGTGCTGATCGGCAACGGCGGCGCCGAGTTCGGCGTGCGCGGCTTTATCAGCGCCTACAACGTCGACGACGGCACGCTGGCCTGGCGCTTTTACACCGTGCCCGGCGACCCCGCGCTGGGCTTTGAGAACGACGCCATGAAAAGGGCGGCGCAGACCTGGAATGGCAACTGGTGGGAACTGGGCGGCGGTGGCGGCACCGTGTGGGATTCCATGGCCTACGACCCGCAGCTGGACCTGCTCTACTTCGGCGTCGGCAACGGCACACCCTGGAACCGGGAAATCCGCTCGCCCGGCGGCGGCGACAATCTCTTCCTGTCCTCCATCGTGGCGGTGCGCCCGGACAGCGGCGAGTACGTGTGGCACTACCAGACCACGCCGGGGGAGAGCTGGGACTACACCGCCACCCAGCACATCATCCTGGCCGACCTGGACATCGACGGGCGCCAGCGCCAGGTGCTGATGCAGGCGCCGAAAAACGGCTTTTTCTACGTGCTGGACCGCGCCACTGGCGAGCTGTTGTCGGCGGAAAACTACATCGACATCAACTGGGCCACCCACGTGGACATGGCCAGTGGCCGCCCGGTGGAGGTGCCCGGGGCGCGCTACCGCGAGACGCCCTACCTCACCTATCCCTCTTACCTGGGCGGGCACAACTGGCACTCCATGTCCTACAGCCGCGACACCGGCCTGGTGTATATCCCCGTGCTGGATTTCCCCGCCAATTACGGACAGCCGGAGCAGTTCCGCTACAACCCGGGCGTGGCCAATACCGGGGCGGACGGCATCGCCGGCAGCCTGCCCGACGCCCAGGCCGAGCGCGACGCCATGCGTGCCCTGATCAAGGGGCGCCTGCTGGCCTGGGACCCGGTACAACAGCGCGAGGCCTGGCGCGTGGAACACAGCGGTCCCTGGAACGGCGGCGTGCTCTCCACCGCCGGCAAGCTGCTCTTCCAGGGCACTGCCGACGGCCGCTTCGTCGCCTATCGCACAGACGATGGCAGTGCGTTGTGGTCCTTCCCCACCCAGACCGGCGTGGTCGCCGCACCCATCACCTACAGCGTGGACGGCGAGCAGTACGTCTCCATCAATGTCGGCTGGGGCGGCGCCTTCGCGCTGGTGTTCGGCGAGTTCGTGCAGAGCGACAGCCTGCCCAACGTCAGCAGGGTACTCACCTTCAAGCTCGGCGCCACGGGCGAGCTGCCCCCGGTCGAGTGGCAGCCCTCGGTGGTGTTCAACCCGCCGCCGCAGCAGGCCGACGCGACCACCCTGCGGCGCGGCTACGCGCTGTACCAGGATGTCTGCATGGGCTGCCACGGCCTCAACGCGGTGTCCGGCCTGCTCATCCCGGACCTGCGCGGCTCGGCCTACCTGTGGGACGAACAGGGCTGGCAGGAGGTGGTGCGCGGCGGCAAACTGGCCGCGCGCGGCATGGCCGCCTTTGGCGACAACCTCGGTACGGACGAAGCAGAGGCGATTCGCCAGTACGTGATCCAGCAGGCCCATCGCGGGCGCGAGGTACGGCGGGCGGCCAGCGAATGACAACAGCCATCCTCCCCACGTCGCTACTGGCTCTGAACCGTATCACGTCCGGGTAACCGGTATTTTTCCCATTTATCTCCAGCACCCGGGCGTGATCCTGCAAGAGCGCCGCATTGAAGAAGCTCAGGCGAAAAGCGTTGTGAAACGCGCCCATCACCACGATATTCCGGCCGGCATGCAGTTCGCAGGGATGCCCCATTTGACGGTTTCCTCCGGGTCCAGTTGAATGCACAGGCGTCGAAACCCGCGCAATCCCTCGGCCCACTGACTGGTGGCGGACCTGCGAACCCTTCCGCACGCTCTCCGTATTGAGCAGGCTGTAGTGACAGGCCGGTATCCAGCGTTGCCAGTTGGGATAGTCCAGCACCACGTCGAATACCGAAGCCACGGGCGCCGGGACAATGCTCAGTACCCAAGGAAAGCGATTACTACCTGTGATGGCATTCTACCCAACTCCCCCGGTCGCGCTTGAACCGCCGGGCGACGCCGTCAGCGATTTTTACAGCTGCGCGTTTTATGACAGCCCTGTAACAATTAAGTCTTTGATTTCAAAGACATGGCCCACTTCTTGCTCATTACCGAGCGCACCCCGCCGGCTTCAGCAGGTGGCGGCAACGACTCTCGGTAAGAAACGGAACAGGAACCATGACGATACAGGTAACGAAAGCACACATCGCCAGGCACTGGCTGGCCGCGCTCGCGGTCGCGCTGTGTACCGCACCTTCGCACGCCATGCTGGTAACCACACCTGCGGGCGCCGATGCCACAGAGGGCAACTCCAGCAACTGCATACCCGTGACCGGCTGTGTGGACAGCGATCGCTACCAGCAGGTCTACGACAGCTCGCTGTTCACCTCGGTGAGTGGGCCGCAGGACATCACCGAGTTGCTGTTCCGCCGCGACCTCACCAGCCCGGCGCCCTTCTCCGTCGACTTTTCCAACGTGGTGATCAGCCTGTCCACCACCCAGGCATCCGCCGCCACGCTGAGTACAAACTTCGCGAACAATGTGGGAGCCGACGCCGTGGACGTGTACAGCGGCGCACTGACCGTCGCGTCCGCCTCGGCCGGCGGCGTGCCAGCCCCGCTGGATATATCGGTGGTGCTGCAGCAGGCGTTCACCTATGACCCCGCCCAGGGCAACCTGCTGCTGGAATGGGTCAATCTCGGCGGCGAGAGCTATTCAGGGTTTTTTGCCGACAGCGTGTTCGACCACAACGACGGCACCGCGCGGATTATCGGCTTCGCCCCGGGCTCAGCCACCGGCCTGGCGGACACCAGCGGCCTGGTGACCGCTTTCCGGCTGGGCGCGGCCGAGGTGGCGTTGCCCTCCACACTGGCATTGTTTGGGATCGGGGTAGCGGGGATGCTGGCGGGGCGTGGGCGCAACAGCGCTGCACTATCTCAAACACAGTAGTTTCCCGGTGATCGAACAGACGCTACTGCCTTGCAAACCCATGTACGGAGGTATCTGCCTGGTACCGCCCCCGTCGTATTCACGAAAGCGGTGATGGCTTCACCCCGGCGTTGCCGGGGGGTATCACATCTTGCAGGTGGGCAGCAGATTGAAATGAAATCGGTTGCAGTTCAATCGACCCTGACAAAATCTATGATCAGTTCCCCACCCGTTTTCCCCGAATAGAATTCAATGCTATCGGGTGAGTTAAACGACACAAAAACGGTAACTGATCTGCCGACAGAATTGGTATTTCGCCCGAAGCAGTCAGCCTGTTCATTGTCCTCAAGCACCAGGATTGCCAGTTCATGCCGCTCGCCCCTGGGGACAGTTTCCTCAAAGGTGTAGGAACCACTGATTACTTCATCCAGGGCCTGGCCGGCGAACTCGCCGTTTTGCGTGAACTGGTTGCTCTCGGTGCACTGTGTGGCAGGATAAACGTGCTCCCAGGTGCCGATGATTGAATGTGTCACCCTGTCAGGTAACTGGTTGCCGGATCCGCCACCGCCTCCTCCGCAGCCAGTGGCAAATAACGAGCACAACAAAACGAAACCCGCTGCAGTCTTCATTATTGTCTCCTTTTATTCACCCCGGAGCTTCGGGTCGCCCTCGCTGCACTCAAGGGTGGACTGCCAGAGCAATTCCACCCAGGCTGGTCGAGAAGCACACAGCAGTCTTAGTACGTCGTCACCCGTGAGTCAACCCATTCGATAGCCTCCACGACCTTGCCGGGAGATTCCAGCTGAATGTTATGCCCGCTGTGCGGGGCAACCAGGAGCCTCGACCTTGAAGACAAACTGGCCAGTTCGCGCTGCATTGCGTACCACACTGGCTCGTTGGTCTCGAACAACTGCCTCTGTTCTCCGGCGAGACCCGCGTAGTCTTCAACTTTCTTGCCTCTGCGCACCACCGCCAGCGGGATATCGGCCAGAGGTTCCGGCTTGCCTGCAGTGCGTAGTTCTCTCTCAATACCCTGCGCCGCGTTCAGCAACCCGGAACAAAACTGGCTACGATTTGCCACGGACAACACCTGCGCCTGTTGCTCCGCAGAGCTGCCCTTTGGCACGAGCATTTCCATCGTCCCGGATATCCGCAGTACACCACTCCAGGATATCAGGCTACACAGCTCGACCTGGGAAAAATCCTCCGGCGCGTATGTCATGCGCGCTGGCGCTTCCTCATGAGTCGCATCCAGCAGGACGAGTCCTGCTATCTGTTCCGGATACCTTGCGGCAAATTTTCTTGCATAGTAGCCGCCCAGGGAATGGCCAACGATAATCAGTTTCTGGTCTATACCCGCGATATGCAGCAGCTTATGCAATTCATCAATGGTCGTCCCGGAATGTACCGGGCCATGACTTTTTGAACTCCAGCCCAATCCCAGTCGATCATAGGTACAGGCGCGATATTGGGCGGGCAGCAATGGCCAGACTTTCGTCCAATCCGCATGCCAGCCCCAGCGACCGCTTTCGAACAGCAGCACCCTTTCGCCATCGCCCTTGCAAAGCAGGTAATAGGTATTGTCGCCGACCTGAATAAAACTGCCTGGCAATGCTCGCCGATCAGCACGTTCTGCAATGGATTGGTATGCGGCGCCTGCGAGTGACAGGCATACCAATACGCAGAGCAGGTATTTCATTGGCCGTATCACGCTATTTCCGGTGATTCCTGGAACCCGCTTTAAGTTACGATCTCAACCGGTAGAAATCTCGGTGAATTTTGACACGCCGCCTGATGTGGAGGGTACTCTGGCATCGGCCGGTTCCAACTTTTTTATAGTCTGTTGTCTGGATGCGCAATTTGGCGGTGAGGGAGGGAATATAACCTTCCCGTATTTACTGGCCTGCCGAACCTTCCAAAACTCTCTAAACGCTATATATACAGCGTATTTCTACGTTTTACCTTCCCTGCCTTTCCGCACGATTCCGGGGGGAACCGGCGTTGTTTTGTGGGTAGATTGTGGGTAGAGTCCCGCCAAAGGGTTAGGCGGTAACCCTCGAAACTGTACCCACAAAGGAGTGCCCAGTCATGCCAAAGCACCTACTGACACAGCCGTATATCAAGGCGGCTAAGAGCGCGTACCACAAACCAGCCGCGAAGACTGATGCGGCCAAGGCCAAGTGCAAGAACTATCACAGCGATGGTGGCGGGCTGTACCTGCAAGTCACTGGCAAGCGGAACGCTAAAAGCTGGGTATTCAAGCGGCAGGAGGGCGGCAAGCTCAGGGAGGTAGGACTGGGGCCGCTGTCGGAGTTGACGCTGGCACAGGCGCGGGACATTGCTGCGGACATCTGGAAGCTGACCAGTGCCGGTAGTTCCCTGAAGGCTGCGCGTGATGCCGTCCAAAAGGAACAAGCCACAGAGGTGCTGGAAGAGGTAGGACTACCCGCCCCGGATGCGATGACGTTTGACCAGTGCGCCGAGAGATTCATTGCCGAGAAGCTGACCCCAGAGTCCAAGCCGGGAAGCAAGACGGTGCCGCAGTGGGAAGCCAGCTTGAAGCAATACGCATCACCGCACATAGGCAGCATGGACGTGGCCGACATCGGCACTGATGACGTTCTGGGCGTTCTCCAGCCGATCTGGCACAAGGTACCTGAGACAGCTTCCCGCGTCCGTATGCGGATTGAGAACGTGCTGGCGTGGGCAACGGTGAAGGGTTACCGGTCTGGGTTTAACCCGGCTGTCTGGCGCGGCAACCTGTCCCAGTTGCTACCGGCTAAGCAAAAGGTCCGCCCGGTGAAGCACTTCACTGCCCTGCCCTATCAGGATATGCCCGCCCTGTTCGCTGAGTTGCGTGACAAGGAATCACTCACCAGCTTGGCGCTGCGGTTCACGATGCTGACCGCCTGCCGTACTGGTGAAGTGATCGGGGCGCAATGGTCAGAGATAGACGATACAAAAACCGGCATATGGACAATCCCCGCCGAGCGTATGAAGGCAGGCAAGCCGCATCTAGTCCCGCTGTCTACTGGTGCCGGGTACGTGCTGGCACAGATCGAGCGCAAGAATGACTGGGTATTCCCCGGCGGCAACCACGGCAGGCGCAAAGTCGGTCACATGAGCAACATTGCCCAGCTAAAGCTACTCAAAGAGATGCGCCCTGGTGTCACCGTACACGGCTTCCGTAGCGCGTTCAGGGACTGGGCAGCGGAAGAGACGGACCACGACAACCACGTAGCGGAGATGGCGCTGGCGCACACTGTGAAGGGCGTAGAAGGTGCTTACCGGCGCGGTGCCCTGCTAGATAAGCGCGCCGACCTGATGCAAGACTGGTCCAAGTACTTGGGGGCGTAGTCCCCCAGTGCAATTTTCGGCACGCAACAAGTTGGCACTTTTCTAAAATATTTGCCCCAGGTATTGTGCAACACCGTTTGGAACCCTAGTATTTCCCCATGCCCGTTAGGTAGCGGGCGCACTCTATAGGGATAGGCGAGTGAACGTAAACCGTTCGCGCAAGGCTGTCCCAGACCCGCCAAGCGTGAACCCCAGTACTGGAGGTTCACAATGAATACCCCTATCGAAAGAATCCTACGCCGCCCTGAAGTTCAGCAGATGACAGGGCTGTGCTGTTCTGCCATTTACGCACGGATGGAACAGGGCACGTTCCCGAAGCCCGTGAAGCTAGGTCCGCAAGCCGTGGGCTGGAAGCTGTCAGACGTGCAGGCGTGGATTGCAACCCTTGAACAAGTTAGCTGAAAAAAAGCCCCGGCTTTTTAGGGCCGGGGCAATTGAGCAAAGCAAGTAACGTATGGCGCGGGGTGCGAAGCATAAGGAAGGGAAGCACCGTCACCGTCACCAACACCGTCACCGTGAGGGAATTATACCCCCTTCCGGTGGCGTCAAAAACAAACTGGGTGACATCACCGGAGGTAACAAATGAACAAGCGGGACTATCGCAAGCAGGTGCCAACCATTGCGGCGTCACGGTGGATTGATGGGCTAGACATCACGCCAACCGAGGACCATGTACTACGGGTTTTCTGTGACTTCATTGGAGACGACTACACGGCGTTTCCGTCACAGGTAATACTCGCCAAGCGGTGCAAGTTCAAAGACCGCGAGACAGCCGGTAAGGCCCTGAAGGGATTGCGTGAAAAGGGACTGATTGAAGATACCGGCAAGCGCCGGGGCCGCGCCGTTGTCTATCACGTCCCAGTACCGGAAGAATACCGACTAAAAAAGAAGTACCAAAGCGAGTCTGACAATAGTGCGGGTTTTACCGGCACTACGGCAGATTCCAATAGTGCGGGTTCTACCGAATCTAATGCGGGTTTTACCGGCGTCAATAGTGCGGGTTCTACCGGGCCTAATAGTGCGGGTTTCACCAGCACTAACCTACATAACCTACAGGAACCCACCAAAGAACCTTCCGAAAATGTTTCGGAAGAAATTCCTCCTGAAAAAAAGAAAAAGAAAAAAGGCCCGCCGGATTCAGTTTGTCACGGTCCTAGCGGCACGGCGTCTGTGTGCGCCGTTGTACAAGTCAGAGCCAACGGAAAGGATACGGCGACTATCGGCATGAATGACATACAGCTTCAGAAGCACAAGGCCGACAAGGAAAAGCAACTGGCGCTTAACGATCAGAACGCGGAGGCACCGTTGTCCGATGGTGAGCAAGCACAGCTAGACGCACTCAGTAAAAAATTTGGGCTTTAGCAACATAGCCCCGTTTGAAGGTGAGAGGATAGAACAATGCCATTGTTAAAACGCGCAACATTACGCACCGCCCAGTTTTTTGCTGATAGATACCGCCAGTATTTCGAGCGTTACATTGCTGCCGGTCTATCACCTACTGCCGCAGACAATCGGGCAGCGGTTCGCATTCGCAATGAGTTTCGAGTGTTGCCGGTGAGCGAAGCGTTAAAGCTGGTCCCGGCTATTGAGTTAGAGCGGCAAAACTGTATGCGGGCTGTACCGGGGAAATCCTGACAAACGCAAGGATAACCCTATATTTATAGGCTCAGTGCAATTGTGTTCACTTTGGTAGAACCATTCTCATTTGGGGGGTCATGATGACTGAAGAACTAGGGGCCGGGTATATCGCGCTATCCGATCTGGCCGAACTGCTAAAGCTACCACCTGATGACACGGCACAGACTTTCCTAGCCGCCAAGGGAACGGGGCGACCAAAACTTGAGAGGTGCTACAGCTTGGAAGGCGTTGCCGAGATTGTTAGCGCACAGACAGGGGAACGGTTCACGGCGCACGATATACCGACACTGACCCCCGAAGAGCAAGCGGCCAACATGCTGGATATGTTGGGTGTGGGTGTCAGCAACCGAGCATGGGAGCGGTGGCGTAAAGCAGGGAAAGGGCCAACCGCTTATCGAATCTGTGACCGCTGGTACTACCGCGCAGCACACGTTATCGCACACGCACTGAATCTGGCCGAGGCAGGACCAGAGCCAGAACCGGCTAAAGCGTGGGAGCCGCCACCGGCACAGGCAGAGATACTCCCCCCGACTTCCACCAACTTGGAACGTAAACCCAGCAAAGGCGGCTGGTACTGAGGTATAGCGATGGTGACACAACAAGACATCTGGGTAGTAGAGCTAGCGGCGTTGCTGCGCGTTCATCCGTACACCGTCAAGAATCTGTCGGTCAGTGCGGCCTGTACTGGCTGGGCAAGGGGTGACAAGAAATCCCCCCGCAAGGTCTATGACATCGACAACGTGTTGGCAATCCTGTCCGCACAGAGTGACCGACCAGTAAGCCGGGACGATCTGGGCGAACTGATTACGTCCGAGGAAGTGGAACAAGTACTGGCAGACGCTGGGGCAGCACGCGGCCAACACACGATAGCGACTTGGCGACACAGGGGCATAGGCCCGAAGGCAATCAAGTTGAGCCGGTCTTGTAGGCGGTACGTCCGGTCAGAGGTGGAAGCATGGGCAAAGGCTATCCCCCCTGTAGAGGAAGTAGCCAAGCTAATCGGCAAGCAGACGTTGCCGCGTGACTGGTCAGCGCCTGCGAGACCGACTGACAAACCCAACCTGGGGCTAGCCAATGGTCCCAATGGTAGCGCCAGCGTAAGCGTGGGGGGCGCAGGGGGTTGTGTACTTTTCTCAATCTCTAAAGGCGTCTGTAAGCCCCTCTGAGAGGCTCCCAGAGCGGGCCATAAGATGGGACCAATATCAGGGTGAATGCGCCCACAGGGGCACAGAGGAGGCATGGCACAGGAAACAGCAACCGGGCAACTGGTGAAGGTGGAAAAGGCAACCGGGCGGCTGGTCAAAGTCGAACGGGCCGGGGGGCGAGTATGGCGGTGACTCCGTCCAGTCTGGCGAACCCAATTGCGGCGGCGGTGATCGCGCATATTGAATCCAACCTGAAGATACCGACCGGGAAACTGGCCGGTCAGCCGTTCAAGTTGCTGCCGTTCCAGCGGAAGTGGATTCACGGTGCCTTTGACCCTGATACAGACGTGGCTGTCCTATGCATTGGCCGGGGGAATGGTAAGACCGCCCTTGTTGCTGCCATCGCTCACGCGGGCCTTGTGGGCGTCTGTGACGATCAGCCGCGCCGGGAAGTGATCGTAGCGGCCCGGACACTGGAACAGGGCCGCGTGGCTTACCAGTACGTCACCGCCCTGATTGAGGGACTACCACAGGAAGAGCAGGAAGCGTACACGATCAGGAAAGCGCCCCGGCTCGAAATCACCTACCGGGACCCCACCGGGATGGAACACAGCTTGCGGGTTGTCGCCAGTGATGGCCGGTCCCAGTTGGGCGGCTCCCCTACTCTGGTGATCTTTGATGAGCGCGGGCACTGGGACGGTGACAAAGGCGACCTAGCCGAAAGCGTTCACATGACCGGCGCACAGAAGCGCGGCGGCAAAACCTTGATGGTGTCCACGTCTGCCAGTGATGACCTGCACACGTTCAGCCGCTGGATTGATGACCCTCCCCCCGGCACGTTTGTACTGGAGTACCGCCCAAAGCCAAACATGCCCGCTGATGATCTGGACAGCCTGCTAGAAGCGAATCCCGGTGCCGCGCATGGTGTCGGTGCAAGTCCGGAGAACCTTGTCAGAAACGCAGAGAGAGCGATTAAGCGCGGGGGGTCTGCCCTGTCGCAATTCCGCTGGCTTGTCCGTAACGAACGGGTAGCGGATGAGAACCGCGCCGTATTGCTGACAACGGACCAGTGGCTGGGCTGTGAGGTACAGGAACTGCCACAGCGGAAAGGCCCGGTGGTGATCGGACTGGATGCTGGCGAGTCTGCGAGCATGTCAGCGGCTGCGTATTTCTGGCCTGAGTCTGGGCGACTGGAAACGCACGCATGGTTCCCGAGTGAACCCGCCCTGCTAGATCGCGGACAGAATGACCGGGTAGCAGACCGTTACCACCTGATGCATGAACGTGAAGAGCTATCCCTGATCGGTAACCGTACGGTCCCGATTAAAAACTGGGTACAGCAAGTCATGGCACAGGTACAGGGCGAACCGATTCACGCACTGGTAGCGGACAAGTTCAAAGAGTCCCAGTTTCTGGAAGGCGTACAGGCGGCGGGCATTACTGCCCCGGTGATCTGGCGGCGGTTTGGATTCTATGACGGTAACGAAGATATAGACCGATTCAGGACCGCTTGCCTAGACGGTGAGGTAAGGCACCTGATTAGTTTGTTAATGCGCTCCGCTATCTCTGACTGCGTAGTCCAGCGCGATGACAACGGCAACAACCGACTAGCCAAGGGCCGGTCACTGGGCCGAATTGATGCGGTAGCCGCTGCCGTGATTGCAGTCGCGGAAGGCAAGCGCCTGACTGCCAGACCGAAAGCGAAAGCGCCCCGCGTTGCATGGGCATGAATCGGGCCGGAGAGAAGATATACCGCACAAGCCGTTGGAAGGCTTTAAGATGGCAGGTATTGCAGCGGGATAACTTTCGCTGCGTGGTTTGCAAGGCAAGAAGCCCGCTAGAAGTCGATCATATAAAAGCGATTCGGGTTGCACCTGAACTGGCATACGAAATCACTAACCTACAGACACTATGTCGTAGGTGTCACAGCCGCAAGACGCGGGAGGAGGTATTAGGGCCGCTCAATCCTGAACGGGAGAAGTGGCGCGAATTAGTATTAGATACGTGAGGTATTTAGACCATGTTGGAGTCTGTAAAGATTCAGAAGCGCCAGAGTGAAATCCGGCAGGAGCTAGCTGTTCTGGCTGGCAAAGAAACCCCCGAGGAAACCGAAGTGCGGTCTATGGCTGACTTGGATTCCGAGTATCAGACGAACGAGACCCGCTACCGTGCGGCCTTGATCGCTGAAGATACTGAGCGCCGTGAAGCTGGTGAAGAACTGGAAGAACGCAGCGAAAAGGAATACGCGGAACTGGTAGACGGTTTCGAGTTGCGCCAAGTCGCTGACTTTCTGGACGATGGTTCCGCGCTGTCTGGGCAGACTGCGGAAGTCGTGCAGGAAATGCGTTCACAGGGCAGCTATCAGGGTGTGCCGGTTCCGCTGGCAGCACTTGAAGTCCGTGCCGGTGAAACTATCGCGTCTGGGACTCCGGACCCGAAGACTACCCGCAATGTGATTGACCAGCTTTTCCCCGCGTCTGTTATGTCTCAGATGGGCGGACAACTGGTGAACATCTCCAGCGGCCTGCACGAATGGCCGGTGGTGACACAAGGCGCGTCTACTGGCTGGGCTGCAACTGAAACCGGTGACGTAGGTTCCGCGCAAGCGTTCCAGACTACGGACAAGTCCCTGTCACCGGATAACACGCTGGGTTGCCAAATGACCCTGACCCGTAAGGCAATGAAGCAAAGCGGTCCCGCGATGGAACAGGCTGTGCGCCGTGATATGAACAGCGCAATTTCTGCCGCACTGGACCACGCTGCATTCCTTGGCACTGGTGCCAGTGGTGAACCGCTGGGCGTTGTACAGGGTGCCAGCACTTACGGCATCACTGAGACCGCCCTTGATGCGTCTGTGACCTATGCCCTACTCCGCGCCGTTGCGACTAACTTCATGGTTAGCAACGCGGCGACCAGCTACAAGCAAGTCTCCATGCTGATGCGGCATGAAGTCCTAGACGATCTGGATGACGCTGTGCTGTCTGGTACAGCCGTTACCGATCTGGACCGGATTGCTAGCAAGCTGGCCAAGGTACTGACTACCAGCAACGCACTGGCAGCGCCTGCCGGTTCTCCGCTGGAAACCAAAGCGGTAATGACTACCAGTGCTGGTGGTGTTGCGCCGTTCTTTGTGGGTATCTGGGGTGGTGTCGATCTTATCCGCGACCCGTACACGAAAGCGGCCAGCGGTCAGCTTGCCCTGACTGGTCTGGTAACCGCAGACGTAACGGTAGCGCGTCCGGCACAGCTTCACGTTATCACTGATATTCAGTGAGGCTAGCGCCATGTTGTTTGGTGCGATTGCTGGTGACCTAGAGGTCCGCCGTAAAGGGGGAAGTACTCGCCTGTCTGGGAGCTTCCCCTATAACTCATTGGCAACACTGAGTGATGGCGGGCGTCGAGGCCGACCACGTAAGGAGCGGTTTGCGCCGGGTGCGTTCCAGTACTCCGTTGAATCTGGGGAACTGGATATACACCTACTGGTGGGCCATGACTTTGGGAAACCCCTAGCCAGTAAGGACGCGGGCAGCTTGCTCCTGCGTAGTACTGATGACGGTCTGTTTTTCAAAGCGACAATTTCTGATGAAGTACTGAATACCAGCCACGGCAAAGACGCTATGTCGATGCTGTCCGCTGGTCTTATCGGTGGCATTAGTCCGGGCTTCCGGATTCCGCCAGAGCGAACAGTACCGAATGCGGAGACCGTCGAAGATGAAGACCCCAGCGAAGGCACAGCGATTATCAGAACGGTGAA
Source organism: Halioglobus sp. (assembly GCA_002699145.1). Lineage (GTDB taxonomy): Bacteria > Pseudomonadota > Gammaproteobacteria > Pseudomonadales > Halieaceae > Marimicrobium. Next base: position 61,401 of record PABK01000033.1, read on the forward strand.
CGATGCCATTCTGTACGAGCTGTCCCTAGTGACCCGCCCTGCGTATCCAGACACAACCGTAGAAGAGCGGAACTGGCAAACCAGCCCTGACAAACTAACCCCAGGAATTTCTATTCCTGCGTATCGGTGGCGGTGATGACTACTGAAGTGATCAAGTTTGAAGAGGCAGAAGCGGCTACGTGGCCAAGCGTAGACGTGCGCGACGAAGGCGGAACCCTTGAGGAAACGCTGGCCGTTGTGCCGCACGTCTGGCAGCGTATCGAGGACCACATTGCTTACCGGTGGACTGCCCGCCAGTGTGTCTGGACTGTTCAAGGTCCGGGTGATTGGCGTCCGCACCTGTCGCCAGTATCTGCCGTGACGGTAGAAAGCTGGGACGAAACCACTAAGGCATGGTCTGCCCTGATTGCCGAGCCTATCCCCGCTGATGGGTTCTACCTGCCCCGTGATAAGACGTACCGAATCACGGCAACCGTGGGCGACACAGAAACCGCTGTACCCCAGCCGGTAGTCCAAGCGTATCACCGCCTGTCTGGTTACCTGTCAGAAGTCGCGCTAGACGATAAGCCGGTGGGTGCTACTACGCATTCCCTGAAGCTGGGCGATGGTCTGGACGAATCGACTACCCGCAACCCGAACTATGTTGCCCGCGCTTTGCAGTACTCCGGTGCTGCCGATCTATTGCGGAAATATCGGAGGCTGTAATGGGCTGGAAATTTTGGGAGAAAGACAAACCGGAAACCCGTGCGGCTGCACAGGGGTTCACTGCTGACCTGATGGCAGCGCGTGAAAGTTACCTGTCTGGGTCCAGCGGTTCCGGTGAACTGACAGCGACTGTGCAAAGCTGTGTCAGTCTCTGGGAACATGGCCTGTCCATTGCAGACGTACAGGGAACGGATTACCTGTCCGCGCATTTGCTGGGCATCATTGCCCGGTCACTGGCGCTACGCGGTGAAGCTGTCCTGTACCTTGCACCTGATCGCCTGCTACCGGCGTCTGACTGGGACGTAAGTACACGGGGCGGCATTCCTCGTGCCTATCGTCTGTCAATCTCTGAAGCGGGCGGCGGCACTTCTCAGACCGCCCTTGCAACTGAAGTCCTGCACTTCCGTATCGGTAGTGATGCGGTAACCCCGTGGGCGGGTACGTCACCGCTGCGCCGGTCTAACCTGACTGCCAGTATGTTGCACTGTATTGAGTCCGCACTGGGTGAAGTCTATGACCTTGCCCCGCTGGGTTCACAAGTTCTCCCGTTCCCTGAATCACCGTCAACTGACCTAGACAAACTGGGTGCCGGTTTCAGGGGCAAGCGCGGCAGGATGCTGCTACGGGAGTCTGTGAACGTCACCAGTGCGGGTGGGCCTGCACCTAACACGGACTGGAAACCTAGCGACCTGTCCCCCGATCTATCCAAAGCGATGACCGCTGAAAGTCTGGAGGCTAGCCGTGCCAGTATCCTATCCGTTTACGGCGTACTGCCTGCTATGTTCGACACCAGCACAACGGGACCGCTTGTCAGAGAAGCACAACGCCACCTTGCCCAGTGGGTACTCCAGCCGATTGCGAACTGCATTGCACAGGAAGCGACTGCGAAACTGGATACGCCAATTGCGCTGGACGTTATGCAACCGCTGCAAGCGTTTGACGCGGGCGGACGTGCGCGGACTGTTGGCGCTATTGTGGAAGCACTTTCCAGAGCAAAGGAGTCTGGGGTTAATCCCGATGATGCCCTGAAGCTGGTGAACTGGGCGGAAGATTAAGGGAATTTTTCACTTTGTGGGTAGCGTTGTGGGTAGATGCCCTACGCTATCCTTCAATCCCTTTTAAATCAATCACTTACGATGCCGATTTGGCGGTGAGGGAGGGATTTGAACCCTCGATACGTTTCCGTATACACACTTTCCAGGCGTGCGCCTTCGACCACTCGGCCACCTCACCGTGAGGGCGCGCATCATACCACAGGCAGCGGCCGCTGCCACCACCGGCTTACTGCCGATTGAGGCGTGGCAGGGGCTTGGAGGCGGGGTCCGTGGCGCGCATGGGGTTGATATCCAGGCCGCCGCGCCGGGTGTAGAACGCCTGTACCCGCAGGTAGCCGGGTTCGCAGGTCTGCAGCACGTCGCGGAAGATGCGCTCGACACACTGCTCGTGAAAATCCCGGTGCGAGCGGAAAGCCAGCAGGTAGGACAGCAACGACGTCTGCTCGATACGCGGGCCGCGGTACTCCAGCCACAGGGTGGCCCAGTCCGGCTGGCCGGTAACGGGGCACAGGGAGCGCAGCAGGTGCGTGTACATGGCCTGCTGGGTCTCGCCCTCGCCGCACTGTAACAACGCGGCATCGGGAGCGGCGCCGGGCGCGGGCACCGGCAGGCCGTCCAGGCACAGGCCCTGCAGCGCGGTGGCTCCCAGGGCGGCGTCATCCACGGGGAACAGTTCGATCTGCGGCGCCGCGCCGAGCACCGCGCCGAGGTCCTTGACAAGCGTTTCGCGCAGCGCCCGCTCGGACTCGAAAGACGTATTGTTCAACGAGTTGAGGTACAGCTTGAAAGACTTGGACTCGACCATACAGGGCGAGTCGGCGGGGATATCGAAGCGGCCCACACGCGACAGCGGACAACCGCGCGCGTCCAGCCAGGACAGTTCATAGGCGTGCCAGCGATCCCAGCCGCAGAACGGCAGCGGCTCGTCGAGCCCGAGATCACGCCGCCCCGACTCCCGGGGGATCGGATACAGCAACTCCGGCGCGTAACGCTCGACCAGCGGCGTGGGCTTGCCCAGCAGGAGTTCCGGCCTGTCCCCCTCCCCGGCCATTTACTGCCGCAGCCGCTTGCCGGTGTTGAGCAGGTACATGCTGTAACCGAAGGCCAGCGCGGTGAACAGGCTGATCATGCCGAAGGCCACGGGCAGGCTGACGTCGGAGACTCCGAGCATGCCGTAGCGGAACGCATTCACCACGTAGACCAGCGGGTTCAGCCTGGACACCGCGGCCCAGAAATCCGGCAACAGGTCCATGGAATAGAACACCCCGCCGAGGTAGATCAGCGGAGTCAGCACGAAGGTGGGCACGATCGAGATATCGTCGAAGCTGTTGGCGAACACCGCGTTGATGAAACCGGCCAGGGCAAACAGCGTCGCGGTCATCAAAACGATGGTGACCACCACCAGGTAGCTGTGGATATGCAGGTCGGTGAAGAACAGCGACACCAGGGTCACCACCACGGCCACGAACAGGCCGCGGGTCACACCGCCGAGGACATAGCCCATCAGGATGATGTAGTTGGGCACCGGCGATACCAGCAGTTCCTCCACGCTGTGGTTGAACTTGGAGCCGAAGAACGAGGACACCACGTTGGAGTAGGAGTTGGTGACAATCGCCATCATGATCAGGCCCGGCACCACGAACTGCATGTAGCTGAAGCCGCCCATCTCGCCGATACGCGAGCCGATCAGCGTGCCGAATATCACGAAGTACAGGGACATGGTGATGGCCGAAGGCAGCAGGGTTTGCGTCCAGATACGCAGGTAGCGGCGAATCTCCTTGCGCACGATGGTCATGAAGGCGTTCCATTGCTCGGTCGCGTTCACGCTTTACCCTCCACCAGGTTGACGAACATTTCCTCCAGGCGGTTGGCGCGGTTGCGCATGCTGGTGATGTGGATGCCGCCCCGGTCCAGCGCGGCGAAGACCTGGTTGATGTGCTGCCCCTTCTCGACCTCCACTTCCAGCGTATGCGGGTCCAGCCGCCGTGTCGGGAAACCGTCAATCACCGTGTCTTCACTTACTTGCTCAGCACAGTCGAGAATAAATACCTCGCGGTGCAACTGGCGCAGCAGGTCGCGGATGGTCGTATTTTCCACGATCCCTCCCTCGTTGATGATGGCGATGTTGCGGCACAGGGCCTCCGCCTCTTCGAGGTAGTGGGTGGTGAGAATAATCGTCGTGCCCTCGGCGTTGATCTCCTGCAGGAATTCCCACATGGAGCGACGCATCTCGATATCGACGCCGGCGGTGGGCTCGTCGAGAATGAGCAGCTTCGGTTCGTGCACCAGGGCGCGGGCGATCATCAGCCGCCGCTTCATGCCACCGGAGAGCATGCGCGACTGCACGTTGCGCTTGTCCCAGATTCCCAGTGCTTTCAGGTACTTTTCCGCGCGCTCGCGGGCCAGGGCCGGCGGCAGGCCATAGTAGCCGGCCTGGTTGACCACCACGTCGTAACCCTTTTCAAACTGGTTGAAGTTGAACTCCTGGGGCACGATACCGATGTATTTCTTTGCCGCGGGAAAGTCCTCGTCGATATCCACGTCGAACACCGAGACGCGGCCCGCGGTCTTGGCCACCAGGGAACAGATAATGCCTATGGTGGTCGATTTGCCCGCGCCGTTTGGGCCCAGCAGCGCGAAAAAATCGCCCTGTTGCACCTCCAGGCTGATGCCCTTGAGGGCCTCGAACCCGTCGGCATAGACCTTACGCAGGTTTTCTATACGCAGTGCTGGTATCATCGCTCCCCGGCGCGCCCTGTAGAAAAACGCGCCATTGTACCCGGATACCGGCCGCCAAACGATAGCGATATGAACGACGCACAGTACCTGCAACACTGCCGCGAGCTGCTGGCCGACTTCGCCGGCGACCTCACCGCGCGCACCCGGCACCTGCCCCCGGAGGACCCGCTGCGCGAGCTCGCCCTGGCCTTCCAGGCCGCGAGCGCGGCGACCGACGACCTGCACGCCCAGGGCACCGCCCTGGCGGTGCGCCTGTTCAACACCTACCCGGACATGGCTCCGCTGTTCCCGCGCCAGCTGCTGTGGTTCCTCGGCGGCGACTGCCTGCACTACATGCCGGACGAAGAGATCGGCCAGTACCAGGCGCTCGACGAGATGCGCCTTGAGGCCGCCGCCAGGGGCGACTGCCTGGACCTGCGCCAGGCCAGAGCTAAGCTGCTGAACTTACAATAAAAAGCTGGCGAATTTCCGCCGGTCCGGGGTTGACGCACAGAGCGTGGCTACCTACAATGCGCGCCTCTCGAAAGAGAGCCTTGCGTCCCCTTCGTCTAGTGGCCTAGGACTCTGCCCTTTCACGGCAGAAACAGGGGTTCGAACCCCCTAGGGGACGCCATATTTGCGGGAATAGCTCAGTTGGTAGAGCGCAACCTTGCCAAGGTTGAGGGGGGGCGCCCAGCCTCGCCGGTTCCGGCGACCACGGCGGTGGTGAGACGCACAGTTTGATTAGCGGGAATAGCTCAGTTGGTAGAGCGCAACCTTGCCAAGGTTGAGGTCGCCGGTTCGAACCCGGTTTCCCGCTCCAACCTCTTATTTTTCACCCCAGCCAGCCGCCGCTCCGAAGTCGAACGCGACCCCGGCCGTTTCCCGCTCCAACCTCTTATTTTTCACCCCAGCCAGCCACCGCTCCGAAGTCGAACGCGACCCCGGCCGTTTCCCGCTCCAACCTCTTATTTTTCACCCCAGCCAGTCGCCGCTCCGAAGTCGAACGCGACCCCGGCCGTTTCCCGCTATAACGTTCCCGGGCTGACTCAGCCCGTCGCGTCCTTGTCCAGCCTGAGCGAGAGGCTGTTGATACAGTAGCGCAGGCCGGTGGGCGCCGGGCCGTCCTCGAACACGTGCCCCAGGTGCGCCCCGCACTTCTTGCACATGACCTCGACCCGCACCATCCCGTGCGTGGTATCGCGCGCCTCCTCGATCACCTCCGCGTCGGCGGGCTGGTAGAAACTGGGCCAGCCCGAGCCGGAATCGTACTTGGTGCCGGAATCGAACAGCGGCTCGCCGCAACAGCGGCAGAGGTACACGCCCTGCTCCTTGCAGTCCCAGTACTCGCCGGTGAAGGCGCGCTCGGTGCCTTTCTCGCGACAGACGTGAAACTCCTCGGGGCTGAGCCGCTCGCGCCAGTGCTCGTCGTCTTTCATGGGGGTCTCCCGCTGGATGCTTTGCCTGGGCATAGCGTACACTAGCGCTCCCCCACGCACTACAGGCCCGGAGCCGATGGCCGACCTGCACATCGAAGATTTCTACCGCGACGTGGCGAAAATTTTCCTGCAACTGTTCGCGAGTTTCCCGCGCCGCAGCGTGCTTTACGTCGAGGACATCAGCGGCCCCGACGAGCCGGACGAATTCGGCCTGCACCATCCGCGTTTCCAGGCCTGTTTCGGCACCATGCTGTGGCTCGCCGAGCACGGTTACCTGGGCTTTGCGGACACGATCGGGCAGGAGGCCCTGGACCAGGCAGTGTTGACCCGGCGCGGATTCCTGCTGCTCACCGCGCGCTCGGACCTGGAACTGTCTTCACCCCCCGCCGAACCCGAGCCCAGCCCCAGCGTGTCCGAGCACTCGCGCAGCAACGTGGCGCAGTTGCGCAGTGCCCTGGGCAGCGCGTCCAGCCTGCAGATTCGCGAATGCGTCAGCTACCTGCTGGCTCAGGCGCCCATCGGCGAAGTCCCGGCCGGGGCGACACCGGTATCCACCCGGTAGAGCACGCGGTCATCGTAGCCGGTCAGCACGGCGCGGTAACCGCGCAGGCTGGCGTCGAGCAGCGGGTCATTGGTGTCGACCAGCAGCGGCCGTCCCTGCAGCGCAGCGAGTTTCGACTTTGCCGCGACGATAACGACCTTGTCCCGCCCCACCGCACGGATCACCGCGGGCGAAAACTGCTGGTTGCCGCGACCGAACACGTGCCCCTGGCCGCCGATCGCCGTCACCAGGATGTTCGCCTCCCCCCCATGCGCCGCCAGCGCCGCCAGCAGGGCCTCCTCGTCCGCGTCGGCCACCAGGACCTGGCCGTCACGCACCACGTCCACGCCGAGCAGGGTGTTGGGCAGGCCCAGTTCCTGCATGATCGCCGCGGTGGTGGAGCCAGGTCCCACCAGGTAGAGCCGCTCTGGCTCCATGTTTTCCACCACCCAGGCGGCGATATCGGCAGCGGCGAGATCCGGGTCCTCGCGCCCGCCCAGCTTGGTGTGTTGCAGAAACTGGCCCTGGGCGGGCACCAGCAGTTCGCCGTAGAAGCGACTGCGCACGATGTCACGGCGGAACGCCTCCTCGTCGATGTCGCGCACCTCGGCAGTGCGCAGGTCCACCAGGCCGCCGCGGGCGAGCAGCAGCAACAGTTCGGCGGCGGCCTCCGGTGAGACGGCAAAGACCCCGGAGTGCATTTTCACCCCGGCGGGAATCCCCAGCACCGGGCAGCGCTGGCCGACCGCGTCCAGTATGTCCCGGGCGGTGCCATCGCCGCCGGCGAAGACGATGATGTCGACGCCCTGTTCGAGCAGGGCGTGAGCGGCTTTACGGGTATCGCCGGCATCGGTCAGTTCGTCGCACGGCGACCCGGCCAGCGTCACCGGGAAGTCGTAGCCGGCCAGCAGGTCTGCGCCCATGGCGCCGCCCCATGTGCTGAAACGCAGCTTCACTGGATTCCCGCTTGCGCGGGAATGACCGGCTTTGCCTGCGCCATCGGGGCTGCACTTTGCTGCATTCCCGCTTGCGCGGGAATGACCGTGCTCGCCGGCTTGCGCTGCGAGGCCGTCGAGTACCCGGCGCACGCGACCGGCGGCGCGTTCACGCTGTTGCTCGGAAAGGTCCGCCAGGCGCCGGCGCAGCGCCTGGCCATCGCTGCCCTTGAGCCCCAGGCTACCGCCCAGCCCGGCCAGCGGGTTGATTAGCAGCCCGACATGCAGGACAGCGCTCACGCCGGCTCTCCCGGGCGCCGGTAACGACAACCGAGGGCGCGCACCCTTTCGATGTCCGCCTCGTCAGCCACGTCCCCGCGCACCGTGGTGGCGGCCAGCTCACGCCGCCCCGCGTAGTCACGGCGTAAATCGTCGAAGCGTTCGCGTGCTTCGACGCGGCCCGCGGCGAGCAGCGCCCCGCGCAGCAGGGCATCGTCGCGCAGGATGTCGTAGCGGCCGCACAGCAGGCGGCGCAACAGCGCGGCTCCGCCCTCCCCGGCCAGGTGCAGTTCGGCGGGGGCTTCCAGGGGGCTGTCGACGGTCGGCTCGGGCAGGCCCAGGCAGGCCGCCAGGGCGCTGCAGATCATGCGCGTGGCCAGCACCTTGCCGTCGCTGCTGTAGCCGGCAATGTGCGCGGTGCCCAGCGCGACCTGCTGCAGCAGGTCGCGGTTGATGTCCGGCTCACCCTCCCACACATCCAGCACCACCGTCGGGCCAGCGCCCTGCTGCAGGTGCCGCAGCAGGGCCGTGTTGTGCACCACGGCGCCGCGGCTGGCGTTGATCAGCAGGCTGTCGCCGCGCATGCGACGCAACTCGGCGGTGCCGAGCAGGTGCTCGCTGGGCCAGGGCGCGTCACGCGTCAGTTCACAGTGCAGGCTCACCACGTCGCAGGACAGCACCTCGTCCAGGTCTGCGCCGCGCGGCACCTGCGCCTGGTCCAGCCAGGGATCGAAGACGCGGTAGTCGATGCCCAGCGCCTGCAGGCGGCGCACGAGGCTGGCGCCCACGTGCCCGAACCCGACCACGCCACAGCGGCCGCCCTGCAGCAAGCGTTCAAGGAAATCGTCGAGCACGGCGGTGGCCGCCAGCACATACTCGACCACGGCGTTGGCGTTGGAGCCGGGCGCGTGGGCGAACGCGATATCGGCGTCCGCCAGCCAGCGCCGGTCGACGTGGTCGAAGCCGCTGGTGGCGGTGCCGACGAAACGCACGCCGCTGTCGGCCAGCAGGCGGCGATCCACCGGCGTCACCGAGCGCACCAGCAGGGCGTCCACGCCGGACAACTCGGCGGCGTCCAGGTGGCGGCCGGAAAAATAGCGCACGCTCGCCATTTCGCCCAGGTAGTGCTCCACCGCGGGGATGTTCTCGTCGGCCAGTACGGACAGACTCACGCCGCCTCCAGCTCGCGCGCCAGGTCGCGGCAGCGCTGCAGCAGCGGACCGGCAATGCCCAGCCCGGCAAGGTCATCGGCTAGGCCGCGCACGGCCGTGTGGCGCAACTCAAAGATCGGGATATCACTCACCCCGGGCACCCGGCTCTCCAGCGTCGCCAGTTGCCTGGCCAGCAGCACCTGCGCCCAGTGCTCGCGCAGGCGCTCGCCGATGCCACGGGCGCCGCGCAGGGGCAGTTCGGCGACGCTGCCGAGATTCTTGCCGAGGGTCTCGAGATCGCCATAGGCCTGTAACAGGCGCGCGGCGGTCTTCGCCCCCACCCCGGGCACGCCGGGAATGTCGTCCACCGGATCGCCCACCAGGGCCTGATAGTCCGGAAACTGCTGCGGCGCGACGCCGAAGCGCTCGCCGAACGCCTGCGCGTTGATGAGCTCACCCCTGGCAAAATCCCACCAGTTGTCCTGGGGGCCGCGGAGGATCTGGCCCAGGTCCTTGTCGCGGGTGACGATGGTCACGGCGATCTCGCGCTCGCGAAACAGGCGCGCCAGGCTGGCCAGGTAATCGTCGGCCTCGTAACGCGGGCCGCCGTAGCAGGGAATGCCCAGGCGCTCGGTGATGGCGCGGCAGGTGCTGAGCTGGAAGGCCAGGTCATCGTCCGGCAGCTCGCGGCTGCGCTTGTAATCGGGGTAGAAGTCGTTGCGAAAATTACTGCGCAGGCTCTCGTCGAAGGCGGCGCCGCAGTAGGACGCCCTGCCCGTCTGCTCGATGAAATCCAGCAGGAAGCCGGCGTAACCGTAGACCGCGTGCACGGGACGCCCGTCCGGGGTACGCCAGCGATCCGGCAGGGAGAACCAGGCGCGGAAGATATAGATACTGGCGTCGATGAGCCAGGCGCGGGTCGTGCTCATCAGCCGATGTCCGCGGCGTCAAAGCGCAGCCTGTCGGCGGCCGTGTCGGTGCCGAACGCCGCGCACAGGGCGTCGTAGAACTGCGCGGCGCGCGCGGGCAGGCCCCGCGCCTGCCACTGCAGCGCACAGGCCGCCACCTGGCGACGGAAGCCGGCGCTGTCCGGCAGTTCACCGGCGCCCTGCAGGTTGTCCAGGCTGACGCGGAAGGGCCAGCCGCAGGCGCGGGAAAAAAACCACTCCAGCGCCTGGGGGCGCGCCTCCACCGCCTGGAACGCTCGCTGCTGCTGCGGACCGCGGCCGTCGCCCTCGTACCAGTAGCCGAAATCCACCTGGCGGCGGCGCTGCGCGCCGGCGATGCACCAGTGCGCGGTTTCGTGCAGGGCGCTGGCGAAGTAGTCCGCGCGGTAGAACAGCAGGTTTTCACCCTGGCCGTCGGCGGCGGGCCGGTACAGCGGCTCGTCCGCGCCACCGACCAGGCGCGTGTTGAACGCGGCGCCGAAACACGCGTTGAACACTCGCTCCAGGCGGGCACTGTCAAATATTCCGGCAGACGCCTGCAGGGCATTCACGTGTCCGCCTCCTGTTTGCGCAGCAGGTAGCGGAACTGGTCGTCGAACTGCTCCTGTTCCAGCAGCTCGTGGCCGAGGAAACTGCAGAATTTGGGTATGTCGCGGGCGGTGGAGGGGTCCGTCGCCAGTACCTGCACGGTCTCGCCCGCCGCCATGTCGCGAATGGCGTTGTGCAACAACATGACGGGCTCCGGGCAGTACAGCCCCGTGGCGTCGAGAATGTGGTCCGGCCGGGATTTCATCGGCGCATTTTATCAGGTGTCGAGCAGGCTCGCCGCCACATCGGCGGCGACGAAATCCCACTGCTCGCCCTCGGACTCGTAGAGGATGCGTACCTCGCCGCGCTGCACCCGCGACAGCAATCCGTCCATCTTCTCCTGCAGGCTGCGCTCGCGCTCACCGTAGTCGGTGCCGTCGCGGGTGACGAACTCCTCCAGCAGGCCGCGCAGCGCCTGTGGCGAGAGGCGGCTGGCGGGGACCTCGACATACTCTGGCATGTGGCTCACTCCTTCTGCCGCGACGGGATGCGCGCTAATATACGGCCTCGACAACGCAATGTGGAGCCCGGGACGTGCACACCTCATTCATCATTACTTTCATCGGCGACGACCGACCCGGACTCGTGGAACAGCTCTCCGCCGCCATCGAGCAATGTGGCGGCAACTGGCACGAGAGCCGCCTGGCGCAACTGGAGGGCAAGTTTGCCGGCCTGGTGCACGTGTCGCTACCACAGACCGGCTGCAGGGCGCTGGAAGACGCCGTGGCCAGGCTCTCCGCGGAGGGCCTGAGCGTGACCATGACGCCGACCGGCGAGGCAGCGGCGCCCGGGGGTGCGCGCAGCGTGTGCCTGTCGGTGATCGGCCCGGACCGCCCTGGCATCGTGCGCGAGGTTTCGCGCGCCCTGGCGCAGCGGCAGATCAACGTGGTGGAGATGGACAGCGCGGTGAGCAGCGCGCCGATGAGCGCCGAGATGATCTTCAGCGCCCGCATAGAGGCGCAAATCCCCGACAGCGCGGACCTGGCCGAGTTGCAGGAAAACCTGGAGGAGATCGCCAACAACATGACCCTGGAGATCGACCTGGAGTAGTACCCGGGCTAGGGCTCGTCCTCGCGGCGCGGACGCAGCACGCGACGCAAGCCTACCCAGAGCAGGACGCTGAGTCCCGCCAGCAGGATGACCACGGCGGTCACCGCCAGGGTCGCCAGCAACAACTCCGACATATCCCGCCAGGACAGGCCGAACTGGTCCACCGCCGCCCACACCAGGGTGGCCATGGCCGCCAGCCCGAGGAAAATCGTGCGGTAGTAGCGGCGCCGCGCCCGGTTCACGTGCCTAGCCGTCGCCGGGCGCCGCGGCGGGAATGACCGGCGTATCGCACTGCACATCCATGTTCTGCCCGCGGTGGCGCAGCGCGTGGTCCATGAGCACGATAGCGAGCATGGCCTCGGCGATGGGCGTGGCGCGAATGCCGACACAGGGGTCGTGGCGACCGTGGGTCGCCACCTCGATGGCCGCGCCGGACAGGTCGATAGTGTCACCGGGCTGGCGGATGCTGGAGGTCGGTTTCAGCGCCAGGCTCACGGTGATGTCCTGGCCGCTGGAAATCCCGCCGAGCACGCCGCCGGCGTTGTTGCCGCGAAAACCCGCCGGGGTCAGTTCGTCGCGGTGCTCGCTGCCGTGCTGCGTGACCGCGGCGAAACCCGCGCCAATCTCCACACCCTTGACCGCGTTGATGCCCATCATGGCGCCGGCGATATCGGCGTCCAGGCGATCGAACACCGGTTCGCCCAGGCCGGGCGGTACGCCGCTGGCGACCACGTTGATGCGTGCGCCGATGGAATCCCCGCGCTTGTTCAGCTCCGCCATGAAGGTTTCCATGGCGCCGACCTGGTCCGGGTCGGGACAGAAGAAGGGATTGTTCTCCACCTCCTCCCAGTCGACCCGCTGTGCCGCGATCGGCCCGAGCTGCGCCAGGTAGCCGCGGATGGACACGCCGTAGCGGCGCGCCAGGTATTTTTTCGCGATGGCGCCGGCGGCCACGCGCATGGCGGTCTCGCGCGCGGAGGAGCGCCCGCCGCCGCGGTAATCGCGCAGGCCGTATTTCTGCGTGTAGCTGTAGTCCGCGTGGGCGGGACGGAAGCGATCCTTGATGTTGGAGTAGTCCTTGGAACGCTGGTCGGTGTTCTCGATGAGCAGGCCGATCGGCGTGCCGGTGGTCACGCCCTCGAACACGCCGGACAGGATGCGCACCGCATCGGCCTCGCGGCGCTGCGTGGTGAAACGCGACTGCCCCGGCTTGCGCCGGTCCAGGTCCGCCTGCAGGTCGCTCTCGTCCAGTGGCAGTCCCGGCGGACAGCCGTCGACGATACAGCCCAGCGCGGGGCCGTGGCTCTCGCCAAAGCTGGTCACCGTAAACAGTTTACCGATTGTATTGCCCGCCATGCCGGCCTCGTGCAGCCTGATTCAGGCGGCCTATTATAGGGCTATCGACGCCAGCTTGCGCTGTATTCTTGCCATTCCCCGGCGCTCATGGCGAAAACTCCCGCACCGCCGTGCTCAAACTCTATCCAGGTGAAGGGCACGCGTGGATAGGCCAACTCCAGCGCCGGCCAGCTGTGCCCCACTTCCAGGATGAGCAGGCCATGCGGCTCAAGGTGGTCGCCGGCCGCGGCGAGGATGCGCCGGGTCAGGTCCAGGCCGTCCTCCCCGGAGCCCAGTGACAGCTCCGGCTCGGCATAAAACTCCGCGGGCATGGCCGCCAGGTCACCGGCGTTGACGTAGGGCGGGTTGCACAGCACGAGGTCGTAGCGACGCCCGCCCAGCGCGCTGAACAGGTCCGACTGCTGGATTTCCACACGCCCGGACACGCCCAGCAGCTGCGCATTCTCGCGCGCCAGCGCCAGGGCGTCGTCGTCGAGGTCGACGAGGTCGACGCGCGCCTGGGGATGGTAGTGGGCGGTGGCCAGGCCGATGGCGCCACCGCCGCAGCACAGGTCCAGCACGCGCGCCGGCGCCGGCCCGCCGTACCAGGGCTGGAATTCATTGACGATGAGCTCGCCGATGGGCGAGCGCGGCACGATGGCGCGCGCGTCACAGCGCAGTTCCAGCCCGGCAAACCACGCCCTGCCCAGCAGGTAGGGCAGCGGCACCCGTTCCTCGATGCGTCGCCGCAGCAGCGCCTGCACACGCTGCCAGCCCGCGCCGTCCAGTGGCAGCGACAGCACCGTGTCGTCCGAGTGCGCGGGCAATCGCAGCGCGTGCAGCACCAGCTGCACCGCCTCGTCCCAGGCGTTGTCGGTGCCGTGCCCGAAGTGCAGGCCCGCGGCCGCCAGCGCGTCATTGCAGTACTGCAGCGCCGCGCCCAGTGTGGCCGGGGCGCCCTGTTTACCGTTACTCACATCCATGGCGCCAGTGTAACGGATGCGCGGCGGCCACTGAAAATACGCGGTCGATGCGCCCCCCGTCCTGTTTGCCATGCCCAGCACGGGTTGCTACTATCCTCGGCCGTTTGCGCGGCGGCCGCGACAGAGGAGAGCAGGCTTTGGCAGATAACAGCTTGGACAAGAGCCTGGAAGACAGCTGGGCCAACATTATCGAGTCGATCGGTGAAGACCTGTCGCGCCCGGGCTTGCTCGACACCCCCAAACGCGCCGCCAGCGCCTTCCAGTTCCTCACCCGCGGCTACCAGCAGTCCGTCGACGAGGTGGTCAACGAGGCACTCTTTCCCTCCGACTCCAGCGAGATGGTGCTGGTGCAGGACGTCGAATTGTACAGCCTGTGCGAGCATCACCTGCTGCCGTTCATCGGCAAGTGCCACGTCGCCTATATTCCCACCGGCAAGGTGCTGGGGCTGTCCAAGGTGGCGCGTATCGTCGACGTGTTCGCCCGGCGCCTGCAGATCCAGGAAGCGCTGACCACGCAGATTGCGCAGACTATCATGGACGTGACCAACGCCCAGGGCGTGGGCGTCATCATCGAGGCGCAGCACATGTGCATGATGATGCGCGGCGTGGAAAAGCAGAATTCGCTGATGAAAACCTCGGCCATGCTCGGCACTTTCCGCAGCGACCAGAAGACTCGCGACGAGTTCCTCTCCCTGCTGCAGATGTAACGCCGCCGCGGGCGCGAAGGCCCTACTGCGGATCTACCGCCAGCAACTCCACATGCAGATACTGTCGCTGTGCGGTGCGCGCGGCGGTGTAGACCACCAGGCGCAAGTCCTCACCTGCCTCCGCGTGCCGGTACACGCGATAGTGCTGGAACTCCGCGAGCCCGTACAACACCCGCTGGCCGAACACGCGGTTGGCCCAGATGGAGCCTGAGCCGCAGGCGCGGCCGTCGCAGCTGAACAGCTGCTGCGCACCCTCCTGTTCCACCCGTTGCAACAGTGTGCGCATCACTTCCTCTGAGGTGAAACCGTCGACAATCTGCCAGGTGTAGCGCGTGAGCTCCCCGGACAGGCGCACACTGGATTTGAACTGCCACAGGCCGCTGATTTTCTGCAGCGCGCCCAGGCCCAACTCGTGGTCCACCACACGCTGCCGGCTGAAACCGACCTGTTGCGCGTGGGGAAACTCGTCCACCGCCTGTAACTCCTGCAGCAACGATGGTGATTGCTGCGCGGCCGCCGCGGCCGCCGATAGCAGCGCGAGCAACGCCAGCACACGCCAGAGACTGACATCACGCGCATTCATCCGGCTGCCCCCTGTGCCGCGGTCATAAACTCGAGCACATGGCGCGCCACCTCCGCCGCCTGCGCTTCCATGTGGAAATGATGTCCACCGGGCACCTCTGCGACCTGCAGGCTGGCGATGTGGCGGCGGGCGTGCTCCTGCATCCAGCGCCCGGGCGATGACTCGTCGCCGGCGGCCAGCAGCAACAGCGTGGGCATGTCCAGGGCCTGTAGCACGGCCTCGATCTGCGCCTCGGACAGCTTGACCGGCGAGGCGCCGTGCAGGCGCGCATCCGTCGTCCAGCACTGCCCGCCGGCACAGGCGCGCAGGCTGCGCGGCACCAGCAACGCGGCGGCGTCCTCGCCGAGACCGCGCGCGGTGCGCGTGGCGATGGCCTGGCCGGTATCGGCGAAGACCCGCGCCTGGCGCGCCAGCAGCGCCACCTTGTCGCGCAGGGCGCGGCGCATCTGGCGCGGAAACTCCTCCTGTGGAAGCGCCTGGGGCGACACCGCGTCGAGCAGCACCAGCTGCTGCACGCGCTCGGGAAACGCCGACGCGAGCAGGGTCGATATGATGGCGCCGCGGGAGTGGCCCAGCAGGCAGAAACTGTCCCAGCCCAGGGCGTCCGCCACACCGAGGATTTCCGGCAGGTCATCCCAGATCTGGTAGCTGGCGTCGGCGGAGCGGTGCGCGCTACGGCCCTGCCCGGGCAGGTCCAGCGCCACCACCTCACAGCCCTGCAACAGGGGGCCTAGAACGGCAAAGCTCGCCGCGTTGTCCAGCCAGCCGTGCAGGGCCAGTAGCGGGCAGCCGCCGGGCTCACCCCAGGACAGCCCCGCCAGTTCCAGCCCGTTGACCGTCCAGCGCATCTCGCGCCCCTGCCCCGCCACACTCATCGCGCCACCTCGTAGGCAGGCGGCAGGGCCCAGAACTGCAGGGAGCCGCAGCCGGGGGCCACGCAATGCAAGGACAGGGTTAGCAGCGCGCCGGGACTGAGCCCCGGCGCCAGGCCAGGCTCACCGAGGTAGTGGTCCGCCAGTTGCGACACCAGCGGCTGGTGCGACACCAGCAGGCAGTGCTGCGCGGGCGCTTCCGCTTCGCTCTCCTGGAGCGCGAGGGCCTCGTCCACCTGGAGCGATGTAGCGCCCGGGGCCAGGGCGTCCAGCGGGCGCGCCTCGACCTGCAGGTGTTGCGCGACTATCTGGGCGGTAGCGCGGGTGCGCTCCCAGGGACTGTGCAGGACCCGCTGTGGCAACGCCAGCGCGCGGGAGCGACACGCCGCGACCAGCACCGGGGCCGCGCGCTCGATGTCCGTCACCCCGCGCGAGGTGAGGCGGCGTTCGCGGTCGGCGGCGGCCGGCCCCGCTTCTCCGTGTCTGAGAATGGTGACGATCATGGGCGCGGCTGGCCTGACGAGGTAGCTGACATCCCCGCTATGGTAACACTCCCGGCGCGGGGTAACCCGTCAGCCGTCGCTCATCTGCAGTAATAGCGCGTTGAGCTTGCCGACGAAGGCCGCCGGATCCTCCAGTTGCCCACCCTCGGCCAGGGTGGCCTGGTCCAGCACGACGCTGGACAGGTCGGCGAAGCGCTCCTCGTCCTGTTCACTATCGAGCATCCTGCACAGCGGGTGCTCGGGATTGATCTCCAGGATGGGCTTGCTCTCCGGCACCGCCTGCCCGGCGGCTTCCATGATGCGCCGCATCTGCGAGCCCATGTCGTGCTCGCCCACCACGAGGCAGGCGGCGGAGTCGGTGAGCCGGGCGGTGGCGCGGACCTCGCTGACACGGCTTTCCAGCGCCTTGCCCATGCGCTCGACCAGGGCCTCGGACTCCTTCTGCAGCTTCTCCTGCTCGGCTTTCTCCTCCTCGGAGTCGGTGGCCAGGTCCAGCGCGCCGCGGGCGACATCCTGGAAGGGCTTGCCATCGAACTCGCGCAGGTGGTTCATCAGCCAGTCGTCAACGCGGTCGCTCAGCAGCAGTACCTCAATGCCCTTCTTGCGGAACACCTCCAGGTGCGGACTGTGCCGTGCGGTATTGAAGTTCTCCGCCACGACGTAATAGATTTTCTCCTGGCCGTCCTGCATTCGTCCAACATAATCGGCCAGGGACTGGTCCTGCGCCTCCTTGTCAGTGTGGGTGGTGGCGAAGCGTAGCAGGCCGGCGATTTTCTCCTGGTTGGAGATATCCTCCGCGGGCCCCTCCTTGAGCACCGGGCCGAATTCGCGCCAGAACGTGGCGTACTGTTCCGGCTCTTTCTTCGCCATTTTGTCCAGCATATCCAGCACGCGCTTGGTCAGGGCGCCGCGCATGGAATCCACCGCCGGGTCCTGTTGCAGGATCTCCCGGGATACGTTCAGCGACAGGTCATTGGAGTCCACCACGCCCCTGACGAAGCGCAGGTACAGCGGCAGGAACTGCTCCGCGTCGTCCATGATGAAGGTCCGCTGCACATAGAGTTTCAGGCCGCGCGCCATGTCGCGGTTCCACAGATCGAAGGGTGCCCGGCCAGGAATATAGAGCAGGCTGGTGTATTCCAGTTTGCCCTCCACCTTGTTGTGGCTCCAGGTCAGCGGGTCGTCGAAATCGTGGGAGACGTGCTTGTAGAAGGCCTTGTACTCATCCTCGCTGACCTCGGAACGGCTGCGCGTCCACAGAGCCGTTGCATCATTGATCGCCTCGAACTCGGGTACGGCGGCGCTCTCTTCCGCGGCTGCTTCATCGCCGTCCTCTCCCGCGGCCGGCGGCGCCGGGGGTTTGGCCATCATCACCGGCACCGAGATGTGATCGGAGTACTTCTTGATGACACTGCGCACGCGCCAGTCGTCGGCGAACTCCTTGCAGTCGTCCTTGAGGTAGAGGGTGACGCTGGTGCCGCGCTGTTCTCGCGGCTTTGCCTCGACGGAAAACTCGGACTCGCCGTGGCTCTCCCACAACACGCCCTCGTCGGCCTCCTCACCGGCCTTGCGCGTGTGCACTTCCACGCGGTCGGCGACGATGAAAGACGAGTAGAAGCCGACGCCGAACTGGCCGATCAACTGCGAGTCTTTCTGCTGGTCGCCGGTGAGGCTCTCCAGGAAGGCCGCGGTGCCGGACTTGGCGATAGTGCCGAGATGCTCGACCACCTCGTCACGGTTCATGCCGATACCGTTGTCGCTGATACTGATGGTGCCGGCGTCCTTGTCCACGTCGACGCGGATCTCGAAGTCGCCCTGGCCCTCGAGCAGGCCATCGTCGGACAAGGCCGCGAAACGCAGCTTGTCGATAGCGTCGGACGCGTTGGAAATTAGCTCGCGCAGGAAAATTTCGCGGTTGCTGTACAGGGAGTGGATCATCAGGTGAAGCAATTGCTTCGCCTCGGTCTGGAAGCCGAGGGTCTCTTTCTTGATTTCAGCGGTCATGTGAGAACCTTCCCGTAAGTTGTTGTTTATTAATTGCTTTTGGCAATGAATGGAGTAACGGGAGATATGGGGTCCGCGGACGGGAATTTCAAGGCCGGAAGCCAAAACCCACGCGCCGACGCGTCGTTGCCAGCCCCGCTACCCGGCTGCAACCGTGCAACGGCGACCAGCCGCCAGGCCTCGCCCAGAAAAAAAAAGGCCCGCGAAAGCGGGCCTGTCCTGCAGCACAGCGCGACGCTACCAGCCGGTAATCTCCGCCAGGCCGGAACCGATATCCGCCAGCGAACGCACCGTCTTCACACCGGCGTCTTCCAGGGCCGCGAACTTCTCGTCCGCCGTGCCCTTGCCACCGGAGATGATCGCGCCCGCGTGACCCATACGCTTGCCTTTCGGCGCCGTCACACCGGCGATGTAGGACACCACGGGCTTGGAGACGTTGGCCTTGATGTAGGCCGCCGCCTCCTCTTCCGCGGTGCCGCCGATCTCGCCGATCATGACGATGGCCTCGGTGGACGCGTCCTGCTCGAACATCTCCAGGATGTCGATGAAGTTGGAGCCCGGGATCGGGTCACCACCGATACCGACACAGGTGGACTGGCCGAAGCCCGCGTCCGTGGTCTGCTTGACCGCCTCGTAGGTCAGGGTCCCCGAGCGGGAGACGATGCCGACCTTGCCCGGCAGGTGGATATGACCCGGCATGATGCCGATCTTGCACTCCCCGGGGGTGATCACGCCCGGGCAGTTCGGGCCAATCAGGCGCACGCCCAGTTCATCGCACTTCACCTTGGCCTGCAGCATATCCAGGGTGGGAATGCCCTCGGTGATGCAGACGATCAGCTTGATGCCGCTGTTCGCCGCTTCCAGGATGGAATCCTTGCAGAACGGCGCCGGCACGTAGATGACCGAGGCGTCCGCAGCGGTGGCCTCGACCGCGTCGGCGACGGTATTGAACACCGGCAGGCCCAGGTGTTCCTGGCCGCCCTTGCCCGGGGTCACACCGCCGACCATCTTCGTGCCGTACTCGATGGCCTGTTCCGAGTGGAAAGTGCCCTGCGAACCGGTGAAGCCCTGGCAGATGACCTTCGTGTTGCTGTCGATAAGAATGCTCATTACGCCGCGCCTCCCGCTGCTTTAACTGCCTGCTGGGCAGCGTCTGTGAGGCTGGTGGCCGCGATAATGTTGAGCCCGCTGTCAGCCAGTACTTTTTGTCCCAGTTCCGCGTTGTTGCCTTCCAGGCGCACCACCACGGGCACCTCCACGCCGATCTCCTCCACCGCGCCGATCACGCCTTCGGCGATCAGGTCACAGCGCACGATGCCACCGAAAATATTGATCAGCACCGCTTTCACATTGTCATCGGAAAGGATGATCTTGAACGCCTCGGAAACGCGCTCCTTGGTTGCGCCGCCCCCCACGTCGAGGAAGTTGGCGGGGAAGCCGCCGTGCAGGGCGACGATATCCATGGTGCCCATGGCCAGGCCCGCGCCGTTGACCATACAGCCGATATTGCCGTCCAGGGCGACGTAGTTCAGTTCCCACTGCGCCGCGTGCGCCTCGCGCTCGTCTTCCTGCGAGGGGTCGTGCATGTCCGCCAGGCCTTTCTGCCGGTACAGGGCGTTGCCGTCCACGCCAATTTTCGCATCCAGGCAGTGCAGGTTGCCCTGGTCGGTGATGACCAGCGGGTTGATTTCGATCAGCGCCAGGTCCTTTTCCATGAACATCTGCGCCAGGCCCATGAAGATTTTCACGAACTGCTTGATCTGATCGCCGGACAGCCCGAGCTTGAACGCCAGTTCACGGCCCTGGTAGGGCTGCGGCCCGACCAGCGGATCGATGGTAGCGCGCAGGATTTTCTCCGGGGTTTCCTCGGCCACCTTCTCGATCTCGACTCCACCCTCGGTGGAGGCCATGAACACGATGCGGCGCGAGGAGCGGTCCACCACGGCGCCCAGGTACAGTTCCTCGGCGATATCGGTGCAGGACTCCACCAGGATCTTGCTCACCGGCTGGCCGTTCTCGTCGGTCTGGTAGGTCACGAGATTCTTGCCCAGCCACTGCTCGGCAAACTCGCGAATCTCTTCCTTGGACTTGACCAGTTTTACGCCACCGGCCTTGCCCCGGCCCCCGGCGTGCACCTGGGCCTTGACCACCCACATATCGCCGCCGATCTTGCTCGCAGCCTCTGCCGCTTCCTGGGGGTTGTCGACGGCGAAACCCTTGGAGACCGGCAGGCCGTAGTCGGCAAACAGCTGCTTGCCCTGATACTCATGCAGATTCATGTGTCATCCTGTTTCTGGTTACTGCTCTGGTTGATTCGGGCGCCGCAGCTGCGTTTGCGCTGCCCTGTGAAGCCCGCGAACGACGACGCCGCTTGTCGTCCCCCGCTCGCGGGCGCATTTTAACTGCGCTTCTTGCGATTGGCGATATGTATCGCATGCCCATCTACCGCCAGTGCAGCTTCGTGAACCGCTTCCGACAGGGTCGGGTGGCCGAACACGGTCAGGGCCAGGTCCTCGGCGCTGGAGCCGAATTCCATGGCGATAACCACCTGCTGCACGAGATCCGCCGCGGAAGGTCCGACCACGTGGCAGCCGAGAATACGGTCGGTCTCCGCGTCGGCCAGCAACTTGACCATGCCTTCCGAGTCGTCCGCCGCCAGCGCCCTGCCGGAGGCGGCGAAGGGAAAGACACCGGCCTTGTAGTCCACGCCTTCGGCCTTGAGTTCCTGTTCGGTCTTGCCCACCGCCGCGACCTCCGGGTGGGTGTAGATGACCGAGGGAATACAGTCGTAGTTGATCTGCGTCTGCTTGCCGGCGATGCGCTCGACCACCATGATGCCCTCTTCCGAGCCCTTGTGGGCCAGCATCGGACCGCGCACGATATCGCCAATGGCGTAGACGTGGGGCGCTTCGGTCTCGCAGAAATCGTTGACGTAGATGAAACCGCGCTCATCGAGGCTGATGCCGCTGTCCGAGGAGAAAAGCTCCTCCGAGCGCGGCTTGCGCCCCACCGCAACGATCAGCTTGTCGAAGGTTTCCGAGTGCTCACCCTCCGCGTTGCTGTAGGTGACCTGGACCGCCCCGTCCACGACCTCGGCGCCGGTCACCCGCGTTCCCAGGCGAATGTCCAGGCCCTGCTTCTTGAAGATTTTCGCCGCTTCCTTCGCGATCTGCTGGTCCATCATCGGCAGGAACTCTTCCAATGCCTCCAGCATCACCACCTCGGAGCCCAGGCGGCGCCATACGCTGCCCAGTTCCAGGCCGATCACGCCCGCGCCGATGACACCCAGCCGCGCCGGCACCTCCTCCAGTTCCAGCGCCCCGGTGGAATCGATGATGTACTCGTTGTCCACCGGCGCCGGCGGAATATTCACCGGCACGGAACCGGCGGCGACGATCACGTTGCCCGCCTCCAGCACGGTCTGCTCACCCGCGGCATCGGTCACCTCCACCTTGGCGCCGGCGATCACCTTGCCGGTGCCGATGATCGAGGTCACGCCGTTGTGCTTGAACAGCCCGGCGATACCGCCGACGAGCTGGGTCACGACCTTCTGCTTGCGAGCCTGCATGGCCGCCACGTCGATGCTCGGGGACTCTATCTCGATACCGTGGTGAGCGAAGCGGTCGCGCGCCTCGGCGAACTTGTGGCTACTGTCCAGCAGCGCCTTGGAGGGGATACAGCCGATATTGCAACAGGTGCCGCCGAGCACCACCTTGCCCTTGTCATCCACCCACTGCTCGACACAGGCCGTGCTGAGTCCCAGTTGCGCTGCCTTGATTGCGGCGACATAGCCCGCCGGGCCGCCTCCGATCACCACGACATCGTATTTATCCGACATTCCTCGTCCCCTTCACACTTTGAATTAGCGGGGCCGGCTGCGCCGACCCCCTGGCCTGCCCGCGTCGCCCCGCGTTACAGCTGCAACAGTATCCGCGCCGGATCCTCGATCAGATCCTTGATCGCCACCAAAAACTGCACCGCGGTCTTGCCATCGATCAGCCTGTGGTCGTAGGACAGCGCCAGGAACATCATCGGCTGGATGACGACCTCGCCGTTCACCGCCATGGGCCGCTCCTGGATCTTGTGCATGCCGAGAATACCGGTCTGGGGCGGGTTGAGTATCGGTGTCGACAGCAGTGAGCCGAACACCCCGCCGTTGGTCACGGTAAAAGTGCCGCCGCTGATATCGTCGATGGTCAGCTTGTTGTCACGGGCGCGCTGGCCCAGGTCGGCAACCGCCGCCTCGACGTCCGCCAGGCTCATGAAATCCGCATCGCGCAGCACCGGCACAACCAGGCCGTTCTCCGTCGACACCGCGACGCCGATGTCCTGGTAGCCGTGATAGACGATATCGTTGCCGTCAATGGACGCGTTGACCGCGGGATAGCGCTTCAGCGCCTCGCAGGCGGCCTTGACGAAAAACCCCATGAAGCCGAGCCGGGTGCCGTTGTGGGTCTTCTCGAACTGGTCGCGGTACTTGCTGCGCAGCGCCATGACCGGCGCCATGTTCACCTCGTTGAAGGTGGTGAGCATGGCCGTTTCCTGCGTTGCGTGCAGCAGGCGCTCGGCGATGCGCGCACGCATCCTGGTCATGGGCACACGCTTTTCCACGCGTTCGCTGGACGGCCCCGGAGGAGCGTCCCCGCTGGCAGGTGTGGACGCGGCGGGCGCCGGCGCGGGCTTTTTCTCCGCTTGCGACCCGGCCTCTTTCATGTAGCGCAGGATATCTTCCTTGGTGATACGCCCGTTTTTTCCGCTGCCGGTAATTTTCGACACGTCCAGCTTGTGCTCGTCGACCAGCTGGCGCGCGGCCGGCCCGAGTTGGGGCGTTGTATCGCCTGCATCCCCTGCATCCCCTGCATCGTCCTGCTGCGGCTCGCCCGACGCCGCTGCTGCGGGCGCAGGCTCGCCGGCGGCGACCGCACCCGGCTCCAGCGTGGCCAGGAGCTGCTCGCTGGCAATGGTCTCGCCCTGGGCCGCGTGGATGGCGCTGATCACCCCGTCCTCGGGAGCGACGACTTCCAGCACCACCTTGTCGGTCTCGATCTCGACGATCAGTTCATCGCGGTTGACGGACTCGCCTTCCCCCTTGTGCCAGGCCGCCACCTCGCCGTCGGCCACGGATTCCGGAAACACGGGCGCCTTGATTTCAATAGCCATACTGTCCCTACTTCGCTAACGGCCCCAGGGCATTTCGCCCAGGGCCTCGTCGATAAATTTCTCCAGCTGCTCCAGGTGCAGCGCCATGTAGCCGGCCGCCGGCGCCGCCGAGGAGTCACGCCCCACGTAACGCAGGTAGACGTCGACCTTGTGCCGGTGAATGACCCGCCGCATATGGTGCTGGCTGGCGTACCAGGCGCCCTGGTTCATGGGTTCTTCCTGGCACCAGACTGCGTCAACAATATTGGGGTACGCGGCGAGTATCGCCAGCAATTCCTCTTCCGGGAACGGGTAGAGCTGCTCCAGGCGGATGATGGCGATGTTGTCCAGTTCCCGTTCGCGGCGCGCGGCGCGCAGGTCGTAGTACACCTTGCCCGAGCACAGGATAACCCGCTCCACGGCCGCCGGGTCGAGATCGTCGGTCTCGTCCAGGACATTGTAGAAACGTCCCTCGGCCAGTTCCTCGATCGTCGAGATGGCTTCCTTGTGACGCAACAGGCTCTTCGGCGACATCACCACCAGCGGTTTGCGCAGCGGCCTGATGGCCTGGCGGCGCAGCATGTGGAAGACCTGGGCGGGCGTGGTCGGCACGCACACCTGGATATTGTGCTCCGCGCACAGCTGCATGAAGCGTTCCAGGCGCGCCGACGAGTGCTCCGGCCCCTGGCCCTCGTACCCGTGGGGCAGCAGCATGGTCAGTCCGCACAGGCGCAGCCACTTGTGCTCCCCACTGGTGATGAACTGGTCGATCACCACCTGGGCGCCGTTGGCGAAGTCGCCGAACTGGGCTTCCCAGATGACCAGGCCCTGGGGACGGGTCGTGGCGTAGCCGTACTCGAAGGCCAGCACCGCCTCCTCGGACAGCAGCGAATCGTAAATGACGAAGGACGCCGGGTCGTCGCCCACGTGCTGCAGCGGAATCCACTGTTCGCCGGTCTTCTGGTTGTGCAGCACCGCGTGGCGGTGCGAGAAAGTGCCGCGGCCCACGTCCTGGCCGGTGATCCGCACGGGGTAGCCCGCCTGCAACAGGCTCGCGTAGGCGAGGTTTTCCGCGAAGCCCCAGTTCACCGCCATGGCCCCGGCGGCCATCTTGCGCCGGTCCTCAAGAATTTTCGCCACCTGCCGCTGCAGCGGGAAA
Organism: Halioglobus sp.; assembly: GCA_002699145.1. GTDB lineage: Bacteria > Pseudomonadota > Gammaproteobacteria > Pseudomonadales > Halieaceae > Marimicrobium. The sequence goes on from PABK01000033.1 coordinate 86,094, forward strand.
TTGTCCGGCGGCGTGTTGCTGTCCTGTCCCAGGGCCTGCAGGTCGTGCAGTTCCACGCTGGTGTCGCAGGCCATGTCCCACTGGTGGCCCAGGTAAGGCGACCAGTCCACGAACAGGCTTTCGTTGGGCTTGCTGACCAGGCTGCTCACCAGCAGTTCGCCGCGATCCAGGGCATCGCGGTAGCCGTCCACCAGACTGCTGACGGCCTCCTCCGTGGTGACCCCCTGGGAGACCAGCCGCTCGGTGTACAGCTCGCGCGTGGTCGGGTGCTGGCGAATTTTTTCGTACATCAACGGCTGGGTAACCGAGGGCTCGTCCGCCTCGTTGTGGCCGCGGCGCCGGTAGCAGATGAGGTCGATGACCACGTCCTTGCGGAACTCGGTGCGATAGTCGATCGCCATCTGGGTGACGAACAGCACTGCCTCGGGGTCGTCGGCGTTGACGTGGAAGATCGGCGCCTGGACCATCTTGGCGATGTCCGTGCAGTACTCCGTGGAACGGGCGTCGTCGCGGCGGTTGGTGGTAAAGCCCACCTGGTTGTTGATCACGATGTGCACCGTGCCGCCCGTCTTGTAGGCGCGGGTCTGGGACATCTGGAAGGTCTCCATGACCACGCCCTGGCCGGCGAACGCCGCATCGCCGTGCACCACGATGGGCACCACGCGCTCCCCGGTCTGGTCGTTGCGGCGCTCCTGCCGCGCGCGCACCGAGCCCTCCACGACGGGGGCGACGATTTCCAGGTGCGAGGGGTTGAACGCCAGCGCCAGGTGCACCTCGCCGCCGGGGGTCATGACATTGGAGGAGAAACCCTGGTGATACTTCACGTCACCGGAGCTGGAGTACTCCGCACGACCCTCGAATTCGGCGAACAGCTCCTCGGGATTCTTGCCCAGGATGTTGATGAGCACATTGAGCCGCCCGCGGTGCGCCATGCCGATGACGATTTCCTGCGCCCCGTAGCCCCCGCAGCGCTGCACCATCTCCGACAGCATGGGGATCAGGCTCTCGCCGCCCTCGAGACCAAAACGCTTGGTGCCCGGGTACTTGCTGCCCAGTGATTTCTCCAGGCCCTCGGCCTTGATCAGGCGGCGCAACAACTGCATGCGGATCTCGCGCCCGAAGTCCGGCGCCGAACGCACCGACTCCATGCGCTGCATGATCCAGTGCCGCTGCGAGGTGTCGGTGATGTGCATGAACTCGGCGCCGATGGTGCCGCAGTAGGTCTTCTCCAACGCCTCGTGAATCTCGCCCAGCGTGGCGTCGGCCTTGCCGATGTGCAGGCTGCCGGTCTGGAATACCGTGTCGAAGTCCGCCGGTGACAGCTGGTGGAAGCCCAGTTCCAGATCCGGCACCTCCTCCCGCTCGGCCAGGCGCAACGGGTCGAGGTCGGCTTTCTGGTGGCCGCGCTGGCGGTAGGCCGAAATCAGCTGCACCACGCGCACCTGCTTGCGCTCGTACTCGGTCGCCTGGGAGTCGTGCTGCACCGTCGCCTCGGTGCGCACGCGCATCTTGCTGATCTGCGCGAAGCGCTCGCGGATCACCGAGTGCGGCACATCCTCGATCTGCAGGATGTCCGACTCGACCATCGGCAGCTTGTCAAAGTACTCGCGCCACTGTTCCGGCACACCGTTGGGGTCTTTCAGGTAGGATTCGTAGAGGTCTTCCACGTAGGTGGCGTTGCCCCCGGCAATGTGGGAACTCTGCCACAACGCTTCCATGGAATTTTCTGGCATGGTGTCCCCTCGGGGCACTGGACGGACCTTCGCTCGCCTGCGAGCGCTCAGGGTAGCAACGGTATGTGACGCCTGCCTGACACGGACAGCGGGCCGCGTCACGAAGACCGAAAACTACATTAAAACTATGAAATACAATACGTTACTGAATATACCTAATGTTACGTGGCACGTGCCAGCAGCATGTTGCGAATGTGCCCGATAGCGCGCGTCGGGTTCAATCCCTTGGGACATACATTGACACAATTCTGGATGCCATGACAGCGGAAGACGCTGAACGGGTCATCCAGCTTCGACAGCCGCGCATCGGTAGCCGTATCGCGTGAGTCGGCCAGGAAGCGGTAGGCCTGCAACAGGCCGGCCGGGCCGATGAAGCGGTCGGGGTTCCACCAGAAGGAGGGGCAGGAAGTGGAACAGCAGGCGCACAGGATGCACTCGTACAGGCCGTCGAGCCTGGCGCGATCCTCGGGGGACTGCAGGCGCTCGATGGCCGGCGCGGGCGTGTCGTTCTGCAGGTACGGCTCGATTTTCTCGTACTGCGCGTAGAACAGGCTCATGTCGACCACCAGGTCGCGGATGACCGGCAGTCCCGGCAGGGGCCGCAACACCAGCTTGTTGTCACTGACACGCTCGGACAGGGGCGTGATGCAGGCGAGGCCGTTGACCCCGTTCATGTTTACGCCGTCGGAGCCACACACGCCCTCACGGCAGGAGCGGCGGTAGGAGAAGGTTGCGTCCTGCGCCTTGATCATCTCCATCACGTCGAGCACCATCAGGTCCTTGCCGCCGGTGTCGACCTGGACCTCCTGCATGTACGGTTCAGAATCCGTCTCGGGGTTGTAGCGGTAGATACTTACTTGCAACATGTGTCTGGCCCCTTAATAAGTGCGCACTTTAGGCTGGAACGTGTCCACCGTGGTCGGCTCGAAGTTCACATCGCGCTTGCCCACACGCTTGTCGAGCGGAAAATAGACGGAGTGGCACAGCCAGTTTTCGTCGTCACGCTCCTCGTAGTCCTCCCGCGCATGGGCGCCGCGGCTCTCCTTGCGCTCCTCCGCCGTGATGGCGGTAGCCTCGGCGACTTCGAGCAGGTTCTGCAGTTCCAGCGCCTCGATACGCGCGGTGTTGAACGCCATGCTCTTGTCGGTCAGGTGCACACCCTTGATGCGCTCGCGCAGGTCGGCCAGCTTGGTGATGCCCTCCTGCATGAACTCGCCCTTGCGGAATACGCCGAAGTGGTTCTGCATCACGTTTTGCAGTTCCTTGCGCAGCTCCGCGGTACTCTCGCCCCCGGTGGACTCGTTGAGACGCGTGAGCGTCGCGCTGGCCTGCTCCACATCGGATTCCGACGCGTCGCGCATGTCGATACCCTCGCGCAGGGCGCGTTCGATGAACAGCCCGGAGGCGCGGCCGAACACCACCAGGTCCAGCAGCGAGTTGCCGCCGAGCCGGTTGGCGCCGTGCACCGAGACGCAGGCCACCTCGCCGCAGGCGTAGAGGCCGGGAATAATCTGGTCGACGCCGTTTTCGTCCTGGGTCAGCGCCTGGCCGTGTACGTTGGTCGGGATACCTCCCATCATGTAGTGGCAGGTGGGCACCACCGGGATGGGCTCCTTGACCGGGTCGGCGTGAGCGAAGGTGCGCGACAGTTCGCAGATGCCCGGCAGGCGGCTCTCCAGCACTTCCTCACCCAGGTGGTCCAGTTTCAGGTACACGTGGTCGCCTTCCGGCCCGCAGCCGCGGCCCTCGAGTATTTCCAGCACCATCGAGCGCGCCACGACATCGCGGCCGGCCAGATCCTTCGCGTTGGGCGCATAGCGCTCCATGAAGCGCTCGCCGTCCTTGTTGATCAGGTAACCGCCCTCGCCGCGACAACCCTCGGTGACCAGAGTGCCCGCACCGTGAATGCCGGTGGGATGGAACTGCCACATCTCGATATCCTGCACCGGGAAGCCCGCACGCAGCGCCATGCCCACGCCGTCACCCGTGTTGATGTGGGCGTTGGTGGTGGAGGCGTAGATGCGACCGGCGCCGCCGGTGGCGAACACGGTGGCCCTGGATTTGACGTACACCGTCTCGCCGGTCTCGATACAGATGGCGATGACGCCGACCACGGCGCCGTCCTGGTTCTTCACCAGGTCCACGGCGAACCACTCGTTGAAGAATACCGTGTTGTTCTTCATGTTGCCCTGGTACAGGGTGTGCAGCAGCGCGTGCCCGGTGCGGTCCGCCGCGGCGCAGGTGCGCGCCGCCTGGCCGCCCTCGCCGTAATTTTTCGACTGTCCGCCGAAGGGCCGCTGGTAGATGCGGCCCTCCTCGGTGCGCGAGAACGGCAGCCCCATGTGTTCGAGTTCGAACACCGCCTCGGGGCCTACGGAACACATATATTCGATAGCGTCCTGGTCACCGATATAGTCGGAACCCTTGACCGTGTCGTACATGTGCCAGCGCCAGTCGTCCTGGGGGTCCGCCGAGGCGATGGCGCAGGTGATGCCGCCCTGGGCCGATACCGTGTGCGAGCGGGTGGGAAATACCTTGGAAATGACCGCAGTCTTGTAGCCGGATTGGGCCAGTTGCAGTGCGGCGCGCATGCCCGCGCCACCACCGCCGACGATAACGCCGTCAAATGAAAGAGTTCGAAGAGCCGCCATGTGATATTAACCCCAGAGGATCTGGATGCCCCAGATCACGTAAACAAAAACAACCAGGCTGCAAGCGATCTGGAAAGCCAGGCGCAACACGTTGCCCACAGGCCCCATGAGGCGCTGGGTGAGATAGTCGGTGCCTACCGACCACATGCCGATCCAGGCATGCGCCGCCAGGGAGAGAATGGCCAGCAGCGTGAAAATTTTCATGGCGGTGTGTTCGAACATCGCCTTCCAGCTAGCGTAGTCGACCCCGCCCAGCAGGCTGGCGCCCACGCACAGGAACCAGGCCAGCAGGATGACGCCGCTGACACGCTGCACCAGCCAGTCGGACAGGCCTGAACGGCCAAAACTCGTAACTGCAGTTACCATATCCACACCCCCGCCAGCAGCACCAGCACCACGGTGAGGCCGATGACCAGTTTCGAGCCGCGCACACCGCCCTCCATACTCTCACCAATACCGAAATCCATGATCAGGTGCTTGATGCCCGCCAGGGAGTGGTAGATGAGCGCCGCCAGTACACCCCAGGTTACCAGCTTGGCCAGCGGACTGGAGAGCACGCTCTCCACCTGGTCGAAGCCTTCCGGCCCGCTCAGGCTGGTGTCCAGGGCCCACATGAAGATGAGCATGCCGACAAACAGCACCACGCCGGTGGCGCGATGGGTAATGGACGTCCACGCGGTAATCGGGAGCCGCATGGTACCGATGTCCAGATTGACAGGACGATTGTCTTTCACAGTATGGGTACCACCGTAGTGAATAATAGTGATCCGCCCACCAGGGGCGGTTGATCGGTCGTCGCAGCGCGGCCCGGCCGCCCGGCAATCGCCAGCAAAATCGCGCGGAATTATAGGCACTTACCACGATAATTACAATCGGGTAACACGCCATGGCCTGCACCGACAAGGTGCGGCGAACGCTATGGCAGGGCTTTGCAGGGCCACGCTAAGCGCCCGTTTCAATTGACAAAAATCTCCGAAACTTTATAGTGAAACCCCCATTAGAAGTGCTACCCAGGACACCCCATGAGCGACACCAAGGCCACCCTGACCATTGACGGGCGCGAAGGCGCCATTGAACTGCCAATCTACTCCGGCAGCCTGGGGCCGGACGTCGTCGATGTCGGCGGTCTCACCGGCCAGGGCATGTTTACCTACGACCCGGGCTTTGTCTCCACCGCCGCCTGCGAATCCCAGATCACCTATATCGACGGCGGCAAGGGCATCCTGCTGCACCGGGGTTATCCCATCGACCAGCTCGCCGAACAGTCGGATTACCTGGAGACCTGTTACCTGCTCCTGTACGGCGAGCTGCCCAACGCTGCCGAGAAGGAACGCTTTGTCGGCACCGTACACCGGCACACCATGGTCAACGAACAGATTCGCACCTTCTACAACGGCTTCCGCCGCGACGCCCATCCCATGGCGATCATGTGTGGTGTGGTCGGCGCGCTGTCGGCCTTCTACCACGATTCCCTGGATATCTCCGATGAACAGCACCGTCAGGTCGCCGCGTTCCGCCTGATCGCCAAGATGCCGACCCTGGCCGCCATGAGTTACAAGTTCTCCATCGGTGCGCCTTTCATGTACCCGGACAACAGCCTGAACTACGCAGAAAATTTCCTGCACATGATGTTCGGGAATCCCTGTGAACCGAGCCAGGTGAGCCCCGTGCTGGCGCGCGCCATGGACCGCATTTTCCTGTTGCACGCGGATCACGAGCAGAACGCCTCCACCTCTACCGTGCGCCTGGCCGGCTCCTCCGGCGCCAACCCGTTCGCCTGTATTGCCGCCGGCATTGCCGCCCTGTGGGGCCCTTCCCACGGCGGCGCCAACGAGGCCGTACTGGAAATGCTCGAGGAAATCGGCGACGTATCGCGCATTGACGAGTTCGTGGCCAGGGCCAAGGACAAGGACGACCCCTTCCGCCTGATGGGCTTCGGTCACCGCGTGTACAAAAATTTCGACCCGCGCGCCAAGGTCATGAAGCAGGCTGCCGACGAGGTGCTGGAGGAACTGGGCATAGACAGCGATCCGCTGCTGGAGATCGCCAAGCGCCTGGAAGAAATCGCGCTGTCCGACGAGTACTTCATCGAGAAAAAACTCTATCCCAACGTGGATTTCTACTCCGGCATCATCCTCAAGGCGATCGGCATACCCACCAGTATGTTCACCGTAATTTTCGCCGTTGGCCGCACCGTCGGATGGATCGCACACTGGAACGAGATGATCAGCGGCAGTTACCGCATCGGGCGTCCGCGCCAGCTTTACACCGGCTACGCCCAGCGCGACTTCGTGCCGCTGGACAAGCGCTGATAACAGCAGACCGATAACCCGAAAGGCCGCCACGCGGCCTTTTTTGCTCCTTACCGGGAGCCCAGCAAATGGAAAACCACCAGCATGCCAGATGTCGTCATCAGCGGTACCGGGCTATACACACCTGCCGAATCTATCAGTAACGAGGAACTGGTCGCCTCGTTCAACGCCTATGTCGAGGCCTACAACGCCGCCAACGCGGACGCCATCGCCGCCGGAGAGCTGCCCCCGCTGCAACCCTCCTCCGCCGAGTTCATCGAAAAGGCCTCCGGCATAAAATCGCGCTACGTGATGAACAAGTCCGGCATCCTGGACCCGCAGCGTATGGTGCCGGACCTGCCCGAACGGCCGGACCGCGAACCGTCCATCCAGTGCGAGATGGCGGTCGCCGCGGCGCGCGAAGCCATGCAGCAGGCACGCAAGAGCGCGACGGATATCGACGCGGTGATCGTCGCCGCCTCCAACATGCAGCGCCCCTACCCCGCCATGGCTGTTGAAATACAGGACGCCCTGGGCATCGACGGCTACGGCTTCGACATGAACGTGGCCTGCTCCTCGGCCACCTTTGCCATCCAGCAGGCACGGGACGCCGTGTTGACCGGCAGCGCATCCTGCGTGCTGCTGCTCAACCCCGAGATATGCAGCGGCCATCTCAACTTCCGCGACCGCGACTCGCATTTCATCTTTGGCGACGTGTGCACCGCGGTGATCGTCGAGCGCGCCGGGACGGCCACCGCCGACGAGCAGTTCCTGCTGGTGGACAGCAAGCTGCGCACCATCTACTCAAACAATATCCGCAACAACTTCGGCTTTCTCAACCGCGCGGACGAAAGCGGGGTCGGCAAGCCCGACAAGCTCTTTGTGCAGGAGGGGCGCAAGGTCTTCAAGGAAGTCTGCCCGGAGGTCGCCAAGCAGATTTCCACGCAGCTGGACGCACTGGATATCGAACCATCAAGCCTGAAGCGCATGTGGCTGCACCAGGCCAACCTGAGCATGAACCAGTTGATTTCCCGGCGGGTTCTCGGGCGTGAGGCGAGGCCGGACGAGGCGCCGACGATCCTCGACGAGTACGCCAATACCAGTTCGGCGGGGTCGGTGATCGCCTTCCACAAGCACCGCGCCGACTTCGCACCCGGCGACATCGGCGTACTGTGCTCTTTCGGCGCCGGCTACAGCATCGGCAGCGTGGTGCTGCGCCGACTCTAGCGCGCCACGCTGCGGCGGCGCTCAGGCGCCCAGGATCTCGCGCAGCGCGTCGACCAGGATGGCACACTGCTGCGGCGTGCCAATGCTGATACGCAGGTAATCGTCGATGCGCGGCCGCGCAAAATAACGCACCAGCACACCTTTTTCACGCAACGCGCCGAACAGTTCCCCCGCCGGCCGGCACGGGTGGTGCACGAAGAGGAAGTTGGCGGCGGAGGGTAGTACCTCGAAGCCCATTTGCAGCAGGCTGGCGCGCAGGCTTTCGCGGCTGTCCACGACCGCCCGGCAGGTCTGCTGGAAGTAATCCTCGTCCTCGAAAGCCGCCAGGGCCACCTCCTCCGCCAACAAGTCCAGCGTGTAGGAATTGAAAGAGTTCTTCACCCTCTCCAGGCCCTCGATCAACGCCGCATCACCGAGCGCGAAGCCGACCCTCAGGCCGGCCAGCGCGCGCGACTTGGACAGCGTCTGCACGACCAACAGGTTGTCGAAGTCCCGCACCAGGGAGACGGCCGATTCGCCGCCGAAGTCGATGTACGCCTCATCCACCACGACCACGCAGTCTCGATGGCGCGCCAACAGCTCACGCAGCGCCGGCAGGCCCAGCAACAACCCGGTTGGCGCATTGGGATTGGGCAGGATGATGCCGCCACAGTCGGCGGGGAAGGCGGCGGGGTCGATAGCCAGGTCCGAGCTCACCGGCACCTCGCGGACGTCGATGCCGCACAGTTCACTCCACACCGGGTAGAAACTGTAGGTCACATCGGGAAAGCACAGCGGCCCCGAGTGCTTGAGCAGGCCCAGGAAGGCGAAGGCCAGCACCTCGTCGGAGCCGTTGCCGACGAACACCTGCTGCGGCTGCAGCCCGTTGCGCGCGGCGATGGCGCGGCGCAGGCGCGCCGAGTCCGGGTCCGGGTAGAGCCGCAGGCGCTGCACGTCCAGCGCCGCCAGGGCGCGCCCCACCGCCGGCGACGGCGGGTAGGGGTTCTCATTGGTATTGAGCTTGACCAGGGGCTCGTCCACCGGCTGTTCGCCGGGTACGTAGGGGGTCAGGCCCCGGGCCAGTTCACTCCAGAAACGGCTCATTTGTCACCCCATGGGGGCGCGACGGGTCCGCCCCGGAAAAGGAAAAGCCCGGTACTGGCCCGGGCTTTACGGTTTTGGCGTCCCCTAGGGGGTTCGAACCCCTGTTTCTGCCGTGAAAGGGCAGAGTCCTGGGCCACTAGACGAAGGGGACGGGACACGCTGCCGGCTCGTACCGGGAGCGCGCGCCATTTTACCGGCTCGCCCGCCGGATGCAACAACCGCGTCGTCGCGCCCTAGTAGACGAAGCCGGTATCCAGTTGCAGGCTCTCGTAGTCCACGTCATTGCCGAGGTCCACGCCGCGCCGGGTATCGAAATAGGTGGCGGCAATATACCACCCCTTGTCCAGTTGGTAGCGCGCGGACAGTTTGTGTCCCTCGCCATCGGTGCCACCGCCGGCGAAGTCAGAATCGCTGAGTAATCCCAGCGTGGCATCCGCCTCCACGTCCTGGTACTGGTAGCGCAGTTTCCAGCTGTGCCGCTGCCCGCTGCTACCCAGCACGATACCGGCGACATAGCCGCTGTCCAGATCGTCCGCGGCGTCGTTCTCGATATAGTCCGCGTAGATGCTCAGGGGCATGTCCAGCACCTCGAGCCCCAGTTCCAGCGACAGGTTCATGACCTCGTAGTCGAAGGCGTAGACCTCTTCCCCGCCGACGATGCGCGAGGAGTTACCGAAAAAGTCAGGGTCATCCGGATCAAAGGCCGTGCGTCCCTCGCTGGGCACATCGAGATAACGCGCCGCGCCGGTCAGGGTGGCCATGTCGGCGATGGGCAGGCGCGCGCCCAGCTGAACGCCCCAGATGGCGGCGTCGTCCTCCCGGCTGTCGCTCTCGAGGAAATTATAGGTCGCGTTGGCGAACAGTTTTCCCGCCGACCAGCGCAGTGCGGCGCCTTCCGGGCGGAAATCGCTATCCCAGATCAACTGGCTGCCCCCGGCATGGAAGAAGGGATTGGAAAACTTGCCGGCGATGAGCTTCGTGTTCTCTATGCCCTGCCAGTTGAAATAGGCCAGATCCAGGCGCAGGTCCTTGGTCGAACCCCCGCCACCCAGGGTCTGGTTGGTGGAGACGGGGGCGTCGCCGCCACTGGCCATACCCAGTCCGACCTCGACGGTATCGGTGGCGCGGGCGATCAGCGCCGCCCTGGCGCGAATGCGGTTGCGCTCGCGGTCATCCCTGTCCTCCTGCTCGATATCCTCGAAGCGGTAGCGGAAGTCGCCCTTCCAGCGCACACGCTCCGCCCAGTGGCCCTCGTCCCTGCCCGCGCTCGCCGGGGCCAGGGGCGCCTCCAGGTCCTCGACCACCAGCGGCGTGGACAGCGACTCACGCAGTCGCCGGTTCTCTTCCTCCAACGCGCTGAGCCGCGCCTGCATGGCCGTGAATTCCGCCTTGAAACGCGCCCACTCGTCCGCCGGTACGGCGGCCGCCAGGTGCGGGCTGAGCAACAGCAGCGCCACGGCGAACGCCAACGAAGTTTTCAACATTGCTATTTCCCCTCTGCCAGGAGCCCCACTCTGTGGATGCCCACTGGGATGGGCGGCGGGGCTGGGTAGGCAAAGATACCAGACGCGGGCGGCAATGGGCCCCGCCCCGGCGGGATGGGGAGAAAAAAATGACAGAAATGTTACAAAGTTGGACTACAATAGCCAACGGCCCCCGGCTACACGGCTGATGTAGTCCCGGGGACTCGCCTGGACAGGGGCTCAGGTGAAGATTTGCACCAGGAAGATGCTAACGGACACCACGACAAGCACTTCGACTGCCAGCGCCTGTGGTGCTACCTCAGGCGACCTGCCGCGTAGTTCTTTCTCGGCCGCACGTAAATTCATAACCGGATACCACGCCTCTACGTAGCTGTTGTATATACATAAGTTACACGCTGTAATCTAGAGTTACAAGTGAAATACATGTGATAAACTGCCGAAATTGCAGGAAAATTAACGCTTTATCATGTCCAAGACCAAACTGCTGAACATCCGTATCGACCCGGAGCTGAAAAAGAAAGCCAAGAAGCTGGCCGAGGCGGACGGGCGCTCCCTGTCCAACTGGGTGACCAAGCTGATCTCCGGCAAGGTCAAGGAGGCCGAAAAGGAGGCCCAGAAAAGCAAGAAGGACGGCTAGGCAGGCGTACCGGGGGCGAAACGCGCCTGGATCTCCTCGATACTCAGGTGGCGCACATCGCTGCCGCGGACGAGGAAAATCACCTCCTCGCAGATATTCTCCGCGTGATCGCCGATGCGCTCCATGGCGCGGGCGCACCAGTTGACCCGCAGCATGTTCTTCACCTGCTGCGGTTCTTCCATGACGTGGGTGAGCATGAGCCGCGTCACCGATTCGAATTCCTGGTCGATATCCGCATCCCGGGCGGCCACCGCCACCGCCGCTTCCACGTCCAGACGGGCAAACGCATCCAGCGCATCGCGCAACATGGAGACCACACTGCTGCCCAGGTGCCGGGGCGATGAGACAAAGTCGCTGCGCGTGCGCGAATCGGCCAGGGCCGCAGCCAGGCGGCCAATTTTTTCCGCCTCGTCACCGACGCGCTCGAGGTCGGCGACCAGGCGGATGACCGAGAGGATCATGCGCAGGTCACTTGCCGCCGGCTGGCGACGCGCCAGGATATCCATGCACTCGGCGCTGATTTCAACCTCCAGGGCGTTGATCGGGAGGTCTCCCAGCGCGACGGCTTCGGCCAGGGCGCCGTCGCCCTTCACCAGCGCCTCGATGGCCTTTTCACACTGGGCCTCGACCAGTCCGCCCATGGTCAAAGCCTTGGTGCGCACCGCCTCCAGTTCGCGGTCGAACTGCTGTGAGGTGTGCTGACCCATGGTGAAGGAATCGTCCACGCCGCGCCCCGTACCGAATCAGCCGAAACGGCCGGTAATGTAGTTTTCGGTCAGCTGGTGCCTGGGCATGGTGAAGACATCCTTGGTCTCGCCCACCTCGATCAGGCGGCCCAGGTGGAAATACGCGGTGCGCTGAGACACCCTGGCCGCCTGCTGCATCGAGTGGGTGACAATGGCGATGGTGAACTTTTCTTTCAACTCGTCGATCAATTCCTCGATGCGCGCCGTCGCGATCGGGTCCAGCGCGGAGCACGGCTCATCCATCAGGATGACCTCCGGGCTTACGGCGATGGCCCTGGCGATACACAGGCGCTGTTGCTGCCCCCCGGACAGCCCGGTGCCCGGCTTGTCCAGGTTGTCCTTGACCTCGTCGAACAGGCTGGCGCGGCGCAGGCTGTTCTCGACGATCTCGTCCATTTCCGCCTTGCTCTGTGCGAGGCCGTGAATTCGGGCGCCGTAGGCGACGTTCTCGTAGATCGACTTGGGGAAGGGGTTGGGCTTCTGGAACACCATGCCCACACGCGCCCGCAGCAGTACAGTGTCCTGGCCACTGGTGTAGATGTCCTCCTCGTCCAGCGTGATATTGCCCTCGACGCGGCAGATAGGGATGATATCGTTCATCCTGTTCAGGGTGCGCAGAAACGTGGACTTGCCGCAGCCGGAGGGGCCGATCATGGCGATCACCTCGTTCTGGCCGATATCCAGCGACACGTTCATGATCGCGTGCTTTTCACCGTAGTACACGTTGACATTGCGCGCGGACATTTTCGGGTTATCGACGAAGGGCGTCCCGGTCGTTTCGAAATCCTCCGTGGCCTCGGCGTGTTCGATGTCAAACCCCGCCGACTCCTCGCCCGCCGCTGCCTGCGCGTCGACGGCTCCCGTTCCGTTGGCTGTCACTGACACTGCACTCATTCTGCTTGATCCCGGGGCCATTATGCCCGCTGAATTATTTCGATTCGAAGCGTCGGCGCAAATAAATGGCCACCGCGTTCATCATGATCAGGAACCCCATCAGCACCATGATCGCAGCCGAGGTTTTCTCCGTAAAGCCGCGCTCCGGGCTGTCGGCCCAGAGGAAAATTTGCACCGGCAGCACCGTGGACGGGTCCGAGACGCTGCCTGGCACGTCCATGATGAAGGCCACCATGCCGATCATCAGCAGCGGCGCCGTCTCGCCCAGTGCCTGGGCCATACCGATGATGGAGCCGGTTAGAATGCCCGGCATGGCGACCGGCAACACATGGTGAAACACGGTCTGCAGGCGCGACGCACCGACGCCCAGCGCGGCCTCGCGTATGGACGGCGACACCGCCTGGATCGCCGCGCGCGAGGTGATGATGATGGTCGGCAGGGTCATCAGCGACAGCACCATACCTCCGACCAGCGGCGCCGAGCGCGGCAGGTCCATGAAATTGATGAACACCGCCAGCCCCAGCAGGCCGAAGACAATCGAGGGCACCGCCGCCAGGTTGTTGATGTTGATCTCGATGAGGTCCGTCAGGCGGTTGCGCGCCGCGAACTCCTCCAGGTAAACCGCCGCCAACACACCGATGGGGAACGCCAGGCAGAAAGTGACCGCCAGCGTGAAGAGAGAGCCGTACAACGCCGCCTTGATACCCGCCAGTTCAGGCTCGCGCGAGTCTCCGGCGGTGAAAAACGTGGTGTTGAAACGCGACTCGGTCCTGCCCTGGTCGCGCAACTCGTCGAGCCAGGCGACCTGGTTGTCCTTGACGCGACGGTCGGATTCCGGGAGCTGGGTATCCACCTGCCCCTTGAGGTAACTGCCCGCCTCCGCGTGCGCCATGAGCCACACCGGCCCGGATGTACCGATCAGGGACGGGTCGGCGATCACCCGATCGCGCAGCTCGTATTCGGCGCCGGCGCTGACCAGCCGGTACAGGCTGCGCTTCTCCGAGCGCCCGGAGACCTCGGGAAAGGTGTCCCTGAGACCACGCTTGATCACCGCGCCAAAATCCGCGGCGAACAGCTCCGTCTCGTCCGGCGTGCTGCTGACGCCCAGGGTGGCGGCGTCCAGCGTCAGGTCGATGCTGATGAAGTGCTGGGTAAACGCCGGCAGCCCCTTGCCGATGATGTCGGCCAGCAGGACGAACAGGAACAGGAAGCCGGTCATCACCGCGAGGCGGCCGTACCATTTGAAGCGCGTCTCCCGGGCATAGCGCTTCTTCAGGGAGGCCTGGATGGCCGCTGTGTTCTTGTAGTGATCCGGCTCAGTCATATTGCTCACGGTACCTGCGCACCACGTACAGCGCGACGACATTCAATAACAGGGTGACGAAGAACAGTACCAGGCCCAGGGCGAAGGCGGCCAGCGTCTTGGGACTGTCAAACTCCTGGTCGCCGACCAGCAGCGTGACGATCTGCACGGTGATCGTGGTGACCGCCTCAAGCGGGTTCGCGGTCAGCTTGGCGGAAAGACCCGCGGCCATGACCACGATCATGGTCTCGCCGATTGCGCGCGAGACCGCCAGCAGGATGCCGCCGACGATACCCGGCAACGCAGCGGGCAGCAACACCTTGCGGATGGTCTCGTTCATGGTCGCGCCCATGCCCAGGGACGCCTCGCGCAAGCTGTCGGGCACCGCGTTGATGATATCGTCGGACAGGGACATGACGAAGGGGATGATCATGATGCCCATGACCGTGCCCGCTGCCAGCGCGCTCTCGGAAGCCACTGTCAGGCCAATCGACTCGCCGACATCGCGGATGAAGGGCGCGACCGTGAGCGCGGCGAAAAACCCGTAGACCACGGTCGGGACACCGGCGAGTATCTCCAGTACCGGTTTGGTCACGGCGCGAAAACGGCGCGATGCGTACTCGGACAGGTAGATCGCGGAGAGCAGGCCGACGGGCACGGCAATGACCATGGCGACGGCGGAGATCAGCAGCGTCCCCAGCAGTAACGGAATGAAGCCAAAGGACCCCGAGGCCCCCACCTGGTCCGCGCGAATCGCCATCTGCGGACTCCACTCCAGACCGAACAGGAAGTCTGACAGGGGTATGATCTGGAAAAACTGCACTGCCTGGAACAGCACCGACAGGACGATGCCCAGGGTGGTGAGAACTGCCAGGAACGAGCAGGCGAACAGTGTCGCGGTGATGATACCCTCGACGTGGTTGCGGGCGCGGAACGCCGGGGCGATCTTGCGCAGCGCAAGCGCGCCGCCGCCAAGCCCCACCAGGAACACCAGCGCGGTCTTCAACACGGCCAGCCTGCTCGCGGCCTCGGTGTAGTATTGCGCCGCCGCCAGCTGCGTCTCGTCCAGGCCGGATGCATCGATGGCGCCGTGCGCGTAGCTCAGCAGCTGGTTGAAATACAGGCTCAGTTCGTCCGCCCCCATCTGCCGCACCGACGCGGGCAGTTGCGCCAGCACCATTTCGTTGAGCAGGCTCGATTCCAGCCCCGTCCACAGAAGTAGCAGCAGCAGCGCCGGCAGCGCGACCCAGGCTGCGGCCATGTATCCGTAATGCTTGGGCAGGGAGTGCAGGGACTGCGGTCCGCCCGCGCCGCTGGCCAGCGCCAGGGAGCGATTGCGTCCCAGGTAAAAGCCGGCGACGGCCAGGGTAGCAAGGACCAGGACTAAGGTGGTGGTAGGCATGAGCGTGTCAATCCTTTCGCCGCCAGGTGGCCCGGCCAGCGCCGGCGTACGTCCCTTCGATCATGTGTAATTCCTGTGCTCCCGGGGACTGGCGGAGCTCACATTTCCAGGCGTTTCAGGCTCTTGACGTCCGCCTGCACCTGGCGCAGTTCCTCATCGCTGAGCGGAATCAGGCCTTTTTCCGGCAGGTAGCCGTCCTCACCCATGGCGCGGCTGGAGGTAAACTCCAGGGCGAACTCCTGTATGCCCGGAATCTTGCCGACGTGGGCGGCCTTGATGTAGAAGTAAAGCGGCCTGGACACCGGGTAGTCGCCATCGGCGATGCTGTCGAAGGTCGGCTCGACACCGTCGATCAGGGTGCCCTGCACCTTGTCTGCGTTTTCTTCCAGGAAACTGAACCCGAAGATACCCAGCGCGGCCGGGTTCGCCTCCAGTTTCTGCACGATCAGGTTGTCGTTTTCGCCGGCCTCGATGAAGGCCCCGTCTTCGCGCATGGCATAGGCGATAGTCTTGAAGATATCCTTGCCTTTCGGCGGCGTGCCCTTGTTCGCCGCCATGCTGTCGTAGACCGACTGCGGGATGCCCAGTTTCCCCAACAGCGCCCGTATCTCATCGCCCTGCCCTGCGCCCAGGCCGTACAGCGCCTTCAGGTCGGCATTGGCTTTGGCGCCGCCCCCCAGGGCGAGTTCCACGAAGGCATCGCGGGTGCCTGACGTCGGCGGCGGGCCCAGCACCTCGATCCGCGTGTTGGGCAGGCGCGGGTGGATGTCGCTCCAGGTCTTGTTCGGGTTCGGGATCAGCTTGCCGTCGGGGCCCACGACGTCCTTGGCCAGGGCCGCGAAGACCTCCGCCAGGGACAGTTCCAGGCGCGGTGACTCCTTGGAGTTGGCGATGGCGATGCCGTCATAGCCCACCAGCACCTCGACCACGTCGGTGACGCCGTTGGCCTGGCAGTCGTCGTACTCGCTCTTCTTGATACGGCGCGAGCTGTTGGTGATGTCCGGGGTACTGGCGCCCACGCCGCGGCAGAACAGCTTCAGGCCGCCGCCGGAACCCGTGGACTCGATCTTCGGCGCCTTGAAGCTCGTCGAGCGCCCGAAGCGCTCCGCGACCACCGTGGCGAACGGGTACACGGTGGAGGAGCCAACCACGCTCACGTTGTCCCTGGCCTGGGCCAGGCCCGGCGTCAGGACGCCCGTGGCAGCGAGGGTGACCAGGGCTTTAGCAAGTAGGTTTTTCACGTCGGGAAACTCCGTCAAGGCGAGTGGATTCAGGGGAAAACGAGAACTGCAGCGGGTCCTGCGCATTCTAGGCAGCGTATGTTACGCTTTTGTGACATCCGCCTTCAGTCCCGGGATTCCCGCGTCTGCTCGGGCGACGCCAGGTCCTCCAGGTGGCCGTGGCGCACATCGCGTCCACGCACCAGGTAGACCACGTGTTCAGCGATATTACAGGCGTGATCGCCGATACGCTCGAGGCTGCGCAGGGCCCACATCTCATTGAGGATAGCACCGATAGCGCGGGAGTCCTCCATCATGAAGGTGACCAGGCTGCGCATGGCGCTGCCGTACTCCTTGTCCACCTCCTTGTCGGTGTGCACCACCGCCACCGCCTGCTCCACGTCCAGGCGCGCAAAGGCGTCCAGGGCGCGCCTGAGCATCTGCGCAACCCGGTTTCCTATATGCCTGATTTCTATGAAATTACTGGCGGACACCCCATCCTCGGACATGCGCACGACCTGCTTGGCGACCTTGGCCGCCTCGTCGCCGATGCGCTCCAGGTCGGTGTTCACCTTGATGATTGCGATGACCAGGCGCAGGTCGCTGGCGGTGGGCTGGCGGCGGGCGATGATGCTGGCGCACTCGTCGTCAATGGCCATCTCCATCTGGTTGACCTCGCTGTCGCGGCCGACGATCAGCTCGGCCTCGCCGCTGTCCAGCTTCATCACCGCGTCCAGTGCGGTGTTGAGCTGCTTCTCGACCTTGCCGCCCATCTCCAGCATCTGGTTGCGCAGCTTCTCGAGTTCCACATTGAACTGGCCGGACGTGTGTTGCTGGTAGTCTTCCTGCTTGAGCACGCTCTCAATCTCCTCCAGGGAAAATCAACGCGAAAGTACTGCCCACCGACGGTTCGCTGTCGATACGCAGTTCCCCCCCATGGGCCGCCACCACGTGCTTGACGATGGCCAGGCCCAGACCGGTGCCGCCGGTGGCCGAGTTACGGCTGTCGTCCACACGGTAGAAGCGTTCGGTCAGGCGAGGTATGTGCACCGAGTCGATGCCGATGCCCCGATCCTCAACTTCCACTATGCATTTGTCGCCCTTCGAATACCAGCGAATCGTCACCGGGCTGTCGTCCGGGCTGTACTTGATGGCATTGTGGGCGAGGTTGGATACGGCGCTGTACAGTTCACGGTAATCGCCGAGGATTTTCTGCGTGCAGTCCAGTTCCAGCTCGACGGGGCGGCCCGGATAAGTGCCGGCGAGTTCCTCGCGCAGTTCCTGCAGCAGGCCGGTCATATCGACCTGTTCCTGGGCTTCCGCGCGCTGCTCGCTCTCGATACGCGATAGCCACAACAGGTCCTTGAGCAACGTCTCCATGCGCTCGGCCTGCTGGCTCATCTGCCGCAGCGGCTTGCCGTAACGCTCCGTCAGTTCGCCGCCGGAGGCCACGAAGGTACTCAGGTAGCCGCTGATCACCGTCAACGGCGTGCGCAATTCGTGCGAGACGTTGGCGACGAAATCGCGCCGGATTTGCTCCATGCGCACGGATTCGCTGACATCGCGCACGAACAGCAGGCGCTCGCCCTCGCCGAAATGGGTGATTTCCACGCGCAGGTGAATGGGCCGCTCCCCCGCCAGGCTGTACTGCAGGGGCCGCGAGTAGTCGCCGCCGAGGAAGTATTCGTTGAACTCCGGGGCGCGCACGAGGTTGGTCAGCGTCTGCCCCGTGTCGCCGGGATAACGCAGGCCGAGCAGGGACTCCGCCGCCTGGTTGAACCATTTGATCGCGCCCTGCGCGTCCACCATGACCACCCCGTCGCGCATGGAAGCAAAGGAATCCTGCAGATATTTCACGCTGCCCTGCAATTGCTTTCGAGCCTCCGCGTTCTTGCGCTGGTGCAGGTAGAGACGCGCCAGCAGTTCGTTCCAGATGCCGAAAGTGTCCGGCGGTGGCCGATCGGGATCCTGCAGCCAGCGCTGCACGCGGTGTATCTGGTAAAGCCAGAAAGCCACCACGTAGGCCAGGGCGAGGGCCAGCGCCTGCAGCGGGTAGCCGTACAGCCAGCCGAGGAATACGCACAATGCCGAGAAGAGCAGGACACGGCCGGCAGCAGCGAACCAGGTCATTACCTGCCGCGGGCCCGCACTACACGACACCCCGCGAGGAGAAGCGGTAGCCGGTGCCGCGCACGGTCTGGATCAGATTGCTGTAGTCACCGCCCGGGGCCTGTAGCGCCTTGCGCAGCCGGCGAATGTGCACGTCCACGGTGCGCTCCTCCACGTACACGTTGGCGCCCCAGACCCGGTCCAGCAACTGCCCGCGGGTGTAGGCGCGCTCGGGGTGAGACATGAAAAATTTCAGCAGGTTGAACTCCGTGGGGCCCATGTCCAGCGGCTGGTCGGCGATGAAGATGCGCCGGCTTTCGCCGTCCAGCACCAGTTCTGCGACCTGGATCTTGTCGCCCTCACTGGCCCCGGTGGCGCGGCGCAAGAGGGCCTTGATACGCGCGACCAACTCGCGCGGCGCAAAGGGCTTGGTGATGTAGTCGTCGGCGCCCACGTCCAGGCCCTGGATGACGTTGTCCTCGGCGGTCTTGGCAGTGAGCATGATGACCGGCAGGTCGCGGGTCATCTCGTCGCGCTTCAGCCGACGTAGCAACTCCAGCCCGCTGCCCCCGGGCAGCATCCAGTCCAGCAGCACAATATCGGGGCGCTCGTCCACGATGAGCGTGTAGGCTTTCTGGATGTCCTCGGCCTCCAGGCAGCGGAATTCAGCCATTTCCAGGGCCATCCGCAACATGTCGCGGATGGCAAATTCGTCGTCGACGATCAGTACAGTGCGTGCAGTCATCAGGCCCCCGGGTCCCTCACATTGCCAGTTGGGGGTATTAGATGAGGGAAATGTGACAATTACATGACATGGGGTGAGAAAGCAACGCATGGCGGTGGTTTTGGCTGCCGGACTGGGCTTGTTGGCGGAGTTCTCCTGGCCCGGGGCGCTTATGCTGGCCGATGCGGTTCTCCGGCCCGGGGCGGAAACGCCTGGCGGCCTCGGAAGGCTGATTTATGGGTTACCTGGCCTGGAGGGTCAACGGGTCCAGGGCTCGGAAGGCCAAGATACTCGCTCTGGACCC
>PABK01000034.1 GCA_002699145.1 Halioglobus sp.
CGCGGGGGAAGTGTCCCGGGGAGGGAGTCTGCTTTTCGACCGACCGGGACACTTCCCCCGCGGGAGGTTCGGTTAGGCCCAAGAACGACCAATAAAACCGCTCCCCCGCGGAAGGTTCGGTTGGGTCCGAGAACGACCCGAGCTGGGAAGCTGTCCGCGCCACGCGTCGCGTGGGCAGGCACAAAAAAGGGGTGGCCAAGGCCACCCCCGTGTACTGCAAGGTGTTTGCTAGAAGCGTGCGCGCACGCCGACCAGGAAGGAATCCGTCTCCAGGTCCGCGTCGTCGATCTCGCCTTCGAAGTAGCTCACGGTCACCGCCACCTGCTCGGTGATGAAGTACTCGGCGCTGACGCCGTACTCCTCGAGTTCCAGGCCGTCGTCGTCGGTCAGGCGGTAGGCGGCGCCGATACCGAGGTCGCGGCAGATGTACCAGGTGCCGTCGATCTCGTAGATGTCGATGTCGTCATTGTTCTCCACATCGACAAAGCCGTAGGCGGCGTGCACTTTCAGGCCCGCACCGTCGCCCCACTGGAACAGGTGGTCGACGTCGGCGCGGTAGCTGTCGACGTCGCCCTCGAAGGTGCTGCCGCCATCGACGTCCACCTCGACGTCGGTGTAGATGTAGGAAACACTCAGCGTGGTGTTCTCGAACAGGTACTTACCGAAGCCGATGCTCGCCACGGTCACTTCCGTGTCCAGCGGGTTGGGGCCGTCGGCCAGTTCAGGTTCGCCGTACTCGTAGCCGAGGTCGACGATCCAGCCGCCGTCGCCGAAGACCAGCCGGCTGTCGGCCGCGAAGCGCGAGATGTCCAGGTCGGGGGTGTCGTCCGAGTCGGTTTCGCCGTCGGTGTAACCCAGGGAGATGGAGGAGGCGCGGTCGATGAAATCCGCCTCACCCAGGGGGCCCTTGGTGTCGTCGACGCGGTCCAGGTAGAAGGTGCCGTCGACTCCCAGCGAACTCACATCGCCGCCGGTGATGGCGCCCCCTGCTTCCCAGCGGTAATCAGCCTGGGCGGTTGCTGAAATCGCCAGGCCGATGCCGGCGACGAGTGCGGTTTTCTTGAACATGTCAGTCTCCTTGCGGGTAGTACGAACGGAACGTTCCCTTTTCTCACTCGAGGGATTACGCCCATGCTAAGGGGGCCGGGCGGGCCTTCAAAGGGAAAAATACGGGACTATTTACGGCCAGCGGGGGGTGCTCCGCGGCCTGTCACGCCCTTGGTTCAAGCCAGTGGACCGTGGGACGCGCCGCCGCGTTGCCCCGGGCCCGTCCTGTGCGTATGTTGAGGCGCAGTAGCTAAAGGAGGCGCACCATGGAAACTGTCGTGTACTGGCTGCCCCGCGTGGGGGCGGGCATCACCCTGCTGATCGGCCTGGTGGGTTTCTTCCGGCCGCGGCTGTTCCTGGACCAGGTCGGTATCGCCCTGCAGACTCCCGCGGGCTGGTCCGAGGCGCGCGGTGTGTTCGGCGGGCTCAACCTCGGCATGGCCGTCGCCGCACTGGGCCTGGGCGACCCGGTGATCTTCACCGCCCTGGGGATGGGCTGGGGCGGCGTGACGCTGGCGCGCTTCTGGTCCCTGGCGGTGGACGGTATCGGCCTGCAGGCCTCCATCGCGCCGCTGCTGATCGACGGCGGGCTGTGTTTTCTCTTTCTCAGCCCGCTGCTGCTGGGCTGAGCGGGGACCGCGCTGATGACCGGGTCCGGCAGGCTGGCCGTGGTCACCGGCGGCGCGCGGCGTATCGGCCGCGTCGTCGCCTCACACCTGCATGCGCTGGGCTTCGATATCGCCCTGCACTATCGCGCCTCCGCCGCCGCGGCGCGGGAACTGGCCGCGGAGCTCAACGGCCTGCGTAACGAGTCCTGTGCGCTGTTCAGCGCCGACCTGGGCGACCCGCAGCAGGCGCTCGCCCTGGCCGCGGACATTCTCGCGCAGCGGGAGCGCGTCGACTTGCTGGTGAACAACGCCTCGGGTTTTGCACCGACGCCGCTGGAGCAATGCACCCCGGGGCAGTTCGACGAGATGCTCGGCGCCAACCTGCGCGGACCCTACTTCCTGGTACAGGGGCTGTTGTCCGGGTTTGGTCCCGGCGCCAGCATCGTCAATATCCTCGACGTACACGTGCAGCGCCCGCTGCGACACTACAACGCCTACGGGGCGGCCAAGGCCGGCCTGGCCTCGCTGACCCGCAGCCTGGCGCTGGAACTGGGGCCGCGGGTACGCGTCAATGGCATCGCGCCCGGCGCCATTATCTGGCCCGAGGGCGAGGAGGCCTACGATGCGGCGGAGCGCGAGCGCACCGTGTCAGCCACGCCGCTGCAACGCCTGGGCGAGCCCATGGACATTGCCCGTACGGTGGCGTTTTTGGCCTGCGATGCACCCTTCATCACCGGCGAGGTGATCACCGTGGACGGCGGCCGCAACCTGGTCGCCTGAGCGTTCTCACTCCGGCTGGCGCAGCCGGTAGAAACCGCTCCCGGCGAGCAGCACCTGTCGGGTTGCGGTGTCTCCCGGCCAGCGTATCGCAAGCCTGAACGGACCCTGCTGTTGGCCCAGGCCGAAATGCAGTTTGTGGCTGTCCTGCCCGCGCCCGTAACCCGGGCCGAGCTGGCGGTGGCCCAGCAGTGTGCCGTCCCGGTCGAACAGGTCCACCCAGGCGCCGACGGCGTCGCGGTTGGCGCGTCCGCCCTCCAGCTCCAGCAGCAGGTAGCCGTTGTCCGTGGCGCTGGCATTCAGCCACAGCTGGTAGGGGCCGCGGTTGTTCGGCGGCAGCCCCATGCCGTTGCTGCGCAACAGGTCCGGCAGTCCGTCGTCGTTGAAGAAGCCGTGCACGACGAGCCCGGAACGGTACAGGTCGTCCGCCGTGCCGGGCATGATGGGCACACTGTCGAACCGCAGGTCGCCGCGGTTGATGGCGATAAACGCCTCGCCGTTGTAGTCTGACTCCTCGCGCGAGCGCACGCCGGCGATATCGACCAGGCCGTCGTTGTCGAAGTCGGCGGCGGTGACATAGTTGGTCCACTGGCGGTGCCTGAGTGAATCCAGCAGGCGCAGTTCGAAATCCTCGCCGGCGCGGTTGACCAGCAGGTAGTCGTACACCTCGCGCGGTTGCGTCTGTTCCATATCCTGCAGGCGCAGCTGCGCGATACCGTGTGCCGCGAACATGCCGTTGCGCCTGCCGCCGCTGTTGTGGTGACGCCACAGCACTGTCCAGCGGGCGCTGTCCCTGTCGAACCAGATGTAGGTGCCGGGCGCCTCGGTGGATGCCGGTGCGCCGGCGGCCGCCTCGGCGCTGACGCTGCCCTTGCGGCTGTCCGGGTTGTGCCGGCCGGCGCCGAGGAAGATGTCCCCGGACGAGGCGCTGGTCCTGCCGATCTCGGGATTGTGCTGGGACAGGTCGAAGGATAGCGAGGCGGAAGCGGCGGCCAGTGACAGGCTGTCCTGGGTGTCGCCCTGCTGTGCGTAGACGCTGAAGTGCAGCCTGTCGCTGCCGAAGGAGACGCGGTCGGAGTCGGTCTTGCCGCTGCGTCCACCGAAGTAGAGGTCCGCGTACCCGTCGTTGTTGAAGTCCGCCGCGGCGGCGCTGCGCACCCCGTGCAGTTCGTCCAGGCGCGATGGGTAGTGGGTGAATTCGCCGCCCTCGTTGCGATACAGGCGGGTTTGCAGATTGCCCAGGTGCAGGAAGTCCAGGTCGCCGTCGCGGTCGAAGTCGAAGAACAGGTCCTTGCCGTCGGATTCCAGGCGGCGCGCCAGTGAGGCGTTGGGCAGCGCATGCAAGGCGATGACGCCGTCGCGACGACTGTTGCGGAACAGGAGGTTGGTGGAGTCCTCGCGATGCTGGTGGACGGCGGTCAGGTAGAGATCCAGCGCTGAGCCGTCTTTCGTGGGTAGCGGGAAAAGCTGCCGTGAACGGTGCCGGGGCCTGGCGATGTCCGAGTGCGCCGACACGTCGCTAAAAGCCAGCCGGCGCGTTTCCCGCAACTGGTTGGCCAGTAACTGGTTGGGGCTGCCGATGCCGAAACCGTCGGCGCCGCCGGCGGCGATCGCGATGTCCAGGTCGCCGTCGTTGTCCAGGTCGACGACGGTGTAACCGTGGCGGTCGGCCGGATGTTTGACAGGCAGCGCCGCGGAGGCGTCGGTAAAACCGCCGGGACGGTTCAGGAGCAGTACGGGCGGCCGGCTGTGGCGGCCCAGGAGAATGTCGTCCATCCCGTCGCGGTCGAGGTCTGTGGCCACGATGGAGAAGGTGGCCGAAGACAACCGTATGCCCATGGCCGCGCTGGCGTCCTCGAAGCGTATTGCCTCGCCCGCGGACTGCGCCGCTGCCTGGCAGGTGAGCAACAGGCTCGCTAGTAGTGGCGTGATGCGCATCGTGGTCGCAGTGGCGCCCGCTGGTGGCAGCGGGAATGTCCGGCGGGCGCTTGCCCCGTTCTGGCCCGCTTCCGGGGCGGCGCCGGGCGCACTACCAGAGCGTCAGTGCCGCGCGTACCACCAGCGCGATGAGCACCAGCGAAGAGAGGGAGAAGATGGCGAAGCGCACCTCGATCTTGTTCCACAGAGACTGGTGCAGGCTGTGCACCACGCGCAGGCCGACGTAGGCCCAGGCCAGGCTGAGATTCAGGCCGCTGCCTTCCCCCAGCAGCGCCAGGGCGAAGGCCACCGCGTAGAACATGGTGGGCTGTTCCATCAGGTGGTTGTAGTTGTCCGCTTTCCAGCGCACGCTGGCGGGCAGTTCGGCCATCTGCTGGCCGCTGGGGCGTTGCGGGTCGAGTTGCATTCCCGCCTTCTGGATCGCTGGAATTCGGGTGGCGTACATCCACAGCCACATCACGCTGGTCCAGCACAGCAGCGCGACGACGGGGGCGAGGATTTCGGTGGACACGGACATGCGGGTTCTCCTTCTTTTTCTGGCCGGTCGTTTTGCCGGGGGATCGACGAACAGCGTACCCGGCGCATCATGCGCCAGCGACGCGCCCGCGACAAGCCCGCGCCTCCCGCGACGGGTGTGCCCTGATCGTGCGCACCGCGGGAACGGGCGGGATTGGCGGCGATTTGCTATGTTGTGGCGGCTGACACGACACGGGGAACAACAATGCATAAACTCCGACTCCTGCTGCTGGCCGTGGCCATCGTCCTGGCCGGCTGCAGCGGCGCCTCTGAGGAATTCGACGTGCCGCCGGCCGCCGCTGGCCTGGCGCAACCCGACAACCTGTCCTGGTGGAGCCGCGCCGCGATGGACGCGTACATGCGCGTGTCCGCCTGGCGCGGTGAGCGCTCCGGCTATATCGCCCTGTTCGCCCGTGACGGCGTGGTCATCCACGGCGACGCGGCGGGCTGGAAGGACATTGCCGGCAGGCAGCCGATGACGCTGGATACGCAGGTGCGTATCGCCTCCATGACCAAGCCGGTCACCGCCGTCGCCGCCATGATCCTGGTCGAGGAGGGCCGCCTCGGGCTGGACGACCCGGTGGCGAAGTACCTGCCAGAGTACGCGGGCGTGCGCGTCGCCAGCAGCCATGAGCCCGGCCCGGACGGCGCCTTCCCGACGCGCGCGCCCGCGGTGGAAATGCAGGTGCGGCACCTGCTGATGTTCGCCTCGGGCACCGGGCCCGGCATGCAGGCCTCGCCGCTGCAGGAGCACTGGGCGGCCAACGGCCTGCACCAGCAGGCCAGCGGCGGCCTGCGTGAGCGCGTGGCGGCGCTGGCCGAGTTGCCGCTGTTCGAGGACCCGGGGACGCGGTGGCGCTACGGCGTATCCGCCGACCTGCTGGCGGCGGTGATACAGGAGGTGACGGGGCAGATAATCGGCGATTTCATGCGCGAACGCATTTTCGGGCCGCTGGGCATGACCGCAACGCGCTACGAGCCGCCCGCCGACGAGCGCGACGGCATGGCGACGGTATACACCCAGGACGCCGACGGTGAGCTGGTGGCAGCCCGGACGCACTACGACCCCGCCTGGAACCCGGGCGGGGGCGGGCTGGTGTCCACCGTCTCCGACTACATGCGCTTCGCGCTGATGCTGTGGAACGGCGGCGAGTACCAGGGAGTGCGGATTCTGCAGCAAGCCAGCGTGGACCAGATGACCCGCCTGCACGTGCCGGAGGGCGTGCTCGCCAGCGGCGGGCCGGACGGTTCCGGCGGCGTGGACGGCGTGGGCTGGGGCCTGGGCATGGCCGTGGTGGCCGATGCCGAGGCCTCGGCGATGCCGGACCGCGACGGCGACTTCTGGTGGTCGGGCTACTACGGCACGACCTTCTTCGTCAGCCCGAGCACGGGGCTGGTCGGGGTGATCATGACCCAGAACGAACCCGGGCAGTACTCCGGGATCAACTACCAGGCCTACATCGTGCAGGGTCTCGCCTTTGGCGGGCTCTAGGCCCGCGCCGCTTGCCGCACGCCGCTTGCCGCGCGCCGCTTGCCGTTTTGCTGTGCCGCCTAGCCGAGCAGGGATTTCGCCGCCCCGAGCAGGCCGCCGGCGCCGCCCAGGGAGTCCAGCAGGTTGCCGCCGCTGCTCGCCTGGTCCATCAGCCGGGGCAGGACATCGGCCAGTCCCGCCGCCGCGCTGTCGGTATCGGTGCCTACCGTCGAGGCGAATTCGCTCACCTGGCCCTGGCCGAACAGGCCGAGGATGTCCTGTGCCGAGACCGGTGCGTTGTCCCCGTCGCCCAGCCAGGTCTGCAGGATGGCGTCGAGATTGCCGCCGGCCATGCGGCTGGCCAGCCCCGCCAGGTCGATGTTGCCATCGCCGTCGCCCAGCAGTGAGCGCAGGGCCGAGGCGATGGTGTCCGCGTCGACCGACAGTCCCAGCCGTTCGTTGAGCAGTTGCGTACCGATTGCGATGATATCCATGGTGAAGCTCCGTGATGAATTGATGCCCCGAGTATAGACTGCCTGGCGCGCGCGTCGTACTTCGGTTGCCGAATCCGGCAGGTCGGCGCCGGCCAGGGAATGGGGTTGCGCCACTACCCCGGCGGCGACCGGTGCGCGTGAACTGGCCCGAACGGGTCAGAACCCGATGCCGGCGTAGTGCAATAAGGCTTTGTAGTTACTGGATTTCTTGGCTATATTGAGTGGCTTGTTAACCGCCGAAATGGAGGGAGCAGTGAGACCCCTTGCCGGGATCGTGCTTCTCACAGCTCTATTGTTGCAGTCCTGCGCCATGCCGGGAGGCGAAGTGGCGGACGAGGCGGAAGCGACGGCGGTGCAGGAAACCGCCTACACCCCACAGCAGGGACTCTCCGACAAGGAACGTTTCAGGGAGGTGCTCTACCTGCTGGAGGAGGGCGAACCCGGCCACGCCCGCGTCGAGCTGTCGCTTTACCTGCAGTCGCAGCCGAACAGTGAAGTCGGCCGCGACCTGCTGCGGCAGATCGACCTGCCCGCCGACGAGTACTTTCCGCCGCAGTATCGCGAAATCGAACTGACCTCGGGCTGGTCGCTGTCCAGCGTATCCCAGCATTACCTGGGCAGCGTGTTCAAGTTTCACGCCCTGGCCAAGTACAACGGCATCGCCGAGCCGCGCAAGCTCACCGCGGGGCAGACCATCCGTGTTCCGCTCACCGCCGAAGCGCGGGTGGCCTTCGCCGCCGATGACGCCACCGAGACGCAGCCGCAAATGCCTGCCACGGAGCCGGCAGAGCCTGCCCTGGAGGCCGAATCGCCCCCGGCGGCTGAACCCGCGGACGAAGCGCAGGCGGTGAGCGAGGTCGAGGTCTCCGCCGAGCCGCAGGCGATGCCCGCAGCAGAGCCGGCGACTCCGCCGCCGCAACCGCAGCCCGCGGTGGAGGCGGCAGCGGTGAGCGCACCGGCAGCGGCGCAGGTTCCCCTCAGTAGCGAGCGGGTGGAAGCCCTGCACCGCGAGGCGCTCAATGCCTACCGCGCCCAGGACCTGGACCGTGCCATCAGCCTCTGGGACGAGGTGCTGGCGGCGGATCCGGACCACGAGAATGCGCGCCTCTACCGCTCCCAGGCGGTAGAATTGCGCAGGAAACTCAGCAACCTGCTCTGAGCGGACCGATGCAGATAATTGGGGACAACAGGGGTGGCTCGTTCCTGCGCGAACTGAAACGGCGCAGGGTGGTGCGCACCTGCATCTACTACATCATCGTCTGCTGGGTCGCCCTGCAGGTCGGTGACGTACTGTTCGAACCGCTGGGCCTGGACGACGAGCAGGCGTCGCGCCTGCTGCTACTCACGGCCATTCTTGGCTTTCCCGTCACGTTCATATTCGCCTGGTACTTCCAGGTCACCCCGCGCGGCATCGTGCGCACCACGTCCTTCGTCGAGCGGCGGGTCCTGCGCAACATGGCGCCGATCAACGATCGGCGGCACTCGCGCGTGGCCAATTACTTCCAGAAGGACAGCGGGGGCAAGGATTTCGGCTGGATCATTTCTGCCGAGACCGGGCCGCTTACCGGCCTCAGCTTCGGTATCGAGGATGCGGTCGAGATGGGGCGGTCACTGGAGTGCGACATCGCAATCGTCAGCCCCCATGTGTCGCGCAAGCACGCGCGCCTGGAACTGGAGGACGGCGCGCTGGTGGTGGAGGACCTGGGTTCCGCCAACGGCACGGTGGTCAACGGCAAGCCCATCCAGGGTCGCCACATCCTGCGCCACGAGGACGAGGTGCGCCTGCACGACGTGATTTTCCGCGTCACGGAAAGTTACTCGCGGCCGCGCCAGGAGCAGGACAGCATGACGCAGACGACCTTTATCAACACCACCGATTCCAGCGACGATACGCTGCTCCCGGAGGCGCCGCAGGAGCCACCGGAACCTGACCCCAAACCCTGATCCCGATCAGCGCGCTCCCTCAATGCGCTGGAGATTGCGTTGCAGTGTCTGCGCCTGTGCCAGTTTGCGCTGCGCATTGGCGTTGTAGGGGTTGTACTGCAGCGCCTTTTCCAGCGCCACCACCGCCGCGTCCAGGTCGCTGCTGAGCAGGCGGCTGCCCTGTTCGTACCAGTGCCGGGACAGCGCGCCGCGCAACTCGAGGCTGCGTGCCAGCAGCGGGTCGTCCTCTTCCGGCTGCGCGATCATCGCCGCCTGTAGGTGCTCCAGCGCCAGTTCGTTGCGGCCGGCGCCACCGGCGCGTTCGGCCAGCGCGATGTGCGCCTGGCGCAGCAGCGCCGCCTGCCGCGTGCCGGCCGCGGGGGCGGCCTGGCGTCCCAGCGCTATCACGCCTTCGAAATCGCCCTGCTCGTACAGTGTGCGCATCCTGCCGCTGTCATCCGGCGGCGCGTACGCGGCCCGCGGCGCCGCGCGCTGTTTCGCCGCCCGGTTTTCCTGTTCGCTCTTGTTGCGTTGCTGTGCGCTCGCGCGCTCCGAGGCGGTGTGCCCGAGCCGCTCCAGCGCTTCCGGGTGCCCCGGCGACAGGGCCAGCACCTTGAGCAGCCAGGTGTCACCCTGGCGTGTATTGCCGCCGGCGTAGGCGCGGCGCGCCCGGCGCAGGTTGCTCGCGGTTTGCGCGGCGATCTCTTTCTCCAGCTCGGCGATGGCCCGACGGGTTTCCTCGTCCGGCGCGCCCAGCGGCAGCAGGGTGCGCCACAGCGCCAGGGAGTCCGCCAGCCTGTCCTGCTGGCGCAGCTCCCTGGCCTGGGTTTTCTGCGCCTCGACGAACGCGAGGGTCGCCGCCTCGCGCCCGGGGAGGGTGGCGCAGGCGCACAAGTACAGACACAGCCAGCAGGTGGCGAGTAGACACAGCCGGCTCATTGCAGATTCTTTTCCCTGAACACCCTGAGCAGCTTGCGGAATTGCGCCAGGTCGTGGCTGTCGTAGATCATGGTGCGATGCAGCAGGTAGGGGTCGGCGTAGACGGTGTTGTCGCCGCGGGTCACGGTGGCCGCCAGCAGCATGCCTTCCTCGCGCGCGATGCGTGCCGCCGTGTCGCTGCTGTTGCCGTAGGGGTAGGACAGGTAGCGCGGTTCCGCGCCGGTGTGCCGGCGGAAGGCCGCGTTGGCGCCGCTGATCTCGGCGGCGACCCGCGCGCCGTAGGCTGCGCCGGCGGGCTCGCCCGCCAGGCGCGACAGGCTGGCGTGGCTCTTGCCGTGTGACTCGATCTCGATCAAGCCCGAGGCCGCCATCTCGTCGATCTGCTCCCAGGTCAGGGCGGCGGGGGCGCCGATGAAATCGGTGTAGATGAACAGCGTGGTCGGCACGCGGTATTTTTTCAGGATGGGCCATGCCACGTCATAGACCGAACGGTAACCGTCGTCGATGCTGATCACGGCGGATTTTTCCGGGATGGGCCGGCCCTCGCGCAGGATGTCCTCCACGTCGGCGAAGGAGAGGATGACGAAATCGTTGTCCAGCAGGTAGCGAATCTGCTCCTCGAAAGCCGCCGCGCTGAGTTCGAGCTGGTGTGATGCCCTGTCCGCGGCGGTGAACTGGTGATAGCAGAGTATCGGCACGGTGCGGTAGCCGTTGAAGTACACCGAGGAGGGGTTGACCGGGCGCAGCGGCACCGCCACCAGTTGCCCGCTGCGTCCGCGCCCTGGCGCGTTGACCTCGCGCACCTGCCACGCCTCGCCGGGGTGGCCGTAGAAGATTCGCGCCAGGTCCTCGATATCCTGTCCCGGACGCAGTTGCACCAGGGCGTGATCGGCGTTGCGCGCGACAATGTCCAGGTCCGCCATACCCGGCTCACCTGTGGGCTGCGAGCTACAGCCGGCCAGTGCCAGCAGCAGGGTCGCGAAGGCCGTGCGCCAGTCAGTCGCCATCGTCGACCCCGCGCACTACCGTGTGTTCCTCCACCGACGCCCGGGTGATGCCGCTGACATCGATGTCCGTGCTCTCCAGCGGCGATTTGATCCTGTCGCCGCCCTCGGCGGGCCTGGTGGAGGTATCGGCCATCGATTCCAGTGAGTCGGCCATGGCGTTAAAGCTGGCGAACAGTTCGCCGAATTCGTCGGCCCTGTGCTTGGATATCCGCGTCTCCAGCTGGCCTTGCCCGAACAGGCGCAAGGCGCGCGTGGCCAGCAGGATGTTCTTGGCGATCTGCTTGTTGAAAATATAGATGGCCACGGCCACCGCCAGCACCACGGCAAATCCCAGCACCACCATCATGCGCTGCGTGGTGCCCAGGGCGGCGTCCAGCTGGCGCGTGTCCAGCCCCATGTTGACCTCGCCGACGACTGTCTCGTTGAACAACACGGGCAGTTTGAAATTGAAAACGTCCCCGGACTCGGTCACCTCGACCTGGTCCTGGACAAAGATGGTCGGCGCGTCCTCCCCGGCCAGCCAGGGTTCGCCAACCAGTGACGGCTCGCTGGCGACGCGCACCGTGCCGGTGTGGTCCGACACCATCAGGTAACGGAAACTCTCGCGCGCCGCGGCGTCCTGGACGAAGGCGTCCAGGCTGACCCAGTCCTCGCCGAGCACGGGAATGGCCGCCTGCACCGCGACGAACTTGCTCAGTGATACCCCGGCGTCGATAGCCTGTTGGGTCAGCACGTTACTCTGCGCGCGAAACACAAGGAATGCGCTCACCGTCATGGTAACGGCCACCAGTGCGGAGAGGATAGCCGTCCACTTCACCTGCAGCGGCAGGTAGCCGGCGGTCTCCTCGCGGTCCTCGCGCAGCGCCTGCAGTTCCCTGGCCAGGGCCGCGTGCAGTTCCGCACCGCTCTGGAAGCGCCGGCTGGCCTTTTTCTGCAGCAGCTTGTCCACGATCTTTTGCAGGCCGACCGGCGCGTCCGCGGTGATCTGGCGGATGGGCAGCGGGTCTTTCTGCATGATCTGCATGATCAGTGTCGGCATCGACTCGGCGTCGAAGGCCTTTTTCCCGGTGATCATCTCGTACATCATCACGCCCACCGAGAACAGGTCGGAGCGCCCGTCTACCCGCTCGCCGCCGGCCTGCTCGGGGGACATGTAGCGCGGCGTGCCCAGCATCATGCCGACCTGGGTGGTCTCCTTGTCGCCGGCGTTTTCCATGCGCGCGATGCCGAAGTCGGCGATTTTCACGGAGCGGCCATCCGGCGACAGCACGACATTTTCGGGTTTCATGTCGCGGTGTACCACGCCCTTGCCGTGGGCGTAGTCCAGGCCGGTGGCCAGTTGCATGGCGATCTCGATGATCGACTCGATCTGCAGGCGCGACTCCTGGCGCAACACGTCTTCGAGTGTCTGGCCCTCCAGCAGCTCCATCATCATGTAGGGCTGGCCCTCGAGCTCGCCCACGTCGTACACCGTGACAATGTTCGGGTGTGTCAGGGCGCCCGCCGCCTTGCCTTCCTTGATGAAGCGGCTGCGGCGCTCCTTGTCCTGGCAGTGTTCCGACTTGAGTATCTTCAGGGCGACGGTGCGGTTGATGCCCGGGTCGAAGGCGCGGTAGACATGCGCCATGCCGCCCTCGCCGAGGTGGCTCTGAATATCGTAGCGCCCGATCTTCCTGCCTATGATGTCCACTCGTTCCTCCCTGTCAGAGCATCAGCCAAACTGCCAGCAGCGCCAGCGTCGTCACCAGCGCCAGCGCCCTGAGCGGGAACTTGCCGTCGTTCGGCCGGCCCCCGCTGGCGCTGCGCCGCGTGTTCTTTGTCGTCTCCAGTTCGGCGGACGGCGTATTGCCGTCCCTGCTTTGCACCGCGCCGACCACCAGCACCGTGACGTTGTCCTTGCCACCGGCGTCGAGAGCGGCGCTCATCAGCGCGTCGACCTGTGACCTGGGGGAGTCGTGGTCGCCCAGCAGGTGGGCGATGAGGCTGTCCGACAATTCGTCCGTTAGCCCGTCACTGCACAGTAGCAGGTGGTCCCCGGGTTTGAGCGTGCCGGTGACGCGGCCGGGGTGCAGGCTCATGGAGCCCGATACCCCCAGAGACTGCGTCAGTACGTGGCGCTCCGGGTGTGTGTTGGCCTCTGCCGCGGTGATGGCGTTGCTGGCCAGCAGTTCTCCCGCGCGGCTGTGGTCCTCGGTCAGTTGTCGCAACTGGCCGTTCCACAGGTAGGCGCGGCTGTCGCCCACCCAGCACAGTTCGTAGTCGTCACCGTCGGTGCGCAACGCGACGACGGTCGAGCCCATCCCGCGGTCGTCATCGCCCCCGGTGAGTGCCGCCAGCACCGCCTCGTGGCTGCGCAGGATCGCCTCGGGCAAGGTCGCCCCTGCTGCAACCTGTGCGCGCACGGTGTCGCGTACTATGCCGCTGGCCACCTCGCCGCCGGCATGTCCGCCGACGCCGTCCGCGACCAGCCACAGGCCCAGGTCGGCTTCGGCGGCAAAGCAGTCCTCGTTGTGGTTGCGAACCAGGCCCGCATGGGTGTCGGCGGCGAATTCTCTGGGAGCGGGTTTCAACTCGGTTGCCTGTGTCTTCCACCCAGGTGCGCAGCGCCCCTGGACAATCGCGATATTGCGCAGCGGGCGTTGCGACCTGAATACCTTGCCATTGTTCAGGGATGCCCTAGTGTATCCCAACTCGCTGGCGGAAACCCGGTTTTCGCCGCCTCTGCCACTGGCGCGGCGCCGGTCCCGCAGCCCGGGCTGCCGCGCGGCGAAGCGGTGCGTGTTGCGGGCAATGGCGGCATAATGGCAGCCGTTTTCACAGACAGGTAATGGAGCGGCAGGCGGTGGACAGGAAACAGGGTAGATTACAGGGCAAGCGCATGGTCATCACGGGCTCGTCGCGCAGTCTGGGGCGCGACTTCGCCCTGGCCTGCGCCGCCGAGGGCGCCAGCGTGGTCATCAACGGCACCGACGGCGCCGCGCTGTCCGCCGTGGAGGCGGAACTGCGCGCGGCCGGTGCGGCGGTGGTGGCCGTGCGCGGCTCCGTGGCGGAGAGTGCCGTCTGTCGCGCGCTGGTGGAGGCCTGTGTTGACAACTTCGGCGGTATCGATGTGCTGGTCAACAACGCCGGCATCGTACGCGATCGCACGCTGCTGAAAATGAGCGACGAGGAGTTCGACGAGGTGATCGCGGTGGACCTGCGCGGGCCGTTCCTGTGCACCCGTGAGGCCGGGCGCGTGATGCGGGAGCAGGGCGGCGGGCACATCATCCAGGTCACCTCCGCCTCGGGCCTGGTGGGCAACTTCGGGCAGGCGAACTACGCCGCCGCCAAGGCCGGCATGATGGGCCTGATGTACACCGCGGTGAAGGAACTGGAGCGCTACGGCATCCGCTGCAACGCCATGTGGCCCTACGCACACACCGAGATGACCCAGCCGCTGATCGACCGCGCCGGCAAGACCGCGCGGGAACTGGGCTTCGGCGAGCCGCAGCAGGTGGCCGCGGGCCTGGTCTGGCTGGCCAGCGACGCGGCGGTGCGCTGTAACGGCCAGTGTCTGTCCTTCAGCGGTTATCGCACCGCGCTGTGGCGCTCGCCGGTGGAGGAGCAGGTACTGGAGTCGGCGCAGCCCCTGGGGGTGGACGAATTGCAGGCGCATTTCGCCCAGGCCGACCCCCTGCCGCTGTACCGCATCGGCGGCGGCTGAGCCCGCCCTGTGAACTGGTTCACACTATGGGCTGCCGGCGCTGTCGGGAAATTTTACAAATGGCCGAGGGCGCGCCGGCGGGGCGTGGCGGTATTTAAATTTTATTGTTTTAAAACAACAGGTTGGTAATTCTGGTTCGATAATTGCTTTATTTCCTGTCCCCCGCAGCGGTTTTTTGGCTCGCGGCGGGCTACACTACAGGTAACGGCTAAGGATATTCAGGGACATGGCCACTTTAAAGATCAGGACAATTCTCGCGACGCTGGGCAGCCTGGCGCTTCTGCAGGGCGCCCCGGCGATGGCCGCGATGCAGACCTTCGACTTCGACAGCGGCAGCCAGAGCTTCTCGGGCAACGGCAACGGCAATACGCTCACCATGTCCAGTGGTGGTGTCGGCCTGACCGTACGCGCGTATTCCGACACCGGCGACGTCAGCGGTGACGATATCGTGGAGGCCGCGCGCCTGCTGTGGGCGCAGAGTTCCGCCCTGGGTATCCAGAACGACGACGAGAACACCAGCTCGCCGAACCACTCCATCGACAGCGTGTCCGGCGACTCCGACGGCGAGTTCGACATGCTGCTGCTGGAGTTCGATACCGAGGTCAACCTCGAGGGTATCGACCTGAGCTGGGCGACCGACGGCGGTGGTAACTACGCCGACGTTTCCATCCTCGCCTACGACGGCACGGGCGGTTTCAGCCCCCTGGGCGGGACCTGGGCGGATGTATTGTCCAGCAACGGCGGTAACTACAACTCCGTGGGCAACTACAACAATGTCGGCCTGAGCTACTACGCGGTCAACGGCGCCGATGTCACCTCCACTGCCTGGCTGGTGGGTGTGTACAATCCCGTCTTCGGCAGCGGTTCCGGCCTGGATAGTGGTGATGACGGCATGAAGCTCAGCCTGATCAAGACCTCGACACCCGACGACCAGCCCCCGGGTGAAGTGCCCGTGCCGGGCAGCCTGCCCCTGATGCTGCTGGGCCTGGTGTTGTTGCGCGGCCGGTTTGCCGCCTTGAGGGCTGCTGCCTAGATCGGCACGCGCCAGTTCTCAATTCTTCGAAAAAGCGGAATTCACAAATTCCGCTTTTTTTATGCCTGCGTTACCATCCTCCCCATTGTCCGGCGGCAGCGCCGGGCCCGGCGGAGGACGACTTTTGAGCAGACTCTTCACCCAGGTATTGCCGCTGAGTGTGGCATTGGCGTTTTCTACGCCTGGCCTGTCCCAGGACAAGAACGAGTACTACGAGCAGGGTGTGCAGGCCTACGCGGAGCAGGAGTACGCGGAAGCGTATATCCACCTGAAAAACGCCCTGCAGGTGGACCCGAACATGGTCTCCGCGCGCCTGCTGCTGGCCAAGGTGCATTTCAACGCCGGCGATGTGCACGGGGCGGCCAAGGAGTCCGAGGAGGCGCTGTTGCTGGGGGCTGACATCAACCTCGTCCTGCCCATCTACGGCACCGCGCTGGTGCTGCAAAAACGTGTCGACAAGCTGTTCGAGCTGGAAAAAGCCTACCCCGAGTTCACCCCGGAGAGTCGCTTCGAGTGGGCCCTGCTCAAGGGCCAGGGCTACCTGCTCCAGGGAGAGACCGACCGCGCGCGGCGCGAGTTCGAGGAAGCGGCGGCGATGTTCCCGGCGGATGTGCGCTCCAATAATACCCTCGCGGCGGTGTATATCCGCAGCGGCATGCTGGAAGAGGCGGGCGAGCTGATCGCCAGGTCCCGGGTGCTCGACCCGGACAATACCAAGACCCTGGAACTGGAGGCGGAACTCGCCATTGCCGAGGACCATTACGACGCCGCGCTGCGCAGCCTGGAAACGGCCCATGCGCTGGACAGCAAGGATATCCGGGTGTTGCGCGCGCTCGCCCGCGTCCACCTGATGCGCGGCGAGGAGCAGGAACTGGAGCGCTACCTCGAGCTTATCCTGGAGGAGTCGCCGCAGGATCCCGCGGCAACCCTGCTCAGCGCCATCGTCATGATCAGCCAGGGTGACATGGAAACGGGCAATGACATGTTGTCGGAGCTCAGCCAGACCCTGTCCGAGCTGGACACCATCATGATGCAGTCCAGCGACAACATGCTGTTCATCCAGGCCGCCTCGGACTACGTGCGCGGCAGCGACCAGAGCGCGGTGACCCTGTTCAACACCTACCTGTCGCGCAATCCCTCGGACCTCGCCGCCATTCGCATGTTGACGGACCTGTACCTGCGCAACGGCGAGTCGCGCCGCGCCAATGACCTGCTCAGCAGCAAGCGCCAGATCATTCTCGCCGACCGCAGCCTGTCGCTGCAGTTGCTGCGCCTGTACATCGACAACGGCAGCGTGCTCAGCGCGCGCGAGTTGCTGGACGAACTGCGTGAGTCGACGGACAGTCCGTACATCGCGGTACTGGAGGCGGAACTGAATCGCTCCGTCGGCCAGGCGCGCGAGGCGCTGGGCGTGTTGAGCCAGGCCGAGTTCGCGGGCGAGCCGCCGTTGTCCTACTGGTTACTGCGCGGCGCGCTGCTGCACGATCTCGGTCGTGAGGAGGAGGCGCAGGATATTGCCGCCAAGGTCGTTCGCGCCTACCCGGACGCCGTGCGAGCGCATAATTTCGCCGCGGTCACCTACCTGCGCGCCGGCGATCTCGAGCGCGCCGCGGCCGCGGCCGACAGCGCCCTGGCCCTGTCGCGTTTCGATGTCGAGGCGCGTTTCAATCGCGCCATGGTGCTAAAGCAGCGCGGTGAGCTCGCGCAGTCCGCGACCCTGTTGAACGAGATACTGGTCGATCGTCCCAGCCACATCAATTCCATCATGTTGATGGCGCGCATCCTCTACCTGCAGGGGCAACAGGAAGCGGCGATGGACTGGAGCAAGAAGGTCTACGCCTACGACAAGGAATCGCCGCTGCCCGACGAATTCAGGTTGGACGTGTACACGCGCGAGGGCAATTGGGACGACGCGCTCACCGCCTGCCTCGCGCTGTCCAAGGCCGATCCGCTGAATACCGACTACCTGGTGCAGCAGGCGGAAATCTACCTGCAGCTGCAGGACTTCGAGGTCGCCCAGCGCCCGCTGCGCCGGCTCGCCTCGCTGTGGGAGGGTGACGCGGACAGCCTGGTGGGCCTGGCCGAGATGCAGGTGCGCGCGCGCAACCTGCCCGAGGCGCGACTGACCCTGGGGGCCGCCCTGGACGCCAATCCCGCGTCCCTGGATGCGCGGCTGGCCCTGGTGCGGCTGGACATCGCCGAGGGCAAGCTGGAGCAGGCCGAGGAGGGGTTGTCGGCGCTGGAAGGGAAAATTGGCCAGCACGCGGAACTGTCGCGCCTGCGCGGTGACCTGGCCATGGCGCAGGACGATCCGCAGGAAGCACAGGCCAACTACCTGCAGGCCTACCGCCTGGACCGGCGCAATGACGCCGCGGTCATGGCCCTGTACCGGCTGAGCCTGCGGGGTGTGGGTGGCGAGGAGTTCACGGCCGAACTGGAGAGCAGCATGCGCGAGACCGCGCTGTCGCCCGCGCTGGTGCGCATGCTGGCTGACAGCTACATGGTCCAGGGCGAGTCCGGCAAGGCCATTGTGTACTACGAGCTGCTGCTGGAGCATCCGCAACTGCAGCCCGACCCCGGTGTCCTGAACAACCTGGCCAACCTCTACGCGGCGGATGACCTGGACAAGGGCCTGGCCACCGCCATGCGCGCGCTTGAGCTGACCAAGAGGCAAAACCCGGCGCTGCTGGACACCGTCGGCTGGATACTCACCCGCAAGGGACAGCATGAAGAGGCGCTGCCTTACCTGCGCCAGGCCTACGCGCTGAACTCGCGCGACGCGGAAATCCGTTACCACACCGGGGTGACGCTGCTGGCTCTCGGCAGGGAGAAAGAGGCGCAGACGGAGCTGCGCGCGGCCCTCGGCCAGCCGGGGGAGTTTCCCGGACGACAGGACGCCGAGCGCCTGCTGGCTTCGCTGCAGCCCTAGTCCGCGCCGGCGGCCTGGCGCGCCGCCTCGCCGTAACGCCAGCCGTCGCCGTCGACGTCCAGGAACACGGGATTGGCGAAGGCAAAGGGAGTGAACCCGGGCGCCACCACACGGTAGATGTCCCCGGCTTCGCCCGCCACCTCGACGAACAGGAAACTGTCGCGGGACACCGCGACGGGAACGGACAGGCGTGCGCCCGGCGTGGCCGGCAGGGTTTGCCACAGCTCGCCGTTCAACCACAGCCTGGCCTCGTTCACATCCACCCACGGCGCGCCGTCTATCGCTATCTGCAGCGTGGCGCGGGAGCCGGCGTGGGTGTCGCCGGGGCCGGCGCCGGACAGGTCAATACGCAGAATCGGCCCGGTGCTGCCGTACAGCGCGCCGCGGCGCAACGCGGCCAGCACGGCCCCGGTATCCAGGTTTGCCGGGTCGTCCGCCACGACGAGATAGGAGCGCGGCAGGGCGACCAGCTGGCTGCTGGCGTGGGAATCGCTGTTCGCCGTGGCGACCTTGTACTGGTCCTGTCGCAGCAGGGCGAACCAGTCGCTGCGCACGCGGCGGTACAGGTCCAGGGACTCCCCGTTGAGCAGTTCCATGCTGTCGAAGTCGATATCGCGGTAGGCGCTGCCCGCGTGGCGCTCCAGCAGTACGTGGTTTGGCGCCTGTGAAAGAGGGCGTGACGGGTCGAAGGCGCTGCCGAATGACAGGTGATTGAAGAAGCTGATGTCGTCGTCGTAGGCCTCGCTGCGCGGGTGGTTGAGCTGGAACACGCTGTGCGGGAAGGCGCGCTTGTAGTCCCCGATCACCTGGCCCAGGCGCTTGCCCTCGAAGGGCAGCGTGCCGCCCATGAAGGCCTGCGGATCCGGCGCCACCGGGAAGACGTTGCTGTGGCCGATGG
Source organism: Halioglobus sp. (assembly GCA_002699145.1). Lineage (GTDB taxonomy): Bacteria > Pseudomonadota > Gammaproteobacteria > Pseudomonadales > Halieaceae > Marimicrobium. The sequence goes on from PABK01000034.1 coordinate 19,284, forward strand.
TGGTCGGCGTCGCGGCGCTGCGCGCCATGCCGGTCAGTTCCACCCCGGGCAGGGTGGCGATGATGCCGTCCAGGCCCATGTCCTCGACCACCGGGCCCAGGTCGTAGGTGATGTTGTGTTCGGTGGCGACCAGCAGTTCGCCGCCCTGGGCGGCGAAATCGCGTACCCGCTGTTGTGGGGAGAGGCTGGAGTCGAAACTGACGCCGCTGTGCACGTGGAAGTCCGCGCCGAGCAGGTTCGGCGTCGCCACGACCCTGCGCGGGGGCGCGATGCGCAGGGCGGTCGTCGTCGCGGCGCGCAGCTCGACGCGGGCCTCACTCACGCTGAACTCGGGGCCGCGGGAGGCGAGCACCCGGTAGCGGCCCGGCGCCAGCTGCAGCGTGGCGGGATCTGACGCCACACCGGCCAGGCTCAGGCGCCGGCTCTCCGGCCCGATCAGCTGTCGCCGGCCCGCGACGGTGCCGCCGGTGAGCTCGTCGTGGAACACCGGGCTCGCGCCATCGCGCTGCAGGACCAGGCTCATGGCGTCTCCTTGCGGCAGCGCCAGGGTCGCCACGGCCCCGGTGGAGACCAGCCCGAGGTCCAGCGCCGCGCCGGACACGGAAATGGGCACGCTGACCTCGCCCCAGGGCGTGCGCACGTCGGCGCTGGCCTTTGTCACCGCCGCCGGCAGGCGGAAGTCGAAGCGCCCCCGTGCGTCGGGCCGGGCGAAGGTCAGCGCCGTCCCGGCCGCGTCGCGCACCGTGATGCCCGCCTCGGCCGTATCGAGCTGGCCGCTGACACGGGCGCCAGCGTACACGCGGTCCAGCAGCGAGGCGGCGTCGCCGCGCGGGCTGGCGCTGATGCGCTGGCGAAAGATCAGGCTGTGGCCCTGCTCCAGGTCCAGCAGTTGCCCCAGGGCGAAGCTGAGCATGCCGGGTTTGTCCGGCCAGATGCCCGGAAATGGCCGCGCGAAGGCGCCGAACATGGAAAACGTGCGGCCGCTGATAAGGAAGGTGTGCACGGGTCGCTCATGTCCGTCGGGATCACGGTACCACGCCCCCTCCAGCGTCACCGCGTAGCTGATCGTGGGTTGCAGGTGGCGGCTGCCGAGCAGCACCTGCAGGTCCGCCACGCCCACGGCGGCGAGCACGGAACGGAAATCGCTGGTGTCGATGTCGGGCTGGTCGAAGCCCAGTGACCCCGCGCCGCCGGCGCTGTCCACAGTGAACGGCGTCAGCGAGGCGCGCGGGTGCAGCAGCAGCGAGGCGAACGTGCCCATGCGCGCCCCGGCGCCGCTACGCGTGACGGTGGTCTCCACCGCCAGTTCGCCCGGTCGGTCCGCCTCCAGCCGGTAACGCACGCTGGCTTCCAGTCCGTCCCTCGCCCCCGTCACCTGCAGCCAGGCCTGGCGCTGGTCGTAGCCGGCCTGGATCGCGGTCGTCGGCGGAATCTGGTCCTTCTGCATGTTCAGCTGGGTGTGGGCGACGCTCCACTGGTCATTGGCCAATGCGCAGTGCCACAGGTCCACCAGCGCCCCGCCGTGCAGCGCCAGGTAGGTGGGGTGGTCCGCGCCGGACACCACCGCGCACAGCTCGCCGTCGGTGAGGAGCCAGTCGCCGCTGCCGCCGATGGCGTCCAGCCCTCCCGCGGGCAGCCGGTGCAGGTTTTCCTGTGTCAATTGCGCGGCGAAAAACCCCGCCGCGCCGACCTGTGCCGGGAGCAGGAGCAGAACCGGCAGCAGTATCAGCATGCGCAGGGTTTGCATCGCGTTCCCCCTCTCTACAGTACGTCGCAGACGCCGTAGGCAACACCCAACCTTGCCTGGGCGTGTACTCATCCATGCGTGATTCTGTCCAGAATCGTCACACTGCTGGTCTGTGCGGCCAGCTGTGTCGCGTTATCATGCAACGATGCGCCACGCCTTGCTACTGAGCTTGCTGATTTTCTCCACCGTCGCCAGGGCCGCGGTGGTCGAGTACCACCTGGCGATCACCGAGCGCTCGCTGGCACTGGCCGGTGCGCCCGCCACCGCCATGCTGGTCAACGACGCCTACCCCGGGCCCGTGCTGCGTTTCCGCCAGGGCGATACCGCCAGGATATCGGTGACCAACCACACCGACAAGGATACCTCGGTGCACTGGCACGGGTTGCTCGTGCCGCCCGGGCAGGATGGCGTGCCCTACCTCTCCTACCTGCCGATCCGCCCGGGGGAGACCTTCGTCTACGAGTTTCCGCTCAAGCACGCGGGGACCTACTGGTACCACTCCCACACGGACCTGCAGGAGCAGTCGGGTGTACACGGCGGCATCGTGGTCCAGCCTTTGCGCGAGACGGTCTCCTACGATCGCGAGGCGGTGCTGGTGTTACAGGACTGGACCAACGAGACGCCGCGCCAGGTGCTGGCCAACCTGAAGAAGGACGGCGATTACTACGCGTTGAAGAAGCACAGCGTGACCAGCATTGCCGGCTACCTGCAACGCGGCGCCATGGGTACCTGGCTGGAGAACCGCTGGAACCGCATGGGTGGCATGGACGTGGCCGACGTGGGCTACGACGCCTTCTTTATCAACGGGCGGCGTTCCTGGCACCTGTTCCCCGAGGCGCGACCCGGTGAGCGCATCAGGCTGCGCTTTATCAACGCCGGCGCCTCGACGTATTTCCTGTTGCACAGCGCCGGACTGCCGTTCGAGGTAATCGGCGCGGATGGACTGGCGGTCGAGCCGGTGCAGGTCGATGAGGTGTTGCACGCGGTCGCCGAAACCTACGATATCGTGGTGACGGTTCCCCCGGTGGGCGCCCTGGAACTGCGCGCCAGCGCCCAGGACGGCTCCGGCCACGCCTCCGTGTTTATCGGCAGCGGTGAGCGCCGCGCGGCGCCCGACATGCCGCGGCCCGACCTCTATGCAGCGCATGGCCAACACGACGCACACGCCGGCGGACACGCGCATCACCACGCCATGCACCATACCCCGCGCCGTCTCGACTACCGTTCGCTGCGCAATGTGGACGACCAGGCCTATGCCGGGCAGGGGCCGCCGCGGGAAGTTCTCCTGCGCCTTACCGGTGACATGGAAACCTATAACTGGACGTTCAACAATGTGCCACTCTCGCGTGCGGACAAGATCCTGGTAAAGCGCGGCGAGACCGTGCGCTTCAGGTTCGTCAACGAGACCATGATGCATCACCCGCTGCACCTGCACGGGCATTTCTTCCGCGTGCTCAACGACGACGGCGGCGGTCCGTTCAAACACACGGTTGACGTCGGGCCGATGCAGACGGTGAGCATCGAGTTTCTCGCCAACGAGGAAAAGGACTGGTTTTTCCACTGTCACAACCTGTACCACGCCAAGACCGGTATGGCCCGCGTGATCCGCTACGACGACTACGCCGGCAACCGCGAGTTCGACACCGCGCGGCAGCGCAGCAGCGACATCAAGGACGACGATTTCTATGCCGCCGGCGAACTCAAGGCGCTGGACGATTTCGCGCGCCTGTCACTGTGGACGGCGAACAACCGCTATCGCTTCGAGGGTGAACTGGAATCGCGCGACTACGAGCAGGAGCGCGGTGAGGCCAATGCCCTGTACCGGCTGGACCGCTGGACGCAGCTGCTCGCCGGTGTGGAGAAGGAAGAAGACGAAAGCGCCGAGGGGCGGCTGGGACTGCGCTACGTGCTGCCCCTGCTGATCGAAACCGAGGTGTTTGTCACCACGGATGGCGAGATCGAGGCCGAGTTCGAGACCGAGTTGCAGCTCGCCACGAGGCTGCAACTGCACGCCGAGTACGAGACCACGGAGCGTTACCACGTGGGGCTCGAGTACCGGCTGGATGAGCATCTGTCGCTGGAGGGCGCCTATACCTCCGACGTCGACGTCTCACTCGGGGTCAAGTTGCGTTTCTGAAGTTCAGGCGCCCTGGGATTGCATGTCGTCCTTGTATACGAGGTAGGCGTCGCTGATTTCTTTTGCCCGGTACATGGCCGTGTCGGCGTAGCGGCACAGGTCGTCGCAGTCCTCCGCGTGGTTGGGAAAAATGGCGACGCCGCAACTGCCGCGCACGTTGATCTCGACGCCGCCGACCTCGATGGGCTCGCGAATGGCCTCGAGAATCTTCGGCATGATGCTCTCGATATCATCCGGCACGTGGATACCCGGCAGGATGAGCCCGAACTCGTCGCCGCCCAGCCGCGCGGTGGTGTCCGACAGACGCAGCACTTTCTGTAGTCTTTCCGCCACTGCCTTGAGCGCCTCGTCGCCCATGTGGTGGCCGTGGTTGTCGTTGACCGGCTTGAAGCCGTCCAGGTCGATGTACACCACGCCGACCTTGTGATTGCGTTCCTGGGCCTCGTCGATACCCGCCCTGAGACGGCGGAAGAATTCGAAGCGGTTGGCGATGCCGGTGAGGTCGTCGTGGCTGGCCCAGTGTTCCAGTTTGACCTTCTCCTCCTGCAGCTCCTTTTTCAGCAGCCCGTTGAGCGTTTCGTAGACTGTCAGCGCGGCGCCGACCAACAGCACCAGTACAAATTGCAGCATGACGTACATCGCCTGGGTCACCTGTTCGTTCTGCAGCCACTGTATATAGCCGACGTTGGTGATCGCGCTGACATACAGCGCCGCGCCCGCCGCCAGGGTGCCGCCCAGCCAGAACAGCCCGCTGCGCAGGCCGAGCAGGAGGAAGGCCAACAGGGGGATCTGCAGCAGCAACTGCAGGATCGGCGACTCGAGGTAGCCGCCGGTGATCTGTACGCCGCAGACGATGACGCTGCCGAGTATGGCGATGATCAGGTTGCTGCACAGGATATAGTTCTCCGTGCGCTTGAGCAGCACCAGTGTGACGCAGTAGCCCAGCAGGCAGACGCCGTTGAGCGCCAGTGCAATCGGAGTGTTGTACTCCAGCTCCAGCAGGTAGACCAGCCCGAGCATGATCAGCAGGCAGATCGCAATATTGGCAAAAATAAGGCCGACAATGATGTACCCGCGCATCAGGTCCGACGGGTTGGTACACAGGCTGTCCGGCAGGAAGTAGTCGAAAAAGCGCAATAGGTATGACATGGCCCACCCCGGGGAACGTTCCCTGCCCATGTTCTTCTCGCTCTCGCGGCGCGCGTCCGTCATCGCGCCATCCTCTTGTTTTTATTGATAAAAAATCACGACGTGGCGCGCCGGGCGCCCGCCGGTTCAGGCAGTGTAACAAAGGGGTGGGCGCCGTTTCAGTGAACTAGTCCCGCCGCGCAGGTGTCGCGCCGGGTGGGGCGGGGGGCGAACCCCGCTGCTCAGGGCGCGAAGATATCCGTGCCCGCGGCGTGGGCCTGGATCAGCTCGGCGTCGGCGCGCAGCAGGAAACCCCTGGCCACGGCATCCTCGGCCGCGGCGTTTACCGCCTCGATGTAGGCCGCGTTGCTCTCGTACAGCGAGCCCAGGGTCGCCGCGTCGAACAGGAAGGTCGTGCCGGAGAGAAAGCAGAAATCCACCTCGTCGACGCTGATCTGGTCGATTTCATCGAAGTTGGGTTGCGGTTGTCCCTCGCCTGACAGCACGGCGATGGGGGCGTCGACATAGGGGGTGCGGATGCCTCCGCGCACGTTGCCCAGCGCGTCCAGGCGGAAGGCCGCTGCATCGCCGTCCACTGCCAGACGTTGCGCCCGCGGCGGCGCCACGCCTTCGCTCACCCAGGTGTTCAGGGCGGCGATGGCCGCCTTGGCGACCCAGTGCTGGGGGCCCGCGTTGACTGGCACGGTGCAGCTGATGATGCCCGGCACCGGGTCCAGTACCTCGATGACCGCGGCGACGGAGGGGTCGGTGCCGATGTCGAAGCGGTTGTCCAGGAAAGTATACAGGTCGGCGTGGGCGCTGCCGGCGACCTCCCACAGGCGGAAGTACTCGCTGTCGGGCTGGTTGCTGGGCCAGGAGCCGAGGATGAACAGGTCGGTTTCGGTCTGCAGCATCAGCACCGGCACGCCGAGGTCGTCGCGTACGCGCACAATCTCGGGTGTGGGCAGTTCCGGGTCGCCGAAGCCGCCCTTGAGCGGCGCGCTGCCCCCGGTGCGGCTGTGGATGAGATAGCCCTCGAACAGGGCGTGCAGGGGCGCGAAGGCATTGACGTAGGTGAGCAGCCGTCCGGCGGACTGTGATTCGCCGACGGCGATGAAGCGCTGTGGCTGCAGGCCGCCCCAGGGCGCAGCCGTGGCGGGCTGGCGCAGCGCCTGTGTGACCTGGGCGTAGATGTCGTAGGAGAACGCGTCGCCAGGGTGTACCAGCGACGCGTAGCGGTCGTCGATGGGTGTGCCGGGAATGGTGGCCGCCGCGCTGCCGTCAACCAGGGCGTCCACGCCGACCTGCTGCGCGGATACCCCGACCCAGGCGTAGCCCGAGCGGATCAGTTCGGTGTGCAGCATGCCCCAGTCCGGCGCCGAGTCGAAGCCGGCGCTGACGTTGAGCCATTCCACGATGACCGTGCCGTTGAAAACTGCCGGGTCGGAGGGGCGATTGACCACGATGCGCGTGCGGTACTGCGCCTGCTCGTCCGCCTGTACCCGCCAGCGCCCGTTGGCTTGCAGCTCGTTGCTGTTGACGTAGGCACTGGCGGTGCCGGTGACGAAGTACTCCGCCTGTTCATAACCTACGCCGGGCAGGGAAAAAAAGGTGCTCACCAGCACCGGCGACCCGGAGACTGGTCCCTGTAGCGTGGCGGCCGGTACCGCGATGATGTTCGCATCGCCGGAGCCGGGCACGCCGAGGCTGCGGTGGACGTTGTCGCTGCCGTCGCTGCAGGCGCCCAGCAGGGCGCAGCCCAGGGTGAATAGCAGGGCGATTGCGGCTGCGTTGTTGCGCGAGCGGTAAGGGGTATCGGCAGGAAGCATATGCGCGTGTGACCTTTGTTTTTTTATCGTGGGCACAACAGCATACCTTGCCGGTAATCTGCGGTGAACCGCGCCCGGCCTACAGGCCCTGCGAGTTTTCCGGCAGGTAGGACTGGAAGACATCCCCCAGGTTCTGGTTGTCGTGGGCGGGTACCCGGTAATAGGTGCGGATGTCCACCGAGCCGTCGTCGCCGAAGCGGTAGGTTTCCACGCTGTACTGCAGTTGCGCGCCATCGGGTCCCTCGAAGTGATTCTCCAGGCACCAGGCGACCTCGTTGGCGCATACGAATAGCGTGCCGGGCTGTATGCGAAAGCGCACTCGTGGCTGGAACAGGTCCCAGGAGTCCTCGCAACATTCCTGGAAACCGTGCTTGGGCGGCGTGCCCACCGGGTCTAGCATGGTGAAGCTGCCCGGCGCCACCCTGCGCCAGTTGTCGATCCACGCCTGTTTGTCACCGGCGTTCCACAACTCCGGGTAGTTCCTCGCCCAGTCGAGCAGTGCGTGTTTGTCAGGATAGGCCATGGTTTTTCTACTCCTGTGTGAAAGGCGGGCGCCGCGGTCCGGCAAGCTAGAAATCGTACCGCAGTTCCACGCCAAAGGTGCGATTGGCGTACTTGGGTACGCGGTGTATGTAACCGTGCTGCATGACCTCGTTGCCGTGCGCGAATATCAGGGTGGCGTAGTTCTCGTCGAACAGGTTCTTGACGAAGGCCGTGACGCTGTAGCCGTGCTCCGTGCCGGCCACGGCGATTCTTGCGTCGACCACCGTGTAGGCGTCCTGCTGTGTGTACGGGTCCTGGGAGATTTCGTACAGGACATCATCCTGGGCGCGCAGGTCGGCGGCGAAAACCAGTTCCATGGGCGCCGCGCGCAGCGCCAGGCGGTATTCCGTGTTGAGCGTCAGTTTCCACTCGGGCGTATAGGGAAGCTGGCCGCCGGAGAGGTCCTGGAAGCCTTGCGGACAGTCGCCGCGAAACTTCTGCCCGTTGCTGCAATTGCCGCGCGGGTAATCGTCTATGCTGCCGTCGGTGTAGGCGAAGCCGCCACCGAGGGTCCAGTTGTCCAGTGGTCGCGCCAGGAACTCGATCTCCACGCCTTCGGTGGTCACCTCCCCGGCGTTCACCAGCACGAAACTGCCCGGCAGCAGGTCGTCCGGGTCGTCGACCAGGGCCTGTGCCTGGAAGTCCTGGTAACTGGCGTGGAACAGCGCCACGTTGACGATCAGGCGATTGTCCAGCCAGGTGGATTTCAGGCCCAGTTCCCAGGCATCGGAGGTTTCCGGTTCGGCGAAACTGCCGCCGGCGATCACCGCGGTGTCGAAGGCCGGCCCCTTGTATCCCTCGGTGTAGCTAAGGTAGGTCATCGCGTCGTCGCTGAAGTCCCACTGCAGGGCGACTTTTGGCGAGAAGTCGTCCTCGCTGACGCTGTTGCGCACCTCGCCCTCCGGGCCGAAGATCAGGTTGTCGGTGCCCGTGGCCACGGTGTGAAAATCGAGATCGTCCTGCGTGTAACGGCCGCCGAGCGTGAGCAGCCAATGCGGGGCGAAGAGGTAGCTGAGTTCGCCGAACAGGGCGAGGTTTTCGCTGTCGACCTGCGTACGTGTCACGCGCGTGGTCGGCGGCAGCAGGGGGCTGAGCAGCGCGGTGGTGGTGTCGTTGCCCGACTCGTGCTGCTGGTCGAAGTAGTAGGCGCCGACCACGAAGTTGCCCCAGTCCGCGGGCGCCGAGGCCAGCCGCAGTTCCTGCGACACCTGCTCCTGTTCGGTTTTCGGCGGCACGGGAAAACTCAGGGCCAGCGGGTTGCTCGGGCGGTTGTCCAGGTCGACGATGCCCTGGCTGTTCCATTCGCGGTACGCGGAGATCGAGGTGAGCGTGTAGTCGCCCAGTCCCCAGTTCAGAGTGAGCGCGTGTCCGCTGGCGTCGATGTCGGAGAAAGTGCGCTGGTCGTTGTTGACGTCCTGGTTTGAGCTGGATGGCACCACGGGCAGTTGTTCCCGCAGCAGCGCATCCTGGGCAGGGGAGGGCATGATGGATCGTACAGACAGGGCGGTGCAATCGCAGTCGCGCTCGCTGTAGTCGCTGCTCCACAGCAGTTCCAGCTCCCCGGTGGCCTGCCACAATAGCTTGCCGCGCGCGGTATAGACCTCTGCGTCATTGACCTTGTTGCCGTTGTAGACGTTCTCGGCGAAACCGTCGTCGTCTGTCGCCGAGCCGGTGAGTCGCCAGGACAGCTTGTCCCCCAGTGGCCCGGACAGCGTACCGTTCAGCCGGTACTCGTCGTCCTCGATGGCAGTGGCGGCCAGCGTGCCACTGAACTCCGGTGTAGGGTCGCGGGTGATAATGTGGATGACGCCGCCGGAGGCGTTCTTGCCGTACAGCGTGCCCTGCGGCCCGCGCAACACCTCGACCCGTTCCAGGTCCACCAGTTCCACGAAGGCCATGCCCGAGTTGCCCATCACCACGCCGTCGAGCATGGTCGATACGCTGGGCTCCACCGACGTATTGAGCGTCTGCGTGCCGATGCCGCGGATATTGAAGGAGGAGGTCGCCGGGCCGGAACTGGCCTGGACGTTGAGGGTGGGAACCAGCCGGCTCAGCTCCGCCGCGTTGCGTAACTGCGCCTCGGCGACCGCCTTGCCGGAGATCAGGGAGACGCCCACCGCCACGTCCTGCAGGTTCTGTTCGCGCTTGCGCGCGGTGACGACCAGTTCCTCCAGCAGCCCCTCGCCGCTGCCTGGGGCCGGCTGTGCGAGGGTGCTTGCCGGCAGCGCGCTCACGCCGGCGAGCACGGCCACACACAGGTGGTTCGCTGTTATTGTCATTGCGCTCACCTTGTTATTTTCTGCGCCCAGCATAGGCGAATCTGCGGTGCTCCACCACAGCCGCGAAGAGTGGTTTAATGTGTCAACTAATAAGGAGAACACCATGCGAGAAACCCGCCGCCTTGTCCGCCCCACCTCCCTGTTGTTATTCCTCACCCTCTTGCTGGGCGCCTGTTCGGACAACCTCGAGCCGCAGTTGCTTGAACGCACCCGCGACACACCTGAATGGTACGACGCGGCCAAGCTGGGCATTTTCATTCACTGGGGGCCGGCGTCGGTTCCCGCCTTTGCCGCCGGCAAGCCGCTGCAGCCCGGTGAGCTCGAAGAGATGCTGCTGCACGATGGTCAGCGCCAGGACCTGCCCTACGCCGAGTGGTACCTGTACGGCATGCGGCAGCCGGACAGCCCCACCGCCCGTCACCACCGCGCGGTCTACGGGGATGCGCCCTACCGCGATTTCGGCCCCGTGTTCGAGCGGCGCGTCAACGCCGACTGGGACCCTGCGGCCTGGGCGGAGCTGTTTGCGCGCAGCGGGGCGCGCTACGTGGTGCTGGTGACCAAGCACCACGACGGCTACACGCTGTGGCCCAGCGCGGTGCAGAACCCGCATCGCCAGGACTGGGGGTCGCAACGCGACATGGTGGGCGAACTGGCCCGCGCCGTGCGCGCGCGGGGCATGCGTTTCGGCACCTACTACTCCACCGGCCTGGACTGGAGCTTTCGCCTGGTGGCCGAAGGCGACCTGGTGCGCGACATGATGCGCAGCGCCCCCGCCGGCCAGGACTACGCCGACTACACACACGCGCACATGGTCGAACTGATAGACCGTTACCGGCCCGATGTATTGTGGGCGGATATCGGCTACCCGTCGAAGGGACGCCTGGGTGAATTGTTCACTTACTATTACGACGCGGTCCCCGAGGGCGCGGTCAACGATCGTTGGGGCGGCGTGGACAAGCTCGGCGGGCTGGCGCGGATTCCCGGCGCGGTGCCCGTGATGAAGGCCCTGGCGCGCTGGCTCACCGCCAACGCCGACCCGCTCGCCGACGACCCGGCGCGCATCGGCTTCAAGACCGCCGAGTACGACAGCCTCGATGGCATCGTGCCCTACAAGTGGGAGAGCACCCGCGGCCTCGGCGCCTCGTTCGCCTACAATGCCGCGGAGACCGCGCAGGACATGCTCAGCGGCGACGAGTTGGTGAGTTACCTGGTGGATACCGTGGCCAAGAACGGCAACCTGTTGATCAACGTGGGCCCGGACAGTTTCGGCATGATTCCCGCCATCCAGCAGGTGCCGCTGCTGGGCCTGGGCGACTGGTTAGCGGTGAACGGCGAGGCGATTTACGGCACGCGTCCCTGGCGACGCTACAAGAACCAGGGCGGCCGCGAGTTGCGCTACACCCGTTCGGACGAGGCGCTGTACGCCATCGTCTACGGCGAGGTGGGCGCGGCCTTCACGGTAGAGAACCCCGGGCTGGAATGGCGTGACCTCGAGGTGCTCGGTGCGCAGGTGGAGAGCGTGGAAGAGGAGGGCGGCATGCTGCACCTGGCGCTGGACAGGTCACTGCCCGGGCCCGCCGCGGTGCTGCGCTTCAGTTTGTAGCGCCCTGGCCCGCCGCGGCGGCTTGCTCCGCCGCCGGACGGTAAGCACTGAAATCGACCACGACGCGCTTGTCGAAATCCTGCACGAAGCCCGCCGTTCCCACGGCGCGCGATTCCATGCGCTGCAGCAGGCGCGTGCCCTGCTCATCGTGAAACTCGAAGCTCAGCCGGTATTCGTCCATGGTGACCGAAATTGCGGGGGAGAACGCCTCGCTGTTGAACACCTCGATGCGGGTCACCTCCCCCGACTGCGTGTCCAGCACCAGGGCGCCGCGCAGCGTGTCGCGCGCCTCCTCCAGAGACTGTATGTTCGGTATGAAACTGTAGTTGGCGGCGCTGTCCTGGGTGCCCTGCCATTGCAGGCTGGCCAGGTCCACCAGCTTGCCGTAGCCGGCCTGGGGGTCGCGCTCGTCGACGCGTTTTTTCTCCTGCTTGCGAAATGCCTGTCGCTGCTCGGCAGAGGCGGGTTGGTCGTCAATGCTGGCCAGGGTGCGCTGCTCATAGGGCGGGCGCGTCGGGTCGTGGTGTATGACGCGTCGCTGGTCGTTTTCCTGCACGTGCATGGTGAAGAACCAGCGCTCATCCTGGTCCGCGGCATCCAGGCGCTCCAACGCCGCCTGGATGTCTGCAGCGCTGAACGGTTCGGCGCATACCGCCGGCGCCAGCAGCGCCAGCGACAACAGGGTGGCGCCGGCGCGTGTCATGCGCGATACGCGCGTGGTTTTAGCGCGCTCACTGCGCCACCAGGGGCGGCGTCGTCACTGTCGAGCGACGCAGCTGGCTCGCCCAGCGCACTACTTGCAGACCCAGGCGCAGTTTGCGCCACAGGCTGCCCTGTGCCGCGGCCTCCATCAGGTCGGGGGGGAATACGCCCTGGTAGTGGTTGATGCCGTAGCGAGCGCGGATGTCCGGCAGGGAATTTTCCCACTCCTGCTCCCACTCGATATCCATCATCCAGGGCGTCCGCCGCCCATGCTGCCAGCCCTCGTTGATGACCTGCATCAGCACCGCAAAGCTCCGCGGCTCCTTGAACGTGCCGATGGCCATCACGGCGGCGAGAAACATTGAGGAATAGTTGTGGCCGAACTGCGCCAGCTGGAAAGAGGAGATGGCGATCTCGCCCGTGCCGGTGGTCTCGTACCCGGCCACCAGGTGCCATACCTCGTGCATTTGCAGTATGCGCGCATTCAGGTAATGCAGCACGTGGGGCAACTGATCGAGCCCGATGGCGTCGCGTTGCAGCACCTCGGGGTCGTAGCCGTTGTCGATGATCAGCCGGTACAGCGCGTGGCCCAGGCTGTCCGGGGGGCAGCGCTGCAGCACCGCCATATCGGTATAGCCGGGTATGTCGCGGCTCAGGGCGGCCTGCGCGCCGGGGTGATTGCGCGCGTGATTTTCCGCCAGGGGACCGAAGTCCTCGTGCAGGGCCGCGCCCAGGGAGGCTACCGCCTCGGTGATCGTGAGCGCGTCGTAGCCGTCGTCGTGACCATCCACCACGGCCCAGAACGCCTGCCAGAAACTGTCCTCGATCGGGGCCTCGGCAAGGCCTGTCGGCACCGGCGGGGTGGGACCGCTGCCCAGCCAGGCGGAGGCGATGTTGTCCCACACCGCCTGGCAGGCGTCCGGGCAGGCGAAAGCGGCCCAGGCCACGGCGGCGGTCATGCGCAGGCGGCCCTCGCCGCTGCCGCGCCTGGCGGCCGCCACCGCCTGCGCGATGTCCTGCGCGCTTGTGTGACAGGTCAATGCCTGCAGTTGCTGCCTTCGATCCATGTCGATCTCCCGGCCCTGCCGCACGGCGCCTGTCTGTGTGCCGGGCCTGTTAGAATTCTCGTTGGTCAAATAGTATACGCCTCCATGGCTGAATGACCAGTTGGTCAAAAATGGGCGCGGCGCCCTGTGCGCGGCGCAACGGCCGGGCTGTACCCGGCCCGCGACAACAAGGATGGTCCCCCATGCGCAGGTTCCTGGCTGTTACGCTGCTGCTCGCCCTAGGCGTTGTGGCCCTAGTGTCCTGGTGTTATGCGGGCGCCGTCACTGCGGTTGATACGGCGCACAAGGTCGTGGCGCTGACCTACGATGACGGCCCCAACCCGCCTCATACGCAGGCCCTGCTCGCGCTGCTGGAGTCGCGTGGCGTGCGCGCCACGTTTTTCCTCAAGGGCGCCAATGCCGCCGCGTTTCCCGTGCTGGCGCGACAGGTGCAGCGCGCCGGGCACGAGATCGGCAACCATGGCTGGTCCCATAGCGCCATGTGGTCCCTCAACAAAACGCTCATGCGCGATGAGGTAGCTCGCACCGCCGATCTGTTGCACGGTGTCACCGGCATGCGCCCGGCGCTGTTCCGGCCGCCCTATGGCATCCAGGGTCCCGGTCTCAGGCGCGCCCTGGCTGAACTGGGCCTGCCGTCCATTCTGGCCAGCGCGTCGGGCGCTGACTGGGAGGTCTTCGAGCCGCGGGCGATCGCCGACGCGATCCTGGCGTCGGTTGAGCCCGGCGGCATCATCCTGCTGCATGACGGTCATGGTGATGTGGACGACCCCCGGGCACAGGACAGTCGTGCGGGCAGTGTCGAGGCCAGCGCGATCCTGATCGATGAACTGCGCAGCAGGGGCTACCGCTTCGTGACGGTCGGCGAGTTACTCGCGCTGTAGCCGGAACAGGATCAGGGAGCGCTCTTTTCGATCGCGCGGGCGCGCACTCCGCCGGCGAGGCCACGCAAGGCGTGCCACCACGCCAGCAGCGGCCCGGCCTGGGCATGCCACAGCGTGTCGATCTTCTCGCCGCTGGACAGGCCGGTATCGGGATACTCGTCCACGGCCGGGCGGTAGTAGCTGCCGAAGGCCAGGTCGAACATGGGCAGCCAGATGGCGAAGTTCTTGTCCTGGTGCTGCGGCGCGCTGGAGTGGTGTATCCAGTGGAACTGGGGCGTGGTGAAGAACGGCAGCAGACGGTGCAGGGCGTCGATGCGCACATTGGCGTGGATAAAAAAATCCCACAGGCCCAGCAGCGCCGCGCCCGCCACCGCCGCCAGCAGGGTTTGCGGCCCCTCGGTCAGGTCGAACACAAGGCCGATGGTCAGGCCGCGCACGAAATTCTGGCCCGCCGGCTCGAGAAAATGCGAGCGGAAGATGGTGGTGCTGTTGAGGTGTTCGTCCGAGTGGTGCAGCTTGTGCATCTCCCACAGGAAGGGGATGGTGTGTTGTGCGCGGTGCCACCAGTAGTAGGAAAAGTCGCTGAGAAAGCAGGCGACGAAAAAAATCACCGCGCCCTGCAGCACGACGTCCAGCAGGGGAAGGCCTACGCTGATCTGGACAGTGGGCACGCGCAGGCTGGGCAGGCCGGTCATTCCCGCCACCCAGGCGGTGAACACGATCACCGTGGCGGCGAACACTGGCGCCAGCACCAGGTTGCTGCCGGTGATCTTCCAGTTCAGCGTGTAGGTTTCCCTGGGCACGCCCGGGCGCACCGGCGTCAACCGCTCGAGCAGTAGCCACAGCGGCCAGCTCAGCAGCAGCAACAGGTAGCCGGAAAAGAGCGCGACCGTGACGCCGCCCAGTTGTTCCAGCCAGTTTGCCTGCAGAGCTTCCATGGTCCCAGTTTAGCCCATTCGCGGCGGGGACGGCGCCCGGGGCCGGGGCTTGCACCGGCCCCGGGCGCGGGCTAGTTTACGGGTTGCAAACGGAGTGAAGCCCATGGATCCAATCAAGTATCGCGACTTCCTGCCGGAACAGACCCCCCGCGGCGGCCTGTTCGGCGGGGTTGACCTGGCGGGTTTCGACAGCTGTGTCCTGGCCATGAATCGCTGGCTGCAGGAACATCCCGTGGATGTGCTGCGGGTGGAGACGGTGACGCTGCCGAATATCTTCAGCCAGCAGGAAGAGGGGCCGGGCGATACCGAACTGCATGCCGGTGCGCATACCGTCTGGTACCAGTTCGTGCGGCTTTGGTACACCGCTGCACAAGGCTGAGCCGCGCAGTCCCGCCGCTGACAACGTGAACAAGCGCGAGGAGATCCGCCAGCAGCGACGCATGGGCGGTGTGATGCAGGCCCTGGCCTGGCTGGTGTTTCTCGCCCTCGGCCTGTTTTTCTTCAGCGATGTGCTGGACCGGCAGCACAACCCCAACCGCACACTGCAGTCGGGCATCGCCGAGGATGGACGGCGCGAGGTCGTGCTGCAGCGCAACCGCATGGGCCATTACGTGACCGCGGGGCGCATCGACGGCGAACCGGTGACCTTTCTGCTGGACACGGGTGCCACCGGGGTCGCGGTGCCCGGCGCGCTCGCCGCGCGCCTGGGCCTGCGCCGCGGCGTTCCCCTGGCGACGCAGACCGCCAACGGCATGTCGACCAGTTACGCCACGCGCCTGGACAGCGTCAGTGTGGGGTCGATCGAGTTGCGCGGGGTGGCGGCGACCATAGCGCCGGGCATGGACATGGACGAGGTATTGCTGGGTATGTCCTTTCTCAAGCACATCGAGTTTACCCAGCGCGGCGATACCCTGATCCTGCGGCAATAGCGACGGGCGACGGGCGCGCCCGCCGTTCGCGGGGTGCGAGCGCTGCCTAGTTGCCGAACAGGCGGCCGAAGGCCTTGCCCAGTTCCTTGGCGGCGCTGCCAGATTCGGCGTCTTCCTCCTCCTCGGCCGAGGCTTCCTCTTCGCTGCTGCCGCCCAATGACCCGAGGAAAGTGCTGAGCGGGCCGCCAGCGGAACTGTCCTCCGCCTCTCCTTCCGCGCCGCCCTGGCTCGCGCCGAACAGGGCGCCGATATTGCTCAGGTCCATGGGTGCCGCGGGCAGTTCGAAGCGCGCCGGGTCGACGGAATCCTGGTTGATCGCGCTGACTTTCATGTCATCGCCGTAGCGCAGCACGCCCATGTTCATTGCCGCCAGGCGGCCGTGGAAATCGTCGGTCGCGGCCTTGTAGTCCTTGCCCACCGTTTTTGACATGGTGGTGGCGAAGTTGTGCATGGCGTCGCGGAAATCGCGGGCGCGCGGGTCGTCCGTGAGCACCAGGGTGCTCTCGCGTTCGCTGCCGTCCTCGGCGCGAAAGCGCAGGCGGTAGACCTCGCCGGTGATGCCGGCGATTTGTTCCTTCTCGCCGGTGGCGCTCAGCTCGACCACCTCGTTGGCCACCATGTCGGGGGTTGCGCCCGCGGCCATGCTGCCAAACATGCCCCAGGCCTGGTTGGCGTCGATGACCATGAGGTTGCCATCGGAGTTGGTGACCACGTAGAGGTTGTTATCGCGCAGGAGCATGTAACCCGCCGCACCCTCCTGGTCCATGTTGACCCGCAGCAGGTCGCCGCGGTACTCGAAGCGCATGGTGTTGCCTTCCGCGTCGGTCACGTCCGCCGTGCCCGCCTGGGCAGGCCCGGCCAGCAGCGCAACCACGGTGAACAGCAGGGGCGCCAGCGCGCGGTAGAGGGAAGACTTCATGGGATACCTCCTGAGGGTACATCTCGCCAAATGAGCAGGGAGTGTAGCAAAGGCTGCGGCGCGCTGCCGCCCCGCATGTAGGGGGGGCGGGCGCGGTTCAGCGAGCGTCCAGGTGTGCCACCGTGTCCCGCGCCGCGCCCTGCGCGCCGGTCATCACCAGCTGTAACTCGTATTTGCGGTCGCCGGCCAGTTCGCCGTTGAGCAGCAGGGTCGTGCGCACCGGGTACACGCCCTGGGGCATGCCGTCGGGCAGCGAGAAGGTGAACTCGCTGCGGAACTCGCCGCCGCTGCTTTTTTGCGCTTCCTTGGTCAGCGTCTTGAGGACCATGCTGGTGTCCTCGTTGTCGAAGATGGTCAGGCGCTCCTCCAGCAGGGGCGGCCGCCCGTCCGTGCCGGGCACGATCTTGATGACCGAGCTGATGGTGATTTTCTCACCGGGTTTGGCCATTGCCCCAGGGCTCATCTGTGAGCGGTAGCCCGACACCGTCGCCTCGGTGGGGATGCTGCCGGTTTCCTCCTCGTACTCCTCGAGCACCTCCTCCTCGGAACGGGTCTGTTCGCTCTCGTAGCCGATCACCATGTCGCGGATCATCTGCTCGGTCTTGTCGGCGATGATGTCCTCCGCGGTGTCCTTGGCGGTCTCCTCGATAACGTTGAGGATATCCTTGAAGAAGTCCGCCTGTGCGGGGCTGCAGGCCAGCAGGACGGCGAAACTGAGGGCGATGCTGCGCATGCTGTGACTCCTCCCCCCCGGGGGGCAGTGGTTACTCGATGACTATAGTCCGTTTGGCTTTTTTCTGCGCCTGCAGCGCGCGTTGGCGCGCCGCCGAGGCCTCACCCGAGTCCGGCAGTATAGCCAGGGCGGACTCGGATTTGGCAATTGCGCAGCTATAGTTGCGGGCACTATAGCAGTCCTGTGCCTCCTGCAGAATACGCGCGACGGTGGCGGCATCCGCGGCGCGCTGCTGCCTGGCTACGCGCGTTGCCTGTTGCAGCGCGATGGCGCCGCTGTCAGCGGCATCGATCTCCAGCGCGGCGCCGGCGCGCGCCTTGGCGCAGTCGAAGTCCCCGGCGTCGAGGCAGGACTGGCCCTGGGCGAGCAGCTGTTCGCGGCGCGCGGCCAGCGCCTGGCGTTCACTTTCCAGGCGCGCGGCCAGCTCGTCGGTGCTCCTGCGCAGTTCATACAACTCCGCCGGCTCGGCGCCGGCCGCGGCGGCGCTGTCCAGGGCGATGCCGGCGCATGCGGGGTCGTTGCGCTGCAGGCAGTCGCGGGCCTCGCCGAGGAAGTCGCCGACCACCAGGTTGTGGCGTGCCTTTTCCACGGCCTGTACGAGCTGTTGCGTGCGCAGGTTGTCGGGGTCCAGGTCCAGCGCCTCCGCCGCGCGCAGTCGTGCGCAGGCAAGATCGCGGCTGTCCAGGCAGGCTTCTGCCTCTTGCAGCAGTGTGGCCAGGCGCGACTCCCGGGCCTGCTGTTGCAGTGACTCCTGCGCGGTCTGCAACAGCGTGGTTGCCTCCGCCTGGTTCGGCGCCAGGCTGAGCACCACGCGCGCGTTGTCGACGGCACACTGGTATTCGCGGCGGAAGAAACAGTCCCTGGCGGCCTGCAGTTTCCCGGCGAGCGTCGCCTCGCGTTCGCCGGCCAGCTGGTACTGCTGGTAGCCCAGCCAGCCGGCCCCGGCGAGCACCAGCAGCGATACGGCGGCTATTGTCTTCAGGTTGAGGGCGCGTTTTTTCGGCATGAAAGCGCTGCGGAACGCTTCCACGGTTTGCGGGCGCTTCGCCTTCGAGGTGCTCAGCGCCGCCGACAGCGCCTGCCATTCGCGATTGCTCAGGTTGTCCGGGCGCGCCGGTTTCAGACCCTGTTTCTCCGCTTCCACCGCACTGCGGTTCTGGTAGGGGTGCTTGCCGCTGAGCATGTAGTACAGGACGCAGGCCAGGGCATAGACATCGTCGCTGAAGCTCGGCTCCTCGCGGCGCACCATCTCGGCTGTGGCATAGGCCGGGGTCAGCGCGCCCAGTTCACCGGCGTCGAAGTCGTCGCTGCGTTCCCGGTTGGCCGCCCGGGCGATGCCGAAGTCGAGGATTTTCACCACGCCGCCGGTGGTGACGAAGATATTGCCCGGTTTGAAATCGGAGTGGATCAGGCCGCGTTTGTGCGCGTACTCCAGGCCCGCGCACAACTCGCTGAAGTAGCGGACGCAGGTTTCCTTGCCGAACGGCGCATCGAGCTTGAGCAGGTTGTCCAGTGGGTCGCCCTTGAGCAACTCCATGGTCATGAAAATCGTGTCGCCATCGCGGTCGAAGTCGTGCACGGTGACGATATTGGGGTGGGCCAGTTTCTGCGACTTCACCGCTTCCTGCTGCAGCGAGACGAAGGCGTGGGGGTGGTCGCGGAAGCTTGCCCCCAGCACCTTGGCCGCGATGTAGGGGTTGCTATCTTCGGCCTCCACCTTGCGCAGGTCGCGTGCCTTGTACACCACGCCCATGCCGCCGGCGCCGAGTTCGTCCTCGAGCACGAAGCGCTTTTTCAGCAGGCGGCCGTGTTCGCGCTGGGCCTTTTCGGCCAGGGTCCTGGCTGCCTCGAACCCGGTGGAGGTGGTCGCCGAGTCGCTGCCGCCGAACTGCGTGTAGTCGCTGGAGGGCGCCTCGGTGGCGTCGTCGTCACCTGGTGCGCTCACCTCGGTGTTGTCGGGATCGTTCGATTCTGCCACCGGTGGGGGGCTCCCTGTCTGCAGGCCTGCTCTTCAACACTGCAGCCAGTGTAACAAATACCGGCCACAGGGGCTGCGCCCGCCTCAGCAGCCGGGGGGAGGCTCCGGCAACAGGTGGTAGATACGGCCGGTAGTCAGGCTGCCGACGTAGAGCTCCCCGGCGGCGTCCTCGCCGAAGGTCGAGGGCGCCGAGACCTCGCCCGCGGGCAGTACCACGCGGTGGGCGAAATCGCCTTCGGGGCCTTCCAGGGCGCGAATGCTGGGCTGGCAGAAATCGGAGAAAAAGTACTGGCCCTGTAACTGCGGGAACCGGCTGCCGCGGTACACGCGACCGCCGGTGATCGAGCAGCCCGACGTCGCGTGATCGTAGGTGTGCACCGGAGACAGGTAGTCGCGGTCGCAGTTGGCCAGGTTATAGGGCTGGTCACCCTCGTAGCAGCGCCAGCCGAGGTTGATCCCGCCGCTACTGCCGGCAGGCAGGTAGTGCACCTCCTCGTGGGCGTTCTGTCCGACATCGCCGATCCACAGCGCGCCGCTATGGCGATCGAAACTGAAGCGCCAGGGATTGCGCGCGCCCAGGGCGAAGATCTCGTCGCAGCCATCGCCGCCCGCACCGTCGTTGTAGGCGTTGCCCGGGGGGATGCTGTAGTTCTGTTGCGCATGAATGTTGCAGTCCGGGCCGGTGCCGGACGCGGCCGGCGTATCCACGTCAATCCGCAACAGCTTGCCCAGCAGCGAGGTGGTGTCCTGGGCGTTATCCTGGGGGTCGCCGCCGCTGCCGCCGTCGCCGGAAGCGATGTACAGGTAGCCGTCCGGGCCGAAATGCAGGTCGCCGCCGTTGTGGTTGGCGTAGGGCTGCTCGAACTCCAGCAGGACCTGTTCGCTGGCCAGTGCGGCGCTGTCGGGGTCCGCGCCCACCGTGAAGCGCGCCACGCGGCTGCGATCCAGCCCCGGCCCCGGGTCGCGCGTGTAGTAGACATAGAACTGGCCATTGTCGCTATAGTCCGGGTGGAAGGCCAGGCCCAGCAGACCCATCTCGTTGCGACTGTCGTCGACCTGGCCTGACAGGTCGAGAAAGGGAGTGGGGTTGACTGACCCGTCCGGCTGCACGATGCGAATGGCGCCGCCGCGTTCGGCCACGAACAGCCGCTCGTCGCCCGCGTGGGCGATGGCCACCGGGCTGCTCAGCCCGGTGGCGAACAACTCGGCGCGGAGTTCGCCGCTGGCCGGCTGCGGTGGCGGGGGCGGTTCCTCGAAGCCGTTGACCACGGCGATGTCGAACGACGCGGTGCCCACGGCGTCGCCGAGCAGGTCCAGTTCGCCGTCGGTGGAATTGCCCGCGGCGTAGAAGCTTACCTCGGTGTCGTAGTTGGGTGCGGTGTAACTGAAAACGAAGGCCGCGTAGTCGGGGCCGAAGGGCTTGGGCGCGCTGTGGGTCAACTCGCCGTCCAGCAGTTGCAGGTCGCCGTCGTAGGGCGCCAGGCTGCCGGCGCCGGCGGCGATATTCACCCCCGCGGTGACGCCCGGGCCGCCCATCACGAACAGGTAGAAGTTGTTTGTAGCGCCGGCCTGTATCTGCGTCGAACCGACAAACGCCAGTTCGGGGGGCGAGGCGCCAGGGGTGTGGCAGACGCTGCAGGTGGCGCCGGCGTTGCTGCCCGGGTCGCCGGAAAAGCCGCTGCGGCCGCCGGCGCTGGCCTGGGCGACTGCACTGCCGAAGCAGGCGAGCACGGTGGTTACCGCCAGCAACAGCGGCCCCGCGCGGAAATCGGCGTGCCTGTCGCCCGCGCCGCGCGGGTGTACCGACCTGCGCTTGTCGCGTTCCTGTCCCATGACGTCCCCCGTCCCGTGACCGGCTCGAAGCGACGAGTATATCCCAGCCGCGAACCGGGGATGGCCGCATACGCGAAGAATGTGGAGATTTCGCCGGAAAAGGCCCTGGCGGCTGCCGTGCCCGGTGCACGGTGTATGTGGCGGCGGCTCTGGCCTATACTGGGCCGCGCGTGGTCGGCGCAGGTGCCGCCCGCCTTGACTGCCAATTCAGCAAAGGGAAGTGAACATGGGAAAATCCAGCATCGCCGTATTCTTGATCTGTCTCCTGGCCAGCGCGGGCTCTGTCGCCCGGGATGACCGCAACCGGTACTCCATCGAGGATGCCCTGAACACCGCCTCGGCCAAGGAAAAGCTGGACAAGGGATACACCTTTGCCTTCGGCAGCCAGAGCCATGGCAAGGTGTCCGCCAGGCACGGCGAGTACATGTCGAACAAGAAGACCAACGCGTTCAACAAGACCGATGAAGAAGCCTGTCAATGGGCCTTTCTCTCCGCGATGCTGAGTTTCCAGGATCGCATTACCGCCGAGGGCGGCAACGCAGTGATCAATATTCGCAGCTATTACAAGAAGAACGACTTCAGCAGTCCCACGGAGTTCGAATGCGGCAACGGCGCCATCATGGCCGGCGTGACTTTCAAGGGTGAGGTGGTCACCCTGGCCAGGTAAGCGCGAGCGCCGGCGGATCAGCCGGCGCGTTTGAAGATCAGCGAGGTGTTGATGCCGCCGAAGGCGAAGTTGTTGTTCATCACATACTCCGTATCGATAACGCGCGGTTCGCCGGTGATGTAGTCCAGCGGCGCGCAGCGCTCGTCCAGGCTGTGCAGGTTCAGGGTCGGCGCGAACCAGCGCTCGTTCATCATCTGCACGCTGGCCCATGCCTCCAGCGCGCCGCAGGCGCCCAGGGTATGGCCCAGGTGCCCCTTCAGGCCGCTAATCGCCTGGTCGTGGCCGAAGACCTCTGCGGTGGCCAGCGACTCGGCGATGTCCCCCCGCTCCGTCGCGGTGCCGTGCGCGTTCACGTGGCCGATCGCGGCGGCTTCCAGCCCGGCGTCGCGCAGCGCCAGTTCCATGGCAACCTGCATTGTCCGCGCGTCCGGCTGGGTGACGTGGCCGCCGTCCGCGTTGGTGCCATAGCCCACGATCTCCGCGTGGATGGTCGCGCCCCTGGCCACCGCGTGTTCCCACTCCTCCAGCACCAGCGTCCCCGCACCCTCGCCGATGACCAGGCCGTCCCGGTCGCGGTCGAAAGGCCTGGGGGTCGTGTCTGGCTGTGTATTGCGTGTGCTGGTCGCGTAGAGGGCGTCGAACACCGCCGCCTCGGTGGGGCAGAGCTCCTCGGCGCCACCGGCCAGCATGATCGTCTGCTGCCCGTGCTTGATCGCCTCGTAGGCGTAGCCGATCCCCTGGCTGCCGGAGGTGCAGGCGCTGGAAGTCGTGTACACCCGCCCCTTCAGGCCGAAGTACACGCCGATGTTGACCGCGGCGGTGTGCGCCATCATGCGGATGTAGGTGGTGGCGGTAATCTTGCCCATGTCCCTGTTCAGCAGGAAGTTGGCCATGTCGGCGGCGGCCGCGGTGCTGCCGGTGGAGGAACCGTAGGCGACGCCGGCGGCGCCGCTGCCCAGCACCGGGTCATCCAGCAGGTCTGCATCGCGCAGGGCTCTTTCCGAGGCTATCGTTGCCAGCAGGGCCACGCGACCCATGGAGCGTGTCTTCTTGCGCGTGAAATGCGCGGGCGTTGTAAACTCCGCCGCCGGCCCGCCCAGGCGGGTATTCAGGCCATCGTAGCCGTCCCACTCCTGCATGTAGCGGATACCGCTGCGATTGTGCGCCAGGGCGTCGCGAAAGCTGTCCCAGTCATGGCCCAGGGAGGTGATGACACCGCTGCCAGTGACCGCCACGCGTTTCATCAGTACATGCCCCCATTGACGGAAATGACCTGGCGCGTGACGTAGGACGCGGCGTCCGAGACCAGGAAGCCGACGACGGCGGCGACCTCTTGCGCCGTGCCCATGCGCCGCAGGGGCACCATGCCCAGCGCCTCGCCGGCGACTGTCTCGTCCACCATCTCGGTGTCGATAAGGCCCGGCGCGACGCAGTTCACCGTGATCTTGCGTTTCGCCAGTTCCACCGCCAGCGCCTTGGTGGCGCCGATGATGCCGGCCTTGGCGGCGCTGTAGTTGACCTGCCCGCGATTGCCCATGAGGCCCGAGACCGAGGACAGGGTGACGATGCGCCCGCCCCGCCTGGCGCGCACCATCGGCATGGTGGCCGGCTGCACAACATTGTAGAAACCGTCCAGGTTGGCGCCGATGACGCGGTCCCACTGCTCCGGGGAGATAGAGGGGAAGGCGTTGTCCGCGGTCACGCCGGCGTTGCAGACCACGCCGTAGTAGGCGCCGTGGGCCTCGATATCCGCAGCGATCACCTCGCCCGCCACCTGCCGGTCGGCGATATCAAACTGCAGGATCCTGCCGCTTTGTCCCTGCCCGGCGATTTGTTCCCGCACCTGCTCGGCGCTGGCCCGCTGGCTGCGGCAGTGCAGCACGACGTCGAAACCCTGCGTCGCGAGTTGCAGCGCGATAGCGCGGCCGATGCCCCTGCTGGAGCCGGTAACCAGTACTGAGCGCGTCATAGTGTGTCCTGTACCACTCCCTGTCCCTGGCCACGTTGAGGCCGGCCGCGCCCGCGCAGGGCGAGCGGGCTGAGTAACCAGTTGCCCAGGGCTCCGAGCATCACGGTCAGGCCGAAGGCGCTAATCATGGAGGTGCTGCTGAGAGACAGCAGGCCGAACGACAGTGAACTGGTCAGTACGGAGAGCATGATCGCCAGCCGGCACGCCGTGGTTTCCTGGCGAGATTCCCGGAGAAATATACCATAATCCATGCCCAGTCCCAGCAGCAGGTACAGCGCGAACACGTGGAACAGGGTGACCGGCGTTCCCAGCAGGCCCAGCGCCGCCAGCGCCGCGAGGCTGCCCCCCAGCGGGACCAGCAGCAGGCGCAACGCATCCGCTCGCCGATAGCGCGCCAGCAGCAGGGCGGCGACGCCCAGGTAGGCCACGGCGAGCAGCTGCAGCGCGCTCGCGGCACGCTCGGACAGGTTCGTCGACATGGCGGCCACGGTATCGACGAAACGCACCGCTCCGCCGGCTTCGTCCGCCAGGGGTTGGGTAGCGCGAATACCGCGCAGCAGCACCAGGCTGTAGTAGCGCCCGTCGATGGCCCCCAGCCAGGCCAGGCGCTGCTGCGCTGGCGCGCGCTGCAACCATGCCGCCGCCTGCAGTGGTGTCGAGTCCGCCAGGGCGCGCAGCCATGCCGCCTGCGCCTGTTGCGGGTAGCCCAGCGACGCCAGCAGGCGCTGCGCCTCGCCACCGGGGGCGTAGACCGTGCCCAGCAACAGTTCGCGCGTTTGCGCCTGGCGCTGCAGCGAGGGCAGGGCGTCGCTCAGTAGCAGGTAGCCGCCGATGGCCCCCGCGTCGCGCAACCGCTGCAACCGTGGGCGGAACGCCTCCGCGGCCTGCAGCATGGCCTCGACTGAGTCGCCTTCGATGAGGAAAAACTGGTTGGGAGCCCAGCCCGGGAACAGCGACTCGATCTGCGCCTGTTGCGCCACCAGCTTCGCGTCGGGTGTATGCAAAACGCGCACGTCGCTGGACGCGTGCAAGCTCGCCAGGCCGGCCACCACGGCAGCCGCCGGCGCCACGGCGAACCACGGGCTGGCACGCCACAGGATCCAGGGCAGTCCCGCCAAACGCAGCAGTCTGTCTGGCGCGGCGGCGCCGCGGTAGCGGCAGCGCGGCAGCACCACCATCACGTACAGTCCGCTGGCGACCAGGCCGACGATGGAAAATACCGCCATCTCCTGCAGACCGGGCAGTTGCGCCTGTAGCAGGCTGCCGTAGCCCACCGCCGAGGTGAGGATGGCCAGGGGCAGGCCGGGAACGGGTCCGCGCTGTGCCCGGCCGCGGGTCAGGTAGTGCAGGGAATAGTCGACGGCGACGCCGATCAGGCTGGCGCCGAATACCAGGGTCAACAGGTGCAGGCTGCCGAACGTCACCCAGGTGAGCAGCAGCGCGGCGCAGCAACCGAAGGCGATGGAGGACAGGCTCAGCAGCAGCGGCGTCAGGGAGCGGAAGCTGGCGAAGAACAGCAGCGCGATGCCCAGGCTGGAGCCCAGCCCGATCAGGGCCATCTCCCGTCGCGCGTCGGCCGCGGCCCTGGCGGCGTGGAAGATGGCGCCGGCGCGCAGGACCTGCAGTTCCGCGGGGCCCTGTGCCAGGCCGGCGAGGGTAGCGGACTCGAAGGCCTGCATGGCGGCCTGCGCGTCTAGGCTGAAACTGCCCGGCTGCGCGCGGCCGTGGATGATCGCCCAGGTCCTGTCCGCCGTCTCGATGAGCGGCAGTTCGCCGGTAGTGGTGACCGCGGCGCCGGGCAGCTGCTGTGCGTCGGCGAACTCCTGCAGCAGGCCAAGCGGGTCTTCCAGGGGGGAGTACGGCGCCGCCAGCGCGCCCAGGTCGTAGGCTCGCGCGATTGCCTCGCGCAGCAGGGCCTGGCGTTGCGCCGGGTCGGCCAGGTCAGCGCCGCAGGCGGTGCAGAGCAGGTGGGCGCGGTGCTCTAGCAGGGAGCGCAGGTAGTGCAGCCAGGCGCTGGCCTGGTCGCCGGCGTCGAGCACCTGCAGGTTTTGTGTATCGCGCAGGGCGGCCAGCGCCGTGTTCGCGGCCTGCAGTGCATCCTGGCGCCGCGCGCCGCCGATGAAAATGACGAAATCGTCGCCCAGGTGGCGCGCCAGGCTTTGCGCCGCCTGGCGGGTGGCGGGCTGTTGCGGGGAGTCTGGCAGCAGTGCGAGCAGGTCACTCTGCAGCGGCAGGTCGTGGCGCGCTACCTGCGCCGCGCACCACGCCATCGCCAGCAGCAGCGCGAGGAACAGGTAGCGGGCGCTACGGTGCGTTGTCACCGTACGCTTCCGCACAGCTGGCTGCCGCGTAGAGGAACGCCTCCTCGCAGGTGATCGCGTCCACGCCCGGCAGTGTGGCGCTGTCGTGGAATTCCAGGGTGAGCAGTTCGCGTCCGTGGATGCGCAGCCCGCGCAACGTTTCCGCCCCCCACATCTCCACCCGGTCGAGGTGCCGGCGCAGGCTTTTTTGCCGGGGTTCCAGGGTCAGCGTCCATGCCTCGCCCTCAAACCGCCACAGCGGCCTGAAGCGGGCCTCCAGCCTGTCGCGGTCGAAACTGAACACTGTCAGCAGCACGTCGCGAAACTGGCGCTGCGCCGCGCCGCCGACAGTCTGCGGGCTGCTGCCGTCGACGCCGGCCAGCAGGGTGGCGTCGTGGCGATAGACCAGCACCCGTTGCAGGGGGGTCTCGGTGGCCCAGTGCACACCATGCCCGCGCCAGAAGATGAATTCACCGCTGGCGCGCAGGACGTTGTCGGCGCCGGGCAGCTGGCGGGTTTGCTCAAACCGGCCGCGCACCGCTACCTGGGCGGAGAGCCGTGCCACGACCGCGTCCGCGGGCCCTTCCTGCGCGCGCGGCTCGTCCGCCAGCGCCGACGCGCAGCCCGCCAGCAGCACCAGCAGCGCCGCGACGGCCCTCACTGCGCGTAACCCAGGCGCTGGCGCAACACCGGGGGTGATTCGTAGCACATCTGTCCGCTGGCCATGTCCACCGCGACCTGGGTGGTTTGCGCCCTGGTCAGGCGCGCGCCGCTGTCCCTGTCGCGGATCAGGTAGTCGATGCGCAGCCGGTACTCCCACTCGACCAGTGTCGCGTCGACCCGGATGAACTGGCCGAAGACTGCCGGGGCCACGTATTTCAGGCGCATGTCGACCACGGGCCAGGCGTAGCCCGACTCGCGCATTTGCGCGTAGCTGTAGTCAAAGCTTTCCAGCAGGCGGCAGCGCGCCAGTTCCAGGTACTTGCTGTAGTGCCCGTGCCAGACGACGTGCATCGAATCCACATCGTGAAAGGGTACTTCGATATCGATGTAGGTGCTGAAGGTTTTCTCCATGACAGGGCCCGTTCCGGTCAGCGATCGCGCCAGCGGCGCCACAGCAGCAGTGGCGCCCTGGGCAGCATGCCGGCGATCAGCAGGGTGTGCATGCGCGCGATGCGCAGGTTGTCGCGCAACATGCGAAAATGTGAAGGAATGTCCCGCCGGTAGATCACCTGCGTTGTCACCTGCGCGATAGCGACCCCGCGCCAGTGCAGTCGCACCAGTATATCGGTGTCGAAGTCCATGCGCTGGCCCACCCGGGTGGCATCGAGCAGGGCGACAGTGGCGGCGAGCGGGTACAGGCGATAGCCGCACATCGAATCGTCGATCTGCGTGGACAGGGTTTCCAGCCAGACCAGCCAGTCGGTGACCTTCCTGCCGTAGTGGCGCAGGGCGGATATGCCCTGGGCGCGGCGGCTGCCGGTGATCACGGCTTGCGGGTCCCGGGCCGAGGCGTCGAGAAAACGCGGGATGTCCGCCAGGTCGTGCTGGCCGTCGGCGTCCACCTGCAGGGCGTGGGTATAGCCCTGGTCCCGGGCCCAACGCAGGCCGGCACAGACCGCCGCCCCCTTGCCGCGATTGTGTGGCAGTCGCAGCAGGTGAACCGTCGTCTGCGCCCGTTGCAGTTCCTCCAGGCGCTGCGCACAGGCCGTGTCGCTGCCATCGTCCACCAGCAGGCAGGGAAGACCATGGGCGGTGACAGACGCGCTGACCGCCCCGATGGTGTGGGGGTGATTGTAGACGGGAACGATGACGCAGGTGGGGTTCAAGGGGACGCTTGCGGGCGGGGCGTTTGCGGGGCGGCGTGTCGGGACTCAGGCCGACTCCGCGTTAGCCAGCCTGAACACGGCGTCGACGACATCCTGCACCCGCTCGATTTCCTTGAACTCTTCCGGGTGGATTTTGCGGCCGGTCAGTTCCTGCATCTCCACGGCGATGTCCACCGCGTCGATGCTGTCGATATCGAGGTCCTCCACCAGCAGGGCCTCGGGACTGATGGCCTCCGCCGGCACCTCGAAGAGATCTACCAGTACCTTTTGCAGGTGCTCATAAATGTCTTTTTTATCATGCACTTGTGGGGGTTCCTTGTTCGGCGGGGGCGATTTGCTCGCTACATTAACAGATTTCGCGGCGACGGCGCCAACCCGTGACGCGGGCCGCCCTCAGCAGGCCCGGTAGTACGCTTCCAGGTCCGCCGTCAGGCGGCGCGACATGCGTCCGCGCAGGCCCTGGTCGGCCAGGTAGGGAGCGATGGCGATGGGCTGTCGCACCTCGAGGCTCACCGCGAGTGTCTGGGTGCTCATTTCGTACCAGGCCTGGTGCTTCATCAGCCGCGCGGGACAGCAGCGGATAACCACCGGGCGGATGTCGCAACGAGCGGCCAGGGCGATGTTCGCCGTGCCGCGCAGGAAGCGGAATGGCTTGTGTGGGTCGGTGCGCGTGCCCTCGGGGAATACCACGAGATTGTCGCCCGCCGCGAGTGCGGCGGCACACTCCTGCAGCAGGCTTGCCGAGTCGTTGCGGATGTACCCTGCCGCCCGCACCGTGCCGGCGGTGAACGGGTTGTAGAATAGTGAGGACTTTACGACACAGTTGGTGTCGCCGACCAGCGCGATCAGGTAGACGACATCCAGCAGCGAGGGGTGATTGGCGATGATCAATTGCCCGCCGCCGCCCAGACGCTCCGGCGCCAGCGCCTGGACGCGGATCAGGCCGCAGCGCTCCATAAAGCGCACGTACGCGGGAAACAGCGAGCCCAGCAGTCGCCGTGCGCGCCGCCTGCGAAGCTGCGCGCCCCCGGGGAGCAGGTACAGCAGGGGGAAGACGCTGACCGAGAGCAGCAGGCCGCACACCCCGAAGAGGGCGAAGCTGAGGCCGGAAAAAAGCACCTTGCTCGACAGCAGCGGCGCGTCGTCGCCGACCTCGGCGGCCATCTTGTGCAGCGAGGACTCGCGCATGCCTGCTGTCAGCCGGCGATCGCCGCGCCCTGCTCGCACGCGGTAAAGCTCGCCAGGCCATCGATTTCCACCAGCAGGTCGCGCCGGCAGATATCGCCGCGCAGGTAGGCGGCGGGCACCTGCGGGAAATGCCGCTGTACGGCGTCGCGCACTGCGGCGAGGTCGCTCGCGTGGCGCAGGTAGACCTTGAGCAGGTTCATGCGCGGCGGCGGCAGGTGCGGGCCGGCCTGCTCGCCGCAGCGCGCGAGTACGGCGTCCAGGTTGCCAAGCGTGGTCTGCAGTTGCCCGGCGAGGTTGCCGGCGTGGCGGGTCTCGTGGCCGAGGATGCTCGCGGTGCCGGACACGAACACCGCGCTGCTCCCGGCCCAGTCGACCCGGGTGGCCCGGGCGAAGGAAGGGCTGGCGGGGCCGTACTGGCGCGGGTAGTGGTAGGCGCTTTGCTGCAGCGGGTTCTCGATGTGCGTCACCGGGTCCCGCGCGGCCAGCAGGTAGATGATGCTGCGGCTGTCCTGGTGTCCCAGGGCGCAGGCGGCGGGGTAGGACGCGGCGCTGAAGCCGAGGTCGTTGAACGCGCGCTGGCGGCCCAGGCAGAAGCGGCGGTAGCGTTCGCTGTCTCCCTCCCCCTGGTTGATATGCGGCAGGTAGTTCCACAAGCGCACGATGGCGTTGTACTGGCGCCGCGCGACAAACTGCAGCAACGCGCGGTAGGCGTCGTGCACGGCCGCTTCCTGCCGCTGCGGCGGGTGCTCATCTATCCAGGTGGCGGCGAATAACACACCCTCGCTGCAGGACCAGCTGATATCGCCATCGCGTCCGGCAGTCACCGGGCCGCCGGCGTGCCAGACCTCGTGCAGCGGTGCGCCCGCAATACTGGGCAGGCCACAGTGGTAGTGACGGGGGTCGCTGCCGGGACGGCAGCCGCTGCCGCTGGAGACCAGCGCGAGCACGTCATCGCGCGCCAGCAATTCGGCGGCGGGGCGGGTGCTGTAACCGCATTCGAGGGTCGGGCGATGGTGTAGGGCAGGCTCTGTCAGGCTCACTGGAACTCTTTGCTCAGGGGGTTGGGTGTGAAACTTGCGCCGCGTGGATGGCCGGCGTCCAAGGCCATGATATTATTGCGGAAATTATAAGTTATGCGAAACCTCCCTGCCACTGTCATGCCCGCGGGCGCGGTGCCGGGGGCGCGCGGTGGGGCGAGCCGGTTTGCTTCGTTCAGGGTGCGGAGATAAAGTGCGCGGCTGGACGCCGCAGCCCGATCAAGAGATCTGATGACAGAAATCGACAACCGAATCGCTCCCCACCCGCCGCTACGCGAGTACTACCCCACCGAGGAGGCCCGGCGCCGACGGGTGGACGGGATGTTCGATGCCTCCGCCGGGCACTACGACTGGATCAACAGCGTCATGAGCCTGGGTTCGGGTGAGTGGTACCGCCGCCAGGCGCTTGCCCGCGCCGGAGTCGCGCCGGGAATGCGCGTGCTCGACGTCGGCTCCGGCACCGGGGTGGTCGCGGCGATCGAGCAGGACATGGTGGGCGAGCAGGGGCTGGTGGTTGCCCTCGACCCGAGCAGGGGCATGCTGGCGCAGGCCTGTGAACGCGGCGTCAGGCGCGTGGCGCAGGGCCTGGGAGAAAACCTGCCTTTTCGCAGCGGCCTGTTCGACCGGGTATCGATGAGCTACGCCCTGCGGCATGTCGGCGACCTGCGCAGCCTGTTCGAGGAGTTCGCCCGGGTGCTGCAACCGGGCGGGCAGCTGTTGATCCTGGAGATTACCCGGCCGCGTGGCCGGCTCGGGCTGGCGCTGCTGGCGTTTTATATGAAGCGCGTTGTACCCACCCTCACGCGGGTATTCCGGCGCAGCCCGGAGGCGCAGGAATTGATGCAGTACTACTGGGACACCATCGAGACCTGTGTCCCGCCCGAGACGATCATGCAGGCGATGCAGCAGGCGGGCCTGGAGCGTGTGGAGCGCCAGGTCACTTTCGGCATTTTCAGCGAGTACCGGGCCAGCCGGCCCGTTGACGGTGTCGGGCAGCGCAATCGAGAGGTAAAGCAATGACGCAACAAAGTGAACAGGAGGCTGCGCTGGCGCGCGTGCTGGTGCAGGTGCTAGACCTGGAGGACGTGGCGCCCGAGGAGATCGGGCCCGAGATGCCCTTGTTCGGCATCGAGTCGGACGCATGCCTGGGCCTGGATTCCATCGATGCGCTGGAGATTGCCCTGGCGATCGACCAGCACTTCGGTGTCAAGCTGCAGGCTGACGACGAGAACAACAAGGCGACTTTCGCCAGCCTGCGTTCCCTGTCAAATTACATAGATGCCAACCGTTGACCTCAAGCTCGTCGCGCAGGTCCTGGTCCTGCTCGCCTACCTGCTGACCTGCCATTTCGCGGTCACGCGCGGGCAGCCGGAACTGCAACTGGCGGCGCTGACCCTGCTCAGCGTCGGCCTGATATTCCGCGGCTTGCTGGCCAACCATGCCGCCAGCTGGATGTTTGTGTTCGCGCTGGTGGCCAGCGGCGTGATCGCCTACCTGCTGGGTATGGGCCGCTACCTGCTCTACCTGCCGCCGATCGTGCTGCCGCTGTTGTTATGGGCCGTGTTCGCCCGCAGCCTGGGCCCCGGCAGGACTCCCCTGGTCACGGCCATCGCGCGGGCAGTCCGCGGCGGCCTGTCGCAGGCACTGAGCCGCTACACGCGTGGCGTGACGCGGATGTGGTGCGGCTTTTTCCTCCTGCTGGCGCTGTGGTCCATGCTGCTGGCCGTTTTCGCGCCGCCGGCGCTGTGGTCGCTGTTCACCAACCTGTTGAACTACCTGCTGATCGCGCTGCTGTTTGTCGCCGAGTTTGTCTATCGGCGGTACCGCTTTCGCGACGTGACCCACCAGGGCTTCTGGCAGTACCTGCGCAGCGTGGTGCGCGTCGATATGCGGCAGTTTCGATGACCGGTCCGCTGCTGGACCTCGCCGCCGCCCCGGCGCAGGCGCCATTGTTCGTCGTCGCCGAGCGCGGCGTGGACGCCGCCACGCTGTTGGACGAGGCGCGGGCGCTCGCCGACGCACTGCCGGCCGACGTGCGCTACCTCGCGAACCTGTGTGATTGCCGCTATCGCTTCACGCTTGGGCTGCTCGCCGGGCTGCTGCGGGGCGCGCCCTGCCTGCTCCCGGCAAACCGCCAGGGGGGTACGCTGGAGCGCCTGCTGGAGGACTACCACGGCGTCCTGTTCCTGCACGACGAGGGCCTGGAGGACGAGGTGGTGGCGCTGTTGCGGCGTCGCCGCGCGGCGTGCCTGGATATCACCGTGCCACCCTGCCCGGCCGGAGCAGGCTCGGCCAGACCAGGCTCGGCCGGACCAGGCTCGGCCGGACCAGGCTCGGCCGGACCAGGCTCGGCCAGACCAGGCTCGGCCCCGGAGATCGACCCGGAACAGACCGCCGCGGTGGTCTTCACCTCCGGCAGCACGGGCGACCCGGTGCCGATCACCAAAGCCTGGGGCGCGCTGGCGGGAACGGCGGCCCTGCTGCGCCGGCGCTTCCCGCTGCTGGCGGCAGGCGCATCTATCGTCGCGACGGTGCCGGCCCAGCACATGTATGGTCTCGAGACCACGGTGATGACGGCGCTGCAGGGCGGTTGCAGCGTTGACGCGGGGCGCCCGTTCTTTCCCGCGGACGTCGCCGCTGCTTTGCAGCGAGCCAGCGCCCCGCGGGTTCTGGTGACCACGCCGGTGCATTTGCGCTCGCTGTTGCGCGCCGGAGAGGCCCTGCCGGCGCTGCAAATGGTGCTGTCCGCGACGGCGCCGCTGGATGAACAGCTGGCGGCGCAGGCGGAGCGGCGCTGGCAGTGCCCGGTGCTGGAGATCTACGGCTGCAGCGAGGCGGGCAGCATGGCCACCCGGCAGACCACCGCCGATCCGGGCTGGCGCTGGCTGGACGGTTTCGAGTTGCGCCAGCGTGCTGGCGGCTACGCGGTGTCGGCGCCGCACCTGGACGCCCCGGTGCCACTGCAGGATCGCCTCGAGGCACAGGAAGAGGGTGGGTTTCGCCTGCTCGGACGCGGCGCCGATATGGTGAACATCGCCGGCAAGCGCGCGTCACTGGCCAGTCTCAGTGCGCAGTTGCGCGCGCTGGACGGTGTCGCCGACGGCATCTTTTTCCTGCGCGGGGATGCGGCCGCTGGGCAGGAGCGGCTCGCTGCCCTGGTGGTGAGCCAGCGGCGCGCAAGCGAGATCACCGCGGAACTGGCGCGAGTGATGGACCCGGTCTTCCTGCCGCGCCCACTGAAAAAGGTTGGCGCCATTCCGCGCAATCCGCTGGGCAAGACGACCCGCGCCCTGCTGCTGCGCGCGCTCGCCGCCGGGGACTGACGGCTTGACGCACGATGAGGTTTGCCGGGATTGCCTGGCGTTAGCGGTGCCGCGTGAACACCCCTGTTTCGCCGGCCATTTCCCGGGCGATCCGCTTGTGCCCGGCGCACTGTTGCTGGCCTGGCTGCAACGCCTGGTACAGACCTCGCTGCCGGACTGCGAGTTGCGCTGCGTGAGCAGTTTCAAATTCCTCCAGCCGGTGCGCCCGGGGGACACGCTCAGTGTCGAGGTGGAACGCGCGGTCCACGATACCGTGGTTTCATTGCAGGTGCGCAGGGGCGCGGCGCTGGTCGCCAGGGGCAGGTTCGCCCTCGATGCGCCGCGAGCTGTATCGTGAGCCACTGGCGTGAGCAGCGCGATCGCGGCGGCCTGTTCTGGCTGTCGGCGCTGTCCTGGTGCGCGCGCGTATTCGGCAGGAGGTTCCTGCGCGTACTGTGCGTGCCGATCGCGGGGTTCTTCCTGCTCACTGCAGCCCAGCCGCGCAGGGCCTCGCGCGAATACCTGCGGCGAGTGCTGCCGTATTCGCCCACCCTGGGGAATGTCTTCCGACACTTCTATACCTTCGCGCTGGTCTCCGCCGACCGCCTGTTGTTGCTGGCTGGCAAGTCGCAGGCGCTGGACCTGCGCATGTCGGGCGAGGCGTGTGTGCGCGAACTGGCGGCCAGGGGCGAGGGCTGCCTGCTGCTGGTCAGCCATGTCGGCAGTTTCGACGCCATGCGCCTGCCGGCGGTGGAGGACGAGTCCATACCGGTGCGCATCCTGCTGGATCGCGCGCACAACCCGCATGCCATGGCGGTAATCGAGAAACTCAACCCGCGACTGGCCGCCGGCGTCATCGATGCGGGCATGGATGCCACGCGCCTGGTGCTGCAGGTGCGCGAGGCGCTGGACCGCGGCGAAATGGTCGGCATCATGGGCGACCGCGCCGCCGCTGGCGAGGCGCTGTTCCACACCGATTTTCTCGCCAGCCCGGCGGGGTTCCCGCGCGCGCCCTGGCTCATGGCGCTGGTACTGCGCGCGCCGGTGGTCCTTTGCTGGGCGGTTTACAGTGGCGCAAACCGTTACAATGTGACGTTCCGGCGCGTGTATGATGGCCATCCCGTGCGCCGTCGCGAGCGGCAGGCCGTGGTGCAGGCGTGCATTCGCAGCTACGCCGCGGAAATGGAAACCGTCCTGCGCGGCAATCCCTATAACTGGTTCAACTTCTACGACTTCTGGCTGCATGAATCCCCTGGCGATAACTGAGTACACCGTAACCAGCGCTCTCGGCGCGGGGCGCGATGCCAACCGCGCAAAGCTCGTCGCGGGCAGCGGCGGCCTGATTCCCTGCGATTTCGCCGGCATTGACGACCTGCAGACCTGGGTAGGCGAGGTGCGCGGCCTCGATACTGTGCATGTGCCGCCGGACCTTGCGGCCTACGACTGCCGCAACAACCGGCTGTCCTGGCACGCCCTGCAGCAGGATGGTTTTGTCGATGCCGTCGGGCGCCTCGCCGCCCGTTACGGGCCGCGTCGAATCGGCGTCTATATCGGCACCAGCACCTCCGGCATCCATGCGACCGAGCTGGCCTATCGCGAACTGGCCCCCGCCCAGGAGCAGGCGGCAAGGCTCCCCGGCTGGTATCACTATGCCGGCAGCCACAATACCTACTCCGCGGCGGAGTTCGTGCGCCTCGCGCTGGGTCTGGAAGGCGTGTGCGCCGCGGTCTCCACGGCCTGTTCTTCCAGTGCGAAGGTGTTCGCCAGCGCGCAGCGCGCCATCCACAGCGGTTTCTGCGACGCGGCGGTCATCGGCGGCGTGGACAGCCTGTGCCTGACGACGCTGTACGGTTTTCATTCGCTGCAGCTCGTCGCCAGCGATGTCTGCCGCCCCGCCGATGCCCGGCGCGAGGGCCTGTCGATCGGGGAGGCGGCAGGTTTTGCCATTCTGGAGAAAGGCGCGGCCGCGCCGGGCGCGCCCCTGCTCCTGGGTTACGGTGAAAGCAGCGATGCGCACCATATGTCGGCGCCCGATCCAGCCGGCGCCGGGGCTGCCGCCGCGATGCAGGCAGCGCTGCGCAGCGGCGGGCTGGACAGCGCCGCGGTCGATTACATCAACCTGCACGGCACCGGCACGCGCAGCAACGATACAGTGGAGTCCCTCGCTGTGCAGCGCGTGTTCCCGCAGGGCACCCCCTGCAGTTCCACCAAGGGGTATACCGGGCACACGCTGGGCGCGGCGGGCATCGTCGAGGCGGCGTTCTCGCTGTTGTGCATGGAACAGGGCCTGCGGCCGGCGTCGCTGAACACGCGCGAGCTGGACCCTGCCATCGGCGCCAACGTGCTGCTGCAGCCGCTGCCCGGCGCGGTGCATACCGTGCTGAGCAATTCCTTCGGTTTCGGCGGCAGCAACTGCAGCCTGCTGCTGGGGGAGCGCGGCGATGACTGAGGTGTTCCTGCAGGCCGTGGGTCTGTACGCCCCCGGCTTGATTGGCTGGGAGGACAGTCTCGCCGTGCTGCGCGGCGACAGCCCCTACGAGCCGCAACCGCTGCCGCGCTACCGGCCCGCGCTGCTGCCGTCCAACGAGCGCCGCCGCGCGACCGACTCGGTGCGCCTGGCCTTCGGCGCCTGTGAGGACGCGATTCGCCAGCGTGAGGCCGACGCCCGTGACCTGGCCGCGGTGTTCGCCTCCTCCGGCGGCGATTACCGGATTCTCGACCAGATATGTTGCGCGCTGTTACGCCAACCGGTACAGATTTCCCCGACGCAGTTCCACAACTCGGTACACAATGCCCCCGCGGGCTACTGGAGCATCGCCAGCGAGTGCCGTGCGCCCTCGGTGAGCCTGGCGACCTTTGACTTCGGCGTCGGCATGGGCCTGCTGGAAGCGGTGTCCCTGGCCAGTGCGGACGGGCGCGACGTGCTGCTGGTGCTGTTCGACCCCGAGGTCTGCCCGCCGCTACGGGAACAGCGCGCCGTAACCCAGTCCTTCGCCGCGGCATTGTGGCTGTCCCCGACTCCTGCCGGCAACAGCATGGCGCATCTGGAAGTGTCCCTGGACGCCTCCGGCGGGGGCCCCGCGGCGGATTGCCCCGCGCCACTGCGGGACCTGCAGGCGGCAAACCCGGCGGCGCGCGTGTTGCCGCTGCTGGTCGCACTGGCGCGCGGCGAATCCTGCGAGGCCGCCTTCGCGCTGGCCTGCGGCAGCGACGTCCGGGTGCAGATGAGCGTGGGCTGAGGCGCGCACAGGGTGTTGCAACGGCAGCAAATCGCGGCGCTGGTTCCCCACACTGGCGCCATGTGCCTGCTCGACGGCGTGCGCGCCTGGCAGCAGGATGGCATCGAGTGTGTGAGCAACTCGCACGGTGAGCGTGGCAACCCCCTGCGCGTGGACGGACAGTTGCCCTGCGTTGCACTGGTCGAGTACGCCGCCCAGGCCGCCGCGGTGCACGCCGGGTTGTGCGGCACCGACCTGCACGGCGGGGCGGCTGCCTTTGTCGGTGCGGTGAAGTCGCTACAGCTGCATCGCGCGCAGGTGCCCGCGGATTGCGTGCAGCTTGCGGTGCACGCGCATTGCGTACTGCAGTCGGCCGCGGGGGCGATCTATGAGTTCGAGGTGCTGGGCGACGGCCTGTGCCTGGCGACGGGCAGGCTGGTGCTGGCGGCGCCTGCGGCCTAGGCCAGCTTTTGCGGCGGCACGATGTTCAGGTAGCGATTGAGCCTGCAGATCAATAAGAAAAGCCGGAAGCGCCAGCGCAGTGAAAAACCGGGACTGGAGTTGCCGGCGACGATGGAGTTCACCGAGTCGAACAGGCGGAAACGGTTGGATGGCGCCATGAACACCGCGTAGCTGTCCGCCTCGTAGTACACCTCGATCAGGTCGCGCATAACGCGGACATTCTTCTTCAACTGGCGCGTGTAGGCGCTCGTCTCGTGGCGCTGCAGCGCGCGCCCGCTCGCATGCGCCTGCCATACGGCGTCGGCGGCCATGGTAGCGGAGCGCATCGCCAGGTAGACGCCGGACGAGAAAATCGGATCGATGAAACCGGCGGCGTCGCCCAGGAGCATGTAGCGTGGTCCGGCGTAGTGCGTAAAGCTGTAGGTGTAGTCCGCGGTGACGCGGAATTCGTCGCAGGGTGTCGCCGCGGCAAGCAGCCCGGAGAGATAGGGCGAACGCGTGATCTGCGCGGAGAAAAAGTCCTGCGGCTGGAAGCCGGGCTGCGCCCACTCCTCTTTCTTGCGTGTGGAGACGACGCCCACCGAGGTTTTCTTCTCATCCAGGGGTATGGCCCAGAACCAGCCGTCGCGCAGCCGGGTGATGATGATATTGCCGCCTTCGCGCCCGGCGCGTCGCGGAATGCCTTCAAAGTGGTTGTAGACCGCGAAGCGTTTGGGATAGGGGATGACGTCCTGCTCCAGCTTCAGGCGTTTGCCCAGAAACGCGGTGCGCCCACTGGCGTCCAGCAGCCAGGTGGCGCGCAGTTCGCGCCGCGCCTGTCCGGCGTCCAGGCTGATGGACCAGTGGTCCCCGCTGTGCACCGCGCCGGTCACGCGACAGGGCTGCAGCAATGTCGCGCCGGCTTCCACGGCATTGTCGCGCAGCAAGGTATCGAAGCGCGAACGCTCTACCTGGTAGGTATAGTCCAGGCCTTTGACCAGTCCCTCGGCAAATACGGTGTGTACGCGGCTGGCGCCGTCCTGGCTGACGAATTCCGCGCCGTACTTGCGGATGAACCCGGCCTCGTCCATCTTCTCCCACAGGCCCAGTCGTTGCAGCAGGTGGTTGCCGCCGGGTAACAGGGACTCGCCGATCTTGAAGCGCGGGAACTCGTCGCGCTCCACCATGCACACCTGCAGCCCGCGCTGCGCCAATAGCGCAGCCGCGGTACTGCCGGCGGGGCCAGCGCCGATCACCAGGACATCGTAGGAATCTTGCATAGCGGGAATGTCGCCTGTGCCGTTTAGTGGGGTGGTCAGTCCAGGTTGACGACCGGGTTGTCCGCCAGTTCGCCGCGCAGCGCCCGGCGCAGGCGGCCCAGCCGGTGCATGGCGAAGGCCGCGCCAAACCGCGCCAGCCGCAGCAGGTGGGCGGGATGGCGCAGGGAAAACTTCGTGTAGTACCAGTTCACCCGGGGCTTGCTGTAAAAGGCCACGAGCAGTTTGCGGTACTCGCGTTCGATGTCCTCTATGCTCATGCCCTCGGGTGACCAGAGAAAATTCATCCCGTTCATTTTTTGCCAGTGGTCGTCGCGAATGGAGGTGCCGTACAGGTCGCGGTAAATCGGCGAGCCGGGGTAGGGGGTGAACTTGGTCAGGTTCATGATGGTGAGCGGGGTTTCACGCAGGAAGGCGCGGGTCATGGCGATGGTCTCCTGCGTTTCGCCGGGGTAGCCGAGCATGAACAACCCCTTGCTGCGGATACCGGCGCGCTCGGTCCACTGCAAGGCCTCCCTGGAGCGCGAGACGTCCGCCGATTTGTCCATTTTCTGCAGCAGCGTATTCGAACCCGACTCCAGGCCGAAGCTGATTTCCCAGCAGCCGGCGCGGCGCATGAGTTTGAGCAGGTCCGGTTTCACCACGTCGACGCGCGAAGCGCAGCTCCAGGTCATGCCCAGGTCGTGCTCGATGATCAGTTCGCACAGTTCCGTGGTGCGCTTGCGGCTGGCGGTAAACAGGTCGTCGACGAACATGATGTGGCGGATGCCGTAGCGATTCTTCAGGTGCGCCATGATGTCGAAGACGCGACGCGCGCTGTAGGCGCGTACCGCCTCGCCAAAGGTGGAGGTGTCGCAGAACTTGCAGTGGAAGGGACAGCCGCGTGACGCGGCGATGGATGCGACCGGGCCCGCGGGGTAGTCGAAGATCGCCGGCTTGTAGGCCCGCGGGAAATCCGGCAGCAGGTCCCAGGCGGGCAGCGTCAGGCGGTCCATGTCGCGGTTGAGATGGTGCTTCGGCGCGACGTGCAGGCGATGGGTCAGTTCGAATTTTTCCAGGTAGACCAGGCCGGCGATCTCCGCGGTGTCCGCACCCTGTTCCAGCGCGTTGAGCAGGTTGACGAGGATCTCCTCTCCCTCGCCCACCACCGCGTAGTCGAATTCGTGGAAACGCTGCATGGTCTCCGCCGCCATCGAGGAAATATGCGGGCCGCCGACGACAACGACAGTTTCGGGCAGCTGGAATTTGATGCGCCTGGCGATCTCGGCCGCGCACCAGACACCAACAGTGAAC
Organism: Halioglobus sp.; assembly: GCA_002699145.1. Classification (GTDB taxonomy): domain Bacteria; phylum Pseudomonadota; class Gammaproteobacteria; order Pseudomonadales; family Halieaceae; genus Marimicrobium. The sequence continues at coordinate 59,051 of PABK01000034.1, forward strand.
AGGGTGATGCCCACGTAGGCGGGGCGCTCGCGACAGACCCGCGCCACCACGTCATCGATCGACAGGTTGAAGATGTCGCTCTCGATGATGGAGGGATGGTAGCCGTGTTCGCGCACCTCGGCAGCCAGGTGCAGCAGGCCCAGTGACGGCGCCTGGTTGGTGACATGGCGCACAAAGTCGAAATCCCTGGAGACCCGCTCATAGGGCGGGGTGACCAGCACGATTTTCCTGTTGCTGCCGGAGGGTGCCGCGTGGTCAGGCTGTGGCATGGGTCGGGCTCTATGCTGTGGGCGGTGAAGTGATGCCTGGTGCAGTATACGGCCTGGCTGGCTCGACGCCACCTCGGAACGCGCAGCGCTTTGCGCGCGGCCGTCCCGAGCGGCGGTCTCGCGCCTTCTGCCGCTAGCTGCCCTGCGGCCGCGAGGTGCCGACGTGGATTTCCACGCGGCGATTCAGCCTGCGGTTGTTGTCCGAACTGTTGGGGACCAGCGGGTCCAGTTCCCCCAGGCCGGTGTAGGTGATGCGCTGCGGGTCGAGGCCGGCGCCCACCAGGTACTCGCGCACCGCCGCCGCGCGCCGCTCCGACAGTCCCTGGTTGTATTCTTCCGAGCCCAGGTCGCAGGTGTGGCCGATGATGTCCACGCCGCCGACCTTGATCCCGCGGCCCTTGATCTGCTCGCCGATTTTTGCCAGTTCGGCCTTGCCGTGGCTGGTCAGCACCGCGCTATCGAACGCGAACAGGGCCATGGAGGACAGGGTGTGCGTCTCGATCGCCACCGGCGCCATGAGTACCGAGGCGACGTAGTCGGTCATGGCAGCGGGCGCCAGGATATCCGCCGCGGCGACCGCGCTGTCGCAGCTGGCGTTGGCGGTGATGTCGGCGATCAGCGTGTTGTTGCTGTCGTGGTCGCCGATTTTTACCGTGTGCAGGCACAGGCGCTCGCCGTGCTGCGCGCGCAGCGCTGCCACTGCCTGCTTCACACCGTCGGGGTCGCTCCAGCGGAAGTCGCTGAAGATCACCACGGCAATCTGCCCCTCGTCCCCTGCGAGCATGTCGTTGCCCAGTTCCAGCGCGTCGACGATGGGCGTGGTGCTGCGCGCGCAGTCGATGGACCCCAGCGCCTGCAGGAACTCGCCGGAGTTGTACCCGGTCATGCCGTAAATGGTCTTCGCCACGCCGTTGCCCATGCAGCTGCCCGCGCCCTTGCCGAAAATCACCATGCCGGCGTTGAACGCGACTTCGGGCACCGCGCTGTTGAAGCTGGCGACCATGTCCTGGGCGGCGTGGATCTTCGGCCTGGCCGGGTCGTCGTCGCGCATCGAGCCCGAGGTGTCCAGCAGCACCAGGAACGAGTCGACCCTGGGCACGTGGTAGGTGAGGTCCACGGCTGCAACCTGGTTTGCCGCCGGCGTGTAGGGCGTGCCGCCGCAGGCGCTTAGCAGGCCCAGGGCAAGTGCCGCTGTCACTGCGTGGAAAATGCGCGTGATCATGCCTAACTCCTTGAATTCACGTTGTTTTGGCTATGCTTCCAGCAAGCCGCGGGAGGGTCCGCCGGCGCGCTCGGGTGGGGCTGAGAGGCAGTAAAGCACACGAGGCAGAAATCGGGAAAGGTCATATGTCATGTTTTTCAGCGGCCGCACCGGCGCCAGGCGTGGCCGCGGCGCCCTGCACGTGGCCGGCGGACTGGCCTATACTGCCGGGCCCTGATTGCGCACGAGGGTGTCGCCTTGCTCTTGCTGAAACGGATGATCCTGGCCCTGATCCTGCTGCCACTGGCGCTGTTGCTGGCCCTGTGGTGGTTTGCGGATATTTCCCCGCGCCAGCTGGCGCCGGCGACGGCGCTGGCGACGGGCATGGGCGCCAAGCTCGCCTGCTCCTCCCGCTACCTGTCCGGCTTCGACGCGCAACGCGTCAGCGACGACCTGGCCAGCTATTCCGCGCTGACGCGGCTGCTGTCCTACCGTGACCTGCCGGAGCACGCGGTGCAGGCGCGCCTGTTGTTCAGCCCGCCCTCGGTTGCGCGCTACCGCCCCGGGCTGGGCTGTACGCTGGAGTATGCGGGCTACGACGGGCTGGATGCGCTGCGCGTTCCGCCGCTGGCGCCGCCACCCCAGCTGCCCTGGCCGGCGGGCGCCGCCCCGGCGGTGCCCGAGCCGTCCCTGCAGCGGCAACTGGAGGAAATGCTCGCTGCGGACAACAGGGCCGGACTGGACACTCGCGCCTTGCTGGTCGCAGTGGATGGCCGTGTCGCCGCCGCGGCGTATGCGCCGGGTATCGACCGCGACACGCCGCTGCTAGGCTGGTCCATGGGCAAGAGCATCGTCGCCATCCTGCTGGGCAGGCTGGAGGCGCTGGGGGCGCTGCAGCGCGACGAGCAGGACCTGTTTCCCGCCTGGTCGGCGGACGCGCGCGTGGGCATCAGCGTGGAAAACCTGTTGCAGATGTCGTCCGGCCTGGCTTTCGACGAGGAGTACGTGCCCGGCAGCGATTCCACGCGCATGTTGTTTAGCGCGCCCAGCGCCGCGGACGTCGCCATGGCGAGCCCGCTGCAACACCCTCCCGGCAGCTATTTCTCCTATTCTTCCGGCACCACCAACCTGCTCGCCAGGCTGGCCTTCGAGCGCCTGGGAGCCGACCCGCAGGCGCTGGTGGACTTTTTTCACCGCGAACTCGCCCTACCCATGGGCCTGGAAACCATGGTGCTGGAGCCTGACGCCAGCGGCGTGCCCGTGGGCAGTTCCTATGTCTACGCCAGCGCCCGCGACTGGGCGCGTTTCGGCCAGTTGCTGCTCGATGGCGGGCGCAGCAACGGCCGGCGCTTGCTGGACGCGGCCTGGGTGACAGCGGCATCGCGGCCCAACGCCAGCGCCAACGACCCGCGCTACGGCTACCAGCTCTGGCTCAACGCCGGGGGAGAGCGGCGCTGGCCGTCCCTGCCGGACGACGCCTACGCCATGCTCGGCAACCGCGAACAGGTGGTGATGATCGTGCCCTCGGCGCGCGCGGTTCTGGTGCGCCTGGGCTGGAGCGACCGCGCCTACCCGGTCGACGACAACTTCGCGCGCATCCTCGATGCGCTATGATGCGCTCTCCGGTTTCACGCCAGGGAGGTGCATGATGTCCAGCCATACACAACAGCCGCTGTACCGGGATTTTCTGTCCCTGTACGGACTGTTCCTGCTTTGCTACACCGTGATACACCTGAAGTTCGAGTGGAATTTCTGGATGCTCGACGACTTCGCCATTTTTGCCAAGTACGCCCAGGGTGACGACCCGCTGACCCACCTGGCCATCGCCAAGAAGGTGTATTTCACCAAGGCGACCTGGATGATCCTGCTGGTATGGCTGTGCGCGCTGCGCGTACCCTTCCGTCGTGCCCTGGCGGCCAGCTTCCTGGTCTACGCGGTGGAATTGTTGTTGCTGTTTCCCTTCAATATCTACAACGGCCTGAACCTGCTGCTCGCCGGCGGCTTCGCCCTGCAGGAAGTGCTGATGTACCGCGACGCGCGCCGCGGCGGCTGACCCACCGCCCGGCTCAGGCCAGCGCGCGGATCTGCGCCAGCGCGCGGTCGATTTCCGCCTCGTCGTTGAGCAGGCTGGGCGCGAAGCGCGCATGGCTCTGCCGGTAGGGTGTGGCGCTCATGATGATGCCCTTGGCGTGCAGGCGCTCCACCACCTGCTGCGGCTTCATGCCCGCCACGTCGAAGCAGACCAGGCCCGATGACAGTGCGCTGTCCGCCGGGGTGTGCAGCGTCACGTGGGGCATCGCCGCCAGTCCCTCCTTGGTCTGCGTGTTGAGTGCGTGGATGCGCGCCTGCACGTTGGCCTTGCCCAGTTGCAGGTGCAGCCTGAACGCCTCGGGCAGCGCCCAGCGGTGTTCGAAGGAGTGAAATCCCCCCGGGGTGAAGTACATGCCCCGCGGCACGTGTTCGGGCTTGAGCAGGCCCAGCCAGGGTCCGTAGGCCGCGCCGAAGGCGGGAATGACCGGTTCGCAGCGCGCCCAGCCGGCGTCGCTGCCCCAGATCATGCCGGTGCCGCGCGGGCCGAAGATCCACTTGTGGGTGCCGGCAATGAAAAAGTCGCAGCCCAGTTGCGTCACGTCCTGGTCTTCGATACCGAACCCGTGTACCCCGTCGACACAGAACAGGATACGCGCGGACTCGTCGCGATCCCGGTTGGCCTCCTCAACCACCTGCGCCAGCGCCTGCACCGGCAGCTTTACCCCGGTGCTGGAGTGCACCCAGGTCACCGCCACCACGCGGGTGCGCGCGGTGATCGCGCTCTTCAGTCGCGCCTGGCACTGCTCGACGGACACCGTCGCCGGTTCGTCGTAGAGGGCCACGCGGCGCACCGTGGCGCCGCTGCGCGCCGCCTTGTGCTGCAGCGACATGTCCGTCGAGTAGTGGTCGTGCACGGTCTGCAGCAGTTCGTCGCCGGCCTGCACGCGCAGGCCGCTGTAGACCATCGCCAGGCCCATGGTGGTGCTGTCGGTCAGCGCGACTTGCTGCCAGCGGCCCCCCATGTAGTCGGCCGCGGCCCGGGCGCAGTCCCCCTCCATGGCGATGCCGTGACTGTGGTAGTAATCCGCCGGGTTGGCGTCCAGAGCCCGCCGGTGGGTCTCGATGGCGCGCGCCACTGGCGCGGGGTGCGAGGCGAGCAGGAAGGTCGCCAGGTGCACGTAGTCCGGGGTCAGCGAGAACTGCGCACGCAGCCCGCGCCAGTCCGCCGCGGCGACCGGCGCTGCGGCGGCTGCCGGCTCCGTCGCCTGCGCCTGGGCCGCAAGCGCCGTGGCGCCCAGCGCCAGTGAAGCATTTTCGAGGAATTCCCGTCTGCGCATGTGTCTCTCCCGAGCATGGTTTTTTGCGGGCAGGTATATACTGATCGCGCATGCTGTACAAGGGTAGTCGTGTGGTGGGCAGAAAAACGCAAGTCGTCGCGGTCGGCCTGGCCCTGTTGTCGCCGTTGCTGGCGGCGCTGGTCTGGGCGCTGTACCTGGAGTTTCCCGGCGAGCCGGATCTGCCGGGCGCCTTGCAGCGCGCGCAGCTCGACTGGGACGGTATTCCCAGGACCTACACCTATTACCTGCCCGCGACGGTGTCCCCCGACCCGCCGCTGGTGCTGGTCTTTCACGGCTCCGGCGGGGACGCCGCCCAGGCGCGCATGCTCTACGGCTACGCCTTCGAGGTGCTGGCCGAGGAGCACGGCTTCATCGTCGCCTATCCCGACGGTTACCAGCGCCATTTCAACGGCTGCCGCCGCGCCGGTCCCTACGCGGCCAACGAGCAGGGTATCGACGACGTCGGCTTCATGGGCGCGGTGGTCGATGAACTGGCGCGAAGCCACGGTATCGATCGACAGGCGGTCTTCGCCACCGGTGTGTCCAACGGCGGGCAGATGGCGCTGCGCCTGGCGCTGGAGGCGCCCGCCCTGGTCGCGGCGGTAGCGCCGGTGGCGACCAGCATGCCGACCGCGGACAATATGGACTGTGAGCGCGCCGGCGAGGCGGTGTCCTTCCTGCTCATGAACGGCACCGACGACCCGATGAATCCCTACGCGGGCGGCACGGTGGCGCTGTACGGCCTGTGGGGCAATCGCGGCAAGGTGCTGTCCAGTCGCGATACGGTGGACTACTGGGTCGAACTGGCCGGTTACCGCGAGGGGCCGCGGCAGTTCGACTTCGATGACCGCGTGCCCGAGGACGACAGCACGGTGAGCCTGGCGCTGTGGGCGGCGCCGGGACGGGAGTCGATCGCCCTGTACACCATCCACGGTGGCGGCCACGGCGCGCCCAACCCGGAGATACGCCTGCCGCGCCTGCTCGGCGGCTCCAACCGCGACCTGTACGCAGCGCGCCTGATCTGGGTGTTCTTCCAGGGCGCGGGCGGCGCGCGCTAGGCGCCTACAGCTCGAGCACGGTGCGGATTCCGCGGCCCGCCTTGAGGTCGTCGAAAGCCTCGTTGATTTCTTCCAGCGGCCGTCTGCGGGTGACCATGTTGGCCAGGTCGAGCTTTTCTCCCTGCCACAGGCTGGCCAGGCGCGGGATATCGTGCAGGGAATTGCAGCTGCCCATCAGGCAGCCCAACAGTTTTTTCTCCAGGCTGGTAAACAGCGTGAAGTTGGGAATTTCCACGCTGTGGTCCAGCGGCGGTACGCCCACGCTGACCACGGCGCCGCCCGGCCGCACCAGGTTGATCGCCTCCTCGGTGAGCCTCGCGATACCCGCGGTCTCGAATACGTAGTCCATGCCGATACCGTCGGTCAGTTCCAGGCAGCGCGCGGCGATATCCCCGTCGCCCGGGTCGAGCACGTGGGTGGCCCCAAACTGCAGCGCCAGTTCGCGCCGCTCCTGCACCGGGTCGGAAGCGAGAATCACCGCGGCGCCTGCGAGGCGGGCGCCCTGCACGGTGGCGACACCCACTCCCCCCAGTCCCATGATCAGTATCCTGGCGCCGGTTTCCACCTGCGCCGTGTTCAGTACCGCGCCGGTGCCGGTCTGCAGTGCGCAGCCCATCAGGCAGGCGAGATCCAGCGGCAGGTCCTGCGGTATTTTCACCGCGCCGGTGGCCGGCTGCACCACGCGCTCGGCGAATGCGCCCACCCCCAGTCCCTTGTAGATCACCTCGCCGTCGCGCGACAGGCTGGTGTTGCCGTCGGCGAGGGCGAAACTGCCCAGCACCGTATTGTTGGCGCACAGCTGCGCCTGCCCGCGCACGCAGAAAAAACACTCGCCGCAGGGCGGCACCGGGGTCAGCACCACGTGATCACCGACCGCCAGGCGGGTCACCCCGGCGCCCACCGACTCCACCACGCCGGCGGCCTCGTGGCCCATCACGGTGGGACCGAACAGGGGCAGGTCGCCGTCGAATACGTGCAGGTCAGAGTGGCAGACACTGCAGTACTTCACCCGCACGCCCACCTCGCCGGCGCGTGGCTGGATGATATCGACATCGTCGTATATGCGGATCGGCTGTCCCGCCTCCTCGAAGACCGCTGCTTTCATCGTCATGTGTCCTTTTTATGTTTTGTGTGGCGGTCGGCGCGTTGTCGCCTGGCGCCGGCCCGCCTATAGTGTGGTATGTGTGCATGCAAGGGCCGATAGTGTTGCCCTGCAGGGCCGCTGTCAATCGCCCGCCCCGGCCGGCGCGCAGCGCGCACCGCAACCCACTCTCCCGGAGGAACCAGGCCATGATTACCATCCATCACCTCGGCGTATCCCAGTCCGACCGCATCGTCTGGCTCATGGAGGAACTGGACCTGCCCTACGAACTCAGGTGGTATGACCGCGGCGCCGACTTCCTCGCCCCCGAGGAGTTTCGCGCGCTGCACCCGGTGGGCACCGCGCCGATCATCACCGACGGCGACCTGGTCATGGCCGAGTCCACCGCCATCGTCGAGTACATCTCCCGGCGTTATGGCCAGGGCCGCTTGTCGGCCGAGGTCGACGACCCGCACTACCCTCACTACCTGTTCTGGATGCAATTCAACAACAGCCTGCAGTCCGTGCTGTTCATCAAGGTGGCCTTCCAGTCCGCGGGGGCGGAACCCGGCGCCGACAATCCCATGATGGCGACCACGCAGCGGCGTGAGGACGGCCTGTACCGCGCCCTGGAAGAGCGCCTGGCCGAGTCGGAGTACCTTGGCGGCCCCGAGTTCAGTTGCGCCGACATCATGTCGATGTTCAATCTCACCTCGCTGGAAATGCTCGGTGCGCGGCCCATCGACGACAGCCTGCCGCATACCCGGGCCTACGTGGAGCGTGTGAGCGCGCGCCCGGCCTACCGCAAGGCCATGGACATCGCGGGTCCGGCGGCCCGGCGCCCTGACTGACAACGCGTTGCGCGAGCCGTACGCGGTGTTGCTCGGGCTGAAACGTTTTCTCGACCGGCACATCGATTACCGCGCGGCTGTCGCGGGCGCGCTGCTGCTGGGCGCTATTGTGTTCCGGGTCAACCTGGATCACGGTTGGGTCGCCGCGGCGGTGGCGGCGGCCAAGCAGGCAACCTACACGTTTTTCGCAGGCGGCTACATGGTGCGCCTGAACGAGCGCATCGCGCTGGCGCTGGAGCCCGCGCTGCTCGCCGTCCCCGCTGGCATTCTCGGCGCCGGCGGCCTCGCGGTGGGCCTGACCTACCTGGTGCACAGCGTGCGCGGCACGCCGGAGCCCTTCAACTCCACCCTGCCGACCATCGTCCTGGCCAGCGCCGGTTTCTGTTTCCTGGGGCTGCGTGCGCGTCACCTGCGCGCGCGCCAGGCGAGTTCCTCGCCACGGGCACCACGCTAAACGACGGCGGCGGGAGAGTGTTGTGGGGTTATTCGCCGGCGGCGGGCTGGCGCGCGGCGTCCTGGTCCATGCGTGCCAGCCAGTCGCCGACGCTGCGACACAGCTGCTCGCGCGACGCGGCGGTGGCGAAAGTCTGGTCGGCCTCGGGCATAAGCTGGCGCTGCACCGTGTCGCGCTCGCACACCGCGCGCCAGGCCGCTGAGCTGGCGACCAACTGGTCGAATTCCTCGCTGAGGAAGCTCTGCCCGCTCTTCAGCAACAGGACCTGCCCGTCGAAGGCCTGCATGCCCGCCAGCATGCGCTCTTCGAAGGGCGTCTCGACCTGCGCCTCGCCGGGGTTTTGCCGCGCCGTCCCGGCGCCGCCGAGCTTTCTGGCCAGGTAACCGAGGAAATCCCGCGCGTACGCGAACAGGTTGTACTGGCCGGAAAAGAGCTTCTTCCAGAACAGCGGGTCGAGCAGCCGGCGCCGGTAGTGCGCCCGCGACGCCATTGCGGCCAGGTGTTCCAGCTCCACCCAGGGGTTGGCCAGGATCGCGCTCTGTACCGCTGGCAGGCCGAGGCCGCTCATCATGATCGCGGAGGCCGCCTCGCAGCCGCCGAACATCGACACGTGGGTGAGGGAGGGCACGTTGTCGCGAAACACCTGCACGGCGCGCGCGAGGTCTTCATCCATGTGGCGGAAACCCAGCAGCGCGCCGTCGCTGTCGCCGTGGCCGCGGTGGTCGAAGCGCAGTACGGGAAAACCCTGGGCGGCGAGCTGGCGCGCCATACTGACCAGTTGCCGGCCGCAGCCGCCGCGGTACTGGATACCGCCGGCGGCTACCGCGAGCAGCCCCACCGGGCGCGGCGTCTCCGGGATATGCACGATGCCGATCAGCTCACAGCCCTCGCAGTCGAATACCAGGGGTCGCTCTTCCACGCGCATGCTCAACACAGCTCCAGTCGGGCGGTAGCGTCGAGCAGCGGCTGGCCGTCGGCGCGCTCGCTCAATTGCCACAGCTGCGGCGCCTGGAACAGGCTGACCTGGACGCGGGCGCCGCCCTCCTCCAGGCGTTGCACCACTTTTTGCACCGCGCCGCCCGGCCCCTCCGCGGCGCGCGAGGTCTGCTGCAGCCAGTGCACATTCACCCCGTCCAGCCCCTGCAGGCTGTCCAGCTTGAAGGCGTCGATGTCCGCGGCCAGCGCGCCGCCGAGCAGGTAGCCCGCGACCTCGACCTGCTCGCCCTGGGCCAGTCGAGCGCGGATTTCATCGCTGGTTTCCGGCGGTAGCCCGGCGCCGGACAGGTAGGCGATACGCGCGCGCAGCACCTGGGTGAAGAACGTCTTGCCGGTGGTCACCGGCTGCCACAGGATGGCGCCGGCGAAGTCTCGTGGCGTCGCGGCGATTACGTCCAGGGCCAGGCTGGCGCCCAGGCGCAGCCCCCAGAGGAATACCGGCAGGTCCTGCCGGCCGCGGCACCAGGCGACGGCCGCGCGGGCGTCCTCATGCCAGGCCGACCAGCTTGCCTGCGCCAGTTCCCCCTCGCTGTCACCGGTACCGTACAGGTCCAGCAGCAGGCAGGAGTAGCCCGCCGCGGCAAAGCGCCTGGCCTGGGCCGCGGCGAGGTGACGGCAACGGTTCATCTCCTCGCAGAAGGGGGGCAGGTAGACGATGTGCGCGCGCGCTTGCGGCGCTGCGAAGTGCAACGCGAACAGGCGGCCGTTGGGGCCGTCCAGGAACAGCGGTGTGACAGAGTCGGACATGGTGCAGTCGGTGGGGCCATCGCTAGCGTTATGGCCGGTTATGATAGGGCAATCGCGTCGCCACCGCACTCGCGCCGCCGGGCGGCGTGACAATGTGTGACCCGATTCACAGGCCGCCGCGTTCCGGCGCCGGGGTGATTCTGGCATACTGGCGCGGCAACGTCCGCCGCGCGGCGATCCCGCCGCAATTCTCCCGGAGAACCCGATGCGATGAGCAGTCCCGTCCATGTACCCATGAACCAGTTTCCCGTCGAGGACGACTGCCTGCTGGTCGGTGGACGGCCGCTCACCGAGATCGCGGCGCAGTTCGACGGGCGTCCATTCTATGTCTATGACAGCGCCCTGCTGACGCGGCGCATGGACGAACTGCGCGCGGCCATGCCCGGGGAGCTGCTGATCAAGTACGCCATCAAGGCCAACCCCATGCCGGAGGTGGTGCGCCACCTGTCCGCGCTCGCCGATGGCCTGGACGTGGCCTCCGCCGGCGAGATGCGCGTCGCCCTGGATACCGGCCTGGAGGCGCAGAAGATCAGCTTCGCCGGGCCCGGCAAGATGGACTGGGAGTTGCGCGAGGCGATCGCGGCCGGCGTGGTGATCAATCTCGAGTCGGAAAACGAGATGGAGCGCGCCGCGCTGGTCGGCGTGGAACTGGGTGCGCGCCCGCGGGTGGCGGTGCGCGTCAATCCCGCTTTCGAACTGAAATCGTCCGGCATGAAAATGGGCGGAGGACCCAAGGCCTTCGGCGTCGACGAGGAGCGCGTGCCCGCCATGTTGCGTCGACTGGGCGAACTGGACCTGGATTTTCACGGCTTTCACATCTACAGCGGCTCGCAGAATCTCAGTGCCGAGAGCATCGTCGCCGCACAGGAAAAGACCATCGAGCTGGGTTATGCGCTGGCGCAGCACGCGCCGACGCCGGTGCGCGTGTTCAACATCGGCGGCGGTTTTGGCATTCCCCTGTTTCCCGGCGAGCAGCGCCTGGACCTGGAGCCGATCGCGCACAACCTGGCGCGCCGTGTGGAGGAGGTTGCACAGCGCCTGGACGGTGCGCGCCTGGCCATCGAGCTGGGCCGTTACCTGGTCGCCGAGGCGGGCCTGTACGTATGCCAGGTGGTGGACCGCAAGGAATCGCGCGGCGAGATATTCCTCGTCACCAACGGCGGCCTGCATCATCACCTGGCTGCCAGCGGAAATTTCGGCCAGGTGCTGCGCAAGAACTACCCGGTGGTGGTGGCCAACAAGGTGCGCGGCGGTGAGCGCGAGGTCGCCAACGTGGTCGGACCGCTGTGCACGCCGCTGGACATTCTCGCAGCGCAGATGGAAATCGCCGTCGCCGTCCCCGGGGACCTGGTGGCGGTGTACCAGTCGGGCGCCTACGGTTACTCGACCAGTCCGCATGACTTTCTCAGTCATCCGCATCCGGGGCAGGTGCTCGTCTAGTTCGGTTCTCTGGCCCGGGGCGGAAACGCTTTCTGGCCTCGGAAGGCTGAGATACTCGGCCTGAAAGCGTTTCCGCCCCGTGCCCCGAAGGACCGTTCTAGTCCCGAATTAGTCTGCAGGGGGTCTTCGCAAAAAGTCGGCCGCGCGCCGGGAAAAAGCGGCGCTGCACACTACTGGCGGCCCTCCGGGCTGCCCTCGGTCGGTCGCGAGCCGCGTGGGGATGCGTCTC
>PABK01000035.1 GCA_002699145.1 Halioglobus sp.
ACACTTTGCTGGCGCCGAGGGAGTGGAGCGAGACGCATCTCCACGCGGCTCGCGACCGACCGAGGGCAGCCCGGAGGGCCGCCAGTAGTGTACAGCGCCGCTTTTTCCCACCGCGCGGCCGCAGCCCAGCGAACGAACCCTGCAGATTAATTCGGGACCAAGCCAGTGCTTCAAGGCACGGGGCGGAAACGCTTTCAGGCCGAGTATCTCAGCCTTCCGAGGCCAGAAAGCGTTTCCGCCCCGGGCCAGGGAACCAACCCCGAATAGGCCAGAAAGCGTCTCCGCCCCGGCCCGTTCACCGCAGACCAGGTTCCATTTAGGAATGAATATGCTACATTCCCGCCAGGACGCAAGCGCTGGCGTCACCAACTGTTCTCCGGGGAGAAAACGATGCGCTGGGATGAAATCGACAAACAGGTGTGTTCCGTGGCCAGGGCCCTGTCCGTGGTGGGCGAACGCTGGACCATGCTGATTATCCGCGACGCCTTTCTGGGGACGCGCCGCTTCGACCAGTTCCAGGCCAACCTGGGGGTGACGCGCCACCGCCTGTCCGAGCGTCTGGGCAAGCTGGTGGAGCACGGGGTGCTGGTCAAGGTGCCGTACAGCGAGCGGCCGGTGCGCTACGAGTACCGTCTCACACGCAAGGGCCTGGGCCTGTACCCGGTGCTGCTGAGCCTGGCGGGCTGGGGCGACGAGTGGATGGACGGCGGCAAGGGCGTGCCCCTGGAGTACGTACACCAGCGTTGCGGCGCCAGGACGCGGCCCACCCTCACCTGCAGCGAGTGTGGGGAGGCCCTGCGGCCGGCGGACGTGCAGACCCGGCTGGGGCCGGCGTTGATGGAAACCGCCGCCAGGCTGGAACGCGAGGGTGAATCACTGACCGATATCCCGCCGCTGCTGCGCAAATCCATGTGAACGCAGTCGCTCTGCCCCCGCCGTCGCTGCGCATGCCGCTGTGTTGCAGTTTTATGAAATAGTTACATATTCGCGCGATTATCCCGACTCCCGAACGCGATAAACTTGTGCAGATAACGATAAAACGGCTGTAAAAAAACTATTTTTTCACGCAAGGGAGCACCCGCAATGCATTGCAAAAAAACCCTCATGGCCTCGGCCATAGCGCTCGCCATACCCGCAACCGCCAACGCAGTACTGGAGGAGGTCGTCGTCACCGCCACCAAGCGTAACGAGAGCCTGCAAAACGTGCCGATAGCGATCACCGCGATCTCGGCGGAACAAATCCAGCGCGTTGGCGCCAACGACTTCATCGACCTGGCGACCAGCGTGCCCTCGCTGTCCCTGCGCTCAGCCGGGCCGGGCCGCACCAAGTTGAATATCCGCGGCGTCTCCGCCGCGACCGGGTTTGCGCCCACGGTCAGTTTCTACCTGGACGAGATGCCGATCCAGACCCTGTCCTCCGGTTCTTCCACTTCCTTCCAGCAGACCATTATCGATCCGAAGCTGTACGACCTGGAGCGTATCGAGGTGCTGCGTGGCCCGCAGGGCACGCTGTACGGCTCCAGTTCCATGGGCGGTACCGTGCGCCTGATTACCTCCAAGCCGATGGTGGGCGAGGACGCGGGCAGCATTAACTTCGATTTTTCCAACACGGAGGAGGGCGGCTACAACTGGGAAGCCAATGCCATGGCCAATGTCGGCACCGGTGATAACGGCGCGCTGCGTGTGGTCGCGTCCTACACCGATGCGGACGGCTGGATGGATCGCGAGAGCATCGATACCGGCAGGACCTTCGCCGAGGACGTCAACACGGAGGAGACCTCCACCGTGCGCGCGGCCTACCGCTACGAGTTCGAGAACGCCTACATACAGCCCTCGGTGCTCTACCAGAAGACGGAAATGGACGGCAAACCGCTGTATAACGGCCCGAGCCGCGACTATGAGCAGGAGCGTCGTTTCGATTTCTCCGAACCGTTTGACGACGAGTTCACCCTGGGCAACGTGACCTACGGGCATGACCTCGGCGGCATGGACCTGCTGGTCAGTGCGTCCTACCTGGAGCGTGATTTCGACAACTCCGAGGACATCACGGACGTGTACGAGGCGCTGCTGGCGGGCGATTTCGGCGCGCCGACAACGGCGGCCTTCGCCAATGAATCCAATGATGTGGAAGACACCACCGTCGAGGCGCGCCTGAGCTCCAACGACAACGAGAACTGGCACTGGCTGGCCGGCCTGTACTACAAGGACGCCGAGACCGACTCCGGCTACCGCATGCAGCGCGGCTTCCCCGATGCGGTCGGCGCCGCGGGCCTGGCGAACACCCAGGACAAGCGTGATTACGAGGAGTACGCGATATTCGGTGAACTGACCTACGAGTTTCTCGAGGACTTCTCGGTCACCCTTGGCGGGCGCTACCTGGACTACGAGATCAGCCAGTACAAGGAAGACTGGGGTTTCGCCTTCGGCCCTGACAACCGCGCCGACGCCAACGTCGTCGACCGCGACGGCAGCGACGACGAGATCCACGGCAAGCTGACCACCACCTGGCAGTACACCGAGACCGGCCAGGTCTACGCCACGGTGTCCAACGGTACCCGCCCGGGCGGGTTCAACCGCAGCGTACCTGTCAGTGACGACGAGATGGCCAACCCCGTGGGTTTTGCCTGCCAGCAGGCGCTGAATGGCCTGGGCGTGTCCGCGACGGCGTTTGACGCCTTCGATGGTGACGAGGTCACCAACTACGAGCTGGGCTGGAAGGCCGACCTGTCGGACCGGGTGCGTTTCAACGGCGCCCTGTACTACCTGCAGTGGGACGATATCCAGCAGGTGATCACCCTCAGCGGCGACTGTGGCATCGACCTGACCGCCAACCTCGGCGAGGCGGAGTCCCAGGGTGCGGAGATCGAACTGCTGGCCCAGGTCACCGACAACTTCACGGTGAGTATCGCCGCCGGCTACACGGATGCCGAACTGCAGGACGACGTGCCCGACGCGGGTGTGGAATCCGGCGACCAGCTGCCCGACGTGCCCGAGTGGACCGCCAACCTGACCCTGGACTACGTCATCCCGGTGGAGGCAGGCGAGTGGTTCGCGGTAGCCAACTGGAACTACGTGGACGAGACCCTGGAGTTCATCGGCGACGCCAACGACGATGTCAGCGACTTCGGCGTGATCTCCGGCAACAAGAAGCCGGATTACGACATCCTGGACCTGCGCATCGGTTTCACCAGCGAGGACAACTGGGAGTGGCTGTTCTACGTCGATAACGTCACCGACGAGGAGGCGATCTACAGCTACAGCGACGCGCTGGCCTTCAACCTCGACAGCTATGACCGCACGGTGCGTAACCGCCCGCGCACCTTCGGTACGTCGTTTACCTATAACTTCTGATTGCCGGGCCGGACAAGCGCCGGCCCCGCCAAACCGATACGCCCGCCAGGCAAACTGGCGGGCGTTTTTTTTAGGCCGTCGCTGCCGCCAGCGCCTGCTCGATGTCGGCGAGGATATCGTCGATATGCTCGATACCCACGGACAGGCGCACCATGTCCTCGGAGACGCCGGCAGCGGCCAGTTCTTCCGGGTTCAACTGGCGGTGGGTGGTGCTGGCGGGGTGACAGGCCAGGGACTTGGCATCGCCGATGTTCACCAGGCGCAGGATCAGCTGCAGGGCATCGATGAATTTGGCGCCGGCCTCGGCGCCGCCCTCGATGCCAAAGCTGAGAATGCCAGCGGCGCGACCGCCGCAGAAGGTCTTGCAGTTGGCGTGGTGCGGGCTGTCCTTGAGGCCCGCGTAGTTGACCCAGCTGACGCCGGGGTGGCGGTGCAGGAACTTCGCCACCTTCTTTGCGTTCTTGCAGTGCCTATCCATCCTCAGGGACAGTGTTTCCAGGCCCTGCAGGAGCAGGAAAGCGCTGTGCGCGGACAGCGCCGCCCCGGTGTTGCGCAGGGGCACCACCCGGCAGCGGGCGATGTACGCGGCCGCGCCCATCGCCTGTGTATACACCACCCCGTGGTATGACGGGTCCGGCGTGTTCATGATCGCGAAACGCTCGTCGTGCGCGGCCCAGTCGAACCTGCCGGAGTCGACGATGGCGCCGCCGATGGTGGTGCCGTGGCCGCCGATGTACTTGGTCAGTGAGTGCACGGCGATATCGGCGCCGTAATCGAATACGCGGCACAGTGCCGGTGTGGCCACGGTGTTGTCGACGATCAGCGGTACGCCGGCGGCGTGGGCGATATCCGCCCAACGCTGGATATCCACGATATTGCCGGCGGGATTGCCGATGGACTCGCAGAACAGCGCCTTCGTGTTCTCATCGATCAGCGCGGCGACGCGCTCGAAATCGTCCGCGTGGGCAAAACGGGTTTCTATGCCCTGGCGCGGAAAGGTGTGGGCGAACAGGTTGTAGGTGCCGCCGTAGAGCTGCGAGGTGCTGACGATGTTGCTGCCGACTTCGGCGATGGCCTCGATGGCGTAGCGAATCGCCGCCATCCCGGACGCCAGGGCGAGGGCCCCGACGCCGCCTTCGAGCTGCGCCAGCCGCTCCTCGAGCACCGCGTTGGTCGGGTTCATGATGCGGCTGTAGATGTTGCCGGGCACGGCGAGGTTGAACAGGTCGGCCCCGTGCTGCGTGTCGTCGAAGGTGTAGGACGTGGTCTGGTAGATCGGCGTCGTGGCGGCGTGGGTGGCCGGGTCGCCGTCGTAGCCTGCGTGCAGGGCTATGGTTTCTGGTTTCATTTGCGGGTCCATGCTGTGCTGTGGTTCGAAGCGCTGAGCTTAGCAAATGTCGGCGGGGTTGGGGCGTTGCCAGATTGACTTTCCCGGGCCGACTGATTACAGTCTGCCACCGTGCCAGGTGCCCGTCAGTGCCGGGATTTCCCGCTGCTCCGGGCTAATTGGGAAGAGTGGCTCCCCCGTGGGAGACCACCGCTGCCCCCGCAACGGTCGCCGGAGAATCTCCGCCAGCCCGATACCAGCCTGGTGCCAGCAACGAGGAAGCGGAGGGCTTCGTGCGAGGTTGCCCGGCTCCCCCGGCGCTGTGTTCCCTTTTCCCTCCCCGACGGATTACCCGCTGCCACCGGCAGTGCGAACGCGTGCATATGACAATAACAGGCCCCCGGGGCGCGGCGACCCTCATGGTCCAGGGAACGACCTCCGATGCCGGCAAGAGCGTGCTGGTGGCGGGGCTGTGTCGCGTGCTCGCCAGGCGCGGCCACGCCGTGGCGCCCTTCAAGCCACAGAACATGTCGCTGAACAGCGCCGTGACCGTCGATGGCGGCGAGATCGGTCGTGCCCAGGCGCTGCAGGCGCAGGCCTGCGGCATCGAGCCTCACAGTGACATGAATCCGGTGTTGCTCAAGCCCTCCAGTGATACCGCGGCCCAGGTGATCGTCCACGGCCGGGCCCTGACCCAGCTCGACGCGCGACAATTCCACGACTACAAGCGCGTGGCCATGGACGCGGTGCTGGCTTCCCATGCACGCCTTGTCGAACAGTACCGCCACGTCATAGTGGAGGGCGCGGGCAGCCCCGCGGAGATCAACCTGCGTCAGGGCGATATCGCCAACATGGGTTTTGCCGAGGCGGTGGATTGTCCGGTCATCCTGGTGGCCGACATCGACCGCGGCGGCGTGTTCGCGCACCTGGTGGGGACACTGGAGCTGTTGAGCCCGAGCGAACGCGAACGGGTGGTGGGATTCGTTATCAATCGGTTTCGCGGGGACATCGCGCTGTTGCAACCCGGGCTGGACTGGTTGGAGCAGTACACAGGCAAGCCGGTGCTCGGTGTGATTCCTTACCTGCAGGGCCTGTTCCTGGATGCGGAAGACGCGCTGGACACGCAGCAGGCGCTGGATCGCGGCGGCGAAATCCTGCGCGTGGTGGTACCGGCGCTGTCGCGGATCAGCAATCACACGGATTTCGACGCGCTGCGCCTGCACGAGCAGGTCGATCTGCGTTTCATTGGACCGGGGCAGGCGGTTCCTCCCGCGGACCTGATCGTACTCCCTGGCAGCAAGAACGTGCGCCGGGACCTGCAATGGCTGCGGCAGTACGACTGGCCGCAGGCCATTCAGCGGCACCTGCGTTACGGCGGTAAGCTCATCGGCATCTGCGGCGGCCTGCAGATGCTCGGACAGCAGGTGGCGGACCCGCAGGGCATCGAGGAAGAGGCGGGGGATAGCTCAGCGCTGGGGCTGCTGGATTTCACTACCGAACTGCGGCCCTACAAGGTGCTGGAGCGGGTGCAGGGGAGGCTGGCCCAGGGCGGCGCCCAACTTGCAGGCTACGAGATCCACTGCGGTGTCAGCGCGGGGCCGGCCCTGCAGCGCCCGGCGCTGCAACTGGCCGATGGGCGCGCGGAGGGAGTGCTCTGCGCCCATGGTCAGATTCTCGGCACCTACGTCCACGGCCTGTTTGACCACCTTGAAGCCCGCGATGCCCTGCTGGAATGGTGCGGCCTGCACGTGCGGCGCCAGGCCTCACCGGCCGAGATCAGGGAGCAGCAGCTGGCGCGCCTTGCGAGCTGTATTGAGGAGCATCTCGACCTGCCGGCATTGTTTCCGGGAATCACCTGGTGAGACTGCTACCTCCCCGGAGACTGCTGTGGCTGCTGCTGACCTGCCTGCCGCCGCTACTGCTGTTCGGCCTCACCCTGGGTCCGGTCACCATAGCGCCGGGAGATCTTCTGGCGACCTTGTGGGGCGCATTGCTCAACCGCGGCGACGGCGGCCAGGAGGCGCTGATCATCACCTCGATTCGCCTGCCGCGGGTATTGCTCGCGGCGCTGGTGGGGGTTTGCCTCGCTGTGTGCGGAGCCGCCATGCAGGGGCTGTTCCGCAACCCCCTGGCCGACCCGTCCCTCATCGGCGTCTCCAGTGGCGCATCGGCGGGGGCCAGCCTGGTCATTGTGCTCGGCGGAGGCGCGCTGCTGCAGGGCGGACAGTTCGCCGGGCTCTCGGCGGTAGCGCTGGGCGCGTTTGCCGGCGGGTTTCTCGCGGTCGTGCTCGTCTACCGCCTGGCGACCTCGCCCACGGGGACCTCGGTTGCCACGATGCTCCTGGCCGGTATCGCCATCAGCGCGCTGGCGGGGGCCCTGAACAGCCTGTTCAGTTACATCGCCGACGACGAGATGCTCAGGCGAATCAGTCTGTGGCAGATGGGTAGCCTGGATGCCGCCAACTGGCCGCGCGTGGTTATCGCCGCGCTGGCTTGCACGGCGCTGTTAGCGGTATTGCAGCGCGACGCGGTGGCGCTGAACGCTTTCCTGCTGGGTGAGTCCGAGGCGCGGCACCTGGGTATTCGCGTGGAGACCGTCAAGCGGCGCCTGATCCTGCTCACCGCCATGGCGGTGGGCGCCAGCGTCGCGGTGGCCGGGACAATAGCCTTTGTCGGCCTGATCGTCCCACATATCATCCGGTTGTTGATTGGCCCGGATCACCGCTACCTGGTGCCTGCCGCCGCACTGGCCGGCGCTGTCCTGATGGTCTGCGCAGACGGCGTTGCGCGTGTGATCGTGGCGCCCGCCGAACTGCCGGCGGGCATTCTCACGGCGATGCTCGGTACGCCGTTTTTCTTTTCCCTGCTGTTGCAGAAACGTCGCTATGAGGAGGCCGCGTGAATCTCGCGACGCGCGGCGTGACCCTGGCGCTTTCCGGCAGACGCTTGCTGCACGGCATCGACCTGACATTGCGCCCCGGGGAGGTGACGGCCGTGCTGGGCCCCAACGGGGCGGGCAAGACCAGCCTGCTGCGCCTGCTGTGCGGGGAACTGGTCGCGGACACGGGCGAGGTCATGCTCGGCGAGCGGTTACTGGGCGCCTGGAAAGCGCAGGAGCGAGCGAAAATGCTCGCCGTGTTGCCGCAGCAATCCGTCTTGAATTTTCCCTTCACCGCGCGGGAAGTCGTCATGCTTGGCCGCATACCCCACGGTACTGGTGCGCTGCGCGACCGGGAGATCGTCACCCAGGCGTTGCGCGCCGTCGACGGCCAGGAGCTGGCTGACAGGGAGTACACACGATTGTCGGGAGGAGAAAAGCAGCGCGTTAACCTGGCCCGCGTTCTCGCGCAGGTGTGGGAGCCATCGCCGGATGGCGCACGATTTCTGTTACTGGACGAGCCCACAGCTTCCTTCGACCTGGCACACCAACGCATGACCCTGGAAATCGTACGCGGGCTTGCCGCGCAAGGGGCGGGCGTTTTCCTGATTCTGCACGACCTCAACCTGGCTGCACGCTGCGCGGACCAGGTGGTGTTACTGCACGCTGGTGAGCTGGTTGCCGCCGGATCGCCGCAGGAAGTGCTGAGCGCGGAACTGGTGCGTCGCGTGTTTGCTGTGGACGTGTCCATCGGCCGCCACCCGGGCAGCGGCACACCTCTGGTGATCGCCTGACCATGCGTTGCGTGTACATAGTCTTGCTACTGCTTGTCGCGCCCCTGGTCAGCGCCGAAATTCGGGTACGCGACGCACTGGGACGGGAGCTGGTGCTGGAGCAGCCCGCGCGCCGGGTTATCAGCCTCGCTCCGCATATCACCGAGGTGGTGTTCGCCGCGGGGGCTGCCGAACAGCTGGTAGGCACGGTGAGCTACAGCGATTATCCTCCGGCCGCTCGCGACGTGCCGAGGGTCGGGACATACGACACGATAAATTTCGAAAGCATACTCGCCCTGCAACCTGACCTGGTGCTGGCCTGGCGCAGTGGCAGCAGCGAGGAGGCGATAGCCCGCCTGCAGGCACTGGGCATTAAGGTCTTCGTGCAGGAGCCGCGCGCCCTGGAAGATGTCGCAACAGCGCTGCGCGATGTCGGCACGCTCACCGGTAACAGCGCCGCAGGGGAGCTCCGCGCGCAGCGCTTCCTGCGCGACCTGCAACGCCTGCGCCAGTCCTACAGTACGCTGCCGCCGGTCAGTGTGTACTACCAGATATGGAATGAACCCTTGCTGACGCTCAACGACGAGCACATCATCTCAGACGTGATCCGCCTGTGCGGTGGACGCAACGTGTTCGGCGGGGCGATCCCGCTGGTTTCACGCATCAGCGTGGAGGCGGTAATCCGTGCGGACCCGGACGTGATCGTAGCCAGCGGAATGGACGAGGCAAGGCCGGAGTGGCTGGACCAGTGGCGCCAGTGGCACTCCATGCGCGCGGTAGCAAATAACCAGCTCTACTTCGTCCCGCCCGACATCCTGCAGCGGCACACCCCCCGGCTTATCCAAGGCGCATCCCGACTCTGCGCTCACCTGGATAGCGCGCGACGCTTCTATGCGCGCGAGGTTGGCAAGGCGACGCCACGACCCTAGAAGTCAACACCCTTGCGTGCGGCGACGCCGGCCTTGAAAGCATGCTTCAACTCCTTGACCTCGGATACCGTGTCCATGACCTCCTGCAGTTCCGCTCCGCCACCGCGGCCGGTGACCACCACGCTCTGTTGCGCCGGGCGTGAACGAATCGCAGCAATGATGTCCGCCGCATCCAGGTAGTTGTAAGCGATCATGTAGGTGAGCTCGTCCAGTACTACCAGGTCGAAGGCGGGGTCCTGCAGCATGGGGCGGGCTTTTTCCCAGGTGGCTTGTGCCGCGGCGATGTCGCCCGAGCGATCCTGGGTGTCCCAGGTGAAGCCGGTTCCCATCTGGTGAAATTCCACCTGCGGGCAGTGCTCCCGCAGGTAGATTTCCTCGCCGGATAGCTGTTGTCCCTTGATGAACTGCACGACACCGACCTTCTGGTCGTAGCCCAGGGCACGCATGACCATGCCGAAGGCGGAGGAGGACTTGCCCTTGCCATTGCCAGTCAGCAGTACGGCGACGCCGCGCTGGGTGTCCGCCGCCTCGATATTGGCGTCCACCCTGGCTTTCTGCTTCGCCATGGCGGCCTTGTGCCGGGCGTCTTTGCGACTGTCAGTCATGCTATTTCACCTAGAATGAATATTTCACGCCCAGGTATCCGGCGGCGCCACTCGTGTAGTAGGTGGGCACCTCCTGGTAGTCCTCGTCGGTCAGGTTCTCCACGCGCCCGAATACCTCCAGTCCGTGCAGCAGTTGCAGGCGCGCGGTGAAGTCGAGTACTTCGTAGTCGTCCAACTGGCTACCGTCGACGTCGATGGCGTCCTGCGACAGGCGCGCGTGCAGGCCCAGTGACAGCTTGTCCGACAAGGTCACAAAGGTCAAACCCAGGTTGGCCATGTGCTCCGGGCGGCGCGCGCGCGGGTCGCCGTTGATATCCTGGGAATCGGTGTAGGTGTAGTTGCCGTCGATGGAGAGTGCGTCCAGCACATTCCAGCGGCCGTACAACTCCACACCTTCTGACTGGGTATCGCCGGTCTTTTGCAGATAGACAAAACTGGCGTTGTCGTAAAAGATTTCATCCGAGATCGTCTGGTCGAAATATACGGCCTCAACGTAGACTGATGCATTGTCCGTCCAGCTCACTGCCAGGTCGTAGCCCTCGCTTTCCTCCTCGGACAGTTCCGGAACCGGTGTGAAGGAAAAGCCGTTGTTGGCAATTTCGAACAGGCTGGGGAAGCGGAAGCCCGTGCCGTAGCTGGCGCGAAACTTCATTTCGCCGTCGGCGACAGGGACGAGGTAGGCGCCGCTCAGCCGGTAGGTTGTCGTCGAGCCGAAATCGTCGTTGTCGTCGTAGCGAACGCCGGCGGTGACGTAGATGCTGTCGCGAAAGCCACCCTGGTACTCGGCATAGGCGCTTTCCTGGTCGCGATCGTCTACTGAGCTGTCGTCGGTGGATTCGCTGAGCAGATCTACCCCGTACACCAGCTTGAGCGCGTCGCTGCTGTTGAAGCTGCCGATATAGCCGGTACGCTCCAGTTCACCCCCAAGGCCGAAGGAGAACTGGCCCTCGGTGTAGTTTTTGCGCCTGGTTTCATTGCTGGTGTAGAACACTTCATGGGTAAAGCGCTCGGTATTGTAGTTGGCCGCAGCGCGCCATGATTCCTGTTCAAACTCGTCGGAGCAGGCGTTGCTGGAGGAAAAATCCGTTACGGTATAGCAGCCGTCGTAGTGCGCGTCGGCGTCGACGTCACGCCCCACGAATGACAGGCGCAGGTCATCGGTGATATTCCAGCCGAGTCGGCCGTGGAGGGTCGTGTTCTCGTAGCCATCGTCATCGCGCAGGTCTGTATCGGTGGTGCGGGCGTTGTACAGGTCGCTGTCGTAGTCAGACCCCGACAGGCTGAAATCCAGGGTGCCATTGCCGCCATTGACGTTTGCCGCGTACTGCCGGGTATCGTAGCGCCCACCCTCGGCGGAGATCGAGCCGTTCAAGCCCTCGGAGGGCGCGATCGTTGTGATGGTGACCACACCCCCCGCATCGGAGCCGTACATCAGGCCCTGTGGCCCGCGCAGGATCTCCACCCGCTGGACGCTGGAACTCATGATGTGTTCGACGCGGGTGGTGGTTTGGGGAGAGGAGGTGTCCGAGATATCGATACCGTCCAGGTAGAAGCCGGTGCGGTAGTTCTCCTCGCCGCGGATGCGCAGTGAAGTGATGCTGCCCGGGCCGCCCTGATTTGAAACCTGCACGCCGGGTTGAGTGCGCAGTACGTTGTAAAGCGCGTCATAGCCCAGGCGTTCGATGTCTGTCTGGTTGATAACGGACACCGAGGTGCCGATTTGTCGCAGTGGCGTGGGTACACGGGAGGAGGTCACCACGACTTCCTCCATAATGCCCGCGACGTCAGCCGCGCTGGTGGGAAAGGTGTACGCGGCCAGCGCGCTCGCGGCGATTCCGCCGGCAATGGTTGTAATTTTCATGACTGCTCCTCAATAGCCTGGATATCCGGCAACTGAGGGAGGGGATCAGGGAACACAATGCGAGCATTGCAACCGTGCATGAAGCCCTCCGCTCCATTGTTGCATGTGCCGTCGTGATGATTCGGCACGCCTACCAGGCAGGTATCGGGCTCACATTCGGTGCCGGGGAGGGGCCGCGGAGGGCCGGCCCTGGCGTGGAATGCATACCGTTGCGGGGGCAGCGGTGGCTGTGACGGCGAGGCGCCGGCATACCACTCTTCCCATTTAACCCACCCAGCGCAGCAAGACGCGCGGCGCGGTGGGCACCTGGTACGGGCTGGCACTTTAGAGAGGTGCCCAGGCTTTGTCAAATGGCGTAGAATCCGCGTTTTGCCTCGTTCCTTGTCGCCATGTACTCAACTGCCGGGGTGCCGGTTAGCGAAGAAATGGCCAGCCGTGTCGCGCGCCTGCTGGGGCGCAGCCCGCGTGGCCTGGAAGCCGTCGCGGTGAGCCGCGAGGACGGTGAGCCGGTAGTGATTCGCGTCGCCTCCCTGGTGGACGACAAACCGTTCCCGACGCTGTTCTGGCTGGTGGACCGCCAGTTGTGCTACCGCATAGACCGGGAGGAAGCTGCTGGCGCCATCGCGCGGCTGCAGCAGCGCGTCGAGGCAGACGAACAGTTGCAGCGCGCCATGCGCGAGGATCACCGGGCGCACATCTCCCTGCGGCAGTCCTTTATGTCGCAGCAGGTGAGCGCGCGGTTGCTGGCCCTTGGCTTCGGCGACGTACTGGCGTGCAAGGGCATCGGCGGTATCGCCGATTTCACCCGCATACGCTGCCTGCACACCTGGTACGCGGCGCACCTGGTGGTGCCCAACACCATCGGTGGCCTGCTGGACGCGCACTGGCGCGAAGGCTAGTGGCGGGGCGGCCTGTGCTGCCCGGCTTGTGCTATATTACGCGCCCCCCGCGACAGGCCGCCGCCGCGCGACCAGACCAGACCAGACCAGGCGAAACAGACCATGACCGAGCGCACCGATGACCTGCGTATCGACAGGACCAACGAGTTGAACTCCCCGCAGTCGCTGCTCGGGGATATCCCGCTCAGTGACGCGGCCGCCGCCACCGTCAGTGCGGCGCGGCAGAGCATTCACGACGTGCTGGCGCGCGAGGACGACCGCCTCGTGGTCATCGTCGGCCCCTGTTCCATCCACGATCCACAGGCCGCACGCGAATATGCGGGCCTGCTGCGCGACACCGCCGCGGAAATCGCCGACGATGTGTTCGTGGTCATGCGCGTGTACTTCGAAAAGCCGCGCACCACGGTCGGCTGGAAGGGGCTGATCAACGACCCGGACCTGGACAACACCTTTCGCATCAACAAGGGCCTGCACCTCGCCCGCCAGCTACTGCTGGACCTGGGCGAAATGGGGCTGCCGGCGGGTACCGAGTACCTGGACCTGATCAGCCCCCAGTACTATGCGGACCTGGTGGCCTGGGGCGCCATCGGCGCGCGCACCACCGAAAGCCAGACCCACCGCGAACTGGCCTCGGGCCTGTCCTGCCCGGTGGGTTTCAAGAATGCCACCAACGGCGACATACAGGTGGCCATCGACGCCATCCGCTCGGCGTCCCAGCCGCACCACTTCCTGTCCGTGACCAAGCAGGGCCGCTCGGCGATTTTCCAGACCACGGGCAACGAGGACTGCCATGTCATCCTGCGCGGCGGTGCACACCCGAACTACGACATGTTTTCCGTCGACGATACCGCGGCGATGCTCGAACGGGCCGGTCTGGCGCCGCGCATCATGATTGATGCGAGCCACGCCAACAGCCGCAAGATCCCGGCGCGCCAGCTCGATGTCACTGCGGACATCGCCACCCAGGTGGCGCGTGGCGACCAGCGCATTTTCGGGGTCATGCTGGAGAGCAACCTGGTGGAGGGCAGGCAGAACGTGGTGCCGGGGGAGCCCCTGACCTACGGCCAGAGCATCACCGACCCCTGCATGGGCTGGCAGGACACGCGCGCGGCGTTGACTGAACTGGCCAGCGCCGTGCGTATGCGCAGGAACGCCGCTGGCTGAGCGCTGGCATACCATGCTGAACCGCCGGCCGCCCGACGAAACGGTCCGCTGGCATCCGCGCTGCGCTGCCAGTATGTTGCAGTTGCTGATAACGATATTACCGTAGCGAGGACGCGAGCATGCACCTGGGTTTCAGTTCCATGAACACCGCGGATGACCCGGCCCCGGACCTCTTGGCCAGGACGCTGGAGGAAGCCGGGTTCGAGAGCCTGTGGTACGGCGAACACAGTCATATTCCGGTGGCGCGCACCACACCCTATCCCCCCGGGGGCGACCTCCCGGAGCCCTACAAGAAGATGATGGACCCGTACGTGTCGTTGATGTCCGCGGCCGCGGTCACCAGCAAACTGAAACTGGGTACCGGTATCGCCCTGCTCATGGAGCGCGAGCTGTTCTCCCAGGCCAAGACCATCGCCACCCTGGACCGCCTGTCCGGCGGGCGACTCGTGATCGGCTGCGGGGTGGGGTGGAACCAGGAGGAGTTCGAGAACGCCACCCGCCTGCCCTGGAAGCGCCGCTACCTGGCGCTGAAGGAGACGGTGCTGGCGCAGCGGGCGCTGTTTACCGACGCGGAGCCGGAATTTCACGGCGATCTGATCGACTTCGACCCGGTGTGGTTCGAGCCCAAGGCCAGCCGTCCCGGCGGGCCGCCGGTGACTTTCGGCGCCATGGGGCCGCTGGGCATCAGGCACGCCGCGGAGTGGGCAGACGGCTGGATGCCGGTAGACGTGGCCATGCCGGACGTGAAGCAGGGTATCGAGGACTTCCGGCAACAGGTGCGGGACGCCGGGCGCAGCCCCGACGATGTCGAGATCACCCTGGTGGTGATGGCGCCGGTGACCGCCGACCTGCTCAAGTCCTACCGCGATATGGGCATCGACCGCTGCAACATCGGTGTGGGCATGGAGAACTGGGACCGGCCCGAGATCGTCATGCCGATGATCGAGCAGTACTCGAAACTCATTCCCGAGCTGTAAACGACGTCTTCCGCGCGGGTCATCCCCGCGCGTCACCCCCGCCAAATCCACCGTGATCCCCGCTGGCGCGGGGATCACGCTTGTCGTGGCGAACGCGGCGGGCCGCGTCAGAAGTTGTAGCGCGCGGTGGCGCCGAAGGTACGCTCGCGCAGTATGTTTGTCTGCGTGTAGGAGCCGC
This sequence comes from Halioglobus sp., assembly GCA_002699145.1. Classification (GTDB taxonomy): domain Bacteria; phylum Pseudomonadota; class Gammaproteobacteria; order Pseudomonadales; family Halieaceae; genus Marimicrobium. The sequence goes on from PABK01000035.1 coordinate 14,943, forward strand.
CGCTGATCTGCAGGTCCAGTGAGTCAGGGCCCTGCTGGTAGATCACCTCGTCCTCGTCGGTCACGTTCTTGGCCCAGACCGACACGTCCCAGCTGTAGTCACTGCTGCGCCAGCCCGCGAACAGGTCCAGCACGTAGTAGGCATCGAACTCCTCGGCCACGTCGAACAGGCCCGCGGAGGCGTCCTCGTTGAGGCGGTCGTCGTTGTACTTGTACAGGCCGCGCACGTAGAGCTCCGTGGAATCCAGCGGGTAGTAGTACTCCGAATTGAGCGACAGCGACCACTCGGGCTCGGCGCCCAGCTTGTCGCCGTCGAGATCACAGCTGCCCAGCACCTGTCCCGGCTCGCGGTCATTACAGGGCTGGCTGGCGCCGTCCCACTCGGCGTCGTTGTAGGACAGGGCCCCGCCGGCGTTCCAGGTCTCGGTCAGCAGGATCTGCCCCTCCAGCTCCGCCCCCCAGATCACCGCGTCACCGTTGAAAACGATGCCGCCGGGCAGGTCCTGGGCTACCCCGTCCGGGTCGATGACCTGCACGCCGCGCACAAAGCCCTGGTAGCCGTCGAACTGCTGGTAGTAGAGCGCGCCGTTGAGGCTGGCGCGCCCGTCCAGCGGCCGGCTTTTGAAGCCGATCTCGAAGGCGTCGGATTCCTCCTCGTCGTAGATCAGGTCGCCCTCGCCGTTGGGCAGGAAAGCGATGTTCGGGGTCGGCACGATGGAAATACCCCCCGGCCGGTAGCCGCGATTGTAGGAGGCGTACAAGGAAACATCCTCGAGCACATCCCAGCGCAGGGTGAGGGAGCCGGTGACGGCGTCCTCGCTGGAGTTGGCGTCGTTGACGGCGACGATGGGAAAGCGCGCCTGGAAGCCGGCTTCCACCACGTCCGAGATCGGCTCGAGGTTCGGCGGCAGGTAGTTCAGTCCGCCGTAAAACACGTCGGCGCGGCGAAAGCCGTCGTACTGCGTCCAGCGCAGGCCCACCTCCAGTTCCAGCGCCTCGGTCAGGTAGAACTGGTTGAAGGTGAAAATCGCGTAGTTATTCGCGTTCACCGGCAATACGCCCTCGGTAGAGAAGCCGATCAGCTGGTCTACCACGACGCTGTTGGCGTTGAACGCGGTGTCGGTATTCTGGTCCTGGTAGTACAGTCCGACCATGTAGTCCCAGAAGTCGTTGCCGTCGGACGCCGCGCGCAACTCGTAGGTCCAGGTCTCGACCTCCGTATCAGCCATCTGGAAGGAGGGCGCGGGCAGGTCGAGGAACTGCAGGGAGTAGGCCCTGTCGTTCTCGGTGCGCGACTCCTTGTCCGAGTTCTGGTAGCCGACAATGCCGGTGACATCGTGGTCCATGATGCTCCAGTCCACTACCAGGTTGACCACGTCGAAGTTGAGATCGGTGCCGTCGTTGCTCGGCCCCAGCGCTTTCCTGTCATCCGGCGACAGCGTCGGGCGTACGCCGAGCTGATCCACCCCGGTCATGCCCTTGGGGTCGTCCTGGTCCTGGTCGAGATACTGCCAGATCACTTCCGCGCTGAGGTCCTCGGTGACATTCCACACCGAGCTCAGGCGCGCCGAGGACGCCTCGATCTCCTGGTTGTCGAAGCCCGTGGTCAGGTTGCTCACGTCGGGGCCCGCGGTGGTGTCGTAGACTGCCGCCACGCGCACACCCAGGGTGTCCTCGATTAGAGGAGCGCCGTAGGCGGCCTGGGCGTTCAGGCCGTCATTGTCCGTGGCGGAGAGTTGCACGTAGCCGCTGCTCTCGGCCGTGTCGGCGCGGTTGGTGATGATGTTGATGGCGCCGGCCGGCGAGGTGCGGCCCTGCAGGGTGCCCTGGGGGCCGCGCAGGATTTCCACGCGCTGCAGGTCGTAGAGCTGGGTGAAGGCGACGTCCGGGCGCACGATAGCGCCGTTCCAGTACACGTCTACCGCCGCCGAGGTGCCCGATTCGGGGTCGACGCTGATGCCGCGCAGGGCGATGGTCTTGTTGCGTGAATTCGGGCTGGCCAGGGTCAGCCCGGCGGTCTGCTGCTCGATTTCGTTGAAGCTGAAGGCGGCGAAGCGGTCGATGTTGTCACCGCTCACCACATTCACCGTGGCCGAGATGTCCTGCACACTTTCCACGCGTTTCTGCGCGGTGACGATGACTTCTTCCAGTACCAGTTGCGCCTGGGAGTGGGCCGCGCTGGCGGCCAGTGCGGTGGCGATGGCCGTACGGGGCCAGGCCCGAGACCTGCGTGTGCGGGTAGTCATACTGCGATACCTTGTCTACCGGGGCCTGGCCGGGGGCTGTCCATGGCGTGGCCGGCCCGCTGTTATCGTTTGCTCCGCCGAATATGCGCGGCGGCAATCCAGTGTCGGTGGAGCCTGCGGGTATGGGGAAAGCTTAGTCCACAGGCGGCTGTGGGCCTATGACCTGAACGGTCAAAATTGACAGGCGTGTGAAATCCTCACACTTTCCCCCCCAGGGCCATCACTGCGCCTGTTGTTCCAGCCAGGCGCCGAACAGTTTGTACCAGATGGACAGGATGACGGCGCCGGCGAACAGGCCGATGACCCCGGAGGCGATCATGCCGCCGATGGCGCCGATGAGGATCACCGGCATGGGGATGTCCAGGCCGCGGCCGAGCAGCAGCGGCTTGAGGAAGGTGTCACTGGAACTGGCCACCACCTGGTACACGGCGAATATGATCGCGGTGGTGGTGTCGGCGGTGGAAAAGACCCAGACGATGATCGGCAGCATCACGATCAGCGGTGGCAGCTGCGCGATGGCGACTACCAGTACGATGGCTGACCACAGCGCTGTCCCGGGCACACCGGCGACTACCATGCCGATGGCGATCAGGGTCGTCTGTATGACGGCGATACCCACCACACCCTGCAACACGCCGCGCACCGTGGCCACCGTCATGGGCGCCCATTCGCCGCCGGAACGCAGCCCGCCGACGCGCACGAAGAAGCGGTTCGCCGCCTGGCCACAGCTTTCGGCGTAGCTCATGAAGCCGCCGGCGATCATGATGGAGACGATGAACATCAGCACACCGGTGAGGCTGGAGCCGACGCGTTTGAGGACGCCCCGGGTGGCCTCCCGAATGCTCTCGGCATTGCTGTTGACGAAGGATTCGAGGTCGCTGCTGGCGGAACTCCAGGCGGTGAACACCCGCTCCCCGACCAGCGGCCAGTCCCTGACCTTGTCGTTCGGCGGCGGTACCGTGAGGGATCCGTTCTCCAGCTCCGTGGTGAGGTCTTTCAGGCTGCCGAGCAGGGCGTCGGTGATGCTCCAGGTCGGGATGACCAGCACGAGGATGAACAGCGTGCACACCAGCGTCGAGGCCAGGCCGCGTCGCCCGCCCAGTTTGGGCTCCAGCCATTTCACCAGGGGGAAGGCCGCCATGGCGATAATCGCGCCCCAGGCCAGGGGCACCATGAAAGGCCTGATCACGTCGTAGGACCAGAACAGCAGGATCGCCAGCAGACCGATGCGCAGGAACGACTCGATCATGTTGCGTACAAACAGGGGGTCGTACGAGGCTTTCGGGTCTTCGTTTTCCATGGGGCGTCTCCGGGACTAGGGTTTTTTCGCGTGCTCGCTGAGGGCGCCGACCAGGCTGGCCACCACCACCGCCATATAAAACGTGCCAGTGACCGCCTGCAGCGCCGCCAGCACGCGGGTGAAGGGAATGGCGGGGCTGATGTCACCATAGCCGAGCGTGGTCATGGTGACGTAACTGAAATAGACCATTTTCCCCATGTTTTCATGCCAGGGGCGATACTCGATGCCATGGATCGCCTGCGGCCAGGCCTCCATGGAGAGCAGGTACAGCACGGTCCACACCAGCCCGAGCAGCAGGTAGACGCCCACCGCGCCGGCGATCGTGTTCAGCTCGATACACCCGGTGAAGATCGCCTGCCGCGTCGCCGCGATCGTCATGCCGACCAGGAAAACGAGGTAGGCCAGCAGCACCGTCACGGGTGCGAAGGACCACGAAGAGGATTCCTTGAACACATTGGCGGCCAGGGTGATAGCCAGGATGATAATGACGAAGCGGCGCCACCTGCGCGTCAGGCTGAGGCTGAAATAGGCCACGATCTCCGTGCCGATCATCGCCAGCTGTAACGCCATGTGGTAGTCGCCGGCGGGTGTGGAGGTGATGAGTCCCGAACAGACGAGCAGGGCGACCAGCGCCCCGGTGAAGACGAAGAAATTGTTGTGGGAATGAATTTTCGGCATATCCGCGGCTCTTTGCTGAAAACAGGCTTACTGCTGCTGCATGACCATGACCGACGCGGTAAGGCCAAAGCGCAGCTCCACACCCGCGGGCAATTCGTCCAGGCGCACCCGCACCGGTATGCGCTGCGCCAGGCGAATCCACTGGAATACCGGCTTGATGCTGGGCAGCAGCTTGACGCCGGTATTGCCGTCGGACGGGGCAATGCCCCAGCCCAGCGACTCGACGGTTCCTTTCAGGGGCTGGTCGGGATAGGCCATCAGCGTGACTTCCGCCGGATCGCCGATGCGTACGCGGCCGATCTGGTTCTCGCGGAAGTAACCGAAGACCCAGAAACTGTCGCTCTCCACCAGGGCGACGATCGGTGTGTACGCCACGGCCTGGGTGCCGACCTGGAAATCTACATTGGACACGTAGCCGTCCACCGGCGCGTGGACTTTGGTGTAACCGAGATTCAGCCTGGCGCCGCGCAGGGTTTCCTGCGCCACGTCGATTTCCGCCAGGGACTGCAGGTAGTTTGCCTCACGCCGATTGAGGTCCTTCTGTGACACCGCGCCCTTGTCCTTGGCCTGGATGTCCTTGAGCCGGTCGAATTCGATTTGCGCGGCCCTGGAGCTGATTTTGGCGCGCTCCAGGTTCGCCTTGGCCTGCGCAATGGCGATTTCGAAGGGCTCCGGATCGATTTCGAACAGCAGGTCTCCGGCGTGCACGAACTGGTTGTCGATGATGGGGATGCTGGTGACCATGCCGGTGACGCGCGGTGCGACCTGTATGACGTTGCCGCGCACCTGGCCGTCCCGGGTCCAGGGGTTGTCGATGTAGTCACTGGCGGCCTGCCAGGCGAACCAGGCGACCAGCGCGATCAATGCCAGGTTGACGATGGCCAGAGTGAGCTTTTTCAGCTTTTGCACTTCCGCGACTCCCTAGATGCGCAGCCAGAACGCGTTCATCAGCATGATGTAGGTGGCCATCAATGCCAGAAAGGTCACTGACGGGAACATGATATACCGTGACAGGCGCAATTTGTTCAGCAGCCCCACGCTCAGCCACGCGCCCAGCAGGGCCAGGGCGAACACCGGCAGCACGGGGGAGAACAATACATCCCCCCAGGCGAGCTCGTGGGGAACGCTACTCATTGCGGTCCTCCCCGACGATGGTTTCCGGGTCCAGGTAGTCGCCCCAGTCGGTGCGCTCGCGCATTTGCCGCACGGTATCCGGTTTGACCACGGGCCCGGTTTGCAGCGTGTCCCAGCCGCCGCCCAGCGCCTTGTACAGCGCCACCAGCTGGTTGGCGATGGCGCCGCGGGTCTGGGCGTAGATATCCTCGCGCGCGGTCATTTTCTCCACCGTGCTGAGCAGGCGCTGGTAGGTGACCAGTCCGTTGTTGTACTGGTTGGCGGAAATATTGAAGGCGCGGATCGAGGCCTCCACCGCCTTGTGGTCGAAACCGCTGCGCTCCAGGTTGTTCTGGTAGCCCTCCAGGGCGTTGCTCACTTCCCGTACCGCTTCCAGTACGCTCTGGTTGTAGTTCGCCAGGCTCTCCTGGAACGCCGCATCCTCGATACGCACGCGGTTCTTGATACGGTCGTAGTTGAAGATGTCCCAGCTCAGTCCAGGACCGATGCTCGCGGTGACCGCGTCGTCGAAGTCGAAGCTGCGGCTGGACCTGACGGTCTGGCTGGCGCCCACGGAGCCGAACAGCACGAACTGCGGGTAGAGATTGGCCTCGTTCAGGCCGATCTGCGCACTCTGCGCCCTGGCCAGCAGCTCCGCGACCTGCAGGTCCGGCCTTTGCAGCACCAGCGCCGAGTCGATGCGCGGCTCGAGCACGGGCGCCGCGGGAATGACGGATCCCTGCTGGTAATTGACGTCCTGCAGGCCGCTGCGCTGGGCGACGCCGTCGGCGGTCTGCAGGCGTGGCAGCGGGCGCTCCCCGGTGGCCTCGAGCAGTGGGGCGATGGTCTCGGGCACCGTGCCGAGCAGCACAGCGATAGCGTTGAGCGACTGCTGCCGCGCGTTGTTCAGCCCCGGCAGCGACGCCTGGGTCGCGTAGAGCTGGGTGCGCGCCTGTTGCACGTCCAGCTCCGAGACATTGCCCGATTCGTACTGCACCCGGGTCATCTCCACCACCCGCTCCTGGATGGCGATATTCTGCCGCGCCAGGAACATACGCTCCTCGGCGGTGCGATAATTGATGTAGTTGCGCGCCACCTCGGCGGTGATGCTCACCAGTACGTCGTGGTAGGAGGCGATGGAGGCGTACAGCGTCGCCTCCGCGGACTCTATACCGCGTGCGTACTTGCCCCAGATGTCCATCTCCCAGCCGACGTCGAGGCTGGCGCTGGCGGACTTGAACCAGTCCTCGTCGCGGTACAGGCCGGAGTAGTTGGCGTTGATCTGCTGTTGTTGCGGGAACACCAGCGCATCGCTGATACCCAGTGCGGCCCGCGCCTGCACGATGCGCAGGCCCGCCGCCTCGATGCTCAGGTTCTGGCGCGCGCTGCGCGCGATGAGCTCGTCCAGCACCGGGTCGTTGAAGCGCTGCCACCACGCGCCCACGCTGCGCGCCTGTTCCTGGGCCCGGGCCGGTTCCCAGGCGCTGGGCAGGGCCGGCGCCGGCGGCGCCTGGTAGTCCGGGCCGACCACCGTACAGGCGGTCAGGCCCAGGTACAGGAGCAGCAGTGCGGCGCCGCGATGTACCCTCGCGCTGGCCACGCTAGAACCCGGGCTCCGCCAGCCTTTCCAGCTCCATGGCGTCCTGCGCCTGCCGGCAGGCCATGATGGCGTCCAGCAGCGAGGCCTGTAGCCCGAGGTAGACATAGAACAATCCCAGTTCCCGCTGTTCGTATTGTTGTGGGTCGATGGTGCCGAGAAAGTCGTCGAGCTGCGCTTCCAGGGCCTCCGGTCCTACCCCGGCGGCGTCGATGGCCTGCGCGGGGTCACGCGAGGCCAGTGTAGCGCAAAGTTGCGCCAGGCGGTGATTTTCGGCGCGCGCGCGCAGGGCCGCGACCAGTGGGTTGCCTGTGAACTCGTCGGCGCGGCGGGCGACGACCTGAACCTGGGCATGCAGCAGTTCGCAGGCGTGGTTCAACGCCTGCACCGATTGCGCCGTGTCCGCGCCCATGCGCGAGGGGTCGATCCTGGCGCCCCACTGCAGCAACTTGGCCAGCAGCAGCGCCTCGCTGCCGCGCGAGAGATGTTCCCACATCCGCTCCCACAGCCGTCGGCGCGCCCGGCCGGACTGCCGCAGGGTGCGCGCACAGCTGCGGAAAAACCGTCGGCGCAGGCTGTCGAAGAGAATCTCGGGGCGACTGGAAAAGGGGAAGTACATGGTGATGACCAGTGTCGCGCACACCAGGTAGAACATCAGCATGATCGACAGCAGGCCGTCCACGTGGTAACTCATGCTGTTCTGTATCCCGAGGGTGAATAGGCCCAGCAGGAAGAAAATCGATACCGGCCCGGCAAATATGAAGAAACCCAGGAATGCGTACACGAACAGGAACGCCCCCAGCTGCAGCCAGTGCGTCAACTGCGGCAGCAGGAACACGTAGGCGGGAAAGGCGAACAGGAAGCCGAGGCTGAGCAGTACGATGAGCAGCTTGGGCGTCGCGGGCGTAAAGGACACCAGCGGGACCAGCACGGTGCAGAATGTCACGAACATAAAGCCGCCCGGGGGATTGAACTGGATCCAGATGGCGCTGGCGATCCAGAAGGTGACAAAGGCGCGCAGGGCGGTTTTCAGGTGCTCCAGGTCCAGCCATATGAAGGCCGGCCGGCTGCTCGGTTCGCGTACCGGGCGAAAGCCGGCCCTGTCGTGCAACATGCTGTCCAGGGCGGCCTGCAGCGCCGCGAGGTTGTCCTGCAGGCGCTGTAGCAGGTCGGCCCGCGCGCGCACTTCAGCGGTCGTCCGGTGGTTGCAGTCGGCCAACGCCTCGCTGCGCACCTCGACAACCGGCGTCGGCGCCTGGACCCGGTAGGCCGCGCCCTGCAGGCAGTCCGCCGCGTGGGTAAAGCGCGCATCCAGGTCAGCCAGCAGGACCGGGTAGCTGTCGATGTAGCGTGCGAAATCGGTGTCGGGGGGAGAGGGGCGTTGCAGCGCCGGTACCAGGTCCTCCTGCAACTCCTCCAGGCAGGCGGCGACCTGGCGCCACTCCGCCGCGTAGTCGTCCAGCCCGCTACCCCCACGCACGGCGGCAAAGTGCGTATGGAAGTCCTCGGCCCGGGTCAGCAGCTGCGCCAGCCGCTTGTCCGTATCCTCGCGCCCGGCGCTGTCCTGCCCCAGCGCGTGGAATGCCGCGGCGAATCCCCGGATTAGTTCCGCCGCCATGGCCCGAGTGTTGTCCGCGACCCGTACCGGCCACAACAGGCTGGCCACGACCGTGTAGACAATAACGCCGAAGACGGTCATGAAGGCGCGGTCCACGCCGTAGAGAAAAGCCCCGTCGGCGTCCCCGCCGTTGAATACCATCAGTGTGACCACCGCGGTCAGCATGAAGGCGGTGCTGTCGCCCTGGTAGGCGTTGTACAGGTAGGCCACCACGCTCACCACGGCGGAAACCGACAACAGGTACAGCATCCGCTCCTGCGGAAACATCGCGATCAGGGACAGGCCGATGACGGCGCCAGCGACCGTGCCGATGATACGCAGCACGCCCTTCTGCAGGGAGTCGGACACCGCCCCGGCGGCGGCGATGAGCATGACGGTGGTGGCGGCGGTCTGTGGTTGTGGCCAGCCAAGGGCCATGGGCAGGAGGTAGGCCAGGGTCAGGGCCAGTGCCGTTTTCACGGCGTAGCGCAGGCGCGCCGTCGCTTGCGCGGAGCCCTGTACCGTCCTCTCACCGCTCGCGCTGTCTGCCGCCATTCGTTACCGGAATGCCCCGGGACCTGAAAGGGCCCTAGTCTAGACGATGCGGAGATGTTCGACCAATTGTGCTAACGTTTTCGTCCTGGATCCGCTGTGCCGTGTCGATGCGGCGCGGGGGCGAGGGCGGGCGCTGCCCGGTGCAAACGACAACAATAAAAAGGAGGCCAGGTTTGGCGCAACGAGATGAAACCCGGGCCGCTGCGTACTGGCGTCGTAATCTGGGCCTGATGCTGCGCCTGTTGCTGGTGTGGTTCGTGGTCAGTTACGGTTGCGGCATCATCCTGGTCGATTTTCTCAACCAGTTCCGTATCGGCGGCTACAAGCTCGGCTTCTGGTTCGCCCAGCAGGGCTCGATCTACGTCTTCGTCGCGCTCATTTTCTACTACGCGCGCAGGATGGCCGCGCTGGACCACGAGTTCCATGTCGATGACGACGACGAGCCGGGGGCCTAGGGCATGGAACTGCAGACCCTTACCTATCTCGTCGTCGGCCTGACCTTCGCGCTCTATGTCGGCATCGCCTTCTGGGCCAGGGCGGTCTCGACCAGTGAGTTCTACATCGCCGGAGGCGGGATCGGCCCGGTGCAAAACGGCATGGCCACCGCTGCGGACTGGATGTCCGCGGCCTCCTTTATCTCCATGGCCGGGCTGATTGCCTTCATGGGGTATGGCGGCAGCGTCTTCCTGATGGGCTGGACCGGCGGCTATGTCATTCTCGCCATGTTGCTCGCACCCTATCTGCGCAAGTACGGCAAGTTCACCGTGCCGGAGTTTATCGGCGACCGCTATTACTCCAGGGGCGCGCGCGCGGTGGCGGTGGTGTGCCTGATCATCTGCTCGGTGACCTACGTGATCGGGCAGATGAAGGGTGTCGGCGTGGCCTTTTCCCGCTTCCTGGAAGTGGAGTATGACACGGGGCTGTTCGTGGGCATGCTCATCGTTTTTTTCTACGCGGTACTGGGCGGGATGAAAGGCATAACCTACACGCAGATCGCGCAGTATTGCGTGTTGATTACCGCCTATACCATCCCGGCAATCTTCATCAGCCTGCAACTGACCGGCAACCCGATTCCCCAGCTCGGACTGGGCAGTACGCTGGCGGGAAGCGATACCTACCTGCTGGACCGCCTGGACCAGGTGGTAACTGATCTTGGTTTTCGCGAATACACCACCGACGTGCGCCTGAACGGCCTCAATATGTTCGCGTTTACCCTGTCGCTGATGATCGGCACGGCCGGTCTTCCCCACGTCATCATCCGCTTCTTCACCGTGCCCCGGGTGCGCGACGCGCGTACCTCCGCGGGCTGGGCGCTGGTGTTCATCGCCGTCCTGTACACCACCGCGCCGGCGGTGGCCGGCATGGCGCGGCTCAACCTGATGGAAACGCTGCAACCGCAGTCCGGCGACCACCTGCTGATCGAGGAGCGTCCGCGCTGGTTCCGCAACTGGGAAAAAACCGGCCTGCTGGGATTCCAGGACAAGAATGGCGACGGGCGCATCCAGTACAGCGCCGACGAGCAGGCCAACGAGATGGTCAAGGTCGACCAGGACATCATCGTGCTGGCCAACCCGGAGATCGCCCGCCTGCCCAACTGGGTCATCGCGCTGGTCGCCGCCGGGGGGCTGGCCGCCGCACTGTCCACCGCCGCCGGCCTGTTGCTGGCGATTGCCTCGGCCATTTCCCACGACCTGCTCAAGGGTATGCTCATGCCCGGCATCACCGAGAAACAGGAGTTGCGCGCCAGCCGCCTGGCCATGGCGGTTGCCATCCTGGGCGCCGGCTACCTGGGCCTCAATCCCCCCGGCTTTGCCGCCGGTACCGTGGCGCTGGCCTTCGGGCTGGCGGCGTCATCCATTTTTCCCGCGCTGATGATGGGCATTTTTTCCACCCGGGTCACGCGCGAGGGCGCGATCGCCGGCATGGTGGCGGGTATCGGTGTCACCCTGTTCTACGTGTTCCAGCACAAGGGCGTCATGTTCATTCCGGGTACGGCATTTCTCGGCGACACGCCGCCGAACTGGTTTTTCGGCATCGAACCCAACGCCTTCGGGGCCGTGGGGGCGCTGGTCAATTTCAGTGTGGCCTTCGCCGTCTCGCGCCTCACCGCGGCGCCGCCAGAGGCAGTGCGCCAACTGGTCCTGGCGATCAGGCTGCCGGACCACGCGCCGCCGGCGCACGACCTGGAACTGGTGATTCACGAGCAGCCGCCACAACGCTAGGCGCCGGCGCCTTTGCCTGCCGGGCGCCGCAGGGAGTATGCTGGGGGTGCAGACGGGGTTCCGACGCTGTTCACCGCACAACAACAACAGGGGGTGACGCTATGGCGCTGGCGCACGCGATCATGACAGCCCTGATCGACGACGACCTGTCCGGCTACGAACTGGCCAAGGACTTCGAAGCCTCCCTGGGTTTCTTCTGGCACGCCTCACACCAGCAGATCTACCAGGAACTGCACAAGCTGGCGGACAGGCAGTGGCTGAACAAGCGCGAGGTCAGCCAGAGCGGCAAACCCAACAAGATCGTCTACGGCCTCACCGGCGCCGGACGCAAGGCCCTGGCGCGGTGGGTGTACGACAAGACACGCACCCAGGCCGCCAAGGACGAACTGCTCATCAAACTGTACAACCTGAGCACAGAGAATGCCCGGCACCTGGCCGCGGAGATTGCCGAACGGCGCCAGCAAATGATGCGCACGCTGTACCTGTACGAAAAAGTCCGTCTGCGACACTACGCCGACCCGGCCTCGCTGCCGGTGCGTCACAAGGGCGTCTACCTGGCCCTGCTGGCCGGGATGGGGCAGGGCGAACAGTTCCTGGCCTGGTGCGACGAGGCGCTGGAACTGCTCGCCGCGGTGGACTCGGCGTAGGCTGCCCGCTCAGTCCCCGGGCGCCGGCGCCCAGCCGGGATCGACATGTCCGGCCTGCGCCAGCCAGCGCGTGGTGTCGCGCAGGGTGGTGGTCAGCGGGCGCCACTGCAGCCCGAGGGTCGAGCGCAGCTTGTCGTCGTCGCAGTACACCCAGCGCGTGGCGAAGGTCATGGCCTCGCTGCTCAGGGGCAGGTCCAGGGCGCGCAGCCGGCTCAGCTGGTCGGCCAGGCGCCCGCTGGCGCGCAGCAGGGCTCCCGGCAGCGGCACCTTACGCAGCGAGCGGCCGGTGACCGACTCCAGTGCGCGGCCCAGGTCGCGCCAGGGCTGGTAGTGCCCGGCGGCGAGAAAGCGCCCCGCGTGTGCGCCCTCGAGCAGTCCCACGTGTGCGCCGGCGAGGTCGCGCACGTCGATCAGTTGCAGGCCGGAACTGGTGTGGACATGGCAGTAGCGCAGGATGATCAGTAGCGACTGGTTGCCCTCGCTCAGCGCGGGGTCATCGGGACCCATGATCCCCGTCGGGTAGGTGATCGCGATATTGGCGCCCTGGTCGATCAGGTCCTGCACCACGCGCTCCGCCTCCACCTTGGAGCGGGCGTAGGGAGAGCGTGGTGCGGCGAGCGGGGTGCGCTCATCGATCACCGGCAGGCCCGGGTCGAACAGGGCTGCGGCGCTGGACACGTAGACGATGCGCTCGATGCCACGCTCCACGGCGCCGCCGATGACGCGCTGTGTGCCGGTCACATTGGTTTTGTGCATGAGGTCTGCCTGGCCGGGATCCATACTGACCAGCGCCGCGGTGTGCACCACCGCGTCACAGCCCTCCAGGGCGCGGTCCACGGACACCCCGTCGGTGATCTCGCCCACGGCGAAGTCCACGGCCTCGACGCCGTGGCGAGCGTACAACGCCTGCATCTTCTGCGCGTTGCGTACACCCAGGCGCACGCTGTGCCCGGCCGCCAGCAGGGCCAGGACCGTGTGCAGGCCGACAAAGCCTGTCGCGCCGGTGACGAAAACGTGCATGTGGGACGCTCCTGTGCGGCCGTGAGCCGGCCTGGTGCCTGCGCGCCAGTATCGGCGCGGCGTCGCGGGGTGTAAAGGATGCGCCCGCTAGTCGTGGCGGTCTGCGCGCTCTCCCCAGATTGCTTCCAGGCGCTGGTCGCGGCCGCAGTTCCAGCGGTAGAACCTGTAGCGCAGCGGGTTCTTCACGGCGTAGTCCTGGTGGTATTCCTCCACCGGCCAGAAGTCGCCGGCCGGGCGAATTTCCGTGTGCACCTGTGCGCCGTCGAACCGAGCTGACACGGCCTTCGCGGACTGCTGCGCCAGGCGACGCTCGGCCGGGGAGCCTGGGAAAATGGCGCTGCGGTAGCTGAAGCCTCGGTCGCAGAACTGCCCCCCGTTGTCGAAGGGGTCGATATTGACCCAGTAGATGTCCAGCAGCTCGGCGTAGCTGATCAGCGACGGGTCGTAGGTCACCTCGATGGCTTCGAAATGCCCCGCGTGGTCGCCCGCGTAGCTGGGATTTTCCAGTGTGCCCCCGGTGAAACCGGAGACGACGTCGAGTACACCCTGCCGACCCTGGAAATCCGACTCCATGCACCAGAAACAGCCGCCTGCGAACAGCGCGGTGGCGCTGTCGGCCCGCGCCGCGCCGGGCAGGGCCAGCATCAGCAGTGTCAGCAGTAGTGGTGTCGATCGCCGCATCGCGCGAAATCCCGGTGTCCTGGCCATGAGGTTGGGACCCGGGAGCCGTGGAAAAGTTCGGCGGCCATCGGCTTGCGGCGATATTCAGCGCAGATGGCGCCAGTTAGCCGCCGGAACGCCCATTTTCGCAGGTTTTGTATTTTCTGGAGAAAACTCCAGTTTTTCGTGGCGGGGGATGCCGCCGGCCCCCTAGAGTAGTGTCAGGACGAAACGACAAGCCCGGGGGGGCATACGCGAATGAAAGCATTGTTAGCGACAGCGCTGGTACTGGCGTTGCTGCCGCAGGTGGCGGCCGCGCGCGTCTACATGTGCGTCGATCACGCGACCGGCCGGGCCAGTTTTACTGACAAGGGCTGCGCTACCGACGGCAGTCGCGAGGAGGTCCGCGTCGGCGCTACCAATCTCGACTCCGGCGCGAACACGCGCAAGCAGAGCGAGGACAAGACCTGGCGCAGCGAGCAGGATCAGCGCAAGAGCGGCGCGGACTTCGCGGCCGAGCGCCGCTCCCGTTACCAGCGCGAGGCGGCGATTGCCGAGCGTTGACGCGCGGCGCACTGAGTCTCAACCATCTGGCCCGGCAGGCGACTTGCGCTCCCGCGCGAGATAGATCGTCAACAGGCCCCCGGCGATGACCAGGGCGCTGCCCAGCAGGGACCACCGGTCCGGCACCTGCCCCCAGAACAACCAGCCCCAGAAACCCGCCAGCACCACCGCGAAGTAGTTGATCGGCGCGATGGCCGCGGTCGGCGCCATGCCGTAGGCGCGGGTATACAGTTCCAGTGTCCAGTAGATCGCCACTCCCACGTAGAGAATGGCCAGCCAGCCTGCCGCCGGAATGCCGTCGAAGTCCCCCAGGCTGAACGGCGCCACGCAGGCCAGCGACAGCACGGCGTAGTAGAACAGGATACGCGCGGTCGGCTCGGTGGCGGCCAGGCGGCGCGTCGCCACCATGGACAGCGCCAGCGTGATGGCGGACAACAATCCCGCCGCGTGCCAGCCGCTCAGGCCCTGGGGGCTGGGCCTGAGAATCACCACGATGCCGGCGAAGCCGATAAACAGTGGCAGCCAGGCGCGGCCGGCGACACCCTCGCGCAACCACGCCCACAGCACCAGTGGCACCATCAGCGGCGCGCTCTGGCGCAGCAGCATGGCGTCAACCAGCGGGATGTGCTGCAGCGACGCGTAAAACAGGTAGAAACCCAGCACGCCGGCGACGCCGCGCAGCAGGTGCAGGCCCAGGTGGCCGGTGCGCAGGTTGCCCGCGCCGGCGCGCAGGATGCGCGGCAGACACAGCAGCGTGCACACCAGGTATTGCACCGTGACGATGACCTCGGTGCTGGCGTATACCGAGGCGTACTTGGTGGCGGCAACGGCGGTGCTGGCCAGTCCCACCATGAGAAAGGACAGCCCGATGGCCTTGCGCACTGCCTGGGACTCGGAAGGCATGCTGGTAGAAACCGCAAAAGCGCCATTGTAGGCCAGGACACGGTGCGCTGGCACGCCCGATGGCGTTGCCTGCCGGCCTTGGGCATAATGCGCTCAGATTCCCAGGCAGGGGCGGTTCGCCCGCGACTGAATGTACTACCAATACTTCGGGCTCACGGAAGCGCCTTTCTCCATCGCGGTCAATCCGCGCTACCTGTTCATGAGCGCCCGCCACCGGGACGCCCTGGCGCACCTGCTTTACGGCGTCGGCGCCGGGGGCGGGTTCATACTGCTCACTGGCGAGGTGGGGACGGGCAAGACCACGATCAACCGCTGCCTGCTGGAGCAACTGCCCGATGACACCGACATCGCCATCATTCTCAACCCGGCGCTGGACGCGGTGGAACTGCTGGCCAGCGCCTGTGATGAACTGGGGATCGATTACGACCGGCAACAGAATTCGCTGAAGTCGCTCACTGACAAGCTGCACCAGTTCCTGCTCGAGAATCACCAGCGCGGTCGCAAAACGGTGCTGCTGATCGACGAGGCGCAGCACCTGGACTTCGACGTACTGGAACAGATCCGCCTGCTGACCAACCTGGAGACGAACAGCGAGAAACTGCTGCAGATCATTCTCATCGGGCAGCCGGAGCTGGCGCAGATGCTGGCCCGGCCCGAACTGCGCCAGCTCAACCAGCGCATTACGGCGCGCTACAACCTCGAGCCGCTCAACCTGGAGGAGACCGGGGCCTATATCCAGCATCGCCTGCAGGTCGCGGGGATGAGCCCGGAACGGGTGATTTTTCCGCCGGCGGTGGTCAGGGGTATCTACCGCGCCAGCCGCGGCATCCCGCGCATCATCAACGTGCTCTGCGACCGTATCCTGCTCGGCGCCTACGGGCGCAACCAGAGCCGCGCCGACCGCGGCATGCTCGCGCTGGCGGCGCGGGAGGTGCTCGGCCAGGACGCCGGCGGCGCGGATTGGCGCTGGCCGGCGGCCATTGTCGCCGGCCTGGCCCTGGTACTGCTACTGGTGCTGGGCGGCGGCTGGCTGCTGCTGGGGGGCAGTGGCGGGGCGTCGCCCGCACCGGCGCAGGCGGCCGTGCCCGTGTCGGAACCGGCGACAGGCTCGTTGTTATCTCCGCCGCCGGCGGCGCCCGCGGTATCGCCGGCTCCCGCGCCACGGCCTGCGCGGCAGCCGGCGCCCGCCACCGATGTCCTGCAGTCCACACTGTTACCCCCGGGCGAATCCATGGCGCAACTGTGGGCGCTGTACGAGGTTGCCGCCCCCGCCGCGCCGTGTCCGCGCACTCCTGTCGCCGGCGTACTGTGTACCGAGGGCGAGGCGGGCACCTGGGACGAACTGGCCGGACTGGACCGGCCACTGTCGCTGTCGCTGGTAACGCCGCAGCGCTTCTCCGCCGAGGCGCTGCTGCTGGGTATAGAGGGCCAGGACGCGTGGCTGTTTGCGCCCGGGGGCGTGCAGCGCGTGCCCCTGGCCGAACTGGCGCCGCTGTGGGACGGCCGCTATCGCTACCTGTGGCGCCCCCCGGCGGAGTTTGTCAGCCCGCTGTCCCTGGGCGATCGCGGCGCCGCGGTCGCCGCGGTCGCCGCACTGTTCGCGCGCCTGGACGCGCAGGATACGCCGCTGGCGGAGCGGCAGTTCAATCGCGCGCTGCAGCAACGGGTGCGCCTGTTCCAGCGCCAATACGGCCTGGCCGACGATGGCGTCGTCGGCGTACAGACCCTGGTAAAACTCAACGAACTGCTCGGTATCGATCCCGATGCCGCGGCGGCGCGCCAGCGCCTGACTGCCGACGACACGGCGCTACCGGCGTCGTGACGGGACCGGAGCGGCAGCGACCAGCCCGTGGAGGGCGACCATGTCACTGATTCTCGACGCACTGAACCGATCCCGCCAGGAGGCCGATCCCGTACCGGGTCTTGGCACCCGTCACCCCGTGGCGCCGCGGAATCCGTTGTGGCGTCTGCTCCCCTGGGTTGCCCTGGCCGTGGCGCTGGCGGTTATCGCCTGGCTGCTGTTCGGGCGCGCGCAGCCGGCGCCGACGCAGCCCGTGGCGGAACTGTCACGCAACGTGAGCAGCGCGCTGAACTCGGTGAAGTCGGAGCTGCGCGCGCGGGCGCAACAGCCCGCAGAGGTGGTCGCGGCGCAGCCCTCCGCACCGGCCGCGTCGCGAGAAACCGCCGCAGCCGCGCAGTCCCGGGCCCTGCCCCCGACTGCAACTCCAGGTCCAAGTCCAATTCCAGGGGCGGCTCCAACCCCAGGCCCGGCCTCGACGCCGGCTTCCACCCCAGGTCAGGCCTCAAGCCCGGCTCCGGCACCGGTAGCGGCCTCGTCGCAGGCGCGGCCCGACCCGTCGGCGGACGCCGTGGCGCAGCTCTACCAGCGCGCCGCGGGCACCGCGCGGCAACAGGAGGAGGCGCGGGAAACCCCGTCGCGCAGCCCGGAGGGGGCAGGGCGCGAGGTCGCGCCCGCGGCGCAGTCCGCGGCGGGCGCGACCGGCGAGAGCGAGGAGGAGCCGGTGGATATCGAGGATATCCTGCTGCGCGCGCGCGAGGAGATGCACACCGAACGCCTGGTGGAGCACCCCGCGCCGTTCATCGCGGAACTCTCCCAGCAGGCCAAGGACGAAATCCCCACCATCTTTTATCGCCAGCACGATTATTCCGACAACGCGGCGCAGTCGCGCGTGATACTCAACAACAAGACCCTGGCTGTGGGCGGCAGTCCCGCGCCTGGCCTGAAGATCGATGAAATCCTGCCGGACTCGGTGGTGCTCAGCTTCCGCGGCAGGCAGTTCCGCCTGCGCGCGCTCAATTCCTGGGTGAATCTCTAGGACCGTGCCGATGCGCGCTACAGGCCGAGGTAGTCGCGCATGATCGCAAACAGGTCGGGCTGACGCAGGAACGATTGTACGCGCCCGGCACCCTCGGCGTTGCTGTACAGTGGCACCGCGGCGCCGGTGTGCTCCTCCATGATGAAGTTGGTGGTGGCGTAGTTCACCGCCATTTGCGCGCCCTCTGGCGTGACGATGCGCGCCAGTTTGCCGGGGGTGTAGAGCGGGATGGGATAGGCGGAGAACAGGCTCTCGTGGGGGATCAACTGCGCGGCCTGGGCGTGATCGGCGGTGACCAGCACGAGGGTGTGCGGGTGTTGCGTCGCGAAGTCCAGGGCGCTGGCCAGGGCCTCCTCCAGTTGCGCCAGTTCGCCGATGGAACCACAGGGCTTGCGCTCGTGGGCCTGCTTGTCGATCGACGCGGACTCGACCATCAGGAAGAAACCGCGTTCGTTGTTTGCGCTGAGCTGCGCCAGCGCTACCTCGGTCATCTGCCGCAGTGAGGGGATGCCGTCGAAGGCCGGGTTGGGCTCGCAGCGCATGGGCTCGGGCAGCGTGACCGAGCCGAGATAGGGGTGCAGCCGGTTGAGCAGGCTAGGCCGCGGCTCCTCGGCCTCGCGCCCGTCCTCGCCCTGCAGTCGCACCGGCAGGGTCGATGGCGCGAACAGCCCGAGCAGGCGCTCGCCGCCGGGTGCGGCGGCGAGTTCCCGCTCGCTGTACAGCAGGCGGAAGCCCTGCGCGCGAGCCTGTTCGGCAACGCTGCGCTGTCCGCCCTCCACCGCCACGTCAAAGTGTTTGCTGCCGCCGCCGAGCAGGACCTGCAGGGGGGATGCCGCCAGCTGTTCGGCGATGGAGCCGGCGCCGCCGCGCGCCTTGCTGTGTTGTGCGCAACTGCCCAGGTGGATATCCCGGTACACCACCTCCTGCATCAGCGAGGGGTTCTCGCACAGGCGAAAGTTGATGTGCGCGACAAACGCGGCGGGCGTGGCGTCGGTCACGCTGGCGGTGGTGACGATACCGCTGCGCAGCCCGGCCGCGTGCGCCAGTTCCACGATGTTGCGCAACGGCTGGTCGCTGCCGGCGCTGGTGCCGATGCGGCCGCGGCTGGTCACCGCGCCGGTGGCCAGGCTGGTGGCGGTATTCGCCGAGTCGGACACGTACACCGGCCCCCCGTCCACCTTGTCCTCGATTGTCAGCACCTGCACGGCGGCGCGCAGGGGCAGGCTGTCCAGCAGCAATTTGCCAGCGGCGCCGTGCAGGTAATTGCGCGCTATGGTCAGCTGCTGCTCGTCCATGCCGTCGCCGATGATCAGGATGACGTTGCGCGGCGTGTCGCCCCCCGGGTCGGGGACGGGCGCCTGGGCGGAAACGGCAGTCGCGTGCAGCAGGGCGATGGCGAGCAGGCAGAAGCGGGTCAGTGTGGTCATGGCGCACCTGGGCAGCAGTGGGAACGCGCGTATTGATAGCATGTCGGGCGCGCCGATGCACGCCCGGAAATGGTGCCTTTATACTCTGCAGGCACTAATTTGGTGCATGTATACAGGCATGAAACGGCGCTCGCACAGGCTATTCACCGTGACGGTGCCAAAGGAGTTCTCCTTTGCACCGCCCTGTGGCAGGATGCCTCTTCGCCCCGTCCCAGCACGGGGTCAAATAAGAGCAAAGGTGGCCCTTGTCCCAGCCCGCCGGCAACGTCTGTCCGCAACACTTCCGGCAGCAAACCCGGGCCACGTCAACAGTGAGGAACCCACATGAAAATGATGACCGCAATCATCAAGCCCTTCAAGCTCGATGACGTACGCGACGCCCTGCAGCAGATCGGTATCCACGGGATGACCGTGGAAGAGGTCAAGGGCTACGGCCGGCAGAAAGGGCACACCGAGCTGTATCGTGGCGCCGAGTACGTGGTGGAGTTTCAACCCAAGGTGAAAATCCAGATCGCCATCAGCGATGCGCAGGTCGATCCCGCGATCGAGGCGATCTGCAACGCGGCCAGTACCGGCAAGATCGGCGACGGCAAGATCTTCGTCAGCCCCCTGGAACAGAGCATCCGTATTCGCACCGGCGAGACCGGTGAGGAGGCACTGTAGCGATGAACGCCCTCAAACACGCGCTGCCCGTGGCGCTGCCGGCGCTGCTGGCTTCCGCCGGCGCCAGCGCCGATGAACTGAACGGCGCCGACACCGCCTGGCTGCTCACCTCAACCGCGTTGGTGCTGTTCATGACCATCCCCGGCCTGTCCCTGTTCTACGCCGGGCTGGTGCGGGTGAAAAACGTGCTCTCCGTGCTCATGCAGTGCTTTGCGCTGACCTGCCTGATGTCCCTGGTGTGGTTTGCCGTCGGTTACACCATGGCCTTTGGCAGCGCCGGTGTGGAGCAGGGCGCCTACATCGGCGACTTCGGCAACGTCTTTTTCGCCGCGATCCAGATGGATTCGCTGAACGGCGGTATACCCGCGAGCCTGTTCGCCATCTTCCAGATGACCTTCGCCATCATCACCCCCGCGCTGATCGTCGGCGGTTTCGCCGAGCGCATGCGCTTCTCCGCCATGTTGCTGTTCAGCACCATCTGGCTGCTTGCGGTGTACGCCCCCGTCTGCCACTGGGTGTGGGGCGGCGGCTGGCTGGGTACGATGGGGCTGCAGGATTTTGCCGGCGGTACCGTCGTGCACATCACCGCCGGCGTGGCGGCTGTTGTCGCCGCGCTGGTGATGGGGCCACGCCGGGGCTTCGGCAGCACCGCCATGCCGCCGCACAACCTGACCCTGACGGTCACCGGCGCGGGCATGCTGTGGGTGGGCTGGTTCGGCTTCAACGCCGGCTCGGCAGTGGCCGCGGACAACAGCGCCGCCATGGCCATGCTGGTGACGCACCTGTCCGCCGCCTGTGGCTCCCTGGCCTGGATGAGCATGGAGTGGATACGCCACGGCAAGCCCTCCGTGCTCGGTATCGTCACCGGCATGGTCGCTGGCCTGGGCACGATCACACCCGCTTCGGGTTCGGTCGGGCCGGCGGGCGCCGTGGTTATCGGTCTCTCCGCCGGCGTGGTCTGCTACTTCGCCACCAACTGGATCAAGCAGAGCCTGAAAATCGACGACAGCCTGGACGTCTTCCCGGTGCACGGTGTCGGCGGCATGCTGGGCACCCTGCTGGCCGGTATCTTCTGCGCCACCAACCTGGGTATTTTCAGCGGCAACGGCTTTACCGGCGAGGCCGCCTCCATCGGCGACCAGGTGGCCATCCAGCTCACCGGGATCGTGTCTACCTTCGTCTACACGGCGGTGGTCACCTGGCTTATCCTCAAGCTGGTGGATGTCCTGATCGGCCTGCGCGTCGACGACGAGGAGGAGACCCAGGGCCTGGACCTCGTGTTGCACGACGAACGCGGTTACGACCTGTAGCGCAGGCCCGCGCGCACCGGGGCCGCCTTGCGCGGCCCTTTTTTTGCGCCCCGCGAACCGACCGCCGGATTTGAGGTACCCTAGGCGCTCGATCGCCGAGGAGCCCGCCAGTGGACTGGAGTCATCACCACGCCGACATCAACGGCATCCGCATGCACTATGTGGAGCAGGGGGAGGGCTTGCCCGTGGTCCTGTGTCACGGCTTTCCGCACCTGTGGTTTTCCTGGCACCGCCAGATTCCCGCCCTGGCCGCGGCCGGTTGCCGGGTCATCGCCCCGGACATGCGCGGCATGGGGCAGACCGAGGCGCCGCCGGAGCCGGCGGCCTACGATGTCGAGCACATCACGGCCGACCTGCTGTGCCTGCTGGAGCACCTGGGTATCGAGCGCGCCGTGTTCGCCGGGCTCGATTTCGGCGCCTTCGCCATCTACGATTTCGCCCTGCGCCATCCCGACCGCGTCATCGCGGTGATCGGGCTGGAAAACCCCGCCGCCCCGCACGACCCGGATGAGCCGCCGCTGGCCGGCTACCGGCGCACCGCACAACAACACTTCCTGCACATCGAGTACTTCCGCGAGCCGCCGCGCGCCGACCGTGAACTCGCCGCCGATCCGCGGCGCTTCCTGCACAAGGTATTCCACACCCTCAGCGGCGCCGGTAATTACTTCGACTGCTTCAAGCACCCGCCCGGCACCTCCTACATCGACGCCATGGCGGAGCCGCCGCCCTTGCCCTGGCCATGGCTGTCTGAGCTGGAGCTGGAGTTTTTCGTCTCGGAGTACAGTCGCAGCGGTTTTACCGGCGGGCTCAACTGGTACCGTTCCATGGATCTCAAATGGGAACAGCGCCGGCCGTTTGAGGGGGTGCAGAGCGAGGTGCCGGCGTATTTCCTGGGCAGTGAGCACGACGTGGACCTGGAGGGGTTTCACGGCGAGGACCCGATCAGCCTGATGCGCGCGATCTTTCCCGGGCTGCGCGAGGTGCGCATGATTCCGGGCGCCGGCCACATGGTGCAGCTGGAGGCCCCGGCGCAGGTCAACGCCATCCTGCTCGATTACATCGCCGCGATTCGTGACGAGCTCAGCTGAGCGTCAGTTCGATACCCAGGCGCGCCAGGGTGGGTTGTTCGCCGGCCAGTTCGTGGGCGGTGAGGGGGTGATCCTCCAGCCAGCCGGCGGGAAATGCCAGGGTCATGGAACTGTCGTCGGCGCGTATGGAAAAGTCCGGCAGTTGCTCGAGTCGTTCGGCGTACTTGAACAGGGCGGCCAGGCGCATGATGGCCAGCAGGTAGCGCGCCCGCGGCGAGTCATCGCTATTCGCATCCTGTAACAGTTCCGCCGACAGTTTGCCGCGGTGCCCCTGGGCCAGCAGCGCGAGCATTTCCTGCTCCTGCTGGGAAAAGCCGGGCAGGTCGGCGTTGCGCAGCAGGTAGGCGGAGTGACGGTTGAAGTGCTTGTGCGAGATGGCCATGCCCACCTCGTGGGTCCGCGCCGTCCAGTGCAGCAGCTCCCAGTCCTCGGTGGTCAGGCTCCAGCTCTTGCGCGTGGCGGTAAAGAAGGTGCGCGCCCGCTGTTCGACGATGTCGGCCAGGTCGCTGTCGACATTGTAGCGCTGCACCAGCGCGTTGATGGTGCGTTCGCGCACGTCCTCGTGGCTCAGGCGTCCCATCAGGTCGTAGATCACGCCTTCGCGCAGGGCGCCCCGTGAGGTGCGCATGTGTTCGATATCCAGCACATCGAACAGCGCGCTGGTGATGGCCACGCCGGGCAGGATCACCCCGCGGCGGCTGCTCGCCAGTCCGTCCAGGGAAATTTTCTCGAACTGTTTGAACTTCAGCAGCTTTTTTTCCAGCTTCTCCAGTCCCTTGCGGTCGATACCCTCCTCGGACCAGCCGTTCTGCACCAGGATTGCCTCGATGGCGTTGAGGGTGCCCGAGGAGCCGACGCACTCCTCCCAGTGCCGCGCGTGGTAGCGATGGCGGAAGTGGTAGGCCTGGATACGCGCCCTGTCGTAGGCGTTGCGGTAGTTTTCCCGGGAAATGGCGCCGTCGGGAAAGCAGCTGTCGGCGAAGGAGACGCAACCCATCTGCAGGCTTTCCATGCTCTGCGGCTCGAAGCGTTCACCGATGATGAACTCGGTGCTGCCGCCGCCGATGTCGATGACCAGGCGCGACTGGGCGTCGTCCGCCAGGGAGTGCGCCACCCCCAGGTAGACCAGGCGCGCCTCCTCGCGGCCGTAGATCACGTCGATCCTGGAGCGCAGCAGGCGTGTCGCCGGCAGTGTGAATTCCGCGCGGTTCTTGGCCACGCGCAGGGCGTTGGTGCCGACCACGCGCAGGCGCTCGGGCTCCACCGACTCCAGCAGCTGGGCGAATCGCGACAGGCAGTCCAGTCCGCGCTCGATCGCCTGCGGCGACAGGTGGCCGTTCACCAGGCCGGCGCCGAGCTGGACCTTTTCCGCCAGCGCTTCCACCGGGCGCATTTCGCCGTGCTCTATCCTGGCGATGAGGAGGTGGAAGGAATTGCTGCCGAGGTCCACGGCCGCCAGTTGGCTGCCGTCGGGAAGAGGGTCCTGCGTTGTCGAATCCAAGCCTGGGGGGTCCGTCAGTGGCGCATGCAAGCTTCAATATAAAGGATTAGGGGCCGTGACGCACATGTTCAGCGCAACCCCGGGTACCAGATCGGCGAGGTCCAGGCGCGTTCCTGGATCTGCCAGGGCACCTGCGGGTCGCTGCAGGTGGCCGGGCGCTGCTCCGGCGCCAGGGACAGGCAGTCGTAGTGACTCCAGCGGCAGCTGGGGTTTTCCAGCACGCGCGCGTAGTACACCGCCGGCAGCGCCGGGTCGAAGTCCGGGTCGCGCCAGCTCGCGCACAGCTGCACGTAGCCCTTGCCGGACACCGCGCAGGTCTGCGGGTCGACACGCGCGCCGTTGTGCGCATCGCCGGCCACGTCGTATACCGCCTGGTGGGTGCGACCGTCCGCATCCAGCCAGCCCTTGACCACCTGGATACGCTGCAACAGGTTGCCGCCATCGCGCGGGTCGCGGCTGGCGCTGGCGATGAAGACCGGTGCGGACGCTCCCGCGGCTGCCGCCGGCAGGTCGCCGCCCATGGGCACCCCGTCGCGGTAGGCCAGCGGCAGGTAGTCGGCGCGCTCACACAGGTCGGCGGGCAGATCCCAGCCGGCGAAGAAGCGCGGCTCGATGCGCGGGCCGCTGGTGCCGAAGGTCTCGCGGCGGCGCATGCCGTCGAACAGCGCGGCGCGGCTGTTTTCCTCCGCGTAGATACCGGCGATGCCGCCGGGACTGTAACGCACCGGTGAGCCCTTGGCCACGTCTCCGGGTACGTTCACCGCGCCCAGCAGGCGGTTGCGCAGCTCGCGGTCGCTGCCGTGGGAGCCCAGGTGACCCTTTTCCCGGCCGGCGGCGGGGGTGGCGTTGTGCGTGTCGGTCGCCGCGACAATGCCCAGCTTGAAGGGGTTCACGCCCAGTGCCGCCTCCTCGCCCAGGCCGGCGGTGAGGGCGTAGCGCACATAGCTGTACCGCGAGACGCAGCCCTTGAGCAGCATGCCGCCGGAGCCGTACTGTTCGCCGCAGTCCTCGATGGCCTCCGCCGGCGGCCGCAGTTTCTCGAAATCGCACAGTTCGTCCGGCGCCCCCAGGACGCTGCCGATGCCGTTGCGGCACTCCGAGTCGCCCTTGACCTGGGTGATTTCCGCCAGCGGCTCGACGCGCTGGCGCAGCGCGGCCAGGCGTCGGCGCTCCGCCGGTGCGAGGTCCAGGTTGCTGTAGGGAAACCACATGCGGCCGGAGCTCCAGTTGCTGTTGTGGGGAATGGCGAGGGCATCGCAGTCCTCGTGGCCGCCGATACACACCCGGTCCAGCCATTTCCAGAGCAACTCCGGTGCGCGCGCGTCCTTCGCGCTCAGCACCGACTGGGGCACGGTGTCCGAGGCGAATATCACGTTGCGATGCAGGTTGCTGGACTCCAGCGCCAGGGAGTACTCGTAGGCGTGGAAGGTGGTGAAGCTGCAATTGTCGCTGCGGTCCTGCCAGGCCTCGGTGCTCATCTGGTTGTCGCGCCAGGCCTCCCGCGCGCGCGCCAGGCAGCGCTGCCCGTCCGGCCCGCAGACGCGCACCGAGCGGTCCTGGCCGAAAATAGCGAAGCTGGCCAGGCGCATGATCGGCTGCAGGCGCTCTTCCACGGGCAGGGTGACATCGCCGCGATAGAGCCGGCAGGGCAGAGTGGTGTAGGCCTCGCTGGCGCTGTCCCAGCACAGGCGGGTCTCGCCCAGGGTCTCGGCGTGATCCGTCACCGCCATGAAATCCAGCGGCGAGCTGATGGTCGCCACGGGGGGGCGGTACTGCGGCGGGTCATCGCGCAGGCCCAGGGACAGCGGCTCCCCGCGGGCGAAACGATAGGCGTCGTCGACGCCGTTGAGCGAACCGAAGGACGTGGCGTCGAAGCTGGCCGCGGTGTGCACGTGCAGCCCCCCGAACCAGGCCTTCCTGTGCGGGTAGCGCTGCGCGCAAGGCGCCGCGCTGGCCAGTTCCGGTTGCAGCGCGCGTACCGGCGTGCGGTACCAGCGTTGCATGGCGTCGTCCTGCACCTGCACCCGCTGGTATTCCCAGCGCAGCCACAGCAGCGCAGCGGCCACGCATAGCAGCACGGCCAACAGCAACAGTGCGGCGAACTTGAACAGGCTGGATAGTCGGGGCATCGGCTTGGGTCCTCGTCGCTGGCGTTGTCCGGGGTGTGCTGTTACAGCTCGAGCACGTTGCGGTCGCCGTCGACCCGCACGCGTCCGCGCTGGCCGATCGGGTCGTGGTCCACCAACTGCTGCAGCGCGGCGGACCCGGGCGGCGCGTTGGCGAGTACGCGTTCACCGGCGGCGTTGCGCGCGACGAAAATGCCTTGTTTCGGACCCTCGCGGTCGAAACCCACGGTGTAGGTTTCCACGGTCACCTCGCCACTGGCGTCGGCGGCCAGGTTGACGCGCGGCCCGGCGTCCACCTGCGCCTGCAGCGCGCGGCTATCGGGAGATTGTGGCAGCGCTGCGCCGGGCGCGGTGGAGTACAGCCCCAGCGAGTGCTTGGTCAGGTAGTAGCCGTTGGCGGTGACCAGTCCGTTGCCGTGGCCGGCGCCGCGCAGGCGCTCGACCATCTGCGCGATGGCGTGCAGCGAGTAGTTGTTGCCGGGCCCGCCGAAGTAGGGCAGCCCGCCGGTGACCGTCACCTCGCGGCTGTCCAGCGGCGACAGCCCGATTTCCCGGCAGGCGACCTGCACCGCCGACGGGAAACAGCTGTAGATGTCGAAGTGGGTGAGGTCGTCCAGGTCCAGGCCGGCGGCGGCCGACAGCGCGCGCCAGGCCAGGCCGATGGCGGGGGAGCTGTGCAGGTTGTCGCGTTCGCTGGGGTACCAGATGTCGTTGACGTCGGCGCCGCCGCGCAAGTAGATCCAGCGCGCCTGGTCGATACCCAGTGCGCGCGCCCTGCCGGCGGTGGTCAGCACCACCGCCGCCGCCATGTCCACCTCCAGCACGGCGTTCATGGCGCGCGTGTAGGGAAAACCGATGTAGCGGTTGTTGCGCGCCACCGTGCCGATATCCTGCGCGCTGCGCGCCTGCGGGCGCCAGGCCAGCGGGTTGCGCGCCGCGACCGCACTCATCCGGCTGCTGATTTCGGCGATGTGCGCGCTGTGTTCCTGCAGACCGTGGCCCAGGTGGTGGCGCAGGCTGTTTTCAAACAGCGGGTAGGTGTTGATCGGCTCGTACAGGCCGTGGCGCTGTTCGCTCTCGTTCAGCCCGTCGCGTTGTTCGCCGAGGGTGGGAGGTTCCTGCGCTGGCTCCCCGGCCCAGGCAGAGAGGTCGCCGCCGCTGCGCAGCGCGGAGAAAAACGTGGCCATCAACTCCGCTCCCGTGAGCAGCACCACCGAGTGTTCCCCTGCCGACAGCATCTGCGCGAAGCGGTTGACCAGGTACTGGGGCGAGTTGCCGCCGATGGCGCCGAGGTAGCGCTGCGCATCGCCCAGCCCGAGCCGGTCGGCGACCAGGGCGCCCGGGTCGCGCGGGAACAGCGCACCGGCCCCGGGGGTCGTGTCGGCGATGAAACGCACCACGGCGAGGGCGTCGACCGCCTGTGCGACGGACGCGCTGCCAGTATCGGCGAGGGCGCTGGCGCAGGCCTCGGCCAGGGCGTCCACCGGGCTGCGCGCGGTGTCGACTTCGCGCCAGGTGTGCTGACCGACACCGACGATGACGGGATGCTCGTCCGGGACTGTCATGGGCAGTGGCCTCTCGATTGTGGCAACAACCGCCTAAGATAACAGGAAGCGTCCCGGGGAAAAGGGATAGCGTGCGGCGCGGGCCGGCAGCGGTTGGTTTTTTGGCGAAAAGTCACTATGTTGAACCCGGGCACACAGTGGATGGGGACGGGCGGCTGCCGATGGACAAGAGGATTTCCGAGGGATCGAACAGGGTGGTGCTGCTGCTGTTCCTGGGTGTCGCGCTATACGCCAGCTACATCCTGGTCAAGCCGTTCCTGCAGCCTATTGTGCTGGCTATTCTCATCGGTATGCTCGCCTATCCCGCGCATACCCGGCTAGAGGGCCTGTTGCGCGGCAGGCAGTCGCTGGCGGCCCTGCTGAGCTGTCTGTTGCTCTACCTGTGTTTCGTCATTCCGCTCACCTTGCTGCTGGTCGCGGTACTGCGCCAGGGTCTGCGCTACAGCGTGATCGTCAGTGAGTGGGCGACCCTGGAGAACGTGCAGGCGATGCTGGCGACGCCCTGGGTGCAGGACGCGCGGGAATGGCTGGTCGACGTGCTGCCCGAGGGCGTGCTCGAGGCGGACAGGATTCGCTCCCAGGCCGTGACGATCGCCGGGGACATGGGGCGCCGTTTCGCCGGCGTCTCCAGTTCCATGGTCGGCAGTGTCACCAGTTTCTTCTTCAATTTCGTGCTCATGCTGTTCGTGCTGTTTTTCGTGCTGCGCGATCACGATCGCCTGCTCGCCTTCCTGCGCCGCGCGCTGCCGCTGTCCCGCTCCCAGGAGGACGTCCTGTTCGAGGAGGTGCGCGAGGTCAGCAAGTCGGCCCTGCTCGGTTCGCTGTTGACGGCGATCACCCAGGGTGTGGTCGGCGCCATCGCGTTGTGGATCGTCGGCATTCCCGCCATCTTCTGGGGTACCGTGATGGCCTTCACCTCGCTCATTCCCTTTGTCGGCACGGCCCTGGTGTGGGTGCCGGCGGCGATCTACCTGGCGCTCACCGGGCAGTACGGCCTGGCGCTGTTCATGGTCGGCTGGGGAGCGGTGGTGGTCGGCTCCATCGACAACTTCCTGCGGCCCCTGTTCATGCAGGGGTCGAGTATGAACACGGTGGTGGTGTTTTTCTCGCTGATTGGCGGGCTGCACGTGTTCGGCCTGATGGGGCTGGTATACGGCCCGTTGATTTTTTCCATCGCCCTGGTGCTGTTCAGGATGTACGAGAGCGAGTTCGCACACTTCCTCGATTCCCAGGACCAGAACTAGGGATTGGTTGCGCCCGGAGCGGCCGCCGGCGCGCCGTACGCGCGGCGCAGCAGGGGCTTGTCGACCTTGCCCGCCGCGTTCAGCGGCAGGGCGTCGCGCCGCAACCAGCGCCGCGGCGTCTTGTAGCCCGCCAGGTGTGCGCGGCAGTGTGCCTCCAGTTCGCCGTCGCTCACGTCGGGCGCCGCCACCGTCACCGCGGCGACACATTCACCCCAGCGCGGGTCGGGCAGGCCGATCACCGCGCAGTCCCTGACGCCGCTGTGGCGACGCAGCACTTCCTCGACCTCCCGCGACGCCACGTTCTCCCCGCCGGAGATGATCATGTCCTTGAGCCGGTCGACGATGTACAGGTAGCCGTTCTCGTCGAAGCGGCCGATATCGCCGGTGTGCAGCCAGCCGCCGCGCAGGGCCTGCGCGCTGGCTTCCTCGTCCTGCCAGTAACCGGCCATGCACTGCTCGGCGCGCACCAGGATCTCACCGCTGTCGGGGTCGATGCGCAGTTCGGCGGCGGGCAGGGGGCGGCCGACGGAACCGAGCAGCCAGTCCTGGCCGGCGGCCGCCGCGCGGTGATCCTCCACGGTGAGGAAAGCCACGCTGCCGGACAGCTCGGTCATGCCGTAGCTCTGGCACAGGCCGACGCCGGTGCGGTCGAGCAGGCGCCGCAACAGTGTGGACGGCATCGCCGAGGCGCCGTAACCGATGGTGCGCACGCTGGCCAGGTCGGCGGGCGTGAAATCCGGGTGATCCAGCAGCATGGCGATCATGGTCGGCGCCAGGGACAGGGTGGTGACCCCCAACTCGCGACACGCGCGCAGGGTTTGCGCGGCGTCGAAGGCCGGTGCCAGCACGACGGCGGCGCCGTACAGGTGTTGCAGCAGTACGTTGTGCGCCGCCACGTGGAACAGGGGGAACGGGTAGAAGTAGCGATCGTCCGCCTCCACCGGGCGCGCCAGCGCCGCCGAGCGCAGGCCCGCCAGGAACGAGGCGTGGGTCAGCACCGCGCCCTTGGGCCGGCCCGTGGAGCCGGAGGTGTAGAGTATCCACGCCGGGTCCTGGGCGCGGCAGGGCGGGGGCGCCGCGCCGGCATCCCGGGCCAGGCGCCCTTCGTAATCTTCGCCCAGGGCGACGCAGTCGATGGCCGCCGGGAAGTCCGCGTGGGTGCGCAGGGGCGCCAGCAGGCCGGGGTCGGCGTACAGGACGCGGCTGCCCGAACGCCGCAACTGGTCGCACAGTTCCGCCGCGGCCAGCCGCGCGTTCAGCGGTACGAGAATATGCCCCGCGGCGGGCACGGCGTACATCAGCTCGACGAACGCGGGGCAGTTCCAGGCCAGCACCGCGACGCGCGCGCCGGGCTCGCCGGTCGCGGCCAGCATGGCCGCCAGCCGCTGCACGCGCTGTTGCAACTGGCCGTAGCTGATGCGCTTGTCGCCCCAGTACAGGGCGGTGCGCTGCGCGGCGGCCGTGGCCTGCTGGGCGAGGATCGCGGGCAGCGTTGTGCAGTTGGGAGCCGGGCTGGACATGGCTGGCGCGGCGTTCAGGCCGCCCGCGGCGCGATGACCACCCGCGGCGGACGCGGCGGCATGCGGGTGAGCAACTCGTAGCCGGTGGTGCCTGCGCAGCGGGCCACCTCGTCCACGGCGAGGCCCTCGCCCCACAACACCACCTCGCTGCCGCTGCGCACGCCCTCCAGGCCGGTCACGTCCACGGTGATCATGTCCATGGAGACCCGGCCCGCCAGCGCGGCGCGCTGGCCGTTCACCAGTACGGGTGTGCCGTTGGCCGCCTGCCGCGGGTAGCCGTCGCCGTAACCGGCGGCGACGGTGGCGATGCGCGATGCGCGCCGGGCCACCCAGGTGCCGCCGTAGCCGACCGCGTCGCCGGGCGCCACCTCGCGCAGGGAGATCACCGCGGAGCGCAAGGTCATCACCGGGCGCAGTGCGCTCGCGTTGGCGTGGGGCAGGGCCATGGGCGAGTTGCCGTAGAGCATATAGCCGGGGCGCACCCAGTCGTGGTGCGAGTGCGGCCAGGCGAGGACGCCGGCGGAGTTGGCCGCGCTGCGCGGCACGCCCGGCAGCAGCGCGTCGAACTCCTCGAGCTGGCGCGCGGTGGCCCGGTTGACCAGGTCCTCGGCGCTGGCGAAATGGGTGTACAGCACCACGTCCCCGGCGACACCGGCACAGGCGCGCAGGCGCGCCTGGAACTCCTGGCAGTGCGTCGCGGCGATGCCCAGGCGATTCATGCCCGTGTTCACTTTCAGCCAGCAGTGCAGCGGTGCCGCCGGGCGCAGGGCCTCCAGCCAGGCCAGTTGCTCCTCGTTGGCCACGGTCAGCCACAGGCCCAGGCGATCGGCCGCGGCCAGTTCCACCGCCTCGAACACGCCCTCCAGCAGCAGGATGGGCGCCTGTATGCCCGCCTCGCGCAGTTCCACCGCCTCTTCCAGGCAGGCGACCGCCAGCGCGTCGGCCTGTGACTCGAGCACGCGCGCGACGCGTACGGCGCCGTGGCCGTAGGCGTCGGCCTTGACCACCGCGAGCTGTTTCGCGGCGGGGGCCAGTTGTCGCGCCAGGGCCGCGTTGTGGCGCAGGGCGTCCAGGTCCAGGCGCGCCTGGCAGGGTCGGCTCATGCTTGCAGTTCCCTAAAAATCGAATTTGTGCGCGGCGTACAGGGTCTGTGCGGCGAGCCACACGTCGCCGACCTGGCCGTCGCCCACGGCCGCGCCGTCCACCGCCACCACCGGCGCCACGTCCTTGCTCGAGCTGGACAGCCAGACCTCGTCCGCGCCGCGCAGTTCGTCCAGGGTGACCACGCGTTCCTCGACCGGGATGCTGCCGTCGCGGCGCAGGATTTCCAGCAGCATGTAGCGGGTGATACCCGGCAGCTTCTGGTGGTCCAGCGGCGGCGTCGCCACCCTGCCGTCCTTGACCACGAACACGTTGCAGGCCGCCGCCTCGGTGATTTCGCCCGCGGCGTTGTACAGGATGGTCTCGCTGTTGCCCGACGCCTGCCCCTGCTGGTAGTGCATGACATTGCCCAGCAGCGCGGTGGACTTGATGTTGCAGCGTTTCCAGCGCAGGTCCTCCGCGGTGGCGACGGTGAAGGTTTTCACCGTGGTCTTGTCGGCGGGAGGTGATGGCGCGATGGTGTAGGCGAAGGCGTATATCGTGGGGCGGATGTCCAGCGGATAGGCGTGGTCCCGCGTGGCGTCCGCGCCGCGGCTGACGTGGAAGTAGATCGCCAGGTTGCCACCGCCGTTGCGCGCGATCAGTTGCGTGGCAATCGCCCGCCACTCGCCTTCGTCGATGCGCAGGTCGATCTCGAGGGCGTCGAGGCCGTCCTGCATGCGACGCATATGCGGGGCGAAACCGACCAGCGCGCCGTCGTAGGAGGGCACGACCTCGTAGATACCGTCGCCGAACAGGAAGCCGCGATCCATGGGGGAGATGCGCGCCTCTTGCATGGGCAGGTAGTCGCCGTTCAGATAGACCGTACTCATGTCAGTTTTCCATTGTCACACATCTGCGCCCGCGCCTCAGCTGTCCCGGCCACCGGTCATCGTGCGCAGCGCGTGGATGATGTTCAGACCGATACGCGCTTCCATGCCGTCCTCGGTGAGCGTGTTGCGGCCCGTGACACCGTCGACACTGCCGCGGGTGGACAGGTAGTTGAGAATCTCCACTGGCGATATCCCGGCCAGCAGGTCGCGCCTGGCCCAGCGCCCCAGCAGGGCGAGCAGGCCGTAGGCGCCCCAGTTCGACACGTCGGCGACCAGCAATTCGTCGCAGCGCGTGACCGAGACCTGGATATCCAGCGCCGCCAGTTCCGCGGCGATATTGCCCATGCCGATTTCATTGCCGCCGTCGCCGATGCCGATGGTCGGGCACCGCGCCAGCTCCATGAAAGGGTCGAAGCAGTAGCAGCGCGCGCTGATGTCGTCCCCGCGCATGTTGTAGTAGCGCCCGTCCGCGGCCAGCCCCGGTCGTTCGATGGCCACGATGGCCTCGGGCGACAGTTCCGCCAGCCAGCGCGCTGCCTCGTCCCGCGCCTGCTCGCGATCCTGCGCGGTCAGTTCCAGTACCTCGTAGTCCTGCGCCAGGGTGCCGCTCAGCGGTGGACCGCAGGCGAGCACGGGGCGGGCGCCGAGGGTTTGCAGCGCATTGTACAGGACGATGGCGCCGACCGGCCCGTCGGTTTCGAAGGTCCCGGTCACCGGGAAGCCGGTGGCGATGATCACCGTGCCGGACAGGTCGCGCAGGTGGCGCGCGGCGCGCAGGTAGTAGCCCGGCTGCAGGGCGGCCCTGGCGACCTGCATATGGCGGGGGTTGCGCTGCACCAGCAGCGCCTCGATCGCCTCGGACAGTTTCGCCTCCACCATCGTCAGTGCTCCCGCAGGGTTTTTTGCAGTGCGAAGCGCTGTGCCAGTTGCAGTGCGCGGCGCGCCGTGCCCGCGCTGACCGGCGCGAAGTGCACCGTGCTCCCCGCCGGCAGTTGCGCCAGCAGCGCGGTGTCCAGCGCCAGTGCGGCGCCGATCTTCGGGTAGCCGCCGATGGTCTGGCGGTCATTGAGCAGCACGATGGGCTGGCCGTCCGGCGGAATCTGCACCGCCCCGTGACAGATGCCCTCGGACAGCACGCCGTGCAGTTCGCAGTCCACCGCGGGTCCCTCCAGGCGATAGCCCATACGGTCCGATTGATCGGAGACGCTGTACGGCGCGCCGAAAAAGCGCCGTTGCTCGATGCGGTTGAAATGGCGTTGCTGGTAGCCGGGCACCACGCGCACCGTGGCGCGGCGACCGTAACGCGGTCGCTGTTCGGGCGGCAGGTACAGGCGCCTGCCGCGGGAGCGGGCGGCGCAGGGCAAGCTGTCGCCCGCGCGCAGGGCGCCCCCGTGCAAACCGCCCACCCCCTCGCGCACCACGGTTGCGCTGCTGCCGAAGCTGGGCGCGATGTCGAAGCCGCCGGCGACTCCCAGGTAGGCGCGGCAGCCGTCGCGCGCGAAGCCCACCTCGACACGCGCGCCCGCCGTCAGCGGGTGCGCCGTCCAGGTGTCGTGTTCCTCACCGTCGATCAGCAGCGGCATGTCGGCGCCGGCCAGGCAGATCCAGGTGTCGACCCCGGCGCGCAGTTGCAGGCCGCCGATGCTCATCTCGATCGCGCTGGCGCCGGGGGCATTGCACAGCAGCCGGTTGCAGTAGTGGAAGGCCAGCGGGTCCAGGGGGCCGCCGCTGGTCAGGCCCAGCCGGTGCATACCGCGGCGGCCCTGGTCCTGCAACAGGCTCAGTACGCCGCCCTGTTCCACGTGCATGCTCACGGCAGTTCGCCGCCGAGCTCCAGGAAGGTGTCGCGGTCCACGGGCTCGAAGCGCACGCGGTCGCCCACGGCCACGGGCATGCACGGTTGCGCCTGGGGGTCGAACATGCGCCGCGGGCACAGGCCGAGCAGGTTCCAGCCGCCGGGGGAGGGCGCCGGGTAGACCGCGGTCTGGCGCCCGGCGATGGCCACCGCGCCGCGCGGCACCTTTGCCCGGGGCGTGGCCAGCCGGGGCGCGGCGATGCGCGCGTCGACCTCGCCGAGGTAGGCGAAACCCGGCGCGAAGCCAATGGCGTAGACACGGTATTCGCGCCCGCTGTGCAACGCGATCACCTCGTCCGGCGACAGCCCGGCGCGCGCCGCCAGGGCTTCCAGGTCCGCCCCGGATTCCGCGGCGTAGTACACCGGCAGGGTGACCAGGGCGCCGGCGGCGTGCGCTGCCGTGTCCAGCCCCGCCAGTGCGGCGCGGACCCGCCGCGCGACGCTCACATGCCCGGCGCGCAGCGGGTCGTAGATGATCAGCACCGAGGCGTAGGAGGGCACGATATCCACCAGTTCGTCGCCCAGCCGCGCTTCGATGGCCGCGGCGGCGGCCTGCACCGCGACGTTGGTCTGCGCGTCCATCGAATCGCCCAGGTAGAGTATCAACGCGTCCGGGCCGGCGATGCGCAGCTGCAACGTCTCAGCCACGGTCCAGCAGCTCGCGAATAGCGCGAATCGCCCGCACCCCGGCGGGGTTGTCGCCGTGCACGCACAGGGTTTGCGCATGCACGGGGATGCGGGCGCCGCCGCTGGTGGTGACAGTGCCCTGTTCTAGCAACTGCGCCACCTGGTCGAGTATCGCCCGGCCCTCGAGCACCGCCCCCGCCTCGGTGCGCGCCTGCAGGGCGCCGGAATCGGTGTAGCGGCGATCCGCGAAGGCCTCGAACTGCACACTGACGCCGGCGGCGAGCGCTTCGAGCGCGTGTTCCTCGTGCCGCGGCGTGGCCTGCAGCAGCAGGGTGAGAGGGCGGTGCCAGCTGGCCACCGCCTCGATCACCGCGGCGCGCACGGCGTCACGCGCCATCATGTCGTTGTACAGGGCCCCGTGCGGTTTGACATGGGCCAACTCAGCGCCCTGCAGGCGGGCCATGCCCTCTACCGCCGACAGCTGGTAGTGAATGGCGGCGACGAGTTCCGCGTGCTCCAGGTCCATGCTGCGCCGCCCGAAGCCCTCCAGGTCCGGGTAGGAGGGGTGCGCGCCGACATCGACCGCGTGGCGCAGCGCCAGGGTGATGGTGTCGCGCAGGGTCGCCGGGTCGCCGCCGTGAAAGCCGCAGGCGATGTTCGCCTGGTCCAGGTGCGGCATCACCTCGCTGTCCCGGCCGACGACGCGGTCGCCGTAGCTTTCGCCGAGGTCGCAGTTCAGGCGGAAGCGCGGCGCCACGGTCACAGCACCGCGAGCTGCGCGTTGCGCAGGTCCGTGACCAGCATGCAGCCCGGGCTGTGCGTGATCGCCAGCGGCGGGCGCGCCGCCTCCAGCGCCACCTGCGGGGTCACGCCGCAGGCCCAGAACAGCGGCACCTCGTCCGCGCCGATGTCCACGGCGTCGCCGTAGTCCGGCGCAGCGAGATCGCCGATACCGATGGCGCCCGGGTCGCCGAAGTGGATGGGCGCTCCGTGCACCGCGGGAAAGCGTGTGCAGACCTGGATGGCGCGAATGGCGTCGGCGGGGCGGAAAGGGCGCATGCTCACCACCATGTCGCCGACGAAGGCGCCGGCCGGCGCGCAGGCGATGTTGCTGCGGTACATCGGCACGTTGACGCCCCGGGTGACGTTGCGCACTTCCAGCCCGGCCGCCAGCAGCGCCTCCTCGAAGGAGAAGGAGCAGCCCAGCGCGAAACCGACCATGTCGTCCTGCCACAGGGCGCTGATATCGCCGTGCTGGCCGGTCAGTACGCCGTGTTCGTACACCCGGTAACCGGGCAGGTCGGTGCGCAGGTCGATCTCGCCCAGGGCGGGCAGCGTCGGGTCGCCGGGCTCGCCCACGGCCAGCAATGGGCAGGGCTTCGGGTTGAGCTGGCAAAAACGCAGGAAATCGGCGGCGTACCGGCCGCTGAGAATGACCAGGTTGCACTGCACGTAGCCGGGCGCCAGGCCGGAGGTATTGCCGTTGTGCTCGCCGGCGCGAATCCTGCGCCGCAGCGCCGCAGCGTCGAGTGTAGTGCCCATCACGTGTCCCGGGTCGGTGTATCCCGCGAGAATAGCAAATATCGCGGGGGCGATGCAGGGAAGCGGGGCTATTGCGGCGCATTTGGCACGGGCGCGCAAATCTGGATAATGGCGCCCTCCGCAGTCAGGTTTTCCGTGATGCTCGATCAACTCGTGCAGGTTCTCTCCCCGGCGCCCCAGGGCGAGGGGCGTTTCCTCGGCGCAAATATGCACCCCCAGGCGTTTCGCGTGTACGGCGGCCAGGTGCTGGCGCAGTGCGTCAGCGCGGCGGTGGATACCGTGCCCGCGGAGCGTGAGATCCATTCCCAGCACGCCTATTTCCTGCGTCCGGGCAAACCCGCGGAGCCGATCGAATTCGAGGTGGAAAACGCGCGCGACGGTTACAGTTTCAGCTCCCGCCGCGTCGTCGCCCTGCAGGGGGGCAAGCCCATCCTGGTCAGCTCGATCAGTTTCCAGGCGCCCTCGCGCGGCGATGACTACCAGCCGGACATGCCCCAGGTGCCGCCGCCCGAGTCCCTGGCCAGTGAGCGCCAGCGCAGCCTGGAGGCGGGCAACCTCGACGAGAGCTTCATGATCACTACCGGCGAGGACCTCGACATCCGCGTGGTGGAGCCGGTGGACTGGATGAATCCCACCCCGCGGGAGCCCGTCCTGCAGGCGTGGATGAAAACCACCGGGGCGCTGCCGGACCGGCGCGGCCTGCACCAGGCGGTGCTGGCTTACCTGTCCGACGCCTTTCTCATCGATGTCTGCCTGATCGTGCACGGACGCCATTTCGACGGCGCGGGTTTCCAGGTCGCCAGCCTTGACCACGCTCTGTGGTTCCACGAGGACTTTCGCGCCGACCAGTGGCTGCTGCATACCGTCGAGGCCGAACGCATCGGCGGCGGCCGCGGCCTGGCCCGCGGCAGCTTCTACACCTCCGATGGCCGGCTGGTCGCCACCACCATGCAACAGGGCCTGATGCGCTTCCGCTGAGCCCCGCCGGGACTGTCGTTTTCACGTCGTTCCTTCTATAGTTGTCCTGATACATATAACAGGACATCGACATGCCACATCCGAGTGTTACCGCCGAAACCTATCCGCACAAGCCGGCCATCATCATGGGCAGCTCCGGTGAGATGGTCACCTACCGCGAGCTCGACGAGCGCTCCAACCAGGGTGCGCAACTGTTCCGCTCCCTGGGCCTGAAAACCGGCGACCATATCGGCATGATGCTGGAGAATAACCGGCAGTTCCTGGAAATCGCCTGGGCCGCGCAGCGCGCCGGCCTGATTTTTACGCCGATCAGCACACACCTGACCCGCGACGAGACCGCCTACATCCTGGACAACTGCGGCGCGAAGCTGTTCATCGGCTCCCTGGCCCTGTCCGCCGTTGCGGAGGAAGTGCTGCCGCAGGCCAGTGGTGTGCAGCATTTCTACATGGTCGGCGGCATTCGACCCGGCTTCGAGTCCTGGGAAGAGGCCATCGACGCCCAGCCCGACACGCCGATAGACGACCAGGGCAATGGCGTGCCCATGCTCTACTCCTCGGGCACCACCGGCAAGCCCAAAGGGGTGTTCGCGCGGCCGGCGGATGACAGCTGGGATGCGCCCCCGGGCGTGGCGCAGCTCATCGGCGTGGTGTTCGGCTTCAGTGATGAGACCGTCTACCTGTCCCCCGCGCCGCTGTACCACGCCGCGCCGCTACACTACTGCATGGGCGCGCTGTACCTGGGCGGCACGGTGGTGGTCATGGAAAAGTTCGACCCGGAGCAGGCGCTGAAACTCATCGAGGAGCACCGGGTCACCCACAGCCAGTGGGTGCCGATCATGTTCATCCGCATGCTCAAGCTGCCACAGGAGGTGCGCCAGGCCTACGATGTCAGTTCCATGCAGTACGCCATCCATGCAGCCGCTCCCTGTCCGATCGAGGTCAAGGAAAAGATGATCGAGTGGTGGGGGCCGGTGATCATGGAGTACTACTCAGCCAGTGAAGGCATCGGTTTCACCATGATCGACTCCCCGAACTGGCTGACGCAC
This sequence comes from Halioglobus sp., assembly GCA_002699145.1. Taxonomy (GTDB): domain Bacteria; phylum Pseudomonadota; class Gammaproteobacteria; order Pseudomonadales; family Halieaceae; genus Marimicrobium. The sequence continues at coordinate 53,346 of PABK01000035.1, forward strand.
AAGGGTTCGGTGGGGGTCGCCCTGCTGGGCGAGGTGCACATCGTCGATGATGACGGCAACGAGCTGCCGCCGGGGGAGACCGGCACCGTGTACTTCGGTGGCGATCATATCGCCTTCGAATACTACAACGAGCCCGACAAGACGGCGCAGGCCTACGACGGGCGCGGCTGGGCCACCTGCGGGGATGTCGGCTACGTGGATAAGGACGGCTATCTCTACCTCACCGACCGCAAGAACTTCATGATCATCAGCGGCGGGGTCAATATCTATCCCCAGGAGATCGAGAACGTGCTGGTAAGTCACGACAAGATCGCCGACGTGGCGGTGTTCGGCATTCCGAACGAGGAGTTCGGCGAGGAAGTCAAGGCGGTGGTCCAGCCCATGAACTGGGCCGACGCCACCGACGAAACCGCTATCGAGATCCTCGAGTGGCTGCGCGAGCGCATCTCACACGTGAAAATGCCGCGCAGCCTGGACTTCCACGAGAAGCTGCCGCGCATGGACAACGGCAAGTTGTACAAGCGGCGACTGGTGGAGGAGTACCGCGGTGCGGCGCGGGCGGACGAAGGGCCCGGGCCGGACTAAGCCGGCTGCCGCGCCGCGCGGCGTTCAGCTGGAAGCCGGCAGGGGGGCGTCCGGCGCCTCGTCCAGCGCATCCTCATCGCGCGCCGGCTGTTCGCGGAAGCGCAGGTAGAACGCCGGCACCACGAACAGGGTAAACAGCGTGCCCACCAGCATGCCGGCGGTGATCATCAGGCCGATGCTGAAGCGGCTGTTGGCCCCCGGGCCGCTCGCCGTGACCAGGGGCCACACGCCCAGCACCGTGGCGAAGGTCGTCATCAGGATCGGTCGCAGGCGCAGCGACGCGGCCTGCAGCACCGCGTCGCGTCGCTCCAGTCCCAGGAGGGTCAGCTTGTTGGCGAACTCCACGATCAAAATCCCGTGCTTGCTGATCAGGCCGATCAGCGTCAGCAACCCGATCTGTGTGTAGATGTTAAGCGTGGTGAAGCCCAGCGCCATGGGCACCACCGCGCCGAAGATGGATAAGGGCACGCTCAGCAGCACCACGAAGGGGTCGCGGAAACTGTCGAACTGCGCTGCCAGCACCAAAAAGATCAGCATGATGGAGAGGGAGAACAGGATGGGGAAGGAGGCGCTCTCCTGCATGAAACGGTGTGAGGCGCCGGTGTAGCCGTCGCGGAAACCGCGCGGTGCGACCTCCTGGAGCTTGTCGCGCAGGAACCCCAACCCGGTGCCGAGGCTGTTGGGCGGCATCATGATGCCCTGGATCACCGTGCTGTTGAGCTGTTGGTACTGGGTCAGTTCGTTCGGCTCGATGCTCGCGTCCAGTGAAATGACCGTGGACATCGGCACCAGTTCGTTGCTCTCGGTGCGCAGGTAGTACTTCTCCAGTTCCTCCTTGGTCAGGCGGAAGCCCCGGTCCGCCTGGGGGATGACCTTGTAGGAGCGGCCCTGCAGGTTGAAGCGGTTGATCTCGGCCTCGCCGAGCATGACCGACAGGGTGTGGCCGATATCGCGCATGGAAATCCCCAGGCGCGCGGCGCGCTGGCGATCGATATTCACGCCGATCTCCGGGCGATTGAAGTCCAGGGTCTGGGTTACGAAGATGAACAGCCCGGATTCCCGCGCCGCCGTCACCAGTTGCTCGCCCACCTCCACGACCTCGCGATAGTCCGCGGTGGAGGCGACGACGAAACTGACCGGCAGGCCCGCGTCCGAGCCGGGCAGGGGAGGCGTGCCGAAGGAGAAGACCTCCATGCCGGCCACGCCGTTGAGCTTTTTCTGGAACTCCGCCTGTACCTCCTGCTGCGTGCGCTCGCGCTTGGACCAGGGGTGCAGTGTGATGCCGCCGAAATTGTTGGAGGGGAAGATCACCTGCCAGGAGTGACTGAACTCGGGAATCTCCTTCCAGATGTCCACCACCTCGCCGAGAAAATGATTGATATAGTCCACGTTCGCGTAGCGCGGCGCGTTGCCGGTGACATAGACGCCGCCGGTGTCTTCCTCCGGGGCCAGTTCCTGTTGGGAGAGCATGAACAGCAGCGGCAGGCTGCCGACGATGACGGCGGCGAACAGGACCACCGCACCGCGGTTCGACAGGCAGGCGTCGAGCAGGTTGCGGTAGCGCGCGGTGAGCCAGTTGAAGCGCGCGTCCAGCCAGTCGGCGAAACCGCCCTGGTGTTCGCTGTCCTTGAGCACCCGCGAGCACATCATGGGGCTGAGAGTGAGGGCGACGACACCCGACACCAGCACCGCCCCGGCCAGGGTCAGGGCGAACTCGCTGAACAGGGCGCCGGTGAGGCCGCCGATGAAAGCGATGGGCGCGTAGACCGCCGCAAGGGTAAGGGTCATGGCGACCACCGGCATGGCCACCTCGCGCGCGCCCTTGAGGGCGGCGTCCAGGGGGCGCGTGCCCATCTCGATATGGCGGTGCACGTTCTCCACCACGACGATCGCATCGTCCACCACCAGCCCGATGGCGATGACCATGGCGAGCAGGGTCAGCAGGTTCAGGGAAAAGCCCATCAACAGGATGAGGAAGGCCGAACCGATCAGCGACAGCGGGATCGCCACCAGTGGAATCAGCACCACGCGCAGTGAACCGAGGAACAGGTAGATCACCAGGATGACGATCAGCGCCGCCTCCAGCAGTGTCTTGACCACCTCCTTGAGCGCCTCGTCGATGACCACGCTGCCGTCCCAGTCCAGGAACAACTCGAGGTCGGCGGGCAGGTTGTCGCCGATGCGCGGCAGTGCGGCATGCACGGTGCGCGATACGTCCAGCGGGTTGGCGTCGGGGGTTGGGGTGACCGACATGAACACGGCGTCGCGGCCGCTGGACAGGGTCTTCAACTGGTTGGTCTCTGCCGACAGCTCCACATCGGCGACGTCGCCCAGGCGCACTCGCTCCTCGCCGACCTGGCGCACCACCATGTCTTCGAACTCCGCGGCCGATTGCATGTCGGTGCGGGCATCCACCGTGGCGCGCACCAGGTTGCCCTCGGTAGCGCCGGAGGTGGCGATGTAGTTGTCGCGCTCGATCGCGGCGCTGACGTCGGTGGCGGTGACGCCGTAGGCCGCCATGCGCACCGGGTCCAGCCATACCCGCATGGCCAGGTAGTGCCCGAAAATGCGCACCCGGCCGACGCCCTCCAGCGTGGCCAGTTCCGGCTGCACGGTGCGCAGCAGGTAGTCCGTGATCTGGTAGGGCGTCATCTGGTCACTGTAGAACGCCAGGTACATCATGGCGTCGCCGCCGCTGGCGTTGGAAATGACCGGGTCCTCTATTTCACGCGGCAGGTCGCCGCGCGCCTCGTTGACCTTGGCGATCACCTCGGTGAGCACGGCGCTGGAATCCTCGCCCAGGCGCACGTGCACCTCGATGGAGGAGTGACCGGGGTCGCTGGTGGAGGTCATGTATTCGACGCCGCGCGCCCCGGCGATACTGATCTGCAGCGGCGTGGTGACGAAGCCCTGCACGGTGCGCGCGCTGGCGCCCGAATAGATGGTGTCGATATAGATGACGCTGCGTTCCAGCTCCGGGAATTCGCGCACGCTGATGCGGGACAGGGCGGTGCTGCCCAGCAACAGCAGCAGGCTGCTGACCACGATGGCGAGCACCGGGCGCTGGATGAAGTGATCGGTAAAGGCGGTCATCTAGAAGTCCGAATCCGGGTCGAGCACCACCCGCGCGCCGCGGTGCAGCTTGTTCTGGCCGGCGGTGACGATCCACTCGCCGCCGCGCAGGCCGCTGGTGATGGCGATCTCGCCGTCGCGCGAGATGCCGGTTTCCACCACCCTGGGCTGTACGGTGGTCTCCCCCAGCCCCTGCAGGATGACCCATACGGTGTTGCCGTGCAGGGAATGCGCCACTGCCGTTTCCGGTACGGTGACCACGTCGCGGGGCTGGTCGAGGTCGACCACCAGGCGCGCAAACATGCCTGGCAGCAGCCCCTGGCTGTCGTCCACCCGCGCGCGCAGCAGCAGGTTGCGGGTGCCGGAGTCCACCTTGGCGTCCAGCGCCTGCAGGGTGGCGGAGAACTCGCGGTTCGGGAAGGCGTCGGTGTACAGCGCGATGCCCAGGCCCGGCCGCAGGGAGGGGAAGTGGCGCGCCGGCACGGAGAAGTCTACTTCCAGGTTGTCCAGGTCCTGCAGCGTGGTGATGGGCGTGCCGCTTTCCACGTAGTCGCCGACCTTGACGCGGATGATTCCCGCCGTGCCGGCGAAGGGCGCGACGATACGCTTGTCATCCAGGCGCGCCTCGATCTCCGCCAGGCTGGCGATGGCGCTGTCCAGGTCTGCCTGGGAGCGGTCGTACTGGCTTTGCGGGATCGACTTTTGCTTGACCAGGCTGGCATCGCGTTCGTACAGCAGTCGCGCCAGCGTTAGATTGGCCTGCTGGCGTTTGAAACTGGCCTGTTCCACCTTGTCGTTGAGGGTGACCAGCAGCTGTCCGGCCACGACCTGTTCGCCGTCGCGCACCGCCACCTCGATGACCTCACCGCTGGTCTCGGCGCTGAGCTCCACCCCGCGCGCGGCGCGAATGGTGCCCACCGACTCCAGTCGCGTGGGCCAGACGGCATTCCTGGCCGTGGCGGCGGTAATGGTGATGGGAGGGGGGGTAAAGTCCGTGGCCGCCAGGGTGGAGTACTTGTTGTACAGGTAGCCGGCAATGCCCCCGAAGATAATAACCAGGAGTAAGACGACGTAAAGGTAAGCGCGCACCGGGGGCCCCTTGCTGTAACAGGCGGTTCTGTTGCTTGCCGCGACGCCGCCGCCCGTCGGCCCCGCGAATTTTTACCGCATTGTAGGGGCTTTGCCGGGGCTTTGTAATAGGCAGGCCGCTTCGTGGCGAAAAACTGCCAAAAGCTTGCCCGGAACAGCCGAAATCGTTGAATTGTCAGCCAAACCCGATGTAAATCAAGGGGATAGGGCTCTTTATCCCACAAACCCCTGTGACTGATGCTGTAATTGGCATATGCTAGGTTTTTAGCTCCCGGTTGGATGCGGAAAGAGGTATGCAGTGATCAAGGCGCGCAAGCTCGGCCAGTTGGAAAAACAGATGGAGGAGGCCGGCTCCTACGAGGAATGGGCGGAGGCGGCACAGGCGCACGACGCCGCCAGCGGGCAGAAGCGCTGGCGCGAGGTGGACCAGACCAGCCAGTACGACTACACCGAGATTCGCCTGCGCCTGGACCGTATTCGCAGCCTGCGCGCCCGGCACGACCACCAGGGCCTGCTATTCACGCTGAACGAGGGTATCCACGGCAACATGGCCGGCATGGGCAGTCACGGCCTGTATACCCGCGCCAGGTTCGGCACCAAGCGGCTGATCGAGCAGTACATCGACGAGGTGGATGACGCGCTGCGCTTCCTGGCGGAACTGGATTCCGACGAGATCGACGTGCAGGAGAAAATGGATTTCTTCTACCGCGCCAACGTCTGCTTCGGCCGTTCGGCCCTGATGCTCAGTGGCGGCGGCGTGCTCGGCTTCTATCACCTGGGCGTGGTCAAGGCCATGCTGGAGCAGGACCTGCTGCCGCGGGTGATTTCCGGCTCCAGCGCCGGCTCCATCGTCGCCGGCGTGCTCGGCACCCACTCCGATACCGAACTGGAGAAGTTTTACGACCCGCGCCACCTGGTGTTCGAGGCGGAAAAGGAGGCCAGCGCCTTCTCGCGTATGTTCTTTGGCGCCAACCCGCAGATCGATGTCTCCGACCTGGAAAAACTGGTGGCCCGGCTGGTGCCGGACATGACCTTCCAGGAGGCCTACGAGAAAACCGGCCGCCAGATCAGCATCCCCGTGGCGCCGGCGGAACTGCACCAGCGCTCGCGCCTGCTCAACGCCATCACCTCACCCAACGTGTATGTGCGCTCGGCGGTCATGGCCTCCTGCGCCGTGCCCGGCGTGTTCCCGCCGGTAATGCTGATGGCCAAGAACGTGCACGGCGAGTCGCAGCCCTACCTGCCCTCGCGGCGCTGGGTGGACGGTTCCATAGCCGATGACCTGCCCGCCAAGCGCCTGCAGCGCCTGTACAGCAGCAACCACTATATTGTGAGCATGGTAAACCCCATCGCCATTCCTTTCCTCAAGCGACACGGTTCGCACAGCCCTATCGTCAAGGCCCTCGGTGGCCTGGGCATCGGCCTGGGCAAGGAAGTGCTTAACTTCTACCGCGCCATGGTGCAGAAACGCAACGAAACCTGGCCGCGCTTCAATATGGCGGTAAGCAGCGTGCACGCGCTGATGGACCAGAACTACTCCGGGGACATTAACATCGTGCCCAGCTTCAACTGGTACAACCCGACGAAAATCCTTTCGCAACTGTCCGAGAAGGACTTGCTCGAATTGATGCAGAACGGCGAGCGCTCCACCTATCCGCGCATCGAGGCGATTCGCACCTGCACCAAGATCAGCCGCACCATGGAAGAGATCCTGCTGCGCTTCGAACAGGGCGACCTGCGACCCGAGGACTCGGAGTACCGCAAGCCGCGTGCTTCACGGCGCAGGCCGGCGCCGAACCGTGCGGATCGTGCGGCGCTGCGCGAGCACGAGGTGTATTCCGACAAGCCGCGCAGGCCCGCGAAGAAGAGAGTGGTGAAGAAAAAAGTCGTGAGGAAGACAACGGCGAAGAAACCAGCGGCGAGGAAACCTGCAGCGAAGAAGAAAGCGCCGGCGGGACGGGAGGCGGCTTGATGCCAGGGTTCACTCGATGGGCCTGACGTTTCTTGGCCCGTTGAGTCATCGACGACTACTTCTTGCCTGTGTGGCTTTGCTGTAGAAGTAACCTTGCTTATCGCGATCAGTTCAGTAAACCTGAAGTAAAATAATAAAGACCACGACTGATGTCACGTTAAGACCCAGCACGTGCTTGTAACCACGGATACTACTCTGCAGGCAAGAAGGGATATGATTTCCAGCGTAGTTTTGGAAAATTACAAAGCGAAGTAGCAGGCGGTATTCAGCGATGCCGAAGTAGTAAAATGTGGGCTGCCCTGCGCTTTCAAAAATTTCGGGGGCATGTTGTTTGAAAGCTTTAGCAAGCCGAATGCCCTGGATATACATTGCGATATTGATGGAGATGAGTGCAAACACGCCTAGCGTCAGGAGTTCATCTGTGCTCATTTCAATGTCCGACCATACCGTCGATGGCGACCTCTCACCTTCTGCACGGCCTGCCTGCGCAGGCGCGTTCGGGCCCGGGGGTTACATTGTTTGGGGTGGCTGTGATGGATACTGGCCACCCAAGCTCGAAACCGATGGAAAGCGTTCCGTTTCCTTGCTCATCAACAGTTAAACCGTTTCCAAAGAGATTCAGACCTCCTGCGAATTCATCACCCCCATCGACCTCGCCGCAAGGTTTCCGGGAAACCTGTGCCGTTACCCCCAGGCTGGGTATTAGATTCGCCGGAAAGGTAATGCCGTCTGGACCAAAGTTTATACTCAACGGCCCCAAGGCAATGTTCAGACTGGTTTCTCCGACTGCGCGAGATAGTCCATCGTTGTCTGGCACCCCTGGTTGACCCATTTTGCGTAGTCCATCCGGGTCAAAAAAACTGATCGGATTCGAGTTTACATACGCGTAGGTATTCAGCCCGGCAATCAATCCGACAGGATCGCTTTGTATGTACCGGCCAATGCCAGGGTTAAAGCTACGAAAGTGATTATAGCTCAGCCCACTTTCCCCATCATGGTACTGCCCCGGAAAACGCTGGTTGTACTCCACCTCCGCGTAGTTGATGTAGGTCTCTCCGAAGGGCGTTTCGCTGCGGTCCCAGCGGATGTCGCCCTGCTGGTCCGTGAGCAGGGCGGGGCTGCCGAGGTGGTCATTGTGAACGTAGTAGCTGCTGGTGGTGTTATCGGCGTTGTGCGCGATCATCGCGATGGGTTCCCGGTCGAGGTGGATATGCTCGCGCAAAGGCTGGCCGCTGCTGTCCAGTTCCGCGATGAGCTTGCCGTCGAGGTCGTACTGGAAGATCGTGGTGACGCCGTCCACGGTCTTGGTGATGCGCTGGCCCAGTGCATTGTAGGTATAGTTTGCCGCCTGTACCGCCGGGTGGGTGGGGCGAAACTCCGCGGTTATCGTCCATTGCCTGTCATTGTCGACCGCATCCTGGCTGATCGTGGTCTCGCAGGAGGTGATGTCGCGGTATTCGCAGCCTTTCCAGCGGCTGAAGTAATAGTCCTGCGCGGCACTGGCGGTAAGGATTTCCGTGCCGGGCGCGGAGTAGGATTCCGTGCAGTCACCGCCCTCGTGCGAACAGTCGAAGCTGCCGGCCGGACTGCTGACCGAGCCTTCGCCCAGCACCTCGACATCGATACGGCAGCCGGCGAGCAAGAGTGACCCGATTGTCGCAAGGCCTAGCGTAAGTCTGGTATTCACATTGATTCCTCCTGTCAGGGGCTAACGCCGTCCATGCGATTGCTGGCGTCGTAGGAAGGCCGCAGGAAACTGCCGTCTGCACGCCGTTCCTCTACCAGGTTGCCGTTGTCGTCATAGCTGAAGCCCCGTTGTTGCGGGACGCCGTTGCGAGTAATGTCGATTGATTGCAGCCGGTTGCTGTCGGGGGCATAGGAGTAGCTCTCCTGGGTTGTCCCGCTGTTGCGCACAACAGTCCGGCTGGTGCGATTGCCGGCCGCGTCGTAGCTGTACGCGATATCGCCGTAGAGCCCGCTGGCGCCCATCAGCCGATTGAGCAGGTCGTAGCTGAACTGTTCGCTGCGACCGGGCGAGGCGAGGTTGTCGATGCGCCACAGGTTGCCGGCCGCGTCCCAGGTGTAGCTCAGGTCCAGCCGGTCGCCCGCGGTATGGCGCACCAGGCGGCCGTCGGCGTCAAACGTCCGCGCCAGCGTCAGGCCGTTGCCGTAGGTCAGTGTATTCGCGGGACCGAAGGGCTGGTACGCCACACCGCTGCCCATGGGCTCGGCAGCGGCGGAGGGACCGCTGCGCCGGTAGACATCGCTGACCCGGCCCACCGAGTCGCGGACATACTCGACACTGGCGCCACCGGGATAGACCATTCGCAGGAGCCTGCCGACGCTGTCGTACTCGAAGTGCGTGCTCAGCGTTACACTGGACTGGCCGGGCAGGGTGACCGCCTGGTCTCGCCGGATGACGCGGCCGGCGAAGTCGTACGCGAAGCCGGTGGCGCCGCTGCTGTCGATGATCTCCGCCAGCCTGCCCACGCAGAACGAACAGCCCGAGCTCGTGTCGTAAAGGTAGCTGATGTTCTTCTCTGGCTCGGTGGGGTAGGTGACGCCAGTCAGCCGGTTCAGGGCGTCGTAGGTGTAGCGGGTTTCCACGCCCCGGCCGTCGATCATCCCCAGGCGGTTGCCGGCCGCGTCGTAGGTGTAGCTGGTGGTTCCGCTATCCGGACTCGCTACCTGTTTCAGGTTGCCAAGACCGTCTTGGTGATAGACGGTGGCGAGCCCGCGCTGGTCCTCGACCCGTGAGAAGCGACCCTGCGGGTCCGCGCTGAAAATCGCGCTGGTGGCGTCGGGGTAGCCCAGGCCCGCGAGGTGATCCAGCTCATCGTAGTTCCGGCTGAAGACCTGGCCGGGGCCGGTGGCAATGGACGTGAGATTGCCGTTGGCGTCGTAGCCGAAACCCGTGACCTGCCCGTGCGAGCCCGTCTCCCGCAGCAGCCTGCCTTTCTCGTCGTATGCGAACTGCAGGTCGCGCACGACATTGAAATCGGCGTCCAGCACCTCGACGAGCAGCGGATTGCCCGACTTGTCCAGCGTGAACGCCATCTGCTCCGCGACATTGTTGATAATGCCCGTCAGGTGGCCGGCCGCGTTGTAATTGTAGACTTCCAGAGAATTGTCTGCCTGCACGACGGTGCGCAGGTAATTGCCCGCATCGCGCATGAAACGCGTCTGCACGTCGCTGGCCCCGTTCTCGACTTCAGTGCGCTCGAGCATGCCCCGGGGGGTGTAGTACAGCCGGGTTTCCACGCCGTTGGCGTCGATCACCCGGCCCGGCTGGCCGCGCTCGTTGTGCAACAGGTAGCTGACGCTGTGCCCCAGGGCGTTCACCTGTTCCACGAGGAAGCCCTGTTGGGAAAAGCGCGAGACCGTCCAGTCGTCGACATCGGTGCGCGGGCCGTCAATGGTGACGGACTCCACCTTTGTCATCTCGTCCGGGTCGAAGAACGTGTACTGGAACGTCCATCTGCGCTGCCGCCCGTTGGTGCCGTAGGGCACACTGTCGCTGCTCAGGTCGGTGAGGGTGATGGCCAGCGGACGGCCGGCGCTGTCGTAGTCGTAGCCGCGGCGGTACTCGCCCAGCAGCGTGTGCTCGACAAGCCGCCGGCTGTGCACATCCCAGTCGTACTGGAACACCCGTTCCCGCGCGGTGCCGGCCGCCTCCGTGCGCTGTTGCAACAGGCCGTAGCGCGCCGCATCGGTGTAGTACGCGTAGGTGGTCTGCGCCCCGCCCCTGTCGACCTCTGACAGCAGCCAGCCGGTTTCGGTGTCATACTCCCGGGACTGGGTGTCGGCCAGGCAATTGGCCGAAGCCAGGCCCTCCACGGCGATCACGCGGCGTAGCCCGGCGACAGTCGCGAAGTGGTAGACGGTGTCCTTGCCCAGCGCATTGGTAACCCGGGTGCGCGGGTCGGAGGCATCCAGCAGGTCGCTGTAGTCCAGCGTGCTGCCCTCGAGGCTGCCGTCCCCCAGGCCGCTGCTGGTCGCGCGTCCCTCGGCATCGTACTCGATGGTCCTGTGGCGCACGCCGTTCTCGTCGGTTACGCCGGTGAGCAGATCGGCATCGACAGGGCTTTCATAGTGGTACTGGCGATAGGGGTTGTCCTCGCCGAAGGGGTTGTCGCCCGCGGTGTCGGGAGTCGAGTCGGGATAGGAGACGAATTCCAGGTTGCCGTCGGCGTTGTAGGCATAGCGCACGTTGTAGCGGTCTGTGTCCACCTCGTAGGCCCGCAGCGGGCGGCCGTTCGCGTCCCTGACCAGGCCGATGCGGTTGCCGTACTCATCCTTGACGATGACGCGTGAGCTGTGCGCGCTGGCCAGTGTCAGGACGCGACCGTCGGTGCGTTCGATACGCACCAGGTTGCCCCTGTCGTCAAACCATTCCCTGCGCCCGGACGGGAGGGTGAACAGCCACTGGTTGTCGATCTCCTCAAGCGTTTCCTGCACGCCGGGCTGCGCCGTCCACACGCCGTCGATATCGGTAAAGCGCGCGACGCTGCCGGTTTCCCGGTGGACACTGGCGACACGCAGCGATGTTTCGCGCACCTGCAGGTACTGGCTGTACTGGAAGCGCCAGGTCCGGTCGAAACTGTTCCAGCTGCGTGACAGGCCGAATGCTCGCGCACCCAGCGGCGCGATGTCCGTCTCCGCCAGGTGCTTGTTGCCGGTGCTGTAGTTCACCGGGTGGCCGGTGGAGGTGCACTCGTCGGGGACTTCCTTGTCCTCCATCGGCTCCTCGTTTTCGATGCACAGGTCGTCCTGCAGATCGAACCCCGCCGGGCAGGATGGCGTACCGTAGATCGGGTTGCTGCCGTGACAGTCGCCCTCGAGGCGAACCCGCCCCAGGCGGTCGAACACGCCGCTGGTTTCTTCCGTTATGTAGTAGCTGCATTCCAGCGGTCCGTAGGGCTCTACGTCCCAGCGAATCCGGTATTTTTGCCACCAGACCGAGAGGACCTCCTCGAGGGTGTTGCCGTAGGAGGTGCTCACATTGGCGTCGGGTATCCGGTACTGCGGGCCCAGGTCGGGAATGGCCGCCGCCAGGACCAGGGTTGCGCTACCAGGGTATATGAGCAGTGCGGACAGGCCGCCCGCCATGACAGAAAATTTCATCCTTGAAGTCTCCCGGGCATCCGTGCCCTGAGGTCATGCTAGCAACGCCCTGGGGGACTACCACCAATCGCCTGCAGATGATGCAAATTGACCGCCTGGTGATGACCCGGCAACGCGTTTGCGCGTGGGAGGCCGTCGTCGAGGCGCCTGCGCGCGGCGGTTGCGCGGCGGGCGCGCGCCGCGGCTGGTATTCGGGCGCCGTTCGGCTAGTATTGCCTGAGGATTTGGCAACAGGGACACGAGTATGAAGAACAGCGTATGGCGCACTGTCGCGGCCTGTGCAGCGGTCCTGCTGTACGGCTGCGCCGTCAACCCGCCGCCACAGGTCTCCCACGACGGGCTGGAACTGCGCCCGGAAGCCGGCCTGCAACAGGTCTACGTCAAGCCGGGGGCGTCGCTGGCGGACTACGAAGGCTTCGGCCTGGACGACTGTAGCGTGGCCTTCCGCAAGAACTGGCTGCGCGACCAGAACCGCGACCGCATCAGCCTCTCCAGCCGGGTCACGCAGAAAGACGTGGACCGCATCAGGGATGCGCTGGCCGCGGATTGCGACAAATACTTCCGCGAGGCGTTGCAGCAGGACCCCGCCTACCAACTGGTGGACTCGTTCAGCGATGGCGAGGCGGTGCTGGTGCTCAAGCCCGGCATCATCAACCTGGACGTGGCCGCGCCGGACGTGATGAGTCCGGGCATCAGCCGCACCTATACCACCTCGGCCGGCGAGGCGACGCTGTTCCTGGAAATCGCCGACGGCACCACCGGCGAGACGCTGGTGCGCGTGGTGGACAGGCGCCGCGGCATGGATACCGGGCGCCTGGAGTGGACCAACAGTGTGACCAATCGCGCCGACGCCGACCGCGCCCTGCGTTACTGGGCCGGTCGCCTGCGCGAGGGGCTGGACCGCGCCGCGGCGCGCTGAGCGCGCTGCCGCCCGCGCTGGCGCAAACGGCCGGGTCAGGCGTAGCGCGCGATGATCTGCTTGCCCAGCGCCATCTGGTGCACCTGGTCCGGGCCGTCCGCCTGGCGGCACCAGCGAGCGTAGTTGAAGGCCTCGGCCATGGGGTAGTCCTCGGTCAACCCGCCGGCGCCGTGCATCTGCATGCAGCGGTCGATGACCGTCTGCGCCATGATCGGCACACTGGTCTTGCTCGCGGCGATCATGTCCATCGCCTCCTTGGCGCCGACCTCGTCCATGCGCCTGCAGGTCTTGAGTACCAGCAGGCGCATCATCTCGATCTCCGAGAAACAACGCGCGATGTCCTCGCGCACCGACTGGTGCTGGCCGAGGGTGCGGCCGAAAGTGCTGCGCGAGGCCACGCGTCTGCACGCCAGTTCCAGTGAACGCTGCGCCGCGCCGATCAGTCGCATGCAGTGGTGTATGCGCCCGGGGCCGAGGCGCCCCTGGGCGATCTCGAAGCCGCGGCCGGGGCCGAGCAGGATGTGGTCTGCGGGTACGCGCACGTTGTCGAAGCGCAGTTCGGCGTGGCCGATGGGGGCGTCGTCGTAGCCCAGGGTGGTCAGCGGCCGCACCACCTCCAGCCCCGGCGTCTCACGGGGCACCAGCACCTGGCTCTGCTGCTTGTGGCGGTTTTCGTTGTGCGGGTCGGACTTGCCCATGACGATAAAGATCCTGGTGCGCTGGTACATGGCGTTGGTGATAAACCACTTGCGCCCGTTGAGGACCCACTCGTCGCCGTCGCGCTCGATGCTCAGCTCGACATTGGTGGCGTCGGAGGAGGCCACCTGCGGCTCGGTCATGGCGTAGGAGGAGCGGATCTCGCCGGCCAGCAGCGGTTGCAGCCAGCGCTCCTGTTGTTCTGCTGTGCCGTACTTCATGAACACTTCCATGTTGCCCGTGTCCGGCGCGTTGCAGTTGAACACCTCGGGCGACCACAACACCCGGCCCATCATCTCGGCCAGCGGTGCGTAGTCGACGTTGCTCAGGCCGTCGTGTTCGGCAAACTGCGCCAGCGAGGGCGGGATGAACAGGTTCCACAGGCCGGCGGCTTTCGCCTTGTCCTTTAGCTCGTCCATGATGGGCAGGGGGGCGAAGCGATCCTCGGCGCGGTGCAGCGCCTCGGCGTATTCGCGCTCGCGTGGGTAGATATGCTCGTCCATGAAGGCGCCCAGTCGCGCCTGGTATTGCAGGGATGTGTCGCTGAATTCACTCATGATTGTGCCTTTCGAGTCGCGTGCCAGGCGCGATTGATGATTACCGAATGTGTGTATCGGCGCGCCGTCGGCGCGCCTCGAGGGCTTCCCTGTGGCTGGCTTCATAGTGCCAGACGACCCGTTCCAGCAGCGTTTCGATGCCCGGCGCATCCTCGGGGATTTCGCCGGAGGCGACCTGTTCGAGACAGAGCCGCGCGTAGTGGCGGGCATTGAGGAAGTGACCGCGCTGGAATTCGGTCTGCGCCAGCCCGGCGTGTGTCCTGCACAGCCGCAGGCCGCTCGCCCGGCCGTTCAGGGCGCGCACGTAACAGGCCTGTGCCTGGTCGTAGCGTCTCAGGCGCAGCCAGAGGTCGCCCAGGAACAGTTGCATTGGCGGCAGGAATGGAACGGGCACAGCAAACGCAAAGCACGGGGGCGGGCCTAGGCCCGCCCCCGGTCAAGAAGACGCAGACACCCGCCGCATCCCGTGTGCGCGCGCTGCGGCACACGGGAAGGGCCAGGCGTCGGCACGTCTGTCAGATCCGCTCGATCACAATAGCCGGAGCCATGCCGCCGGCGGCGCACATGGTGACCAGGCCCAGGGTCTGGTCGCGGCGCTCCAGCTCGTCCAGCACGGTGCCGATGAGCAGCGAGCCGGTGGCGCCAATCGGGTGACCCAGCGCCATGGCGCCGCCGTTGACGTTCACCTTGTCGCGGTCCAGTTGCAGGTCGCGGATGAATTTCTCCGCGACCACGGCGAAGGCCTCGTTGATCTCGAACAGGTCGATGTCGTCCGTGCTCAGCCCGGCTTTTTCCAGCACCTTGCGTGCCGCGGGAACGGGAGCGTTGAGCATCAGCGTCGGGCAGTCGCCCATGTTGCACATGGCGCGAATCTTCGCGCGCGGCTTGAGCCCGTGCGCCCTGGCGTACTCCGGCGAGGCCAGCAGTATGGCGCCAGCGCCGTCGACGACGCCGGAGGAGTTGCCGGCGTGGTGTATATGGGTGATCTCCAGGCCCGGGTACTTCTGCTGGATGAGGCCGCGGTAGGTCGTGCCTTCCTCGTCCAGCGGGTAGTCGGCGATGGCCGCGAAGGAGGGCTGCAGGCCGGCCAGGGCTTCCGCCGTGGTCTGCGGGCGCGGGAACTCCTCCTTGTCCAGCGCCAGGCTGCCGTCAACGGAGTACACCGGCACCAGCGACTTGTCGAAGTAGCCGTTGTTGATGGCGTTGGCTGCGCGCTTCTGCGACTCCAGGGCCAGCGCGTCCACCGCCTCGCGGTCGATGCCTTCCATGCTGGCGATGGCGTCGGCGCACACGCCCTGGTTGGACTGCGGGTGCAGCGCACGCAGCGCGAGGTTGCCGTTGTCCATGAAGGCCGCCGGTGTATTGCCGTCTTCACCGTAGGTGGACATCATCTCCGCGCCGCCGGCGACCACCAGGTCCTCGGTGCCGGACATGATGCTCATGGCCGCGAAGTTCACGGAGGTGATGCCCGAGCCGCAGAAACGGTCCAGGGTCACGCCGCTGGAGCGGATGTCGTAGCCGGCCTCCAGGGCCGCCATGCGCGCCAGGTCGCCGGACTGCCGGCCGCGCTGCGAACTGGTTCCGAAGATGACGTCGCTGACCTCGGAGGTGTCGATGTCGTTGCGTTCGGCGATGGCCTTGAGCACCGTGGCGCCCAGGTGCTGGGGATGTTGCTCGGCAAGGGAGCCCTTGCCTTTCTTGCCGATGCCCCGGGGGGTACGGCAGTGGTCTATGATCCAGGCTTCACTCATGTTGCTCTCCTTACTTGCCTTTCCAGTTGGGTGCGCGTTTCTCGGCGAAGGCGGTGGCGCCCTCGATGGCGTCCTCGCTGGTGAATACCGGCGTGACCAGTTCACCCTGCTTCTGCCACATATTCTCGGACGTCCAGTCGGCGGACTCCAGTATGACCTGCTTGCTCACGGCCACGGCCAGCGGACCGTTGGCGGCGATTTTCGCCGCCAGTTCCCGGGCTGCCTCCAGCGCGGTGCCGGCGGGGACTACGTGGTTGATCAGTCCCAGCTCCGCGGCGCGCGCCGCGTCGATGAAATCGCCGGTCAGCGCCAGTTCCATGGCGATGCGCGACGGAATCTGCCGCGGCAGCTTCATCAGGCCGCCGGCCGCCGCGGCGAGGCCGCGCTTGGTTTCGGGGATGCCGAATTTGGCGGTGTCCGCGCTGACAATCAGGTCACAGGAGATGGCCAACTCCAGGCCGCCGGCCAGGGCGTAGCCCTCGACCGCCGCGATCAGCGGCTTGCGCGGCCCTTTCTCGGTCAGGCCTGCAAAACCGCGGCCCTCGATCTGCGGTGACTCGCCGGTGACAAAAGCCTTCAGGTCCATACCGGAGCAAAAGGTGCCTCCGGCGCCGGTGAGGATGGCGACCTGGATACTGTCGTTGCTATCGAGTTCGTCCATCGCCGCGGCGACGCCCTCCGCCAGCGCGCGGTTGGCGGCGTTCTTCGCCTCGGGGCGGTTCAGGGTGACGGTCATGATGCCATCGGCTACTTCTGTCAGTACTTCGTCAGCCATCGTTGTTTCCTCTTTGGTGGGTTGAAGTTTGGTGGATGTACATTTCCGTGTCGTCGCGCCCGCTGCCACTCAGTCGGTGAGCATCACGCCCAGCGAGGCCAGGCCGCGTACCGCCTCGGTGCTGCTGTGCGCCTCGCTGCTGGAGGCGGTGCCGATCTGGGCGCGCTTGACGATGCCCTGGAGAATCGCCGCCAGGCGAAAGAATGAGAACACCAGGTAGAAATTCCAGTTGTCGATGTGTTCGCGGCCGGTGCGTTCGCAGTACCTGGCAATGTACTCCTCGTCAGAGGGAATACCCAGCGGCGCCCGGTCCACTCCCGCCAGCCCGCGGATGCGGCCGTCCTGGGGCAGCATCCAGGCCATGACCTGGTTGGCCAGGTCCGCCAGCGGGTTGCCCAGGGTGGACAGCTCCCAGTCGAGCAGGGCGATGACCCGCGGCTCCTGCGGATGGAACATCATGTTGTCCAGCCGGTAGTCGCCGTGCACCAGGCTCAGCGTGCCGTCGTCCTCGGGCATGCGCGCTTCCAGCCACTTCATCAGCGCTTCCATGTCGGCGATCTCCTCGGTCTCCGAGGCGCGGTACTGCTTGCTCCAGCGGTTGAGCTGGCGCTCGAAGTAGTTGCCCGGGCGACCGTAATCGCCCAGTCCCACGGCTTCGACATCGACGTTGTGCAGGGCGGCCATGGTCGCGTTCATGGAGTCGTAGATCGCGGCGCGCTCCTCGCGCTCTGTCACCTCCGGCACCTGCGGGTCCCAGAAAATCCGCCCCTCCTTGTACTCCATCACGTAGAACATGGAGCCGATGACCGACTCGTCCTCACACAGTACGTAGGTCTCCGGCACCGGCACATCGGTGTCGCGCAGGGCGGTAATCACGCGGTATTCGCGGTCCACCGCGTGGGCGGACTTGAGCAGCTCGCCCGGCGGCTTGCGCCGCAGGACGTAGTGTGACCCGCCGGCGCTGAGCTTGAAGGTGGGGTTGGACTGGCCACCGGCGAATTTCTCCGCCGTGAGCGGTCCCTCGATGCCGGGGATGTGCTGCGCCAGGTAGTCTCCCAGGCGTGAAGTGTCGAGTGCTTGTGCTGTCATAATGTGTTCATCAGTGAGCAAGATCCCGCCCGTTTTCAGCCGTGCCAGAGTCTGTCGGGTGGGTGGTCGGGGAGCAATGGCAGCTCAGGACAAATTTATGTGCCGGAACTGACAGCCCGCGGAAGATTGAGCGCGGCTGCATCTGGCGCTATGCTGGCCATAGTGTAGCAGGTCGGGGCCGGCGTGCGAGACGGATCGTCGCAGCCTGCGCGCAGTGAGGGGTAAGGGGCGTGGTAGAACCCATCGGCAGGGAACAGCAGCAGTTGGTGCGCCGGCACACGGCGTTCTACATCAGGCAGGCGGAAAACATCTTTGGGCGCGACTTCCCGCGCATCCCGGTATTGTTCGACCTGCGCGGCACCAGCGCCGGTATGTTCCGCCTGCACGGCGAGCACTGCGCGATTCGCTACAACCCGTGGATCTTCGGCAAGTACTTCGAGGAGAACCTGCACGATACCGTACCCCACGAGGTGGCCCACTACGTCGTTTACGCGGTGTACGGCGACCGGCGTATCAAGCCCCACGGCCCCCAGTGGCAGTCGGTGATGCGGCGTTTCGGCGCCGAACCCCAGGCGACCTTCGACCTGGACCTGGAGGGCGTACCCCAACGCCGCCAACGCACGCACCCCTACCGCTGCTCCTGCCGCGTGCATGAACTGTCGACCACCCGGCACAACCGCGTACAGCGCGGGCGCGGCAGTTACCAGTGCGTGGAGTGCCAGGACGTGCTGGTTTACGCGCCGTCCGTCGCCGCCCTCAACTAGTTGATACCCAGTTCCACGCCGCTGAAACGATTGGCCTCGTCTCCCGGCCTGGCGCGGCCGATGACCGCGCGCTCCGCCGCCATACCCGCCTCGTTCACCAGGAAGGACTTGACCGCGACCGCGCGCGCCTGGGCCAGTTCGGCAAGCCGGGCGGCGTCGACAGGATAACTGGCCGCCAGCGCCGCGTGCTTGTCGCGCACGGTCAGCGCCTGCGTGTCTTCGCCGGCGGGCAGGGCGGCGAAGCGCTGCTCGATCGCCGCCGCCCAGTCCTCGTCCCTGTCATCCACCGACTGCTGTGACAGGCCGTCCCGCAGCAGGTCAGCGGTCAGCGCGTCCTGTTGCAACTGCCTGGCGTCCGCCGCGGCGTTGACGCGCCCGTCGATGCGCAGCTTGATCTGCGGCCGTTGCGCCAGCGCCTCTCCCAGCGCGGCGAGCTTGTCCCGTGCCGCCTGGTCCGGTTGCGCGGAGCCGGTGGGGAAGGCGACGTGCTGCAGGTCCTCGTCGCTACCCACCAGGTTGCCGAGCAGGGTGAAGGGCGCCGTGACCGCCTTGGTGATGACGCCGACCAGGGCCTTACCGATGACGCTGCCGAGCGCGAAACTCGGGTCGTCGACGTCGCCCGACACCGGCACTTTCATGTCGATCACGCCCTGGCTGTCGGTCATGATCGACAGCGCCAGTTGCAGCGGTACGTCGATGGCCTTGTCGCTCTCGACCTTTTCTCCGAGCTGCAACTGGTCCAGCACGATGCGGTTGTTGCCGGCGAGTCTGCCGCTGTCCAGCTTGTATTCGAGGTCCAGGTTGAGCAGGCCGCTGTCGATGGCGTAGCCGGCATAGGTCGCCGAGTAGGGGCTGAGCAGGGCCATGTCCATGCCGTCGAAAGTCAGCGCCAGGTCCAGGCCCAGGGGGTCGGCGAAGGGGTTGACGCTGCCGGCCAGGGCGACCGGGGCGGAGCCGGCCACGGAGCCGTTGATCTCCACCCGGGCGGCCTCGCCGGAGCGGCTGTCGATGCCCTGCACCTGGCCGTTGACGTCGCCGATCTGGGTGCGGAAGGGAATGGGCAGGGACTGGTCCATGAAATCCACACTGCTGTCACTGATGACCAGCGCCGGCAGCCGGTAGGACCAGGGCTCGCCCTCACCGTACTGCTCCTCGACGTTGTCCGCCACTTGCGCCGCCTCGTCGGCGTACTCCTCGGCGAAGGCCCTGGACATGTTGATGGAGCCGTCCTGGTAGATGTGCAGGCGGCCGTTGTACTGGTCTATCGTCAGGGTTTGCGCGGCCAGGGTATGCGCCGCCAGGTCCACGTCCAGTCCGTCCAGTTGCAGGCGCTGCAGGCTGGAGAAGACCTCGCCCGAGTCGTTCCAGCTCGCCTCCACGCCGGCGAAGCCCCCGTCCAGGGTGACCCGCGCGGGGGCCCAGGCGGCCAGTTCCACGGCGCCCGCCACGCCCAGTTCGCCGGCGCTGAACGAGGCGTTGAGGTTGTCGGGGAGGTTGGGGTTGCCCCAGGCGACAGGCAGTCCCCGCAACTGGTAGTTGACGGCGCCGTCCCCCGCGCCCAGGGCCAGCGTACCGTCCACGCTGAAGCTTGCCTGGTCGTTCACCGTCAGGCTCAGGGTGAAGGGGCTCTCGCCGGACAGGGGCCAGGTGAGCTGCGCGATCCGGGCCTGGATCGGCGTCACCGCGAGGCGCGGCGGATCAGTGTACTGCGAGCGCCAGTTGACCGCGCTGTCGCGCAGTGCGACCGCGTCGATACTGGCGCGCCAGCCTGTCCCCGCCGCCGTGTCCTGCGGCGGCGCGGCGCCGGCGACCGCCGGCGAGTTGGGGTCGGCCGCTGCCACGGCCGGCGCCGCGGCGGGCGCATTCGGGTCGCCGGGACCGGTAAACATCTCGGCCAGGCTGACCCTGGTGCCCTCGCTCCAGCCCTGCAGCTGCAGGCCGTCGATGGCGATCTCGCCCACGCTGGCGCGCTGCTCCGCGCCGTCGACGTTCACCGGGGCGATGCGCAGGCCCGTCAGGGCCATGGAGGTCTCGGGCAGGGCCTGGGGCTGTTGCGGCGCCAGGTCCACGTCGTGCAGCGCCAGGCTGGCGCCCTCCACCCCGTAGCCGAGGTCACCCGACCAGTCGAGCGTGTAGCTGGCCCCCAGGTCCAGCGTGCCGGCGCGTACCTCGAAGGTGACCCAGGGCGCGGCCAGGCGCCAGAGGTTATGCAGGTTGAGGCCGGCGATCTCCACGCGCCCGTCGCTGTGGGCGGCTGGAATGGAGACTTCCCCCTCCCAGCGCAGGGAGCCACCCCCCGGGCCGCGCACGTGGAAGGTGAAAGGATCGCCATCCTCGCGCACGGTGGATAGCTCGCGCACCTGGAACTGCAGATCGGTCCATTCGCTGTCCAGGGGCAGGTCGCGGGCCTCGTCGTGCAGCGCGATCCGCGCGGCGTGAACGTCCAGCAGGTGTATCGTGACCCCCGGTGGGGGAGCCGCCTCGGCGTCTTCCGGCGGCTCTTCGGCGGGCGGCGGCATGAGGTCGGAAAAATTGAATTCGTTCTCGCCCAGGTGTGCCAGGCGCAAGCTGACATCGTGCACGCGCAGCTCATCGAGCACGAAGCCCTGCCTCCACAGGCTGGCCAGGGAGAGGTTGACCGAGGTGTCGGCCAGGGCCAGGAAGGGCGTGCCGTCCACCTCGCTCAGCTGTGCACGGCTGATATCCAGGCTCAGCTTGAAGGGGTTGAGAACGACCCATTCGGTGTCCAGCTGGCGGCCGTAGTGTTCCTCGACGTAGCGCGCCGGCAGGATGTTCAGCAGCGGCGAGATGATGAGCAACGGTATCGTGTAGAAGGCGATTGCCAGGATCGCCAGGACGCGGACAGCGGTTTGCACAGGGTCTTCCTTTTTACATCGGGTACAACGGCCCTAATGGTAGTTCACACTGGCGCCTGTGCCCAATGCCGGGGCAGGAAATGGGGCCGGGATGATGGGGCGAGCGGGCCGCGCGCGATGCCGCGCGCCTCTGCGGCCGCCAGCCGCGGCGCCGCATGCAGCGCGTTACAGGCCTTTGCGGTAGGAATAGGGGGTGACCCCGGTCCAGCCCTTGAACGCGCGGATGAAGGCGCTGGATTCGGAGAACCCCGCGCGGTGGGCGATTTCCTCGATGGACAGTCCCTGCTTGCCGAGAAAGTGCAGGGCCGTGTCGCGGCGCACCTGGTTCTTGAGCTCCTTGAACGTTGTGCCCTCGCTCGACAGGCGGCGGCGCAGGGTCTGTGGATGCACGTCCAGGGCCGCGGCGACATCGTTCAGCTCGGGCATATCCAGCAGTTTGCGCCGGATGATCTGCCGTACCCGCAGGGTCCAGCTGTTGCTCGCGTAGTCCTGGGTGAGCATCATCAGCACCGGGTGGCGCAAGAAGTGGCGCAGGCTGGCCTCGTTCTGCAGCACCGGCTTGTCGAGCAGGCTCCGGGACATGACGATCTGGGTGACGTCCTGCTCGAACTCCACCGGGTTGGCGAGAAACATGCGGCGGTAGTCCTGTGCCTCCGCGCTGGGTGGGAAACTGAATTGCACCCGCAGCATGGGCAGGTGTTCCTGCACCAGCCAGCTGGCGAAGCGGTGGGTCTGGAACAGGCCCATCTCGCACATGAAGGAGTCGCTGGCGCCGTCGTCGCCGGCGGTGAGCAGTTGCACCCGCGCGGTGTCCGTCTCGTCCTCCAGCAGTAGCTGGAAATCGAACTCGAACAGCTGCCAGAAGCGGCAGTAGCGGCTCAGGGCCTGGCCGAGGAATTCCGCGCCGATCACGGCGTGGCACATCATCGCCCAGCAGCCTGGCGGCATGCGCCGGCTGGCGTAGCCCATGGACTCGTCCTGCATGGCCAGCATGATGCTGACCTGCAGGTCGGCGTAGCGCTCGATGGAGATGCGCGCGTTCTCCTCCTTCAACAGGCGCGGCGAGATGCGGTTGTCGCGCAGCAGCCTGGCCGGGTCCAGACCCTGGGCCACGGCGTGCTTGAGGGTCGCCTGTACGAAATGTACGGAAATGGAAATATCGCGCATGACAGTCAGGTCGGGCCGTGGTTGTTGCTCAGGTGAATGGGCCGACTCTCCACCGAGGAGACGCGATTGCTGCCGCCGCGCTTGGCCAGGTACATGGCGCGATCCGCTTCCTGTGACAACTTGTCCAGTTCCACGTTGCCCACCACGTTGGCCACGCCCATGCTGACGGTAACCGGTATGCGCTGTCCGTTGATCACCAGCGGATGCTCGGCGATCGACTCGCGGATGCGTTCGGCCAGCTTGCGCGCCGCATCCAGGGAGGTGTGCGGCAGGATCAGCAGGAACTCCTCGCCGTCGGTGCGCGCGACCACGTCACTGGCGCGGCTCATGCGCTGTAATTGCTCGGCCACCCGGCGGATGACCTGGTCGCCGACATCGTGGCCGAAATTGGCATTGATTTCCGCCGTCCTGTCGATGTCGACCATGATAGCCGCTGTTGGCAACTGCTGCCGGGCCGCGTGGGCCAGGGTGATGTGCAGTGCGTTCTCCAGGCCGCGGCGGTTGAGCAGCCGGGTCAGCGGATCCTCGGTGGCCAGGTGCGACAGGTGCTGCTGGTACTCGATCACCACGCTGGCCAGGAAGCCGAGGGCGATCAGGATGTAGGATGAGCTGTGCGCGCCGAAGGCGATGGTCTGGCCCAACTCGTGGTTGTCGCGCGCCAGGTCCTGGTACAGCGCCAGCGGCGCGCCGATGACCATGATCAGCGTGGTGGCGGCGGTAATGGCGTCGCCGACGTTGTTGCGACGCCAGGCGCGCGCAGCCGCCAGCACTCCGGTGCAGGCAAAGAACACGGCGGCGGCGCTGACATGCACGATGAACATCTGCTCCTGCGAGAGGAAGAATACACTCAGGCAGGCGCCCAGGCAGAGCAGGCCCAGCAGGTAGCGGCCGCCGCTGATGCCGGCGCGTTGTCCGGTGGCCACGAACAGGAGATAGCTGTTGAGGATCGCGGCTACCGAGGGCACGTCCACCGGCATGGGGATGTCCGCCACCTGTTTCAGGGTGTAGGCGATCCAGCCCAGCAGTGCGGCCATGAAATACACCGTGTACAGGCCCAGGCCGGGAATCGGGTTGCTGGAGTCGGACAGTACGTAGACAATGACCATCAGCGTGCAGGTGATCATGAAGATCAGCCCGACGTGTATGACCGCCCAGTTTTCCGGCGTAATCAGTTGCATCCGTCCACCGCTGAAGGGCCGCAGGCCCTGTAAGCTCCAGTCAATTTATTTGTCGGGGGCGGTCATTGTTGGCCAGGCGGGCGCTTACCATACTGTGCCCCGCCCATCCCAGCTCCCCCGGAGGTCCCCATGCTGCAGCGCGAATTCACCGAAGAACAGGTCATGTTCCGCGATGCTTACCGCAAGTTCCTGGCACAGGAGATTGTGCCACATATGGAGGACTGGCGTGAGGCCGGTATCGTCAGCCGCGAGGCGTTCCAGCGGGCGGGTGAGCAGGGTTTCCTGATGATCTGGCCGGAGGAGAAATACGGCGGCATGGGTGACCCCGACTTTCGCTTCGAGCAGATCATCATCGAGGAGACCAGCTACGCCCGCGCCGGTGACTGGTACAACACCCTGCACAGCCGCCTGGTGGGCCCGTATCTCACGCGCTTTGGTAACGAGGAGCAGTGTGCGCGCTTTCTGCCCGCCTGCGCCAGCGGCGAGTGCATCCTGGCCATCGCCATGACCGAGCCCGACGCCGGCTCTGACCTGGCGGGTATGCGCAGCCACGCGGTGCGCGACGGCGAGGACTGGATTCTCAACGGTTCCAAGACGTTTATCTCCAACGGCATCAATGCCGACCTGGTGATCGTGGCCGCCAAGACGGACCCGGAGAACAACCCCCATGCCATGACCCTGTTCCTGGTGGAGCGGGGTATGCAGGGCTTCGAACGCGGCCGCAACCTGAAGAAGATGGGTTTGAAGGCACAGGACACCGCCGAGCTGTTTTTCAACGACGTGCGCGTGCCGGCGGCGAACGTGCTCGGGGAGCCCGGCAAGGGCTTTTACTACCTGATGCAGGGGCTGGCCGAGGAACGCCTGATCGGCGCCGCGGGCTATCTCGCCGCCGCCCAGCTGTCCTGGGACCTGACCCGGGACTACGTGCGGGAACGCAAGGCCTTCGGCAAGCCCGTCGCCGCGTTCCAGAACACGCAGTTCAAGATGGCCGAGATGCGCACCCAGCTGGATATCGCCCAGACCTACGTCGACCAGCAGGTGCGCGCCTTCAACGCCGGCCAGCTCACCGCGGTGGACGCGGCCAAGTCCAAGCTGTACTGCAGCGAGTTGCAGGTGCAGGTGGCGGAGCTCGGTGTACAGCTGCACGGTGGTCACGGATACATGGACGAATACCCGATAAGCAGGCAGTATACGGACGCGAAAATTTCCACTATTTATGCCGGCAGTTCGGAGGTGATGAAAATCATTATCAGCCGCGACTGCCTGGGAGAGGACTACACGCCTTTCAACACACGCAACTTCTAGGCCGCCCGGCCCGCGCCATCGCGTAGCGGGATCCTGGCCTATACTCGTTGCCCGGACTGACAACATCCAACCACAAAACTGCAAAAGGAGAGTATCCATGGACCTGAAAGACAAAGTAGCGGTGATCACCGGCGGCGCCTCCGGCCTCGGCCGCGCCACCGTCAAGCGTTTCGTTGCCAACGGCGCCAAGGCGGCCATCTTCGACATGAACGAGGAAAAGGGCCAGGCCCTGGTGGAGGAACTGGGCGACAGCGTGATCTTCTGCAACGTCAATGTCACCAGCGAGGAATCCGTGCAGGCCGGTATCGCCGCGACTATGGAGGCCTTCGGCGCCATCCATATCTGCTGCAACTTCGCCGGCACCGGCAACGCCATCCGCACCCTGGGCAAGAACGGTCCGTTCCCGCTGGACGCGTTCAACATGATCATCCAGATCAACCTGGTCGGCAGCTTTAACGTGCTGCGCCTGTGCGCCGAGAAAATGGCCGACAACGAACCGCTGAATTCGGATGGCGGGCGCGGCGTTATCATCAACACCGCCTCTATCGCCGCCTACGAAGGCCAGATCGGCCAGGCAGCGTACTCGGCGTCCAAGGGCGGTGTGGTCGGCATGACCCTGCCTATCGCCCGCGACCTGTCCGTCATCGGCATTCGTGTCAACACCATCGTGCCCGGGCTCATCGCCACCCCGCTGATGATGGGCGGCGCGGAGGAGATGACCCCGGAAATCGAGGAGTTCCTCAAGCCCCTGGCCAGCCAGGTCCTGTACCCGAAACGCCTGGGCAAGGCGGACGAGATCGCGCAGCTGGCGCAACAGTTGGTGGAGAACGATTACATCAACGGCGAATGTGTGCGTATGGACGGCGGCATCAGGATGCAGCCCAAGTAAGCAGGACGCTGCTGCGCCCGAAAATACCTGGTGAAAGCCGGGCGCGGAATGCGCGTGTACTGAGCAGGCGCTGCGCATTCCTACCCGGTTTTTACCCAGGCTTTTCTTTGCCCGCGACGCGTCATCGCGTTGCCGGGCGCAGGTTTTTCGAGCTGTCAGGTTGCGGAGTTGCCGCGGGCCTGCCAGCTTCCAGCAATGAAGGGAGGTGCCCATGGGGCCGCTGAACGGTTACACGGTAATTGAGCTGGCCGGCATCGGACCGGCGCCGATGGGAGCGATGGTGCTCGCCGACATGGGGGCGGAAGTGATTCGCATAGATCGCGCCGCCAGCGTCGGCGCGCCGCAGATGAAGGATGTCAGCCTGCGCGGCAAGAAGTCCGTGGCGCTCAACCTGAAGGATCCCGCCGGCACCGAGACGCTGCTGCGCATGGTGGAGAATGCCGACGTGCTGATCGACCCCATGCGGCCGGGTGTGTGCGAGAAGCTCGGTATCGGTCCCGACGTTTGCCTGGAACGTAACCCGAAGCTGGTCTACGCGCGCATGACGGGCTGGGGCCAGGACGGGCCGCTGGCCCAGGCCGCAGGCCACGACATCAACTATATTTCCATCACCGGCGCTCTCTATGCCATGGGCCGCAAGGGTGAGAAGCCGGTGCCGCCGCTGAACCTGGTGGGCGATTTCGGTGGCGGCGGCATGCTGCTGGTCAGCGGGGTGCTGGCCGCGCTGCTGGAGACGGCCAACTCGGGCAAGGGCCAGGTCATCGACGCGGCCATGGTCGACGGCGCCGCGCAGCTCATGTGGATGTTCTACGGCTTCCACGCCATGGGCATGTGGAACGAGAAGGAGCGCGAGTCCAACATGCTTGACGGCGGCGCTCACTTCTACGACACCTACGAGTGCGCCGACGGCGAATACATTTCCATCGGCTCCATCGAGCCGCAGTTCTACGCCCTGCTGAAGGAAAAGGCCGGCCTGCCGGAGGAGGATTTCGCCGAGCAGAACAACCAGGCACGGTGGCCGCAGCTGAAGGAAAAACTCAGCGCGGTGTTCAAAAGCAAGACCCAGGCCCAGTGGTGCGAGATCATGGAGGGCACCGACGTGTGTTTCGCCCCGGTGCTCAATTTCATTGATGCGCCACAGCACCCGGCCAACGTCGCGCGCAACAGCTATATGGAACTGGACGGCATGACCCAGCCGGCGCCGGCGCCGCGCTTCAGCCGCACGCCCAGCGAGGTGCGTCACGGCGGCCACGAGGCCGGCCAGGACACCGACGCGGTGCTGGCGGCGATGGGCTTTGGCGAGCAGGAACTGGCACAACTGCGCGACTCGGGCGCCATCGCCTGAGGTGAACCGCGCACGGACAGCTAGCGCCATGCCGCGCCCGGTATATCAGAACAATCGACGGGAGTTAGACCTATGAGCGAATACGATACCATCGCGATAGAGCGCCACGACGCGGTCGCCGTGGTCAGCCTGAACCGGCCGGACGCGTTGAACAGCTTCGACAACACCATGCGCCGCGAGCTGTTGCGCGCGGTGCGCGAGGTCAATGACGACGACAGTGTGCGCGTCGTGGTGCTGACCGGCGCGGGGCGTGCCTTCAGTGCCGGCGCCGATCTCAACGACATGCCCCAGGACCGCGCCAACTGGCGGGTGGAGGACGACCTGAACGGCGAGTACAAGCCCAGCCTGATGGAGATCTACCAGGCGCCCAAGCCGTGGATCAGCGCCATCAACGGCGCCTGCGCCGGCATCGGCAGCGCCTACGGCATGGTCTGCGACCTGACGGTGATGGCGGACAACGCCTATCTCTACCAGGCCTTTGCCGCTATCAGCCTGATTCCGGACGGCGGCGCCACCTGGCACCTGGCGCGCACCCTGGGGCGCAAGCGCGCCTACGAGATCATCGTCACCGGCGAGAAACTGGCGGCGCAGAAATGCCTGGATTGGGGCCTGTGCAACCGCGTGTCGCCGGCGGACAGCCTGCTCGAGGAGACGCTGGCCTGGGCGCAGGAGATCGCCGGCAAGGCGCCGCTGTCGCTGCGCTACGCCAAGCAGACGTTGAGCGTGGCCATGGAGGAGGGTGTGGACAGCATGATCTCCATCGAGGCCCGCAACCAGCATATCTGCATCACCAGCGAGGACGCCGCCGAGGGCATGACGGCGTTCCTGCAAAAGCGCACGCCGGTGTGGAAGGGGCGCTGAGCACGGGAGTACAAGCATGGCCGAGCCGCAGCTGCTGCTGGAGAAGACGGACGGCTACGCCGTTCTCACCCTGAATCGTCCTGACGCGCGCAATGCGCTGTCCCCGCAGTTGCTGCAGGACCTGTGCGTCGCGTTTCGTGACCTGCAGGCCGATGCGCAGGTGCGCGCGGTGATCCTGACCGGCGCGGGCAGCGCGTTCTGCGCCGGGCTGGACCTCAAGGCGATGAGCGGGGACGCGGCGGGCCTGGGTGTCTACGACATCCACGGCGCGCACGATATCGTCGCCGCCATGACCGCCTTCGACCGGCCGATCATCGTCGGTGTCAACGGTGTCGCCGCCACCGGCGGTTTCGAACTGGCCCTCATGGGCGATATCCTGCTGGCCTCGGAAGCCGCGCGCTTTGCCGACACCCACGCCCGCGTGGGGCTGGCGCCGGGCTGGGGGTTGTCGCAGAAGCTGGCGCGGATCATCGGTCCCAGCCGCGCGCGGGAGGCCCATTTCACTGGCAATTTCATCGGCGCCGCCCAGGCCGCCGAGTGGGGCCTGGTCAGTCGCACCGTGCCCGCGGGGGACCTGCTCGAGGAGTGCCGCGCACTGGCGCGCGACATCGTCGGCTGCGTGCCCGCCACCGTGCGTGTGTACAAACAACTGGTGAACGACGGCCTGGAGATGAGCCTGGCGGCGGGCCTGGTGATGGAGCGCAATGTCATGGGCGCGGTGAACCGGCGCGTCTCCGGCGACGCCATTGCCGAACGACGCAAAGCGGTACAACAACGCGGCCGCGAACAGGCCTGAGCCGGGCCGCCACAGGAGGCGCGAGGTGGAAGGTGACAGCAGACCGGAACTCGTCGCATGGCGCGCGCGGCGCGACCGCACCCTGGACGAGCAGCGCCGGGAGGCGCGCGACAAGCGCCACCAGCGCGGCTATCGCAGCGCACGGGAAAATCTCGACGACCTGGTAGACCCCGGCAGTTTCCAGGAGTACGGCCAGCTCGCGGTTGCCGCCCAGCGCAGCCGGCGTGACTACGAGGAACTGCAGACCAGCACCGCCGCCGATGGCGTCATTACCGGCACCTGTACCATCAACGCCGGCCTGGTCGGCTCGGCGCGCGGCCGCGCCGCGGTCATCGTCAACGATTACGCCGTGCTCGCCGGCACCCAGGGTTACTTCCACCACAAGAAACTCGACCGCCTGTGCGAACTGGCGCGGGAGCAGCGCCTGCCGCTGATCATGTACACCGAGGGCGGTGGCGGCCGGCCCGGCGATACAGACGTGGCCACGCAGATCGCCGGGCTGAACATCCGGTCGTTCTATACCTGGGCGGCGATGAGCGGCGAGGTGCCGCGCATCGCGGTGAACAACGGCTACTGCTTCGCTGGCAACGCGGCCCTGTTCGGCTGCGCGGATTTTAACATCGCCACGCGCAGTTCGTGGATCGGCATGGCCGGCCCGGCGATGATCGAGGGCGGTGGTCTGGGCAAGTACGAGCCGACGGATATCGGCCCCATCGAGATGCAGGAAAAGAACGGCGTGGTGGATATCGTGGCCGAGGACGAGGCCGACGCCACGCGCCTGGCCAGGCAACTGCTCGGCTACTTTCAGGGCACCGTGCGCCAGTGGCGGGCGGCCCCGCAGGAAGGCCTGCGCGAGGCGATTCCCGCGGACCGGCGCTGGGGCTACCCGGTGCGGCGTATTATCGAGACCCTCGCCGACGAGGGCAGCTTTCTCGAGTTGCAGCGTATCCATGGTCGCGCGGTGATAACCGGCTTCCTGCGCATGGAGGGCAGGCCCATGGCGCTGATCGCCAGCGATTGCCAGCAGATGGGCGGCGCGGTGGACGCCGAGGCGGCGCAGAAGGCGGCGCGTTTTCTCACGGTCTGCAATGCCCACGGACTGCCGGTGCTGTCGCTCACCGATACACCCGGATTCATGGTCGGGCCGGCCAGCGAGGAGCAGGCGGCGGTGCGGCGCATGTCCTCGCTGTTTCTCGCCGGGGCGAAGCTGGAGGTGCCGCTGATCGCGATTTTCCTGCGCAAGGGCTACGGTCTCGGCGCCATGGCCATGACCGGGGGCAGTTTCGTGCGCCCGGTCTACGCCGCTTCCTGGCCCACCGGCGAGTTCGGCGGCATGGGGCTGGAGGGAGCGGTGCGCCTGGGCTTCAGGAAGGAACTGGAAGCGCAGAGCGACCCGGCGGCCCGCGAGGCGTTATTCGAGCAACTGGTGGCGCGTATGTACGAGGTCGGCAAGGCCTCCGAGGCGGCGTCCTACCTGGAAATCGATGCGGTGATCGACCCCGCCGACACGCGCCAGGTGGTGCTGCGGGCGCTGGCGGCGACCGCGCCCGGCGGATGAGCCCGCTCGGTGGCGGCAGTGTCTCCACCCTGTGCCCCAAGGCGGTGGTGCAGGCGGCCGCGGCGCTGGGTGTTGACACCGACAGCCTGCTGCGCGCCGCGGGCATCGACGCCAGCCTGCTGCGCACCCCGGGAGAACGCATCCCCCTGGCCAGTTACCTGGAGCTCTACCGCATGGCGGTGGAGCGCAGCGGCGACCCCGACCTCGGGCTGTACGTCGGCCACATCATCTATTTCAGCGGCCTCAATTTTCACCTGTACATGACCACCATCTGTCGTACGCTGAAAGAATACTTCAACGTGATTCCCAGCACCCTGCGCCTGCGCGGCGATACCGGCCGGGTGCTGATCAATCCCGAGGGTGACTACATTCGCCTCGAGTGGCACCCGCTGGACGAGCGCACGGCGACCTGGCGTCCGCTGGTGGACGAGATGCTGCGCTCGGCGGCGGAGATCGTCAACGCGATCTGCGCGCTGCCGGTGCCGGTGCGTGCCGCCGAGTTTTCCTACCCGGCGCCCGACGACACCCGCGGCCTGAAGCGCGCCTTCGGGCCCAACCTGAAATTCGGCTGCCAGCTCAGCTGCCTGTACTTCCCGCGCGAGGTGTTGCGCTACCAGCTGATCGACCTGGACTTTGAACTGGGCAGCGAGTTCTGCGCGGGGCCGGCGAGTATTTTTTTCGAAGACAGGAACGACGATCCCTTCCTGCGCGACACCCGCGCCGCCATCCGCCGTGCGCTGCCCGGCGGCGGGCTCACCATCGACGGCCTCGCGGGGGAAATGGGTATTTCACGCCGCACCCTGCAGCGGCGCCTGAGTGAACACGGCTCCAGCTTCAAGCGCATGTTGCAGGACGTGCGTGAGCAGCAGTCACGGCGCTACCTGGATGATCCGCGCCTGGCGATTACCGAGATCGCCCTGTTGCTGGGCTACTCCGACCAGGCTTCGTTTTCCAACGCCTTCAAGAGCTGGTGCGGTTGCGCGCCGTCTGAATACCGCCAGCGCTCGCTGGAGGACACTGCAGCAGGACCATGAGGACAGAGCGGATATGAACAAGCTTTTCGATATCAGTGGCAAGGTGGCGGTCGTCACCGGTGGCTCGCGCGGCATCGGTGCGATGATCGCGCGCGGCTTCGTGGAGGCAGGAGTACGCGTGTACATCACGGCGCGCCGGGAGGAGGAGTTGCGCCAGACCGAATCCGAACTTTCGCAGCTCGGGGAGTGCATCGCCGTCCCGGGCGATTTGTCGAGCATGGACGGTGTGCAGGCCTTCGCCACCGAGGTGTCGCGGCGCGAACCGCGGCTGGATATCCTGGTCAACAACGCCGGCGCGACCTGGGGGGCGGATATCGACGTATTCCCGGAGGGCGGGTGGGACAAGACCATGGACCTCAACGTGAAATCGATCTTCTTCCTCACCCAGGCGCTGTTGCCGGCCCTGCGCAGCGCGGCGTCGATGGAGGACCCGTCGCGCGTCATCAATATCGGCTCGGTCAACGGCATCACCCACCCGCACATGAACAACTATGCCTACTCGGCGAGCAAGGCGGCGGTGCACCAGCTCACCCGGCACATGGGTGCGGATCTCGCGCCCGAGGGAATCAACGTCAACGCCATCGCGCCGGGCTTTTTCCCCAGCAAGATGACCGCACACATGCTGGCTTTCGAGGAGGAAGTGGCCGGCAGGGTGCCGCGTCGTCGCCTCGGCGATGCCGATGACGCCGCCGGCACCGCGATCTACCTCTGTTCCAGGGCCGGCGCCTGGGTTGCTGGCCACACCCTGGCGCTGGACGGTGGCTTTGTCGCCAACGCCGGATGAGAGGGGCGCGGGGCGGCGCTTGAGACGCCCGGATACCTCGGGTTACAGTGGCGTTTTCAGCGCCAGCGAGCCCATGGAGTGACCGAGGAAGCCAGCGACCGGGAAGTGCCACCACCGCTCTTCCTGGTGCACGACGACAGCCTGGACAGGGCCGTCCGGGAAGCCGACAGCGGCGCGCAGCCGGCAGCGTTGCTGCCCTGGAGCGATCGCGATTCCGCCCCCGACGGGGCCCGGGTGCTGGTATGCCTGGGTGACGAACGCATCCGCGAAATCGCGCTGCTGGCCCTGCAGCGTCGCTGGCAGGTCGGCGTGCTGCCGCATCCCGAGGCGCCCCAGGCCATGGCTGCCCTGGGGGTGCGTGGCAGCCTGGCGGAGATGCTGGCGCATTACCGGCGCGCGCCGGTGGTCAGCGCCGACCTGCTGACCTGCAACGGCGAACCGGTGTTCAACTCCGTGGTGATCGGCAAGGTGCTGGCGCTGCGCCCGCGCGACATCAACCGGCCGCAGACCGCCTGGAGCCTGCTCGCGGGCGCGCTCAGGGGGCTGGGCAGGATGCGCCTGACCCACTACACACTGACCACCTCGAAGGAGCGCAAGATCTCCATGGCCGCGCTGGGCATGGTGGCTTTCGGCCAGACCCAGAGCAGGTTGATGGAGCGCGCCTTCGCCGAGGAACTGGGCATCGCCGACGGGCGCCTGTCACTGCTGGCGCTGGCGCCGCGCAGCGTGTTCAGTTACCTGCGCTTCCTGGCGCGTATGTTGTGGCCGACGAAGATCAGGCTGTCGCGGCTGCCGCCCTCGTTGAGCCTGGTGCAGACGCCGCGCCTGCATATCACCGCGCCGCAGGGCTCCGAATACCTGATCGACGGCAAGCCGGTGCACGCCTCCGACATCGAGTTGCAGGTCGCGCCGGAACGCCTGTCCCTGCTACCCGGTCCGGCGCTCTCCCTGCACGGTGAACAGGGCAAGCCGGTGAGCAAGGAAACGGTGCGCCTGAATCACGTGCCCGTGGAGGAGGGGGCCAGGCCGTTGTTGCAGCAATCGCTGCCGGTGTTCGACCACGCCTCCGAGGAGGAGTACCGCGGTTTGTTCGTGGCCCTGCGCGACAACGCGGCGGCCACCTCGTCCTTCCAGATGTTGATGGTGCTCAGCGTACTGCTGGCCTGTGGGGGCATGTACGCCAATTCCGCGCCGGTGATCATCGGCGCCATGATCCTCGCACCGCTGATGTCGCCGATCATCTCGCTGGCCATGGGCATGGCGCGCACCGACGCGGGCCTGATGCGCACATCCCTGCGCACGCTGGGCATCGGTGTCGCCTGGGGGCTGGCCTGTGCGGTGCTCATGGCCTGGGCCTTGCCGCTGGAGACCCCCACCCTGGAGATGAAGTCGCGCATGTCGCCGACCCTGCTGGACCTGCTGGTGGCGGTGTTGTCGGGTATTGCCGGCGCCTACGCCAACGCCAAGGAGGAAATCGCCAAGAGCCTGGCCGGCGTGGCCATCGCCGTGGCGCTGGTGCCGCCGCTGAGCGTGGTCGGCATCGGCCTGGGCTGGGGCG
The DNA here is from genome assembly GCA_002699145.1 of Halioglobus sp. Lineage (GTDB taxonomy): Bacteria > Pseudomonadota > Gammaproteobacteria > Pseudomonadales > Halieaceae > Marimicrobium. The sequence continues at coordinate 87,090 of PABK01000035.1, forward strand.
ACGGGGCGATGGCCTGGGGCGCGGCGCTGTTGCTGCTGACCAACCTCGTGGGCATCGCCCTGGCGGCGAGCGCCACCTTCCTGGTGCTTGGCTTCGCCCCGTTTCACCGCGCCCGGGCAGGGCTGGCGGTTGCGTTCGCCGTTGTGCTGGCCATCAGCGTGCCGCTGACCCTGTCGTTCACTCACCTGGTGGAACGCGACCGGATACTGGAAAACGTGCCGCGCGGGGCGATGCAGCTGGGTGGCGTCGAGGTGCACGTTGGCCAGGTGACGTTGAAGTACGGCGACCCCTATGTCATCCGCCTGGTGGCCAGCGCCACCGAGCCGCTGCGTGCGGCGCAGGTGGACGAACTCAAGGCGGAGATCACGCGTCGCCTGGATATCCCGGTGATGCTCGAGGTGCAGTCGGCCATCCGCCGCTGAAACGGAGCACAGGCATGCAAGACAGACCCTGGCAGGACCTGGGCCATGGAATCACCTGCATCGACGCGGCCTATGTCGAGCGGGGCATGGCCTGTTTCTACCTGCTCGAACAGGACGGCGAGTACGCGCTGATCGAGAGCGGCACGCGGCACAGCCTGCCCGGGCTGCTGGCGCTGCTGCAAGAGCGTCGCATCGACCCTGGCCAGGTGCGCTACGTCATTCCCACGCACGTCCACCTGGACCACGCCGGCGGCGCGGGGGCCATGCTGGCGCATTTCGAACAGGCGCAATTGCTGATACACCCGCGCGGCGCGCGGCATATGGTCGACCCGGCGCAGCTGGTGGCGGGAGCGCAGGCGGTTTACGGCGCGGCGCTGTTCGAGGAGTTGTACGGCGAGGTCGTGCCGGTGGATCCGGCGCGCGTACGCCAGATGGGCGACGGTGAGGGTGTGCAGTTGGGCGGGCGACGCCTGGAGGTGCGCCACACCGAGGGCCACGCGCGGCACCATTTCTGCGTCTGGGACGAGCGCAGCCGGGGCTGGTTCACGGGTGACATGTTCGGCGTGTGTTACCCGTGGCTGCGTTTTCCCGCGGGGGATTTTCTGCTGCCCTCCACCACGCCCACGCAGTTCGACCCCGGCGCCTACCTGGCGTCACTGGATTTGCTGCACGATTACGCGCCGGCGCGCATGTATCTGACGCACTACGGCGCCGTGGACTACACGCGGGAAAAGTCCGGCCTGCTGGCGCGGCAGGTGGAAGCGTACCGCGAACTTGCGCTGACCACCGAGGGCGACCTGCAGCAGGCGCTGGCCGACCACGCCCTGGAGCAGGTGAAGCAGTACGACGCCTCCACCCCGGAGGCGGACCTGCGCCGCTGGCTGCGCTTCGATGTGGAACTCAACGCCCAGGGACTGGCGCTGTGGCGCGAGCGCGAACGGCGCGCCTGAGCGCGCGCGACACGGCTCAGCGCGGAGTGCGCAGGGCGAAGGCGGCGAGGTCATCCTCCTTGCGCACGCTGAAATTCGCGTGGTAGGTCACGCCATCCACTGTCCAGTAGGCCACGTAGTCCCCGTACACGGCATCGAGGCTCATCAGCCCCTGGGCGTCGGGCGTCATGCTGGCGCGCGTACGCCAGCGGTCGTTGAGCAGGGAGAACACCACCTCGCCATGGCGTGTGACCTTGCGCTCGTCATCCCAGAAACCGACATCGAACTCGTCGCGACCCGCCACCTTGTTCCACGGACCCCAGAACACGATCATCTCCACCGCGGGGTGGCCCCACCACAGGCGCATCAGCGCCTCGGCCTGGGCCGCGCGCAGTTCCGGCTCCGTGGGCGCGATGAAGTTGGTTTCGGTCAGGTGCACCGGCAGGCCGGTTTCCCCCAGCAGGTCCAGGGCGGTGGCGTAGTCATCGATACGGGTGCGGCCCTGGATGTCGTAGTTCGGGTCGACGAAGGACGCGGTCGGCGCGAAGTGGGCCTGTTGCCCGACGGCGTCGATGGGCACACCGTCGGCCAGCAGTTGCAGCACGCGGTCGCGCACCTGCGCCGCGGTCGGTGAGGGAAAACCGGTAAACACTTCCACGATCCACTCGTTGAAGATCAGCTTCACGTCGGGGTCCGCCTCGCGCGCCCAGCGGAAGGCGTCGTTGACGATCTCCGGGCCGAGGCGATCGTTGAACCACTGGGCGAGGGGCTGCAGCGACTCGTTGGTGACGTCCCACCAGTCCAGCCTGCCCGCGTAGTGGCGCACACTGTCCTGGATGAAGGCCTTGAGGATGCCGCGCAGCTGCGCCTTCTCGTCCTCGCTCAGGTCGGTGGAGGGAAACATGTCCTCGGCCCATTGCGGCAGGGCGGCGCTGGACAGGGGCATGGGAATACCCCAGAGCAAAGTGTGCCCCTTCACCTTGAAGCCGTTCTCCAGTGCCCAGTCGGTGTCAGCATCGGCGCGGCTGAAGTCGCGCGCGCCCGGTTCGTGCTCGACCCGCGCCCACTTGGCGTCGCTTTCCAGTACCGCGATGCTGAAATGTTCGGCCATGCGCGCGGTGAACCAGGCGAGGTCGTCCGGGTCGTGAAAGCGCGCCAGTTCGATGGGAAAACCGAACGCGAAGCCGTGCCGCAGCTGCACGATATTGACCTCGGTGTCCGGCGTATCGATCCACAACTGGATCGGCCGTGAGCGGATGTCCGCGACCCGTGCGTCGGCAGCGGCCACCACCTCGCGCTCGGCCGGTTCGAGCAGCTCCAGGTTGCCCGGGCGACCGCCGGGCAGTTGCGGCAGCGCGGGCATGCCGGCCTGGCTGTTGGTGTCGACGAAACCCGCCGGGGGCGATGTCGGGTAGGCGGGGCTGTCACTGCCGTCCGAACAGGCGCCCGACAGGGCGGCGATGGCGGTGAGCAGCAGCGCGCCGGCGAGCCTGCCATGCGCGTTGGGGAGTATTGTCTTGCGTACTTCCATGTGCGTTTATCCTTTTTGCTTTTGCCGCATAGCGTAGTTGACAACAGGATGCTTGCCAATCCGCCGGCAGACGGCGCGTCCTGGGCTATAGTGGGCGGGGAGCAACGACTGATTACAAGGAGCACCCGCTGATGAAAACGATTTTCTCCCACCTGCTGGTTTTCCTGCTCTGTGCAGGCGCCAGCGCCGAGGAGTGCCAGCCCTCGCGCTGGGGCGCGGACGACGAGATCGGCAACGCCAACCTGGTCACCCCGCAATCGGTGCTGGCCGCGAGCGAACTGGTGACAACCGGCAAGACCTATGCCCTGGGTATCACCATCGATGCGGACACCCCCGCGTTTGCCCCGCGCGGCCTGAGCCTGCACGTGGTGCAACCCGGCCAGCAGTACGGCAAGCGTCCCTTTCCCAACTCCACCTACAACGACGACATGTTTGTCGGCTGGCTGGGTATCGGTTCGCAACTCGACGGGCTGGGACACATCGGCGGCCCCGACGGCATGTTCTATAACTGCTTCGATGGCAAGGAGATCGCCCAGCATACCGGCCTGACCCGCCTGGGCACCCACAACGTGCCGCCGCTCGTCGCTCGCGGTATCGTACTGGACATCGCTGCCTTGCGCGGCGTGCCGCACCTGCAGGCGGGCGAGCACTTTTCCGCACAGGATGTGCAGGCCGCGGAGAAACGGCAGGGCACGCCGGTGCGCGAGGGCGATGTGGTGCTATTTCACACCGGCTGGACCGACGCCAAGCTGGACAGCGACCCGCTCGCCTGGGTCTCCGCCGAGCCGGGCATCGATGAGAGCGTGGCGCATTATCTTGCGCAGAAAAACGTCGTTGCCGTGGGGGCCGATACCTGGGCGGTGGACGTGATCCCGCCCGTGGATGAAAACGACCCGCTGCCCGGGCACCTGATACTGCTGAAAGACAACGGGATCTACCTGCTGGAGACCATGAACACCGGGCCGCTGGTGCGCGACGGTGCGCACGAGTTCCTCTTCGTACTCGGGCAGGCGAGGGTGCGCGGCGCGGTGCAGATGATCATCAATCCCGTGGCGATCCGCTAGGGCTAGCGCGACGGCTCGCGCCCTCGCGGCGCCGGGGCTTGCAGCGCGTCGGCTGTTCCGCTATACAGCTGCTTCGCCGTCACGCCTGGACACAGGGATACAGCACAATGCCGACACCGCGGATACGTCCCGCGCACAGCAGCGACCGGGAGCAGGTCATGCAGGTGCACCGACTCGCCTTTCCCGAGGAAGAGCGGGAGGCCGTCGCCACGCTGGCCGGAAGTATGCTGGACGCCGTCTCGCAGCCGCAAGCGCTGACGCTGGTGGCCGAGCACGACGAGGAGCTGGTCGGCGCCATCGCGTTCAGCCCGTTGCGCTTCACGCCCGACGAGGGCTGGCGCGGTTACATTCTCAGCCCGCTGGGCGTGCTGCCGCGGAGCCACGGCCAGGGGGTCGGCGGGCAGTTGATAAAGGCGGGGTTGCAACAGTTGCAACAAAACGGCGTTAACGTGGTCCTTGTGTATGGCGACCCGGCCTATTACGGGCGCTTTGGGTTCAGCGCCGACGCCGCGAGGGACTACCTGCCGCCCCACGAACTGGAGATGCCCTTCGGCTGGCAGGCGGCGCTGCTGCAGGGGCGGCGGGGACAAGGCGGGGCGCTGCAGTGCGCCTGTGAGGGGTTGCTGGGCGACCCGGGCTACTGGTAGCGGAGGCCGCCGAGCGACGCACTCCCGGGCCGGGTTAGTCAAAATTTATCGATAGCATTACCAAATACAATTTTATCAATTAATTGAGAGGCTCTATTATAGGGCCGTTCGAAACCAGCAGCGTCAATCAGGAGGAAACCATGACTGCTATCAACCGCGTACCCAACGTCGTTTTCAAGACCCGCGTGCGGGACGAATCCGTGGAAGGGGACAACCCCTACCGCTGGGAAGACAAGACCACCCAGGATATCTTTGGTGGCAAGAAAGTGGTCGTGTTCTCACTGCCCGGCGCTTTCACCCCGACCTGTTCGTCCAACCACCTGCCGCGCTACGACGAGCTGTACGAGGAATTCAAGGCCCAGGGCGTGGACGAGATCGTCTGCGTTTCGGTCAACGACGCCTTCGTCATGTTCCAGTGGGGCAAGCAACAGGGTAACAAGAACATCTACCTGCTGCCCGACGGCTCCGGTGAGTTCACCCGCAAGATGGGCATGCTGGTCGACAAGTCCAACCTCGGCTTCGGCATGCGCTCCTGGCGTTACTCCATGCTGGTGAACGACGGCGAAATCGAGAAGATGTTCGTCGAGCCGGACTTCGGCGACAACTGTCCTACCGATCCTTTCGAGGTGTCCGACGCGGACACCATGCTGGCCTACCTCAAGGGCACCGATTCCGAGGGTGTGGCCAAGCCGAGCAAGGAGTTCGTCGGCTAGACGGTCGCCGCATGGCCGGAACCGGTTAAGGCCGGCCAGACCAGAGCGGCGCGCCTGGCGACAGGCGCGCCGTTTTTTTTTTGTTATCCCTACGCAACGACAGGGCACGCGTGGGAGGATTGGCCGCAGCAGCGGTCTGCCGGTACGGGTATCAGCTAACCTGTCCGCGCACAGACAGTTCGCGCCGGATACGCTGGTGATCCTCGCGACTTAGGCGGATGCGCCGGGCGAACACCCAGGCGACGATACCCAGCGCGCTGATGATGCCGATCATGAAAATCCCGAGCAGGTCCAGCGACGGCTGCGCGACGCTTCCAGGTTCACTGCCGGCGCGGATGTCGGCGATATCGATCACCACACCGGCCACCAGTGTGCCGAACCCGGTGGTGGCTTTCTGGATAAAAGTGCCCGCCGCGAAGAACACGCCTTCCTGGCGCCGCCCGGTGGCCAGTTCGTTTTCGTCCAGTATGTCCGCCGTGAGCGAGGCCGTGACCGTGTGCAGGCTGACGATGGTCAGCACGCCGATAGCGGTATTGAGCAGTTGCAGGCTGTAGACCAGTGCATGGCCGTTCTCCGGCAGCAGCCCGAGCAGGCGCGCGCCGGTAAACCACAGCGTGTTGAGCGCGATGCCCAGGCAGCAGAAACACAGCAGGGCGGGTTTGTCGAAGCGTCGGCCGAGGCGTGCGATCACGGCGAAGGCCAGTACGGTGGCGATGAAGGTCGGCACCACCAGCCCCGCCAGTTGCGTGCTGCTGAACTCCCAGAAGTAGGTGCCCATGTACAGGGCCAGGGTGGTGTACACCCCCGCGGCCATGCCGAAGGCCAGGTTGGCGCCGATGGAGACACGAAAGTTGCGGTTCGCCAGGGCGACGCGAAAATCGTCGACGGTCCTGCGCAGGCCGAAGCCGCCGGGTGCGCCGCTGGCGCGGGGCAGGCGCGCGATCACCGAGCGTGTTCCCCACACGCAATACACCACGGCGAGGGCTGCCAGCGCGGCGGAGATCCAGCCGTAAGTGCTGTAGTTCTGCGCCACCAGGCGGCCATCGCCCTCGACGCCGGGCTGGAATATGAAGTACAGGGCGAACGCCGGTAACAGCATGCCGGCCAGCCACGCCATCGCCACCCGCGCCCTGGCGATGGTGGTGCGCTCGTCGTAGTCCGGGGAGAGTTCCGCACCCATGGCCTGGTAGGGGATAAAATTGATGGTCAGGAAGGTGCGCAGCACGATCGCGGTCGCGGTAAACCAGGCGAACATACCCCACTGCGACAGTCCCGCGGGCGGCGAGAACAGGGCGATGAACATGACCGCCGTGCCCAGCCCGCCAACCAGGATCAGCGGGTGACGCCGCCCCCAGCGCGAGCGGTAGCCGTCCGACCAGGAGCCGACCAGCGGGTCGGTCACCGCGTCCCAGGACAGGGCGATAAACGCCGCCAGCCCCGCCAGCGAGCCGCTCAGCCCCTGCACCTGGGTGTAGTAGAAAACGATGAAATGGACGAAGGCGGCGTCTTTCACCGCGTAGGGGATGTTGCCGGTGGCATAGGCCCACTTTTCCAGGCCCGTCAGGGGACGCATGTGGCGCTTGCTCTCGACAGCGGTTCGCGCGCCAGTGCAACACAGGCTGAACGTGCAGTCAAAAAATTCCGCGGCGCACTTGTTGTGCGCGTGAGCTTGGGCCATTATCGGGCGCTCAGCGCAGTCCCGCAGCCGCATCCGGAGGTCCCATGGCCAGCAGCGAACAACCGCATGACAAGCGTTTCGAGAACGTCGACGGCAAACGCATCGCCTACATCGAAACCGGGGAGGGCGACCCGCTGGTGCTGTTGCACGGCAACCCCACCTCCTCCTACCTGTGGCGCAACGTGATCCCCGAACTCGCCGGCCGCGGCCGTATCATCGTGCCGGACCTGATCGGCCAGGGCGATTCGGAAAAGCTGCCGGCGAGCGACGGCCCCGACCGCTACAGCTTCATGAGCGCCTACCGTTACCTGGACGGTTTGCTGGCGGCCATCGGCGCGCACCGCAACGTCACGCTGGTCATCCACGACTGGGGCAGCGCGCTGGGTTTCTACTGGGCGCAGCAGCACCCGCAGGCGGTGCGCGGCATCGCCTACATGGAGGGCATTGTCTGCCCGGTGACCTGGGACGACTGGCCCGCCGACGCGCGCGGCATTTTCCAGGGCTTTCGTTCGCCCAAGGGCGAGGAACTGTGCCTGGAGCGCAACATGTTTGTCGAGGCCGTGCTACCCAGTGCGATTCTGCGCGATCTCTCGGCGCAGGAGATGGACCACTACCGCGCGCCGTTCTCCACCCCCGAGGACCGCCAGCCCACGTTGAACTGGCCGCGGCAGATCCCCATCGACGGCGAGCCCGCGGAGATGGTGGCCCTGGTGGAAAGTTACGGCAGCTGGTTGGAGGGCAGCACCGGCTTACCCAAGCTGTTCATCAACGCCGAACCCGGCTCCATCCTGGTGGGCCGGCAGCGCGAGTACTGCCGCAGCTGGCCGAACCAGACCGAGGTGACGGTAAAGGGCGCGCACTTCCTGCAGGAGGACTCGCCGGAGGAGATCGGTCGGGCGGTGGCCGCGTGGCTGGACGACCTGGCAGCGCAGGACGCCGGCTGAGCGCCGGCGTAAGCTGCGCGGGCTTTACTCGTTGGGCTGGTAGCTGTATTTCTGGCCGCCCAGCGAGGCCTCGTACATCAGCCCGCCCTTGGCCAGGGTAAAGATCGCCATGCCCTTGCGGTAGCCACCGGACTGGGTGCTGGCGTCGTTCTGCCCGCCGCTGATGCCGGCCGCCGCACCGCCACCGGTGTTGGCTTCCGCGGACACCCCGGCGGTGATCGCCACCGCGGTCGCCTGGGCGCCGAACTCGAAGTTGCCCGAGGTGAAGTTCGCCAGCGCCTGGGGCGTTTCGAAGAAGATGATCTGGCTGTAGGCCTGGCCACCCAACTGGAAGCCGACGGTGACCTGGGTCATTTTCGAGGTGCCGACGGCTTTGCCCTGGGCGTAAACCCTGCCCGAGCCGTGCGCGCCGCCGATGCCGATACCGCCCTTGCCGATGGTGGGGAACACCGCGTAGCCGTAGGCGCTGTCAAAAAAAGTGCCGCTTTCCCCGGCGTTGCGGAACGCCTTGATGGCGTTGTCGTACTCGTCGGCCACGGCGGGCATGGACAGAACCAGGAATAGGGTGAGAACACGGGTCAGGGTTTGCATGGGGCACCTCGCAGGCGGAGTGGGTAGACGGAGCTGGCCGGAAGCTTCGCAGAGGGGTGTGACGCGGTCAAGCTCACCCGTGTCAGACGTAGGCCACGGCGCCGCCGTCGACTCGGATGTTCTGCCCGTTGATGAAACCGGCGTGATCGCTGCACAGGAAGGCCACCAGCTCCGCGACTTCCTCGCGCGTGGCCAGGCGGCCGCAGGGGTTGGGGAAGTCCTCTTCCAGGATGTGCGCCAGGATGTCCTGCCAGTCCTCGCCCCAGCCGCGCTTCGCCGCCCTGGCGCGGTAAGCCGCCTCCAGGTCCGGCGTGTGAATCAGCCCGGGTGATACAGTGTTCACCGTGATGCCGCTGCCCGCCAGTTCCTGGGTCAGGCTGACGCCCAGGGTCGCCAGCGCGCCCTTGGCGGCGTAGTAGTGGGGCATGGCCGGGCCGGGGCGGTGTGAGCCGACGGTGCCGAGGTTGACCACGCGGCCCCAGCCTTTCGCGCGCATGGCGGGTGTCAGGGCCCGCGCCAGGCGCGCCACACTGAGCACGTTTTTCTGGTACATATCGAGCCAGTCCGGGGTCTCGGTGCTGTCCCAGCGTCCCGCAGAGGCGGTGCCGTAATTGTTCACCAGGACGTCGATGTGCAGCGACTGTTCGCGCAGTTGTGTGCAGAGCACCGCGCAACCCTCGTCGCCGGCGATATCGCCGGCGACCGCGGCGCCGCCCAGCTCCGCCGCGATGGCCTGTGCCGCAGCGAGGTCGTGGTTGCTGTGCACGACCACCCGGGCGCCGCAGGCGGCCAGTGTGTCGGCGATGACCCGCCCGGTGTTGCGTTCCGAGCCGGTCACCAGCGCCGTCCTGCCGCCGAGATCCACTTGCATGCCGAGCCGCTCCGCTTTGCTTCCCTGAGGGTATCGCGCAATGTTACATTGTCCGCCGCTTGCCAGGCACTTTATCTGGCTCGTCGCAGGAGGCAATATGACACGCGTCTGGATTTTTATGCTCATGGTACTGTGCAGCGGCAGCCTGGCCGCCGAGGCGCTGCGCGTCGGTGTGTCGGCGGACTACCCGCCGCTGGTGTACCGCCAGGACGGCAAGATCGTCGGTATCGAGGCGGACAACATCCGCGCCGTGGGCAAGATCATCAACCGCGATGCACAAATCGTGGACATGCCTTTCAAGAAGCTCATTCCAGCCCTGCGGGCGGGCGAAATCGACGTCATCATGTCGGGCCTGAGCGTCACCGAGGAACGCGCTGAACTGGTCACCTTCACCGAGCCCTACATGGAGATCGGCCAGATGGCGATCATTCACCGCGACAAGGTGGGTAGTTTCGCGCAGCCCTGGTCGATCTACCGCGAGGGCGTGCGCATCGGTGTGGAGCCGGGCACGACCGGCGCGATGTTCGCCGCAACCGAGTTGCCCGACGCCCAGGTCAGCTTCTATGCCGACGCCGACGCGGCGTTTCGGGGACTGCGCGAGGACCAGATAGACCTGTATATCCACGATGCGCCGACCAGCTGGCGCCTGGCTACCTCCAGCGAGGACAGCGACCTGCTCAGCCTGTACTCGCCGCTGACCAGCGAGTACCTGGCCTGGGCGGTGCGACGTGAGAACGGCGCCCTGGCGGTGGAACTGAACCGGGCGCTGGCCACCATGAAGGGCAACGGCACCCTGCGCTATATCCTCAATCGCTGGATCCCGGTGACCGTCGAGGTCAAGTAGGGCAGGGCGGCGCCCGGGGTGGCGCGCCGCCGCTGTCGCGCTATTCGCTGATGACCAGGGTATCGCCGACCTGGTTGGCGGCGATATCCTCGGCGCAGAAACGCCAGCGCACCCACTCCTTGTTCGAGTACAACCGGGTCTGGTCCGCGAACCAGGGTGACTCGGGGTTGGTCGACAGGGAGGGCACCAGGATAACGTCGGCGAGCGGGCAGTCGCTGTCGTCCCAACTGACCACCTGGATGTACGAGTTGCCCGCGCGCGGGTTCACATAGCCCCCTTCGGACAGTCCCACGCTGATGGCGCCGTAGATGCCCGCGGTCCCGTGGCCGCCATGAATGGGGATGTTTTCCGCGCCGCGCTCCAGGTACTGCACCTGGCGCCAGGGCGCGTCGAGCGCGACGCCGGCCTCCTGCAGTCGCCGTGTGCTCTCCTCCAGCGCGGCGATGACGCGCGTGTGGTTGGCCGCCAGCGTGGTGTCGATGCCCGCCGGGGTGTTGAGCGGGTCGGCGGGGTCGAAGTCCACGGCCCAGAACTCGTCGCTCTGCACGATATTCTGGAAGTCGTTGCCCAACTCGTCGCGGATGCGGTTCCAGAACTCGGTGAACACCTGGGCGCCGCGGCTGTCCAGGTCCACTTTCATGTCCCAGCCGGCCAGCGCGCTGCAGGCCGCCAGGACCGGCGCCGCCGCCTCGGTGGCGCAGATATCCATGATGTCGTCCATGACCACCTCGGCGCCGTACACGCGGTTCTCGTACATGAAGTCCTTCACCGCCTGCGGGTCCATGGACAGCTCGCCGTCACTGCGTCGCTCCTGCACCATCAGGTGGCCGATGCGCGTGCGCAGGAACTGTTGCATGCCTTCGCCGCCCAGCGCGCCCATGATGGAGGGAAAGCCCTCCAGCGGGTTGTTGGCGTCGGACAGCCAGTAGCTGTTGTTGCTGTTGCCGACGTAGTCGGTGGTGCGTAGCTGCGGCAGCTGGCCGGCGCTGTAGAGGTTAGTATCCGCCGGCGCGTCGGGGTCGCTGCCCCATTCGCAGGCGGGGTCGGAGCCGTCCAGCGACACCAGCACGCCGCTGGTGAACCCGGTCAGCAGGGGGCTGATGCTGCCGCGTATACAGGTGTCGAGTTGTTCCTGGGTGACCAGGGGAATGGCGGAGATTTCGCCGTAGAAGGCGTCGCCGTAACGGTCCGCGGCCAGCTCGTGGAACACCGGGTTGCCGATCAGCGACAGCGCCTGTACATACTCGTCGAGGTTGGCCGCCTGCGCCTTTTCCGCCCACTGGCGCACGAAGCGCGGCCCGGTGTCGAGGTTGGCGTCGCGCATCGCCAGCAGCGAATCGGTGCCGGTGATGGGCCAGCCGTCGAGCAGGCTGACCTCGTTCTTCAGGTTGACAATGGGGCCGTGGCGCGTGGTGTAGAACGTGTAGGGGCGCGTTTCCATACTGCCGTCGGCCTGTTTCGCCAGCACCTCGACCACCTGCTGCTCCATGTCCACCCAGGCGCCGTCGTACAGGTATTGCAGGGGGTTGTCCGGGTTCAGCGTCAGCTCGTACAGGGTCAGGCGGTTGGCGTAGGACACGGTGTGCGTCCAGGCCACGTCCTTGTTGAAGCCGATGGCGATCAGCGGCGTGCCGCGCAATACCGCGCCGGCGGCGTCGTAGACGCCGGGGATGGTCAGTTGCGCCTGGTAGAACGCGCCGTCGCCGAACCAGGGCTGGTGCGGGTTGCCCAGCAGGATGCCGCGCCCGCTGGCCGTGGCGTCGCGGCCCAGGGCCAGGCCGTTGCTGCCGCGCTGGCGCAGCGGCGCCGTGGCCTGCGCCAGGGCCTCGGCCGCGTTCTCCCAGTCTGCGGTGGTCGCGGCGGACGTCGCGGCGGCTGCACCCGGCGCGGAAGGGCCCGCGACGGAGGTCAGCGCGCGGCGGAAAATTCCCTGGTCGGAACTGCCCCACAGGGCGACCTTGCGCAGGAACATCCAGTAGTCGATTTCGTCGAAGGGAAACACCCACTCCGCGTTGCGGCAGCCCTGGTCGCCCTCGGGCAGGTTTTCCACTCCGGTTTCCGCCAGGTAGCGGTTCATGCCGCGGGCGAAGCCTTCCCCGAGGTCCCGGGCGTAGGGCGGCAACTGGTCCAGGATCTCGCGCTGGAAAGCTTCGCGGTCGCCGTTGAGGAAGACCGACAGCTGGTCGGAGGCCACGTCGCCCTCGTCTTCGCCCATCAGTTCGGCGGAGCGCCCGATGCCGAATACCACCTGGCGCATGGTTTCACAGTAACTGTCCTGGGCGTAGGCGTAGCCGAGGCCATAACCCAGGCCCTTCCAGTCCTCTGCCCTGACGTGGGGGATGCCGTGCTCGGTGCGGCGGATTTCAGCGTTGAACGGCGCGACGGCCGTGTCGTTGTCGCTGGAGTCGCTGCAGGCGACGGTCAGGGTGGAGAGGAGCAGGGCGAGGAGTAACTTGCGCGGCATGGCGATTCTCTTTCTTGTTGGTATGAATGCACTATTATGGTGTCCGCGGCGGTATCTGCAAGCGCCGCCCTCGCGGTTCCCCCGCGCCGACTGCGCTGCGCAACTCGCGGGCGGGATGGACCGTCGCCAATAGCCAGAATAAGGACCAACGATGCTGCAACTACCCAAAGACCCCACGGCCATCGACACCCGGTGGCTGGCCGACGTGCTGGACGCCCCGGTTACCGCCCATCGCCTGGTGGACGCCCACGCGGGCACCACCGGCCGCGCGGTTATCGAACTGGACTATGCCGGCGCCACGTCGCTGCCACCGCGCCTGTTCGTCAAGCTGCCGCCCGCGGATGAACTGCAACGCGCCTTCGTGACCTCCAGCGGCATGGGGCGACGCGAGGCGCTGTTCTACGGGCAGCTGGGCGCAGAGGTGCCCGTGCGCGTACCGCACTGTTATTTCGCCGCCAGCGATGACAGCGGCGAGGAGTACATCATGTTGCTGGAACACCTGGAGGACAGCGGTTGCAGTTTCCAGAATACGTCGAAGCACTACGGCCTGGCCTATGTGCGGGATGTGCTCACCGAGTTCGCGCGCCTGCATGCCGCGTACTGGAACTCGCCGCGGTTTGCCCGCGACCTGGACTGGATCGAAGCGCCGATGCAGCACGAGATTGCGGTCGGCCTGGTGCACAGCGCGCTGGAACAGTTCGCCGACGGTATGCCGCCGGTATTTACGGCGATGGCGGAACTGTACCTGGTGCACACCGACGAGATCCACCGGTTGTGGCAGCAGGGCACCCCGACGCTGATCCATGGCGACGCGCACGACGCCAACCTGTTCATGGACGGCGGCAGGCCCGGTTTTCTCGACTGGGCGGTGCTGGCGCGGGCGCCCGCCATGCGCGATGTCGGTTATTTCCTCGCCGGCACGCTGCGCCCGGAGCACCGCGAGCAGTTGCCGCAGTTGCTCGACTTCTATCGCGGGCAACTGCGCGAGAACGGCGTGAGCCCGCCGTCGCACGAGGAAGTGTGGCGGCAGTGCCAGTGGCACGCCGGGTATGTCTGGCTAGGGGCGACCGTGACGTTGGCCATGGGCGATGCCTGGCAGCCGGTCAACTACATGCAGTCGTCACTGCAAAAACTGCACGGCGCCCTGGATTACCTGGGATCGGTGGAGGCGATCCGGGCGGCGCTGTAACGGCGCCGCCCGAGCAGCTTAATTCGATTCCTGCGCGGCTTGCTCCGCCTCGCGGGCGGCTTCTTCCATGCCCTTGAAGAATTCACCCATCGCCCGGCCCATTTTCTCCGGGTCGATCTCGCCGTCTTTGTTCACACCCAGGTTTTCCAGGGACTGCATACGCTGTTCCAGTTCGGCGGCGTTGCGCTCCACCGCCTCCTGCACGTTGCGCGATGCATGCTCGCCGCTCAGGCCGCTGAACAGGCCCAGCAGGCCGAGAACGCCGAACACGATCATCGCGGTCTGTTGCGAGCGGCCATGCACCTCGGTGCTGGCGATAATCATCAGCCAGATACCCCAGATGACGCGTACCACGGTACCCAGGTACGGAATGATGCCGATGATGGTCACCACCGGGAGGATGCCGGTGGAGTAGGCGACGCAGCGGTACGCCGTCTCGTAGTTTTCCGGCGAGCCCATCAGCTTCCAGATGACGAACAGGATCGCCGCGCCGATGAAGCTGCCGATCAACAGGCCGATGGGCATGAAGATGACGGCGCCCAGGCCGGCGGCGCCTGCCCCGGTCAGGCCGATGATCGACAGGACGCCGAAGACCAGGCCGGACACCACACCCATCACCAGGGCGAAGATGAGCGGTTCGCTGTAGCCGCCGCCCTTGGCCATGCCGCGATAGAAGCCACCCGGGTCGGTGATGACCTGTGTGGCCTGGGCGATCACGGTGCCCAGGTCGAAGCCCGTCGGTTGCGGCGCACCCTGGTGCTGGGGGGACTCCTGCGTGGCGGGGCCTTCTTGTGGAGTGGGGGTTTCCTGATCAGACATGGTTCATCTCCCTTGTGGGGGTGCGCTGGGTTTCCCCTATATTAGGCCAGGCGCAGGCCAGATCAAGTGGTCGGCGCTGGTGGGCTCGCGGCCACTGTGCAAGAATCCCTGTCCTTCGAGCAGGCGAGGGTGGCATGAGCACACACCGGATCATCGTTTACCAGTACGGCAAGGTGGGCAGTACGTCGATAACCGCCGCACTGAATGGCCTGCGCGGGGTCGAGGCCCACCAGTGTCACTTCCTCGGGGAGCAGGCATTTGCCGACACCCTGCGTCGCCTGGTCAACCCGGAGCTGTCGGATTATTTCTTCGAGCACGGTAGCGGCCAGTTGTTGCAGAACCTGCGCGTCTACCGCTACTTCCAGCGCCGCGAAATCGATGCCGACCCGGTGACCGTGCTGACACTCGCGCGCGAGCCGTTCGACTGGTTCAGATCGGCAATCGCGCAGGATATCGGCGAGCACCTCGCCGCGCTGCGCCGCATGCTCGAGGTGCGGGATGCCGCGCCCGCCTCGGAGGCCGAGGTGGTCACTGAGGGGGTGCCGCTATTGCTGGGACGATTGCTCGAGGCCGTGCAGCACTTCGGCAGTGTGGACGCCATGTGCGAGGGCGCGCGCTACCCGGAATTGCGCTCTGGCCTGGACCACGCCGACCTCGCGGATTTCCGCGCCTTCATGTTTTTCGTCAACACCTTCCTGCGGCCGCACCTGTGGTACCAGAGCCACTTCGAGCCGGCCATCGGCGTGTCGTTGTCCGCGCTGCAACCCTTGGCTAGCGGCGCGTTGTGCGCCAGGCAGGCGTGGGGCGGGGTCTACCTGGTGCGCTACGAATCGCTGCAACAGGGGTTCCGGGCGATGCTGGAAGATATTGGGCTGCCGGCTGACGCCAAACTACCGCAGCGCAACCTCGGCGCGCACAAACCGCTGGCCGCGGAGCTGGCCGCAGCATTCCGCAGCCAGGCCGCCGCGCGGCTGGAGGCGGTGTGTCACTCGCGCGATACCCGCGCCCTGGGGTACCCGGCGCCGGTGTGAGCGCGGCGCGACTACTCGTTGACGCCCGGGAAGTCGTACTCGTGGCCCCACAGGTCGCCCTCGTCGCTGTAGGTGCAGGCGTGGTTTTCCCAGTCGATGAGCAGGCCGTCGTAGCCGTACTCCACCGCGATGCCCCCCGGGGCGAGGATGTACACTGAACACATGTTGTCGTTGACGTGGCGGCCAAGGCTTGCCAGCGTGTGTACGCCCGCGGCCTTTGCGCGATCCATGGCGCGGCCGACCTCGTCCATGTTCTCCACCTCCAGCATGATATGCACGACGCCCAGCGGGTGCGGGCCGCTGAACAGGGCCACGGAGTGCTGGCGCGGGTTGTTGGCATGCATGAAATGGACCTTCATGCCGTCCATACCGGGAATCGACAGTATATCGGTTAGGCCGGTGCCGATGATCTCGGTGTAGTAGGTGGTGGCGGCCTCGATGTCCGGGGCCGGCAGCACGGCGTGGCCGAAGCCCAGGTCGCCGGTCTGCTTCCACGTGGTGACGAAGGCCGGCACCCCCGCCGGCGACACCAGGGGCTGGTAGTCCAGGCGGCGGCCCCAGTATAGCTCCAGGGTGTTACCGGCCGGGTCGTCGGTGGTGGCGAAGGCCTTGACGCAGCGTCTTGCCGCCTCGTCCTCGGAGCCCTGGGTGAATTCGTGGCCTGCCGCGGCGAGGCGGTCGAGGGTCGCCTGCCAGGCGGCGGCGTCGGGGAACTCCAGGCCGGCGGCCAGCAGGCCGTCGCTGTCGCCGGGTTCGATCATGAAGCGGAAGGGGTGGTCGTCCATGCGCAGGAAGCGGGCGCCCCCCGCGTCCTCCCGGGGCGCCTCCATCAGCCCCAGTACGTTGCAGCCGAAATTCATCCAGGCCTGGGTGTCTGTCGAGGCGATTCTCAGGTAGCCGATGGCTGAGACTGACATAGCTTGCTCCTGCTAGCGTGGTAACGGATGTCGCGGGCCCCGCAGTATTCGCAGGCCGGGCGTAAAATGCAAGACCTGACCCCGGGAGTTGGATCGTTGATCAGAAAAGTCACTGGCACTTGATGGATTGTGTCATTGAGAAGCCCCGAGGGTTCATCGATACTGGCTCGCTCTGCTATTCCACCCCCACGACAAGGAGGGCTGTGACCGTGTCGCAACCGGATGTCCTGCACCAGGCTTTCGAGCTTGGCTTCACCTATACCCGCTCCACGGGCCCCGTGGTCGGCCGCTTCCTGACCGAATTGAAGAAGCGCAACATCGTCGGCATCAAGGCCTCCGACGGTCGCGTGATCGTACCGCCCATGGAGTACGACCCCGACACCGCCGAGGAGCTGGGCGAGTTCGTCGAGGTGGGCCAGCAGGGGGAGATCGTCAGCTTCGCCTGGGTCAGGGAGCCGCGCGCGGCGCATCCCTTCGACCGCCCTTTCGCCTGGGCGATGATCAAGCTGGACGGCGCCGATGTGCCGATGGTGCACTGCGTGGCCGCCGAGGCCGAAAGCGATGTCGCCACCGGCGCGCGCGTGCAGGCGGTGTGGGCGGATGAGCCCCGCGGTTTCATCACCGATATCCGCTGCTTTGAACTGGTGTAGGAGGGAGCGCAGCCATGAGCGATGAAAACAACGTTGGCGAAGACAACGAGACCGTCACCGGGATCGAGGCGCCGATCTACCTGAAATACAACTTTACCGCCGGCGCCGCCGCCTCGCGTTTCCTGACGCGCATCAAGGAAGGCGTGCTCACCGGGCAACGCTGCCCGCGCTGCAGCCAGGTCTATATCCCGCCGCGCGGCTCCTGCGCCGCCTGCGGTGTGCCCACCGAGGAGGAGGTGGAACTGGCGGACAAGGCGACGGTGGAGTCCTTCACCATCGTTTCCATTCCCATCCCGGGCAATCCCATCGAACCGCCCTTCGTGGTGGCCAACCTCGTGCCGGATGGCGCCAATATCTCCGTGATCCACCTGCTCAGCGAATGCGATAACGCCGAGGTGCACATCGGCCAGCGCGTGCAGGCGGTGTGGAAGCCGCAAGAGGAGTGGGGCTACGCCCTGGACAACATCAGGTATTTCAAGCCGCTGGATGAACCGGACGTGCCGGTGGAGCGGATCGGCAAGCTCCCGGTCACCGGGCTGGAGGGCTAACGATGGGCCAATCAAATATGAAAGAAATTGCAATAGTCGCCTACCAGCAGTCCGACTGCGTCTCCGACGCGGGGGCGGCCAATGAGGTGGAACTGATCATCCCGGTGCTGGGCAAGGTCTTCGAGCAGGTCGGCATCACCAATGCCCAGGACGTGGATTTCGTCTGTTCCGGCAGTTGCGACTACCTGCAGGGGGCGGCCTTCGCCTTCGTCATGGGTGTCGACGCCCTCGGCGCGGTGCCGCCGATCAAGGAATCCCACGTGGAGATGGACGCCGCCTGGGCGCTGTACGAATCCATGCTGAAGATTCGCATGGGTCACGCCGAGTCGGCGCTGATCTACGGCTTCGGCAAGTCGTCGCCGGGCGAGTTGCCGAACGTGCTGTCGCAGCAGCTGGACCCCTACTATCTCGCGCCGCTGTGGGTGGACACCATTTCCCTGGCCGCCATGCAGGCGCGACTGATGCTCGACCAGGGCCTGATCACCGAGCGCGACATGGCCGAGGTGGTGGCCCGCTCGCGGCGTAACGCCCAGGGCAACCCCCATGCGCAGCTCGGCGGGGACGTCTCGGCCGAGGACGTGCTGGCCCAGCAGACCTATGTTTCGCCCCTGCGCAAGGCCGACATCTGTCCGGTGTCCGACGGCGCCAGCGCGGTAGTAATCGCCACGGTGGAGAAGGCCAGGGAGTGGGGCGTGCCCTACGCGGTCATCAGTGGCATAGACCACTGCATCGAAACCCATAACCTGGGCGTGCGCGATCTCACCGACTCGATCTCGACGCGCCGCGCGGCGGCCAACGCCGGGGTAGGCGACGGCAGGGTGGACGTCGCCGAGCTGTACGCGCCGTTCAGCCACCAGGAGATCATTCTCTCCCGCGCCCTGGAACTGGGTGAGGACACCCGCGTCAACCCCAGTGGCGGGGTGCTGGCGGGTAACCTGATGATGGCTTCCGGACTGTCGCGTATCGGTGAGGTGTTCAATCGAATCGTCGCGGGCGAGGCACAGCGCGGGGTCGCCCACGCGACATCGGGCCCTTGTTTGCAACACAACCTGGTGACGGTACTGGAGAAGGGGGAAACAGCGTAATGTCGACTTTGGCAGCAGTGGTCGGGATCGGCCAGACGAAATACACGACCAAGCGCGAAGATGTTTCCATTGCGGGACTGGTGCGCGAGGCGGCAGCGAGGGCGCTGCAGGACGCGGACCTGGGCTGGGACGATATCGACGCGGTTATCGTCGGCAAGGCGCCGGATATGTTCGAGGGCGTGGTCATGCCGGAGATCTACCTGACCGACGCCCTGGGTTGCAATGGCAAGCCCATGTTGCGCGTGCACACCGCGGGCTCCGTGGGCGGCTCCACCGCGCTGGTGGCCGCTTCCCACGTGCAGAGCGGCGCCTTCAAGCGCGTGCTCACGGTGGCGTTCGAGAAACAGTCGGAATCCAACGCGATGTGGGCGCTGTCCAACCCGCAGCCGTTTTCCACCCACCTCAACGCCGGCGCCGGCGGCTATTTCGCGCCGATCATCCGCGAGTACATACGCCGTTCCGGCGCGCCCTACGATACGGGTATCAAGGTGGCGGTGAAGGATCGCCTGCACGGTGCGCGCAACCCGCTGGCGCACCTGCAACTGCCGAACATCAACATGCAGGAAGTGGAGGAGTCCTTTATGTTGTGGGACCCCATTCGCTACCTGGAATCCTGCCCCTCCTCGGACGGCGCCTGCGCCATGGTTATCGCCAGCGAGGAACTGGCGGACAAGGCGGCCAGGCCGCCGGCGTGGATTCGCGGCGTCGCCATGCGCTCGGAGCCCACCATGTACGCCGGGCGCGAGGAAGTGAATCCCCAGGCGGGCCGTGACTGTGCCGCCGACGTGTACAAGCAGGCCGGTATCACCGACCCGCGCAAGGACCTGGACGTGGCGGAGGTCTACGTGCCGTTCAGCTGGTACGAACCGATGTGGCTGGAAAATCTCGGCTTCGCCCCGGAAGGGGAGGGCTGGAAGCTGACCATGGAAGGCGCCACCTCGCTGATCGATGGCGGTGATATTCCCTGGAATCCCTCCGGCGGTGTATTGTCCTCCAACCCCATCGGCGCCTCCGGTATGATCCGCTTCGCCGAGGCCGCGCGCCAGGTGCGCGGTGAGTGTGGCGAGCACCAGGTGGAGGGTGCGAAACTGGCGCTCGGCCATGCCTACGGTGGCGGCGCGCAGTTTTTCGCCATGTGGGTGGTCGGCGCGGAGAAGGGCTGAGGCGGTCGCCGGCCGACATGAAATTTGCCTGCAGCTGGATTTAGGAGAGCGAGCAATGGCCAAACATTTCAACATCGCCGACCTGTTCGAGATGGTCGCCGACAAGGTGCCGACACGGGACGCGCTGGTCTGCGGTGCGCAGCGCGCGACTTTCGCCGAGCTGGAACAGCGCGCCAATCGCCTGGCGCACTATCTCGCCTCGCGCGGCGTCAAGGCGGGCGACCACGTCGGGCTGTACATGTACAACTGCAACGAGTACCTGGAGGGGATGCTGGCCTGCTTCAAGATTCGCGCGGTGCCGATCAACGTCAACTACCGCTACGTGCAGGAAGAGCTGCTGTACATCTTCGACAACGCGGACATGGTGGCCTGTATACACCACCAGGAATTCGCGCCGCATATCGCCGAGGTCAAGGATTCGGCGCCGGACCTGCAAACCTATATCTATGTCACCGACGATTCCGGCGCCGATGCCGCCGCGATCGGCAGCGTGGAATACGAGGCCAGCATGCAGGGCCAGGCGGACAGCCGCGACTTCGGCGAGCGCGCCGATGACGACCTGTTCCTGCTCTATACCGGCGGCACCACCGGCATGCCCAAGGGCGTGATGTGGCCGCACAAGAACCTGTTCTACGCCGCGCTGGGCGGGGGCGGGTGGTTCCACCCGGACGGCCCCATTACCGAGCCGGAGCAGATCGCCGGGCGCATCGGCGATTTCGCCATCGTCGGCATGGCCCTGGCGCCGCTGATGCACGGCGCCTGCTGGTGGTACGCCATCATCCAGATGCTCGGCGGCAACTGCCTCGTGCTCAATCCGCACCGCTCGCTCGATGGCGCCCAGGTGTGGGATATCGTTGAGCAGGAGAAAGTGAATTCGCTGTCCATCGTCGGCGACGCCATGGCGATACCGCTGCTGGACGCATTGCGCGCGCACCCGGACCGCTGGGACCTGAGCAGCGTGTTCAGTGTCGGCTCCGGCGGCGCGGTATTTTCCGCCTCCAAGCAGGACGAGTTCAGGGAGCGTTTCCCGAACATCATCATCAGGAACTCCTTCGGCTCCTCCGAGTCCGGCAACATGGGCTTCGACAGTGGCGAGAAAAAGTCCGCGGAGAAGGGGCTGGGCAATGTCGAGCAGTCCGACTTCATGGACGTGATCACCGATGTCGAGGGCGAACCCCACGCTCACGTGAAGCCCGGCGAGACCGGTATCTTTGCGCGCTCGGGGCATATTCCCGTGGGCTATTACAACGACCCGGTCAAGACCGCGAAAACCTTCGTCGAGGTGGACGGCAAGATGTGGCTGCTCACCGGCGACGAGGCGCGCCTGGAGGAGGACGGTTCGATCACGGTCTACGGCCGCGGCTCCAACTGCATCAACTCCGGCGGCGAGAAGATTTTTCCCGAGGAGGTCGAGGAGGCGGTCAAGTCGCACCCCGACGTGTTCGACTGCCTCGTGGTCGATACGCCGGACGAGCGCTTCGGCAGCAAGGTCACCGCGGTCGTATCGGCGCGCGACAACTGCACGCTGACACTGGAGTCGATCCAGGCCGAGGCGCGCAAGCACGTGGCTGGCTACAAGGTGCCGCGGGAACTGCACGTGGTGCCTGAGATCCCGCGCGCGCCCAGCGGCAAGCCGGCGTACCCGAAGGCGAAGGAGATCGCACTGGGCGGCGAGTACCTGATGTCCTGATGCGCCGCAACGCGCCGACAGAACCGGCCGGGCCAGCGCGACGGGAAGTGCCGACTGCGTTCGGACGGCCAAGATACTCACTCCGTCGGCACTTCCCGTCGCGCCGGCCGGAACGCAGTGACCCGCTAGAGGGCCTTGACCCCATTTTCTGGAATTGACAAGAGACACTGGATTCCCGCTTTCGCGGGAATGACGTGGCTCGAATAGTGGGGACAGATTTGAAATCTGTCCCCGAGTTGGAGAGGAAGCATGGCAGAACTGGATATCAGCACGAAGAACTGCATCGTGGAGCAGGAGGGCACGACCCTGATCGTCACCCTCAACCGCCCCGAAGCCAAGAACGCCTTCAGCCCCGAGATGCTGCTGGGCATGTACAAGGCCTGGCGACGCCTGGACGAGGATGACGAGCTGATGTGCGCCATCCTCACCGCCAACGGCGACACCTTCTGTGCGGGCATGGACCTGAAAGCCGGCGCGGAGGGCTCGCAGCGCTCCACGGATGAGTTCATGGAGCTGATGGGCAAGGTGCCCAACGTGCATTGGCAGGCCCTGCTGCGCGACAACCGCCCGACCAAGCCGCTGATCCTCGCCGTGGAGGGCTACGCCCTGGCCGGCGGCACGGAAATCCTGGCCGGCACGGATATCCGCGTGGCGGCGGAGGATGCGACTTTCGGTGTTACCGAAGTCGCGCGGGGCCTGTATCCCATGGCCGGCTCCAGCATTCGCCTGCCGCGGCAGATACCTTACTGCCTGGCCGCGGAGATCGTCCTCCTCGGGCGCCATATCACCGCCCAGGAGGCGCTGGACTGGGGCCTGGTCAACCGCATCGTGCCCAAGGGCGAAACCCTCGCCGAGGCGAAGAAGATCGCCGCGCAGATCGGCGAAACGGGCCCGCTCGCGCTGCGCGCCATCACCCGTTCGCTGCGCGAGATCCAGTGCGACGTGCCCGAGCCCGAGGCCATGCTGCAGTCCGATGAACTGGCCAACCCGGTGTTCGCCTCCGCCGACGCGAAGGAGGGCATGCGCGCTTTCAAGGAGAAGCGCAAGGCCAACTTCACCGGGACGTAGTGCGGGCGACGGCGGCCGGCCCGGATGCGCGCTGCCGCGAACTGCGGCTGTGGTAACCTGCCGGTGTACCGGCAGGCTGCTGTAGACTGTTCCCGGTATTTGCACGTAACGGAGCGATCATGACTGACATTGCCGAGTCCTTTGACGCCGTCGTCGCCGCCAGGCGCTCACTGCGCGCCTTCGAGCCGCAGGCGGTAGAGGCGGAGGTCCTCGAAAAAATTTTCAGCGTCGCCCAGCGCGCGCCGAGCAACTGCAACACCCAGCCCTGGGTGACCCACGTGGTGTCCGGCGCGAAGCTGGAGCAGCTGCGCAGCGAGATGCCGCAGCGCTTCATGTCCGGCAACTTCAGCATGGACTTTCCCTACGATGGCAGTTACGAAGGGGTGTACAAGGAACGCCAGTACGCCGCCGCCCAGGCGCTGTACGCAGCCTGCGGCATCGCGCGCGAGGAGAAGGACAGGCGCCAGGCGCAGTTCATGCGCAACTTCATCTTCTTCGACGCGCCGCATGTCGCTTTTCTGTTCCTGCCGGAGCCCTTCGGCCTGCGCGAGGCGGCGGACCTGGGTATGTACGCGCAAACCCTGATGCTGACCCTGACCGCCCACGGCCTGGGCAGCTGTCCGCAAACCGCGCTCAGTTTCCAGGCGGATTTCGTGCGTGAACAACTCGGTATCGAGGCGTCGAACAAGCTGCTGTTCGGCATTTCCTTCGGCTACCCGCGCAAGGACGACCCGTCTTTCGACTGCGTCACGGAGCGCGCGGCGGTCACTGACGCGGTCAGTTTCCACAGTTAGGAGCCACGCCATGAGCGAATTCGTACTGACTGAAAACCGTGACGGCGTGCTGGTGGTTACCCTCAACCGCCCGGACAAGAAAAACGCCATCAATGCACAGATGTGGCTGGACATCCGCGACACTTTCCGCGCGGCGGCCGCGGATGACGGCGTGGTGTGCGCGCTGCTGTGCGGTGCGGGGGACAATTTCTCTACCGGCGTGGACCTGGCCAGTTTTGGCGAGAGCGTCGATGGCGAGGAGGAACACCCCTTCGAGTCAGCGGCCCGCGCCGTGGTCGAATTCGACAAACCCCTGGTGGCGGCCGCCCAGGGGTTCGCCATCGGTGGCGGCGCGACCGTACTGTTCCACGCGGATATCGTCTATGCCGGGCAGAGCCTGCGCCTGCGCCTGCCTTTCGCCAGCCTCGGCCTGGCGCCGGAGTGGGGCAGCAGTTACATGCTGCAGGCCAACATCGGCGCCCAGCGCGCCGCCGAGCTGTTCTACACCGCCGAGTGGGTGGACGCGGACAAGGCGTTGCACAGCGGCATCGTCGCCGACGTGCTGCCGGACGACGGGCTCTTCGACCACGCCCTGGCCAAGGCCGGCGAGATTGCCCAGTGGCCGGTCAACGCCCTGCGAGAGATCAAGCGCAGCCTGCGCATGCATCATTTGCCGGCGATCGACGCGGCCATGGGCGCGGAGATGGCGGCCATGCAGCGCCAGGCCGGATCGCCGGAAAACATCGAGGCGATCACCGCCTTCATCGAGAAGCGTCCGCCGAACTTTCGCCGCGGCTAGCCGGCGGCCCCGCGCCGATACCCTATCCGTGCAGTACGCGCGGCACCAGTTGCTCCATGATGCGCTCGGCGTTTGCCGCCACGGTGAGCGCCGGGTTGACGGTGGCAGCGCTGCCCGGCAGCAGTGCGCCGTCGATCACGAACAGGTTCCTGTAGCCGTGTAACTCTCCCAGTTCGCTGCAGGCGTCGCCCATCACCGCGCCGCCCAGCGGATGCCAGATGGTACCGGAAATAAAGGGTGTCGGGGCGCCGCCGGTTTGCGCCGTCAATTGCTGGAAACTCGCCGCGCGTGCCAGCGCGGAGGGCGTTTGTGTGTCGTCCGGCCAGTCGATGGCCAGCGCGTCCCGGCCCGGGTCGTAGCGCAGGCTGCCCAACTCGTCCGGCACCGACATGGCCAGTTGCAACTGTGTGCCGCCGAAGGGTATCGGCGAGTGCATGAAGGCCACCGGGTAGTCGGGATTGGTGTTGTCCACCGCGGCGATGCAGGCGGGGCCGCCCTGGGGTCCGCCTCCGACATCCGGGTGTCGCTGGGCCAGCAGTTCGTCGCCGTTGGTACCCCAGCCCTGGCCCACGCGATCGTTGCCGCCGCGCAGTTCCCCGGCCTGCTGGCTTTTCAGCAGCAATTTGCCGGTATTGAGTGAACCGGCGGCCAGGAACAGGTAGTCGGCGACGAGCTCGTAGCGGTCCAGCGTCTCGCCCTCCGCGCTGAGGCGCCGGCAGATCACCGCGTAGCCGCCCGCGTCGAGCTGGCGGATCATCTCCACCTCGGTGAGGCTGCGCACCTCGGCGAAACCGCTGGCGCGGGCCCGCTGCAGGTAGTTCTTGTCGGTGGACAGTTTGGCATTGCTGTTGCAGCCGAAGGCGTAGTCGCTGACGCTCGCCGCCGCGGGAATCTCTCCGGCGATCTCCCGGCGGATGATGTCCCAGTCGAACGACGCGTTGGCCTTGACGACTTCCATGCCGGCGGCCCCGGCGTCGACGATGAAGCGCCGGTGCGCGCGGTAGGTCGGACTGGCCAGCACGTCGTCGGGGATGGGCGCGGCGCCGATCTCGGCGATGACGCGCGGGTAGTAGGTGCCCGCCATCGCGCCGTAGTCCAGGTAGGGAAACACCGACTCGAAGGCCGCGCGCGGTGGCTGGATGAGCACGCCGCCGTAGACCAGCGAGCCGCCGCCGACACAGGCGCCGCACACCGCGGTGACGTTCGGGCTGCCGATGTTTTCCAGCAGGCCGGCGTAGGCTTCGCCCTGGCCGTCGGCAACACGCGAGGGGGGGATGGTCCAGGTCGCCCGGTGGTCCAGGCCGGTGGTGGACGGGAAGGTATCGTTGCCCTGCACGGTCCACTCCTGCCCGCGCTCCAGCACGGTGGTGGGGATGCCGGCCTGGGCCAGGCGCAGGGCGGCGACCGAGCCGGCGAAGCCGGAACCGATCACGACCGCGTTGCCCGGGGTGGGGGCGCGGTCACTGCTGTCGCTGCACGCCGGCAGCAGTGCGCCGGCGGCGGCCAGGGTGGAAGCTTGTCGCAGAAACCTGCGGCGGGAATAGCGGCTCATGAAAAATCCTTATTGTTGTATCGTTATACATTGATCGCACCACAGCGGGGCGGACCGATTGTAACAAGCCGTGCCGTTGGCGCCAGGTGCCACGCCGCTCTGGCCTTTTGTGACAATCGGTTTACACTGGTTGCACTGTCCGCAAGACAATCAACCGCACGGCAAATAAGAGGGATACCCCATGTTGCGCGCACTACCGGGCCGGCGCTGGCTGCCGGCGCTCTTCGCCACCACCGTTCTCGTCGCCTGCAGCGACGGCTCCGACAACCCGCCGCCCGAGCCCGCACCGCGCTACCAGGCCGATATCGTCTGGACCGAGTACGGCGTTCCCCACGTGACCGCCAATGATTACGGCGGTCTCGGCTACGGCGCGGGCTACGCCTACGCGCGCGAGAACTACTGCACCGTGATGCGCGCCTACGTGCAGGCGGCGGGCGAATCGGCGCGCTACCTGGGCGAGGAGGGCGATCTCAATTCCGACCTGGTGATGAAGCTGTACAACAGCGACGCCAACGTGCAGCGCATCATCGACGAGGACCTGCCGCCCTACATCGTGGAGAACCTCAGCGGCTATGCCGCGGGCGTGAACCGCTACTTCAACGAGACCGGCGTGGACAATCTCGCCGCGGGTGAGGAGGGTTGCCGCGGCGCCGAGTGGGCGCGCGAGATCGACCTGTTCGACACCGTGCGCCTGATTCACCGCACCGTGCTGGTGGCCAGCGCGGTGCCACTGGCGGATTTCATCGTGGCGGCGCAGCCGGGCGCGCCGATGGCGCAGCTCGAGCTGGCGCCCGGCGAGGACCCGGCCCGGCACATGGTCGCGGCGCTGACCCAGGAAACCTTCGATCGCGGCATGGGCCTGCCCACGCGCGGCGAACTGGGCAGCAACGCCTACGCCATCGGTGCGGACGCCTCGCAGACCAGTTCCGGCCTGCTCTTTGGCAACCCGCATTTTCCCTGGCAGGGCCAGCAGCGCTTTTTCATGTTCCACCTCACGCTGCCGGGTGAGTACGATGTGCTCGGCGCCGCGCTGGGCGGCCTGCCGGCGCCGGTGATCGCCTTCAACCGTGACGTGGCCTGGTCACACACGGTCAGCACCGGCGACCGCTTCGGCTTCTACGAACTGACCCTCAATCCCGAAGACCCCATGCAGTACCTGTACGACGGCGAGTACCGCGATATCACCTCGCAGACGGTGAGCGCCGAGCGCATCGGCGCGGGCGGCGCCGTGGAGACGGTGGAGCACACCTTCTACTTTTCCCACTTCGGCGCCATCGTCGACCTCGGGGAACTGGAGGCGCTGCTGTCGGGTTGGCCCAATATCGCCGGCACGGTGCTGACCTACCGCGACGGCAACCTGAACAACCTGCGCGGCCTGGACCAGTGGGTGTCCATGGGCAAGGCGCGCAACCTCGGCGAGTTCAAGGAGGCGCTGCGGGCCATCGGCATTCCCTGGGTGAACACCATCGCCGCGGACCGCTACGGCGATGCCTTCTACGGGGATATTTCCGTCAACCCGAACATCAGCGACGCGCTGCGCGAAAACTGTGTGCGCGGCCTGCTGCAAACCTCGGTGACGGCCTTCGGCTTCGTCACCATGGACGGCTCCGACCCGGACTGTGAGTGGGGCAACGACCCCGGCACCAGCGCCGGCATTTTCGGCTACGACAAGCTGCCGAAACTGGAGACCCGCGAGTACGGCGCCAACGCCAACGACAGCTACTGGCTGCCCAACCCGCGCCACCTGCTGAGCGGCTTTCCCGCCATCATCGGCGACGAGGAGGTGCAGCAGTCCATTCGTACCCGGCACACCTTCAGCCAGGCCGAGTGGCGCATGGCCGGCACTGACGGGCTGGGCGAGCCCGGTTTCAATATCGATAACCTGCGCACGCTCAGCTACCAGGCGACCAACCACGCCGCCAACCTGGTGCTGGACGAGGTGCTCACGGTATGTGACAGCATTCCCGAGGATCCCATGGCGGGTATCTCCGCGGAGCAGGCGGCCTGCGACGTGCTCGCCGGCTGGGACCGCGCGCACCGCACCGACAGCGTCGGCGGTCACGTGTTCTACGAGATGTGGAACCTGCTGCGCGGCACGCCGGACATGTGGGCCACGCCTTTCGACCCGGCCGACCCGGTGAACACCCCGGCCGACCTGGATATCGATAATCCGGAGGTGGCACAGGCGGTGCTCGATGCCCTGGGCGGCGCGGTGGCCGCGCTCGACGGTATTCCCCTGGACCGTCCCTGGGGCGAGGTGCAGTACGACGAGAAGAACGGCGTGCGCCACGGCATACCCGGCGGTTCCGGTTCGATGATGTTCAGCGTCATCACCTCACCGCTGGTGGAAGGGGAGGGCTACTCGGCCATCCGCCACGGCAACAGCTACATGCAGGCCGTGACCTGGGATGAGAGCGACTGCCCCGACGCCTACAACATTATTACCTATTCCCAGTCCACGGATCCCGCGTCGGCGCACCACGCCGACATGACCGCGCTGTATTCCGACGGCGGCTGGATCGATGCGGCGTTCTGCGCCGCGGACATTGCAGCGCGGGAAATTGCGCGCATGACGATAGCAGAATAGTCGCGCGGCCGGCGTCAGCCGGCCGCGGTCAGGGTTTCAGCCGTGTACGTGACCGTGGGAGAGTTCTTCCTCGGTCGCCTCGCGCACCGTGACGATCTCCACGTCGAAGTTCAACTCCACCCCGGCCAGGGGGTGGTTGCCGTCGACGGTGATGTTCTCGCCGTCCACCGCGGTGACCGTGATGCGCTGTACCGCGCCGTCCTGCCCCTGGGCCTGGAAGGACATGCCCGGCTCGATCTCCTCGACACCCTGGAATGCACTGCGCGGCACCACCTGGATCATTTCCGGGCGGCTCTCACCGTAGGCGTCCTGCGGCGCGACCGTGGCCTGCACGCTGTCGCCGGCGACCTTGCCGGTAAGGGCGCTCTCCAGGCCCGGGATGATGTTGCCGGCGCCGTGCAGGTAGGTGAGGGGATCACCGCCTTCCGAACTGTCCAGCAGGTTGCCGGAATTATCGGTCAGCTTGTAATGCATGCTGACCACGAGGTTGTTGCCGATAAGAAGTGACATGGGTTCTCCTGGACGTGCCGGTGAGCGCGGGGAAACGGTGTCCGGTTCCGCCCCGGCCGGTAGTGATCCAATGCGGGTATGTGGGATGCGTTCAGCCCCTGGGGGCGGCGTGGCTTGCGCGCGGCGCGGACCTGTTAGCACAGGCGGACGCGAACACTGTATCGCGCCCCGGTGCAGGACATAAAAAGGCTGGACAAGCTGCTGGCAGTATAGGGCCTGGCCTGCGCGAGTCAATGCCGCGCGCCCGCCACGGCGCCTAGTCCCCGGTTTCGTTGTCCAGGGCCTCGCCGGTGATGTCGTGCACGAGGTCTATCATCTTGGCCACCAGTTCCTTGAGTTCGGGGTGCTGGTAGACCAGTGTATTGACGTTGTGTGCACGGCCGACGATCTGTGTCAGTAGTTCCAGTTCGCCCTCACTCAGGACCTTGCCGTTGTCCATCTCCTCCTTGACCTTGAGCAGGAAGGGCAGGCGGCGGTGAACGAACTGTTCCACCACCGCCACGGAGACGCCTTCCTCGTCCAGCTCCTCATCGCGGTGGAACTCGGGCACCTCGAAACTATCGTCCTTGTCCTGTCCTTGTTGCATGGTTTGCCGCTCCGTTTGTCGCCAGGTGTCTGCGCCTGCCCAGAATACAACATATGCCGCGGTCGGCGTCAGGATATTTGACAATTCCTGCCGCCGGCGCGGCCTGTGGCGGGGCCGGCGCAAGCCAAGTGCTTGAATTGGCGGGGCTGGCGAAAACCCGGCGTGAAATTTGCATCCGAACCCCCGTTTTGTTTTTGACGGTCGTGATGTGCGCGCCCGTCGGCCCGGTACCCGTCGGTCCTGCACCCGTCGGCCCGGTACCAATGCACGGATAGCTGGAGACATGCCAATGAAATCCCAAACCCCATTTTTCGCAGGGCTGTTGTGCGCCGCCCTGGGCTGGGCGAACCCGGCCGCTGCGCTGCTGTTCGACCAGGATATTACTCCCGACGTGATCTTCGGCTCGGGCAACGCCAATGGCGGCTGGACTGTCGATCGCAACAATGGCGTGGAACTGGGCCTGCGCGGCAAGGTGCGTTTCGACCTGGCCAGTGGCGCGCCCGAGAACACCTTCAACAGCGACGGCGCCGGCAGCTACAGCTTCGACGCCGGCGTGCCGGCCGGGCAGGCGTTCAATACCGGTACCTGGAGCGTCGAGTGGTCGGTGAACACCGATTTCCAGAATAGCGGAGGGCTCGTGCTGGACGACCTGGTGTACGTCTTCGGCGTGGATAGCGACCCCGGCCTGGGCACCAGTTTCAGCCAGGCCGACATCATCAACGTCATCTTCGCCGATCACGCTACCGGCGACGGCTCGACGCCCAACGGAGGCGGCACGGTAGCGGCGAACGCCGGGCAGTACGCGGCGCAGATTGCCAGCGACTCGGTGGCGCAGAACTCCTGGCGTGCGGACTTCCTGCTCGGCGGCGCCTTCGATCCCAACCTGGACGCCACCTACGACTTCTACCTGGCGGCCTTCGATGCCAACGGCGCGCCCCTGGCCAGGACCGACGCGCGTATCGTCGTGGGTAATGGTGGTAGTGTGCCGGCGCCGGGCAGCCTGGCACTGCTGGCCGCGGGGCTGCTGTGCCTGCGCCGCCGTGCCCGGGGCGTCAGTCGTCGGCAGCGGGCTGCACGAACTCGGTGACCTCGAGGTTGAAGCCGGACAGCGCATTGAAATGGATCGGCGCTGACATCAACTGCATCTTGCCCACGCCCAGGCGCTTGAGTATCTGCGAACCGGTGCCGATCACGCGGTAGTTCTGAATGCCCGCCGTACTGCCCGGCCCGGTGACGCTGGGCGGTTCCGGGAACTGCAACACCTCGTCGAGTTGTTGCTGCGTCTCTACCGGCTGGCCGATAAGCACCACGGCTCCCTTGCCGGCGGCGGCGATATGCGCCATGGCGCGACGGTAGGACCAGCCCGGGTTCTCGCCCGGGATGCGCGTGGCGAGCACGTCGCGCAGTGTGTTCACCGTCTGCACGCGCACCAGGGTTTCACTGTCCTCGCGGATGTCGCCCAGGCTCAGCGCGTAGTGCACCGTGTCGTCCACCAGGTCGACGAAGGTGTGCAGTTCGAACTCGCCGAATTCCGTCTCCACCCGCTTCTGGTCGCACAGGTCCACGGACTGCTCGTGCAGGGCCCGGTACTCGATCAGGTCGGCGATGGTGCCGATGCGCAAGCCGTGTTTGTCGGCGAACTCCTCGAGTTGCGGGCGGCGCGCCATGGTGCCGTCCTCGTTCATGATCTCGACGATCAGCGCGGCCGGTTCGAAGCCTGCCATGCGCGCCAGGTCGACCCCCGCCTCGGTGTGCCCGGCGCGGCGCAGCACGCCGCCGGGCTTGGCGACCAGCGGGAAGATATGCCCGGGCTGCACGATGTCCGCTGGCTGCGCGTTTGCCGCCACCGCCTGCAGGACGGTGTGGGCGCGCTGCGCCGAACTGATGCCCGGACCCTTGCGCTCGGCCGCGTCGATGGAGACGGTGAAATTGGTCTCGTGCTGCGAGCGGTTGTCGCGCACCATCAGCGGTAGTTGCAACCGGCGCGCGCGCTCCTCGGTGATCGGCATGCAGATCAGGCCGCAGGCCTCGCTGGAGAAGAAGGTGATGGTCTCGGGCGTCACCGCCTCGGCGGCGATGATCAGGTCGCCCTCGTTCTCGCGGTCCTCGTCGTCCATGAGGATGACCATCTTGCCGGCGCGAATATCGTCGAGTATGTCGGGTACGCTGCTCAGTGCCATGCCTGGTCTCCGTGGGGGGGCTACAGCGCCTCGATGGCGACGGCGGTGGCTTCACCGCCGCCGATACACAGCGCGGCGACGCCGCGCTTGAGGCCGCGCTGCTGCAGCGCGTACATCAGTGTGACGATGATGCGCGAACCGGTGGAGCCGATGGGATGGCCCTGGGCGCAGGCGCCGCCGTTGACGTTGACCCTGGCGTGATCCAGGCCCAGGTCGTCGATGGCCATCATGGTGACCATGGCGAAGGCCTCGTTGATCTCGAACAGGTCCACCTCGTCCACGCTCCAGCCCGCCCTGGCCAGCACCTTCTCGATCGCTCCCACCGGTGCGGTGGTGAACTCTCCCGGCGGCTGACTGTGGCGTGCGTGGGCGACGATGCGCGCCAGCGGTGACAGGCCGCGCGACTGCGCCTGGCTGTCGCGCATCAGCAGCAGGGCGCTGGCGCCGTCGGAAATCGAGCTGGCGTTGGCGGCGGTAATGGTGCCGTCCTTGGCGAAGGCCGGGCGCAGTTTGGGGATGCGCTCGATGTCCGCCTTGTGGGGCTGTTCATCGTCTTCGACGATATGTTCCCCGCGCCGCGTCCTGACGCTGACCGGGACGATCTCGCCTTGCAGGGAACCGTCCTCGATGGCGCGCCTGGCGCGGCTCAGCGATTCGATGGCGAAGGCGTCCATCTGTTCGCGGGTGATGCCGCGCGCGTCCGCGGTCTCCTGGGCGAAGCTGCCCATGGCGCGGCCGGTGTAGGCGTCCTGCAGGCCGTCGGTGAACATGTGGTCCACGAAGCCCGCATCGCCGGTGCCGACGCCGCCGCGCGCGCCGGGCAGCATGTGCGGCGCGCGGCTCATGCTTTCCATACCGCCGGCGATCGCCACCTCGCAGGTGCCGGCGACGATGCTGTCATGGGCGAAAATCGTCGCCTGCATACCGCTGCCGCAGGCCTTGTTCAGGGTGACCGCGCCGCTGGACGGTGGGATGTCGGCGCCGAGAGCGGATTGCCGGGCGGGGCATTGCTTCAGCCCGGCGGGGAGTACACAGCCCATGTAGACCTCGTCGACGTCGTCGGGCGCGACGCCGGCGCGTTCCAGGGTGGCGCGAATGGCCACGCTGGCCAGTTCAGGCGCCGGTACCGGGGACAGCGCGCCCTGCAGTCCGCCCATGGGCGTACGCGCGCCGTCGACGATAACCACCGAATCATTGCTCATGGGAAAAACTCCAGGGGAACGGCTGTCACGAAGGGGCGCCAATTTAGCCACAGGCCCGGTTTTTTCTCAACATGGCACGCTAGCGCTGGCCGCTGACGCTGGGGTCGAACAGTTTGCCGCGCGCGGCCTCGCGGTAGCGCAGGGGGCTCATGCCGCAGTGGCGCCGGAACAGTTGCGAAAAATAGCTCACGTCCTGCAGCCCGACCTGCCAGGCGATGTCGCCCACCGACAGGTTGCTGTGGCGCAGCAGGTCTCTGGCGCTGCCGATACGCAGGCTCTGCAGGTAGGCCAGCGGCGCCATGCCCGTGGCCTGGCGAAAACGCCGGCTGAAACTGCGCGGGCTCAGTTGCAGTTGTCGCGCCAGCGCCTGCATCGACACGG
Organism: Halioglobus sp.; assembly: GCA_002699145.1. Taxonomy (GTDB): domain Bacteria; phylum Pseudomonadota; class Gammaproteobacteria; order Pseudomonadales; family Halieaceae; genus Marimicrobium. The sequence goes on from PABK01000035.1 coordinate 120,518, forward strand.
GACTGGCGAGATTGGCCTGCAGCCACTGCTGTGCCTGTGCGATCACCTCGTCGCGGTGCGAACTGTCCGCCTCGTTCTGGTAGGCGGCCGCCTGGAAACTGCGGCGGATCTCCGGGGAAAACTGGCTCTCGATGGCGCGCGAGACGCGGTTGCCGAACCACTCCTCGACGATGTGCAGCATGAGATCGGCGATGGAGTTGACGCTGCCGGCACAGTAGATGCTGCCGCTCTGGGTAATCAGGTGGTGGGTTTTCAGCTCCACCGCTGGATAGCGTTTGCTGAACTGCCTGAAGTAGTTCCAGTGGGTGGTGGCGGGGCGGTCGTTGAGCAGCCCGGCCTCGGCGAGCAGAAAACTGCCGGTGCCGACGCTGCAGATCGTGGCGCCCAGGGCGGCCTGCTCGCGCAACAGGGGCAGCCACGCCCGGGCCGTGGCGACCACCGGCATGGGGTTGCGCCAGATGGCGGGCAGCAGCAACAGGTCCAGGGGCGGCAGGTCGTCGCGCACGATATCCGGCTTGAGCACCACCCCGCTGCCCAGTTTCATCCGCTTCATGTCCGGTCCGGCCAGGCGAAAGCGCACCGCCGCTGCGCTGCGACCGGAGACGCTGGCCATCTGGCTAGCCGCGTGCATGATTTCCATGGGCAGGGTGATGCTGGTGGCCAGGGCCTGGGGATAGAGCAGGGCGGCGGCGTCGTGCATGGGGGCTCCACGGGCGGAAAATGGGTCTGTCTAAAATACCACAATAAGTGGCTCAAAAGGCATGACGGCCGTGATCGGCCGGGCGTACACTCAGAACCTGTTGTACGGGACGTTTCAGGGATATTCATGGGCAGGCAGCGCTTACCGGTCATCGTCGGCTTCGGTGGTATCAACGCGGCGGGGCGGGCTTCGGGCCACCACGGCTACGCGCGCACAGTGTGGGACGCGCTGCAGCCGGCGCAGCGCGAGCGCACGCTGGCGGCCCTGGGCAGGCTGATGGGGGTGGACGACTCGCTCGCGCAGGAGCGCTACATCCTGGACCACACCCTGGTGCGGCGCGTCGAGGACACGCATTTCAATGTCGATTCGGTCAGCTGGAACCAGCGCTTTCCCACCCGCAGCAACGGCCAGCCGGTCAGTTTTGATATCGCGCGCAAGCACCTGCCGCAGGTGATCCCGCCGGACTGGCGCGTGACCGACACCTCGGTCACCCATGTCAACGTGCAGATTGTCGGCGAACAGGAATTCCTGTTGCCCACCCACCGCGAGTTCGAGGTCAAGTCGGCGGGACAACTGCCGCGCGGTTTCGAGCCGGGCAAGCTGTACCCCTCGCGCAATCACCCGCGCGGCCTGCAGATGACGATCTATGCCGCCTCCGATGCGCTCGGCAACCTGGGTATCGACTGGGAGGCTGTGGCGCGCAGGGTCGCGGTGGACCAGGTCAGCGTCTACGCCGGCAGTGCCATGGGTCAACTGGACAGCGCTGGCAGCGGCGGCATGCTCAAGGCGCGCTACAACGGGCAGCGCGTGACCTCGAAGTACTGCCCGCTGGGCTTCGCGGAAATGCCGGCGGACTTCATCAATGCCTACGTGCTGGGCAGCCTGGGCTCCACCGGTGCGAGTCTCGGCGCCTGCGCGTCCTTTCTTTACAACCTGCGCATGGGCATCGACGATATTCGCAGCGGTCGCGCGCGGGTGGCCTTCGTGGGCGCCGCCGAGGCGCCGGTGACGCCGGAGATCATGGAGGGCTACAGCGCCATGGGCGCGCTGGCCACGGAGAAGGGCCTGCGCCAGCTGGACGGCCTGGGGGAGGGCGATGTGACGGATTTCCGCCGCGCCTGCCGGCCCTTCGCAGCGAACTGCGGCTTCACCATCGCCGAGTCCTCCCAGATGGTGGTGCTGTTCGACGACGAGCTGGCAATGGAGCTGGGCGCCACGGTATTCGGCGCGGTCGGCGACGTGTTCGTCAACGCCGACGGCCACAAAAAGTCCATCTCCGGTCCCGGCGTGGGCAACTACATCACCGTCGCCAGGGCGTTGGCCTCGGCGCGCGCCATCTTCGGCGAGCGCGGCGTGCGTGATGGCGGGCTGGTCCAGGCTCACGGCACGGGCACGCCGCAGAACCGCGTGACCGAGGCGGCCATCCTCAGCCGGGTGGCCGGCGCCTTCGGTATCCAGGACTGGCCGGTAGCGGCCATCAAGTGTTTCGTCGGCCACTCCATCGGCGCGGCGGCCGGCGACCAGATCGCCTCCACCCTGGGCGTGTGGCAGCACGGCATCCTTCCCGGCATCACCACCATCGACGCGGTCGCGGAGGACGTGGAACAGGCGCACCTGTCCATCAGCAACCGGCACCGCCAGCTCGACCCCCAGGCGCAGCGCTACGCCATCATCAACTCCAAGGGTTTCGGCGGCAACAACGCCTCGGCCACGCTGCTCAGTCCCGCCGTCACGCGGCGCATGCTGCAGGCGCGTTACTCGGCGCGGGAGTGGCAGTGCTGGGAGGAGGCGAACGCGGCGGTGCGCGAACGCCAGCAGGCCTACGACGACGGCATGATCGCCGGCACGATCGACCCGCTGTACCGCTTCAACCAGGGCGTGTTGCACGACGCGGATGTCGAGATCGACGCCCACAGCCTCAGGGTAGGCAGCCAGGAGGTGTCCCTCGACGCGCAGTCACCCTACGAAGACATGCGCATCGCCTAGCCGACCGCCCCCTCCCAGGTCATCCCCACCCCCTCCCAGGTCATCCCCACCCCCTCCCAGGTCATCCCCGCGCAAGCGGGGATCCAGTCCAGCCCTTCCCAGCCCATCCCCGTCCCCTCCCAGGTCATCCCCGCGCAAGCGGGGATCCAGTCTCACCTCCACCCCGGTCCTCCCCTCATGTTACAGTTCCCCCCCAATTCGCCCATCCACCGACTCGTCCACCCATGCCGCCAAGCGCTCCCCTGAACATCCCCGCACTGGACCGCGACCTTCATCTCTACATCCACGGCGCCCACGACCGCCACGTCTCGCGGCGCATCCGCGAGCAGGGCATCTGGGAGCCCTACGAAACCGAGCTCGTCTGTGCGCTATTGTCGCCGGGAGACGTGTTCGTCGACGTCGGCGCCAACATCGGCTACTTCACGCTGCTGGCGGCGGCGCTGGTGGGCGAGACAGGACGCGTGTTCGCCTTCGAACCCGACCCGGACAACTACAAGCTGCTGCGCGCCAGCCTGGCGCGCAACGGCCTCGAAGCCGGTGTGGAAGCGGTGCAGGGCGCGCTGTCCGACGCAGACAGCAGCGGCGCCCTGTTCCTCAGCGAGGACAACCTGGGCGACCACCAGGTTTACGCGGTGCCGCAGGAGACACGCCAGTCCGTGCCCATCAACCTTTACGACGGCGGCGCCTGGCTGGCCGCGCGCACCGGCCGTGTCGACCTGGTCAAGGTGGACACGCAGGGCGCGGAGTACCGCGTCATGACCGGCCTGCTGCCGTGGCTGCGCAGCCTGGACCCGCTGCCGCGCATCCTGGTGGAACTGACCCCGCTGTCCCTGCGCCAGGCCGGGTCCTCCGGCCGCGCACTGGTGGAGTTGCTGGGCTCCACTGGTCAGCCACTGTGGATCGTCGATCACATCGAGCACCGGCTGGTCGCCAGCGATGTCGAAGCGCTGGCCACCTGGTGCGACAATGTCGACGCCTGGGAGGGTGACCAGGGCTTTATGAATATCCTCGTCGGGGCGGCGCCGCAGGCGCCGGTCGGCGGGCGAACAGCGTGAGAAAATGCTGGTATGATGGCCCTCCCGAGCTGACCTGACCGAATTCATGAGCGAGATTCTCCGCTTCCTGCAGCGGCGCAACTCCTGCGCCAAACTGACCGAACCGGCCCCCGGGCCGGGGGAACTGGACGAAATATTCGCCGCGGCGCTGCGCGCCCCGGACCACGCCTGGTTGCGCCCCTCGCGCTTCATCGTCATTGCCGGCGAGCGCCGCCATGCGCTGGGCGAACTGCTGGAGCAGTGCCTGCTGCAACGCAACCGGGCCGCGGACGACGCCGCGCGGGCCAAGGCGCGCAACGCCCCCCTGCGCGCGCCGCTGGTGGTCGTTACCGTGGTGAAGCTCAGCGCGCACCCCAAGGTGCCGCCCCTGGAACAGCGCCTGTCCGCCGGCTGCGCCGCCCACGGCGTGCTGCTGGCGGCCGAGTCCCTGGGGTATGCCGGTATCTGGCGCACCGGCGATGCGGCCTTCGACCGCAACGTCATGGACGGCCTGGGCCTGGGGCAGGACGAGGAGATCATCGGCTTTCTCTACCTCGGCAGCCGCGATGGCGCCGCCAAGTCCCTGCCCGAACTGCACAGCGCCGAATTCGTTACCACCTGGTAGGAGCACACTTCCATGCAAAACCCAAGCACGAGCCAAACAGACGCGGACAGCGCGGCACCGACCTACGACACGCTGCAGGTGAGCGTCGAGGCCAAGGTCGCCACGGTCCTGCTCAACCGTCCGGACAGGGCCAATTCCATGAACCCGGCCATGTGGGAGGAGCTGCAGGCCTGCTTCGATTGGCTGGATGAACAGCCCGGCGTGCGCGCCGTGATCCTCGCCGGCAACGGCAAGCACTTCTGCGCCGGCCTGGACCTGGGCATGTTCAGCGACGGCTCCCTGGGTGATTCTCCCGACCCGGCGCGGCGCGCGGAACAGTTTCGGCGCAAGGTACTGCGTATGCAGGAAAACCTGACCGCCATCGAAAAATGCCGCGTGCCCGTGCTCGCGGCCATCCACTACACCTGTATCGGCGGCGGGGTGGACATGACCTGCTGCGCCGATATGCGTTACGCCACGGCGGACGCCTACTTCTCGATTCGCGAGGTCGATATCGGCATGACCGCCGACGTCGGCACCCTGCAGCGCATGCCGCGCATCGTCCCCGACGGCGTGGTGCGCGAGCTGGCCTACACCGGCCGCAACATGGACGCGCGCGAGGCGCAGCAGGTAGGCTTCGTCAATCGCGTGTTCGAGGATCGCGACACCATGCTGCGCGAGGTCACCGCCATCGCCCGCGAGATTGCGAGCAAGGCGCCGCTGGCGGTGCGCGGCAGCAAGGAGATGCTGCTCTACGCCCGCGACCACTCGGTGGCCGAGGGGCTCAACTACATCGCCACCTGGAACGCCGGCATGCTCAGCCAGGCCGACCTCATGGCCGGGCTGCAGGCGCAGATGGAAAAGAAACAGGCGCAGTTCGAGGACTGAGCGGCAGCAGATAACAAGGCAATCCCGGCGCGCCGCAGCCGCCAGCGCGGCGCCGCCAGGCGCGGAGACCATCCATGACGTTTCTCAGCCGGCTGAACAGGCCGTGGCTTCATTTTATCCTGCTCGGCAGCCTGCTGTTTTACCTGCAGGGCGTGTTTTTCCCGGCGCCGCGGCCGGTGGTCGGCCCGCTCAACGAGGCGCGGGTGGAGGGGCTGCTGCAGCAGTGGTTCGCCACCACCGGCCGCGTGCCCACGCAGGAGCAGAGGGCGCGCATGATCGCCGCGGAACTGGACCGCGACATGCTGTTCCAGCGCGCGCTGGAACTGGACCTGCACCTCTACGACACGGTGATCTACCAGCGCCTGCTGCGCAACATGCGCTTTCTCGGCCTGGGCGAGGGCAAGAGCGATGAGGAACTCTACGAGACCGCGCTGGACATGCGCCTGCACCTGGGCGACGAGGTGGTGAAACGGCGCATGATCCAGGTGATGGAGCAACTGCTGCTGGCCGCCAATCCGCCGGCCGTGCCCACCGAGGCGCAACTGGCGGCGGAGTTCGCGCAGCGGCGCGAGGAACTGCGCCGCCCGCCGCGCCTGTCCATCGAACATATCTACTTCAACCGCGAGCGCGAGGCCGACGTGGACAGCGTGATTGCGACGATCGACGAGCAGGGACTGGACGCCGCCGCCGCGCGCCAGCTCAGTTCGCCCTTCCTGCCGGGCTACCGCTTCCGCCAGCAGACGCCGGATCAGCTCGCGCGGCACTTCGGCGCCTCCTTCGTGCGCAACCTGCTGGCGACCAATCCACAGGCGGGCGCCTGGAGCGGTCCCGTGCGTTCGACCTACGGCGTGCACTACGTGTGGGTGGAGGCGCTGGAGCCGGAACGCGAGGCCACCCTCGAGGAAGTGCGCCCGCAGCTGCTGCGCGACCTGGAATCCCGCGCCCGCGCCGAGGCCCTGCGCGAGAGCATCGACAGGCTGCGCGAACGTTACGAGGTGAGACTATGAAACGCCTGTGTCCGCTGCTGTTGCTCCTGGCGGGGCTGTGCGTCGCCGGCGGCGCCCTCGCGCACCGCTTCGCGCCGTCCCTGCTGCAGGTCACCGAGATAGCCCAGCAACACTACAACATGGTGTGGAAGACCCCCGCCCAGGCGACCAGCAAGGTGCCCCTGCGGCCGACCTGGCCGGAGACATGCGCGGTGGAAAGCCCCACGCAGCCGCAACTGGAGGGCACCGGCATGGTCAGCACCTGGCAGCTGCGCTGCAGCGGCCTGGGCGAGGACGGCCTGGTGGGTGAAACCGTCGGCGTGTCCGGGCTGGGCGCCAACCAGGCCTCGGCCATGGTCATGATCAACCTGCTTGACGGCCGCAGCTACCAGCAGGTGCTCAACGCCGAGCAGCCCGAGTTTGTGGTGCCGGCCGAATCCAGCGCCGGGGAGGTGATGAGCGATTACACCGTGCTCGGGGTGGAGCACATCTGGGGCGGCATAGACCACCTGCTGTTCGTCTTCGGCCTGTTGTTACTGGTGGGCGGCGGGGCGCGCCTGCTGTGGACGATCACCGCCTTCACCGTGGGGCACAGCATCACCCTGTCGCTGGTGACCCTGGGCTTCTTCGACTACCCGGTGGCGCTGGTGGAATTCACCATTGCGCTGAGCATCTTCGTGCTCGCGGTGGAGCTGACCCGGCGCGAGCGCAACGACCTGCTGTGGCGCAATCCCTGGTGGCTGGCCGGCGGCTTCGGCCTGCTGCACGGCATGGGCTTCGCCGGCGCGCTGGCCGACACGGGGCTGCCCCAGGACAACGTGCCGCTGGCGCTGCTGTTTTTCAACGTCGGTATTGAACTAGGCCAGATCAGCTTTATTGTCGCGGTCCTGGCCCTGTGGTTCCTGCTGCGCAAGCCGTTGCAGCCCTGGCAGGAGCGGTTGTGGCCGGTGCCGGTGTACATCCTGGGCGCACTGTCGGCCATGTGGTGTATCGAGCGCGGCCTGGAGGCGCTGCTGGCCTGATGAGCGTGCTTGCCGCCCCCGGTACTACCGTGCCCGGGGGCGCACGACGCCGCGCTGCAGCCGGTGGCTAGTCCGGGTTCCCCGGCCAGTCCTGGTAGACGATGAACGGGTGGAAGGCGAGCTGGATGCCCTCCATCACGTAGTTGTCGTTTTCCAGGATGTTGCGGCGGCGCACATAGCGCCCGGCGGACGAGCGCGTGTCGATCGCCTCGGTAGCGTCCATGCCGCCGCGGCTGGAGAACAGCGGCTTGAGCTCCATGTCGTAGATGGTGACCTGGATGGACGCCGCCGAGACCTGCATCGCCCAGTCGAAATCCGCGCTGACCGAGTTGCCCGGCCCCTGCAGGGAGGGCTTGCGCGTCACGCCGTCCCAGCGCGCCAGGTGTTTCAGGCCGCCGCTGAAGGAGGTCTGCACCTCGACGAGGTCGGTGAACACGAAGGCGTCCAGGCGGCTGGACTTGACCATCTCGTCGCGCACGCTGTGCATGATCTGCGCAAAGGACTTCATGTTGACCTTGCCGGTGGTCGGGTCGACCGGGTCGCCGTAGACGCGCACCGCGGTGTTCCAGTGTTGCTGGAAAGTGCGCTGGGGCAGCACCTTGTAGCCGTTCTCCTTCAGGTAGGCCGCCACCTTCGCGTCGATGCGCGGCGCCTCCTTTTCCAGGTAATTGCGCGTTACACCGCCGAGATTGACGTGGGGGATGACCACGGTCTTGATGTTCGCCGCGTCGACGCGCTCCTGGTCGATCTGGAAGGGAAAGGTGCTGGGGTTGTAACTGGGCGTGCCGCTGCAGGCGGCCAGGACGGCGATGCCGGCGAGCAGGGACAGCAACTGGGTAATTCGACGCATGCTTCAATCCGATGGTTTATAGTGGGGCGCATGGTAACAAAATCTGTTCGCGGGCACAGCGCAGGGTGGCGCTAGCACTGCACGCCAGGGAGTCCGGCACGGGCGCGGCGGTCATCCTGTTGCACGGCCTGTACGGCGCGGGCGGCAATCTAGGCGCCCTGGCGCGCGCGTTGCGCGAGGACTTCACCGTGTGCGCGCTGGACCTGCCCGGCCACGGCCGCTCCGGCTGGCTTGCGCGCTACGACCTGGCGGCGATGGCCGCCTGCGTGCGCGACTGGATGGACCAGCGCGCGATTGCGCGCGCGCACCTGGTCGGCCATTCCCTGGGCGGCAAGGTCGCCATGGAACTGGCCCTGGCCGCGCCGCAGCGCGTCGCGGCGCTGGTCGTGGCGGATATCGCGCCGCAGGCCTACCCGGCGCGCCACGACGCGGTGTTCGACGCCCTGGCGGCGGTGGACACGGCGCAGTGCCGCAGCCGCGACGCCGCGGCGCAGGTATTACGCGAGGTGCTCAGCGAGGAGCAGGTGGTCCAGTTCCTGCTCACCGGCCTGTACCGCGACGAGGGCGGGGTCTACCGCTGGCGCCTGGACCGGGTCGGTCTGCAGCGCGACTACGCCGCGCTGCAGACCGCCCCGGATGCGCATCAGCCCTGGCCCGGCCCGGCGCTGTTCATCGCCGGCGGCGCGTCGGATTACGTGGACGCGGCGGGGCGCGCCGCCATCGACGCCTGGTTTCCCGCGGCGACGCTGCAGGTGATGCCCGGTTGCGGGCACTGGCTGCACGTGCAGGATGCGCCGGCCTTCAACGCGCGCGTACGCAGGTTTCTCGCCGCGAGCGAGCGCTGAAATACCTGGCGGCCGCTGCCGGGGGCACGTAAGCTTGCATGTTTTTCACGGGTAGTAAGGAAGCCGGGTGAGCCTGAGTCTCGGAGAGCTTGTGGTGATCGCGCTGTTCGGCGGCGCCTGCGTGTACCTGTTCAGCGCCCACCGCGTGCGAGAGCTGGCCCTGCAGGCGGTGACGCGCGCCAGCCGCGCCGACGATTTCCAGTTGCTGGACCAGTCGGTGCACATCCAGCGCGTGTCGCTGAGCCGCGATGCGACGGGACGCTGGCGTATCTGGCGCCAGTACCGCTTCGATTACAGCTACGACGGCGTGGAGCGGCGCCAGGGCTTCGTCATCATGCTCGGCCCCCGCCTGCAGTCCATGGTGGTGGCGGAACGCCAGCGCACCCTACACTAGCACCACGCGCAACAACATGCTGGCGGCCAGCGCGAGCAGGATCAGCCCGAACACCCGGTCGATGAGTGCGGCGCTGCGGCGCAGGCGCGCGAGGAAGCGCGGCTGAGACACCAGCGCAGCGACCAGCGCGTACCACAACGCGTCGGTTACCCCCACCGTCAGCGCCATCAGGCCCTTCTCCCAGGCGCCGTAATGCGGCTGCAGGAACTGGCTGAACAGCGCCAGCATGAATACCGCCAGCTTCGGGTTGAGGAAGGCCACGGCGAAGCCGTCGCGCGCCGCGCCGCCGTGGTCGACCTGGGGCGGTGTGTCGTCCGGCGGCTGCGGTGCGCGCAGCAGGGCGCCGGCGCCCAGGTAGGCCAGGTACAGCGCGCCGCCCAGTTGCAGGCCCAGGAACAGGGCCGGCGTGCGCGCAATCAGCAGCGCGAGGCCGGCCACCGTGAGCAGGCCGTACAGGCCCACCCCGGCGCCGTGGGACAGGGCGGCGATGACCCCGGCGCGGCGTCCGCCGGCCACCGCGCAGCGCAACACCACGGCCAGGCTCGGCCCGGGCGACATGGCGCCGAGCAGGCAGATGGACAGCAGTGAGAGCCAGTGGCTGAGTTCCATGCGCTTGTTGCCGGTTCCGGGGGCGGTTACCGCCGCGTGAAGCAGTTTTTACAATTGCGCTTGCCGCCCTGGCGCTGCAAAGCACTTTGCGGACGCCAGATTGCTCGCGGCAAGCGGGCCGATAGCGGGGCCTAATGTAACAGAAGAAGTTATCCTTTTTTCCACAGAATCTGTGGATAACGTCGTGGGTAAATTGTTCAGTGCGGCGCCAAGTGCTGTAATAACAGCGTTTGTTACAAATTGCTTAAAAAGTAGGCAATCCGTATATTTTTAATAAAAACAATTAGATACAGGGTGTTCCTGAAGCTGTGAATGTACTTGAAAAGCTAACTACGTGAAACTCTCGTGACTACTAACATGTGTGCATAACATCTGCAACTATGCTACCGCGGGTAACCATCGCGGGTACCACGGGAACACCCCGTGCGGCAAGTCCGGGTCGTCGCCGCCGGTCGCGTTCGCTGGGTCCTTTCTCCGTAGCATTTCCGTCATCGTCAAGAAATATTTGCAGTGTTACCGACATTGACCGCCGGGTCAGTCGCCGCGGTAGATGCAACCACTGGTGCAGGTTTCGCGAATCTCCACGGCGCACAGTGCGGGCAGGGCGGGGTGCAGGCGCTGCCAGATCCAGCGCGCGATGTTCTCGCTGGTGGGGTTTTCCAGGCCCTCGATGTCGTTCAGGTAGTGGTGGTCCAGTTGCTCGAGCAGGGGCGCGAAGGCTGCCTTCAACTCGCCGAAATCCATCACCCAACCGGCCGGTTCCGGCGCCTCGCCGCGCACGCTCAGGCGCACGTGAAAGGAGTGGCCGTGCAGCCGCGCGCACTTGTGCCCCGGCGCGACGTTGGGCAGGCGGTGCGCCGCCTCGAAATGAAATTCCTTGTAGATTTCCATAGCGTCTTACCTGTTGTGCACGCCGCCCTGCGGCCGAGCGAGTCGCGTCGCACGGGGCGCGCCGCGGTTCCCGGGGCGGTCTGTGGGGCAGGGGATTTTACTACTAAAATCAAGCGCTTTTCATGCGCCGGTTTTTTTGCGCGCAAAGCCACGGGAAGTTTGACAGGCAAGCCAGAATCTCTATAATGCGCGTTTCTCGGATCGGGGGTGGTTAGCTCAGCTGGGAGAGCATCTGCCTTACAAGCAGAGGGTCGGCGGTTCGATCCCGTCACCACCCACCACTTATCTGTAGAAATGTAACTACTGTTGGACCGGTAGTTCAGTTGGTTAGAATGCCGGCCTGTCACGCCGGAGGTCGCGGGTTCGAGTCCCGTCCGGTCCGCCATCTTCTTTAGGGTGCATACTCGCCACATGGGGGTTCTTCCCCAAATGGGTGCACTTTATACCGGAGACACAGGTAACAGTTTCTTCGTTACAAATGGATTAGCCGCGGGTTCCACGCGGTCCTCATCCTCATCAAAGAATCCCGGATAATAATCCATGAAGCTGACCAGCCATATCTTGTCAGCGACCTCTCGTACGCCCACACACATTCTGGCCTGCCAGGGCCCGGCAGAGGTTGATCTTGCGTCCGCCAATGCAGACCCGCCCGCAGTAGGTCACAAGATTCTGGTCTAGACTGACTCCAGAGTCCGCTTTCTAGTTCCCTATTTGGTCCAGAATTTCTAACACTCCCTCTGCTTCCGACTTAAAGGACGCAAATACTCCCGGCCCCTTGCTGGCCCCGAATGTGAAATGTAAGACCTGACCCCTAGTTGGCCCTAGCTCCGATGCTCTTCCAGCGCCCGCCTGAATATCTCGAGCTGATCCGCATAGCCTTCCCCTTCGTGCCACTTCTTCAAATCGGCCCAGCGTACTTTGTGGTTGCGGGCAATCTCGAGCGCCTGCTCCCAGCATTGCGGGTCGTTCTCTAAATACCACCACAGCAGCCGGTCCTTTATCGTGTCCGTGGGACTCAGGAGGCGAAGTGTGCCAGTCGAGGTCTCCTTTGTGGCCACCTGTTTGTCCCCAATGTACTCATGCCCCACTGCAAGCGGGGCCGTGGGGAACTCTACCGACCACTGGCAATCTGGATGTGTGAAGTACTTAGGTTGTCTCTCATTTGGAGAAAAGCCTAGTTGGGACAGCGCTACCGCGATTTGTTTCCGTCGGCTGTAGGTAAGGTCGATGAAGTCGAGGTCAAGCGACCCGAACTTTTCATTGGTCCAGACGCAGACACAGCTACCGCCCACAAGTACCACGTCGATATCATGGGCAGCCAGTGTTTCAACGATCAAGGCTGCCATTTCGGCTCGACCGAGCTTGCTGATATCCACTACAACGGTTTTCCGGTACGGCGTGGCCGGGTCCGCCGCAGCACCAACTCGTCACGTAGATTGGTAGGAAGACGCTGCAAGGCCTTCTTTAACAGCGCCTGCACTTCGTCCTTGAATGCATAGCGAGGGTTGAACTGGAACACGCGGGTACGCCCGATAGTCTTGCTGACTAGCAGCCCGTCGCGCTCCATCCGCTTGAGTTGATTCTGCGCGGTGCTTACATCCATATTCCAGGCAATAGCGATTTCCCGTGCGTAAGCTTGTTCTCTGGCGGCGAGGAATAGCAGTACGCGCTCTGCTCCCTCGCTGCCTACAATCGCCTCGATCATGACAACCTCACATTACCGAAAATATCGGTCATTATACCGAAATGTTCGGTAATATGAAGGCCCCGGATAAGCACGGAATTTTGGCGGTCTGTCGCGCAGGAACTTGAACCACTCCACCTTTTCCAGGGGGGCGCTGTCGCGCTCGCAGTAAAACTGGCACCATCGACGGTAACCAATAACAGTGTTACAGCGTCCCTCAGCGGTGCGCGCAAGAATCAACCGGGAACCCCATCATGACACTCAGACATCTGTGCTTCGGCATCTTCGCCGCCCTGGTCCTCAGCGCTTGCAAGGTGCAGGTCACCGTGCCGACCAGCGGCAGCGTCACCACCGTGTCCGGCGCGATCGACTGCGCCGCGGGGCAGGTGTGCGACGTCGACGTCACCGACATCTATTTCGACGAGACCTTCGTCGCGCAACCGGCGCCCGGTTTCGAATTCATTGGCTGGAAGGAGACGCACCGCGGCTTCTGTGGCGGCAATACCACGCCCTGTCGCCTGAACACCGCGGGTTTCGAGGGCAACGAGACCCTCACCGCGATTCTGGAGGACCCGCAGCAGGAATTCTACCTGGAACCGGCGTTCCGCAGCACCGGCTTCAAGTCGCTGTTCATGGGGCACAGTTTTTTCCGGCCCTTCGCCGAGGCCATGCCGTTTCACGCCGCCCAGGCAGGTATCCCCAACCACGAACAGACGGTGGTCTTCGCCGGGGGCAGCAACGGTGCGCCCGAGGCGCTGTGGGACAACACCGAGAAGCGCGTGCAGATCCAGGCGGTGCTGGATGCGGGCGATATCGACCTGTTCGTCATGACCTACCACCCGGACTATCCCGGTCTGCGCGGCTACCGGCTGTGGCTGGATTACGCCCTGGCGCAAAATCCGGACACGCGTTTCGTCGTGGCCTTGCCCTGGGCGTTCCAGCCCGGGCAGACCCCGACGGCGCAGTACGCCAGCGACTGGCACACGGGCCACGCGTCCGTTATCCATCCCGGCATCGACATCCTGCGCGGCCAGTACCCCGGCACGGACATTTTCTGTATTCCCTACGGTCATGCGGCGATCAGGTTGCGCGAGTTGTTCGACGCCGGCCAGCTCGATGACGTCGACTTCCTGGCCAGTGGCAGCGGCGACGCCATCTTCAGCGATACCTTCGGCCACGCCGACGATATCCTGGTCGACCTGGGCAGCCTGGTCTGGCTGCAGGCGCTGTACGGTGTGGACCTCGACAGCTACGCCTGGGACCCCGGTTACAACACCGATCTCAAGGCCATTGCGGCGGAGATCATGCAGGCCCACGACGCGGACTTCGACGCGCCGTACCACTAAGCTGGTCGCCGCCCCGGTTTACGTCAGCAGGTAACCGAGGCCGCTGCCGGCGGCCATGAGCAGGAAGCTGAGCAGGGTGGCGGCCTGGGCGGGCACGACGCGCGGTGTGTCCCGCGCGGCGCGCCGCAGTCGCAGGACAGCGAAGGACGCCGGCACTATCCCCAGCAAGCCCCACAGCATGCCCCGCGCCGCTTCCTGGCCCAGTCCCGTCGATAACAGCAGCAGGTAGCCGGCGGCGACAATCAGCGCAAAGACGGTGCTGGCGCGCTCCCGCCCCAGGCGCACCACCAGGTTGTTCTTGCCGGCGCCGCGGTCCGCGCGGTAGTCCGGGAACTGGTTGATCCACAGGAAGGCGGCCACCAGCAGTCCCAGCGCCAGTGAGGCCTGTAGCAGGGCCGTGTGCGGCCAGCCCGCCTGCACCAGGTAGGCGCCACACACCACCAGCGGTCCGTAGGCGATGCCCACGGCCAGTTCGCCCCAGCCGCGGTAGGCCAGGCGCAGGGGAGCGCCGTGGTAGGACCACGCCAGCGCCAGTCCCGCGATACCCAGCCACAATACGCGGCTGTCCCGGCAGGCGACGATGACCAGGCCGCTAACGATCGCCGCGAGAAAAAAGCCGCCGGCGATGGCGCGGCACTGGGCCGCGGTGAGCAGTCCGTCGACCAGCACGCGCTTGCCGCCGGAAAAGGGGCTGCGGTCGCCCGGCTGTACCGCCTGGTCGGTGCCGCTGGCGAAATCCACCACCTCGCCGGAGGCGTTCTTGGCGACCTCCACGCAGAACACCCCGAACACTGTCAGTGCCAGCCAGCCCGGCGCCAGCCCGGAGTCGCGCGCGGCGCAGCAGGCCGCCATGAACAGGCCGGCGAAGGAGGCCAATGATATCTTCGGGTCCGCCAGGCGCCAGAAGCCGGCCAGGAAATGTCTCTGGGTCACGGTGCGTTCTCCTCGTGGCGCGGGGTGTGCAGCCGCGTGCGGTCCGCCCTGCCACTGCGGGGGCAGGGCAGGCGCCACAGCGTCCATGTTGCACGCAAAGCCGCGCGTGTGAAAGCCGTCGACGCACGGGGTGGGGGCGCGGATTTACAACGCCCGATGGCCTCGGCATCATGTCGCCTTCACTGCCCGGGGAGACTGCCGCCAATGCGCCTGCTAGCCCTTTTCATCGTTGTGCTGAACCTCGCCGCCTGCGCCGCCGCGCCGCCGCCGGCGCCCGCGCCATTCAGCATCGCCGTCATTCCCGACACCCAGAATATGGTCAGCTACAAGCACCAGCGCGGCGAGGGCTTCGCCCTGGACGGCTCCGTCCAGTTCCTGCAGCAGATGGACACCATCGCCGGCTGGCGCGACGCCAATGGCGCGCCGCTGGCTTTCGTGGTCGGGGTAGGGGACGTGTGGCAGCACCAGAGCCTGGAAATGGACGCGGAGCACCGCGCGCGCGGCTTCCAGCGTATCCCCAATCCGTACTTCGATTCCGAACTGGCGGTCACCGATCGTGTGCTGAGCGAGGAGATTCCCCTGGCGGTCGCCGGCTACAGCAAACTGGACGCCGCCGGCATTCCCTTCGGCGTGGCGCCGGGCAATCACGACCACGACGCCATGTGGAGCGCGGCGGGCTACCCGCCGCAACTGGATATCGCACCGCAGGCAATCCGCATGCTGCCCGAGCACCTGGGCATGCTGCACATCGGCGGGCTGGACAACTTCCGCTCGGCCTTCGGCGCCGACAGCGACTTTTTCGCCGGCCGCGACTGGTACGTCGCCAGCACCAACGGCGGCGGCAGCAGCGCGCAGACCTTCCGCGCCGGCGGTTACACCTTCCTGCATATCGCCCTGGAAATGCAGCCCTCGGACGAGGTCATCGCCTGGGCCCACGGCGTCATCGACGCGCACCCGGGCGTGCCGACCATCGTCAGCACCCACGACTACCTGAACACGGCGGGCGAGCGCCTGCCCAATCCCATTGTCGACCTGGCGCTGGTGGACCCGGAGCAGCACAACAGTGCGCAGCAGCTGTGGGACAAACTGCTCAGCCGCCGCGACGAGATATTCCTCGTGCTGTGCGGCCACCAGCACGCACAGAGCCGCCGCGTGGACGCCAACGTCAACGGCTTCGCGGTGCACCAGGTGCTGGCGGATTACCAGGGGCGCGGCCAGTCTGGCCTGGATGCGGGGCAGCCCATCGACCCGCGGCGGCGCATGCCCACGGGCCTGGGCGACGGCTGGTTCCGGCTGATGGAATTCGACCTGGCCGCGGACACGCCGGTCATTCGCGTGCGCACCTACTCCAGTCACTACCGCGCGTACGCAGGCGAAGTGCCGCAGTACGCGCCGTGGTACAAGCGCTGGGAGCAGCCGCAGCTCAGCGACGAGGCCTTCCTTGCCGGCGACGAATTCGACTTGCCGCTGGCGGATTTTCGCGCGCGCTTCGGCCCCGCGGCCAGCGCGGACTAGCCCGTGCCGGCGCGCGGCGACGGACTCAGCGGCGCAGCACGTCTTTCAGCGCCTGGCGTCCCGCGTCGAAGGAGCGGTTGTTCAGGTAGTGCACCTCGCAGGCGAACAGGCTGCGCTCGCGCAGCAGCCGCTGCAGCACGTCCAGGCTGACCTCCAGTTGTACCGTTTTCTCTCCCGTGTTGTCGCGTTCCATTGCCGCGCGCTCTCTGCGGCCCTAGTGCAGCCGGTATACCGGTGCGTGGGCGCCGGGCTTGCTTGTCGTGTGGGCGCCGGCGGTCGGCGGCAGGTCCTCGCCCAGGCGCAGTAGTTCCTCGCAGGCGCCGAGTACCGCGGCGCGCTCCACACCGGCGACGAGCAGGCGTTCCATGCGGCCCACCGCCTCGCCGACCACGGCGCGCGCGACCTCGCGCTCGCCACAGCGGGTGAGCAGGCGCGCCAGCATCAGGGCGGTTTGTGCGTAGCGGTGGATGAACCTGGCGTCAGGGTGGGGCAGTGCGGACAGGGCGATCTCCGCCGACTCCATGGCGCAACCGGCGTGCGCGGCGGCCTGGGCGAAGTCGCTCTCCTGCGCCAGGCCCAGCGCGCGGTCGTAGGCTTCCAGCCAGGTGTTGACGGCCATTTCAGGGTTGTCCTGCAGCCAGTGACGGTGGTGGTGGCACAAAAACTTGAGTTTCACGTGGTGGGCGCTCCCAGTGGTATCGAAGCTTCATAGTAATGATAATGATTATCATTTGTAAATAGTCTGGTGCGCAAATCTGTCTTCCTGGCGCAGGGGGCGGCCGCGACGCGGCAGTGCGCGACCGGAAGTTCCAGCACCCTGGCGTGGCCGGCGCCGATGCGCGTTGCACCTCACTTGCGGTAGCGGGTGTTTGCGGCGCACACTGTCGCTCCCGGGATTATGAGGTGAAGCCGATCATGACAGCGCAGTTAGCGAAGTCCCCGGCCGCGGTGCTGCCCGCCGCACTGCCGGCCATGGCGCCCCTGCTGGACGAGTTGCACGCCTGCCTGTGGCGGCAGGACCTCCTGCCCGGGCAGGTGCTGGAACTGTGCCGCCTGCGCCTGTGGCAACTGCACGGGCTGGCGCTGGACGAGGCGGGGGCGGCGTGCGAACTACCGGCACAGAAGCGCCAGGCGCTGTCGCGCTGGGACAGCAGCGAACAGTTCGACGCGGCCGAGCGCGCCTGCCTGGCCTTCGCCGAGGTCTACGCCATGGATGTGCAGGCCATTACCGATGCGCAGGCCGAGGCGGTCAAGGCGCACTTCGGCGACGCGGGGCTGGTGCTGTTGATCGAGGCGCTGGGCCAGTTCGACGGCGTGGCACGGCTGCGCCGGCTGTGGCCTGCGGCGGGGCGGGCGTAGCATGGGCACGCGAGCGCGGGTCAGCGCGCCGCGGGGTTCCAGCGGCAACGTCGTGCGCGATTCGGCGCTGGGCCTGGTGCCGCAAACGCTGGACGCCTACCTGGCGCTGAATCGCGCTATCTGGGAACGCGGCCCGCTGCCGCCGGCGGAGGTGGAGGTCGCGCGCCTGCGCAATGCCCAGCGCGTGGGCTGTGTGTTCTGCAAGGCCGTGCGCTATGACCTGGCGCGTGCTGACGGACTCACCGAGGAACGTGTCGGCATGATCGACGAGGCGTTCGCGCACAGTGGCCTGAGCGAGCGCGAGAAACTGATCATCGCTTTTACCGATCAATACCACGCGGACCCAGGCGGCATGCCCGGGCAACTGCGCGCGCAGCTCGAGCGTGTGTTCAGCGGCGAGGAACTGGCGCACCTGTCCCTGGCGGTCGCGCATTTCAGCGGTTTCTCGCGCTGCGCCGTGGCGCTGGGCGGCATGCCGGACGAGGTGCCGGTCATGGAAATTTCGCTACCGGATTGACACGGAGGAGACGCCATGGGTCCAGGCAGCTACAGCAAACTGGCCTGCAGCCACGACGGCGGCGTCACGCGCATTGTCATGGACGACGGCAAGGTCAACGCCGTGTCGCTGGACCTCATCGCCGAACTGCACGCGGCCTTCGACGGTGCCCGCGAGCGCGAGGATATCGTGCTGTTGCAAGGGCGGGCGGGCATGTTCAGCGCCGGCTTCGATTTGAAGTACCTAGGCTCCAGCGCCGAAGCGGCGGTGGAACTGGTAGCGGCCGGCGCGCGCCTGGCGGGCAGGATCATGCGCCACCCCGAACCGGTCATCGCCGGCTGCACCGGCCACGCCTATCCCATGGGCGCCTTCATCCTGATGTCGGCGGATTTCACCGTGGGTGTCGCCGGCGACTTTCGCCTCGGCATGAACGAGGTGGCCATCGGCCTGACCGTGCCGGGCTTCGCGCTGGAGCTGGCGCGCTACCGCCTGTCGCCGCCGTGGTTTCGTCGCGGCGTGTCGGCCGGGCGCCTGTTCTCCCCGCAGGAGGCGCTGGCGGCGGGCCTGCTCGATGAGATCGTCGACGCGCCGGACCTGCCCGCCGCGCTGACGGCCCGCGCGGCGGAGTACGCCGCCGTGGACCGCGCGGCCTTCCGCGGCACCAAGCAGAAGATGCACAGTGAATTCCTGCGCCGCTACGACGCGGTGATCGCGGCCGAACTGGCCGGCTGAGGACTCGGTCCAGCGCGCCGTCTTCGCGCAGGTTTAACCTGGATACGCCGGTTCGCCGGTTCGCCGGAGCGTTGGCATCTACAGAAGCTGGTCGGTCGCCGGACGCGCGGTGCAGTGTGTGTTTCTTTGAAAGCCAATTGTCATATAATGGCGAATTGTCCGGGCTACACACGAAACAGCGAGCGACACAGGCGATGCCTAAAATCGTTGACCACGACGAGCGCAGGGAAAAGATTGTCGAAATCGTGGCCGAGATGCTCGCTACCGTGGGGGCAGAGCGTACCACCATTCGCGAGATCGCGCGGCAGTCGGGGTACTCGCGCGGCTTTATCGAACACTACTTCCACAACAAGGAAGAGCTGATCAGCAGCACGCTGCAATGGATTAACAAGCGTTCTTTGCAGAGCACGGACAAGGCGCTGGAGGGCAAGTGCGGCCTGGAGGCGCTGCGTATTTTTAGTGAACTCAGCCTGCCGTTGACTCCGGAACTACGCAACGAGTGGAAAATCCGCATGCAGTTCTGGGGTATGGCCGCCGTCTCCGATGAGCACCGCAAGGAGCAGTCCCGGCGAATTCACGCCTCGGAGAAGCTCATCATGAGGTTCCTGCAGCAGGCCCGGGAGGCTGGTGAAGTACCGGCGGGCAGCGATCTGGAATTACTCGCGCACAGCTTTTTGCACCACCTCTACGGGTTGGGCTGCAATGCAATCCTGCGCCCCGGCTATTTCACACGCCAGCGCCAGCTGCGCGCGTTGGACCACATCGTGACCGAGGTCACCAGGGCGCACTGAGCGGCCCCTGGCAGGATGCGCCGGCCAGCACAGCGTGACGCCACGCTGACGCGGCTGCAGCGCGGGCGCCCGACGGCCGCGTCGTTGCTAAAGCCGCGGTAAACATGCTTGAATCTGCGGGCTGATGCCCTGTCAGTTCGCCAGGTGCCAAACCATCGAATCATTTGCCTTACATCGAGCCCGTCACGCCCCGCCGCCACTTGCCGGCGGACGATTAAGCGACTGCTACGCGCGCCACCTGCTGCACACGCTGGGGCTGGCGCAGCCGGGCGCGCCCGCCGGTGCCGCTGCGGCTGCCGCCGACAGCGCCGCCGACTGGGCGGCGAGCGGCCTGATGTGGCTCACCGGGGAGGCCGACGGCCCGCCGGCGCGCGCGGCCGCCGCCCTGCCTAGTTGCGCCCGTGGCGCGCTCAGCGCGCTGCGCCACCTCGCCGGCCCCCTGCCTGAACAGCCGGCCAATGGCGCACTGCTGCTCAGCGAGCGGGCGGCCTTGCTGGGTCTGGAAAGACGCGGCAGGACATCGCCCAACGGCAGTTGCCACCTGTTCACTGCCGCCGATGGCGAGATCGCGCTGAACCTCGCCAGGCCCGACGACCGCTCCCTGTTGTGCGCCTGGTTACAGACCGACGAGCAAGTGGACGACCTCGCCACACTGGCCCGTCACCTGCGCGCGCACAGTTGCGCCGTGCTGGTCGAGCGCGCACAACTGCTGGGCCTGCCGGCCGCCGCCGCCGGCGATGGCGCCGCCTGCCCACCCTGGTATCGCCTCACGCCGGGTGCGGGACGGGGGCCCGCGCCGCGCCAGCCGCTGGTGCTGGACCTGTCCAGCCTGTGGGCGGGCCCGCTCTGTGCGCAATTGCTGCGCGAGAGCGGCGCGCGCGTGATCAAGGTGGAAAGCGTGTCGCGTCCCGATGGCGCCCGCGCCGGCAACCGGACCTTTTTTGACCTGCTCAACGGCGGCAAGCAGAGCCTGTCGCTGGCGCTGGGTGAAGCGCACGGCCAGGCGCAATTGCGCGCCCTGCTGCAGCGGGCCGACATTGTTATCGACAGCTCCCGCCCGCGCGCCCTGCGCCAGTTCGGTATCGACGCGCTGCAACAGGTGCGCAGCCGCCCCGGGCTCACCTGGGTCAGTATCACCGGCTATGGTCGTGACGACAGCGGGGCCGGTCGCGTCGCCTTCGGCGACGACGCGGCGGTGGCGGCGGGCCTGTTGTACCGCCGCCCTGACGGGCTGTCGCTGTTCTGCGGTGACGCGCCCTGTGATCCGCTCACCGGTGTGCACGCGGCCCTGGCCGCGCTCGCCGTCAGCCGCGGCGGCGGCGGACTGCTGGATATCTGCCTGCACGATGTCGCGGCGCACTGCGCCGCCTTCCACCGGGGTGACAGCGCGGCACAGGCGCAGTACCTGGATGGCCGATGGTGCCTGCGTCAGGGAGGGGTAAACCATCGCCTGGAGTCGCCCCGCGCCCGGCGCGCGCCGCTGGCGGCACGCGCGGCCGGCGCCGACAACCGCGCACTGTTGCGCGAGTTCGCCCTGCCGTGCTGATCAGCGGCGCCAGCCTGCCGGGCCAGCGCGGCCGCGTCGACCTGCGCCTGGACGGTGGCGTGATCCAGGCCATGGCGCCGCGGCTGTCGCGGCGCCGCGGCGAGGCGCTGCTGGAAGCCGCTGGCGGCGCCGCGCTGCCCGGCTTGCACGACCACCATATCCACCTGTACGCCCTGGCCGCCCGGCGCGCCAGTGTCGATTGCGGGCCGCGGCGCTGCGCCGATGCGGCGGCGCTGGCCGGGGCGTTGCGCGCGGCGCCGGGCACGGACTGGATACGCGCGCTGGGCTACCACCACAGCGTGGCCGGCAACCTCGATCGTTATGCACTGGACCGTTGGGTCGCGGACCGCCCACTGCGCCTGCAGCATCGTAGCGGCAAGTTGTGGATTCTCAATTCGCTGGCCCTGCAACGCCTCGGGCTGGACACCACGCCCGCCAGCGGCGGTGTAGAAATGGCGGGGCTGGAACGCGATGGCAGTGGTTGGCCTACGGGTCGGTTCTACCGCCTTGACGACTGGCTGGGGCGGCGCCTGCGGCAGTTCGGCCAGCGACCGCAGGTCGGCCTGCGCGCGTTGTCGGCGCAACTGGCGCGGCTGGGGATCAGCGGGGTAACGGATGCCTCGGCGGACAACGCGGCCACCGCCATGGCCAGCTTCGAGGACGCGGCCGCCAGCGGCGCCTGGCGCCAGCATCTGCGGGTCATGGGCACGGCGCAGCTGCCTGTCCCCGAACATCCGCTGTTGTCGCGCGGCGAACGCAAGATACTGCTGGACGAGGACCGCCTGCCCGACCTGGCGGCGCTGGTCGCCGACTGCGCGGCGGCCCACGCCCAGGACAGGGGAGTGGCGCTGCACTGCGTCACGCCGACCGAACTGGTGTTTGCACTGTCGGCGCTGGGGGAGGCCGGCGCGCATCCGCGCGATCGCATCGAGCACGCCTCGCTGCTGCCGGACGAGTTGCTGCCGCTGCTGCGCGAGCGCGGGGTATGTGTGGTGACCCAACCGGGATTTATCGCCGAGCGCGGCGAGCAGTACCTGGCGGAGCTGGAGTCGGCACAGCACCCGCAGTTGTACCGCTGCGCGGGGGTGCTCGCCGCCGGCATACCCCTGGCCGGCAGCAGTGACGCGCCCTACACCGCGGCCGATCCCTGGGCGGCGATGCGCGCGGCGGTGGCGCGCAGCACAGCCACCGGCGCCGTGCTCGGTCCCGCCGAATGCCTGACGCCGGAACAGGCATTGCGCCTGTTCACCGGTGCCGCCGACGCGCCGGGCGGGCGTCCCCGGCGTATCGCCGTCGGTGCGCCCGCGGACCTGTGCCTGCTGGATCGCCCCTGGTCCGAGGCGCGCCGGAGGTTGTGCGCGGACGATGTCCTGGCGACGTTTTGCGCCGGCGAGCCGATCTACCTGCGCGCGGGCGGCGCACGCGGCCGTGCAGCGGCCCGCGTCGCCTGAGGCCCCGGTGAGTACGCCGCCCGTCCTCGGCTGCGCGGAACTGTTGCGCCTGTGCGCCGCGCCCCTGGCGCTGGAGGCGTATTCGCCGCTGGCGGAGTATCCCTGCCTGTTGTTCGACGCTGCCGGCAGCGAGCATGCCGCACCGCACGCACTCTCGCACGCAGCGCAGCGCCTGCGCGCGCTGCCCTGTCCGGTGCTCGCCCTGGGCTCACCGGCGCCGGCGTTGCTGCGCGGTGTGGACGCGCTGCTGCGCGACGCCGAAGTGGCGCTGTTCCTCGACAATATCGCGCGTCATCCATTGGCCGCGATGACCCTGGTACAGGTGCTGCGGCACAACGAGGATGCGGATGTCGCCCAGGGCCTGCTGGCGGAATCCCTGGCCTACGCCACCCTGCAGGCCGGCCCCGAGTTTGCCGCCGTGCGCGCCGCGGGATTCAGGGTGCCGCCGGTGGCGCAGGGTGATGCGCCCGCGGTCCTGCTGGCGCGCGAGGATGACTGCCTGGCTATCCGTCTCAACCGCCCGGCGGCGCGCAACGCCTACAACACGGCGATGCGCGACGGCCTTTTCGAAGCGCTGCAGTTGTTGCGCGCCGACCCGAGCCTGTCGCGCGCGGTGGTGCGGGGGGAGGGCGACTGCTTCAGTGTGGGTGGTGACCTCGCGGAGTTCGGCTGCGCGGCCGATCCTGCCACGGCCCACGCCGTGCGCTGCAGCCGTCACGTCGGGCGGGCGCTGCACGAACTGGCCCCGCGGCTGGTGTTTCACCTGCACCGCGCCTGCATCGGCGCCGGGATCGAACTGCCGGCCTTTGCCGGGCGGGTGGTCGCCCGCCACGACACTTTCGTGCAGTTGCCGGAATTGTCCCTGGGACTCATTCCCGGCGCGGGCGGCACCGTCAGTATCCTGCGCCGGGTCGGGCGGCAGCGCACGGCCTGGCTGGCGCTGTCCGGGCGCCGCCTGCGCGCGCAGCAGGCGCTGTCCTGGGGGCTGGTGGACGCCCTCGAGTGAGCGCAGGGCGCTCTCACGGTAAATAAAAGCCGGTTTGACGGTTTTGGGCCGCGTCGCCATACTGGCGCGGTGCCGGGCGTTCCCGCAAGAACGGGCCCGGCTGCGGTTTTCGTTGCAACAAGCGGCAGTCATAAGCCGGAGGCAGTGCGTGAACCCTGTAAAGCCCTTTCTTGCCACGATACTCCTGGCGCTGCTGGCCGGGTGCAAGATCACCCAGATCGTGCCGCCGGGCGGTTCGATCGTGTCCAGCAGCGGCGCGCACGATTGCGCCGCCGGGCAGACCTGTTTCATCCACATCGACGGCGTGGCCTTCAGCGACACCTTTACCGCCGAACCCGCCCCGGGCTACACCTTCCGCGGCTGGCAGGGCGCGCTGTGCGGGGGCACGACGACGCCCTGCGAGTTGCAGGACATCCCGCCGGCATGGACCGCCATGGATATCGAGGCGTTCCTGCTGCCGGCGTTCGAGATCGAACTGCTGGACCTGCTGCCCGCGGCGACCGGCGGTGTGTTCCAGGTGTATCCGCAGCAGGACGGCGCGCTGGACCTGTCGGCCGCCAGCGCCGACTGGACAATGGCCCCGCCGCAGCTGGTGCAGCGCTACAGCGCGGGCATGGACATCGCCGGCCACGCGTCGCGACTGCTGCTGGCGCAACTGGCCGACACGCCGCAACAGTTCCTGCTGTTGGCCCTGCTGGAGAGCGCCGACGTCGACACCCTGCTGGCCGGCGTCTCCTCGACACCCGCCGGCAGTTACCAGGGCTTCGCGCTGTACGATCTCGGCGGCAGCGGGCTGCGCCTGGCGCGGCTAGACAGCCGCACCCTGGTGGTGGGCGACGCATCCGCACTGCAGCGCAGCCTGGACGTACACGCGGGTAGCGCACCCTCCATTGCCGCCGGCCCCCTGGGCAGCTACCTGCACGGTCTCGACCTGGGCGAACCGAACAGCGCGGTATACGGCCTGCCGGGGCTGTACGCCGCGGTCGCGGCCCCCGGCGACGGCGACGCCAGCCTCAGCCAGGCGCGGGTGTTCAGCACCGCCTTCGCGGTGGATGGCGCCGATCTCGACGGTGCGCTGTTGTTTTACACCGACAATGCCGCCAGCTACGCGGCGGCGCTGCAGGACGCGCTCGCCGGCTACCCCGCGCCGGACGTGCTCGCCGCGGCGGGTATCCTCGCCGTCGACCTCGGGGGCCTGTCTGCGCAAACCGATGTCCTGCCGCTGTTGAAGGCATTGCTGGTGGACATGGATGCGATCGATTACGCCGGCGCGGTGGCGCACGGAGGGAACCCGCCGTGGATGAATTTCGAGGTGGGCGGCGACCCCCCGGCCGTGTTCATCAACTTCGAGTTCGCCGGCGCGGCGCAGATCGCGGCGTTCGAGGCGGCGCACCTGCCGCCGGGTTTTACCCTGCAGCCCTACCGCATGCTGGCGTCGGACACGCCGCGCTACATGATGGTGCTCAATATCTACCAGTCCTCCGGCGGCCTGGTGCAGGGTGCGCGCGCCGAGTGGTCGGTGTTCGTCAACGACCCCGACACGGGGCAACCGCGTTTCATGGTGGTGGAGGCGAAGGCGGAATCACTGTCGGCCGATTCGGTGAACCTGCTGACATTCGGCGAGCCGGTATCCTACGTCGAGGAGAACGGTTCGCTCAACGCCTACGTGGGATACGTCGACCCGCTGACGCAGATCGAGACCACCTACTTTTCCGCCAGCATTCCCTGGCCGCAACCGCCGTCCAGCTACGAGCCCTTCGAACGCGGCTTCATGACGGCCAACGATTACGTTTTCTGGGGCAACGCCGTCGCCGATCGTATCCTGTACAACAGCAGCGCGCACAACCGCGACGCCGCGAAGATTCCCGCCGCGGGCTTTACCTTTAGCGACAACAGCGCCTGGTCGGCTTATCTCGCCCCGGAACCACTGCACACCGCGGTCTACCTGAACCAACAGGATATCGTCATCTCGCCCTGGTGGAATCTCGACGCGGCCTATCTCGATGTAACGCCGCAATACCTGCAGACACTGATCGATTTCAAGAACGGGTTTTACCCTGGCACGGTGCAGAACCTGGCGCGTGACGCCATTCGCGGCGAGGGTATCGCCCTGCGCGCGGCGCAGGTCAGTGCCAGTGTGCCCAGCGCTTACTACCATTTCCCGCTGCTGGACGCGGCCGGCCTGCTGACCCTGGCCGCCGGGCCGGGTGTGCACGCGCCTGCGGCGGTGGAACTGTTCGCCGACGAAGCGGCGGCGCACTACCTGACGCTGGCGGTGTACGCGCGCGAGGACGATCCCTGCGGCGTGCGCGCGGAGTGGATTACCTACGTGCAGGGGGCGGACGGCTACGCCGACAGCCTGCGCCTGGATGCGCTGTCGGCGCAGGCCTGCCTGGACCCGCTGGTCATGCTGGCCCCGGCAGCGCAGGTCGAGCAGTCCGTGAGCGCCGACCTGCTCAGCACCAGGGTGGAGACGCCGTTTGTGCGCTTCGCCGCCACGACGGACCTGGGCCTGGCGGAGCTGCAACTGCCCGGGCAGAACTGGCTGGAGGCGGGGGAGTGGGTGTGTTCGCTAAACGGCGTCTGCGACAGCTTCTACTACGATGGCCAGTTGCTCGGCGTGCCCGAGGAACGCGCCGGCGCCGCGGCGACGCAGGTGACGCTGATGCAGACGCCCTGGGACGCCTACATCGATGTCGCGGGAGCGCGCGCCACGGTGCGGCGCAATCCCGCGTTACAGGTGTTCAACCCCTGGCGCAACCAGGCGACCTTCGCCGCGGACGGCGCGACGCCCTGAGAGTGCTGTCGGGTTCCTCCGGGGCTCAGTGGGTACCGCGGCGTTTCAGTCGGCTGTTGCCCTGTTTATCCTCGGCGTCGGTGAACAGGCCGGCGGATTTTTCCTGCTCCTCGCGGCGGGTCTCCCGCACCGCCTGCTCGACTTCCGCGTCCATCTCCGCCTGTAACTGCGCCTCGCGCTGCCGGCAGACATCGAGCACGATCTCGTTGGCGGCCGCCAGTTGCTGCGCATCCAGTGTTCCCACCACCTGCGCCTGCAGGCGCGACAGCAACTCGCGCGACTGGGTCGCGCACTGGTCCCGGGTGTCCGGCGCCGCAGCGAGCGTCACGCCCGTGTGCAGCATGATCGCTGTCAGCAACATTCGCCCTTTGGTCATGCAATTCGTCCTGTTGTCGGCCGTCCGTGCGGCGGCGCCTGATCGTGATCGCTAAACCGCGAGAGTTTACCCATCTCTTGGTGGAAGAGGCATCGCCGTTTGTTCGCGTCGACGCCCTTGCACAAAGAGTGTATCAGGTGCTGTGAGTTCGGCCAGCCGCGCTTGCTTATGCGCGCAGACGTCCCGGCGCAGAACGCAGGTTTTAAACAAGTCGGGTGCCTGAATATAATGCTACACTGCAGCGCGGCGGCACCACCGCCAGCGCCTGACAGGGAGACGCCGTGAGAAAACCCATGAAGCGACCGCTACCTCAATTGACCGACAGCAACCGCTTTTTCTGGACCGCCGGGGAGCACGGCAAGCTGCGCTTTTTGCGTTGTACGGACTGCGCCAACCTGATCCACCCGCCGGTGCCGATCTGCGGCAAGTGCCTGTCGACCCGCCAGGAGGTCGTCGAGGTATCGGGCCGCGCCACGCTGGCGGCGTTCACCGTCAACCACCAGATGTGGATACCCTCCATCGAGCCGCCCTACATCATCGCCCTGGTGGAAATCGAGGAGCAGCCCGATGTGCGCCTGACCACGAATATCGTCGGCTGCGCAGAATCCGAGCTGGTGATCGGCATGCCGCTGGCTGTGGAGTTCGAGCACTACGAAGACGTCTACCTGCCGGTGTTTCGTCCGCTCGGGATGGGGCAGCGCCAGCCGGGGGAGGGGGCGTGATGGACAAGTACGAGAGCCGCTCGGCGGTCACCGGCA
Source organism: Halioglobus sp. (assembly GCA_002699145.1). Classification (GTDB taxonomy): domain Bacteria; phylum Pseudomonadota; class Gammaproteobacteria; order Pseudomonadales; family Halieaceae; genus Marimicrobium. The sequence goes on from PABK01000035.1 coordinate 148,117, forward strand.
TGGGTATGTCCGAAGTGGGGCGGCGCTTGATGCGCGACCCCCTGGCGCTCACCTTCGACGCCTGCCTGGCGGCGATAGAGGACGCCGGGCTGACGCGGGAAGATATCGACGGAGTCTGTACCTACCCTGGCACTGTCGGCGGCGCGCCCGGTATCAGCGGCGCCGCCGCCTGGGACGTGATGGATGCGCTGCGCCTGGACGTGAAGTTTTTCAACAGCGGGCTGGAGCAGGCGGGGCAGCTCGGTTCCATCGCCGCGGCGATGCTCGCCGTCTCCGCTGGACTGTGCCGTCACGTGCTGTGTTTCCGCACCGTGTGGGAGGCCACCTACACCCAGTTGCAGCGCACGGGCAAGGTGCGCTATTCCGGCGGTGGCGGTCGCATGGGCGGCGACCAGCAGTGGCGCATCCCCTACGGCGCGGCTTCCGCGGCCAACTGGATCGCCCTGTACTGCAGCCGCTACATGCACGAGTACGGGCTGACGCGTGAACAGCTGGGACAGATCGCCCTCAACGGCCGGCGTAACGCCGCGCTCACCGACTACGCCATCTATACGGAGCCGATGACGCTGGAGGACTATCTCGGCGCGCGCATCGTCTCCACACCCTTTGGCCTGTACGACTGTGACGTGCCCTGCGACGCCTCGGTCGCCTTCATTATTTCCCACATCGATACCGTCAAGGACAGTCGTCGCGGCACTGGCGTCGGCTTCGAGGCGGTGGGCACCGGCAATCACGAGCGCGTGTCCTGGGACCAGGGGGATATCCGCTACGAACCGGGCCTGCTCGGCGCGGCGCAAATGATGTGGTCGCGCACGGATCTGCGACACGAGGATATTGACATGCTGCAGTTGTACGACGGCTTCAGTTTCAACGCATTATGCTGGCTGGAACGCCTGGGTTTTTGCGCCGAGGGCGAGGCCGGCGATTTTCTCGAGGGCGGCGCGCGCATAGCGCGCGACGGGGAACTGCCGCTGAATACCAACGGCGGGCAGTTGTCGGCGGGACGTCTGCACGGCTACGGCTTCCTGCACGAGGCCTGTGTGCAATTGTTGGGCGAGGCCGGCGCGCGGCAGCTGCCAAACCAGCCGCAGACCGCCATCGCCACCTCCGGCGGCGGTGTACCGGGCAGTGCGTTCCTGCTGCGCAAGCTGTAGGCGGTGGGAGACTGGTCCCGGCGGGGCGCGCCCAGAACCACGCGCCGTCCTCATCATCGGCGCTGGTGCCCGCAGCTTTACGCGAGAAGGCGCAGCGCCACGTAGAGCAGGTAGGCGCTGAGGAACAACAGTCCGAACACGCGGCCCATCCTGGCGTTGCGAAAAATGAACACGGGGACTATCGCCGCCGCGAAGCCCAGTGATACGAGCAGGTCCAGGATGCCGCCGCCCGGTATCGGCAGGGGGCGGATCACCGCGCTGATCGGCAGCACGGCCAGGAAGTTGAAGATATTGGAGCCGATGACATTGCCCACGCACAGGTCTGCCTCCCGGCGCAGCGCCGCGATGACGGAGCAGGCCAGTTCCGGCAGGCTGGTGCCGACGGCGACCACGAACAGGCCGATAATGACTGGCGGGACCCCCAGCGATTGCGCGAGGTTGCCGCCGTGGACGATGGTCAGGTGGCCGCCCAGCCCCAGGGCGACAATACCGCCAAGACACCAGAGCCAGTCGCGGTGCTCGGTCTCGATAATTTCACTCGGGATGGAATCCTCCATCTCCTTCAGGTCCCCAAGCAGTGGGTCCTCCTGCTTGTTCATCAGGTCGCCGATGGTGAAATAGAGGAACACCGTGAACAGTAGCAGCAAGACCAGGCCCTCGGAGCGGGTCAGTTGCGGCGGCGTGTCCAGCAGCCAGCGGTCCAGGGTCATCACCAGCACCATCAGGGTGCCCAGCAGCAGCAGGGGCAACTCCCGCCGCACCACCTGGCCCTGGATGCTGACCGGGCGAATAAGCGCGGCCAGGCCCAGCACCAGGCCGAGGTTGGCGATATTGGACCCGGCCACGTTGCCGAAGGCCAGGTCGGTGGAGCCGCGCAGGGCGCCGATGACGTTCACCACCAGTTCCGGTGCGCTGGTACCGAAGGCCACCACGGTCATGCCCACGATGAGGGGCGAGACGCCGTGGCGCGCCGCCAGGGAGGAGGCCGCGCTGACCAGGGCGGTGCCGCCGCCGAGCAGCAACACCAGTCCGGCGAGCAACAACAGCAGGCTCATGGCGGCGACACCTGGAATTTATCGGCAGGTGCGGGCGAGTCGGTGACGGCTGCGCGGCGCCGCGTTTCCCGGCGGTCAATGGTTCGCGCTGTACTGCGCATCACAACCAGCGAATCCTGCGAAACATCACCAGCATCGAGGTGGCGACCAGGGCCATCACACCGAGCAGGGTGAAGTAGGCGTAACGCCAGCTCAACTCGGGCATGTATTCAAAGTTCATACCGTAGAGGCCGGCGAGAAACCCGAGTGGCACGAACACCGCGGTGATGATGGTGAGCACTTTCATGGTGTTGTTCAGGCGATGCGAGCTGAGCGAAATATAGCCCTCGATCAGGTCGCCGCAGATTTCGTAGTACATGGCGCACAGGCTGTACAGGCGTTCGCAGCGGTCGTAGACGTTCCTGCGAATGTGCAGGCTGTCGTCCTCGCCGCTGCCCAGGTAGATACTGCCGCAGCGCCAGATATCCTCCGCCAGGCGCTGGTGGTAGCTGAAAATCCGCCGAAGTTTGCGTAGCCTGGCGCGGTACAGCACCAGCTCGCGCATCTCCTGCTCGGACTGCTCCATGACGATACTGTCCTCGAGTTCCCCGAGACGGTCCTCGAAGTCCAGCAGGCGCTCCAGGTAGCGGCCGCTGGCGTACTCGAGCAGCTTCAGCGCCAGGATGTTGGGTTCCGCGAGCAGGCCATCTGCCGCCTGGAGTTGCCAGAAGTGCTCGATGCTGACCGAGGGGCCGCGGTGGGCGGTGATCAGGTGGCCGTCGCCGACCCAGATGCCGAGCTGTTGCGCGTCCAGTTCAAGGGTCTCGTCCAGCGAGGCGATACCGCGAAACAGCACGAAGGAGTGCGCGTCGAAGTGCTCGGCCTTGGGCGGGTGACGGGTGCGGAAACTGTCGCGGATCGCCAGTTCGTCACAGCCCATGTCCGTCAGCAGCTGGCGAAACTCGTCCCCCGGTTCGCCCTCCAGGTCCAGCCACAACTTGCCGCCCAGCTGCCGCCAGCGCTGGATGAGTTCAGCACCGCCCTGCAGGCACTCGTCCTCGGCAGTTAGCAATAGCGTCCTGATCATGCTAAATAGTCCCGTGATTATCGGTGGCGGATTGTCTACGCAATAATCAGTATAGCGCGCGGCGCTGGAGAACGGGCCACAGTCCATGGAGCAAGTCCTACAAATTTTACGCACACCGGTCATCGTTTTCGGGGAGACCAGCCTGAGCCTGTTGCAGATACTCTCGGTGCTGGCGCTGATTGCGCTGGGCGGCCTGTTCGTGCTGTGGAGCGGTCGGCTGCTGCGCGGGCGCCTGGTCCGCGGCAGTATGAATCGGGACCTCGTCCACCTTCTGTCCAGGGCCTACATCATCTTTGGCTTCCTGGTACTCCTGTTCATGACCCTGGAGTACCTCAACGTGCCGCTGGGTGCGTTCGCTTTCGTTTCGGGCGCGGTGGCCATCGGTGTCGGTTTTGGCGCGCAGAACATCATCAACAATTTCATCAGCGGCTGGATACTGATGTGGGAGCGACCGATCAAGATCGGCGATTTCCTGGAGCTGGGCGAGATTCGCGGCACCGTGGAGTCCATCGATACGCGCTCCACGCGCATTCGCCGGGTGGACGGCGTGCACCTGCTGGTGCCCAACAGCTACCTGTTGGAGAATACCGTGACCAACTGGACGCTGGTGGATCGCCTGGTGCGCACCTCGGTCAGTGTCGGTGTCGCCTACGGCTCGGACGTGGCCAGGGTGCGCGAGCTGCTCAACGAGGTCGCCAGTGAGCATCCGGATGTGCTGGACGATCCGGCGCACAATGTGTTGTTCGAGGATTTTGGCGACAATTCGCTGCTCTTCACCCTGGATGTGTGGGTCTACACCGGCGCCGAGCGCGGGCTGCGTGCGATTCGCAGCGACCTGCGTTTTCGCATCGACGCACTGTTTCGCGACCACGAGGTGGTGATCGCCTTCCCGCAGCGCGATGTACACCTGGACGGCCAGCTGGTGCTGCGGCAGCCGGCGGATGGGGGAGAGGCCTGATGTCCACGGCGCGCAAGGTGCTGGGCTGGCGCGAGTGGGTAAGCCTGCCCGACCTGGGTATCGAGCGCATCAAGGCCAAGGTGGATACCGGCGCCAGGACCACCGCGCTGCACGCCTTCAAAGTGCAACCCTTCGAGCGCGATGGCAGCTCCTGGGTAAAGTTTGCCATGCACCCGTTGCAGCAGGATACAGATCATGTAGTGTGGTGCGAGGCGCCGGTGCTGGACCGGCGCGTGGTTCGCGACTCCGGTGGACACGAGGAGTTGCGTTACGTCATCGAAACAACCGTGCGCGTCGGCGGCGAGGACATCAGGGCGGAAGCGACCCTTACCGACCGTGACAGCATGCGTTTTCGCATGTTGCTGGGGCGCACCGCGTTGCGCAAACGCTTCCTTGTCGATTCCGGGCGTTCCTACCTGGGAACGCGGCCCGCGCGCACGCAGGAGGAAAACCGCAAGTGAAATTGAAGATCGGCATCCTGTCGCGCAACAAGAACCTCTACAGCACCCGGCGACTCGCGGAGGCGGCGGAGAGTCGCGGCCACGATGTCCGGGTGATCGATACGCTCAAGTGCTATATGGATATCAACTCCTCGGAGCCCAGTATTCATTACCGCGGCGACAAGCTGGAGGGCTACGACGCGGTCATTCCGCGCATCGGCGCCTCGATCACCGAGTACGGCACCGCGGTTATCCGGCAATTCGAGATGATGGGCGTGTACAGCCTGGTGGAGTCCATTCCCCTGGGCCGCTCCAGGGACAAGCTGCGCGCGTTGCAGTTGCTGTCGCGCAAGGGTCTGGGCATGCCGGTGACCGGTTTCGCCCACGCGGTGCAAAATGGCCGCGAGTTGATCAAGCTGGTAGGCGGGGCGCCGGTGGTGCTCAAGCTGTTGTCGGGCACCCAGGGGCGCGGCGTGGTGCTGGCGGAAACCTACAAGGCCGCCGAATCGGTGATCGACGCGTTCACCGAACTGGGCGCCGACTTCCTGGTGCAGGAGTTCATCAAGGAGGCCGGCGGCAGTGACGTACGCGCCTTCGTTATCGGCCGCAAGGTGGTCGCCGCCATGGAGCGCAGCGCCGCCGAGGGCGAGTTCAGGTCCAACCTGCACCGCGGCGGCAAGGCGGTGGTGACCAAGCTGACCCCCGAGGAACGGGCTACCGCGGTCAAGGCGTCACAGACCATGGGCCTGCATGTGGCCGGTGTCGACCTGCTGCGCTCGGCGCGGGGGCCACTGGTCATGGAGGTGAACTCCTCGCCGGGGCTGCGCGGGATCGAGGAGACCAGCGGCAAGGACATCGCCGGCAAGATCATAGAGTATGTCGAGCAGAACGGCAGGCCGACCCGCGGTAGCCGGCGCACCAGAGGCTGAAAGCGGTGGCTGAAAACCAGGAACTGGTGATTGGCGGGGTCGCCGTTGCGCCCGGCGAACGGCGCACCATCGATATCGCTGTCGCGCCAATGTATACCCACGATACCCTGTCGATTCCGGTCCAGGTCGTACGCGGCAAGCGACCGGGCCCGGTACTGTTCGCCTGCGCGGCGCTGCACGGCGACGAGATTAACGGTGTGGAGATCATTCGCCGGCTGCTGCAGCATCGGTCCTTGCAACGCCTGCGCGGTACGCTACTGGCCATTCCTATCGTCAACGTCTACGGATTTCTCAACCACTCGCGCTATCTCCCCGATGGGCGGGACATCAACCGTTCCTTTCCCGGATCGCCCAAGGGCTCGCTGACCGGGCGTGTGGCGCACACCTTCATCAGCGAAATTGTCAGCAAATCCACCCACGGTATCGACCTGCACACCGGGGCGCGCCACCGCAGCAACTTCCCGCAGATTCGCGCTGACCTGGACAACGCGGAGGCGCTGGCCATGACGCGGGCATTTGGCACCCCGCTGGCCATCGACGCGCGTATTCGCGACGGATCCCTGCGCGACTGCGCCGGGCAGATGGGCATCCCGGTCATTCTTTACGAGGCTGGCGAGGCGCTGCGCTTCGAGGAGATGAATATTCGCGCCGGTGTGAAAGGTATCCTCAACGTGATGCGCGCCATCGGTATGCTGGCGCCGCGGCGCGGAGGGCGTGAGCCCCCTGCGCCGATTATTAGCGGGCATACCAGCTGGGTGCGCTCGCCGTCCAGCGGGGTGGTGCGCACCCTGGTGCCACTGGGTGCGAAAGTCGCCCAGGGTGAGGTTCTCGCGGTGCTGGCCGACCCCCTGGGTGATGGTGAAACGGAAATTCTCGCGGATTGCGACGGCGTGGTCATAGGCCGGACCAACCTGCCGCTGATGTACGAGGGTGATGCCATGTTTCACATTGCCCAGTACGGGCACAGGGTGGAGAAGGTGGAGGTGCAGGTGGAGAAATTCCAGGAAGAGTTCGAGATCAGCGTCAGCGGGGAGGTCGACAGCGCCCGGGACCTGCCGATTCGGTAGCGCCGGCTGCGATTACCTGTCTTGCCCGTCCCTGTTGCAGGGCCGGCAGCCCATCAGCGCCACGCGCAGCCTACCCGGGCGATGGCCATGATGGCTGGCAGGCGGGAGCTGACGGTGTTGTCCTTGAAGCGGAAGTTGAAACGACTGTCATCGCGCTGGATACGCCGGTAGCTGTCAGCCCGCGCAAACTGCGGCTGCAAGCTGAGCTTCTTCCTGCGCATGGAGGAGGGGGGCTTGTAGGCCAGTTCGCTGCCGCCCAGTTGCACCCCGCACTGCAGGGTGGCGCGGTTCTCCCGCGCCGTCGCCGGGGCGATGCAAGCGCAGAGCAGGGCAGCGATGGCGATGTGGGTCACAGTGGTCACGTTTTCCCCTCCGTGGCGTCGCGCCGGATGCACCCCCCGGAGGGGGTGCTGGAGGCTCCGGCGCGCCACCAGGGTTTATTTAAGGCCAGGCGGGCAAGAAATACGAATACAGAATGTAATAACTATTAACATATTCTTTCTGGTTATTTCATGACCAGCCCCGGGGTTATATCCCCTGCAACAGGCGGGGTAACGATGCTATGCGACGCGAAAACCAGTGAGGTCCGCGGGCGGTGGCGCGGGGCAGCATCCAGCAGGAGTAGCGGAGCATGAACCTGAGGAACGATTACTGCGGGCCCTTCGACCCGCAATTGATGTTGGCGGACTTTTCCCGCGACTTTCTCTCGCGGCTGGCGCACGAATTCAACCTCATCGGCCACCTGTACGACCGGGTGGGGCAGCCCCTGGTCGCCCTGGAGTACGGCGCCGACGGCTTTACGCGTTCGGGTATCGAGGAGTGGCAGGGCGCCAGCCCGGTGTACTCGCCGCGTATGCAACAGGCGCTGAACTTCACCGGCGACACCGTGGAGACGGTGTTCAAAAACATCCAGCTGGAGGTGGGGGCGCCGCAACAGTTCATGGATTTCCAGTTCCGCCTGGATGAGCCGGACTACGGTGAGTTCTGGCTGGCGCACTGCGGCGCGCTGATGGACCTGGAACGCAACGGCAACGACACCGATCTGATCAAGCGCATGTGTCATGACATTGAGGATCCGACCTTCGACGCCACCGCCGCGGCGACCCACCCGCGCATCGTAATGCGTCCGCTGCACCGACCTCCGCGCAACGATTCGGCCATCGGCAACGGGGCCCAGCGCTATCCGCACTGCCGCTGGAAGGTGTTCAAGGGCGAGGACAACAGCACTTTCGAGCACACGCCGGTGATGTACGAGCTGCAGCGCAGCCTGCTCGCTCAGGTACCGCTGGTGACTCAGGAGGCGATCGTCGAAGCGGGCGGCCTGGAGGACTACTCCGGCCCCTTCGACCCGCAGCTGCAGTTCGAGGATTTTTCCCAGCGCGCCCTGCAGCTGATCATCCAGGAAAACGCCGTTCAGGCCCTGTTGCTGGCGCACAGCTTTACGCGCAGCCAGACCATCCATTACGGCGACGCGGTGGGGCGGCGCTTGTCGGAACGCTCCTGGGTGGGACACGCCCGTGTCGCGGTCGAGCGCTTGCGCAGAATTCCCGGCCTGCAGGGCGATGATATCAACACCATGGCCAAGCTGTTCCAGCTGCACCCGCACTTCTACCCGCGTAGCTACGTGGACCTGCGTGTGGAGATCACCGGGCCCGCGAGTCTGCGTATCGGCATCGGCGATTGCCCGGCCCTGCACGAGGACATTGCGCACAACTGGTTCAGCCAGTTGTGCGCCGAGCCGCACCCCGCGCTGGAATCCCTGGCCGCCCACGTCAATCCCCGGGCGCGCTGCCACCGCGTCGATGACCCGGGGGAAGCGCGCCTGGCATGGGAGATCCGTGTCGACGAGCGCAACGAGCCGCTGCGCGAACCCCTCGAGATGCAACTCGCCCGCACCAGCGGCGGCATCGAGTTCGAATTCGAACGGCGCCGATTGCCTGGCCTGATCGCACGTGGCTAAATAGCGCACAACTGTCAAGCAGGCGAGTGTCAACATGGGAACAATCGGTGTCGGTGTCAATGCCTGGGTATGGACGTCGCCGTTCGACGCGAATGCCGTGCAACTGGTGAACAAGGCCGCGGGTATGGGCTTCGACGCCTTTACCATGCCCGTGGAGCAGCCGGGGCTGATCGATATCGACGGTATGCGCGCGGTGCTCGCCGAGCACCCGTTGCGCCTGTACGTGTCCGGCGCCTTCGGCCCGGAGCGGGATCTGACGCACCAGGATGAACGGGTGCGCCGCAACTGCCTGGATTACATCGGCGAGGTCCTGGCGATCTGCGAGAAGCTGGGCGTCACGGTGCTGGCCGGTCCCGCCTATTCCGCCACCGGCAAGCGGCGCCAGCTCGCGCCGCAACAGCGCCAGCGCGAATGGGACCTGGCGGTGTCCGGCCTGACGCAGGCGGGAAAAATGGCCGCGGACCACGGGGTGACGCTGGCGCTGGAGCCGCTGAACCGTTTCGAAACCGACCTGGTCAACACCGCGCAACAGGTCAAGGCCATGGTCGGCGAAATCGGCCTGTCTTCCGTGGGCATTCACCTGGACACCTTTCACATGCATATCGAGGAGAAGGATGTCTACGCGGCGGTGATGCTGGCCGGCGACGACCTGGTGTACGTCGACGCCAGTGAAAGCGATCGCGGTACTCCGGGTGCGGGACAGGTGCACTGGGAAGCGCTGGCGCGCGGTCTGCGCGACATCGGCTACTCGGGCGACTGTATTATCGAGTCGTTCACACCCGCTTGCGAGGAAATCGCCGATGCTGCCGCTATCTGGCGCCCACTGGCTTCCAGCCAGGACGCGCTGGCGCAGGACGGGTGCCGTTTTCTACAGGACCTGTTGCGTTAGTCGCGGCGGCAATCAGACGATGCCCGACCCACTGGCGGCGACGGCGGGACGCTGCGGCAGCAGTGCCGCCCGGTAGTTGGCGGCGCGGTAGCAGGCCAGGGGGTCGATAGCGCCGCCCTGGTCCAGGCGCGCCATGGCCAGGATCGGGTCGACGTCGGTGTTGTAGGCCTGCTTCAGGGTATTGCTGGCCATCAGTGCGTCGTTGTCTTCCTGGTACGCGTACAGCGCCTCGCGGTCGACCAGCAGCGCCTTGACGTAGCTGCGCTGCACCTCCAGGGCCGAGTTGATCAGGCTTTCGATGGGATCGGTGACGTTGTGCGACTGGTCCAGCATGTAGGCCGGGTCGAAGTCCGCCACGCTGTTGTGCTCGGCGTCCACCAGCTCGTTGAACACCAGGAACAGCTGGTAGGGGTTGATGCAGCCGCTGTCCAGGTCGTCGTCGCCGTACTTGCTGTCATTGAAATGGAAGCCGGCCAGCTTGCCAAACTGGATCAGCCGCGACACGATCATCTCGATGTTCACGTTGGGCGCATGGTGACCCAGGTCGACCAGCGATTTCGCTTTTTCGCCCAGCTCCATGGCGCAGAGCACGTTCGTGCCCCAATCCTGGATGACGGTGGAGTAGAACGCCGGTTCGAACATCTTGTGTTCGATGAACATGCGCCAGTCGTCGGGCAGGGCGGCGTAGATGTCGCGGGCGCTGTCCAGGTAGCGCTGCAGCGCGCGCGAGAAATGCTGCTGTCCGGGAAAGTTGGAGCCGTCGCCGACCCACACGGTCAGGGCGCGACTGCCCAGCATCTCGCCCCACTCGATGCACTGCAGGTTGTGGGCGACGGCCTGTTCGCGCACGGCGGCGTCGGTGTGGCTGAGGCTGCCGAAGCGGTAGCTGAGCGCCTGGTCCTGCTGGTCCTGGAAGGTGTTGGAGTTTACCGCGTCCCAGCCCAGCCCCAGGGCATCGCCGTAGTCGCGCACCGCGGCCATGTCGTCCGCGGCGTCCCAGGGGAAGTGTGGGGACACGCTGGGCGTGACGCGCGAGAGGCTGTGGATGACCGCGCAGTCCTCCAGCTTCTCGAAGATGTTGCGCGGTTCGGCGGGGCCCGGAAAGCGCGCGAAGCGCGTGCCGCCCGTGCCCACGCCCCAGCTCGGGATGGCCACGGCGAAGGCGCGTGCGCGCGCCCTGAGGGACTCGATATCTGCGCCGCGCCGCGCCAGCGTCTCAGCCAGCGCGGTGTAGTCCGCCTGCAGCGCCGCGTGCGATGCACGGTTCTGCTCGTCGATAAATTCTGCGGTGTAGGGACTGTTCATGGCCTGCCCTCTAGCGTGTGAACGACGGCGCGTGGCCGGCGTCGACGTTGATGATGTTGCCGGTGGATTTGGCCGAGCTTTCCTCGTTGGCCAGGAAGTACACCGCCTCGGCGATATCCTCGGGGAACACGTTGCGCTTGAGCAGTGATCGCTGCCGGTAGTGTTCCTCCAGGTCCTCCTCGGACATGCCGTAGGCGGCTGCGCGCTCCTCCTTCCACTTGCCGCTCCATATCTTCGAACCGCGCAGTACCGCGTCGGGGTTGACCGAGTTGCAGCGTATGCCCAGCGGAGCGCCCTCCAGCGCCACGCCGCGCGCCAGTTGCAGTTCCGCGGCCTTGGCCGTGCAGTAGGCGGCCGCATTGGGACTGGCGACCAGGCCATTCTTGGAGGCGATGAATATGATCGCGCCGCCCAGACCCTGGCGCTTGAGCAGGCTGAAGCCCTCGCGGCTGACCAGGAAATACCCGGTAGCCAGTATGCGGATGTTGCGATCCCACAGCGCCAGGCTGGTTTCGTCCAGGGGAGCGGCGCTGGCAATGCCGGCGTTGGAGACCAGGATGTCCAGTCCGCCGAAGGCCACGGCGGTAGCGTCGAAGGCCGCTCGCACCGCCTGTTCGTCGGTGACGTCGCACTGCACACCGCGCACCGCGTCGGTGCCGAAGCTCGCGCGCAGCTGCGCCACGGCCTCGCCCAGCGCGTCGCCGTCGATGTCCGCGAGCATGACGCAGGCCCCCTCGCGCGCCAGGCGCGTGGCGGTAGCCTTGCCGATACCGCCCGCGCCGCCGGTGATAAAGGCGATCCGGCCGGCCAGTGACTTCGCCGGTGGCATGCGTTGCAGCTTGGCCTCCTCGAGCAGCCAGTACTCGATGTCGAAGGCCTCCTGCTCGGGCAGGGCGCGGTACTCGCTGACGCCGTTCGCCTCGCGCATGACGTTGATGGCGTTAATGTAGAACTCACCCGCGATGCGCGCGGTGGCCTTGTCCCTGGCGAAGGTGAGCATACCCACGCCGGGTACGAGGTAGACCACGGGATTGGGATCGCGCATCGCCGGGCTGTCCGGGTGCTGGCAGCGCGCGTAGTACTGCGCGTACATGGCGCGGTACTCCGTCAACTGCTGGTCCAGTGCGCCGATACAGCGCGCCAGCTCCGCCTGGCCCTCCACCGCCGGGTCAAAGTCGATCACCAGCGGCCGGATCTTGGTGCGCAGGAAGTGGTCCGGGCAGGAGGTGCCCAGGGCGGCCAGCGCTTGCAGTTCCCGGCTGTCGACAAACTCCAGCACGGCCTCGCTGTCGTCGAAGTGACCGACCTGGCACTGCCCGTCGCTGACACGCCCGCGCAGGGCCGGCATCAGGGCCGCTGCCACCTCGCGGCGCCGCTGCGCGGGCAGCGGTTGCTCGTGGCGCGCGCCGCCGAACGCGGCCCCCTCGTTGTGTTGCGCCAGCCAGTCCGCGGCGCGCTGGATCACCGCCAGCGTATTGTCGTAACACTGCCTGGCGCTCTCGCCCCAGGTAAACAGGCCGTGGCCCTCCAGCACGATGCCCTTGAGTGCAGGGTTGTCGCGGGCGACGGCTTCCAGCTTCAGCCCGAGGTCGAAGCCGGGGCGTTGCCAGGGCAGCCAGCCGAGTTCGCCGTCCCAGATGCGTTCGGTCAGCGCGCGGCTGTCGACGGTGCTGGCGATGGCGATGACCGCGTCCGGGTGCATGTGGTCGACGTGGGCATGGGGAATATAGGCGTGCAGGGGGGTGTCGATGGACGCGGCGCGCGGGTTGAGATCGAAGGTGCAATGGGGCAGGTAGCCGACCATCTCATCCTCGTGTTCCAGGCCGCGGTACAGCTTCTTCAGCTGCCGCAGTTTGTCCAGGTACAGGGTGGCGAAGCCGTCCAGCGCCATGGAGCCCAGGTCCCCGCCCGAACCCTTCACCCAGAGCACCGGCGACGCCTCGCCGGTCAGCGGGTCCGGCTGCGTGATCTTGGCGGAGGTGTTGCCGCCGCCGTAGTTGGTGATGCGCAGGTCGGCGCCGAGCAGGTTGGAGCGGTACAGCAGCAATTCGGCTTCGCTGAGGGTGGCGGCGTGCTGGTCGTCCCAGCGATTCTCCAGGATATCGGTCATGGTCGGCTGGCTGTGTGGTCTGGTTTGAGTGTAGCGGGGCGCCCAGTATACACGTGGCCTGAGCATAATCAATCATAATATTGCATAACCGATCAAAGACGCTTATTATCGCGCATTACGCGAGGAGACACCCGATGCTGGAAACCCAGCGACACAGCCTGATACTCGACCTGCTCGACGAGCAGCAGGCGGTGAGCGTGCGCGACCTCTCCGGCGTGCTCAACGCCTCCGAGGCGACCGTGCGTCGCGACCTGGCCAAGCTCAGCGAGCAGGGCAAGCTGGTCAAGGTACACGGCGGCGCGCAGCGCAGTCCGCAGGCGGTGGCCTTGCTGCGGCCACACCTGAAGGGCTCGGCGTTTCTCGCCAACGTCGAGAAGCACGTCGCGCAGAAGCGCGCCATTGCGCGCCGCGCGGTGGCTCTGTGCGAAGACGGCGACGCCATCATCATCAACGGCGGCAGTTCGACCTACATGATGACTGAATTTCTCGCCGGGCGGCGGCTGAACATCCTGACCAACTCGGTGCCGCTGGCGCTGGAGTTGCTCAATACCAGCGACAACCGCGTGTCGCTGCCGGGGGGCGAGCTGTACCGCAAGCAGAACATAGTGCTCAGCGCCTTCGACGACGATATCATCGACCGCTACCACGGCACCTACATGTTCATGGGCACGCCCGGTATCGGCGAGTACGGGGTCATGGAGTCTGACCCGCTGCTGGTGCGCGCCGAACTGAAACTGAAAAAACAGGCCGACCGCCTGGTCGTGCTCGCCGACAGCAGCAAGATCGGTGCGCGCAGCACCCTGATCACCTGCCCCCTGTCCGACGTGGATATGCTGGTCACCGATGCGGGCATCGACACGCGGCAGCGCGACCTGTTCGAAGCCGCCGGCGTCGAGGTGCTGATCGCCGAATAAGCAGAATAAGCCGCACAGGCAAGACACCAGGAATAACCAGAACCACCTGAACAAGCAGAATAATTCCAGGGCCGGGAGAGCGCCATGCAAGACACTGCCGCAACTGATTCCAACACACCGCTGGCCAGCGGCGAATTCGACCGCACGCCGGTCACGGGAGAGCGGCTGTTGCCGGCGCGGCATTTCGCCGCCAGCTACGCCGGCGAACACGTGGCCGGCACCGAGTTCGTCATCGGCGCAATGTTCGTCGCCTGGGGCGTGTCCACCAGCGCGGTGATCGGCGGCCTGCTGCTGGGCAACCTGCTGGCGGTGCTGAGCTGGGCCTTGCTGTGTGCGCCGATCGCCACGGACACTCGCCTGACGCTCTACGCCTACCTGGAAAAGATTGCCGGCAGCGGGGTCATTCGCATCTACAGCGTGATCAACGGTATCTTCTTTTGCGTACTCGGCGGCGCCATGATCACCGTATCCGCTTCCGCGGTGCGCATCCTGTTCGATATCACGCCGCAGGTGAACTGGTACCCGACCAGCGCCGCCTTTGTCGCCGTCGCCCTGCTGGTCGGTGCGGTGGTGGTGGCCATTGCCGTGCGTGGCTTTGCATTTGTGGCGCGTTTTTCCGAGGTCTGTGCGCCCTGGATGATCCTGATGTTCCTCGCCGGCGCGCTGGCCATGTGGCCGCTGCTGTCCGCCGCGGCCGCGCTGCCCCCCGGGACGGGGTTTTTCGAGGCGTTGTGGATCGTCGGCGACGCCTATATCTGGGTGCAGCAGCCTGACAGCGGCATGAGCTTCTGGCACGTGGCGGCCTTCGCCTGGATCTGCAACCTGCCGATGCACGTGGGCCTGTCGGACATGACCGTGCTGCGCTTCGCGCGGCGTTCGAGCTACGGGTACTTCTCCGCCCTGGGCATGTACATCGGGCATTTCGGCGCGTGGATCTGCGCCGGCATCATGGGCGCCGGCGCCGTGTCGCTGCTGCAGACAGGCATTGGCAACCTGGACGCCGGCGCGGTGGCCCACCAGGCCCTGGGCTCGGCGGGTATCGTCGCCGTCATCATCGCCGGCTGGACCACCTCCAACCCGACCATCTACCGCGCCGGGCTGGCGTTCCAGTCGCTAAACCACCGCTGGGATCGCACCCGCGTGACCCTGGTTACCGGCGCCCTGACCACGGTCATCGCCTGCTTTCCCTTTGTCTTCACCCGGCTGATGGACTTCCTCGGCCTGATGGGCCTGCTGCTGGCGCCAGTGGGCGCCATTATCGTCACCGAGCACTGGCTGTTCCCGCGCCTGGGCCTGGCGCGCTACTGGTCGGGCGCGCGCGGCGCCAGCACCAATGGCGCGGCGCTGCTGGCCTGGCTGGCAGGCCTGGCCGTGGCACTGCTCGCCAACCTGACGGGACTGCACCTGTTCTTCCTGCTGCTGCCGGCCTGGCTGACGGCGATGCTGGTCTACGTGCTGGCGGCGCGCGCCATGGGGGCGGGGCAGGCCGGCGCCGCCGTCGCACAGCGCGAATCGCAAGTCGAACAGGCGCGCAAGGCGCAGGAGCGTGCGACCCTGGCCGCGGTGCGCAGTGCCGAGCGGCAGGAGCAACCGGGCGGCGCCGCGCGCGCGTGCCGCTACATCGCCTGGGGCAGTCTGCTGGCCTGTGCCGCCATGGCGCTGGCGGTGTTCAACGGCGGCGATATCGAGTGGCTGCGCAGCTGGCTGATCCTGCCATCACTGCTGTATTTTGCCAGCGCGAGCTACTGGATCATGGTCAAGGAGCGGGGCGGCGCCCGGTGAGCCGGCACTGTGCGGTCATCGATGTCGGCAAGACCCACGTCAAACTGCACCTGCTCGACGACGCGCTGAACTGCCGCGCAAGGCTCAGCCGCGACAACCCGGTGCTCTGCGGCCCGCCGTACCCGCACTACGATATCGATGGCCTGTGGCGCTGGATGTGTGCGGGGCTGGCGCAGTTCGCCGCCGCGGCGCACATCGACCGCCTGGCGGTCACCACCCACGGCGCCTGCGCGGCGCTGCTGGACCCCGCGGCCGGCGCCGCGGGCCTGGCGCTGCCGGTGATGGACTACGAGTTCGAGCACGTGGCGAGGGATGCGGATTACGCGGCGCTGCGGCCGGCCTTCGCACAGACGTTTTCGCCCGCATTGCCGGCGGGGCTGAACCTGGGCCGTCAGTTGTCCTGGCAGCGGCGCCATCACCGCGCGCAGTTCGAGCGCGCGCACCTGCTGCTGCCGTACCCACAGTACTGGGCCTGGCGCCTGACCGGGCGCGCTGTCGCGGAGTTCACATCCTGGGGCTGCCACACGGACCTGTGGGCTCCCGCCGCGCGCGACTACAGCGACCTGGTCGACGCACTGGGCCTGCGCGATAAACTGCCGCCGCTGGTCGGCGCCGGCGAGGTCGTGGGTGCGCTGAGCGCGGAGGTCGCGGCGCAGACCGGGCTGCCCGGCGACTGCCGGGTGGTCGCCGGCGTGCACGACTCCAACGCGAGCTACCTGCGCTACCTGGGACGCGGCAGCGCCGGAGCGTTTACCGTGGTGTCCACAGGCACCTGGGTCATCACCTTCGCCTCAGGAGCCTCCCTGTCCGCATTGGACGAGCGCCGGGACATGCTCGCCAATGTCGATATCAATGGCGACCCGGTGCCCTGCGCGCGCTTCATGGGCGGGCGTGAATTCCAGGCGATCTGCGCGCGCAGCGGCGCCGCTGCCGCGGACGCGTTCAGCGCCGCGGACGTGCAGCGCGTGATCGACGACGGGGTGCTGGCGCTGCCGGATTTCAGCGGCGGCAGCGGACCCTTTGGCGGGCGCGCGCCGTGTATCCAGGGCGGGAGCGCCAGCGGCCCGGCCCTGGCCAGCCTGTACTGTGCGCTGATGCTGGACTACGAACTGGAGCTGCTGCGCGCCACGGGTGATATCGTCATCGAGGGGGCCTGGCTGCGCAACGCGCCGCTGTGCGCACTGCTGGCGCAACTGCGTCCGCGGCGGGCCGTGCGCCTGTCCCGCGACGCTACCGGCACGGTCAGCGGCGCCGCGCAGCTCGCCCTGGGTGTGTCGATCCCGCCGGCGCTGGACACGGCGACCCCGGGCGCGTGGCGCGGGCTGGACGAGTACCGGCGGCGCTGGCGGAACCAACTGGGCGGCGCAGGCTAGCGCGTCGTGCGCCGGCTATTCACTGGGGGTGAGGGTCCACTCGCCGCGGCTGTTGCGCGAGCAGCCGCCGCCGGCCCAGGTGCCGCCGTCCACCGGCACGGTCGCGCCGTTGACTTAGGCGACCTGGCCGCTCAGTGCCGGGGAGGTGGTGGGGTCGAGTTCGTTCATGGCAGGCCGTTGCGTTCGCTGGCGGGTCGAGGCTGGAACAGTGCGCGGATATCACACCGCAGCAGCTTGCCCATCTCATTGTACGGCAGCGCGTCGAGCACGCGCACCTGTTGCGGCACGCGCGAGGAACGCAGCCGGCTGCGCACCAGTTCGCGCAACTCGTCCGCGCCGGGGCAGGGGCTGCCGGGCCTGGCCACCACCGCGACGGCGATGGCCTCGCCCCACTCAGGGGAGGGCACGCCGACCGCGGCGGCGTCGGCGATCGCCGGGTGCGAGGTCAGTACGTCCTCGATTTCGGCCGGTGATATGTTTTCGCCCCCGCGCACAATGACGTCATCGGCGCGCCCGGCGAGGAACAAATAGCCGTCCTCGTCCAGCCAGCCCGCGTCGCGGGTAGGGAACCAGCCCTGCTCGTCCAGCGCGGAGCGCTCGCGGTACTCGCCGGACACCTGCTCGCCGCGCACGTAGATTTCGCCGCGCTGTCCCGCCGGCAGCGCGCGGCCCGTCGCATCGCGAATCTCGATCTCCACCGTCGGCAGCGCCTGGCCGACCGAGGCCAGGCGTGCGCGCACGACAGGGTCCGCGGCGTCCAGCGCCTGGCGGTGCTCCCGCGGACCGAGCAGGGCGATAGTGGAACTGGTCTCGGTGAGACCGTAGGCATTGGTGAACTCCGTGTCCGGCAGCAGCCGCAGCGCGCGCTCGATCAGTTGCGGCGGCATGCGGCCCCCGCCGTAGGCCAGCGCGCGCAGGCAGGAGAGGTCCGTGGCCGCTCCTGCCTCCAGTTGGTCCACGATGCGCCCGAGCATGGTTGGCACCACGAAGGCGTTGCTGACGCGCTCCTGTTGCACCAGTCGCAGCCAGTCTTGCGGATCGAAGGCGGGCAGGATGACCATGCGGCGCAGCGCGTAGACGGAACTGAGCAGCGCGGAGATGCCGGCGATATGGTAGGGCGGCACGCAGACCAGTGCCGCGTCGTCCGCGTCCGCGGCGCCAAACTCCACCGTGCCGAGAATATAGCCGAGCAGGTTGGCGTGACGCAGCAGCGCAGCCTTGGGTGCGGCGGTGGTGCCGCTGGTGAAGATCTGCGCCGCTATGCCCTCGCCGGCAATCTCTTGCGCCAGCGGTTCGGCCTGTTGCGCCGCGGCCAGGAAGTCCTCGCGTCCCGTGCAGTGCTGGTCCTGCCCGCCCGCCAGCCTGGCGACCCGCCCGGTGTCGCCTACGATGTATGCCGGCGCGATGCGCTGCAGCAGTGCGCCGAGGTCCGCGTCGGCCAGGCGGTAGTTCAGTGGCACGTAGGGCATGCCCGCGAGCGCCGCGCCGAACAGGGCCACGGGTGCCGCGGCCGAGCTTTCGTCCAGCAGTGCGACACAAGCGCAACCGCTGCCGGACAGGTGAGTGGCCGCGCCGCGGGCGGCGCGCAGGAGTTCGCCGTAGCTCCAGTGCCGGCCGTCGCAGACCAGTGCGCTGCGCTCGGCCGCGGCGTCCGCCGCCATCTGCAGGAGCAGGGCGATATTCATCGGCGTTTCAGTCGGAGGAGGGCAGCGGCCTGGCTTCCTTGAGCTGCAACGCCACGCCGTCCACGGACAAGGAGCCGGCGCCGGCTTTGACACAGAGCAACTCCAGCGTGTCGTCGGCGTCCACGTAGCGTTTGCCGATCAGGGATCCCGCGGAGAAAGCCGGGTCGGGTGAGCCGTTGGCGGTTTTTTCCTCGGCCATGGGTGCACCGCCGCACTCGATCTGGCCCTGGCTGTAGCGAATCAGCATGACCTCGGTGTCACATACGGTGCTGCACAGTTTGCTTCCGGGTTTCATCGTGCTACGACCCTTATTCTGGTTATCGCGGCGATCGCCTGTCAGGCGGCGCGGACGTTTGTCGCCGCGAGTCTGTTGACCGGGGCGGACCGCCTGCCGGACAATGATATCTTCGCAGTGGTCGGCGCGCCAGCGCGGTCACTGCTCCGGCCAGGGAGTGTTGGCGATGATCGAACCGGGCACAACGCTGGCCGCACCCGCGATATCCGCCTGGGGAGTAACGTCTACCTGCTCGGCCTGCGCCATTCCTTTGTCGCCGCGCGCGCCATCCAGACCCTGGATGCGGTGTCCGGCGGCCGCGCTGCGCCGCGCCGTGCTGCACGGCGACGGCTGGTACGGTGTGGGACACACGCTCGACGGCGTGGCCCCGGTGTTGCAGAAACTGCGCGACATCGCCGCGGACCGCGGCCGGGACTTTGCCTCCCTGCAGATTACCACCGCCTGTCACACGGTCGACCGCGACGAGCTGCGTCGCCGGGAAGACCTGGGTGTGACGCGCCTGGTGGTCACGCCCTGGGAGCGTGGCCGGGACGCTGTCGCCGGCCTGCAACGCCTGGCCGACGCGGTGCTGCATCGGGACTGAGGTGAAGCCCCGTGCGCCGTAGAGGCCAGCGGGATATTCGTTACATGACAAACACCTTGTAAAAAACCGTACCGGCGGCCATACTTTTCCGCCTGCACCGCGTGTCGGTGCAGGCCGTGTCTGAGGGCGGGTTTTTCGGGGAGCCGGTGATGACCGATGTGATGCAAGGTGTGCGAATCCTGGAGGTGGCCGAGCACATGTTCGTGCCCGCCGCGGGCGCGATCCTCTCCGACTGGGGAGCCGACGTCATCAAGGTGGAGCACCACGAGCGCGGCGACGCGATGCGCGGCCTGGGCAGCACCGGCGTGCTGGACCTGTCGCAGGGCGTACACGTGCTCAATGAACACGCCAACCGCGGCAAGCGCTCCATCGGCCTGGACCTGGCGAGCGAGGAGGGCGTCGCGGTGTTGTACGAGTTGGCGAAAACCTGCGACGTATTTCTCTCCAACAAACTGCCCGGCGTGCTGCAAAAACTGAAAATCGACGTGGAGGATATCCGCGCGCACAATCCCGACATCATCTACGTGCGCGGTACCGCGTCCGGACCGCGCGGACCGGACGGCAACCGCGGCGGTTACGACATGACCTCCTTCTGGTGCCGCAGCGGCTGTGCGCAAAGCGTCAGTCCGCCCGGCCTGGGGTACGTGCTGCCCCAGCCCGGGCCCGGCTTTGGCGATTCCATCGGCGGCATGACCATCGCCGGCGGTATTGCCGCGGCGCTGTTCAAGCGTGAGCGCAGCGGTGAAACCTCGGTGGTCGACGTGTCGTTGCTGGCCGCCGGGGTCTGGTCCGTGGGGCCGGCCATCGCATTGTCGGCACAGAGCGGCCAGCCCTGGGCCCTGGGAGCCGGTGCCGCGACCGGTTCGAAAAATCCGCTGACCGGTCTCTACCAGACCTCGGACGGGCGTTTTATCTCCCTGGTCATGCTGCAGGGCTTCAGGTACTGGCCGGATTTCTGTCGCCATATCGGGCGCGAGGAACTGATTGACGACGCGCGTTTCGACTCGCATGAAAAGCTCAGCGAGAATGCCGCCGCGGCGGCGGACATCATCCGCGAGGAGATTGCCGGGCACACCCTGGCCGAGTGGACCCGGCGTTTCCAGACCCTGCTGGGCCAGTGGGCGCCGGTGCAGAATACCGTCGAGGTGGCCGCCGACGCGCAGGTACGCGCCAATGGCTACATCACGCGTGCGGCGACGCGGAAGGGAGCGGAGTTCGAACTGGTCGCGACCCCGGTGCAGTTCGACGGCGAACCCTCGACCACCGCGCGGGCGCCCGATTTCAACGAGCACTGCGAGGATATCCTCGCCGAGGCCGGTATCGACGGCGAGCGTATGATCGAACTCAAGATCGCCGGCGTGGTCGCCTGAGTCCGCATCAATCTGGCGCCGCGCCAGCTACCTCGGGGGCGGGCCGCGGCCCGGTCCCGAATCGAAGATTGTGCACGGGAGAAACCCGCATGCGTATGCAAGATATGATCCTGGTGAGTGTCGACGATCACGTGGTCGAGCCGCCGGATATGTTCGAACACCACCTCAGCGGACAGTACCGGGCGCGCGCGCCGAAGGTGACGCGGCTGCCCAGTGGCTGCGACGTCTGGGAGTTCAACGGGCAGAAACTGCCCAACATCGGCCTCAACGCGGTGGTCGGTCGCGTACCCGAGGAGTACGGTGTGGAGCCGACGTGCTACGAGCAGATGCGCAGGGGGTGTTACGACGTCCACGCCAGGGTCGAGGACATGAATGCCAACGGCGTGCTCGGCTCCATCTGTTTTCCCTCGTTCCCCGGGTTCGTCGGCCAGCTGTGGAACAGCTGCGAGGACAAGACGCTCGCGCGCGTCATGTTGCAGGCCTACAACGACTGGCATCTCGATGAGTGGGCGGGCGCCTACCCGGACCGCTTCATCCCCCTGGCCTTGCCGGCCATCTGGGATCCGCAGTTGATGGCCGAGGAAGTGCGCCGTGTGGCGAAGAAGGGCTGCCGCGCGGTGAATTTCACCGAAAACCCGGACAAGCTGGGCCTGCCGAGCATACACGACGCGCACTGGGAGCCGTTCTGGCAGGCCTGTGTCGACGAGGGCATGGTTGTCCTCATCCACATCGGCTCCGGTGGCGGCATGATTTTCACGACCATGGACGCGCCGGTCGAGGTGATGATCAGCACCACGCCGATCAGCATCGTCAACCTGGCTGCGGACCTGCTCTTCTCCACCCTGCTGCGCAAGTACCCGACGCTGAAGTTCGCCCTGTCCGAGGGCGGCATCGGCTGGGTGCCGTACTTCCTTGAGCGCGCCGATTACGTGTACCGGCATCATCGCGCCTGGACGCACCAGGATTTCGGCGACAAGCTGCCCAGCGAGGTGTTTCGCGAGCACATCCTCAGTTGTTTTATCGACGACAAGGCCGGGGTGAGAAACCGCGACCTGGTGGGTGTGGACACGATCATGTGGGAGTGTGATTACCCGCACTCGGACACCACCTGGCCGCGTTCGCCGGAGGTCCTGTGGGAGAGCCTGCAGGACGTGCCCGAGGCCGAGGTGCACCGCATGACCCACGAGAACGCCATGCGCGAGTTCGGCTGGGATTTCAGCGCCGCGCGGCCACGTGAGCGCTGCACCGTGGCAGCGCTGCGCGCCGAGGCCCAGGACGTGGACCTGAGCCTGATGAGCGGCCTAGGGGGGACACGCGCACACGAGGACGGCGAGCGCATCGTCACCGCCGGCGATATCGTCCGGCAGTTGTCGGACGCTTTTGTCGAGTAGGCGGCGCCCGCCAGCGCTAGTGCATTTCCAGGCTGCGCTGCCCGACATTGGGCGGTGTGCCGCGCTGTTCCAGGCCGTTCTCGCCCGCGTCCGGGTCCGAGCCGTCGTTCAGCGCCTCGGGCAGGCGTTGCAGCATGGAGGCGCCCCAGCGGTGCTGGGGCAGGCGGCCCACCAGGTCGCCGGTCTCGACCACGTCGACGAAACTGAAAAAGGGCTGCACCGCGCGGCCGCCGCCGCCGCGGTTGTCCCAGGTGGAACGCGAGACGCTGGACAAGCGGTGTTCGCGGTCGAAGGTGGCCAGCAGGAATTCGCCCTTGGCGTACATGTCGCCGACGTCGATGGACATGAAATCCGCGCCCAGCAAGCCGAGGCTGAAGCCCAGCGCGTTTTCCTTTACATGCCAGTGTTCCCAGGCGAGCACGTAGCCGCCGTCGCTGGCGCTGATGCGCTGCGGCGGCCCGAGCATGACCAGCACCTCGCTGAGGTAGGTCACGGACTCCGGGGGCAACTCCAGCTTTTTCAACGGCGAGCCCAGGTTGAAGCGCCACTGTGTGCAGGCCGACAGGATCAGGCAGGCCGCCAGCAGGCTGGCGCGGTAAAGCATTCGCTGCCTAGTCGCGCTCATTGATTTGCGTCGCGTATTCGGTCAGCACGTCGTTGTCATCAAAAAAGAAAATCGCCCGGTCGTAGCGCGTGTTGATGCGCATACGGTTATACAGAATCAGGATCAGTCCTTCGCCCTCGGAATGTTCGAACAGGTAGTACAGGGCGGTTTCCTCTCCCAGCGCGATCACCTGTGACGGTGGTCCCAACAGGGCCAGCACGTCGGCGCGGGTGCTCTGGCCGCGCACCAGGTCGCGTGTCGCGGACTCGCGCCAGCTGACTTCCACCCCGCGCTGGTTGTCGTACTGGGCGCAGCCGGCGAGTAGCAGAGCGCAGGCCAGGGAGAGGAGCAGGGAACGGGTTTTCATGGGCATATCCGTAGCGAGACTGGAAACAGCCAGCATAGGCGATATCGCGGGCCGGGGCCAGACGAGGTGTGGAGCGTGCCGCAGTTCTCAGTTTCGCCAAAACCCGGACAGCGGTGGGCGAAACTGGCGACCGCGTCGCGGACGCTGCTTGCCCGCGGTGC
The DNA here is from genome assembly GCA_002699145.1 of Halioglobus sp. Lineage (GTDB taxonomy): Bacteria > Pseudomonadota > Gammaproteobacteria > Pseudomonadales > Halieaceae > Marimicrobium. The sequence goes on from PABK01000035.1 coordinate 171,575, forward strand.
TATATTGGCCCCAGTTTGTTGCCCAATCGCCAATAAAGGATCACCCGATGGCAGAAGAAGGTGTCACCCCGAGAGAGCCGGCCGGGAGCGCACAGCAGGCATCCCCCGGGCCCATCGTCGCCTTCGGCCGCACGTTGAATTCGGTGGTCGATGTCGGCCGCGAGCTGCTCGCACGCCGCCGCCGCGCGCAGCAGCAGGAAGCCGAACCGGAACCGGCGCGCAGCGCCGACGTCCTGGCCAGTCGCTGCGAGGACCTGCTGGAGCACCGGGGCGAGGCCTCGGGCCTGGCGCTGGCCAGTGAGATCGTCAGCGGATATCAGCAGTTGCCCGTTGACCAGCGCCTGCCTTTCTTCGAGCGCCTGGCGCGGGATTTCGAGGTCGACCGCGACGCCATCTTCGCGGCGGTGGAGCGCTACCGTGAAGCCGACGATCTGGACAGCCTTTGGTCGCTGGGCCGGGCGGTCGAAGCGCCGCGGCAGAAATTGTTCCGGCGTATCAACACCGCGCCCGAGGGCACGCGCACGCTGGTGACGATGCGCGGCCACCTGCTCGAACTGCTGCGCGACAACCCGGGATTGCGCGGCGTCGAGGCCGATTTGAAAACCCTGTTTATCTCCTGGTTCAACAAGGGCTTTCTCGAACTGCGGCGCATCGACTGGTCATCGCCCGCCGAGGTGCTGGAGAAGATCATCGCCTACGAGGCGGTACACGAAATCAATGGCTGGGACGACCTGCGCAGTCGCCTCGGAGAGGACCGGCGCTGTTTCGCGTTTTTCCACCCGGCGCTGGCCGACGACCCGCTGGTTTTCGTCGAGATCGCCCTGACCGGGGAGATTCCCGGCGCCCTGGCGCCGCTGTTGCAGCAGGAGCGCGACCTGCCCGATGGGGACGCCAACACCGTGGTGTTCTACTCCATCAGCAACTGTCACCCGGGGCTGCACCAGATATCCTTTGGCAATTTCCTGATCAAGAGCGTGGTGGAGGAGTTGCGCAGGGAAATGCCCGCGCTGAGCAACTTCGTTACGCTGTCGCCGGTTCCCGGCTTCCGGCAATGGCTGCTCGGCGCCGATATCGATGACCTCGTCCCCCCGGCGCTGGTCGATCGCGTGCGCGAACCGGTTGGTCAGGTGATCGACGCGCAGGTCTACGACGCGCTGCTGAAACTCTGTGCGCACTACCTGTTGCGGGTCAAGTCGGGGCGGCTGCCCAGTGACCCGGTGGCGCGTTTTCACCTGGGCAACGGCGCGCAACTGTACCGGCTCAACGGCTCGGCGGACCTGTCTGCCAAGGGGCGCGAACAGTCGGCGGGGATCATGGTGAACTACCTCTACGACCTGCCCGGCATCGAGGAGAACCACGACGCCTACTTCGACCAGGGTACGATCGCCATGTCGAAGTTCATGGCGCGCATGCTCGACTAACCGCGGGCGATCACCGCGGCGGTCATGCGCCGGCGCAGGAAGGCAATCTGCGTCGCCAGGGGCAGGTCCTTGGGACACACGTCCTCGCAGCCCAGCAGGGTCATGCAGCCGAACACGCCGCTTTCATCGCCGACCAGCGCGTAGTAGTCGGCATCCTCGCGCTTGTCCCGCGGGTCCAGGCGAAAGCGCGCGATCTGGTTGAGTCCCACCGCGCCGACGAAATCCTCGTGCATCATTGCGCTGCCGCAGGCGCCGACGCAGCAGCCGCACTCGATGCAGCGCTCCAGTTCGTAGATGGCCTCCGCCTGCTCGGGCTCCATCGGCTGCTCCAGTGCGTCGATGTCCAGTTGCTCCAGCGCCTGGTCGTGCACCCAGGTCTCGAGCCGTTCGGACATGCCGCGCATCCACTTGCCGGTATTCACGGACAGGTCGCCGATGAGTTCGAAGCCCGGCAGCGGGGCGAGCTGGATCCTGCGGGGCAGGTCCGCGGTGAGCGTGCGGCAGGCCAGCCCCGGGCGCCCGTTGATGAGCATGCCGCAGCTGCCGCATATACCCGCGCGGCAGACGAAATCGAACTGCAGGCTGGCGTCCTGGTGCTGTCGTAGTTCGTTCAGCGCGATGAACAGCGTCATCCCCGCGGCCTCGTGCAGCGTAAACACCTGCTCGCGGGGTACGCTGTCCGGATCCGCGGGATTGTGGCGCAGTATCGCAAACTCCAGTTCGCGCGCGCCGGCATTCTTGGCGGCCTCGGTCACGGCGTGTCCTCCAGGCGTTGGTTGGGGGCGCGCAGGTGCGCGGGCAGCAGGTGCAGGAAGGGCATCAACGCCTCCTGCCGCTGTTCCCGGTTGTCGCTGTAACGCTGCGCAAGCTCGTCTACCTGCCGCTGTCGCTGCTCGGTATCGGGGTGCGGCAGGTAATCCTTCGCGCCGTAGCCGCGCCAACCCGGTGGCAGTTCCATACGCATGACGTCCAGCGCCTCGTAGTCGATTTGCGGCCGCTCGCCGCCGTCCCAGTGGCACAGGGTACGGCGCAGCCACCGGGCGTCGTCGCGGCGCGGGTAGTCGGCGCGAAAATGGGCGCCGCGACTCTCCGTGCGCTGCAGTGCGCCCAGCGCGACACACTGCGCGAGCTTGAGCATGCGCCGCAGGCGGTAAGCCGCCACCAGTTCAGGGTTGGCGCCCGGCGCATTGCTGCGCAGGCCAATGGCGCGGGCCCTGGCCTGCAGTTGCGCGAGTTCCTCTACCGCCGTGGCGAGATTGTCCCCGTCGCGAAAAATACCCACCCGGGCCGTCATCGTGTCCTGCATGGCCAGGGTGAGGTCGTAGACGCTCTCCTTGCCGCGCTGCTCCGCGATGGCCTCCAGTTCCCTGGCCTGGGCCGCACAGGCATCGGCCACGAGCGCGGAGGACACGCGCAGGTCGCCCGCGGGCGAGGCGCAGAAGTCGGCAATGCTCTCGCCGACGATCATGCCCGCCACCACCGCCTCGGCCACCGAGTTGCCGCCCAGGCGGTTGAAACCGTGCATGTCCCAGCAGGCAGCCTCGCCGGCGGCGAACAGTCCGCTCAGGTGCGGGCTCTGGCCGCTGCTGTCGGTGCGAATGCCGCCCATGGAGTAGTGCTGTGCCGGGCGCACGGGTATCAGCTCGTGGGCCGGGTCCACGCCGAGGAAATAGCGGCAGATCTCCTTCACCTCCCGCAACCGCGTGTCGATATGCTCGCTGCCCAGCAGGCGGATATCCAGCCACAGGTGCTCGCCGAAGCGCGAGGAGGCGCCGTGACCCGCGGCGATATGTTGTTCCATGCATCGCGACACCACGTCGCGCGATGCCAGCTCCTTTTTCTGCGGCTCGTAGTCCGGCATGAAGCGGTGTTCTGCACCGTCCAGCAGCAGGCCGCCGTCGCCGCGACAGCCCTCGGTGACCAGTATGCCGGCCGGGAAGATGGCGGTGGGGTGAAACTGCACGGCCTCCATGTTCGCCAGGCGCGCGATACCGGTTTCCAGGGCGATCGCTGCGCCCATGCCCTCGTTGATGATCGCGTTGGTGGAGACGCGGTAGATGCGGCCGAAGCCCCCGGTGGCGATACAGGTCGCGCGCGCCGTATAGGCGAGCAGTTTGCCGTTGGCCAGGTTGCGCACCACGGCGCCGCAGCAGCGCTCGCCGTCGCAAATCAGCGCGATGGCCTCCATGCGCTCGTGTACCGGAATGCCCTCGGCGATGGCGCGGTTGCTCAGGGTGTACAGCATGGCGTGGCCGGTGCCGTCCGAGACGTAGCAGGCGCGCCACTTGGCGGTGCCGCCGAAGTTGCGCGCGGTGATCAGCCCGTGGGCCGCGTCGCGCTCCTCCATTGCCTGCATCTTGCCGTCCACCACCACCTCGTGCTCGCCGCGCGCGACGCGGTTCCAGGGCACTCCCCAGCCCGCCAGCTCGCGGATCGCCTTGGGGGCGGTGTGTGCGAACATGCGCACCACCTCCTGGTCGGCACCCCAGTCGCTGCCGTGCACGGTGTCGGCGAAATGCACATCCTCGTTGTCGCCGGCGCCGCCGGTGCAGTTCCCCAGGCTGGCCTGCATGCCGCCCTGGGCGGCCGCCGAGTGCGAGCGCTTGGCCGGCACCAGGCTGAGGATGATGGGGTCGAGGCCGCGCCGGCGCGCACCGATGGCCGCGCGCTGCCCGGCCAGCCCGCCGCCGATGATCAGTACATCCGTGTGTATGATGTCCAAGGCGTTATTCCTTCAGGGCGAGGGGTGCTTGCGCCGTCGCCGGGTGGTAGCGTTCCCCCGCCCGGTCGGCGTGGTCCGCGCCGATTTTCATGTAAGCAATGAGCGAGGCCGCGCCCAGCAGGATAAAGAAGCAGGCGGCCCCCAGGGCGATGCGTCGCGCGCGCGCCCGATTGATCAGGGCGCCACGGCGCGGCGGCGCCCACTTCATGAGCAGTCGGTAGATGCCGGCCGCGGCGTGCACGTGCACGGTGAGCAGCAGCAGGGCGTAGAGCACCCAGTAGCGGCCGCTCCAGACGCGATCGGCGGAGGCGTAGGGGCCGATGTTGGCCGGTTCCACGATCATTGTGTACAGGTGTACGGGAATCAGGAAGAAGAGCAGGAAACCGCTGACCGCCTGGACCACCCACAGGCTGGTGTCGGTGTGACGCATGCGGCCGGTGTGCCGGTAGAGCGCCCGCTGCTGGCGGAACCCTGCGGGAAACTTGTTCATTGCCAGCGCGGCGTGCATGACAACCAGCAGCAGTATGATGACGGCGATGAACGAGACCAGCCACGGGTAGGGCTGGCCGAAGATATGCTTGCCCTCGAACAGGCCGGTGACCCAGTACATGGCCTCCTTGCCCAGCAGGATGCTGGACTCGAAAAACATATGCGCCCAGACGAACAGTACCAGCAGCAGTCCCGACAGGCCCTGCGCAAGCTCCCCGCGTGCCGACCAGGCACTGGACATGGTCCCCGGCATCGATTCCCTTCCCGGCAACTGAACCGGGGGTCAGTGTAGGCGCCGTCCCACGGTGGATCAAGACCGGCTTGCAATTTGCGCAGGACCGCGCGCCGCCGGATTCGCTATAATGGCCGTCCATCCACCAAGCCGAGTGAATCATGGCCGACAGTGATCGTATCGAGGTCGTGCAGGTGCCCAGCGGACAGAAGTTCGTCAACCGGCGCGGCGTCAGCGCCATTAAAGATGGCATCAAGGCCAGCGCCGCCGCCCCCGCGCGCCTGGACAAGCCGGACTGGCTGCGCGTGCGGCTGCGCGGCGGCGCGACCTTTGAAAAAGTGCGCGGCATCGTGCATGAGCACGGACTGGCCACGGTGTGCGAGGAAGCCAAGTGCCCCAACATCAGCGAATGCTGGACCTCGGGTACGGCGACCATCATGCTCATGGGCGACGTGTGCACCCGCGCCTGCCGCTTCTGCGCGGTCAATACCGGCAACCCCAACGGCTGGCTGGATACGGCCGAGCCGGACAACACCGCGCGCTCGGTGCGCCTGATGGGACTGAAGTACGTGGTGCTCACCTCGGTGAATCGCGACGACCTGCCCGACGGCGGGGCGGCGCACTACGCGGCTTGCGTGCGCCGCGTGCGCGAGGTGAACCCGGACACCGCGGTGGAGGCGCTCACGCCGGATTTCCTCGGCCAGCTGGCCGACGTGGAAACGGTGGTGGATTCAGGTATCGAGGTGTTTGCCCAGAACGTGGAAACCGTGCGCCGGCTCACCCACCCGGTGCGCGACCCGCGGGCGGGCTATGAGCAGACGCTCGCGGTGCTGGCCCATGCCAAGGCCCATCGCCCCGACGTGCTCACCAAGACCAGCCTGATGCTGGGCCTGGGGGAAACCGAACAGGAGATCCGCCAGTGCATGGAAGACCTGCGCGCCGCGCGGGTCGACATCCTGACCCTCGGCCAGTACCTGCAACCCACGGCGCACCACCAGCCGATCGCGCGCTACGTCACGCCGCAGGAGTTCGCACGCTATCGCGACTGGGGGCTGGAACTGGGTTTCATGGAGGTCGTCTCGGGCGTGTTGGTGCGCTCGAGCTACCGCGCGGAACAGGTGCTGGAAAAAAACAACGTCGGCCTGGCCTGAGCGCCGGCCGCGCGGGGCCTCACTGCACCCCGAACCGGTAGCTGATTTCCACGTAGGCGCCGCGCGGCCGCCCGGTCCAGTAGCGGTAACTGCCGAAACCGAAATCCGCGCGCTCCGCGTACTCCTCGTCCAGCAGGTTGGTGACCCGCAGGGCGGCTGACCAGCGCCGGCCCAGGGTGCTGGACATGCGCAGGTTGAGCAGCGAGTGGCCGTCGTACTCGTGCAGGTTGTCCGGCTCCAGGTAGTAGTTGTCCATGTACACCCATTCCAGCTCCGCCAGGGTGTCCTGGCCACTGAGCGCCGACAGGTCCCAGCCCAGGCGCGCGCTGCCGAACAGGTTGGGCGCGGTATCGATATCGTTGCCCTTGATATCGCCGCTGCTGCCCAGGATCTGCACGCGGCTGTCGTAGGTGTGGTCGGCCCAGTTGGCGTCCAGGCCGAGGTACCACGCGCTGTCGAACCAGTACTGCAGGCCCAGCTCGACGCCCAGGTGATCCGTGCTCGCCCCGCTGATGTTCTGCCGGTCGGGATCCTGGAAAATCACCTCGTCCTTCTGCATGTAGTACACGGCCAGGTCGAGGCGACTGCCCCCGTCCCAGTCCGCCCTGAAGCCGAGTTCGATGTTGTCGATTTCCTCGGAGTCCAGGTCGGCGGAGGCCTGGCCGGACTGCAGGCGGTACAGTTCGCTGGCCTGGGGCGCGCGGAAGCCGCGCGCGACGCGCAGGTAGCCCAGGTAGGTGTCGCTGAACCGGTAGCTCGCGCCCGCGTTCAGCGACCAGTCGCCGAAACTGTCCTGGCGGTCGGCGGGGCGGAAGAAGCGGCAGTTGTCGGCCTGCGGCCCACAGGGCGCGCCGTCCTGCGTGCGGTTGTCGTAGTCGTAGTTGTTGTATTCCCAGCGCACCCCCGCGCTGATCTCCCAGGGCGAGTCGTACTGTGTGCGCAACTGGCCGTACACGGCGAACAGCTGCGCGTCGACGTCGTAGTCGTAGTGCACGCCCTGGGGCTGGTTGGCGCTGAACGGTTCGTCCTGCACCTCGCTCAGGGACGCCTCGGTGTATTCGCTGTCGATACCGGTGCTCCAGGCGATGCCATCGACCTCGGTACGCAGCGTGGCGCGCAGGCCCAGGCTCTGGTGGTCGTTCTTTTCCACCGGCGCCCAGGGCACGAAGTGCATGCGGAATTCCATGTCGTTGGCGCGCAGGTAGGGTGTGAGTTCAATAGAACTGCTGTCGTTCAGCTGCAGGCTGGCGCTGCTGTACAGGCGCATCGACCAGGCGTCGCGGTACGCCTCGGGGTTGGGGTTGGCGTCCTTCAGGTCGCTGTCCTGGTAGGCCTTGTAGCCCTGCACCGAGCCCGCGGTTTCCTGGTTCAGGTTGGCCGCGTCCAGCACCGTGCGCACGCTCCAGTCGTCCCCGGCATAGTCGTGACGCAGGGTGGCCTTCTGCTGGTCGTAGCCTGAGTCGTCCTTGTAGCCGCCGTCGCTGGCGCCGTTGAAGTTCACACTCAGGCCGTGGCGGCCGATCGTGTCGCGGTAGTGGTACTTGCCCCGGTAGTAGTCGTCCGGTCCCCCTTCCAGCGACAGCACATGGTCCAGTTGCGCCGTCGGCGCCGCGCTGAGCACGTTGATGACGCCGTGCATGGCATTGGAGCCGTACAGCGCCGTTGCCGGCCCCTTGATCACCTCGATACGCCCGGCCTGTTCGAAGTTGCTGTCAAACAACTGGTTGACGTTGCAGAAGCCCGGGGCGCGCAGGCCGATACTGTCGCCGGCGGTGAAAAAGGCGCCGCAACTTCCCGCGCCGGTAAATACCGGAGAGCGCAGCGAGATCAGGCTCTCCTGGCCGTCCTGCCGGCTGATCCAGGCGCCGGGCACGCGCGGCAGGATTTCCGCGATATGCACCGGGGCCACCAGCTGTAACTCTTCGCTATCGACCACCGACCAGGACAGGGGCAGGGCCAGCGCCGCCTCCTCGACACGGCTGGCGGTGACCAGGACCTGCTCCTGGACTTCCGCCGCGACCCTGTCGTGGGCTAGCAGTAAGGGCACTAGCGCGGCGGCTCGGGCAATCGATTGGCGCATGGTCAGTGGCATCCCGGGAGTTGTGGCGGCCGATTGTAGCGGATAACCCCGCCTCTCCCAATGCGCCGGAGCGGGCCGCGCCGGCGGCTGTGCAGGATTTTTGCGTTATACTCCGGGCTGCCCGGGTGCAGCGCCGGCGATCGGGCCGCGCTGCCTCAATTCAACTGGATCCAGGACTGCAAGGAACAAGCCATGTCAACCAAACCTTTCGCCGCTTTGCTGTTTTCGCTGCTGATGCTCGGCGGTTGTGCACAGCAGGGCGCCCCGGCGTTCACCGCACCGGAAGAGGGCGATGCCGCATACCTGAAGGCGACCGGGGCCCGCGCCGACGAGTTGTACATCACCAGTACCCCGCCGGCCGGCGGCAGGGATTATCGCGACGTCTATATCGCGCCGGTCAATGTCGCGCACCTGCACGTGGTGTCCGCGGTTGACGGGCCGGCGGACGCAGACTGGGAAGTGACCGCGGAAGAGAAAGCCAATCTCCAGGCCATTGTGCGCCACGAGCTGTCCATGGCGCTGGGTTACCACTCGGCGTTCAACGTCGTCGACAGCGCGCAGGACGCGCAGATCATCCTGTCCGTGCGTCTGCTGGCCATCCACCCCAATGCGACCCGCGAACAGGTCGCCGCCGGGGCCAGGCTGGGCGGGTCGGTCACCGCCAGCCTGGCGCTGCGCGATGCGGCCAGCAGCGAGGTGCTGGTGCGTTCGGTGGACACCCGCTCGACGGATGATATCTGGGCCTTCAACCAGGTCGACAACGAGGCGCCGGCGATCAGCCTGCTGTTTCGCGGCTGGGGGAACAGCGTGCGCCGCGGCATACTCGCCCTGCAGGGGCGTACCTCCGACCCGCTCGCGCCGGTAATCCAGGCCAGCGAGCAGTAATTGCCGTGAGCGGCGCTTTGCGCCCCGCGCGGGGGCGCCCGGCGCGGCGGCGCCCGGCGCGGCGGCGCCCGGGTCAGCCGGCGGCGATGATATCGGGGTCGCCGGCGGCGGCGCTGGGCCCCTGGCGATTGCGCACCGCATCGGCGATACGGAACAGCGGCACCCGCAGCATTTCCACCAGCGCCTCGCTGGCGCCGGTCTGCTCCAGGGCCTTGTGCATGCACAGTAGCCACTGGTCTCGCTCGTCCGGTCCGATGTGGTAGGGCTCGTGGGGCTCGGTCATGCACACGCCACCGTGCTTCTCGGCGTACAGGGGAGGGCCGCCCATCCAGCCGATCAGGTACTCGGCCAGCTTTTCTTTCATCGGCCCGAGGTCTTCGGCATGCATGGCGCGAATGCCCGCCGCCTCGGGCAGGCTGTCCATGATGTCGTAGAACACCGAGGTCAACTCGCGGATGCCGTCCTCGCCGAGAATCTGGTAGGGAGTGTGTGCGCTCGCGCTCATAGCGAAAACCGTGTCCTGTGGGCGTCTGCCGGGGGGGACATTGTAGCGTCTAGGCGCGGGATTTTCCCGCCCGCGCACGCGTGACGGCGCGGCCGGGGTCGGCGAGCGGTTACGCTGGCTGGCGCCGGCGCCTCAGCCTGTGGCTACTGGTCGGCGTCAACCTGCTGCCCCTGGCCGGTGTGGTGTGGCTGGACTGGGATATCGCCGCGCTGGTGGTGTTGTACTGGTCGGAAAACCTGGTGCTGGGCTTTTACACACTGCTGAAAATGCTCCTGGTGTCGCCGCTGGGCGGGCTGGGCATGGGCTGCTTCTTCGCCCTGCATTACGGCGGTTTCTGCGCGGTTCACGGCCTGTTCGTGATCGTGCTGATGATCGGCTCGGATGTCGACCCGATGCCGGGCGAACCCTGGCCCCTGTTCCTGGTATTCGTACAACTGCTGGTCAACGTGGTGCGCGAAGTGCTGTCCTTCGCACCGCCCGCCTGGATAGTCGCCTTCGCCGCGCTGTTTCTCAGCCATGGGGTCTCTTTCGTCGCCAACTTTTTGCTGGGACCGGAGCGGCAGCGCCAGGACCTGCGGCAGTTGATGCGCGCGCCCTACGGCAGGATCGTCGTATTGCACCTGGCAATCCTGCTCGGTGGCTTCGCCGTCATGGCGCTGGGCCAGCCCCTGGCGCTGCTGCTGGTGCTGGTGCTGGGCAAACTCGGCCTGGATATCGTGCTGCACGAACGGGAACACCGGGCGCTGGCTGGAGACTGAGTGCCGCGCTTGCTAGAATTCGCGGCTTTGCGCCCTGCGGGCAACGCGGATCAACTGACAGGACAACCAGCATGACACTCGCCGACAAGGTCTTGGCCGTCAACGACGACCTCCCCATTCGCACCGACGAGCCCGTGCACAGCGGCAAGGTGCGCTCGGTCTACTGGCTCAACGCCGCCGACAGCGCACGCCTGGTGGCGCAGCGCGGCTACGATGTGGCGGCGGACGCCCCCCTGGCGATCATGGTGATTTCCGACCGTATCTCCGCCTTCGAGTGCATCTGGCACGCCGAGGGCGGCATGCGCGGGGTCCCCGGCAAGGGCGCCGCGCTGAACGCGATCTCCAATCACTGGTTCCGCCTGTTCCGCGAACGCGGCCTGGCGGACAGCCATATTCTGGAAATTCCCCATCCGCTGGTGTGGATCGTGCAGAAAGCGCGCCCGGTGATGATCGAGGCCATCGCGCGCCAGTACATCACCGGCTCCATGTGGCGCAGCTATGAAAAGGGCGAGCGCGAGTTCTGCGGAATCGCCATTCCCGACGGCCTGCAACGTGACCAGAAACTGCCCGAGTTGCTGATAACGCCGTCCACCAAGGGCATACTGGAGGGGATTCCCGGCGTCCCGGCGGTGGATGACGTGAATATCACGCGCGCCGATATCGACAACAATTTCGCCGCCTTCAACTTCGCCGGTCGCGACGATGTGGACCATTACGAAAAGTTGTTGCGCGAGGGCTTCGAGGTGATCAGCGGCGAACTGGAAAAACTCGATCAGATCTTCGTCGATACCAAGTTCGAATTCGGCTACGTCACCGACAGTGCCGGCAACGACAAGCTGATCTACATGGACGAGGTCGGTACGCCGGACTCTTCGCGCATCTGGGACGGCCCGGCCCTGCGCGAGGGCAAGGTGGTGGAAAATTCCAAGGAGGGCTTCCGCCAGCGCCTGCTCGCACACTTTCCCGAGCCGGACATCCTGCTCGACAAGTCGCGCATGGATGAGCGCCTGGCGCTGGCGCGCGATAACGCGCTGCCGGCGGACATCCTGATGGAAGTGTCGCAGACCTACGTGGGCATTGCCGAGAAAATTACCGGACAGAAATTGGCGCTGTCCGACAACCCGCGGGCGGAAATTATCGACGTGCTGGCCGGCGATTTCGCGCTGATCGACTGAAGGCCCACTTGCTCACCGAGCCATCGTTCTACCTGGTCAGCATCCCCGCGGTACTCATCTACGGGGTCGCCAAGGGAGGCTGGGGCGGCGCCATCGCGGTGCTGTCGGTGCCCCTGATGGCGCTGGTCATGCCGCCGACCCAGGCCGCGGCGATCCTGTTGCCCATCCTCGTGGTCATGGACGCCTTCGTGGTGAAAACCTACTGGGGCGTGTTCGACCGGCGCGCGCTGCGCCTGCTGCTGCCCGCGGCGATGCTCGGCGTGCTGCTGGGCTATCTCACGGCGGACGCCATGAGCGAGGACTTCATGCGCATTCTCATCGGCGCCATGTCCCTGCTCTTCGGCGTGCAGTACCTGTTGGGATTCAAGCCCGTCGCCGGCAGTGAGCACGGCGTGGTCAGCGGGGGCGTGTTCGGCGCGCTGGCCGGTTTCACCAGCTTCAGTATCCATGCCGGCGGGCCGCCCCTGACCATGTACCTGATGCCCAAGGGGCTCAGCCCGCTGCTGTTCGCCGGCACCGCCGGCATGTTTTTCGCCGCGGTCAACCTGGTCAAGTTGGTGCCTTACTACGCGCTGGGCCAGTTCACCGCGGACAACCTGGTGTACTCCCTGGTGTTGGTCCCGCTGGCGCCGCTGGGCGTGAAACTGGGGCATTTCCTGGTGCAGCGCTCGGGGTCGGGCTTCTACTACCAGGTGATCAGTTTCTTTCTGGTGGTGGTGGGTGTGAAGTTGCTGTGGGAAGGCATCGCCGGGCAGTGATGAGCGCAGGCGTCGCGCCTGCCGTATCGGTCAGCGACGGCATCGTGTACCTTGGCAGGCCGGTCGACACCGCGGCGGCGGCACAACGGAGAGAGGACGATGAACACCATCATCTTTGAAAAGCGCGGGCCCCAGGCCTGGATCACCCTGAACCGCCCCCAGGCGCGCAACCTGCTCAACGGCGAGATGTTTGTCGAACTGGCGGACGCCTGGCGCGAGGTGCGCGAGGACGACGCCATCCGCGTGGCGGTGCTCACCGCTGCCGGCGAGGAAGATTTTTGCTGCGGCGGGGACCTGGGCGAGGTCATTCCCCTGTGGACCGGCGCCAGGCAGCCGGCCAGCCCGGTGGAGGAACGCCTGGTCGAGGATCCGCTGATCGTGGACAAGGTGATGCTCAAGGACGACCCCCTGTACAAGCCGGTCATCGCGGCAATCAACGGCCGCGCCCTGGGTGGCGGCACCGAACTGCTGCAGGCCACGGATATACGCATCGCCGCCGGGCACGCGGAATTCGCGCTGCCGGAGCCGAAGGCGGGAGTGGTGCCGGGTGCCGGGTCGATGGTGCGCCTGGCGCGCCAGTTGCCCTGGGCCCACGCCATGAAAATCCTGCTCGGGGGCGCGCCCGTCGGCGCCACGGAAGCCCTGGCCATGGGCCTGGTGTCCGAGGTGGTGCCATTGGCGGAGTTACACGCGCGGGCGGAGTTTTATGCCGACAATATCAGCCGCCAGGCCCCGCTGGCGCTGCAGGCGATCAAGCGCACCGCCCTGCAGACCCACACCTCGCCCTGGGACGAGGCGTTCCGCTTCGAAATGGAGCAGGCCGGCGCTGTTATGATGAGCAGGGACGCGCGCGAGGGGCCGCGCGCCTTCAAGGAGAAACGCGAGCCGCAGTTTCGCGGCGAGTAGCCGCTGGTGCTGGAGCGCGGCGACGGCCTTTGTTATAAACGGTGTCCGGGAGGACAGGCATGAGAAGTGTGAAACTCAGTGACAGTGTCGCGGTGTCGGCGCAGATCGCCCCTGAGCATGTGGCGGAAATCGCCGCTGCCGGCTACAAGGTGCTGGTCAACAACCGGCCGGACGGTGAGGAACCGGGGCAGCCGAGCAGCGCCGAGATGGCCGCCAGGGCCGCAGAGGCCGGCCTGGACTATTACCATATGCCGGTGACGGCCGGAGATTTCCCCGGCGCGGATTTTGCCGCTTTTCGGGCCCTGCTGGACGACCCCGGGCGCCCGGTGTTCGCCTACTGCCGTTCCGGCACGCGCTGCGCCAACCTGTGGGTGGCCAGCCGTGCGGAAGGCGAGGTGCAGGCCGCCGCCGACCTCGCCGCGGGGCTGGGTTACGACCTGGGCATGGCGGGACGCCACCTGTCCCGCGGCGACTGATGGCGCCGCCCGGCATGACGGACGTACCCGAAGCGCGCCCGGCCAGCACCGTGGTGCTGCTGCGCGACAGCGCCGGCGAACTGGAAACCCTGCTGCTAAAGCGCAACAAGGCGCTGGTCTTCGCCGGGGGCATGTGGGTGTTCCCGGGCGGCTCGCTGGACCAGGCCGATTTTGACGCCGCCGGCGGCGATGTGGAACGGGCGGCGCGCATCGCCGCCGCCCGCGAGGCGCGCGAGGAAGCCGGCGTGGCGCCGGCGCCGCGGGATATGGTGCAGCTGAGCCACTGGACTACGCCTGTTGGTGAGCCGCGGCGTTTTTCCACCTGGATTTTCGCCGCCCCGCTGCACAGCGACGACCATGTGGTCATCGACGGCGGTGAGATTCACGACTCCCGGTGGCTGTCCGTACGCGAGGCCATCGCGCGCCACGAGGCGGGTGAACTGGCCATGCTGCCGCCCACTTACATCACGCTGCGCAACCTGTCGCGCTACGCCAGCGTGGACGAGGCGGTCAACAGCGAACGCGAGACCCCGGTGCCCGAGGTATTTCCTGTCATGATAGTCGAGGAGGATTGCATGACCGTGCTGTTCCGCGGCGATGCCGGTTACGACGACAAGTCGCTGAGCGCCACCGGTGCGCGTCACCGCGCAGAACTGCGCGGGGCGACCTGGGACTATGTGCGCGAAGATGTGCCGCCGGCCTATCCGTCGTTGATACCGGAGTGAAGACGTTGAATGAAGTTGAGCGGGGGGTGCACCCACTTTGGGACCTGCCCACCCGGGTGTTCCACTGGTCGATGGTGTGCCTTATACCGGCGGCGTGGCTGACCGCGGAGATGGACAACCTGGACGCGCACCAGTGGGTGGGTTACGCCGTGCTCGTGCTGGTCGTTGTGCGGATGTTGTGGGGTTTCGTCGGCAGTCGCCACTCGCGTTTCGCCGATTTCCTGGCGGGGCCGCGCCGCGTTCTGGCCTACCTGCGCGGCGCGGGCAGCGATTCACCCGGTCACAACCCGCTGGGCGGCTGGTCGGTGGTGGTGATGCTGTCACTGCTGGCGCTGCAGGCGGTGAGCGGCCTGTTCAACAACGAGGACGCGCTGTTCCAGGGGCCGCTGTACTACGCGGCCGAACCGGCGTTGCGCGACGCCATGGGGGCGGTGCACGAGGTGGCGTTCAATGCGCTGCTGGCCATGATCGCCCTGCACATCGGCGCGGTGCTCTACCACCAGCTGCGCCTGAAGGAACGCCTGGTGCAGGCCATGCTGCGCGGCAGCGCGCCGGGCAGGGCGGGCCAGGCTGCGCCGGCGCCCGCGTGGCTGGCCGTGGTGTTGCTACTCGCCGCGGGTCTGTTGTTGTGGTGGGGCCTGGGGCAGGCGCCGCAGCCTGACCCGGGCCGCTGGGGCTGACGCGCCGTGACACAGGGCGGTTGCCTGTGCGGCGCGGTGCGTTTCGAGGTGCGCGCGTTCTCCAGCGGTGTATTCAAGTGTCACTGCTCGAAATGCCGCAAGGCCTTCGGCGGCGCCTCCAGCGCCGCGGTGCTCGCGGCGCAGGATGATTTCAGCTGGACGCGCGGCGAATCCGCGATCGGCGAGTACCGCGCCTCACCCGGATTCCTGCGCCGCTTCTGTCCGGCCTGCGGCTCGATCCTGCCGCAGCACCTGGCGGACTTCAACAGCTACTGGATTCCCGCGGGCCTGCTCGAGGGCGACCCGGGGCTGGCCCTGTGGCAACACATCCACGTCGATTCACGCGCGTCCTGGGAAGTGCTGGACGCGCACACGCCGGCACGGCCGGCGGGCTTCGATTCCTGAGGCGATGGCGCTCGGTACAGGCCGCCGGCGCTCAGTAAAGGCTCAGTAAAGATAGTTGTCGGACTTGTACTCGTCGTGGCAGGCCTTGCAGGTCTTGCCGGTGTCCTGGATGGCCGCGGCGATGGCCTTGCGCTCGCCGCCGGCGACCGCGGCCTGCAGCGCCACGGACGCCTCGCGCAGGTCCTGCAGTTTCGCGTCGAAGTCCGCGCGGTTTTCCCAGATCTCCGGTTTGGCGCGGGTGGTGCCCTGCTCGCTGCCGGGTGAGAACCCGCGCGAGATGTCCATCGCGGTCAGCTGTTCCAGCTGCTCCGACCAGGTGGCCAGGCGCTGCTCGTCCCAGGGCATCTCGCCCTTGAGCATGGATACCATGGGGCCGAAGTTCATCGCCACCATGGCAAACCAGGACTGGCGGTAGGACTGCAGGGTCTCCTCCTCGACGAAGTGGGAGGTCGCCAGTGGCGAGGCGAGAAGTCCCGCCGCCAGGGCAGTGATGGCGAGCGTTTTGCGCAGGGGTTGGGGCATTGCCGGCTCCTTGAAAACCAGGGATGAAAGAACGGTCAGTTTAGGGTGCCAGGCCCGCCGGGGGCAAGGGCGGGGCGGCCCCTGCATCACGACCAACATGTTAAACCTCGGCCCGCTAAAGGAAAGGGCGCGGGCTGACTTGCCAGTCGATTAGGCTACCATGGCGCCATCGTATGAACAGGTAGCCGGCAATGGGCGCAGAGCAGCAGTGGGATTACAGTTTCGACGTGGTGGTGGTCGGCTCCGGCAACGGCGGCATGACCGCCGCGCTGTGCTGTTACGAGATGGGTGTCAAGGACGTGCTGCTGGTGGAAAAATCGGACCGTTTCGGCGGCACCAGTTCCATCTCCGGCGGCGGCGTGTGGATTCCCTGTAATCGCTACGCCAGGGCGGCGGGCGCCGAGGATTCCGTGGACAAGGCGCGCACCTACCTGCGCCAGCTCATCACCGAGGAGGAGGTGCCCGACTACCAGCTCGACGCCTACCTGGAAAACGGCCCGAAAATGGTCGACTTCCTGCACGAGCGCACACGCGTGCGCTACGTCACGCTGGAGCACTACCCGGATTACTACACCAACCTGGAAGGCGCCATGGAAGGGCATCGCTCCATGGAGCCGGAGACCATTGACGCCGACGAGCTGGGCGAGGAGTGGCGCCGTCTGCGCCGCACGCACCCGATGATGCACCTGGGTGGGTTGATCGGCTTTACCCAGGTGGAGGCGGCGCTACTGGTAGGACAGCAGCCCGGTTGGTGGAAGACCGCCCTGAAGCTCGTCTGGGACTACGTCACCGATGTTCCGTGGCGCCTGAAGGACAAATACGCGCGCCGCCTGGCGACCGGCTGCGCGGGTGTCGCGCGGCTGCGCGCATCCATGCAGGACCGCGATATTCCCCTGTGGCTGGACAGCGCCATGACCCGCATTGTCGACGAGGACGGCAAGGTCACCGGGATCGAGGTCATGCGCCATGGCAAACCGCTGCGCATCCAGGCGCGCCGGGGAGTCGTGCTTGCCGCCGGCGGCTTCGAGCACAACCAGGAGATGCGCGAGCAGTACCTGCCCAAACCGACCGACCACCGCTGGAGCGCCGGCACCCTGGACAACACCGGCGACGCCATCCGCGAGGGTATCCGCCTGGGCGCGAAGATGCACCGCCTGGACGAGGCCTGGTGGTGCAATACCATCTCGGTGCCGGGAGAGGAGATCCCGCGCCTGTCCATCATGGAGAAATCCTATCCAGGCTCCATCGTGGTCAACCCCGCCGGGCAGCGTTTTTCCAACGAGTCGCAGAACTACATGGCCTTCCAGCAGGAGACCTTCGAGAAGCACAGCGAGGAAAACCCCTGCCACCCGACCTGGCAGATATTCGACGCCAGTTTCCGCGCCTCGTATTTCGTCGGGCCGCTGTACAACTCGAAGTTCATGCCCGACTGGGCGCTGCCCAGGCGCTACGAGGAGGAGGGGTTTTTCGCCCGCGCCGACAGCATCGCCGAACTGGCGCGCAAGATCGATGTCGACCCGGCGGGGCTGCAGGAGACCGTGCGCAAGATGAACGAGTACGCGGCCAGCGGAGAGGACAAGGACCTGCAGCGCGGCGACTCCGCTTACGACCGCTATTACGGCGATCCGCGCGTGACCCCCAACCCCTGCCTGGGGCCGGTGGCGAAGGCCCCGTTCTACGCCATCAAGGTCGACCCGGGCGATTTCGGCACACAGGGCGGCATGGTCATCAACGCCGACGCCCAGGTGCTGCACGAGGACGGTCATGTCATCGAGGGCCTGTACGCCACCGGCAACTGTGCGGCGCCGACGCTGCCCTGTTATCCCGGCCCCGGCTCGACACTGGGCCCGGCCATGACTTTCGCCTACCAGGCGGCCAAGGCGATCACCGGTTATCGCGACTGAGGGCGCGCGGCGCGCTCAGTCCTCGCCGCGCGTGGCCAGGGCGAAGGCCACCAGCGTGTCGGACAGCTTGCCCGGCACGCGGCCGTTGCCGCCGGCCGCGATGACCACGAACTTCACCTCCCTGCCGTCCGCGGACTGCACCGTGTAGGACATTGGCGTTGCGATGGTCAGCACCTGCCGCCCGTGCTGGTGCGCGCCTGGTCGCGACGCAGGCGCGCGAGCGTATCGGTGTTCACTGCCGCCCGGGCGGCGTAGAATCCCGCTTATCAGCGAGTGCGGTAATGGCCGCAGGTACACCAGGGTGACCCGTATGACCCCCGAACAACTGGCAGCCTACTGGATGCCCTCCACGGGCAACCGGCAGTTCAAGCGCGACCCGCGCATGATCGTCGGCGCGCAGGGCGTGCACCTGGTCGACGACGCCGGGCGACGCGTGCTCGACGGCCTGTCCGGCCTGTGGTGCTGCGGGGCGGGACACAACCGGCCGGAGATCGCCGCCGCGGTGCAACGCCAGTTGCAGACTCTGGATTACGCACCGGCGTTCCAGTTCGGCCATCCCGGGGCCTTCGAGCTGGCCAACCGGGTGCGGGACCTGACGCCGGCAGGGCTGGAGCACGTGTTCTTTACCAATTCCGGCTCCGAGTGCGCCGACACCGCGCTGAAAATGGCGCGCGCCTACTGGCGGCAGAAGGGCCAGCCGGCGAAGACGCGCCTGATCGGCCGCGCCCGCGGTTATCACGGGGTGAATTTCGGCGGCACGGCGGTGGGCGGGATCGGTCCCAACCGCAAGCTGTTCGGGCAGACGGTCGACGCGGACCACCTGTCGCATACGCTGCTGCCGGAAAACCGCTTCTGCCGGGGTGAGCCCGAACAGGGCGCACACCTGGCCGAGGAACTGCTGGAACTGGTCGCCCTGCACGACGCCTCCACGATCGCCGCCGTCATCATCGAACCCGCCGTGGGCTCCGGCGGCGTGATCCCGCCGCCCCGGGGCTACCTGCAGCGGCTGCGGCAGATCTGTGACGAGCACGACATCCTGCTGATATTCGACGAGGTCATCACCGGGCTGGGGCGCTGCGGCGCGCTCACCGCGGCGCAGCTGTTCGGCGTGACGCCGGATATCATGACCCTGGCAAAACAGTTGACCAACGGCGCCGTGCCCATGGGCGCGGTCGTCGCGAGCGCGGACATCTACACCACTTTCATGGACGCGGGCGGGCCGGACTACCTGCTGGAGTTTCCCCACGGCTACACCTACTCGGGTCACCCGGTGGCCTGCGCGGCGGCGCTGGCCGCGCTGGATATTCTCGAGGGTGAGGCGCTGCCGGCGCGTGCGGCGCGGCTCGCACCGCATTTCGAGCGCCGCCTGCACGAACTGCGCGGCGCGCCGCACGTCACCGACATTCGCAATTTCGGCCTCGCCGGTGCACTGCAACTGGAGCACTACCCGGGAGAGCCGGCCAGGCGACCCTTCGAGGTCGCACTGCGCATGTGGCAAAAGGGTTTCTACGTGCGCTACGGCGGTGACACCATCCAGCTCGGGCCGCCTTTCGTGATGGAGGAAGCGCAGATCGACGACCTGCTCGCCGCCCTCGGCGAGTCGCTGGCGGCGCCCGCCTGAGTGAGCCGGATCGCGCGTGCCGGCGGGGCGGTGTTGTCGCGGGGTCCCTGGTCGTGAACGTCGCTGATGCCCTGGCCCTGTTCTACAACACCCTCGCCATTTCCCTGCCCACTTTCGGCTGGGTCATTCTCGGCCTGCTGTTGCGACGCCTGGGCTTGTTGCCGCAGCCGCTGAATGATCGCATTTCGCTGCTGGCTTTTCGCTTCGGCCTGCCGTTGATGCTGTTCGCCGGCGCCTCGCGCGTCGACTATGGCAACCTGGCCAGTGCGCGCTACCTGTTGGCGGGCGTGCTCGCGGCGCTGCTGGTGGTCGCTGTGAGCTGGCTGTACTCGCTGTGGCGCGGCCACGCGCGCGCGCAGCGCGGCATTTTCGTGCAGGCGGCGTTTCGTTCCAACCTGGCGATCGTCGGCCTGGCGCTGTGCGTGGCGGCCTACGGCGAGCGCGGCACCGCCCTGGGCGCGCTGCCGGTGGCGCTGATGACCGTGCTGTACAACGTGCTCGCCGTCTGGGTGCTGGGCGCGACGCTGGGCCCCGGTGGCGGCAGGCGCGGCATGCTGCTGGACATCCTGCGCAACCCGCTGATCGTCGGTATCAGCGCGGGGGTGGCGCTGTCCGTATCACCGCTGCCGGTGCCCGCGGCGATGGGTCCGGCGAGCCAGTACCTGTCGGCGTTTTTCCTGCCCCTGGTGCTCATCTGCATCGGCGGCGCCATGGACCTGTCGCGACTGTACCGCGCCGACGCGCTGACCTGGGAATCCTGTGCCTGGCGCCTGCTGGTGGCGCCTTTGCTGGCCCTGGGGCTGGCCTACCTGATGGGTGTGCGCGACGAACAGCTCGGGGTGTTGTTCCTGCTGCTGGCCACGCCGGTGGCCGCCTCGAGCCACGTCATGGTCGTGGTGGCGCGCGGCGACGGGGTGCTGGCGGCGAATATCGTCGTGCTGTCCACGCTATTATCGATGCTCACCGTCACCGTCGGGTTTTTCCTGTTGAGCCTGCTGTCGCTGGTCGGGCGTGTGCAGTAACGCCGCTTCAGTCCAGCGCGGCCTGCGCCAGGCGCGCCTGTAGCGCCAGCAACTCCGCCAGCGCGTCGGCGTGCAGCGGGTCGGTGTCGAAGATCGCCTGGTGCAGCGGCGCCAGTGTCAGGTAGCCCAGCAGCATGCTGTGAAAGGCCATTACCTTGACGGCCGTAATCCCCGTTGCGGAGTCCGCCGTCAACTGCCGGACATCTCCGAAGAAGGGCAGGTACCAGCGCTGTACCAGCAGCGCCAGGTCCTCGCCGCCGGACAGGGTGGCGTGCTGCACGATACGCGAGGCGTTGGGGTTGGCCAGGTGCAGCCGCAGGATCTCCGCCTGGGCGTCGCCGGAGCCGGTGTCGCGCTGTAGCGGTTCCAGGAAGGGCGCGAACAGGCGTTCCAGCACTTCCTCGAACAGGGCGCGCTTGTTGGCGAAATGCTTGTAGATGGCCGGGCCCTGTATGCCCACCGCGCCCGCTACCTGCGCGATCGTCGTCCCCTGGTAGCCCTGGGCGGCGAACAGCGCTTCGGCGGCGTCGAGAATCTGTTCCCGGGTACTGGGCGTTGCTGCGGCCTGGACCATTGACGGGGCTCCTGTTTGTCGCTAGGTTAACGGTTAATAACTGTTAACTCAACCGACGTGTCCACGTCCGTCTCACCGGGAGTCTCCGCATGAACGCCATCGCACCAAGCCAGGGCCTGCTCATGGCCCGTTCCATCGAGGACATCGCACTGGCCCAGGCCGCCCCCTCCGAACAGAACCGCACCCTCACCGCGCCGCTGGTCAGCGCCCTGTGGGACAGTGGCCTGATGCAGTACATGAACCCGGCGGAGGCCGGCGGCAGCGAACCGGGGTACGCGGAGCTGATCGAGACCTGGATCGAGATGGCGCGCCAGGACGGCTCGCTGGGCTGGATCGGCATCGCCAACCTGCCCTCGGCCTGCTTTGCTGCGGCCTACCTGCCCGACGAGGGTTTCGCCGAGGTGTTCACCGCCAACGACAACCGCGTGACCATGGCCGGCCAGTTTTTCCCCAACGGCACCGGCGAGAAGGAGGCGGGGGGCTACCGCGTCAGCGGCGCCTGGCAGTTCGGCAGCGGCTCGGGCCACTCGGAGTACATCTGCGCCGGTTTCCTGCCCATGGACAACGGCGAGATGGTCATGGCCGAGGATGGTGTCATGCCGTTGATGAGCGTCGCCGTCGTGCCGCGGGAGGAGGTGACGATCACCGACGGCTGGCACGTGCAGGGTCTCAAGGGCACCGGCAGCTACGACTATGAAATGCAGGATGTGTTCGTGCCCGAGGCGCGCACCTACCCGCTGTTCTGCCGCGAACCACGGCGCGGCGGCCACATGTACCGTTTCGGCGTCATGCCGCTGACCGCGTGTGGGCACGCCGCCTGGGCCCTGGGCGTGGCGCGCAGCGCCCTCGATGACGTGGCCGAACTGGCGCGGGAGAAGACGCGCATGGGCGACGAGAGCTCCATCGCGCACAAGGCGACCTTCCAGCGCAATCTCGCGCACCACGAGGGCATGTGGCGCGCCGCCCACCGCCTGGTGGTGGACACGTTTACCGCGATGGAGGAACGCGTGCGTGCAGGCGAGGAACTGGACGTGCGGATGCGCGCCGACATGCGCCTGGCGGCGACCTACGCCACCGAGGCGAGCCGCGAAGTGGTGGAGTTCGCCCACCTGGCGGCGGGCACCGCCGCGATCCGTGAGGGCAGCCGCCTGGAGCGCGCTTTCCGCGACCTGTACACCGGCACCCAGCACGCGTTCATCAGTGAAAAAACCTACATCGAGGCGGCCCGGTTGATGCTCGGCCTGATCGAGGACAGCACGGCGCTGTAGCCGGTATCCCGCGTGGCGCGCGCTAGCGCCACCCCGTTTCCCGGCCATCGCCCAGCAGGAGCAGTGTGCATGAACAGTTCGGTACCAACCCAGTATGACATCAGCGCGGACGACGCCCACATCGCGCGGGCGCTGGAGGATGCGAGCATCCCCACGCTGATGATGAGCATGATCCACATGAGCGGCGACAGCAGCCTGCTGGACGGCCCCATACGCCCCGGCGGCGCCTACATCAACGAGTACCAGGGTTACATGTCCGGGGAAGACAAGGCGCAGGTACGCGCCATGGCGCTGGAGGTGATCAGGAAATTCCGCGACGGCGGTTGCGTGCTGCCGCCGCCGCCCGACGCCGCGACCGTGCACCGCATGATGAATTTCATCCTCGGCCAGGAGGTTCCCGCGGAGTACGTGCCGATGATGCTGGAGGAAATGGAGCTGGACGGTCGCGACCAGCGTTCCGACGACTGGGGCGACGAGGTCGACCGCGCGGCGCGCGAGCAGCACAGCGTGCTGGTGATCGGCGGCGGCATGTCCGGTGTGCTGGCCGCCTACCGCCTGCGCGAGGCCGGCATTCCCTACGTGGTGATCGAGAAGAACGCCTCCGTGGGGGGAACCTGGTACGAAAATCGTTACCCCGGCGTACGCGTCGACGTGGCCAACCACCTGTACTGCTATTCCTTCGAGCCGGCGCACCACTGGAGCGAGTATTTCTCGCAACAAGCCGAGCTGCAGCAGTACTTCGAGGGTGTACTGGATCACCACGGCCTGCGCGACCATTTTCGTTTCAACACAGAGGTGGTCAGCGCGACGTTCGACGAGGACAGCGCGTGCTGGACGGTGATCACCCGCGACCAGGGCGGTAACGAACAGACGCATGTGGTCAATACCGTGATCAGCGCGGTGGGTCAGTTGAACCGCCCCTCGCTGCCGGAAATTCCCGGTATCGAGGATTTCAGCGGGCAGTGGTGTCACTCGGCAAACTGGGACGATACGATCGACCTGCGCGGCAAGCGCGTGGCGGTGGTCGGCTCCGGCGCCAGCGCCTTCCAGATCGTGCCGACCATCGCGCCGGAGGTGGCGCAGCTGACGGTTTTCCAGCGTTCCGCGCCGTGGATGTTCGAGAACCCCATCTACCACGAGAAGGTGCCCGAAGGAAAAAAATGGTGCCTGGAAAACCTGCCGTTCTACACGCGCTGGTTCCGTTTCCTGTTGTTCTGGCCGGCCTGCGACGGCGCCTACGAGTCGGTCTTCGTCGACCCGGAATGGCCGCACCAGGAACGCAGCGCCAGCGAGATGAACGATTTCGTCTACAACATGTTCAGCGAGTATATCCGCGGGCAGGTCGGCGACGACGAGGAACTGCTGGCCAAGGTCATCCCCGACTACGCGCCCATGGGCAAACGCACGTTGCAGGACAACGGCAGCTGGCTGGGTGCGCTGCAGCAGGACCACGTGGAACTGGTCAACCAGTCGGTGGCCAGGGTGAGCGAGGACGGGCTGTACGCCGCCGACGGCAGCTTTTATCCGGCGGATATCATCATCTACGCCACCGGCTTCGAGACCGACCGCTTTCTCTGGCCCATGGAGATTCGCGGCCGCGGCGGTCAGTTGCTGGCGCAGCAGTGGGGTACGGAGCCCGCCGCCTACCTCGGCGTGACCGTGCCCAATTTTCCCAATTTTTACTGCATGTACGGGCCTGGCACCAACCTGGCCTTCGGCGGTAGCCTGATTTTCAATGGCGAGTGCCAGATCCGCTACATCATGGAATGCCTGAAAACCCAGTTACAGGCGGGCGCGGCGACACTGGAGTGCCGCGGCGAAACCTACGAGGACTACTACCGGCGCTTTCGCGAACTGCACGCCAGGCTGATCTGGGAGCACCCGTCGATCAAGACCAGTTTTTACCAGAACCCCGAGGGCAAGGTGACCCTGCTGTGGCCGTGGAAGATTCTCGACATGTGGCAGTGGACACGGCAGTGCAATCCGCAGGATTACGACCTCGGCTGACAGGGAGAGAACAACATGTCCAGGCTAGAAAACAGGGTCGCCATCATCACTGGCGCCGCATCGGGCATCGGGCTGGCCTGCGCGCAGCGCTTCGCGCGCGAGGGCGCAGTCGTCGTGGGCACCGATCGCAACGGCAGTGACCAGTGGCAGAGCGTGACGCAGATGTCGCCGCGCAGCCAGTTGCACGAGGTCGATGTCACCGACGCGGCGGCGCAGAACGCCATTGCCGCGGCGGTCGCCGGCGAGTTCGGCCGCATCGACATCCTGCTCACCGCGGCGGGCGTCGGTGACGGCGGCCCGGTGAGTATGCTGGAGGAGGCGAGCTGGGACAGGGTGCTGGACATCAACCTCAAGGGCACCTTCCTGTCGATCAAGTCCGTGCTGGACACGATGGTCGCGCAGCGCGCCGGCAGCATCATCACCGTGGCCAGCGTGGAGGGGCTGAACGGCACCGAGGGCGGCAGCGCCTACAACGCCTCCAAGGGCGGGGTGGTGCTGCTGAGCAAGAACGTGGCGATTGACTACGGCCGTATCGGCGTGCGCTGCAACAGCATTTGCCCAGGCTTCATCGACACGCCGATGTTGAACCAGGTGATGGGCGCGATGCCGGAGTTCCGGCGGGACGTGGAGCGCGAGACCAAGCTGGGGCGGCTCGGCAGGCCCGAGGAGATCGCCGGCGCCGCCTGTTTCCTGGCCTCGGACGACGCGTCCTTCGTCACCGGCCAGACCCTGGTGGTGGACGGCGGTTACACCGCCGGCCACAGTCACGGTATCGTGGAGCTGATGGGCCTGGTCTAGCGCCCGAGCATGGAGCGCGCGACCACCTCGCGCATGATCTCCGAGGTGCCGCCGTAGATGCGCTGGATGCGCGCGTCGGCGTAGAAACGCGAGATCGGGTACTCCACGGTGTAGCCGTAGCCGCCGAACAGCTGCAGGCAGTCATCGATGGTCTTGCACTGCATTTCCGTGGCGGCGTACTTGAGCATGGCGGCGTCGTCCGCGGTCAGTTCGCCGCGGGTGTACTGGTCGGCGCATTTCTCGTAGAACGCGCGGTTGATGGCGATCTCGGTTTTGACCTCCGCCAGCTTGAAGCGCGTGTTCTGGAAGCTGGCGACCGTCTGGCCGAAGGCCTTGCGCTCCAGCACGTAGTTGACCGTCAGCTCCAGCGCGCCCTCGGCGGCGGCCACCGCCTGGGCGGCGATGCCCAGGCGCTCGCGTGGCAGCTCCTGCATCATGATGATGAAACCCTTGTTCAGCTCGCCCAGCAGGGCGTCCGCTGGCAGGCGCACGTCCTGGAAGTAGAGCAGGGCGGTGTCGGAGGTGTGCTGGCCTATCTTCTCGATCTTCTTGCCGCGTTCGAAGCCCGGCAGCGAGGCGTCGACCAGGAACAGCGAGGTGCCCTTGGCGCCCTTGCCCGGGTCGGTGATGGCGGCGACGATCACGAGGTCCGCCAGCATGCCGTTGGTGATGAAGATCTTGGAGCCGTTGAGCACCCACTCGTCGCCGTCGCGCACGGCGTTGGTGCGGATGCCCTGGACGTCGGAGCCGGCGCCCGGCTCGGACATGGCCAGGGCGCCGAGCACCTCGCCGCTGACCATTTTCGGCAGCCAGGTTTCTTTTTGTTGGTCGCTGCCGAAGTGGTTGATGTAGGGCGCAACGATGTTGCTGTGGATGCTGTAGCCGGTCGCCACGCCGCCGAAGCCCATGCGCGACATCTCCTCGAGAATGGCGAAATTCACCTGCGGGTCGGTGCCGGCGGCGCCGAATTCCTCGGGCAGGTCCGGACACAGCAGGCCGGCGGCGCCCAGGGTGTTCCACAGTTCCCGCGGCACGCCGTGGTCCGCCTCCCACTGTTCGAAATGGGGCGCGACCTCCTGCTCCAGGGCGCGACGGGTCATATCGCGAAACAGGGTCAGTTCCTCTTCGTCCATAGCTGGTTCTCCGCTTCGTTCAGGGCGCGCACTATGCGCGATTTGGTACGTAAAAACAATGCCTTACGCGGAACAGGCCGGACACTGGCTGGACCTTGTCGCGGTGCTGGCCACGGGCGACCAGAGTGCTACACTTAGGCACCTTCGCACCACTGACAACATCACGCTGAACCTGGAGTACCGACATGCGCGAATACACACAATTCTACATCAACGGCGAGTGGGTGGAGCCCACCGCCCCGCAGAACTGCGACGTCATCAACCCGGCCACCGAGGAGGTCTGCGCGCACATCTCCCTGGGTAACGAGACGGACGTGGACAAGGCGGTGGCCGCCGCCAGGGCGGCCTTCGACAGTTACAGCCGCACCAGCCGCGCGGAGCGCGTGGAACTGCTGGAGGCCTGTGTCGAGGCCTACAAGAAGCACTACAACGAAATCGCCGCGGCGATCAGCGAGGAGATGGGAGCGCCCATGAGCCTGGCCACCACGGCGCAGGCCTACACCGGCCAGGGTCACCTGGAAGAGGCCGCGCGCGTGCTCAGGGATTTTCAGTTCGAGGAAGACCTGGGCGATCACCGCCTGGTGAAAGAGCCGATCGGCGTGTGCGGCCTGATCACGCCATGGAACTGGCCGGTCAACCAGATCGCCTGCAAGGTGGCGCCCGCCCTGGCCGTCGGCTGCACCATGGTGCTCAAGCCCAGCGAGGTGGCCCCCCTGTCCGCCTATCTCTTCGCCCAGGTCATGCACGAGGCCGGCGTGCCCGCCGGCGTGTTCAACCTGGTCAACGGCGACGGCGCGACCGTGGGCACCGCCCTGTCCAAACACCCGCAGGTGGACATGATGTCCTTTACCGGGTCCACCCGCGCCGGCTCGCTGGTGGCGCAGAACGCCGCTCCCACGGTGAAACGCGTCACCCAGGAACTGGGCGGCAAGTCGCCGAACATCATCCTCGATGACGCCGACCTGGAGAAGGCGGTGACCGGCGGCGTGATGCACATGTACAACAATACCGGCCAGTCCTGTAACGCGCCCTCACGCATGCTGGTTCCCGCGCACCTGCTGGAACAGGCGGAAGAAATCGCCGCGCGGGTGTCCGCCGCGGTGGTCGTCGGCGACCCGCAGGCCGAGGGCACCACCATGGGCCCGGTGGTCTCCGAGGTGCAGTTCAACAAGATCCAGGGGCTGATCGAGAAAGGCATCGAGGAGGGCGCCGTGGTCGTGGTCGGCGGCCCCGGCCGGCCCGAAGGCATCGACAAGGGCTATTTCATTCGCCCCACGGTGTTCTCCCGCGCCAACAACGACATGACCATTGCGCGCGAGGAAATCTTCGGCCCCGTGCTGACCATGATTCCCTACGAGACCGAGGAGGAGGCCATCGCCATCGCCAACGACACGGAGTACGGCCTGGCCGGTTACGTGCAGAGCGGCGACATCGAGCACGCGCGCAAGGTGGCGGCGCAGATTCGCGCCGGCAACGTCAGCATCAACGGCTCCGCGGCGGGCTTCAACGTGCCCTTTGGCGGCTACAAGCAGTCCGGCAACGGGCGTGAGTGGGGCAGTCACGGCTTTACCGACTACCTGGAGATCAAGGCCGTGCAGGGCTACCACGCGGCCTGATCGCGGGCGCCGCCATGGCCAGGTACAGCCTCGATACGGCGCCGGGATGGTACGGCGGCGGCTGCACTGCGGGGGGCGCCCGCGTTTCGTCGCGGGCGCTGCCCTGAGGCGCGACCAGGCATGGCCGAAATAGTCCCTTTCCGCAGGCCGGGCCCGAAGGAGAAACACCGGGGCAAGGTCCTGTGCCGCCACGGGCATCACAAGTGGCAGGTCGACAAGGCGAAACAGTTCGACGTCAAGCAGGGCCGGCTGGTGACCGTACGTGTCTGCGCGCGCTGCGGCAAGCGGCGCGTCAGCGCGGACTGAACGGCGGATGGCCAGGACCGCAGACAGCGCACCGGCCTGGTTCCAGTGGGGCGTGTTTCCCGCGGTGCTGGGGACGGCCCTGCTGGTCACCTGGCAACTGATACAGGGCGGCACGCCGCCGGCGCTGGCAGTGCTGTATACCCAGGGCGGTGCCGCCCTGGCCATTATTCTCTCCGAGCGCACCTACCCCTACCACCGCAGCTGGCTGCGCTCCCACGGCGATATCGGCACCGATGTCGCGCACACGGTGGGCGTCGGCCTGCTCACCGGGCTCACCTCGCCATTGGCGGTGGCGGGGGGTGTGGCCGTGGCCGGCTGGTTGTCGGCGCAGCTGGGCAGCGATCTGTGGCCCGAGCGCTGGCCGCTACTCGCGCAACTGTTCCTGGCCCTGGTGATCGGGGAGTTGCCCGGGTACTGGGTGCACCGCTGGCAGCACGCCTGGGACGGCCTGTGGCGTTTCCACGCGGTACACCACAGTGCGCCGCGCCTGTACTGGCTGAACGCCGGGCGCTTTCACCCGGTCGATATCCTCTCCACCTACGTGCCCACCTACCTGCTGCTGGTGGCGCTGGGCTGCAGCGCGGAGATCCTCGCCTACTTCGGCCTGGTCACCGCGGTGCACGGTTTGTTCCAGCACAGCAACATGCAGCTGCGCCTGGGGCCGCTGAACTGGATCTTCAGTATGGCGGAACTGCATCGCTGGCATCACTCGCGGACCCTGACCGAGGCCAACAGCAATTTCGGCCAGACCATCAGCATCTGGGACTGGGTGTTCGCTACACGCTACCTGCCGGCGGACCGCCAGCCGCCGCGGGAGATCGGCATCGCCGACCTGCCGCGCTACCCAACGAGCTGGTGGGCGCAGATTCTCGCGCCCTTCCGCTGGCGGCGAGTTAAGCGTGAGAGTGCGGCCAGTTGAACCGCGCCCCGTTTTGCCGGGACGTCTATCCGCAGTAAGCTAATGCCTTCTTTCATAACTGGCAGTATCAGGGGTAATCGATGAGTGAATCCATAACCATGGCGGGCAACCTGCGCGGTTACGCGGTGCTGGTCACCGGCGGTGGAACGGGTATCGGCGCAGGTTGCGCCGCGGCCCTGGCCGCTGACGGCGCCGCCGTCACCATCTGTGGCCGGCGCGCGGAGGTGCTGGAAGAGGCCGCGCAGAAAATCGCCGCCGCGGCGGATTTCGGCGGCAGCGTGCAAATCGTCACCGGTGACGTGACCAGCGAGGAGGATGTGCAGTCCATCGTGGCAAAAAGCCTCGAACCCACCGGCAAACTCAATGGCTGCGTCGCCAACGCCGGCGGCGGCGGCATGTTGTCGGGCTACGAGGACATGGATACGGCGGAGTTCCAGCGCGTCATGGACCTCAACGTCCTGGGCACCATGCTGTGTATCAAGCACACCCTGCCGCACATGATCCAGGCCGGCGGCGGCTCCTTCGTCGGCATGTCCTCCCTGGCCGGTCACATCACTCACCCGTGGTTCGGCGCCTACCCGGTAAGCAAGGCCGGCGTCGAGGCGATGATTCGCAACGCGGCGGACGAGAACGGGCCGCACAAGGTGCGTTTCAACGCGATTCGCCCCGGCTTCGTGGCCACGGAAATCATGGACATGGTTCCCCGCGACAGCGAGGTCTACCAGTCCTACATCGACAACACGCCGCTGGGCGATGTCGCCTACCCGGAAGACATCGGGTACCTGGCGCGCTTCCTGATCAGCGCCGAGTCGCGCTGGATTACCGGACAGTGCATCAACGTCGACGGCGGGCACAGCCTGCGGCGCGGTCCGGATTTTTCCTCGTTCAAGGGCTGAACAGGCCGCGTCGGAGGAGAGGACCATGCGAGTACTGCCCGGCTTTGCTGTACTGTTCGCCCTGGCGCTCAGCGCCTGCGGCGGCATCGAGTTCCTCGACAAGGGGGAGGGGTACAACCCCGGCGCCGACCCGCTGGTGCAGGCCCATTTCGAACGCCTGCTCAATGAGCAGGAGATTGCCTACCAGCGCGATTACCAGGGCAATTACCGGGCCATCAAGAAAAACCAGCAGGACAACCTGGAACGTATCGGAGCGCGCGCCCAGAGCCTCGAGCCGGGCCGCGAGAGCCTGCGCGTCTCCCCGGGTTGCGCCGCGGACCGGCTGAAGGCCTACCTGCTGGAGAACGACGCGCTGTATGTCGTATCCCGCGAGCAGGAGGGCGCTTTTGTGCAGATGACGGAGTCCGATTTTGCGCAGTTGGCGGTGGCGGCGCGCTACCAGGGCTTCCAGGAAGACTGCGTCAACTAGCCTGCAAGGCTAGCCCGCGCGGGCTCGGGGCCGGGCCACCGTGATCGTGCGCGTCTGGTTGACTAGCGTAGCTTGAGGTCGAACTGGGCGGTGCGCTGCCGGCCGTCCCGGTGCCGCACATCGAGCTGCAGGGTCCAGCGCGGCTGCACCGCCAGGGCTTGTGCATCCAGCTCGGCCAGTACGCCGTTACGCACGGGGCGTTCCAGGTGTTCCCCGGCCGCCTGCCAGGTGGCGGGTGACTCGCCGGCGCCCAGGCGCAGGCCTGCGTCGGCAAACGCATCGGCATCGGCACTGCCGAGTACCTGAACCCAGGTCTTGCCGTCACGTTTGGTGACCTGGACACCGGAGATACGCGCCTCGATGAAGAACGCCGGGTCAGCCGCCAGGGCGGCGGCGCTGTCGAGCAGGCCGTAGCCCGTGAGTATGTCCGGTCCCGGCGGGAGCAGGTCGCGGGCGGAGTAGAGCAGCATGCGCCGGACATCGGCGGCGCGCAACGCTGGCCTCTGCGCCCATATCCGCGAGGCCGTGCCCGCCACCAGCGGGGTGGCAAAGGACGTACCGGTGGCCCGGTAATGCAGTCGGGCGCTGCCTTCGATGTTTTCACCGGGTTGGTAGTCGCCGCCGCCAAACACCAGCGGGTCCGTGTAGCGGGCGCGCAGGGAAAGTAAGTCTGTGCCCGGCGCGGTGATATCGAGGACCGTTCCCCAGTTGGAGTAGGGCGCCCGCTCGTCATCGGGCGTCGAGGCCGCCACCGTGAGCGCCCCGGGCACGGCGGCCGGCCAGAATGCCGCAGCGTCGGCACCCTGGTTGCCTGCGGCGATAACGACCAGCACTCCCTCGCCCCGGGCGTAATCAATGGCCGCCTGTTCCGCCGCGGAAAATGTCCCGCCGCCAAGGCTGAGATTGATGATGGCGGCGCCGGCGTTGGCCGCGTAGGTCACGGCGGCCGCGACGTCGACGCTGTTGCCGTTGCCGGCGAAATCCGTGACCTTGAGTGGCATGATCAGTGCGCCCGGATCGACGCCGGTAAACGCTCCCGGTGACGACGGTTGTGCGGCGATCAGGCCGGCGACCAGGGTGCCGTGGCCGTTGGTATCGCGCACGTCGTTGTTGTCGCTGACAAAGTTCCAGCCATTGATGTCGTCCGCCAGCCCGTTGCCGTCATCGTCGATGTCGTTGCCGGGAATTTCTCCAGGGTTTACCCAGACGCGGCCGACCAGGGCGGGGTGCTGCAGGTCGACACCGCTGTCGATCACCGCGATCAGTACGGATGCATCGCCGGGTGCGGCAGGGGGAAGCGCCGGTACTTCCCCGCCGAAAATGCGCCGGGGTCCCCACTGGGTGCTGGCGCCCGGCATGACGGGATCGCCATCGTCATCGCCTGTTTTGCGCGCAGCCTGCGACTGTCGGAGTTTGCCGGTTTCGTAGCGGTTTGCGGCCAGGTTCTCCAGGCACCATTCGTTCACCTTGATCGCCAGCCACTCGCCATCGGCAATAGGATAGGACAGGCCTGGCTCGCATTCTGCGCTCAATCCCGTGGTGCCTGTCCCGTCGCGCCCCGTGCTGTGGAGCGCAATATCGGCAGTCTTGTCCGTATCGTGCAACTCGACGTCCTGCCAGCTCGCCAGAGGACTGTCGACGCAAGGTTCCAGTTGTCGCCGTTTTCTACTCGTTTGCGTGACAACGACTTCCTGCACACTGCGTTCGCCCACCCACGTGCTGCCCCTGATGCCGTCCAGGCAGGCGACCGGCGCCGGCCCCTGCGACAGGTAGGGGTCTCCCCACAGCGCGAGTGTCGCCAGCGGTCCCGGGGCGACGCCCGGGCAGGCGCAGGCCTCCATCACGCGCCGCGCCTCCTCGAGCCGTGTCCTGAATGCCTCCAGGGTCTCACGCAATCCCTCGTAGCGCGCCCTGTGCCACTGCAGGACGGAGGTGCTGACCGGCCAGCCGGGTTCGGGCCCCGTGCGCGGGTTCTCCGCACTGCCCGCCAGGATCATTTCCCTGTAGTTTTCCTCCGCCGCCAGTCCCTCGGCGTTTTTCCCCGCGTGGTCGGCCGCGTGCTGGTTCATCTCGCGGATGATCAGGTTCATCTCGTCCGCGATGCTGTTGTAGAAATCGGTGACGGCCTGGCAAGGCACGGGGCAGTCCGTGCGCGCGCGCTTGATATAGTCGAGCTGCGCCAGCGCCGCGCCGTGATCGGCCAGCACGGGGAACTTGTCCTCCTCCAGGATGCCCCCCTGGCGATTGCCCGTTTCCAGGTTGTAGATCTCGCCCACGTAGGCCTCGCCGCGTTCATTGAACAGGTAGTATCCGCGGCCATCCTCGAATATTACCTTGGCCCAGTAGCGGTTGCCGTCGATGTCCGTGCGCTCCTTGATGACCGTATCCGAACCGGGCTCGGCCCAGCCCACGATATTCTTCCATACGTTCCCCTCGGGCAGCAGCTCCGGGCGATCGATCCGCTCGCCCGAGGCGTCGAAGCGCTGTACCCACATGTCCGCCTTGTCGTGTCCGTACACGACCCGGATCTCACCCTCGTACAATCCGTCGCGGCCGATGGATGTAATGACAGACTTCACGGGGTACTGGTCGTACTCCGGGTTGGCGCTGGTGAACGCTTCAATCCTGGCGTCCACGACGGCGCGTTGCTCTGCTGTCGCCGCGAGTAGTTTCTCCCAGTCTATCCTGTGCTGCGCCTCGGCCCTGTCGATGTCCTCGGCGATGCGCCTGTCCGCCGCCTCCGGGTTGGCCCGGTAGGCCGCCACCTCCTCGGGTGTGGGAATACGGCCTGAGCGGTAGGGAATGATGATGCCCTCGAAGGGCGGTGGCTCGACATAGGTGATGCCTGGCGTTTCGGGGGGAAGCAGCGTCGTCGCGAATAGGGCGCCCGCGCAGGCGATGTAGGCCTGTCCGCCCGCCGGCTGTTCCAGCGGGAACTGTTGGGTGCGCGATGCGGAGGCGTGGTTGAGCGTCGGGAGCTCGAGTTGCCTGGCACATTTCTTCCCCTCGAGTTTCACGTCGAAGTCGAATTGCCTGAAGCTCGTCTTGCCCCTCTCCCTCTCGGGTTGCCCGGCGTCCTCCCCGGAGGCAGTTTTCCAGGCGGAGCCCTTTGTACGCACCGACTTGTCGTTCACCCTGGTGGTGTTTGCGCCGCCGGTTGTGTCACGGGCCGTGCCGGTCGACGGGTAGGGCACCGGCACCCCGGGTGGGGTGGCGGGGTTGCCGGGGGGAGTGAAGCAGACATCCGGAAAGGCCGCGATGGCCTTCCCCCTGCCTGATTTACAGGCCACTTCCAGGCCGTTGGCGAATACCGCCTGCCCAGCGGCGTCGGGGAGAGGGGCCAGCGTACCGCAGGCGCCCGCCGCAAAAGCCAGGACCCACGCCAGGCGTCGCGCGCCCGGGATTCGGCCGTTGCTTCTCGCGGGTCGGTGCAACGCCACGCCGGCGCCCCGGAAATCCTGCCCGAATGCTGTGGTCAGAAGGTCAGGATCGCGTCCAGGCCGAATACGCCGGGCTCGTCCGTGTCGCCGCCGCCCACGTCGCTGAAGCTGTAGCGATAGGAGGCCCTCAGGCCGAGACAGTGCGTCGGCCAGTAGGACAGGCCGAAACCGGCGGTGCCGGTGTTGTCGCTGTTCGACTCGCTGAAGCGGCTCAGCTCCTCCCCGTTGTCCAGGCGCACGATATTGCCGGAATCCTCGGTCTCGTAGCGTTCCCAGCCGAGGCTGGCGGACAGGCCGATGCCGTCGGTGAGGAAGTACTCGTAGGCCACGGACAGGCGCAGCGCCTCGGCCTCCTGCTCGCCGCTGGAGAGGATGTTGATGCCGGGCTGGCTGGCGTAAAACTGGCCCTCGAAGTCCTCGTACCAACTGTAGCCGAGGCTCATCTGCCACTGGTGGGAACCCTTGCTGGTCCAGGGCATGCCGTCACCCACCGCCAGGCCGAAGCCGATACTGCCGCCCATGGCGTCGCGGTCGGCCGAGCCGCGGGTGGTGAAACCATCCAGCTCCGCGAGG
Source organism: Halioglobus sp. (assembly GCA_002699145.1). Classification (GTDB taxonomy): domain Bacteria; phylum Pseudomonadota; class Gammaproteobacteria; order Pseudomonadales; family Halieaceae; genus Marimicrobium. The sequence goes on from PABK01000035.1 coordinate 206,011, forward strand.
CCGCGCCCGGCAGCGGTGTTGTTGGCGATGTTGTTGAAGTTCAGGGAGGCGAATCCGGCCTCGACAAAAAAGCGCAGGTCGCCCTCGTCGTAGGACAGGGGGTTACCGGTGATGGCCGCGGCGCCCACGGACGCCACCGTGACGCGCGCACCGTCGATGGCCAGTACACCGATGACATCGCCGCTGTCCTGGTAGCTCAGCGTGCGCTTGCCGTCGGAGCCGCTGGGTATGTACAGGGTGCCGGGGTCGTCATCCTCCTCCTCGGTAATGATGACCTCGCCGCGGGCGTTGGTGGTCGCCGTGGCCGGCGCGGCCAGGCCGAGGTCCAGTTCCACCACCGTATTGGGTTCCATCCCGGAGATAACGCCGCCCTCTGCCAGCAGGGCCAGGGCCTGGCTGGACAGTAGCGACAGCGGGAGCGACAGTAACAGGTGCTTGTAGCGATGCAGTGCGGACATGGCGTTTTCCTCTTCTGGGTAGGGTGCACGGTCTCATCAGTGTAAGAGTGAATCGCGAATTCCGCGAATTCCGCGAATTCCCCGACCGTTCCTGGCCGGCCTCAGTCCCCGGGCCCGGACAGGCCGTACTTGCGCACCAGCCCGCGCATCTGGTCGTAGGTGAGCCCCAGGGCCTGCGCGGTGCGCCGCTGGTTGTGCTGGTGCCGCGCCAGGGCTTCGCGCAGCAGGCGCGTTTCGATGGCGGCGATGTGGGCGTGGAAATCCAGCGTCTGCGCCTGCTCGGACGCGGCGGGCGCCTGCGCCGCCGCGCTATCGCTGGCGACCTCGTCGCTGAAGGGCGCGGCGAACGGGTCGACGACAACTTCGCCAACGGGCGTGTCCGGGTCAGCCCAGCGGTGCAGGGACCGCTCCACCACATTTTTCAGTTCCCGTACGTTGCCGGGCCAGGGGTGGTTCTCCAGCGTGCGCATGGCCGCGTCGCTGAACCCGGCAAACATCTCCCAGCCCAGTTCCGCGCACATGCCGATGGCGAAATGCCGTGCCAGCTCGGCGATGTCGCCGCCGCGGTGCCGCAGGGGCGGCAGGTGCACCACGTCGAAGGACAGGCGGTCCAGCAGGTCGGCGCGGAACTGTCCCTCGGCGGCGCGCGCCCGCAGGTCCGCATTGGTCGCCGCCACCACCCGCACGTCGGCCTGCAGTGTGCGCTGCCCGCCAAGGCGCTCGAATTCCCCGTACTCCACCACGCGCAGCAGCTTTTCCTGCAGGCGCAGTGACATGGTGCCGATCTCGTCCAGGAACAGCGTGCCGCCGTCGGCCCGTTCGAAGCGTCCCTGGTGGGTGCGCGTGGCGCCGGTGAACGCCCCGGGCTCGTGGCCGAACAGCTCCGATTCCAGCAGGCTGTCGGCCATGGCGGCGCAGTTCACCTTGAGCAGGGGCGCCTCCCAGCGGGCGGAGAGGTAGTGCAGGCGCTGCGCCGCCAGTTCCTTGCCCGTGCCGCGCTCGCCCAGTATCAGCACGGGGCGGTTGATGGCCGCCAGGCTGGACAGGTGCTCAAGGGCCTGCGCGAGGGCGCCGGAATGGCCGATAATACTTTCCTGGGCTCGCATAAGGCGAAATATACCAAATAATGAGGTTATAAAAGCCATTTATAGGTATTAAACACTCACAATATAGCAAGAGCGCGGCCTGCTGAGCCCTATGGCCAGCACAATAGCCTTTAAAAACAGGCACTTGAGTATTCTGGCACGAAACCTGTATTAACCGGGGTAGTGCCATTCACCGCTGCCGGTGGGTGGAGACGCGACGACCTGGTACGAAGGAGTGACGAGATGGGCATATTTTCACGCATGACCGACATCATCAATTCCAACATCAACGCGATGCTGGACCAGGCCGAGGAGCCGGAGAAGATGGTGCGCCTGATCATCCAGGAGATGGAGGATACGCTGGTGGAGGTGCGCAGTTCCTCCGCCCGGGTGCTGGCCGACCGCAAGGCCGCGGCGCGGCGCCTGGAGCGCGTGCGCGAGGAGGCGGATGCCTGGGAGGGCAAGGCGCGCCTGGCGCTGGCCAAGGGGCGCGAGGACCTCGCCCGTGCCGCCCTGCAGGAAAAGGGCGCGATCGAGGAGGAAGTGCGCGTGGTGCAGGCGGAACTGGAGACCACCGACGAGCATATCGCGCAACTGGGGGAGGAGGTCACCCAGCTGCAGCAGAAGCTGGACGACGCGCGCGCCAAGCAGAAGGCGCTGACCATGCGCAGCAAGACCGTGGAATCACGCATCAAGGTCAAGCGGCAGATACAGCGCGAGGCGCTGGACGACGCGTTTACCCGTTTCGAGCAGTTCGAGCGCCGCATGGACACCCTGGAGAGCCAGCTCGAGTCCATGGATATGGGCCGCGAGGTGGCGCCGGACCTGGCGGCGCAAATCCGCTCCCTGGAGGATGACGAGCGCATCAATGACGAGCTGCAGCGGCTGAAGACCGAAATGGGCGGCGCACAGGGCAAGTGACCTCGCAAAACTCCACCCGGCAAGCGCCGACTATACTGGCGGCAGGTGACCAGTCAGCCACGCCGCCCAAGGAATGACAATGGAATTCTGGAAATTCATGTTTGTCCCGACCATCCTGTTTCTCACGGTGGTGGCGCCGATCTGGATCACCATGCACTACCGCAGCGTGAACCGCTCGTCGCGCAGCCTGAACCAGGAGGACAGGGAGTCCATAGAGCATATGCTCGAAACCGTCGACCGGCTCACCGAGCGCATTCACAGCCTGGAAACCATCCTCGACGACGATCATCCCGGCTGGCGGCAGCAGGTCGACCGGGCCGAACGCGAACAAAGCGCACGACAGGAGGGATAACCTATGTCCAACCGACGACACCGCGACCGGGCGCACGGCCATACGGGGCGCCGCGGCGGCAGCGATTTCTACGCCCGCCGCCGCGCCGGCTGGGGCTTCAACCTGTACCGCAACACGCGCCAGGGACGCATCGCCGGCGTCTGCGCCGGCATGGCCGATTACTGGGATATCGCGCACTGGGTGGTGCGCCTGATGTGGGTGGGGCTGTTCCTGTTCACCGGCACCCTGGCCCTGTGGCTGTATGTCGCCGCCTGGATTCTCCTGGCGCCGCGCCCGCGGCGCCAGGGCGGGGACGGCGAGGTCGCCGAGGACCTGGCGTTCGAGGAGGTGGAAGTGGAGATGGAGTACGACGAGCGCCGTCACCACTACCGGCCGCGCAAGGTGTTCCGCTACAGCGACAGCAGCACGGTGCGCCTGCAGCGCGCGCGGGAGCGCCTCGACGCCGCCCTGCGTCGGGTGGAGGATATGGAGTCCTATGTCACCTCGCGGCGCTACAACCTGAACAAGGAATTTTCCCGCCTCTAGGCCCGCCGAGGACGCCGCAGGTCGCTGGCGGGGGCGCTTCCAGCGCCCCCCGATCTCCGCTATGATTCCAGTGATTCATTTATGCAAGGCGCGCGAACTCCATGCAGCAAGTGGAAAGCCAGGTACCACCGCCCAGTCTCCTGCTGGCCTTCACCGAGGCGCACCGTGTCGCCGTCGAGGCGCTGACGCTGGGTCTGACCCGGCGCGCGCTGGACAGGGTCGCGCCGCGCGGCGACGGCCACGGCGTCATGGTGCTGCCCGGCTTCCTCGCCGGCGACGGCTATAACGTGGCCTTGCGGCGTTTTCTGCGCCGCCTGGACTACGCCGCGCACGGCTGGGGCCTGGGGCAGAACCTCGGCCCGCGCGGCGGGGTGCTGGAGAAGCTGGAGCGGCGCCTGGACAGGCTGACGCAACGGCACGGCGGCCCGGTATCGTTGATTGGGCACAGCCTGGGCGGAATTTTCGCGCGCGAACTGGCGCGCGAATACCCGGATCGCGTGCGCCAGGTGATCTCACTGGGCAGCCCCTTCGGCGAGGGCCGCATGAGCGCCTCGATCCCGGCGCGGCTGTTCAACGCGCTCAATCCCAGCGATACGCTGCCGGTGGAGGTCGATCGCCTGGCGCAGGCGCCGCCGGTGCCCACCACGGCGATCTACTCCCGCGGCGACGGTATCGTCAACTGGCGCACGACCTGGCAGCGCGATGGCCACGCGCAATCCCAGAGCATCCGCGTGCGCGGCAGCCACTGCGGCATGACGCTGAATCCCTCCATCTGGTTCCTTGTAGCGGAGCGCCTGGCGCAGCCGCCGCAGCAGTGGCGTCCCTTCGAGCGCGCCCAGTGGGCCGGGCTGATCTACCCGGCGCATGACTGAGCGCGGGCGCGCCAACGGCTAGTCGAACAGCTCGCCCTGGGTGGCGCTCCCGGACGGCGGGCGGAACAGGTCCGTGCGCAGTTCCGTGCTGTGCCGCTGCTGCAGGCCGCTACGGCGACAGGCCAGTTCGAAACGGCGCGCGATCAGGTCGGCGAAGGGGCCGCTGCCACGCATGCGGTGACCGAAGCGCGGGTCATTGTCCGCGCCGCCGCGGCTTTGCCGCAGGACGCTCATCACGTGCGCGGCGCGCAGCGGGTAGTGCTGCTGTAGCCACTGGCGAAACAGGCCGGCCACCTCCAGCGGTAGCCGCAACAGGATGTAGTTCGCATCCACCGCCCCGGCGTCAGCCGCCCGCGCCACCACGCTTTCCAGTTCCTGCTCGTTCAGGCCCGGTATCACGGGCGCGAACAGCAGGGTTACCGGCACACCGGCCCGCGCCAGTGACTCCATCGCCGCCAGGCGCGCGGCGGCGGAGGCCGCGCGGGGTTCCAGGCGCCGTTTCAGGTCGTCATCCAGTGTGGTGATGCTGATGGCCACCGAGCACAGCCCCCGGGTGGCCATGTCGGCGAGTATGTCGCTGTCGCGTGTCACCAGTGCGCCCTTGGTGATGAGGGTGACCGGGTGGTCGCAGCGTTGCAGCACTTCCAGCACGCTGCGGGTAATGCGCTGTTCCTTCTCCACCGGCTGGTACGGATCGGTGTTCGCGCCCAGCGTCAGGGGGGCGCAGCGGTAGGCGCCGCGGTCCAGTTCGCGCACCAGGAGCTGCGCCGCGTTGACCTTGCAGCCCAGGCGCGTCTCGAAATCCAGCCCCGGCGAGAGGTCCAGGTAGGCGTGGGTCGGTCGCGCGTAACAGTAGATGCAGCCGTGCTCACAGCCCTGGTAGGGGTTGATGGATTGCGCGAAGGGCACATCCGGGGAGTGGTTGCGGGCAATGATGCTGCGCGCCTGCAGCGGGCGGCACTCGGTCACCGGCGAAGGTCCCTCGATGCCGTCGTCCCATTGCACCGCCAGTGGCGCGAAGCGGTTGTGCGGATTGTCGGCGGTGCCCCGGCCCGTGGCCTTGCCCTGGGCCGGGGGACGCGGGGCGGGCGCGTGGCGCTTCATGCGGCCTCCTGAGCTGTACAAATATACAGTATAGGCGAAGTCCGGCGAGGCGCAACCCCGCGCCGGCCAGGTGGTATATTGGCGCGGCACAGACGATCCAGGTGTAGCCACGCAATGAGCGCCCCCAGCGAAACCGACCACTCACTCCTTGCCACGCTGGTGCTGCCGGTGGCCCAGGCCTTGCGCCACCAGGGCTGGGAGCCGTTGGCGGTGTTCGAGCAGGTCGGCCTGGACATGGCCCGGGCCGCCAATCCTGACTGGCGGGTGCCGCGCAGGACCTTCGCCGCCCTGCTCGCGCGCTGCGTCGAACTGAGCGGCGACGAGGCCTTCGGCCTGGCGGCGGCGGAACAACTGCAGCCCCAGGCGTTGCACGCGCTGGGGCTGGCCTGGCTGGCCAGCGATACGGTCTATGACGGCCTGCGGCGCATGGCGCGCTTCATGCGTTTTGTCAGCACGGGCGCGACGCTGCGCCTGGTCGAGGAGGAGGGGTTCGTGCGCGCCATCCTGCGGGCGGGCGCGCTGCCGCGCGATGTGGTCGAGCCGGCGAGCCAGGACTACGCGGTGGGCGTGCTGGTGCGCATGTGCCAGCTCACCCTGGGCGAGTTTCTCGCACCCAGCGGGGTGGAACTGGCCAGGCCGGCCCCGCAGGACCCGGAGCGTTGGGAATACATGCTCTCCAGTCGCGTGCAGTTCGACTGCCCGCAGACGCGCATTACCTGGCCGCTGGCCGAGATCGCCGAGCCACTGGCCACCGGTGACCCGGTGCTGGCGCGGATCAATGACGAGCAGGCGCAGGCCTACCTGGACAGCTTCCTGGACCACAGCACCACGAGGGATGTGGTCGACTGCATCGTGCAGGCGCTTCCCGACGGCGTGCCCGGACAGTCCGCGATCGCTTCCGCCCTGCACATGAGCCAGCGCAGCCTGCAGCGCAAGCTCCGGCAGGAGGGCGCCAGCTTCAGTGACCTGGTGCAGGACACGCGCCTGGCGCTGGCCCGCAAGTACCTGCGCGAGCAGCGCCGTTCGGTGCTGGAAACCGCTTACCTGCTCGGGTTTTCCGAGCCGAGCACGTTCTCCCGCGCATTCAAGCGCTGGACTGGCAGCGCCCCCGCGGATTTTCGCGACGCCGGCTGAGCGTCGCGGCGCCGGCGTTGACACAGGCCGGGTCCGCACATGGCGTCTTGCCTCTATAATGATGCGCGCACACGCAGTGGAACGAGGAATTGGCATGGGCAGGATTCTGGTGGTCGCGGACCAGGGCGACACATGTTGCGCGACCCCGCGCGGCATGGAACTGGCGGAAAAGCTCGGCTTCGAGGTCGAGGTCGTGGCGTTTATCTATACCCCCCTGGACGCGGTGGCCCGCGGCAGCGACGAAAAGAAACGATTGCGCGAGCGGCTGCTCGCCGAGCGCCGCAAGGTGGTGCAGCCGCTGATCGACGCGCAGCGTCGCCCTGGCCAGACGGCCGGACTCGAGGTGGTGTGGGAAAAACACATCGACCGCTGGATCAACCGGCGCTGCAAGGCGAAGCGCTACGACTTCGTCGTCAAGACCGGCAACCGCACCGAGTCGCTGGTGCACACGTCCACGGACTGGCAGTTGTTGCGCGAGTGCCGCGCGCCGGTGCTGCTGGTGGCAAGGAAAAAGTGGCACCGTACGCGGCCGGTACTGGTGACCCTGGACCTGGCCAGCGGCGTAAAGGCCAAACAGGCGCTGAACAGCAAGGTGCTGGCGCAGGGGCGCGACCTGGCGCGCGCGCTCGAGGTGGAATTGCGCATCCTCACCGCCGTGGAGGTGCCGGTGCTGCTGGCCGACCTCGACCTGGTGGATCCCATCGCCTATTTCAAGCAGGCGCAGCAGGATATCCAGCCGCTGATCAGCAAGCTCGCGGCCGCCCACGATATCCCCGAGTCCGCTTTCCTGTGCAAGCGGGGCCCGGTGGACAAGGTCATCACCAGCCACGCGGCGCAGGTCAGGGCGCAGATCGTGGTGATGGGCACGGTGGCGCGCAAGGGCGTGAAAGCGCGCCTGCTGGGCAACACGGCGGAGCAGGTTTTGCGCCGCCTCAAGACCGACGTGCTGGCGATCAAGCCGTGAAAAAAATTTTTCCGGCAATCCCTTGCACTCTGAAAAATAGCGTCTATTTTGAGAACAGCACGTCGCATTCCCTGCGCGTGCTAACACGTCCCCTGGCCGATGTTTCTGCCCCGAAGCATACGGCTGTTAGCCCGCTTTCATAGTATGAAATGCGGGCTTTTTTATTTATGCCAATGCAATAGCGCGCATAGTTAAAGTATTTTCTAGAAGACGCCAGTGCGTTCCCGTTGTTGCCGCGAGGCGCTTCACCGCGCCCGGCCAGCGGCCGGCGCCCTGCGCCCGGGCCCCGGCCGCTGCCCGCACAGCGGCCATTGCGCTGACCCACCTGGGTCAGCTGCGGCTGTCGCCCGCCGCCATGCTCCTGGCGCGCGCGGCCATGTGGCGGCCGTCGCGCCATCCCTACCATGTCCCCCGTATGAGTTTCCCCGGGAGGGACATCGGATGGACGAGATGGTACTGAGAATCAACGACCCGGAGTTGTGCTACGTGTTTGCGCGCAACGCGCGACGCAAGGGCCGCCCGGAGCTGGCCCTGCAGGCTTACCGCCGCGCGGTGGAACTGCGCGCCGAACAGCACGACGTGGAGTGTGAGGCCGAGCGCCGGGCGCTGCGCGCCATCTACGCCTACGAGGAGGCCCTGAGCCACCACAAGGGCAAGCGCACCCGCGCCACCGGCACCTGGCAGATGGTGCGGCGCTACGGCATCCTGCCGACGATTTGCCGACGCCTGCGCGCCCGGGACAGCGAGGATATGCTGCCGGCCCTGCGCGAACTGGGCCTGGATGATTACAGCTTCCAGGCGGTGCGCGAGGCCTTCCCCGAGCGCTTTGCCCAGTCCGCCTGCTGAGGTCACTGGCGCCGTCCCACGGCTACCCAATCCCCTGTGTGCCCGGCCCCCGCGCCGGGCTTTTTTTGCCTGTCACACAACTGTCACATGTCTGGGCCTATGCTCCCTGATCGAGGGGGCTACAGTTCCCCGCCCAAGTGCTTTAGATTAGCGAGGTGGCGTGGCGCGCGGCGCGCCGGGTCATCCGACCGGAGAACTGATGTCCAACTCGATCAAAAAGCGCCTGGCAGACCTGCTGGACCGGGAGCTGTTCATCCCGCGGGAGATCAGCTGGCTGTCCTTCAACGCCCGCGTATTGCAGGAGGCCGCCGACGATTCCGTGCCGCTGATACAGCGCCTGCGCTACCTCGGCATCTTTTCCAACAATGCCGATGAATTCTTCCGCGTACGCGTGGCGGAGGTGCGCCGCCTGATTTCGGTGTCTTCCGGTGACAACCGGCAACAGGCCAAGGAACTGCTGGTGGCCATCCAGAAGCGGGTGGTGGAGTTGCAGGGAGAGTTCGACCGCATCTACCAGCAGGTGATCGCGGGCCTGGCCGAGCGCAAGATCTACCTGATCAATGAACAGCAGCTCGAGGAAGTACAGTCGAATTTCGTGCAGGCGTATTTCACCTCCACGGTGCTGCCGGAGCTGGAACCCATCCTGTTGCGCGAGGGCAAGCCGATCCCCGCGCTCAACGACGAGTCGCTGTACCTGGCCGTGGAGATACGCTCAGCAGACGAATATCACTACGCCGTGGTGGAGGTGCCGACGGACCGCCTGCCGCGCTTCGTCGAGATTCCCCGGCGCAAGGGCAAGGGCGGCAAGGTATTCATCGTGCTGGACAACATCATGCGCGCCTGCCTGCCGCAGATGTTCCGCGGTATCCTGTCGATCGACTCCGCGGCGGCCTACTGTTTCAAGTTCTCCCGCGACGCCGAACTGGACATCGATACCGGCATCGGCGAGAGCCTGATCGAGAAGATGGAGTCCAGCCTCAAGCAGCGCCGCAAGGCGGACGCGGTGCGCATGGTGTACGACCAGAAAATGCCGGACAGGCTGCGCGATTTCCTCTGCGCGCGCTTCCGCCTGGGCAAGTACGACAGCCTGATCGCCGGTGGTCGCTACCACAACTCCAAGGACTTCATGGATTTTCCCCGTGTCGGGCCCAAGTACCTGGAGTTTAAACCCCTGTCCACCGTGCGCCTGCCGCGCCTGGACGATACCGACAACATCTTCGATGCCATCCGCGAGAAGGATGTTTTCATTTACTACCCCTACCACCCCTTCGATTATGTCCTGGACCTGCTGAAGACCGCCGCCCTGGACCCGCGGGTGAGCAAGATCAAGATATGCCTGTACCGGGTGGCGCGGGACTCGCGGGTGATCGATGCCCTGGTCAACGCGGTGCACAACGGCAAGAAGGTCCTGGCGGTGGTCGAACTGGCCGCGCGGTTTGACGAGGCGGCCAATATCAGCTGGGCCGAGCGCCTCACCGACAACGGCATCGAGGTGATTTTCGGCGCCCCGGGGCTCAAGGTGCACAGCAAGCTGCTGCTGATAGAGCGCAAGGAAGGGGGGGCTATGCGCTTCTACAGCCATATCGGCACCGGCAACTTCAATGAGAAGACCGCGCGCCTGTACACCGACTTCACGCTCCTCACCCGCGACCAGAACGTGGGCAAGGACGTGTATAACGTCTTCGACTTCCTGCAGTACAACTACCGGCGCCCGGACTACAAACTGCTGCTGGTGTCACCGCACTCCTGCCGCACCGGCATACTGGAGCTTGTCGAGCAGGAAATATCCAATGCCCGCGCCGGCTACCCGGCGTCGATGACGCTCAAGTGTAACAACCTGGTCGACCGCGAGCTGGTGATGAAGCTGTACGAGGCGAGCGAGGTCGGTGTCGAGGTGCGGCTGATCGTGCGCGGCATGTGTTCGCTGCGGCCCGGCGTCAAGGGCATGTCTGAGAATATCCAGGCGATCAGCATCGTGGACCGCTACCTCGAGCACCCGCGCGCCTACATCTTCTACAACCGCGGTAATCCCCGCTACCTGATCGGCTCCGCGGACCTGATGACGCGCAACCTGGACTACCGGGTCGAGGTCCTGTGCCCGCTGTTCGACCGCGACGCGCAGCAGATGCTGCAGGACGTCATCGACCAGCAGTGGCACGACAACGTCAAGGCGCGGGTGCTGGACAGCGAACAGCGCAACGACTACGTGGGTAGCAAACCCAAGGCGGCGCGCATTCGCTCTCAGGAGACCATTCACCGCTACCTGGCAAGCGGCAAGCTGCCGCGCTACCCGAAGTCGCGCATGCACAAGCCCGCTCGCCGGCGGCGCAAGAAAAAGTCGCAGGACTGAGCCGCTGTTGTACACTGCCCGTCCGGGCGGCCGCGTCGGCCGCCCAGCCCTTTTGCAACCAGGAGATGACAGATGATTGCGTATACCACCATCGGCGTGAAAGACCTCGACCAGGCCAAGGCCTTCTATCTGGCACTGCTGGAGGAGCTGGGCGGGTCGGTGTTCATGGATACCGGCCGCCTGGCCGCCCTGGGCACGCCGCAGGGCGGCGCGATGCTGGCGGTGTGCACACCGTACGACGAGGGTGAGCCCAATCCCGGCAATGGCAACATGGTGGCGATTGCCCCCGGCTCCACCGAGCTGGTGGACAAGCTGTACGCCAGGGCGCTGGAGCTGGGTGGCAGCGACGAGGGCGCGCCGGGCCAGCGCATGGAGGGTTTTTACGGCGGCTATTTCCGCGACCCGGACGGCAACAAGGTGTGCTTCTGTCATTTTGGCTGAACGCGGCGCGCGAGGTTAGGGCGCATGGCCGGTAGCAGCCTGCTCTTACTGCTCGACGATATCGCCAGTGTGCTCGACGACGTGGCGACCATGACCAAGGTCGCCGCGCGCAAGACCGCCGGTGTGCTCGGCGATGACCTGGCGGTCAACGCGGAAAAGGTCACCGGGGTGCGCGCCGAGCGCGAGTTGCCGGTGGTCTGGGCGGTGGCCCGGGGCTCGTTGCTGAACAAGTGTATCCTGGTGCCCGCCGCCCTGGCGATCTCCGTCGTCGCCCCGTGGCTGGTGACGCCGCTGCTGATGCTCGGCGGCCTCTACCTGTGTTACGAGGGCGTGGAAAAGCTCGCCCACAGCCGGCTGCACGGCGCGGAGGAGGGTGCGCACCACGCCGAACTGATGCGGCGCCTGGCGCAGTCGCCGCAGGCCGTGCTGGACTACGAGCGCAGCAAGATACGCGGCGCCGTGCGCACGGATTTCATTCTCTCGGCGGAGATCATCGTGCTCACCCTGGGGATCGTGGCGCAGATGCCGTTCCTCACCCAGGTGCTGGTGCTGGTGGCCATCGCCCTGCTCATGACCGTGGGTGTGTACGGTCTGGTCGCCGGCATCGTCAAGCTCGACGACGCCGGGCTCTACCTGATTGAACGTCAGGGGAAGGGCGGCGCCGTCCGTTTCCAGCACTGGCTGGGCGAGCGCCTGCTGGTATTCGCACCCTGGCTGATGAAGGCGCTGGGCGTGATCGGGACCATCGCCATGTTCATGGTCGGCGGCGGCATTCTGCTGCACGGCTTCCACGCGGCGGACGTGATGGTGCGCGATTTCTCCGCGGGTTTGGCTGACCTGGCGCTGCTCGGCCCGCTGCTGGCTGCCCTGGGGCCGACCCTGGCGGGGATTCTGCTGGGGATGGTCGCCGGCGCCGCGGTGCTGGCGCTGCTGCAGGGCCTGGGCCGCCTGCGCGGCGGCTGAGCGGCTATTTCAACAGCGAGCCGAGCACCCCGCGGAACAACTTGCGCCCCAGGCTGCTGCCGGCGGCGCGGGCCATGCTCTTGAGAAAGGCCTCGCCGGCGCTCTCGCGCTTGCTCGAGCGCGTTTTCTTGCCGCCGGATTTTGCCTCGCGCCGGGCCAGCTCCGCCTCCTATTCCGCTTTCTGCCGCGCGGCGGTGCGCTCTGCCAGCACCTCGTGGGCGGAACGCGGGTCCAGCGGCTCGCCGTAGCGTTTCATGTTGGTGTCTTTTGCCATCACCGCCTTGCGCTCGGCGACCGTGGCCTTGCCCATACGCGAGTGGGGCGGTCTCACCAGCACGCGTTCCACCGGCGCCGGCACACCCTTGTCCTGCAGGGTCGAGACCAGCGCCTCGCCGACGCCCATCTCGGTGATGGCGGTCACCGTGTCCACCGCGGGATTGCCGCGGAAGGACTCGGCGGCGACTTTCACCGCCTTGCGTTCTTTCGGCGTATAGGCGCGCAACGCGTGCTGTATGCGGTTGCCCAGCTGGCCCAGCACCGTGTCGGGTATATCCGCGGGGCTCTGTGAAATGAAGTAGACACCGACCCCCTTGGAGCGGATCAGGCGCACCACCTGCTCGATTTTTTCCAGCAGCGCCTTGGGGGAGTCCTTGAACAACAGGTGCGCCTCGTCGAAGAAGAACACCAGCACCGGCTGCTCCGGGTCGCCCAGCTCGGGCAGGTTCTCGAACAGCTCGGAGAGCAGCCACAGCAGGAAAGTGGAGTAGACCCTGGGACTCATGATCAGCTGGTCCGCGGCGAGGATATTGATGATCCCGCGGCCGTTGCGGTCGGTGCGCATGAAGTCCTCGAGCCGCAGCGCCGGTTCGCCGAAGAACTTGCGTCCGCCCTCGCGCTCGATCATCAGCAGGCGGCGCAGGATGGCGTTGATCGACGCCTTCGACACACTGTAGCCGCTACCCAGTTCCTTGCCGTGCTCGCCCAGGTACTCCAGGGTCGAACGCAGGTCCTTCAGGTCGACCAGCAGCATGCCCTCGTTGTCCGCGAACTCGAACACCAGCATCAACACGCTCTCCTGGGTCTCGTTCAGGTCCAGCAGGCGCGACAGCAGCTGCGGTCCCATCTCGGAGATGGTCGAGCGCACCGGTGTGCCCTTCTTGCCGAACAGGTCCCAGAAGGCGACGGGATAGGCGCGCTGGCGGTAGCCCTGGATGCCGATGGCCTGCACGCGCTCGTCGACCTTGGGGTGGGGTTTGCCCGGCTGGCTCATGCCGGAGATGTCGCCTTTCACGTCGGCCAGGAATACCGGCACCCCCAGGTCCGAGAACCCCTCGGCCAGGCACTGCAGGGTCACCGTCTTGCCGGTGCCGGTGGCGCCGGCGACCAGGCCGTGGCGATTGGCGTAACGCGGATCGAGGAATACCTGCCCGCCGTCGGCGCCGCCGATAAGAATGCCGTCTTGCATGTCGTCTCCCGCTTTACTCTACATGACGCCCTGGAGGCGTTCCCCGACTATACTTGAACTTGTACGGTCAGGCATATGGGGAAGGCGCATGCGTTGGAAGGGCGGTCGTCGCAGTGACAACATCGAGGACCGGCGCCGCGCCGGGGCGGCCATGGGCGGCGCCGCCGTGGCCCCGGTGGTACTGCGCCTGTTGCCCGCTCTGGTGCGCAGCAAGAGCGGGCGCCTGCTGCTGGTGGTCGGCGTCGCGCTGTTGCTCGGCGGGCGCCTGCTCGGTGTGGACATCCTTGCCCTGTTCGCCGCCGGCGGCGCCCCCGCCGTGCCGCCGGCGCAGCTCAGTGTGCGCGAGGAAGAACTGGCGGAATTCGTCGCGGTGGTGCTGGCGGACACCGAGGACACCTGGCACGACATCTTCGCCAGCCTGGGCAGGACCTACCGTGAACCCACCCTGGTGTTGTTTTCCGGCCGGGTCAGCTCCGCCTGCGGCCTGGCCAGCGCCGCGGTGGGCCCGTTCTACTGCCCCGCGGACCAGAAACTGTACATCGACCTGTCTTTTTTCGACGACCTGGCGCAACGCTACGGCGCTCCGGGTGATTTCGCCCAGGCCTACGTGATCGCCCACGAGGTGGGACACCATGTGCAGACGCTACTGGGCATCAGCGCACACGTGCGTCGGGCACAGGCCGGCAAGGACCAGGCGGCGGCGAACGCGCTGTCGGTGCGCCAGGAACTGCAGGCCGACTGTTTCGCCGGACTGTGGGGGCACGCGGCCAACAGCCGGCGCCGGCTGCTCGATCCCGGGGACCTGGAGGAGGCCCTGGCGGCGGCGTCCGCCATTGGCGACGACCGCTTGCAGCGCCAGGCGGGCGGGCAGGTGGTGCCGGACAGCTTTACTCACGGCTCTTCAGCGCAGCGCGTGCGCTGGTTTTCCGCCGGCTTCGATGCGGGTGATATCGAGAACTGCGATACCTTGAGCGCGCCGGGCGTGTGAGCGGCGCGCTTCAGTCGTCGTCCGCTGCGCCGGCGCGCAGCGCCTCCCGGGCCTCTTCCAGCGTCGGCGGCAGCGCACAGTCGCGACAGGTGTCGCGCAGGGCCTGGTAGCAGCGCGCCGCGCCCGCGGCGTCACCCTGCTGCAGCAGGGCGAGGCAGGCGGCGACCAGCTCCCGGCGGCGCCCGGCGGCGCCGTCGCGCAGGGCCTCGGCGGCGATCCCCGCCTCCTGCATGGCGCCCAGGGCGGCAGCGGCCTCGCGCTCGTAGTATTCGCCCCTGGCCTGTGCTGCGGCCTTGCTCGCGGGCAGGCCCGGCGATGCCGCCTCGTCGGCGGCCGGCGCGGGCGCCGCGGGTTTGCCAGCGCTGAGCAAGGGCTCCTCCACTGAACGCTGCCACTCCGGCGATGCCGCCGCTGCCGTTGCCGGCTCCGCGCGCTGTGCGCTGCCCCCGCCCGCGGTTGCCTCGCGCTGCGGGGGAGAGTCGTATAGCGCCGGTTGCGGCGACCACTCAGGCGATTGCAGCGCCAGCAACACGGCGACGCCCGCCACGCCGGCGGTGGCCAGGCCGGCGGCCCAGCGCGAATGGTACCAGTGGCCTTTCTGCGGCGCGCGCTCGCGTGCGTAGGCGCGGATGCGCTCATCCAGCGCGCGCGGCGAGCGCGGTGCCGGCAGCGGCAGGTTCTGGTCCAGGTTGTCGCGTTCGCTCATAACTCGTCTCCCAGCCGCTCGCGCAGCTGCCGGCGTGCGTAGCGCAGGCGGCTTTTCACCGTCTCGCGCTCCGCGCCGGTGATCGCGGCGATGTCGCCCAGGGAAAATCCCTGCTCCTGCAGCAGCAGGGCGTCGCGCTGCTCCCCGGGCAGTGCGGCGACCGCAGACATTACCGTCCGCTGTAGCTGCGTCGCGTCATCACCGGGGGCCACCGGTTCCGGCACCCCCTCCAGGTTGTCCATGCGGTTGTCGCGCCGCCGCCAGAAATCCACCAGGCGGTTGTGCGCAATGCGGTACAGCCAGGTACGAAAGCGCGCGTCGGGTTGGTAGCGGGCGGCCGCGTCGACGACTCCCTCCCAGGCTTCCTGTGCGAGTTCCTCGACGACGGCCTGGCGCGGGCAGCTGCGGTACAGGAACGCGAACAGCCCGTCCTTGTGCCGCCGGTACAGGCTGTCGAAGGCGGCGACATCACCGCGCTGGTAGGCCAGCATGAGTGCCTCGTCGCTCTGCAGGCGATGGATCAGCTGGCGCATCGCGGTCCCCGGCCGTTTGCTCCCTCAGGACCCTGAGGATAAGGATTGCGCCAGTTCTATCAAGTGCACCAGTTCGCTGCGATAGCCGTGGGGATCGTCGCCACGCGCACCGCGGGCCAGGGCCAGGGCGTCGTCGTAGCTCCACTGGCCGGTGAAATCGCCGCCGCGCAGCAGCTGGCCGAAGCCCGCAACGCTGGCGGCGAAGCGCAGGTCGGTGGAACCCTCCCCGATATCACCGCGCAGGCTGTCGCGGCGCACCACCCGGGATATCAGCTGGCTGCGCTGCGCGCCGGGCTGCTTGTAGCGCAGCTTGACGTGGGCCAGTTCGCCGTTGTGTTGCGGGGCGGGAGCCGCGCGATCGCGGTCGCCGTAGCGCAGTTGGGGAATGCGTTCGCCACCGCTGCCCGCCAGCACGATTTCGTACAGCGCGGTGACCGTGTGCCCGGCGCCGATATCACCGGCGTCGACCTTGTCGTTGGTGAAATCCTCGCGCGCCAGCAGGCGGTTCTCGTAACCGATCAGGCGGTATTCGCTGACCACCGCGGGGTTGAACTCGACCTGGATCTTCACGTCCGCGGCGATGGTCAGCAGCGTGGACTGCATCTCGTTGACCAGCACTTTCTGCGCTTCCCGAAGCGTGTCGATATAGGCCGCGTTGCCGTTGCCCACGTCGGCGATCTGCTCCATCAACGCGTAGTTGTAGTTGCCGGCGCCAAAGCCCAGCGTGGTCAGCGCGATGCCGCTGTCGCGCTGGCGCTGCACCAGGTCCTTGAGCGCCTCGATGTTTACCGTGCCGACGTTCATGTCGCCGTCCGAGGCGATGATCACGCGGTTGATACCGCCCTCTATCCGGTGCTGCTGCGCCAGCGCGTAGGCGAGTTTGATACCGGCGCTGCCGTGGGTGCTGCCGCCGGCCTCCAGGCCGTCGATGGCGGCGAGTATCTTCGCCTTCTGGTTACCCGGCGTGCTTTCCAGCACCGTGCCGGCGGCGCCGGCGTACACGGCCAGCGCGATGCGGTCGTCCGCGTTCATCGAGTTGACCAGCAGGCGCAGTGACTTTTTCACCAGGCCCAGTTTGTTCGGCGCGCGCATGCTGCCTGAGACATCCACCAGGAACACCAGGTTGGCCGCGGGCCGTTCCTCCAGTTGCGGCTCGAAACCCTTCAGGCCCACCTGCAGCAACTGGTGGCTGTCGCTCCAGGGCGCCGGCGCCAGTTCCGTGTGGATACTGAAGGGCTGTTCCACGCTCGCCGGCGGCGTGTAGTCGTAACTGAAGTAGTTGATCATTTCCTCCAGGCGCACCGCGTCGGAGGGCGGCAGCCGGCCCTCGGCCGCCAGCATGCGCCGCACATTGGCGTAGCCGGCGGTGTCCACGTCGATGCTGAAGGTGGACACGGGCTCCTGCGCCACCTGTTTGACGCCGTTGTCGGGGTAGTCGATATAGTGTTCGCGGTCTACCGGGGCCTGCGCCCGGCCCGGCGCGTAATCGGCCGTGTACTTCGCCGACAGCGCCGCCTGTTCCAGCGACGGGACGGGCGTGGCCTGTGCCGCTCGGGGGACAACCTTGTGCCAGGTCCTGTCGATGTCGGGTTCGGGCGCGGGCAGCGGGCGGGGGCTGCCGCCCGCAATCGCCTCGTCGACGACGGTGACCGGCTGCTCACGGGGTCCGTTTTCATTCTGCGCCGGGGTGGCGCGGTCGCGCTGGTCCACGCAGGCGCCCGCCAGGGCCAGTACCAGGGTAATGCTCACTACGCGTGTGGGATGTTGCATCTGGACCTCCTTCCAGTGGTGTTCACGCTGTTAATCGCGCCAGTGGCGGAAAGGGGGTTAAGCGGCGGGAACTTTTTTTCACGGCCTGTCGCGTTTTCAATCGCATCGAAAAGGTGACAGATGGCGCCCCGTGGCGGGAATCGCGACCATGCTCGTGAACACACCGGGAAGGGAGACGCGACATGGGCACGGCAAGGGCACTGGAGTACCACATCGTGCAGCAACTACTGCGGCGCAGGGCCGCGCAGGAGGTGACGCCCCCGTCACCGGTGGCGGAGCGCCTCATCGCCATCCTGGCGGCCACGGCGGGGGTTTTTCTCCTCGGCAGCCTGCTGCAGGAACTGCTGTGGGTGTTGCTGGCGGCGGGGACCGTGCTCACGCTGGGTACACGAAGTCGCTAAAAGCAATG
Source organism: Halioglobus sp. (assembly GCA_002699145.1). Taxonomy (GTDB): domain Bacteria; phylum Pseudomonadota; class Gammaproteobacteria; order Pseudomonadales; family Halieaceae; genus Marimicrobium. The sequence goes on from PABK01000035.1 coordinate 223,897, forward strand.
GTCATTAAATCAATGGCCTGGGTGTGAAGCATGCGGCAGGTTTCCAGCCTGCCCGCAGCACTTGGGAAGGCGCGGCCAGTGGGTTAGCATGCTCGCGGTGCTCTCCCCGCCAAGGCCCGCCCATGGAGTCCGCCGTACTCACGCTTTCCCTGCCCCAGCTGTCCCTGGCCCTGCTGCCGGTGGCGCTCACCCTGGTGATCCTGTTGCGCTGGTCCTTTGCGGTCGGCAACGTGCTCTATGCCCTGGGGCGCATGCTGGTGCAACTGTTGCTGATCGGCTACGTGCTGGCGTGGATTTTCGGCGCCGGCAGCGGCTGGCTGATCCTGCTGGTGCTGGCCATCATGCTGCTGGCCTCCGCCTGGATCGCCCTGGGCACGGTGCCGGAGCGCCGGGTAAAGCTGCTGGGTGTGGCCCTTGTGTCTATCCTCTGTGGCGGCGGGGTGACCCTGGCGCTGGTAACCCAGGTGGTGTTGCAACTGGAGCCGTGGTACCTGCCGCGCTACATGGTGCCACTGGCGGGCATGGTGTTCGCCAACGCCATGACCTCGGTCAGCCTCGCGGTGGAGCGCCTGTTCGCCGAAATGGCCCACGCGCGCGACTGGGAGGTGGCGCGGCTGGCGGCCTACCAGGCGGCGATGATCCCGGTGATCAACGCGTTGCTGGCGGTCGGCCTGGTGTCCCTGCCGGGCATGATGACCGGGCAGATACTCTCGGGCGTGTCGCCGCTGGTGGCGGCGCGCTACCAGATCATGGTGATGTGCATGATTTTCGCCTCGGCCGGTATTTCCACCGCGCTGTTTCTCGCACTGTGTAAAAAGCACGTCAGCTAGTGCGCATGCAGAAGCTCCCTCTAACGTCATCCCCGCGCAAGCGGGGATCCAGTCCACCCCCCGGCCAGGGCTCTGCGTTGCACCCCCGTCATCCCCGCACAAGCGGGGATCCAGTAAGTTCCCGAGTTTTCTAGATCCCCGCTTGCGCGAGGATGACGTTGCGCGGGGATCCAGTCCACCCCCCCCGGCCAGGGTTCTGCGTTGTACCCCGGTCATCCCCGCGTAAGCGGGGATCCAGTAAGTTGCCGAATTTTCTGGATTCCCGCTTGCGCGGGAATGACGGCTGGAGTGCGGGAACGACGGCGGGGGTGCGGGAGTCACGACTACTGAAGTCTTCGAGTTACCGCACCCACACGAGCTGGACATTCGTACACCCGGGTCGCCTATACTGGGAGTGGAGGTGACTGATGCGCTACAAGTTCGCGGTCCTGTGTTTGCTGCTGCTGGCCGGCCTGGCGGCGCCGTCGGCGAGCGCCGCAGACGCCTGGCTGATAGAGATCGACGGTCCCATCGGGCCGGCGATCGCCGACCACATGGTGCGCGGCCTGGAGCAGGCGCAGGCGGCCGGTGCGGTGTTGGTCATCCTGCGCATCGATACGCCGGGTGGCCTGGACACCGCGATGCGGGAGATGATCAAGGCGATGCTTGCCGCGGAGGTTCCACTGGTGGCACACGTCGCCCCGGGTGGCGCCCGGGCGGCCAGCGCCGGCACCTACCTGCTGTACGCGTCGCACGTCGCCGCCATGGCCCCGGGCACCAACCTCGGCGCGGCCACGCCGGTGCAGATCGCCTCGCCCGGCATGCCGCAGATTCCCGCGGAGGACAAGCCGGAGGAGGAAGAGGCGGCGCCGCAGGCGGGCAGCGCCATGGAAAAGAAACTGGTCAACGACGCGGTGGCCTACATCCAGAGCCTGGCCCAGCTGCGCGGCCGCAATGCGCAGTGGGCGGAGCGCGCGGTGCGCGAGGGCGCCAGCCTGTCCGCCGAGGACGCGCTGGCCGCCGGTGTGATCGAGATCATTGCCCTGGACAGCGCCGAACTGCTGCGCGCCCTCGATGGCCGCGAGGTACTGGTCGGCGCAACCCGGCACACCCTGCAGACACGTGACCTGGGCATTTACACGCACCCGGTGGACTGGCGCAGCGAATTTCTCGCGGTGATCACCAACCCCAACGTCGCCTATATCCTGATGCTGGTCGGTATCTACGGCCTGCTGCTGGAGTTCTACAATCCCGGTGTCGGCCTGCCCGGCGTGACCGGTGCCATCTGCCTGCTGCTCGCGTTGTACGCGTTCCAGGCGCTGCCGGTCAGTTACGCCGGAGTGGCGTTGATTCTGCTCGGCATTGCCCTGATGACGGCGGAGGCCTTCGCACCCAGTTTCGGTGTGCTCGGCCTGGGCGGTGTCGGCGCCTTTGTGTTTGGCTCCATCATGCTCATGGACACCGAAATGCCCGCCTACCAGGTGGCCTTGCCGATGATCCTGGCGGTGGCGGTGTTTTCCGCGGGACTGCTGGTCTTCGTCATGGGCATGCTGGTGCGCGCCAGGCGGCAGGTGGTGGTCAGCGGCCTGGAACAACTGCGCGGCGCCGTCGCCACTGTCGAGAGCATTGACGGCGGACATGCCAGGGTGCGGTTGGAAGGCGAGCTGTGGAGCGTGCGCTGCGACGAGCCGCTGGCGGCGAACGACCGCGTGACGGTCGACGCGGTCGACGGCGTCACGCTGCGCGTACACAAGACTGAGCGATGATTGTCGATTGCGGGAGGCAGATCCATGTTTGAGTTCGAAATGTTCGGCGGGGTGATACTGTTTTTATTCGTCGCCCTGGCGTTTTCCATGTTCAAGGTGCTGCGCGAGTATGAGCGCGGCGTGATCTTCATGCTCGGGCGCTTTTACAAGGTCAAGGGCCCGGGCCTGATTATCGTCATCCCGGTGCTGCAACAGATGGTGCGGGTGGACCTGCGCACGGTGGTGATGGATGTGCCCACGCAGGATGTCATCTCGCGCGACAACGTCTCGGTGCAGGTCAACGCGGTCATCTACTTCCGCGTACTGGACCCGGAGCGCGCCATCATCCAGGTGGAGAATTTCCTCGAGGCGACCAGCCAGTTGTCGCAGACCACGCTGCGCTCGGTGCTCGGCCAGCACGAACTGGACGATATGCTGGCCGAACGCGACAAGCTCAACGCGGACGTACAGGAAATTCTCGACAAGCAGACCGCGGCCTGGGGCATCAAGGTCGCCAACGTGGAAATCAAGCACGTGGACCTCAACGAGACCATGATCCGGGCTATTGCCAAGCAGGCAGAGGCGGAACGCGAACGCCGCGCCAAGGTGATTCACGCCATGGGTGAAGCCGAGGCGGCGGAAAAACTCGCGGAGGCGGCGCATGTGCTGGCCGGGCAGGACCAGGCCATCCAGCTGCGCTACCTGCAGACCCTGGTGGAGGTCGCCGGCGACAAGAGTTCCACGCTGGTATTCCCGGTGCCGGTGGACCTGATCAAGAAATTGAGTTCCTGATCACGGCGGGTCATCGCCGCTCTCTTCCTCGCCGAACCAGTCGCGCATCTTCTGTGCGGTGCGCGCCCTGACATTGTCGTTGATGTAGGCGGCTACCGCGGCGACGGCCAGCACCAGCACGCCCAGGTCGTCGGAGTAGCCCACCGCGGGGGTGATGTCGGCGATGGCGTCCAGGGGCACGATGAAGTAACCGAGCGCCCCGGCGATGGTCGCCTTGGCCCAGGCGGGGGCTTTCTCTTCCTGGGCGGCGTAGTACAGCAGCAACACCTTTTCCACCACCTCGCGCCCGGCGCTTTTCGCGTAGCGGGTAAGCTTGTCGCGCAGCCCCTCCTCGGAGTAGGCCGCCTCGAATTCGTTTTCCGCCATCCTTCTCTCCCCCCTAGGCGAACAGCCAGGGCTGTAGTTCCTCGCGGTTGGCCACCACGATCTGCTGCGCTATCGGGTCGTCGAGCATTTCCGCCGGGTCCACGTGCAGCAGCTTGAGTACGTAAGGCACCAGCCGCGCGCGGGTGCGCACTTCCAGGGCGCCGTTCTCCATGCCGTAGTCCACCTCGACCACCTCGCGCTGGTCCGGGCGCAGGCGCGGGTGGGGCGTGATGCGCACCACCACCTCGCGCTGCCAGTCCGTATCGCCCTCGGCGCCGTGTCCGGAGGCGTCGAGGATCTCGGGTATGTCGCGAAAGCGGCTGAGCACGAAATCGCGGTAGCCGAGATTTTTCTCGCACCAGGCGCGCACGTGCCAGCGCAGGCCGGTGTACACCAGGGTGTGCGGCACGATGATGCGGCCCTCGCGATCGGGATTATTGATGGAGACGTAGTCCACCTCCAGGCGCTTCTGCTGTCGCGCCGCCTGCATGATCGGGCGCAGCACTTCCGGGCGCACGTCGCGCACCGGCTGGCGCAACACCTCGACATTGGCCACATCCAGCGCCAGCGATTCGAACATGTTCATCAGTTCGTTGTTGCGCGCCATCAGGTGCAGGTACTCGTCGGCCAGCCCGCGTGTGACCTGCGGGCTGAAGCGGGGCGTGGGTTTGTAGCCCTTGAGGTATTTGTCGTACTCGAGGTTGCCGGGGCCGACCTCGCGGATGTAGTTGTTGATGTCCTTGCTGGCCTGCTGGCGGCCAATGCCGAAGGTGTCGCACAGGTGCCGGGTGGTCAGCCGTCCCTCCCACAGGGCGATGGTCTCGATAAAACGGTAGCGCAGCAGCAGGTCCCAGCGGAAGGGCCATTTGGAATCGGCGGGGGTAGCCATCGGGTGTTCCGGTCGGTGTTGTTGGTCCGCGCCAGTATAGGGCGATGGGGAGGTCGTGTGTAGGCGCGGCGCGCTTGCGCCGGCCCTGTGGTTCGCTAGACTGCGCAGAGCGTCCGCCCACGGAGAATCCCTTGCGTACATTCCTGCCGCCGGTGTTGCTGCCCGGCCTGTTGTTGAGACTGTTGTTGAGACTGTGGGTGGGCCTGCCGCTGTGCTGGCTGTCCCCGGCCCAGGCGGGCGCTGACGCGGTCACCCCGGCCATGGCGGCCCAGGCCGACCGCCTGTTGCAGTCCGCGCTGGAAAAAAATATCGCCTGGGACGTCGTCCGCTCCCTGACCACCGAGGTCGGCCCGCGTCTGGCCGGGACCCCGGCGGAGGCGCGGGCGCGCCGCTGGGCCGTCGCCAGGTTGCGCGCCATGGGGCTGGACAACCCGCGCGAGGAGCCTTTCCAGGTGCCGCTGTGGCGGCGCGGTGCGGAGCGCGCCGAAATCCTCACGCCTTTCCCGCAGCCGCTGGTGGTAACGGCCCTGGGCGGCTCGACAGCCACCGGCCCCGAGGGTGTGCGCGGCACCGTGGTGTCCTTTCCCTCCCTGGACGCCCTGCGCGCGGCGGCGCCAGGCAGCCTGGCGGGCAAGGTGGTGTTCATCGACGAACCCATGGCGCGCAGCCGCGACGGCTCGGGCTACGCGCGCGCTGTTGGCAAGCGACGCGCTGCCGCCTACCTCGCCGCCGAACGCGGCGCGGTGGCGGCGCTGATCCGCTCGGTCGGCACCAGCAGCCATCGCTTCGCCCACGCCGGACAGATGCGTCGTGTGCTGGAGGAGGGCGAGTCCGGCGTGCCCACCGCCGCCCTGGCCGCGCCGGACGCCGACCAACTGCGCCGCGCCCTGGGCTACGGTGAGCCGGTGCAGGTATCGCTGCTGCTGACTCCGCGCAGTCTGCCGCCTGCGGCCTCGGGCAACGTGGTCGCCGAAATCGTCGGCCGCGAGGCGCCGCAGGAGATCGTCCTGGTGGGCGCGCACCTGGATTCCTGGGACCTGGGTACCGGCGCGGTGGACGACGGCGCCGGGGTCGGCATCGTGCTGGGCGCGCTCGACGTGCTGCTGCGCGAGCTGCCCCGTCCGCCGCGGCGCACCATCCGCGTGGTGTTGTTCGGCGCGGAGGAGGTGGGGCTGGTCGGCGCCTGGGCCTACCTGCAGCGGCACGCCGCGTCCCTGCCGCAACATATCATCGGTACCGAGTCGGACTTCGGCGCGGGGGACATCTGGCGTTTCGATTCACGCGTGGGGGAGGCGCAGCTGGCGACCATCGACGCCATGGCCGCGCTGTTGCGCCCGCTGGGTATCGAGCGCGGCAACAACGCCGCCCGCGGCGGGCCGGACATGAAGTACCTGCGCGAGGCGGGCATGCCCGTGGTGGGCCTGTTGCAGGACGGCAGCGACTACTTCGACCTGCACCACACGCCGGACGATACCCTGGACAAGATCGCCCCCGGCGACCTCGACCAGAACGTGGCCGCCTACGCCGCGTTCCTGTACCTGGCGGCGGAGAGCGAGGCCTACTTCCGCTAGTCCCCGCGAGCGCCGTGGGGCCAGCCATCGGGCGTGACGAAAAACCGCTCGCCCTCATCGCCCGCGGCATCCAGTGCCGCCACCAGCTGCGGGCCGTCGCCCCGGGCGAACCGCCCCCGCAGGTGCTCGAGCAGCGCCGCCGGCGGCAGCGTTTCGTCCGCGTCGGCCCGCGCCGCTGACAGCCAGCGCAGCCGCACCAGCGGCAGGTAGGCGGTCCAGTCCCGCTCCCCTGCATAGTCCGCCAGTTGCCCAATGGGCAGCCAATGCCCCGTGGGGCAAGCCTGGTCGTAGCCCGCGGGCAGGGGCAGGTCCCCCGCTGCGGGCTGGAACAGGCAGCCGCGCAGGGCGATCTCGCGCAAGGGCTCATCGATGCCCAGGGCCTGCAGGCGCCGGCGCGCCGCTGGCCGCTCGGCGAGGCGAATCTGCCGGTCCAGCAGGTGTCCCAGTTTCAGGTCCAGCCGGTCCCGCGTGTTCGGCCCGAACCACAGCGCGCCGTCGTCCGCGGCGACGCCAAGGTAGTACTTCACCGCCAGCTCCAGGTGCACGTGCCGCCCGCGCCGCCGGCAGTAGTAGAGGCAGTCGAATTCGCCCAGGGTGCGCCCCTGCTCCTGTACCGGGTAGTTGTGCGCCAGCAGTTGCGTCTGCGGATCCTGTGCCAGGAAAAAATGCCACAGCTGTTCAAAGTAGAGCCCCAGCCGCCCGGTCGGCCGCGCCGCCAGGTGCCGCAGCAGCGCGGAGGCGTCGCGGTCCAGCGCCTCCAGCCAGGCGCGCCGCGCCGGCGTCAGCTGCGGCGCGCAGTCACTCACGCCGGCCGCGCGCCGGTCTGCCGCAACGCGCAGCAGGGGCGGGGAGAAGCAACTCCAGGCCAGGTCGCGCACCTGCCGGATGTGGTAGGGATAATTGATGATCGCTGGGCTACACTGTCGGTTCTTCGCTATCATAGCAGCCCCCCTGCGCAGGGACGCACCCATGCAGTCATCGTTCAGAACAATCGGCCTTCTGGGATACAGCGAGAAGGCCAATCTCTCCGAGGTATTGGGCCAACTGTTGCAGTTGCTGGCGGCGCACGACGTCGAGGTGCTGCTGGAAGAGCCCCTGGACGCCCTCGTCGGCGCACACGGGGCGGAGCTGGCCGACCGCGAGACGATCGGCGCGCGCGCCGACCTGGTGATCGTTGTCGGCGGCGACGGCAGTCTGCTCAGCGCCGCCCGCACGCTGGCCAGGTACCAGTCGCGCGTGATCGGTGTGAACCGGGGGCGGCTGGGCTTTCTCACTGACATCACGCCGGACGAGCTGGGCGAGCAGATCCCGGCGGTTCTGCAGGGCCGGTACGAGGAAGAGCGCCGCTTCCTGCTGGATGCGACGCTGTACCGCGACGGCCAGGTCATCGGCAGCGCGGGGGCGCTCAACGACGTCGTGGTCAGTTCCGGCACCACGGCGCAGATGATCGAGTACGAGCTGTACATCGGCGATGTGTTTGTCTACCGCCAGCGCGCCGACGGGCTGATCGTGTCCACACCCACGGGTTCCACGGCCTATTCCCTGTCCGGCGGCGGTCCCATCATGCACCCGGCCCTCAACGCCGTCGTACTGGTGCCGATGTTCCCGCATGCGCTGAGCAGCCGGCCCATCGTGGTCGACGGCGACTGCGAAATCCGCATCGATATACTGGATCGCAACCGCCTGCACCCGCAGGTCACCTGCGACGGCCAGCACCACATGACCGCGGAGCCCGGCGACTCGGTGTCCATCAGCAAGAAACCCGACCATCTCACCCTGCTGCACCCGGTAGGCCACAGTTTCTACGCCAGTTGCAGGGACAAGCTGCGCTGGAGCAACGCCCTGGTCAATTGATGTCAGGGTGGTGCAGGGCTTTGTCCGTGCCGGTGGAGGAGGACCTGCTGCCGCTGAGCGCGCTGCTGCACCGCCACGGGTTGCCGCATCGCGTGATCGAGGAGGGCGGTCGCCAGGTGCTGCTGGTGCAGGGGCAGGACAACGCTGAGCAGGTCAGCCAGTTGTACGAGCGCTGGCGCGCCGGGGAGCTTGAAATCACCCTGCGCAAGGCCCCCGCCGCGTCGCGCCCGCCGCGTGCGCGCTTCGACTGGCGCACCGCGCCGGTGATGCTCGGCCTGATCGCCGCGAGCGTCGGCGTGTTCCTGCTGGTGTATGTTTTCGGCTACGCGCAGGTGCTCGCCGCGCTGACCTTCCCGCATATCATGCCGCGCGACGGGCAGCCGCTGGCCGCCAGTATCGACGGCCAGTACTGGCGGCTGGTGACACCGGCTTTCCTGCATTTCGGCTGGCTGCACATCGCTTTCAACTGCCTGTGGCTGTGGGAGTTGGGCCGGCGCGTGGAAAGGGTGATCGGGCATGTCAACACGCTGCTGTTGTGCCTGGTGATCGCCCTGGTGTGTAACGTCAGCCAGTTTGTCTACAGCGGCACGATCCTGTTCGGCGGTATGTCCGGGGTGGTCTACGGACTGCTGGGTTTTGCCTGGATCGCGGCGCTGTTGCAGCCGCGCTGGTCCGCCATGCGCCCCATGCAGGCGGTGCTGGTGGTGATGCTCGGCTGGCTGCTGGTGTGCATGGTCGGCCTGGTGGAGGCGCTGGGCTTCGGCAGGATCGCCAACGCCGCGCACCTCGCCGGCCTGCTCAGCGGCATCGCGCTGGGCGCCTTGTTCGGGCTGGTGGCCAGGCTGGGAGACGACAGCCGACCGGACGCGCAGGTATAATCCGCTTCCCTCCCGCCGTGGATTCGCAGATGGACTACCAGCAGATGATTCGCGACATGTCCCCGGACGTGTACGCCCGCCTCAAGCGCGCCGTGGAACTGGGCAAGTGGCCCGATGGCAGTGCACTGACAGCGCAGCAGCGCGAGAACGCCCTGCAGGCGGTGATCGCCTGGGACGCGTTGCACCTGCAGGAGGGCGAGCGCGTCGGCTTTATCGATCGCGGGCCCAAGGCCGGCGACAGCTGCGACGACACGACTCTCAGCACCCTGAAATGGCTGCAGGAGGGCGAGTCCCCATGACTGCTGAGTTGGCGAGAGGCGGCGTACGCAAGATGAAGACCGCGCTGCAGGATCCGGTGCAGTACACGCTGCCGCTGGGAGACGCGCGCGTGCCGCTGAACCCGTTGCTGGGCCGGCACCTGCGCCTGACCTTTCACGGACAGATCAACTGTATCTACTGCGAACGCAAGACCAGCAAGAGCTTCAACCAGGGTTATTGCTACCCGTGTTTCAAGCGCCTGGCGCGCTGCGACTCCTGTATCGTCAGCCCGGAGAAATGCCATTACGCCGCGGGCACCTGCCGCGAACCCGAATGGGGCCAGGACAACTGCATGATCGAACACATCGTCTACCTGGCCAACACCTCGGGGGTGAAGGTGGGCATCACCCGCGGCACCCAGGTGCCGACGCGCTGGATGGACCAGGGTGCGGTGCAGGCACGGCCGATTTTTCGCGTCGCCACGCGCCTGCACTCGGGGTTGGTGGAAACGCTGCTTGGCGCGCATGTGGCCGACAAGACCAACTGGCGCGCCATGCTCAAGGGCGACGCCGCGCCGGTGGACCTGGAGTCCGAGCGCCAGCGCCTGTTGCACGAGTGCCGGGCTGAGCTGGACGCCCTGCGCGCCGGGCACGGGCTGCAGGCCATCAGCGAACTGCCCGACGCCGCAGAGGTGGCCATCGCCTACCCGGTGCTGGAGTTTCCGCAAAAGGTGACTTCGTTCAACCTGGACAAGAACCCGGTGGCGGAGGGAACGCTCACCGGCATCAAGGGTCAGTACCTGATATTCGATACCGGCGTGATCAACATGCGCAAATACGGCGGCTACCAGCTGTCGCTGGAAACAGGGGAGTAGGCAATGCGTGACGCCAATCCGGGCACGATTTACCTGAAGGATTACCGCCCGCCGGAATTCCTCATCAACCGCACCGAACTGCACTTCGAGCTGCACGAGGAGTACGCGCTGGTCACCGCCAGGCTGCACCTGCTGCGCGACCCCGCGGCGCCCGCGCAGGTCCCCCTGGTGCTGCACGGCCAGCAACTGGAGCTGTTGTCGGTGGAGCTGGACGGCGAGCCGCTGGACGCCGGCGCTTACCAGGTCGACGACGACAGCCTGCGTATACCCGGTGTGCCAGAGCAGTGCCGGCTGCAGTGCACCACGCGCATCCGTCCCCAGGACAACAGCTCCCTGGAAGGGCTGTACAAGTCGCGCAGCATGTTCTGCACCCAGTGCGAGGCCGAGGGTTTCCGCAAGATCACCTACTACCTGGACCGACCCGACGTGATGTCCGTCTTTACGGTCACCGTCGAGGCCGAGCGCGCGCGCTATCCCGTGCTGCTCAGCAACGGCAACCTGGTGGACAGCGCGGAACTGCCTGACGGGCGGCACCGCGCGGTGTGGCACGACCCCTTTCCCAAGCCCTGCTACCTGTTCGCGCTGGTGGCGGGCGACCTGCAGTACGTGCAGGACAGTTTTACCACTGCCAGCGGGCGCGACGTCGACCTGCGCATCTATGTCGAGCCCAAGGACCTGGACAAGTGCGACCACGCCATGCGTTCGCTGCGCGAGTCCATGGCCTGGGACGAGCAGGTGTACGGGCGCGAGTACGACCTCGATGTCTTCAACATCGTCGCCGTGGACGACTTCAACATGGGGGCGATGGAAAACAAGAGCCTGAACATCTTCAATACCTCCTGTGTGCTGTGCAGCCCGGATATCACCACGGATGCGGGCTTCCAGCGCGTGCAGGCGATCGTCGCCCACGAGTACTTCCACAACTGGAGCGGCAACCGCGTGACCTGCAGGGACTGGTTCCAGCTCAGCCTGAAAGAGGGCTTTACGGTATTCCGCGACGCGCAGTTCTCCGCCGCCATGGGCTCGCCCACGGTCAAGCGGGTGGAGGACGCGACGCTGCTGCGCACCGCGCAGTTCGCCGAGGACGCCGGCCCCATGGCGCACCCGGTGCGTCCCGAGTCCTATATGGAAATCAACAACTTCTACACCCTCACCGTGTATGAAAAAGGGGCCGAGGTGGTGCGCATGATCCACACCCTGCTCGGCCCCGAGGCGTTCCGCCGCGGCTCCGACCTGTATTTTTCGCGCCACGACGGCCAGGCGGTCACCTGCGAGGACTTCGTGCGTGCCATGGAGGAGGCCAGCGGCGAGGACCTGGGCCAGTTTCGTCGCTGGTACTCGCAGGCCGGTACGCCGCGCCTGCTGGTCAGTGACAGTTACGACGAGGACGCCCGGCGCTACACGCTGCAGGTGCGCCAGGAATGCCCACCGACTCCCGGGCAGGCCGACAAGCAGCCTCTGGTCATCCCGCTGGCCATGGGCCTGCTCGGCGACGCCGGCAACCTGCCCCTGCGCCTGGCCGGGGAGGCGCCGGACGCGGAGACCGCGGACAACACCCACCGGGTGCTGCGTGTCGAACAGGCGGAGCAGAATTTCGTGTTCGAGGACGTGGGCGAGCGCCCGGTGCCTTCTCTGTTGCGCGGGTTTTCCGCCCCGGTGCGCCTGGACTACGACTACAGCGCGCAGGACCTGTGCGCGCTGATGAGTCGCGATGACGACGGTTTCGTGCGCTGGGACAGCGCGCAGACACTGGCTACGCGGGTCATCGAAACGCGACAACAAAGCCTGCGGGCCGGCGCCGAGGCGCCGCCGGACGCGCAGCTGCAGCAGGCGTGTCTCGGCGTGCTCGAGGACGCCTCCCTGGATCCGGCGATGGTGGCCGAAATGCTGCGCCTGCCCGGCGAGAACTACCTCGCGGAACGGGCCAGCCAGAATGGCGGCGCGGACGTGGACGGCATCCACGCCGCGCGCGAATGCGTCCTGCGCGAACTGGCGCAGGGCCTGGAGGAGGTGCTGCTGGAACGCTACCAGGCCCTGGCCAGTGATGAGCCCTACGCACCGGATGCGGCGCAGGTCGCGCGGCGCAGCCTGCGCAACACCTGCCTGGACCTGCTCGCCTGTGCACGGCCGCGGCACCTGGAACTGGCGCAGGCGCAATTCGCCGCGGCCGGCAACATGAGCGACCGCCTCGCGGCCCTGCAGGCGCTGGCGCTGCGCGGTAGCGACGCACAGCGCGATGAGGCATTGCAGCGTTTCTACCGCGACTGGCAGCACGAGACGCTGGTGGTCAACCAGTGGCTGCAGGTGCAGGCTGCGATTCCCGACGATGCGGCGTTACAGCGGGTGCAGGCCTTGATGACGCACCCGGCCTTCGACCTTGGCAACCCGAACAAGGTGCGCGCCGTGGTCGGGGTGTTCAGCACGCAGAACCCGGTCAATTTCCACCGCGCCGATGGCGCCGGTTACCGCTTTCTCACGGATGTGGTGCTGCAACTCAACGAGCGCAATCCGCAGATTGCCGCGCGATTGCTCACTCCGCTGACCAAGTGGCGCAATTATCGCGGGCGCGAAGAGCTCATGCGCGGGGAACTGCAGCGCCTGGCCGCGGCCCCGGCGCTGTCCCCGGACGTGTTCGAGGTGGTCAGCAAGTCCCTGGCCTAGACCCCCGCGCCCGGCTGCGGGTACAGCCGCAGCTCATCCGGCGTTTTCTCGTCGCGCCTGCGCCGGGCATCGCGCAGCGCGTCGAGGCGGCTGGCCATCACGGCCCCGGACCAGTCGTGATTCTCCCGGGCGTAGAGACTGCGGTCCAGCGCCTCCAGCTGCGCCGTCAGCGCCGTGTCGTCGAACAGCGCCGCGACCTGCTGCAGTGCGACGATCGAGTCGTCCCCGCTCAGTGCGCGCGCCCAGGCGGGCGCCGCGCGGCGCGCGGCGGCGGCGTCGCCGTTATTGCAGGCATCGCGCAGTTGCCTGTACAGGCGTCGTTCCTCTGCGTCGGCGCCGCCAGCCGGCGCGGGCGATATCGCGGGTAGGCCCCGGCGGCGGCTGTACAGCAGGTAGGCCAGCGTCAGCAGCCAACCCAGGCTGCTGGCCACACTCAGTAACTGCCAGGGCAGGGCGCTGGCGCCGGCCGCGCCGGCGGCAACCTGTTCACCTGGCGTCGCGGGCGCCGCCGCGGGCGGCAGCGCGGTGGCGGGGGCAATGTCGCCGGGGGCGATGTGCAGCCTGCGTGCGGGCAGCACCGCGTAACGCAGGGTCTCGTTCTCGGTATCCCACCAGGGGATGCGAATTTCCGGCAGCGCCAGTTCGCCCTCGCGGAGGGGCACCAGGGCCGCGCTGTCTCGCCGTGTGCCGAGCAGGCCACTGGCGACCTCGCTCTCGCCGATCTCCGGCTGGTCGGGGTAGAACTTCACGCCCTGTACCGGCTGGAACAGTACCGGCGGAAGTTGCGCACCCTGCAGGCCCTCGCCGGTGATGCGAATGGTGCGCGTGGCGGACTCGCCCACGCGCAATTGTTCCGGTGGCGTCGACCAGTGTTCCTCCAGTGTGAGCTTGCGCGCCGGCAGCCAGGTGCCGTCGGGGTAGTCCGCCGGCCGCGGCAGCACCTCGATGCTCAGCGGCCGGGTGGTGAGACGCAGGCGCCGGCCGCTGCCGAGGTCGAACAGGCTGCGCCGCCCGCTGGCCTGACGTCCACTGAACGCCTGGGGCGGAATTTCCAGTGTGCCGCTCTGTTCCGGGAAGATCGCGTAGCGCAGCTCGTGCACCAGCCACTGGCGGCCATCGATGCTGCGCTGGAAGGAGTTCTGCTCCAGCGGCTTGACGAAGGCGTTGTCCAGTTCCAGTTCCGAGACGCTGCGCCCCTCCAGGTTGATCGCCTGCAGCACGCGCAGGGTGAGGATTACCTGGCCCTGTACGTAGACGCTGTCCCGGTCGACTTCGGCCTCGAACACCACGGGATTGTCCTGGCTGTCCATGGTCGGCGGCGCGGCGACGGCAACGGCCAGGGCCGGTGTCAGCGTGTCCCCGACGCGCAGCGGCGGAATCTGTAGCTGTCCCTCCACCCTGGGTGCCAGGTCCAGCAGCAGTTGCCGCGTGTGGCTGCGCTGGCCGTTGACGAAGCGGGTCTGGCTGCTGGTGGAACGCCGCAGTATCTCGAAATCCCGCTGCAGCGGCGCGAGGTCCACCGCGCTGAGTTCCTCTTCGCCGTCCGCCGTGATGGTCAGGCGCAGGGAATCGCCCAGCGCCACGCGTTGCCGGTCGAGGCTGGCCGTGACGGCGGCCTGCGCGATGCCGGTGCCGAGCAGGCTGAGCAGCAACAGCACCAGTGGCAGCGCTCTACCAGTAAACGTCTTCATTCCTGCGCGGACCCTCTTCCTGTCGTTGGCGTGACTCGTAGCGAAATTTTTCCCGCAGCAGGCCGGAGGGGTCGTCGGGCACGCGCCGCAGCCATTGCTCCATGGCCTGGTCCATTTCCCGCTCGGCCGCCTGTTCCTGCGCCTGCCGCGCCGCCGCCTGTTGCTCGGCAGCGGCCTTCTCCTGTTCGCCGGCGCCCGCCTGCTGCGCGTCCTGTGCCGCCTCTCGGTCCTGCTGCTCGCTGTCCCGCCGGTCCGCCTGCGCCGGTTGTTCCGCGGCACCGTCCTGTTGTTCGCCGGGGGAGGACTGACTCTGCGCCTGTTCAGGGGACTCCTGCGGCTGGCTGTCCTGCTGTTGGCCCGGTTGCGCCTCCTGCCCCGCGCGCTGCTCCTGCTGCTGTCCCTGCTGGCCTTCCTGGGGCTGCTCCTGCTCCTGACCGTTCTGCTGTTGTTGCTGTTGTTGCTGCTGCTGTTGTTCGCGCAGGCGTTGCAGCAGTTCCAGGTTCGCGCTGGCGTCCTCGCGATCGGGTTCGCGCTGCAGCGACTCCTGGTAGGCGGCGATGGCCTCGTCGAGTTGTCCGGCGCGCGCCAGGGCGTTGCCGCGATTGAACCAGGCGTCGGCACTGTCGGCGGCGCCAAAGTGTTGCGCCGCCGACGCGTAATCGCCGTCGCGGTAGGCCGCCGTACCGGCCCACTGCGAATCCTCGAACAACTCGGCTGCGCGCGCGTTGTCGCCGCTTCGCAGGGCGCGCTGTCCGCGCTGGTCCGGGGTCAGCCACAGGTCGTCCCAGGACTGTGCCGTCGCCGGTTGCGGCGAGCCTAGCAGCAATAGCGGCAACAGTCCGAGCAGCCAGCCGCGGCGAAACAGCGCCAGGGCGAAGGGCAGCAGGAACGGGACCAGCAGGTAACCCTTGTCGTCCCAGCTGTCCGCACTGCGCTGCAGCGCCAGGGTTTGTTCGGGAACGGGCAGGGCGGAGGCGGCCAGCAGCGCCTCGAGATCGCTGTTGTCGATACGCATGGCGCGGTACTGGCCGCCGGTCGCGGCGGCCAGGCGGAACAGCGGCTCTTCGTCCAGTCCCGGCATGACGATAGCGCCGTCACCGTCCTTGACGAAGCCGCCCTGGGGCAGGGGGATGGGGGCTCCCGTGGCCGTGCCCACGCCCATGACGCTCAGGCGCGCGCCGGAACCGCGCATCGCCATCTCGATCTCGCGGCGGTCATCCTCGCTGATGCCGTCCGTCACCAGCAGCAGGAGCCCGCCGCGCACGCCCGCCGAGCGCAACAGTTCCAGGCCCTGCTGTACCGCCGCCAGGGGGTCGCTGCCCGGCACCGGCATCATGTCAGGATGCAGCGCCGGCAGCAGGTTGGCGATGGTGGGCGTATCGTCGGTCAGCGGGGTGACGATGTGCGCGTCCCCCGAGTAGGCGATGAGCCCGGTCTGACCCTCGCGACGCAGGGCCAGCAGGTCCAGCAATTTCTGCCGCGCGCGATCCGTGCGCGAGGGAGGCAGGTCGGCGGACTTCATCGAGTAGCTCAGGTCCAGCAGCAGCACCAGGGCGTCCTGTGCCTGGTGCACGGGCTGGGGTATCTTTTCCCAGCTCGGCCCGCTCGCCGCGAGGCTGGCGATGATCCAGGCGCAGGCGACGCCCGGCAGCAGGTTGCGCGTCCTGCCGCTGGCGCTTGCGCTGACCAGGTGTTGCAACAGTTGCGGCGCGATGACGGACTGCCAGCTGCCGCCGCCGCGGCGCTGCCGCCACAGCAACAGCAGCAGCAGGGCGGCCGGCAGCAGGCACCACAGCCACTCGGGACGCATCAGGTGCAGGCTCATCGCACCTCCTCCCGCAAGCGCGTGGCCCTGCCCGGCAGCGACAGGCTCATGTTGCGCAGGCCCTGCTGCAGCGCCAGGGCGAAGCTGGCCAGCAGCGCGCACAGCAGCGGCAGGTAGCCCAAGGCCTGGCGCGGGCGGTACACGCTGCTTTCGTGTTCCACCGGCTCGAGTTCGTCGAGCATGGCGTAAATGGCGGTCAGTTCTCCCGGGTTGCGCGCGCGGAAGTAACTGCCCCCGGTCAGTTGCGCGATCTGTTGCAGCGTGGCCTCGTCCAGTTCCGCCGAGGGGTCGACCTGGCGCGCGCCAAAGCTGGAGCCGAACAGGCCGGGCAGGGTGAGTTCGTCGGCGCCGATGCCGATGGTGTAGATGCGGATGCCCAGTTCCGCCGCCAGGCGCGCGGCCTCGATTGGTTGCACGGTGCTGGCGGTATCCCGACCATCGGTGAGCAGGATGAGCACCCGGCTCTGCGCGGGTCGCTCGCGCAGCCGTTTCACCGCCAGGCCGATGGCGTCGCCGATGGCGGTCTCCCTGCCGGCGAAACCCAGTTGCGCCTCGCGCAGGAAGCGCTGCACCGTGCGCGTGTCGAAACTCAGCGGCGACTGCACGTAGGCATTGGAGCCGAACAGGATCAGGCCGAGGCGGTCACCGCTGCGGCGGCCGATGAAGTCCGCCCCGACCTGTTTCACCGCGTCCACCCGCCGCGCCAGCTTGTTGCCGACCTGCATATCCTCGATGCGCATGGAGCCGGAGATATCCACGGCGAGCATCAGGTCACGACCGCTGTCCGGCAGCTCTACCGCCGCGCCAATCCATACCGGGCGGGCGGCCGCCAGCAGCAGTAACAGCCAGATCAGCCACGCCAGCCAGGCGGCCAGTGTGCCGCCGCGCAGCGTGGCGCGCCCCTGGGCTGCGCCCAGTTGTTGCCAGCGCTGGAAAAAGGGGGCGAGCAGGGCGCTCTCGCCGGATTGCGCTCGCGGCAGCAGGCGCCTAGCCAGTAATGGCAGCGGCGCCAGGACGAATACCCATGGCCACAGCCACTCGATCATGTCGACACCCGGTGGTGCTGGATCCAGTGGCGCGCGGCGCGGTGTAGCTGCGTGGCATCCAGGTGCGCGCACTCGCCGCGGTACACGGCCTGTGTGAAATCTGCCTCGAAGCGCAGCCCCGGGCTGCAATGGCGATTGAGGAAGTCGGTCCAGCGCTCGCCGTGGATGGCGGCGACCTCCCTGCGGGGATAGGCGCGCAGGGCGACGCTTTTCAGCAGTGCGTTGGTTTCGCGCGCGTAGCGCGCGCCGTCACCGTCGCGGGCGAAGCGCGCCTGCAGTGCCTGTAGTTGCGCCAGCGCGCGACGCCGGTAGGCATTGCGCCGATGGCGTCGTAACAGGAACACGGCCAGCGCCAGCAGGGCGCCCGCGCAAAGCAGGGCCAGCAGCCACCAGCCCGGCGCCGGCGGCCACCAGCCGATAGCGGCGGGTTCGCGCAGCGGGTGCAGGGCGGCGAGTGGATCCTGGGGATTCACCTGCGCGGCTCCCCGTAATAGGTTTGCAGCAGGTTGTACGGGGACTGGTCGGTGTCCGCCGCCAGCAGGGGGATGCCGAGGCGGCGCAGGTGCCGCGACAGCGCCTCGCGCCGTTGTGCGAAATCGTCGCGGTAGCGCGCGCGCAGGCGCCTGTCCCCGGTGCGCAGTTCACTGCGCGAGCGGCCGTCGGTGACGGCGTAGGTTCCCGCCCTGGGCAATTCGGCCTCCAGCGGGTCCGCGCACACCAGCGCGGTGATCTCGGTGTGCTTGGCCAGTTCGTAGAGCTGCTCCGCCGCCTGTTCTTCCTCGCTGCCGTGGAAATCACTGACCAGGAACACGCTGGAGCCGGGTCGCGCGATGCGCCTGAGGTTGCCCAGCATGGTGCTGAAGCCGCCGTTGTGCGCGGGCGTCGGCGACGGCAGGGCGTGGTTGTAGCGCGCTATTTCGGAGAGCAGGGCCAGCACCGTGCGCCGGCTGCGTCGCGGACGGATTTCCCGGTGCCCGTCGTCGTCGAACACCAGTCCGCCGACGCGATCGCCACCGTGCAGCGCGGCCCAGGCGAGCAGGCCGGCCAGGTGAGCGCCGAGCACCGACTTGCAGCAGTGTGTGGAGCCGAAGAACATGGCGGCGCGCTGGTCCACGACGATCATCACGGGGCGCTCGCGTTCCTCGCGGAACAGCTTGGTATGGGCATTGCCGGTGCGTGCGGTGACGCGCCAGTCGATGCTGCGGATGTCGTCGCCGCTCTGGTAGGCGCGCACCTCCTCGAAATCGATGCCGCGGCCGCGGAAGTTGGTCTTGTTCGGTCCGGCGAGGTTGCTCAGGGCGCGCTTCCTGCGCGTCAGGCGCAACTGCCGCGCGCTGAAACGCAGGGCGATGAGCTGCTCCAGCTGCGCATACGCCCCGCTGGCGGGAAGGCTGACATCGGACCCAGGCATCCGCGGCATCAGCCCACCGGCACCACCGCCAGCAGTTCGCCGATGACCCGGTCCGGGTCCACACCGTTGGCCTCGGCCTCGAAACTGAGCAACAGGCGGTGGCGCAGTACATCGGCGGCCACTGCCTGCACGTCGTCGGGGCTGACAAAATCGCGGCCGTGCAACCAGGCATGGGCGCGGGCGCAGCGGTCCAGGGCGATGGTGGCACGCGGGCTGCCGCCGTATTCGATCCAGCCGGCCAGTTCCTGGGAGTACATCGCCGGCGAGCGTGTCGCGATCACCAGTTGTACCATGTACTGTTCCACGGCCTCGGACATGTGCAGCGCGAGGGCCTCGCGCCGCGCGGCGAATACCGCCTGCTGCGATAGCGGCGGTGGCGGCGGCAGGGTGCGGCTGCTCGCCTCGTCACGGGTCAATTGCAGGATGCGGGTTTCAGCCTCTGCGTCGGGATAGTCCACGTTGACATGCAGCAGGAAGCGGTCGAGCTGGGCCTCGGGCAGGGGGTAGGTGCCCTCTTGCTCGATCGGGTTCTGCGTGGCCATGACCAGGAAGAGTTCCGGCAGGGGGAACGTGCGGCTGCCGACACTGACCTGGCGCTCCGCCATCGCTTCCAGCAGCGCGGACTGCACCTTGGCCGGGGCGCGGTTCACCTCGTCGGCGAGCACCAGGTTGTGGAATACCGGGCCCTGCTGGAACTGGAAGCTGCCCTCCTGGGGGCGGTAGATTTCCGTGCCGGTGACGTCGCCGGGCAGCAGGTCGGGGGTGAACTGGATGCGGTGGAAACTGCCCTCGATGCCGTCGGCCAGGCACTTGATGGCGCGCGTCTTGGCCAGGCCCGGCGCCCCTTCGACCAGCAGGTGACCGTCCGCCAGCAGCGCCATCACCAGGCGTTCCACCAGGTGATCCTGGCCGATGATCTGCCCGCTGAGCCAGTCGGTCAGGGCTCGAATATCCGCGTTCGCCACATGTACTCCTTGTTGTCTGTTGCCGTACGCACAGGCTTGCCCGGGTGCGACCGGGGCGACATTGTAACCAACGACTTCCCGCTGGGCACTCCTGTGACCCGCGCCGGCCATGTGAGTTCCCGCGCCGCGCTGGCGTGAACCCTGCGCGGGGCTTGGCCGTGCAAACGAAAATAGGGGCGACGGTGACGAGCTTCAAGGCCGTGGCAGGTGCGCCGGGCCCGCGCCGGTGCGGTTTAATTGCCGCGGACTCGGGGTTATGCTGCGGCGACGTCGCGTGAAGACAACGGATTAGCGGGTGACAGGAGCGGAGCAGATGCTCATGATCGCGCCACAGCTGCAGCTCAGCGGGCCGGGGCCCGTGGCCGGGTCGCGAGTTTGAACACCCGTGGCGGGCGTATCCGCGCGCCGGATGCCGCAGAACTGGAAGCGGTGATTGTGCACCTGCAGGCCGAGGCCGGGCTGAGCGAGGCGCAGGCGACGCAGCTGCGCGCCTGTCTCGCGCAGCAACTGGCCGATTCGGGCTATATCATGAAAAACTTCGGCGTCCACCTGGCGATCGGCGCGGTGTTCGCCTTCGACGCCATACCGCTACCCCTGGGTACGCTGGGACGTGTGGGCTGGGTAATCTTCGCCCGTGTCACAGAGACGTTGCGCGGCAACCTGGAGCGCGCCCGTGTGCACTCGCTGCGCGTGTTGCTGGTCGCGGCAATCCCCCTGCTCGGTTACGTGGCCTACCTGGTCCCGCTGCGCCGCGACCACCGGGAACTGGCCTTTCTGCTGGCCAATCATTCCTGGCTCAGCTTGACCGGCGCCAGCTACGAGCAGTTCGTCGCCACGCGTTCCGGATTCGTGGCGCGCATCGCGCGCCGGCTGGTGCCGCTGCCCTGGCAGGCGCCGCCGCATTAGCAGGACGCTTGTGGTGCGCCGTCGATGCGGTACTATTTGCATCGAGGTCACCACGGCAAGCCATCAGGAGTCTGCCCATGAAACGGATACTCGCCACCGCCGCCCTGCTACTGTGCAGCACCACCGCCGCGGCCTGGAACTGGCCCTGGGCCGATGCGCCGCCGGAGCGCCTGGCCTACTGCAAGGGTTTCGTAGTCGGCGGGCTGGCGTCCTACCAGTCGGTCGATGTGTACCGTACCGATCTCTGGCTGGCCTGGAACTACCTGGTTCGCGCCGGCGCGGTGGACCACAGCGGCGCCGTCGCCGAGTACGAGGCGGGCAGGGCGCGGCTGGACGCCTCCATGGACGCCGCCGCGGTACGCGCGGTGCTCGACGACGCCAGCGGCGAGTGCGGGCTGGGGCGCTCCGGCTGGCAGGTGACTGGCTGGTAAACGCGAGCGCCGTCCGCGGGGCTTGCGCCGCCCGGGCGAAAGTCAGCCCGACAGTGTCAGGGTTACCAGGTCAGAATCGCCAGGTCAGGGCTGCCGGGTCAGCGATACCAGTGCCGCGTCACCGGGTCAGGACCGCCGGGTTGTGTGGGTGTACAGGCCGTTCAGGAACTTGCCGCAGAGTTTTCAGAAGGCGCGCATCTTGTGCACACCGGATACCCCGGTGAGCCCGTCCCACTGGTCGCAACGACCTTCGCGCCAGCCCGTGAGCCAGCTCTGTCGTTGCTCCTCGACCTCGTGCGGGCAGAAATCGATGCTGCGCCCGGACAGTCCGGCCTGGTATCCGCGGTCGTAGGCCCGGGTGCTCATGTCACGCTTCCGTCGTCTCATACAACTACGCCTCCTCGGCAGACGCTCAACCCCCTGAGGCAGTCGGCTCGACTGATGCCCCCGGCAGGCTTGCTATGTCGTTGGTGGCAGACGGGCTGGTTGCAGCGTCTTACAGAGCCGCCCGACTGGTGTGCCCGCGGGCACAAGCCCATGGAAACAAATGTTGGCGCGGCTGAGAACTAACGATTTTTTCTGTTTTCCGGGGTTTTAATAACCAAAGCGTGAAAAAGTCACAATTTAACCGTGCCAGATCACCCTGTCGCCGGAAGCGTACCAGTCGTCCAGGTGCGGGCCGTAGTAAGATTCCACCACGTCACGCTTGATTTTCAATGTCGGGGTGAGGAACTCGTTGTCGACGTCCCAGGCCTCGCTCACCACCGCCAGGAACTGCACCTTCTCGTAGTCCTCGACCTCCTGGTTGACCGCCTGGAGCAGCGCCTCGAGACGCGCCGTGGCCTGCTCGCGGAAGGCCTCTTCGCGCATCTGCGCGCGCATGTCTTCCGCCAGTTGCACGATGGCGTGACAGGCGGGGCGGCCGGGGCCGGACACGCAGGACAGCTCGATATGATTGTCCGCGTTGAGCAGGTTTTCGATCGGCACCGGCGCGACATACTTGCCCTTGCTGGTCTTGAACAGTTCCTTCACCCGCCCGGTGATGCGCAACAGGCCGTCTGCGGAGTACTCGCCGCGGTCGCCGGTGCGGAAGAAGCCGTCCTCGGTATAGCACTGGGCGGTGAGGTCCGGCGCCTTGTAGTAGCCGAGCATGTTGCCGGGCGACTTGATCTGCACCTCACCGTCCTCGCTGATGCGCGTTTCCACACCGCTGCTGGGCACACCGACGTAACCGGCGCGGCGCTGCCCGGGTTTGGACATGTGCGAGTAGGCGAAGTCCTCGCTCATGCCGTAGCCCTCGAGAATCTCCACACCCAGGCGCTCGTACCACTGGATGAGCTCGGGCGGGATCGGCGCGGAACCGCTGCCGGCCAGGCGCACATGCTCCAGGCCCAGCCCCTGCAGGACTTTCTTGCGAATCACGCGATTGACCAGGGGGATGCGCAGCAGGCGGTCGAGTTTTTCCTGCGGAAACTTCTGGAACACCCCGAGCTGGAATTTCAGCCACAGGCGCGGCACCGAGATGAACAGGGTGGGGCGCGCCCGCTTCAGGTCCGCCAGGAAAGTATCCAGGCTCTCGGCGAAGTAGATGTGGGTGCCGGCGTAGAACGACCCGCACTCCACCACCGCGCGCTCGAACACGTGGGCCAGGGGCAGGTAGGACAGCACGCGATCATCGGGACCCACACCCAGTTCCCGCACCGACGCCAGCCCCGGCGCCGAGGCGGAGCGGTGGCTGTGCATGACGCCCTTGGGGCGCCCTGTGCTGCCGGAGGTGTAGCAGATCAGGGCCAGGGAATCGGGATCGGGAGAGGGGCTGTCCGCAATCGGCTCGTGCTGTGCCACGATATCGTCCCATTGCGGGTAGTCGTTCGGCGGCGCCAGCGGGAAGGCGATCTTCGGCAGCGCGTCGGGCACGCCCTTTGCCATCTCTTCCCAGCCGTCCAGCTTGCCGACGAACAGCAGTCTGGCTTCCGAGTGCTCGAGGATGTACGCCACGGTGTCCGCGTTGAGTGTCGGGTACAGGGCGACCGTGGCGTGGCCGGCCATCCACACGGCGAGTTCGGCGATGATGAAATGCGCGCAGTTCTTGGAGATCATGGCGATGTTGCTGTGCGGCGGCAGGTCCAGGGAGCGCAGGTGCGCCGCCATGCGGCGCGCCTGGTCCATGGTCTGGCCCCAGGTGTAGTCGATCACCTCGCCGTTGCCCAGGGGTTGGGTCATGTACACGCGGTCGGGGTCGGAGCGCTCCCACTCGTACACGGCGTCCAGTAACAGCTTGTTTTCCATTGCGCGAACCTTATACAGAATTATCAGTTGAATATAGCAGATTCAGGCTCGCGGCTGCCGGGCTTCCCCGCTGTTGTCCAGCAATTCGATCCAGTGCACCACTGGAACCCCGGCGTGCGCCGCCAGGTGCAGCTGGCAACCGATGTTGGCGCTGGCGATGAGTTGCGGCGCGTCCGTACACAGCGCCGCCGCCTTGCGCTGCCCCAGGCGCCGGGCGCGTTGCCGCTGCAGCAGCGAGTAGCTGCCGGCGGAGCCGCAGCACAGGTGGTCGTCGCGGGTCGGCGCCAGGGTGAAGCCCGCCCGCAACAGCAGCCCTTCCAACAGCTGCGGTTTCTTCTGCCCGTGCTGCAGGGTGCAGGGCGTGTGCAGTGCCACGGGGCCCACCGCGGTATCCACCTGCAGCGCCTCGAGGTCTTCCGCGGCCAGCACGTCCGCCAGGTCGCGCGCCAGGGCGGAGACGCGCCGCGCCTTGTCCGCGTAGGCGCGGTCGCCGGCCAGCAGGCGGCCGTAGTCCTCGATCATCACGCCGCAGCCGGAGGCGCTGCTGACGATGGCCTCGGCGCCGGCCTCGATGTGCGGCCACCAGGCGTCGATATTGCGCCGTGCGTGGTCCAGTCCGGCGTCGTGGGCGGCCAGGTGGTAGTCCAGCGCGCCACAACAGCGCGCAGCCGGCGCCGTCACCAGGGTGATGCCCAGGCGGTCCAGCACGCGCCGCGCCGCGCCGTTGGTCGCCGGGGTGGCAGCGCGCTGCACGCAGCCCTCCAGCAGCAGCATGCGCCGCGACTGCGCGCGGGTGGGCAGGGGGCCGCGCGCGCCGGGCGGGATGCGTCGCGCCAGCGCCGCCGGCAGCAGCGGCCTGGCCAGGCGCGCCAGGGCCATGAACGGCGCCAGCAGGGCGCCGCGCGACAACAGCTGGCGCAGGGCCCAGCGCAGCGACCGTGCGGCGCCTCCACGCGGCGCCTCGCGCTCCACCAGGCCGCGCCCGATATCCAGCAGCTCGCCGTAGCGCATGCCGGAAGGGCAGCTCGTCTCGCAGTTGCGGCAGGTCAGGCAGCGGTCCAGGTGGGTGCGCGTGGTCGCGCCGGCCGTGCCGCTCTCCAGCAGCTGCTTGATGAGGTAGATGCGTCCGCGCGGGCTGTCGCGCTCGTCGCGGGTGTCCAGGTAGGTGGGGCAAGTCTCCAGGCAGAAACCGCAGTGCACGCAGGCGCTGGTGAGGTCGCTGGCCAGTATGCCCTCGGGGGTGCCGGCGAAGCGCTGGTGCAGCTCGACGTACACGGCCTAGTCCTCCAGCCAGCCGTACAGGCGGCCGGGATTGAGCACGCCGCGCGGGTCGAAGGCGCGCTTCAGCGCGCGCTGCAGGCGGCGCACCCCCGCTGCCGGCGCGCTGAGCACCTCGCCGGCGCGGTCGCCGCCGCGCAGCAGGCAGGCGTGGCCGCCGCCGCGACGGGCGCTGTCGTGCATGGCCGCGGCCTCCCTTTCCCCCGGGAACCAGCGCTGGGCGCCGCCCCAGTCGATAACCGCGGGCGCGTGTTCCAGCGCGGCCGTGGCGCCCACACCGAGGCGCCACAGGGGGCCCTCGCCGCACAGTTGCGGCAGGGTCAGGTCGCGCAGCCGCGCCCAGCGGTCGTCGTTATTCTCCAGAGCCTCTCCGCCCCAGGCGCGCCGCGCCGCCTGCACCGCGCTGTCGGCGCCGGACAGGCGCAGCAGCAGGCGCCCGTCGAACCAGCAGGCGCCGTCCAGTGGGGCGGGTTCGCAGGCGCGGCGCTGCATCGTCGCCAGCGCCTGCGCCGCGTCCATTTCGTAGGCCAGCGTCAGGCGTTGCTGCGCCAGCGGCATCACCTTCAGGCTGAGGTCGGTGATCACGCCCAGGGTACCCATTGCCCCGGCCTGCAGCCTGGACACGTCGTAGCCGGCGACGTTTTTCATTACCCGGCCGCCAAAGCGCAGGACCTCGCCACGGCCATTGATCAGACCCAGGCCGAGCACGGCGTCGCGCAGGGAACCGCTCCAGGGCCGCGCCGGGCCGGACAGGTTGCAGGCGAGGCTGCCGCCGATGGTGGCGCGCCCGGCGCTGCGCGGCGGGTCGCAGGCCAGCCCCTGGCCCTCCGCGGCGAGCACGTCGATCACCTCCTGCACCGGGGTGGCGGCGCGTACCGTGATGACCATCTCGCCCGGCGCGTAGTCGATCACGCCGCGGTGGGCCGAGACATCCAGTGGCGCCGCGTCGCAGCGCCGTCCCAGCAGGTCGCGCTTGCTGTCGCCGGCGCGGATGTACAGGCAGCGGCCCTCGTCGTGGGCAGCGGCCACGCGGGCCGCGAGCTCCGCGACGGCGTCCTCCACGGCGCGTGGCGGCGGCGCGACAGGCGCAGCGCCGGGCTGTTCGTGGCGGTGCCGCGCGGGCAGGGCGCGGTACTCCTGGCAGCGTTTGAGAATCGGGATGCCCTTGCCCGGGTTGAGGTTCAGGCGCGGATCGAAGGCCGCCTTGATCTCCTCGAACTGGCGCAGTTCGCGCTCGCCGAACTGGCCGGGCATGCTGCGCAGTTTCTCCACGCCCACGCCGTGTTCGCCGGTGATGCAGCCGCCCACGCGCACCGACAGTTCCAGGATGCGCGCGCCGAAGGCCTCGGCGCGCTGCACCTGCTGCGGGTCGCCGGCGTCGAACAGGATCAGCGGGTGCAGGTTGCCGTCGCCGGCGTGAAAGACGTTGGCCACGCGCAGCCCGAACTCCGCGGACAGGCGCGCGATGTCCTCCAGCACGTCGGCCACGCGCCCGCGCGGGATGGTGCCGTCCATGCAGTAGTAGTCCGGCGCCAGCCGGCCCACCGCCGGGAACGCCGACTTGCGCCCGCGCCACAGCAACTGACGCTCCTGCTCGTCGCCGGACACGCGCAGGCTGGACGCGCCCTGTTCGCGCAGCAGCGCGGCCAGTTGCGCACCGTGTTGCTCTACCTCCTGCGCCGTGCCGTCGACCTCGCACAGCAGGATGGCCGCGGCGTCCCTGGGGTAGCCGGCCGCGCAGTAATCCTCCGCCGCCTGGATGGCCAGGCTGTCCATCATCTCCAGCCCCGCCGGCACGATGCCGGCGGCGATGATCGCGCCCACGGCCTCGCCGGCGGCGCGCACACTGTCGAAACCGGCCAGCAGCACCTGCGCGCAGGGCGGGCTGGGCAGCAGCCGCACGCTGACCTCGGTGACCACGCCGAGCAGCCCCTCGGAGCCGGTGACCAGCGCCATCAGGTCGCAGCCCGGGCTGTCCAGGGCGGCGCCGCCCAGGCGCACTTCCTCGCCCTCGACGGTGAGCAGCGTTACCCCCAGCACGTTGTGCACCGTGAGCCCGTACTTCAAACAGTGCACGCCGCCGGAGTTGGACGCGACGTTGCCGCCGATGCTGCAGGCCACCTGGGAGGAGGGGTCCGGGGCGTAGTACAGGCCGTGGGGTGCGGCCGCCGCGCTGATCGCGAGATTGCTCACACCCGGCTGCACGCGGGCGCTGCGCGCCAGCGGGTCGACTTCCAGCACGCGGTCCAGCCCGGCCAGGTTCAGCAGTACGCCCTCCGGGTGCGGCATGGAGCCCGCGCAGAGGCCGGTGCCCGCGCCGCGCGCCACCACCGGCAGGTCCAGTTCGTGGCACACCCGCAGTACGCTGCGCACCTGCGCCGCGTCGCGCGGCAGCGCCACCGCCAGCGGCAGGTCGCGGTAGATGGTCAGCGCGTCGCACTCGTAGGGGCGCAGCCCCTCCGCCTCGTGGATGACACGCTCCGCGCCCAGTTCGCGGCGCAGCCGCGCCACCACGGCGGCCGCCGCGCCCGGCTCGGGCCGTTGCGCCGTGTCGTTCACAGGTGGACCACGACCTGGCGCCGGCCCGGGTGGCGCCGGTGTTCCCACAGGTAGATGCCCTGCCAGGTGCCCAGCAACAGGGCGCCGTCGCGGAAGGGGATGCTCAGTTGCGTCGCCGTCAGGGCCGATTTGATGTGCGAGGGCATGTCGTCGGGACCCTCCAGGGTGTGCGTGTACAGCGGGTCGTTCTCCGGCACCAGCCGGTTGAGCCATGCTTCCAGGTCGACGCGCGCGCTGTCATCGTAGTTCTCCTGGATCAGCAGACTGGCCGAGGTGTGGCGGATGAACAGGGTGCACAGGCCCTCGTCGCGCCCTGCGCCGGCCACCACCGGGGCGACGCGGTCGGTTATGGGATACAGGCCCTGTCCGCGCACGGCGATGGACAGTTCTTCGATCACGTTTGCTCCGGCTGGTGATGTCGCGGGGGTGATGTGGTTGATATTCTATCCCAGCCGCCCCTAAAACCCACGCGCGGCGCGAAACCGGCTGCAGTCGCCCCGGGAAGTGTGGCATAACACCAGCCCACTCAAGCGAACCGACGGGGATAGTAATGAAAGATTTTGCAGGCAAGGTGGCGGTAGTGACGGGCGGAGCCAGCGGTATCGGGCGCTCGCTGGTCAAGGAATTGCTGGCGGCTGGCGCGAAGGTGGTGATCGCCGACGTCGAGCAGGGCGCCCTGGACAAGGTGGTCGCGGAATTCGACGGCGCGGGGCAGGTCAGCGGCGTGGTCACGGACGTGTCCGACCCCGCTTCGGTGCATGCGCTGGCCGACGCGGTGTACGACGCCCACGGCGTCTGTCACCTGCTGTTCAACAACGCCGGCGTCGCCGCGCCTTCGGCCAACGTGTGGGAGACCACGGTCAATGACTGGAAGTGGGTGCACGGCGTCAACGTGCACGGCGTCATCCACGGCATCCAGGCCTTCGTGCCGCGCATGATCGCCGGCGGCGAGGAAGGGCACGTGATCAATACCTCCTCCGGCGACGGCGGTATCTCGCCGCTGCCGTACCAGTCCGTCTACGCCTCCAGCAAGGCCGCGGTGTCCACCATCAGCGAGTGCCTGGCGGCGCAGCTGCAGAGCGAGGGCACCCAACTGGGCGCCTCGGTGTTCTACCCCTCCGGCGGCCTGCTGGATACCGGCATCTGGACCACCGATCGCAACCGTCCCCAGGACCTGGCGCGGGAAAAACCCTACGACCCGGTGCCCACCGTGGAGGACTTCAAGGTCGCCGCCGAGGCCGCCGGCATGCAGCTCGAATTCCAGGACCTGGACGAACTGGCGCGCTTCTGCCTGCAGGGCATTCTCGACAAGCGCTTTGTCATCATGATCCGAGTGGAAGAGGCCGAGGCGACCCTGCAGGAGCGCGCCGCGCGCATCGGCCGCGCCGAACTGCCCATCGACCAGGCGGAAATCCCGCAGCTTTAAGGTTGTCGGCGCGGCAGGGCTGCCATATCCCGGCGCCTGCGGCACAATGCGCGGCGCCGATCCGGCGCTTACGGGAGAGACGCGATGAGTGACAGTGTCACGGTGTGGGTCGATGCAGACGCCTGCCCGCGGGCGATACGCGATATCCTCTGCCGCGCGGCGATACGCGTGGAGGTGCCGCTGGTGTTTGTCGCCAACCACGCGCTGTCCCTGCCGCCATCCCCGCACGTGCGCATGCTGCAGGTGCCCGCCGGCTTCGACGTGGCGGACAACCATATCGCGCAGCAGGTCGGCGCGAACGACCTGGTGGTCACCTCGGACATCCCGCTGGCAGCGGAGGTGATCGACAAGGGGGCGAAGGTCATCACCGCGCGCGGCGAGGCCTATACCCCGGAAAATATTCGCCAGCGCCTGAACATGCGCGATTTCATGGACACCATGCGCTCAAGCAGTATCGATCCGGGCGGCGGCCCGCCCGCGCTGGGGCCGCGCGACAAGCAGGCCTTCGCCAACGCCCTGGACCGCTACCTGGCGCGCTACGCCTGACGCACTAGCGCGGGTGCAGGCGCACCGGCAGGCTGGTATAGCCGTGTACGAATGACGACACGGTGCGCTGCGGCTCATCCACCACCTCGATACGCTCGTAACGCCGCAGGATTTCCTCCCACAGGGTGCGCAGTTGCAATTCCGCGAGGCGATTGCCCATGCAGCGGTGGATGCCGAAACCGAAGGACAGGTGCTTGCGGACGTCGGGCCGCCGGATGCGGAAGGCGTCGGGCTCGGCGGTGAAGCGCTCGTCGCGGTTGCCCGAGACGTACCACATGATCACCTTGTCCCCGGCGCGGATGCGCTGGCCGCCCAGTTCCGCGTCGCGGGTGGCCATGCGCCGCATGTGCGCCAGCGGCGTCTGCCAGCGGATGGTCTCGGAGACCATGGCGTCGATGAGCGTCGGGTCGGCGCGCAGTTGCGCCATTTCACGCGGGTTGTCGTGCAGGCACAAGACACTGGCGCTCATGGTGCTGCGCGTGGTGTCGTTGCCGCCGACGATCAGCAGGATCAGGTTGCCCAGGTACTCCATGGGCGGCATGTCGCGGGTCGCCGCGCCGTGGGCGAGCATGGAGACGAGATCGTTGGCGGGCGGCTGCTGCACCCGTTCGTTCCACAGCCCGGTGAAGAATTCCAGGCATTCCAGCATGGCCGCCTGGCGCTCCTCCTCGCTGTCGATCAGGCCCATGCCGGGAATGGCCGTGGCGATGTCCGACCAGCGCGTGAGCCGGCGCCGCTCCTCGAAGGGGAAATCGAACAGGGTCGCGAGCATGCGCGTGGTCAGTTCGATCGACACGCGCTCCACCCAGTCGAAGGTCTCGTCCAGCGGCAACCCGTCGAGCACATCGATGGTGCGCTCGCGGATGATGGGCGCGAAGCGGCGCAGGTTTTCCGCGCCGGTGACCGGGCTGACCACCGCGCGCTGCTCGTCGTGCTTGGGCCGGTCCATGGCGATGAACATGGGCAGGGGAAAGGTGTCCTGGGTGTCGCGGATGGTGATCGCCGGCTCCGAGGAGTAAATCTCGTGGGAGGTGTCCACGGTCATGATGTCCGCGTAACGCGTCACCGACCAGTAGGGGCCGAAGAAGCTGTCCGCGCAGTAATGCACCGGGGCCTCGTCGCGCAGGCGGCGGAACCAGCGGTGGTGCGCGTCGTGGGCGAAGAGAAAGGGGTTGGCGACGTCGATGCTCTCCAGGGGCAGGGCGTACGGGTCCTGGAACACCTGCTCCTCGGCGTAGGCGAGGGTCGAGCGCAGTTCGCTGGCGGTGGGATTTTCGCCGGTCATTGCGCCAGTCTAGGCCAGGTCGCCGCGAAACACCAAGTCGCCGTGGCGCGCGCCGGCGGTGTCCGCCCGCGCAGTTGCGCTATCATGCGGGGCTTTCCCCGGCGCGCGAGGCAGCGATCATGACATTCCAGGACATCTGTTACGACACCAGCGGACGTGTGGCCACCATTACCCTGAACAGGCCCGCGCGCCTCAACGCGATTTCCCTGGCGATGCCGGGTGAGATAGCCGCGGCGGTGGACCTGGCCAACCGCGACGACGCGGTGCACGTCATCGTGCTGACCGGGCAGGGCAGGGCGTTCTGCAGCGGCTACGACCTCGTCGACTTCGCCGAAAGCGGCGGCGAGCAGCCCGGCTCGCAACTCGGCGCCGAGGGCAGCGGCCCCTGGGATCCGATGGCCGATTACTACGGCATGAAGCAGAACACCGAGCATTTCATGTCCCTGTGGCGCAGTTACAAGCCGACCATCGCGCGCATCCACGGCCCCGCCGTGGCCGGTGGCAGCGATATCGCCCTGTGCTGCGACCTGGCGGTGATGGCGCAAGACGCGGTGATCGGTTACCCGCCGGCGCGCGTCTGGGGCTGCCCGACCACGGCCATGTGGGTCTACCGGCTGGGCGCCGAGCGCGCCAAGCGTATGTTGCTCACCGGCGACCTGGTCAGCGGGCGCGAGGCCGCCGATATGGGCCTGGTGCTGGAGTCGGTGCCGGCGGAGCAGCTCGATGAGCGGGTTGATGCGCTGGCCGCGCGCATGGCCGGCGTGCCCAAGAACCAGCTCATGATGCAGAAACTGATGATCAACCAGGCCTTCCACAACATGGGACTGGAAAACACGCAGATGTTCGCCACCCTGTTCGACGGCATCACGCGACACAGCCCCGAGGGCGTCTGGTTCAAGCAGCGCGCCGAGGCCGTCGGCTTCAAGCAGGCGGTGGCCGAGCGCGATTCCGGTGAACCCATCGCCGCCGACGCCAGCCGTCCCCTGTCACCCTACACCGACTCCTGAATGACCGTGCCGCGTGGCGGTGGATGCAATCGCGCCGCGAATCGCCGACAATCGGCTGGCGCAGTTGGCACGGGGCGGGGCACGGCGCGACAATAACGAGACAGCCCGGGAGCCAGGGGATGGAGATTCGCAGCAAGGTGATGTCCGCATTGCGCTGGAGTGCGGCGGCGCGGCTGTTCGGGCAACTGTTTTCCTGGGTGATCACCATTGCCGTCATCCGCCTGCTGTCCCCCGAGGACTACGGGCTGATGGCCATGGGCACCGTGCTGGTGGCCTTCCTGTTCGGCCTCAACACGCTGGGCCTGGACGCGGTGCTGGTGCAGCAAAAAGCACTGGGCGAGCACACCCGCCGCCAGGTGTTCGGCGTCGTCATCCTGGCCAATGTCGGGTTCTTCCTGTTGCTGTACTGCGGCGCCGGCCACGCCGCGCGCTTCTACGGCCACCCGGAACTGGCGCCAGTGCTGCAGGTGCTGTCGCTGCAGTTCCCGCTGCTCATTTTCGAGACGCTGCCGCTGTCACAACTCGAGCGCGATATCGACTTTGCCCGTCGCTCCGTGGTGGACTTCGTCACCCTGGTCGTCGGCAGCCTGACCACCTTGCTGCTGGCGCTGCTCGACTACGGGGTGTGGGCGCTGGTGTGGGGTATGGTGGCCAATACCGCGTCGCGGGTGCTGGGCCTGAACCTGATCAGTCGCGCGCTGGTCTGGCCCAGCTTCTCCTTCCGCGGCATGGGGCGCCACCTGCGCTTCGGCAGTTTCGTCTCCACGGATCGCGGGCTGTGGTTCGTGTTCAGCGAATCGGACAAGTTCATCGGCGGCAAGCTGCTCGGTGGCCAGGCCCTGGGCTACTACGCCGTGGCCAGCCAGCTGGCCTCGCTGCCCATCCAGAAGGTGTCCGGCATCCTCAATGCCATCGCCTTCCCGGCCTTTTCCCAGGCCCATGCGCAGACCGGCCACGACAAGGTGCGTGACTACCTGCTGACCGCGACGCGCCTGCTGGCCATCGCCGCGTTCCCGGTGTTCCTGGGCATCGCGGCGACCGCGGAGTCGATTATCGCGGTGCTGCTCGGGGACAAGTGGCTGCCCGCCGCGCCGCTGCTGCAGGTGCTCGCCCTGGTGATGCCCTTCCGCCTGCTCGGCAATGTGTTCCCGCCCCTGCTGTGGGGCGTCGGTAGCCCAGCCATCAGCGCCAGTAACTACCTGCTGGCGGCGCTGCTGATGCCGCTGGCCTTCGTCATCGGCGCCGGTTGGGGTGTTCTCGGACTCGCC
This sequence comes from Halioglobus sp., assembly GCA_002699145.1. GTDB lineage: Bacteria > Pseudomonadota > Gammaproteobacteria > Pseudomonadales > Halieaceae > Marimicrobium. The sequence goes on from PABK01000035.1 coordinate 256,527, forward strand.
TGCGCCTGGCTGGCGATGTACCCGCTGGTGTTCCTGGTCACCGCCCGGCGCGCCTGCCGCCGGGTGGGCGTCGACGCCGTGGGTTTCGCGCGCCAGTTGTGGCGACCCCTGCTCGCGGCGGGGGTGATGTACGCCGCGGTGCGCCTGTCTACTCCCTGGCTGCCCGGGAACAGCGCGGACTGGGGTCACCTTGGCCTGCAGGTCGTGCTCGGCGTCGCCAGCTACGGCGCAGTCATGCTGCTGCTGGACCGCGCTTCCCTGGCCGAAACCCTGCGCCTGCTGCGCGCCTGAGCCGCGTGACCTGGAAAGACAGGGGAAAAAACGGGTTTGCACACTAATAGCTATTAGTCTATAGTCGTCCGGTAAACCCTGATATGAGGCGATAACAATGAGCCAGTGCCCCTTTGCCAATTTTCCGAACCTGATCGACCCGGAAACCTACGTCAACGGTATGCCCTACGAGACCCTGCGCGCGATCCGCGAGTCCGGGCCCGTGCACTGGATGGACGGTTCCTACGAGGGCGTGCCCTACTGGCTGGTGACCGGGCGCGACGAGATCGATTTTGTCTCCAAGAATCCCAAAATCTTCTCCAGCGAGGCCAGGACCGCCCTGTCCGAGGAGTGGGACGAGGAACTGCTGCCCTTGCAGCGGCAGATGATCATCAACATGGACCCGCCGCGGCAGCTCAAGTACCGCAAGATCGTGCGCGCCGCCTTCACGCCCGCGGCGGTGGGCTCCTACGAGGAGCGTTTCCGCCAGCATGCGAAAAATATCGTCGACCGCGTGGCCGCGCGCGGCGAGTGCGAGTTCGTCGAGGAGGTGGCCGCGGAACTGCCGCTGCTGGCGATCCTCGAACTGTGCGGCGTGCCGCCGGAGGATCGCAAGGACTTCTTCGACTGGACCAACACCATGATGTTCAACCAGGACCCGGAAATGGCCGAGGACGAGAACGCCGCCCAGGTGGCCTCGGCGAATGTCCTGGGCTATGCCGCCAGCCTGGCCGAGAAGTACAGGACCGACCCCAAGGACAATATTCTCGGCGCCCTGGTGAAAGGGCACGGCGGTGTCGACGGCCTCACCGAGGAGGAGTTCACCTGGTTCTTCCTGCTGCTGATCGTCGCCGGCAACGAGTCCACCCGCACCATCACCAGCCACGGCATGCGCCTGTTGATGGAAAACCCGGACCAGTTGCAGTACCTGGTGGACAACCCGGACAAGATCGCCGGCGCCACCGAGGAGATGATCCGCTACAACACCGCGTTCATCGTCATGCGCCGCCAGGTAATGGAGGACGTCGAGGTGGGCGGTGTGCAGATGAAGAAGGGCGACAAGCTGATCATGCACTACCACACGGTGAACCACGACGAGAAGATTTTCGGCGAGGACGCCATGCAGTTCGACGTGCGCCGCCCGGAGCGTATGCCCAATATGTACAACGAGCATCGCGCCTTCGGTGTCGGGCAGCACTTCTGCCTGGGGACCCACCTGGCGCGGCTGGAAGTGCAGATCATGTTCGAGGAGATCATCCCGCGCCTGCGCAACCCGAAACTGGCGGAGGAGGTACGCTATACGCGCTCCAACCTGGTCAACGGCATCAAGAGCATGCGCATCACCTTCGACCCGGAGGTGAAGAAGGAAAGCGCGGCGGCCTGAGCCGACCGTTGAACTGAACGGGGCGGGCGAGCCGCTCAGGTCTCGCCGGTCCCGTCCTGCGCGGCCTCGGCGATCGCTTCCTCCATCGGGCCGAGCATGCTCGCCGCCCGGGGGTAGCCGCAGTACTGGGCGATAAACAGGTGCAGCTCGCGCACCTGGTCGGCGCTCAGTTCGCCGTTCTTGAGCGCGGCCTTGGTCTGGATCTTGAACGTCATGGCCTCGCCCTGGGCCGCGATCATGCCCAGCAACAGGATGCGCTTGTCGCGCATCGAGGTGGCGTCGCGGTTCCACTGGTCGGCGAATACCTGCGACAGCATGACATCGCTGAACAGGTAGCCTTCCGGCGGCACGACGACATCACCCGCATACACTTTCTTGATGGTTGCCTCGCCGAGTTCGCGACGTGCTTTGTCGTCCATGGTCAATCTCCTGAGTTAGTCCAGCGTGCCGAAGAGCTTGTCGTAGAGCAGGGTGATCGTCGCGTAATTGCCCTTGTGCATGTTCTCGTGGTGAACGTGATGCTTGGCGACGATCCAGTTGACGGTCTTGAACGGAAAGCGCGGCACGTCGAAGTACACGTGGTTGATCTGGTTCAACTGAAAATAGATGACGAAGGTGAGTACGATTGTTGCCAGGTGGAACGGCCCCATGAAAGCGGACAGCACGACGACGGTCAGCATGTAGCCGCCCAGCCCGACGAAAGTTTCCAGCGGGTGTACGTAGTGCGCGTCGAGATAACTGGGATTGCGCGCCTGGTGGTGCACCGCGTGGACCTTGCGCATGGCGCCGTTGCCGTGAAACCAGAAGCGGTGCGCGCAGTAGTAGAAAAAGTCGTAGACCATCAGGATGACAAAGACATCCAGCGGGATGCGCCACCAGGGCTGTGCCTCGAAGGTGACACAGAACGGCAGCAACAGCAGGAAGAACACGATATTCAGGTACTTGCCCACCTGCTGGCTGGAGCGAATCATGGGTGGGTACTTGTCTTTCTTCCAGCGTTTCTTGTCCTCCTCCTTGTTGCGGCGGCGCATCTCGGCCAGCTCTGGATGCATGAACAGCAACTTCTTGCCGGCGATGGTGATGCCGGCGATCAGCGCCAGCGCCGCGAGGGAGCCGAGAAAGTTGTAGTGCGCCCAGATCGTGTCTAGCCATTCATTCCACATGGTTTGCTACCTCAGAGTGTGTCGCAGGTTGTAACAGCAGCCGCCCAAGGGCCTGGCTGGATTCCTCGCCCAGTCGCTGCCGCAGTTGTGCCGCGAGACGGTGAATGTCTTCTTCGCCGTCGGCAAACACGTCCTGTTCCAGTTGCAGGCCCTGGTACAGGGTGCGCAGTGTCGCGGCCAGTTGCCGCATCGCTGGCGCGCCGACCAGCGCCGCGAATTCCCCCTCCAGTTCCTCCACGCTGGCCACCGAATCGGCGATGAGCTGCTCCCCCCGGGGAGTGAACAGCAGCCGCAGTTGTCGCGCGTCCGACGGGTCCGCCTCGCGCCGCAGGTAACCGAGCTGCTGCAATTCCGTGGCGATGGCGCTGATGGCCTGTTTGCTCACGTCGTTGAGCGCGGCCATCTGCTGGATACGCCCGCCGCCAGGGCCCATCAGCGTGAGGACCTGGGCGAAGGAGAGTTTCAGCCCGGGGTGGCCCCGGGCCGCGGTCAGCTGCATGAGACGCTGCGCAATATAGTCGGCGCTGCGCGGCAACAGGCCGCCGAGACCCCCGTAGGCGACCTGCGCGCGCCCCAGTGCGCCCATGCCCAGGGACAGTTCGCCGTAAATCCGGCCCAGTGTTCGCGCCGCCCTGGCGACATCGTCCGCGCCGGCTATCTGCCCGAACTGGCGATCCAGGTCGCGCACCACGCGCACGCCGTCGGCCCGCAGTTGTCGGCCGCGGGCGGTCAGGGCCAGGAGGCGGGCGCGGCCGTCACTGGGGTCGCTTACACGGCCGATGTAGCCCGCCGCCTCGATCTGGTTCACCGCCTGGTTGCAGGCCTGCCGCGAGATGTGCAGCGTAGCGGCCAGTTCCGACAGGCGCAGGCCCTCGTCGCCGACCAGGGTGATGTAGGGGGCAAACCCCAGGCGCAGGTCGCGGTGGCCGCACTGCGCCTGCAAGGTATGCATCATGCGCGTCTGCAGATAGCGCGAGACACCGATCAGGTGCCGCGAGAAATTGTCGCGGTAGCGCTCCCAGGGTTTGCGGATTGGTCCGGCGGCTGCGGTCATGGGCGAAATAGTAAATGCAGATTGACTAATAGTCAATATGGCTTGACACATATTCCGGGGGCGCCTAGACTGCCGAAAAAATCGCATCCATGCGTCGCGCTGCTGGCGGCGCAATGACACGGGGAGCCTGCATGGGCGGCAAGACAAACGTTGGATTCATCGGCCTCGGCGACATCGGCAGTCACATGGGCAGGCACCTGGTGTGCGAGGCCTTCGAGGCGCACGTTTTCGACCTGGTGCCGGCGGCCGTAGAGGCCGCGGTGGAGGCGGGGGCGGTCGCCTCACCCTCGATCGCGGACATGGCTGGCAACTGCAGCTATATCGGCGTCTGTGTCAACAACGCACCGCAGGTGGAGAGCGTGTTGTACGGTGACGGCGGGCTGTTCGCCAACGCCGCGCCCGGCACCTGTATCGCGGTGCACAGCACCGTGACCCAGGCGCAATTGCTGCGCTGGGCCGGGGACGCCGCACAGCGTGACCTGCGCCTGCTGGACGCGCCCATGACCGGTGGTGCTGCGCGTTCGCAGGAAGGTACGCTGTGCTACATGGTGGGAGGCAGTGAAGAGGACCTGGCGGCCGTCACGCCCATGCTGCAGACCTCGGCGGAGAAAATCGTACACGCCGGCCCGGTCGGCGCGGGCATCGCGCTGAAGCTGTGCAACAACTTCATGCAGTACACTGAATTCACGATCCTCGCCGAGGCGGCGCGCCTGGCGCAGGCCTGCGGCCTGTCGCTGGACGTGATCAAGGCGGTGGGCGAGTCCAACGGGGTGGTCAACCCCCAGTCCTACCAGTTCGTCAGCGGTCGCAACGCTCTCGCCCCGTCCTGTAGCGACGAGCAGATGGAGGAGTTCATGGGCTGGGCGGCGAAGCTGGCGGTGAAGGACCTTGACGCCTGCCTGGAAACCGCGGCGGAAAAAGGCGTGGTGCTGCCCACCGCGGAACACATCCGCGCCCGTATCGAAAACGTATTTCTCGCCCGGGACGAATCCCGTCCGGCGGCGGCAGGACAAGGATGAGCGTATGAACCCGGAAGCCAGGCTGTTTATCGACGGCGAACTGCTGCCCGCCGCCTCGGGAAAAACCTACCCGAACATCAACCCCGCCACGGAAGAGGTCATGGGCGAGGTCGCGGACGCCGGCGCCGGCGACATGGAGCGCGCCATCGCCGCCGCGCGCCGCGCCTTCGACACCAGCGACTGGGCGAGCAACCACGCGCTGCGTCACACCTGCCTGCAGCAGCTCTACGACGCCCTGCGCGAGGTGGAAGAAGAGTTCAAACAACAGATTGCCGCCGAGACGGGCGCGCCGCTGGGGATCTGCGGCGACATGGGGCCACAGTGCTCCGTGCCTATCGGTTTCATGCAGTACACCCTGGAGCAGTTGCCGCAATTCCAGTGGCGCCGCGACGCGGGGGTGTCCGAACTGATGGGCATTCCCAGTCGCCGCCTGGTGGAGAAAGAGCCGATTGGCGTGGTCGGCTGTATCACCCCGTGGAATGTGCCGTTGCAGATCAACCTGGCCAAGTGCGTGCCCGCCCTGGCGGCCGGTTGCAGCGTGGTGCTCAAGGCGGCGCCGGATACGCCCTGGTCGGCGACGATGCTCGGCCGGCTGGTGGCGGAGAAGACCGACATGCCCGCCGGTGTGTTCAACGTGATCACCGCCGCGGACCCGGTGGAGACCGGCGAACAGTTGGTGACCGACCCGCGTGTCGACATGATCTCGTTCACCGGCTCCACCGCGGTGGGCAAGCACATCATGGCCCGGGCGGCGGGCACGGTGAAAAAAGTATTCCTGGAGTTGGGCGGCAAGTCGGCCAATATCCTGCTCGACGACGCGGACCTGAACGCCGCGCTGCTCAGTTGCCTGGGCGTGTGTTTCCACGCCGGCCAGGGCTGCGCCATCCTCACCCGCCTGCTGGTGCCGAAATCGCGCCAGGCGGAGGTGGAGGAACTGCTGCCGACCTTCTTTGGTTTCATCGAGTACGGCGACCCGTCCTCCGGGCAGATCATGGGGGCGCTGATCAATGCGAAGCAGCGCGAGCGGGTGCTGGGCTATATCGAGAAGGGCAAGGCCGAGGGCGCGCGCCTGCTCATGGGCGGCGGCACGCCAGCCCACCTGGACAGGGGCTACTACGTGGAGCCGACGGTGTTCACCGATGTGAGCAATGACATGACCATTGCGCGCGAGGAAATCTTCGGCCCCGTGCTGGTGGTCATTCCCTACGAGGACGAGGAAGACGCCATCCGTATCGCCAACGATTCCGAGTACGGTCTATCTGGCGGCGTCTGGTCGGCGGACCAGGAGCGTGCGCTGGCCGTGGCGCGGCGCCTGCGCACCGGCACCGTACAGGTCAACGGCGGCGTCTACTACGGCGCCGACGCGCCCTTCGGCGGCTACAAACAGAGCGGCATCGGGCGCGAGATGGGGCCCGAGGGTTTCGAGGAGTACCTGGAAACCAAGACCATCGCGATTGCCGTATGAGCCGGGACCTGGCGGGCGGCGTCTACATCGTCACCGGCGGCTCCCAGGGTTTTGGCCTGGCCATCGCCCGGGAACTGGTCGAGCACGGTGCGCGGGTTGGCCTGCTCAGTCGCAGCCGCGACAGGCTAGACGCCGCGGTGGCCGATCTCGGCGCGCAGCACGCCTTCGGCGTGGCGACGGACGTCGCCTCGCGCGCGGCGGTCGACAAGGCCTTCGCGGCAGTGAGCGAGCACTTCGGCCGCCTCGACGGCCTGGTGAACAACGCCGGTATGGCGCGTCCCGACCGCATCGAGCAACTAGTGGAGGCGGAGGTCCAGGCCCAGGTCAACACCAACTTCCTGGGCACCGTGTTCTGCTGCCAGGCGGCGATTCCCCTGTTGCGCGGCGGCGACAATCCGCGCATCGTCAACATATCCTCGGCCTCCGCCTGGCACTACGACGAAATCGTGCACCTGTCGATCTACGCCGCGACCAAGGCCGCGGTGGAGCGCTTCAGCCGCGACCTGCGCGAGGAACTGCAGGCCGACCGCATCGGTGTCACCTGCGTTCGTCCCGGCGGCGCGGTGACCGATTTCGCCAGCGAGTGGGCGAGGGAGAAATTCGAAGCCGCCATGCAGGGCTGGCAGGCTACCGGCAGCCACCTGGACATGGGCATGGAGGCGGCCCACGTGGCGGCGTCGGTACGCTACGCCCTGGCGCAGCCGCCCGGTGTGGCGGTGGACCTGCTGGAAATCAGGCCCAATATCCCGGTGGCCAAGGCCGACCTCTACGGCAAGCAGTGACAGGAGAAAAAAATGAATGACATCCTTGGATACCAGGGCCAGAACGTCGTCATCACCGGCGCGGCCTCGGGCATGGGGCGCGCCGCCGCGCAATTGCTCGTCGACCTGGGCGCGCAGGTCTACGCGCTGGATATTGCCGAGGTGACGGTGCCCGTGGCGCGGGCGCTCAAGGTGGACATGAAGGACGCGGCCAGCCTGGATGCGGCGATCGCCCAGTTGCCCGCAGACATCTACGCGTTGTTCAACTGCGCCGGGGTGCCCAGCCCGCCGTTTGGCCGCGACGACACCGTGCTGATCAACTTCTCCGGACTGCGCTATCTCACCGAGTCGCTGGAGTCGCGCATCACCGAGGGCGGCGCCATCGCGTCCATCGCCTCCACCGCGGGCATGGGTTGGCGAGGGGCGCTGGACGGCGTGCGCCGCTTCCTGGCCCTGGACAAGGGCCTGGACAGCGCGCGCCAGTGGCTACAGGACAACAGCGAGACCGTGTTCGACGGCTACAGCTTCTCCAAGCAATGCATCATCGTGTATACCATGAGCCGCGCCGCGGAGCTGGCCGCGCGCGGTATCCGCATCAACTGCATCGCCCCCTCGCCGACGGAAAGCGGCTTCATGGTCGCTCTCAAGGGCGAGGGCCAGATCCCGGACGAGGCGGTGGAGCTGTTCCTGCCGCCCAACGGCCGCTACGCGACGGGCGCGGACATGGGGCAGCCGCTGGTGCTGCTCAACAGCAAGCTCGCCGGTTTCGTCAGCGGGCTGAACATCCCCGTGGACTTCGGCTACACGGCCCAGGTATTGATGGGCCAGCGCGATGACCTGATGGGGATTGGCGCCTGACAGGAATAGGTTCCCCGCGTGGCGCGGCGAGTCGTCAGCGCCGCCAGCCGGGACCCGTTGTGATGGCTAGTGAACAGGAGTCGACCATGCCCGGACTGAGCGAGGGGGCGCTGCGCGCCACCGCCGAGAAACTGATTGCCGCCCATGAACAGGCCTCCGCGAGCGGCGAGTGGACCTTCTTCGTCGACGAGATCTACGCGCGCGACTGTATTTACACCTGCCAGTACGCCGGCGTGATGGAGGTGACTGCCAACGGCATCGACGAGATCAAGGCCACCCACTACGGGCGCGATATGGCCGTGGGTTGGGAGGGCTGGACCTTTCCCTACCTGGGGGTCTACACCGGCAATGACAACCAGCTGATCACCCACTGGCTGAACCGCGGCCCGGGCAGGCGCGCGGACGGTTCGCACTTCGAAACGCCGGGCGTTTCGTTTATCACTCTGGATGACCAGGCGAGAATCTGCCGCCAGCTCGATATGTTCGACCTTGCTCACCAGATGAAACTGTGTGACGAACTGGAGGACGCCGGGTTGTTGTCGCTGCAGCTCAAGCAGCAGTGGGTCCTGCCGATGAAGGGCAAACTGCAGGCCCAGCTGGCCCGCAACCCCTGAGACATCGCGTTCCGCCGACGCTTGCCGCACGTTGCGGCGCGCAAACGTAAACCACCGTCTGGGCGGACCCTCCCTATATAGGGGGGTTGCGGCGCCGCCGCCCTGTCTATACTTCTGGAGTCCCGGGTCGATGAGCCCAGCGCGGGCCGAGGGGGAACCGATGAAGTTGGCCACAGGCAGGCGTTTGTTGGGTTTGCTGGGGTTGTTCTGCTTCACTCCCGCGGTGACCATCGCGGCCACCTGTCCAGCGGCCCGCACCCTGCAGCTTGACCTGCCAAGGTCGGAGCAGCAGGACATTGTCGTCATCGAGCTGACCGAGGATATCCTCGCGGATATCTGGCGCCCCGATAGTGCAGGCTTTGAATCCCTGCCGCTGGACCCTCCTGCGCGCTACCACAGAGGAGGCATTCCCAAGCTCGACCTGTGCATACGGGCCTCGCGCGAGCCCGGCCTGACGCGTCTGGGCGTGTTTGTGACCGGCGACAATGTGGCCGGAGCCGATATTGCCGACGGTGGCGCGCGCAATACTCCGCTGCTTGCGGTCGGGGTGGATGGCAGGCAGATGACGCGCATTGACGTCAATCGCCTCGAGTACCGGGAGTTGATTTCCCTGGACGAAGCCAACCCGCTGAGGCGGCAGTTACGCATGCTACTCATCGATGCGCTGGACACGGGTATCGACAACCCTGACCTGGCCCGCGAGGAGTACGACCGTCGCCTGAATCGCTATCTCGACAGGATGCTCAGGCCGATTTACGTGACCGCCACGCTGGAGCGTGTCGGCGACGAGTGCGCCATGTCGGCCACGGTAAGCGGGGACGTCGACGGCCATTTTTTTGGCACTACCGCATTTTTCAACGCGCGGCGTACGGCGGTTGCCCAGGGAGCGATGGCGGGCACCATGGCGGACGAGGGCATGCACCAGGAGCTGCAGGGGCTGTTCGGCATGATCGGGGGACTCGCGGCCTCGCTGGAGCAGCAAGGTATCGATACGGGCATGAGCGCAGAGGACAAGGCCCGGTTCGGGCTGGATGAAGATGGCAACCCATTGCCGCAATACCAGGGCGAAAACGCGGCGCCGACACCGGCGCAGCTCGAGCTGGCGCAGGGCCTGGAGGAAACCCTGCGCCCGCCCCCGGGCGAGGAGGGCGATAATTTCGGCCTCAGCCTCAGCGACTACAAGGTGGACGCCGGACCCTTGCCGGCGAGCGCCATGGCCAACGCCTTCACCCTGACCCTGTCCGGTGCGCTGGCCGAGGAGTTCGGCAACGACGGGCAGGCGTACCGCGGCGGCGATATCCAGGTGGGCGTGAGTGAGCTGAGCATGACCGCCGGCGTCGCGTCTCACAGCGGGGTGATCAGGTTCTACCAGGACGAACAGGGCAGCTTCGAGTTGGCGATCGTGCCGCTGCACGCCGACCTGGTCGCCGGCACGCTCCGCGCGGACATGGCCACCAGGGGCGCCTATACGCTGCCCGGGGTGGCCGACAAGCCGCGCGAGCTCAAGGCGAGCGTCAGGGCCAATTTCGTGGCCAGGCGCGGATTCAAGTCCTGCATGCGCTGACAGTATCCGGGCCGCCTGACCAGCCCCACTGTGCCTCTCATAGGACTGCGGCGCAGGACGGGTGCCCAGCACGGTGGCCCGCTGCCGGCAGTATAGACAGCCGGGGAGGCAAAACCCTGCGCGAGGGTCTAGACTGGTAAGACCATGGGTGTGGGCCACAGGTCACGGGTTTGCCTGGCGCCTGGTCGGGAGATGCCAGTGAGAGGACAATCCAGCGGTTACCCAGCCGGAGATCAACGTGACAGCGCGCAGCAAGCGGACGTCGCCGCCAGGCGCTTCCTCGTCGCCGCGCTGTTGCTGTTTGTCGCCAAGGGCGATGGCAACATCTCCGATGTGGAGAGCGCACGCATGATCGACCTGCTGGCGTCACGCCTGAAGATCAGTTACGCCGAGTCCCTGGACAGCCTGACACGCGTGCTCAATGCGTTGCAGGACGATGGCGACATCGCGCGACGATTGCGCGACACCGCGATCAAATTGACATCGCGGCAGAAGCGCGAGGTGTTCGCCATGATGCTGGACGTGGCCGCGGCCGACGAGGTGCGTGACGAGGGTGAGACCGAGGCCATCGACATGGCCAGCCGGATTCTCGGCATGTCACCGGGTGAGATCAGCGCGGCCACGCGCGACTTCGCGCAAGCGGCGGGTTGAGCTTCGGCGGGGCAGAGCTGCCACCCCCTTGGCGTAACGCGGCGCTTTCAGTCGCTACCGCCGCCCCGCAGCAGGCGCTGCACGTGGACCGCGGGTATGGCGTAGGTGATTCCCGAGGGATTGCTGAGCAGGGTTTCCGCGCTTTCCTTCACCAGTACGCTGTTGATCACGCCAATCACCCGCCCTGAGTCCTGCGCGTACACCGGGCTGCCGCTGTTGCCCGGGTAGGCGGTGGCGTCCAGCTGGAAGACGTCGAAGGGGTTGCGCAGCCGGTGCATCTGGGCCGGGTCGATAGTCCGGGCGTTTTCGGCCGGCCGCGCCACCGGCGCGATGGCCGCGACGATACCCCGGTGCGTCACCGGGTAGAGGCCCAGCACCATACCGATGGGGAAGCCGGTGAAGGCGATTTCCTGTCCTTCGCGCACCCTGGAGGAGTCGCCGATCTCTAGCGCCGGCAGGGTCTTGCCCTGGATTTCCAGCAGGGCCAGGTCGTGCTCGATGTCGCTGCGCACGACCCGGGCGGGGTGCACGGTTGCGGCGGCGCCGCGGCCGGCGAAGATGGCGAGCATCTGGTTGTGCTCGGTGTCCAGCCCGGTGGGTATCACGTGGGCGTTGGTGACCACCTGGCGGCCGTTGCCCACCACGAAGCCGGTGCCGAGGTAGCTCACGGTCTTTCCCCCGGGGTTCGGCTGGCGCGGCGGGTAGGCGGTGCCGACCCCGACGATGCCGGGCCGCACCCGGTCTATGACCTCTGGCAGACCGGCGCTCCAGGCCGCCGTGGACAGCGGCAGGGCGAGCAGACTGGCGATGAACAGGGTGCGCGTCGTCATGCCGACATTCCACCGATTATTGCACTGTGCAGGGACGGGATTGTGTAGCATATCGCCGTGAAAGAATACACAGCGAAACGCTCGCGCCCGGGAAAGAGTCCCGGCCGAATCTCGCGTACAATTGCCACCCCTTCGCAAGCGGCGCCTTTTTATGCCCCTGTTGACACTCGACCAGGTCAGCCTCCAGTACGGTACCCACACCCTCCTCGACAGGGCGGATGTCAAGGTGCGGGCGGGGGAGCGTATCGGGCTGCTGGGCCGCAACGGCGCCGGCAAGACCACGCTGATGAAAATGATCCTCGGCGAGGTCGTCCCCGACAGTGGCGAGCGCCGCCTGCGCGACGGTGTACGCATCGCCTACCTGGACCAGTCCCTGCCCGCGGCGGACGAGCGCGACGTCTATGATGTCGTCGCCGGCGGCCTGGCCGATGTCGGCGAACTGCTGGCGCGCTATCACCACTGTATCGTCGAGGGCGACATGGACGCGATGGCGCGGGTGCAGGCGGAACTGGAGGCCAAGGACGGCTGGCTGCTCGCGCAGAAAGTCGAGTCGGTCATCTCCCAGTTGCAGTTGCCGGAAAACGCTACCATGGCCAGCCTGTCCGGGGGCTGGCGGCGGCGCGTGGCGCTGGGTGCGGCGCTGGTGAGCGAACCCGATATCCTGTTGCTGGACGAGCCGACCAACCACCTGGATATTCCCGCCATCGAGTGGCTGGAGAAGCAACTGCAGGCGTATGCCGGCGCCATCGTCTTCGTCACCCACGACCGCGCCTTCCTGCAGGGCCTGGCAAACACTATCGTCGAGCTGGACCGGGGCCACCTGCGCGCGCGGGCCGGCAGTTACCGCGATTTTCTCAGCTACCGCGAGCAGCAACTGGCCGCCGAGGAAAAGGAGAACGCGCTGTTCGACAAGCGCCTGTCGGAAGAGGAGAAGTGGATTCGCCAGGGCATCAAGGCCAGGCGCACGCGCAATGAAGGCCGCGTGCGGGCGCTGCAGGCCATGCGGCGGGAGCGCAGCGAGCGACGGGAAAAGACCGGCAGGGCGAGTTTCCGCCTGGAGGCGGCGGACCGTTCCGGTAAACTGGTGGTCGAGCTGGACAATATTACCCAGCGCTTCGGCGACAAGGTGGTCATCCGCCAGTTCTCCACCCTGGTGCGGCGCGGCGACCGCATCGGCATCGTCGGCCCCAACGGCGCGGGCAAGTCCACCCTGATAAAAATCCTGGTGGGCGAGCTGGCGCCCTCGGAGGGCAGCGTGACGCTGGGCACGCGCCTGGAGGTCGCCTACCTCGACCAGCTGCGCGCCCACCTCGATCCGGAAAAGAACCTCATCGACAATGTCTGCGGCGGCCAGGAATTCATTGAGATCAACGGCCAGCGGCGGCACGCCATCAGCTACCTGGGCGACTTCCTGTTCACCCCGGAACGCGTGCGCACGCCGGTAAAGGCGCTGTCCGGGGGAGAGCAAGGCCGCGCGGTGCTCGCCCGGCTTTTTAGCAAGCCGGCCAACCTGCTGGTGCTCGACGAGCCCACCAACGACCTGGACGTGGAAACCCTGGAACTGCTGGAGGACCTGTTGCTGCAGTTCAAGGGCACCGTGCTGCTGGTCAGCCACGACCGCGAGTTCATGGACAATGTCGTTACCAGCATCATGGTGATGCGGGGGGACGGCGGCGTCGACGAGTTCGTCGGCGGCTACAGCAACTGGGTAGAGCACGGCGGCTCCTTGCTGGCCCTGGATGAGCCCGCACGGACGGCACCGGTCGCCAGCCAGGAGAAAGCCGCCCCGCGCCAGCCCGCCGGCGGCAAGCTGTCCTACAAGGACAGGCGTGAACTGGAGGCGCTGCCCGACGCCATCGACGCACTGGAGAAGCGCCGCGCGGCGCTGGAAGAGGAGATTGCCGACCCCGGCTTCTACCAGCAGGACCACCAGACCACCCGCGGGCGATTGGAGGAACTGGCGGCGCTGGGCGAGGAACTTGAGGCGTCCTACGAACGCTGGCAGGCGCTGATGGAGCTGGCCAACTAGGGGTCAGGTCTTACATTTTACATTCGGGGTCAGCGCTTTACCGTGACACAGAATTCTGTTTACCCCATTTTCCACGGCGCAACCTGCTAACCGGATTCAGACACATACTTTAGGGCTGCTGCCGCCAACAGAAACACGATCCCCACGACGTCCATGAACAACACTTTGCCCAGAGCCGCGTTGTAACCACCCGTGGAGAACACCAGCATTGCAAAGCCAACCATGCTCACGCCGCCCATTATCATCGCTGCCCATTGGTAGAGTGGCGAGAACGCCGAGTACAGTATGAAAGCCCCGAGGATGCCAAAAAGTAATGCTCTATGGCGCATGAGAATTGCGAGGTCATTACCGGCCAGTGTAATGGAATAAGCAGATTCCAATCTCTGAGCAGAGATAGCGCCTAGTACCGGGGCAAAATTTACCAGCCCAACGACAAGCAGGCAGAACGTAATCATCTTTCCCATGGTGCGATTCCTGGTAGGCTGATTAATGCTTCAGGGCAGGGCGCCGGTTGCGGCGTCCCGACGCGAAGCGCTCCTGCTGCATTGACTTGCTATGGGTGTCGAAATCACGAATTCTCATCCTCGACAATCTGGTTGACCACCTTCACGAAGTCGTCCTCGAATTCACGGCTGAACTCTTTCCAATACCATGCTCCGCCAGGAGAGTTGAGGATTCTTGCAACTACATATTTCTGGCTCTCCCACCGGTCTTGAGAAAGGTCGGCATATCTGGATTGGGAGTAGAAATTCCAAAGTGCCCACATCATGTTGGCAACCAGATTTCTGTATCTATACCTTTGAACCTCATCAAGATTCTCGGGATTTTCGTTACCCAAAAGAAATAATTCAGTCAGTTCCTCACTATTGAACATGTCACTTCTTATCAAGGACGCTGCCTGAATGCTGGAGTCCAGCGCGGCTGCCCGAACAGCTCGAGTATTCTGGCGAATCTGGATCGCCAGGTATACGAGCGTTGCAAATACTGCTAAAGCGCCAATTATTTCGCCTATTGCTCCAGCCGCTTCCCAATTCATGCACTACTCCAACCTGGACCCTTGACGTCGCCTGCACAAGTGCGGCCGTTGTTATGAACTTTTGCTTTTGCGAACTTGCGAATATGCATATAGTAGATACCCAATGCACGCGAGGAATGTAGCGGGTAGAGCAACCATCCCTAGCCGAGTACCGTAGTTAACGAACGAATTCTCCAATGCAACCCTGGCACCCTGTGTTTCTAGTTCTCCCGTTCTGCTCAGTGCGCCCAGGTCCTCGAACAGGCCATACGCGATATCTACGTTATACATGAGCAGCATAAATACCCAAGCAGAATAGATGACGTAGAGAGCAAGGACGGTGATCAATAAAATTGCTCTTAGTTTGTCCGCTGCAAAATAGGCGATCATAATGACGCCGAAAGATACGCTCGCCCACCACTGAACAATCGTCCAGTATCTATCATAAATACTGAATAGATGTTCTAGAATTTCGGCTTCGCTCATGATCGGCTCACGCCAGCGCCGTATCACAGGTACATAAGAAGAACCTGCCTGAATAACACCCATTGGTCACAGGTATCTTTTGATACTGGAGTAGTCCCATATAAATCAACCTCCTGTCGATTCACTTGGCGCATATATCCGTAGATTGGGCGCCATTGGGGCGCAAAAATCGAGGTACCCGTTGCATCTGCATTGTCGTCCGAAGCGGACATCTATCGAATAGTAGCAGTTACTGCCAAATGCACCACCTGGTGCACCAGCGCCTGTTTGGTGCCAGGGGCAAACTCTCGGCTCAACAATCTCGAATCAGGAGCTCGGTAGATTGCACCCCGTTGTTCATCGGTCATCGGTGGCATAGGTTTCGAAAAATCCACTACGCCGCGGCTCTCTGTATCAGTATTAAGAAATGGTGGGCCTGACCATGCCGTGACGGCGTAAAGGACGAGTTCTGGTCGCGAAGACTAAAAAGAGGGCGACCAGGGCAATTCCGAGTAACTGCATGCTGTCGGCAATGGGCACGCTTATTGGTTCGGAAAAAATGGGTGACCGATAGATAGAAACAGGAGCGCCGCCCGGGTGAGTAAATATCGCGTTCGCGTTGTTCCCGGACCCGTTCAGGAGCAACAACCCTTTGGCAATGGCGCCTGCGCAGGCCTCATCAATTCCAAAGCATAAAATATTGTCGGAGAGATAGTCTCCCTGGGCGTCAACAATAAATTCCCTGGATGTATCGGCGTTTGAATTTGATGAATCAAAATTCAACCCGCCAAAATCAGGGTCGTGAAAGAGCCAATCGACCAGGTAGGGAACAATGTTGCCACCGTATTCGGGATTTTCGAATATCAGGTATCCATAAGCATCGGGGGCGCCGGGCTGGAAAGCTGGCATTGTAACTTCGTAGCGAACCAGGCCGGCGAACGCTCTGCTTGTGACGAAGAAAACCAGGACGATCACAGCAGCTATACGAAAAGTGTTCATGGCTCAGTACTCTTTTTATATTTACCAGCGAGTATTGTGATGGATTGACGAACGTGTGGCCTGCCGGTTCGCGTGTTGACTTGCAATCGGGCGGGGCACGGAAATATTAGCATTTATCGCCAAATGCTCAACGTGATGCGTTGGCGACCGCCATGAATCAGGCGTCTGGCCCGCGGCGGCCCTCATAATGACGACAAGGTACGGGGCAAACCAAGGGTCAGGTCTTACATTTTACATCCGGAAACAGCCCGGGGATGGGAGCATCAGCGTCTCTGGGCCCGGAAACCGGCCGTTATAAGATTTCAGCCTGAAATTTCCCCCGATCCGCTTCATACCAGAAGCCGAAGCATGTTTCCCAGTTCAGGGTCGTAGCTAACACCCAGGCGGAAGTCCTTCGCAAGCCACACCTCTCCCGGGTTCAACAAGGCTGGGTTCTTGACCCGGATTTGCAACCAGGGGGCAATTATCTTCCGAGTCAGGTATGCCGTCTTCATCGGTATCTACGGGTACATCTCTATACAACAACAGATCGATATGCGGTGGCACGACAAAACCCCAGAAATCCAGTTGCGCTGCATCACCCCACGCTTCCTGCTGGAATACAACGCCGTCATCACGGATGCCTACACTGCCAAGTGGGTATATTCCAGTGTCGGAGATAAATGCAAATGTATCATCATTGTAGCCCGGCGGTTGGCCGCTTTGACTGTTATCGCCAAAGTTACCGTCGCTCCACCCGATTGCAGTACCACATTCGCCTTCGAAACCAGGGCCGTTACAGGAAGTTACTCCTCCCAGGAAGCTATCGATAAAGGCTTCCGCTACTGTGCGATCTGCAATTGACCAATCTTCGTAAATGCCTCCGGGAGCTACCGCGGCCAAGGTGTCCGAGTATGTTAAATGCACCTGGTCAAAACGCAGGTATTCCCTTCCGCTAACGGAGTCCGTAATTACGGAGCCTCCACTGTCAGAAGACAGGTTGCCGTGAACGAAAATTTCCGCATGTGCGCCAGCGGCGGCGAGTAGACAAAGTAGAGCGGGGCCAACTCTTATCATGATTCGATCCTCGATGATTCGCAGTATCGTTCAGAAAAGTATCTGGCCAGGGCGGAGCAACTGGGCCAGATTCAGCTGTACAGCGTGCATCCAAAGCTGTTCATTACACTTCTTGGGCTTTCTCTGCACGCACACCAAAAGCATAGTGCAAAATCCAGATAATGACCGCTTCGAATCGCAAGCGTACTGCACCCCATTGCTTCCTGGGTGGAATGTTCCCGCCGCCTTGGCGGAGGCGAGTGCCTGAAAAGAATGGGAACACAAGAGGTTACTGGCCCGCCCTCCAGGATTCGAACCTGGGGCCTTCCCCTTAGGAGGGGGACGCTCTATCCAGCTGAGCTAAGGGCGGGTAACCGGGGGCAGAGTTGATACCTGCCACGCCAAACCAGCGCGGCGCAAATTATTCCGCGCCGCGCCGCATAAGGCAAGCCGCTATTGCACCAACTCGTACTCCTCGAACACCGGGTTGTGCATTTCGCGCAGGTAGCGCGCGGGAAACCAGGGGTAGAGGTTGGGTTTGCCGCTGGCGTCGAAATACCAGCTGTCGCAGCCGCCGGTCATCCACACCGTGTCCCTGATCGCCTCGCCCATCTCGGCGTTGTAGCGCTCGCAGGCGTCCTGGCGTGCGGCGATGGCGGCGAGGCCGTCGCGTTTCATGCGCTCCAGCATGGCGATGATGTAATCCACCTGGTGCTCGGAGATAGTGATCAGCGACAGATTGCCCACCGGGCCGGTGGGGCCCTCGATCATCCAGAAGTTGGGGAAAGCCGGTACCGCCACGGCGCGGTGGGCGCGCGGGGCGCCGTTCCAGGTGGCGGCCAGGTCGACGCCGTTCTCACCGGTGACGCGCGTGGGCAGGATGAAGGCGGTGGGATCGAAGCCGGTGGCCAGCACCAGCACGTCCAGTTCGTGCAGCGCGCCGTCCGCGGTGCGCACGCCCGCCGGCTCCACGCCGGCGATGTGCTCCGTCACCAGGTGCGCGTGGGGGCTGGCCAGCGCGGGGTAGAAGTCGCTGCAGAAAATCAGCCGTTTGCAGGCCGCCTGGTAGTCCGGGGTCAGCTTCGCGCGCAGTTCAGGGTCGGCGATGTGTTGTTCCAGGTTGCGCCGGCAGCCCCAGCTCACCAGGCGCTGCATGGGCTTGTTGCCGACCGTCGCCGCGCTAAAGATATGCATCATCAGCCGGAAATAGTAGTGGTAGGCGAATCTCTGTAGCAGCGGGAAACGTCCCAGCAGACGGTTCCAGGCGGGCGAGTATTTTTTCTGCGGCAGCCCCGCCATCCACTGCGGGGTGCGCTGGAAAACGCGCATTTCGCCGACCTCGGGCGTGATTGCGCCGACGATTTGGCAGGCGGTGGAGCCGGTGCCGATCACCCCCACGCGTTTACCGGCGATGTCCACCGAGTGATCCCAGCGCGCGCTGTGGAAGCAGTCGCCGGTGAAGCTTTGCAGCCCGGCGATGTCCGGGTAGGCGGGGCGGTGCAGGATGCCGGTAGCGGAGATCACCACGTCGTACCAGGCGCTCTCGCCGTCGCCGCTGGTCAGGCGCCACTGCGGCCCCACGTAGTGCAGGTCGGTGACCGGGCAGTTGAACTTCACGTGTTCGTTGACGCCAAACTCCCGCGCTACCTGTTCCAGGTAGGCCTGCACCTCGGCCCCGTAGGGGTAGCGGTGCGTCCAGTCGGCGCGCAGGGCGAAACTGAAGCAGTACCAGCGCGAGGGGATGTCGCAGGACAGGCCGGGATAGGTGTTCTCGCGCCAGGTGCCGCCGACGCGGTCGGCCTTCTCGTACACCGTGATATCGCTGTAGCCGGCGCGCCGCAGCTTGACCACGGCGGCGATCCCGGACATGCCGGCGCCGACGACGGCGATGCGTGGCTGCCGCCCAGCCTGCGCCCAGGGTTGTTGTAGCTCCCGTGCCGTCGGGTCTTGAGCTTGGCTCATCGCGGCCTCCCGGTCCTGGCTTGATCGGCTCAAAAGTGCCCTGATTATAGTCGCGTGGCTGCTCTGGCCGATACCGGCGGCGTGAATTGATCCACGTCAAGCATTGGCTCGCCGAATTCCTGCCAGCTTGAAAACAGCGCTTTTGGCCCTATATACAAGGGTAGACATGAACCGGACACGTAATGAGGAGGTGCCGTATGTCTTTAATACCGCGTAGCAACCTGTTCGACATCGATCGGTTTTTCAACGATTCCTGGCCGCAGATGTCGCGCTCGGATACGTCGACGTTTTTCGCTCCCCGCGTGGATATCGCGGAGAAGGATGGCCACTACGAAATCACGGCCGAGTTACCCGGCGTATCGAAGGAGGACATCCACGTGCACGTGCGCGATGGCATCCTCACCCTGGAGGCGGAAACCACCCAGGAAGACAAGGAGGAAGAGAAGGGCAAGCTGATCCGCCAGGAGCGGCGCTACGGCAAGTTCATGCGCAGCTTCAACCTGGGCCCGGATGTGCAGGAGTCCGATATCAAGGCCTCCTTCAAGGACGGCGTACTGACGCTGGAAGCGCCCAAGGCGGTGGAGAAAGCCCCCGAGCGCCGGCGCATCGACGTCAGCTAACTGACCAGCATGGCGCGCACGACCCGGTGCAGCAGGCGCTTTTGCCGCGCGATGTTGTCCGGGTCCTGCAGGTCGCCCTGGGCGAGGATCGAAAAGGCCCGCTGCGACAGGAAATAGCCTGTCGTCAGGTTGAACATGGCGATGACGTTGATCGCCAGGGTCTCCCGGTCCTGCGCCTGGGCGTTGGGCGTCACGGCGGGTTCCAGGCCCTCCAGGCTGCGCATACCCTGCTGGAACAGTGTTTCCAGCC
Source organism: Halioglobus sp. (assembly GCA_002699145.1). Lineage (GTDB taxonomy): Bacteria > Pseudomonadota > Gammaproteobacteria > Pseudomonadales > Halieaceae > Marimicrobium. Next base: position 276,535 of record PABK01000035.1, read on the forward strand.
ACTGGGTGACCAACTGATTGCCCACCGACTCCCTGTCGCCCTGCAGCGCCTGCTGGAACAGGGCGGCCATCTGCGGGTGGCGCAGCAGCAGGTCGGTCATTACCGAGGGCAGGTCGGTGTAGTCGCGCAGGCGCGAGGCGCTCTCTATCTGGCCGGCCATCGCCTCCGCCATGGGGTTGAGGGCGCGGTGCAGCACCGCCTCGTACAGCGCCTGCTTGCCGGCGAAATGGTTGTAAAGCCCGGGCTCCTTGATGCCCGCGCCGCGCGCGATCTGCCGCAGGCTGGTGCCCTCGTAGCCCTGGCGGGCGAACAGGTCCTCGGCGACGTCGAGGATACGCCCGGCCGTGCGTTCCCCCTTGCTCTGCCTGCGCGGCGACTCGCCTTCCGCAGTCATTATTATCACCCGATTGTTAAAAATTATTCAGAAACTAGCACAGGGGCCTCGATTTTACGACGCGAACTCTCCTATACTGGCGATAAATGAACGATCGATAATATTTGGGGGCCGCCGTGCAATTCTCCGTACGCGATCTGGTGAACGAGGACGCCACCCGTATCAGCCGGCGTTGCTGGTCCGATCCCCGGGTCTATGAGCTGGAAAAGCGCGGAATCTTTGGCCGCAGCTGGCTGTTCCTGGGCCACGAATCGCAGATTCCGCGTGCCGGGGACTTTGTCCAGGCCTATATGTGCGAGACCCCGGTGATCCTGGCCCGGGGCGAGGACGGCGCGATCCATGCCAGCGTCAACAGCTGCACCCACCGCGGACTGCCGGTATGCCGCGCGGATCACGGCAACACGAAGCGCTTTGTCTGCCCCTACCACAGCTGGTCCTACCGCGTGGACGGCAGCCTGGCGACCATCCCGCAGGAAAACACGCTGCGCAACAAACCGGACAAATCCGCGCTGGGCCTGCAGCGCGTGCCCAGGGTGGAGAGCTGGCGCGGCATGATCTTCGGCAGTTTCGACCCGGACATCGTCGCGCTTGAAGACTACCTCGGCGACATGCGTTTCTACCTGGACGCGTTTTTCCAGCGCTTCCCCGAGGGCGTCGAGTTCCTCGGTGCGCCGCACCGCTGGGTGATCGACGCCAACTGGAAACTGCCGGTGGAGAACCAGCTCGGCGACGTCAACCACGGCCCCTTCCTGCACGCGGCGCTGATCTCGCGCGAGATCCAGGAGCGTATCGAGGAACTGGGCCACAGCGTGGTGACGGCCCCGGGGCACGGCGCGACCTTTCGCCTGATGCCCGAGGACACACCCTGGCAAGAGGTGGCCTGGGGCATGGAGGGCCTGGGCGGCCAGCTGGGCGGGCAGGAGGTGCAGGACTGGCTGCGCGAGGTGCAGGCGCGGGCGGCGCAGCGCGTCGGCCCGCTGCGCGCGCGCATGAAGGGGCTGACCTACGGGATCTATCCCAACCTGTCCTTCCTGTGGTCCAACACCGCGTTCAAGGTGTCGCACCCGCGCGGACCGGGCCGGGTGGAGTACTGGTCCTGGGCGGTGGTGCCGGCGGGTGCGCCCGATACCGTGAAGCGCGCGCTGCGCACCAACTACAGTTCCTTCTTCGGCCCCGGCGGCATCATCGAGCAGGAGGACTCCGAGGCCTGGTCGCAGCAGTACCGCGGGGCCAGTATCGATTTCACCGATGACCACGCCCTGTACTACGGCCTGGGCCTGGGCGAGGAGGCGCCGCACCCCGAGTTGCCCGGGCTGGTCAGCGTGACGGCGAACGAATTCTACGCGCGCAACTTTTTTGCCCGCTGGCGCGACGAGCTGCAGGCGGTGGAGGAGGGGGCATGAGCGAGCTGTCCGTGCAGACCACACCGCAGGAGCAGCGCGAACTGGAGCGCTTCTATTTTCACGAGGCGCGCCTGCTGGACAACCGGCAGTTCCAGCAGTGGCTGGCGCTGCTCAGCGAGGACGTGGCCTACATCGTGCCCTCGCGGGTGAACACCCAGGTGGACAACCGGCAGCGCGGGCGCGAGGAGATGCTCAGCGTGGAGCGCGAACTGGAGGGCGCCGACAGTATGGGCGCGCCGCTGCGCGAGGAGAACCTGTTCCACCTGGCGCTGCGCGTGGAGCGCGCCTACAAGATGAACGCCTGGGCGGACAACCCGCCGGCGCGCACGCGGCGCATCATCGGCAATATAGAGCTGTTGCAGCGCGATGCGCAGCAGTGGCGCGTGCTGAACAATTTTCACCTGTACTACGCCCGGCCCGGCAGCGCCAATTGTCTCTATAGCGGGCAGCGTCGCGACACGCTGTCGCGGGACGACGGCGGGTTTCGCCTGTGCCGCCGCGAGGTAATTCTCGACTACGCCGATATCGACAAGCCCACCGTCGGCCTGTTGTTCTGAGCCGGGCGCTGCAGATTTTCCCGGCGGTGGGCGCGGAACTATTGCTTTCTGCGGCCGCTCATATCACCCTGTGAAGGTGCCGCGGCCCGGGGTCGCGGCGGACGTGTTGGCAGAGGTGGCGTTGCGGTGTTGGGGCAGGGCAGGCGAATCATCACCGGGTTGCTGTTGCTGTGCGTGGCAATGCCCGGCAGCGCAACGGCAGCCGCGGCCAGCGTGTCGCCGGCGCCCCCCCTGGAGGCGGCGCGCCGCGACTACGGCGAGGCCGTGCAGGCGCTGGAGCGCCGTCGCTGGGACGATTTCAGCCAGTTGCGTTCCTCCCTGGACGCCTATCCGCTGGCCATCTACCTCGACTATTACGAACTCACCCGCCAGGCGCACAAGGTGCGCGCGCCGCGCGCGCAGCGTTTCCTCGAACGCAGCGACGACACACCGCTGCCGAATCGCTTCCTCGCCGTGTACCTGCGCGAGGCGGGCAAGCGCCGGCGCTGGGACGATTTCCTCGCGGTCATGCCCGACGAACCCAACAGCGTGGTGCTCAAGTGTTACTACTTCAGGGCGCTGCTGGCGCGCGGCGAGCGCGACGCGGCCTGGGAAGGGGCGGGGCGCCTGTGGGTGCACGGCAAGTCGCGGCCGGAAGAGTGCGACCCGCTGTTCGACGCCTGGCAGGCCTCCGGCGAGCTCAGCGACGACATCGTCTGGGCGCGCCTGCTCGAGGCCTTCGACGAGCGCCAGCGCTCGCTCATGCGCTACGTGGCTAGCAAGGGCAGCGAGCAACTGCAGCCCTGGTCCGAGCGCCTGCTCAAGGTCTACGCCAGCCCCGTGGCGCTGGGGCGTCTGAGCCTGCCCGCCAGCGAATCGCGCTCGGCGGACGTGGCTGCCCACGGCCTGGCGCACCTGTCGCGCTACAACCCGCAGGAGGCGCTGCTGCTGTGGCGCGATTTCAGCCAGCGCCTGGCGTTCAGTCCCGCCCAGGTGCGCGAGGTGGAGTACGCCATCGCGCTGCGCAGCCTGTTCGCCGAGACCGACGCGCACCGCGACTGGTTGCACGGCGCGCTGCAGCGCCTGGCGGACGACAAGCTCACCGGGATACGCCTGCGCTGGGCGCTGGCGGAGCAGGACTGGAGCGCCCTGGAGCGCACCCTGCCGCTGCTCTCCGCGGAGCAGCAGGAGGCAGGCGTGTGGCGCTACTGGCGCGCCGTCGCGCTGCAACGGCGCGGTGAGACGGAGCAGGCCCAGGCACTACTGCAGGCCCTGGCGCAGGAGCGCGGCTACTACAGCTTTCTCGCCGCCGATCGCCTGGGGCTCGCCTACGCCTTCAACCACACCCCGCTCGCGCCACTGCCACCGGCCACGCTGCAGGGACTGCCGGCGCTGCAGCGCATCGAGGAACTGCATTTTCACGACGAGGATGTGCTCGCGCATTCCGAGTGGTACAAGGTGCTGCAGGACACCGAGGATCCGCAGGAGCAGCGCAAGCTGGCGCGCCTGGCGGCGGACCAGGGCTGGTACCGCATGGCCATCGACGCGGCGACCCGGGCCAAAGCCTGGGACGCCCTGGATATTCGCTTTCCGATACCCTACCGCAGCGTGTTCGACGCCCAGGCCAGCGCGCAACAGGTCGCCAGTACGGAGCTGCTGGCCATCGCGCGGCGCGAGAGCGCCTTCTTCCCGCGTGCGCAATCCCCGGTGGGGGCGCGCGGCCTGATGCAGGTCATGCCCGCCACCGGGCGACAGGTCGCCTCCAGCATCGGCGCGCGGCACAGCGGCGCGGACCTGTACGACGTGGAGCAGAACGTGTTGCTGGGCAGCACCTACTACCGCCAGTTGCTGGACCGTTACGGCGGCAACCGGGTGTTCGCGCTCACCGCCTACAACGCCGGCCCGCACCGCGTGGACCGCTGGCGCAACGGCGCCGGCGACAGCGTGTCGGTGGAGCTGTGGATCGAGACCATTCCCTACCGCGAGACGCGCAACTACGTGCAGGCCGTGTTGGCCTACAATGTGGTTTTCGCACACCTGATGGGCGAGCAGGCCGCGCTGCTCACCCCGCTGGAGCGGCAGGCGGCCTACTGAGGCCGCCCGCCCGTTGGAGCCCATGCAAGATACCCGGCCACTGCTGCTGCACAGCGACTTTCCCCCGGTGCGACGCCGCGGCGCGCCCAGCACCCTGCAGGTGAACCTGGGCTACCTGTGCAACCTCAGCTGCGTGCACTGCCACGTGAACGCCGGACCGCAGCGCCGCGAGCAGATGCAACGGGAGACGGTCGAACAGGTGCTGGCAGTCTTGCGCGGCGGCCAGATCGAGACCCTGGACCTCACCGGCGGCGCGCCGGAGCTGAACGAACATTTTCGCTACCTGGTACGCGAGGCTCGCGCCCTGGAAGTGCGCGTCATCGACCGCTGCAACCTGACGGTGTTGTTCGAGCCGGGGCAGGAGGACCTGGCCGGCTTTCTCGCCGAACAGGGCGTGGAGGTGACCGCCTCGCTGCCGTGTTATCTCGAGGAAAACGTACGCGCGCAGCGCGGCAGCGGCGTCTACGCCACCAGCATACGCGCCCTGCGCCTGCTCAACGAGTTCGGTTACGGGGATACGCTGCCGCTCAACCTTGTGTACAACCCGGTCGGCCCGGTGCTGCCGCCGGCCCAGGCGCAACTGGAGGCGGACTACCGGCGCGAACTGCACGCGCGCTTCGGCGTGCGCTTCAGCCGGCTGCTGACCCTCACCAACATGCCGATCAGCCGCTTCGGCGCCGTGTTGCTCGCCCAGGGCCAGTACACCCGGTACATGGGCCTGCTGCGCGACAGTTTCAGCGCCGCCAATCTCGACACCTTGATGTGCCGTGAGCTGCTCAGTGTCGACTGGCGCGGCTACCTTTACGACTGTGACTTCAACCAGATGCTGGACATCCCGCTGCTGGCCTCGGACCGGCGCGTGCACCTGCGCGACCTGCTCGCGGGCCACCGTGTGGCCGGCCGCGCGGTGGCGACCGCGGAGCACTGTTACGGTTGCACCGCGGGCCAGGGCAGCAGTTGCGGCGGCGCGCTGGACAGCTGATGGCGCCGCAGGTCAGCTTCATCATTCCCGCCCTGAACGAGGCCGCGGGCATCGCGCCCCTGCTGGAGGACCTGCGGCGGCGTTACCCCGGCTGGGAAACCGTGGTGGTGGACGGCGGCAGCGGCGACGACACGGTGCGGCGCGCCATGCCGCGCTGCGACCAGCTGTTGCTTGCGCCGCCGGGGCGGGCGCGGCAGATGAACCTCGGCGCCGCTGTCGCGCGTGGCGACTACCTGTGTTTCCTGCACGCCGACAGCCGGCCGGGCGTCGCGGCGGCGCAGCTGGCGAGTTACCTGCGCCGTGAACCCGACTGGGGCTTCTGCCAGCTGCGCCTGGACGGTACGCGCCGGGTGTACCGCGTCATCGAGTGGTGCATCAACTGGCGTTCGCGGCTGACCGCCATTGGCACCGGCGACCAGATGTTGTTCCTGCGCCGCGAGGTGTTCGAGCGCAGCGGCGGTTTCGACCGGCTGCCGCTGATGGAGGACGTCGCCTACTGCAAGCGCCTGCGCCGCCTGGGGCCGCCACTGGTGCTGCCCGAGCCGGTTACCACCTCCAGCCGGCGCTGGGAGGAGGGCGGTGTGGCGCGCACGGTACTGCGTATGTGGTGCCTGCGGCTGGCCTACTGGCTGGGCGTGTCCCCGGCGCGCCTGGCGCGGCACTATACCCGGCGCGCCGCGGCGTGAGCGAAGCACTGCTGCTGCAGCAGTTTGCGCGCGAACCGGTGCCCGGACGGGTGAAGACGCGCATGCAGCCCCACCTGAGCGCGCAACAGGCCTGTGAACTGCACCGGGAACTGGTCTTGTGGACCTGCACACAACTGGTGGAGGCGGCGCTGGGCCCGGTGGAGATATGTGTCGCCGGCGACCCGGCCGATGCGCTGTTCGCGCGCTGCCGCGAGCGCGGGGCGACGGCGGTGGTGGCGCAACAGGGGGCGGACCTGGGTGCGCGCATGCTGCACGCGTTGCAGCGCGGCCTGCGCGGCCATCGCAAGGTGCTGTTGGTGGGCAGCGACTGCCCGGCCATCAGCCCCGCCTACCTCGCCCTGGCCAGCGCCGCGCTGGAGTGCGCGCCGGTGGTGCTGGGGCCGGCCCACGACGGCGGTTACGTGCTGATCGGCGTCACCCGCGTGGAACCGGGTATTTTCACTGATGTGTCCTGGGGCGGGGCGGAGGTCTACGCTCGCACCGGGCGCAACCTGCGCGCGCTGGGACTGGACTGGGAGGCGCTGCCGCCGCTACAGGATATCGACAGGCCGCAGGACCTGCCGGCCTGGGAGGCGCTGCGCCGCTGCGCGCTGTAAGCCGCGGCCGCGCCTCAGGCGCTGGCGCGGACCTCGGGCTCGTCCACACTGCCGCCGGCGCGCTGGTGCAGCAGCCAGGCGATCGCCGTGCAGTAGCTGAGATTGGTCTGCAGCTCGCTGTCCGGGTCGGTGAGAAAGGCGCGCTGGCTGGCCAGCCCGCGCACCCGGCTGGCCAGTTCGGGGTTGAACGCCAGGTAGCGATCCCACAGGTCGCGGTGCTGGGCCGCGGTGATGTGGAACAGGCCCAGGCCGTCATTGCGGGCTGCGAACAGCCCCAGTTCAGGCGCGTTGACGGCGGCGTTGAGCAGGAATGATTCGGTCGCTGGTGTCCACGCCCCCATGTACTCCAGCGTTGGCTTGATAACCTGGTCTCTCAGGTGTTCTGCGGTCACGTACATAACCCACTTCCTCGCAGGGATGACTAATCCGTCAGATACTGCAGCGTTGCTGTTATTCGGTGCGGTTATCGTTGACCGTGTTCGGAGAAGAGACCCGATTCGCGGCATTTCCGCACTCACGCCCCATGTTTTAACACAGAAAAAAATTAAATCCAATAAAAATAAGGGGTTGAGGAAGTTATTTTACAAACTTTTTGCAAATGGGAGCTAACTTCGATTTTGGACGTGCCGCGACACGGATTATTCCTTGAAGAAAACCAGTAGCCAGGTGGCCAAACGGCGGCATACTGCCCCTAAAATCCGCTAACTTTGCGTTTGCTGCCTAGCCGCCGGCGAGTTTGACCCGGTAACCCTTTTTCTCCAGCTCCTCCTGCAGCACGGCGCGGCAGTCGCCCTGGATTTCGATGTCGGCGCCCTTCACCGCGCCGCCGACGCCGCATTTCTTCTTCAGTTCACGCGCCAGGGATTTCAGCGCCTGGCCGTCCAGGGGCAGGCCCTGCACCACGGTCACCGCCTTGCCGCCGCGCCCTTTGGTCTGGCGCTGCACGCGCACGATGCCGTCGCCGCTCGCCGCGGGGCGGTCGGCGCCGCACACGCAGGCGTTGCCGGGTCGCTGGCACTGCGGACAGAGGCGGCCGCCGTCGGTGGAGTAGACCAGGCGGGACTGGCCGGTAGCGGGATTGTGGCGGCGTTTGCTCATGGCGATAGCTGCGATGCTGGCGTGCAAGTGACAGGGCACGCGCAGTATAGTAGGCCGCGGTGTGACGGGAAACAGCGAACGGGGATGGCGGCGCCATGGCGGGGAACGGAGACAATCTACAGGCGCAGGTGGAAGAGTTGCAGAGCCAGCTCGCCTTCCAGGAGGACGCCCTGTCCGCACTCGATGCCGCGCTAGCCGCGCAGCAGCAGGAGGTGCTGCTGCTGCGGCGCCAGGTGGAGTTGCTGCTGGAGCGCCACCGCGCCCTGGAGGCGCGTTACGACAGCCCCGACGCCGCCGCGCCGGCGCAGGAAAAACCCCCACACTACTGAGTCGGGCGCTTTCCAGCCGCCCCGCCAGCCGGTTAGAATCCGGTCCTTTCCTCAGCAGTGGCCGCCACGGCCGGGAGCATCGTCATGTCAGAAAGCGCCGCCAAGGACACCCCGGAACAGGCGCAGTTCCGCGAGCATTGCCGGCAGTGGCTGGCCGACAACCACCCGGGCGAACCGCCGGTGCGACTGCCGCAGTCGCCGCTGGAGATCATGACCACTGAGCAGCTGGATTACCTGCAGGCCTGGCAGAAAGCGGCTTACGATGCCGGGCTGGTCGGCTGCGACTACCCCGAGGAGGTCGGCGGCGGCGGGCGCAACGACTGCCAGCGCGTCGCCAACGCGGAAATGATCCGCGCGCGCACGCCGTTCCTGCCCAATGTCATCGGCCTGGGCATGGCCGCGCCGACCGTGTTCTACCACGGCCAGGAGGCGCTCAAGCAGCGCCTGTTGCCGCGCCTGTTTTCCGGCGAGGATATCTGGTGCCAGGGCTTCAGCGAGCCCGGCGCGGGCTCGGACCTGGCCAGCGTGCAGACTTTCGCCGAGAAAAAGGGCGACAAGTGGGTGATCAACGGGCACAAGGTGTGGACCTCCCTGGCGCATTTCGCCGAGTGGATGATCCTGCTGCTGCGCACCGACAAGTCGCACAAATACGACGGCCTGTCCTATTTCGTCGTGCCGATCCGCTCGGCGCTGGGCAAGGGCGTGACCGTGCGGCCGCTGATTAAGATTACCGGTGAGACCGGCTTCAACGAGGTGATCTTCGAGGACCTGGAGGTCGACGACAGTTTCCGCCTGGACGAACTGGGCAAGGGCTGGCAGGTCGCCATGACCACCCTGGCCCACGAGCGCGGCGCCGGCGAGAAGGTGACGCCGCGCTCCGGCGGCATGAAGAGCCGCTCGACGCACTCCAGCACCAGCAGCAGCCTGATCGAACTGGCGCGCCAGTGCCAGCGCGACGGGCGGCCCGCCAGCGAGGACGCCCTGCTGCGCGATCGCATCATCCGCCAGGTGATTCGCGAGGAGGGGCTGGCGCAGAACCAGCGTCGCGCGCGGGTGGCGGCCCTGCAGGATCATCCCGCGCGTCTGCCCCTGCAGAACAAGCTGCTGTCCAGCGAGATTGCCCAGGACACGGGCGCTATCGCCATGGAGGTGGCGGGCGCCAGCGCCTCCCTGTACCTCGGTGACGACAACGCCCCGGCGGGCGGGCAGTGGCCCATGGCGTACATGAACTCCTACGGCATGACGATAGCGGCGGGCACCAGCGAGGTGCAGCGCAACATTCTCGGCGAGCGCGTGCTCGGCCTGGCCAAATCGAAATAAATCCTTGCGACGGGGTATGGACATGTCACAGCCGGACAATTTTGGATTCACCGAGGAAGCGGCCCTGCTCAAGGAGTCCGCGCGCAAATTTCTCGCCGACAACTTTCCCACGGAGAAACTGCACGCCCTGGTGGCGGACGATCCCGACCCGGAGCGTATGCCCGGCGCGCACTGGGACCGCGAGCTGTGGCAGCAGATGGTGGAACTGGGCTGGACCTGCCTGGCGGTGCCCGAGGCGGCCGGCGGCGTCGGCATGCCCGTGGTGGCGGTGGCGGGGCTGGTCGAGGAGGTCGGCCGGGCGGCCTTTCCCTGCCCGCTGCTGGCCACGCTCAACGCCACCTACGCGCTGGCGGCCTGCGGCAGCGGCGGCGAGGCGGCCCTGGCGGAGATCGCCGGCGGAACCTCGGCCAGTCTCGCGGTCACCGGCCAGGACGGTAGCTGGAGCGTCGGCGACAGCGCGGTGAAATGCGCGGATGGCCGGCTCATCGGCAGCGCCTGGTTCGTGCAGGACGCGCGCAAGGTCGAGCGCCTGCTAGTCAGCGCGCAGGACGAGGACGGCCTTGGCCTGTACTGGGTCGCCGTCGACGCGGAGGGCGTGGACCTGCGGCCGGACGCCATCGTCGACCTCACTCGCGACCAGGCCCACGTGGTCTTCGACAACGCACCGGCGCAGCGCGTGAGCGGCGATGCGGCGGCGGCCCTGGGCGCGGCGATGCCGGCGATCTGGTCCCTGCTGGCGGCGGATATCGCCGGCGCCGCCGAGTGGCAGCTGCAAACCACCGTGGAGTACGTCGGTACCCGGCAGCAGTTCGAGCGTCCGCTGGGTTTCTTCCAGGCGGTAAAACACCCGCTGGTGGACGTCATGGTGCAGATCGACCAGACCCGCTCGCTGCTCTACAACGCCGCCTGCGCCTGCGACACGGAGCCGGCCGCGGCGGCGCGCTACGCGCACATGGCCAAGGCCTCGGCCAGTGAGACCGCGGCCTTCGCCTCGGGGCGCTCGGTGCAGTTGCACGGCGGTATCGGTTTCACCTGGGAGTGCTTCGTGCACCTGTATTTCAAACGCCAGAAACACAGCCAGATGTTGTGGGGTGACGCCGCCTGGCACCGCGCCAGGCTGGCGGACATGCTGATCGGCACCGCCGCCTGACGCCGGCGGTCGGCGCGTGAACTGGAAAACGCCGCTCGCGGTCCTGCTCGCCCTGTGCGTCGGGCTGGCGGTGCTGCTGAGAATTGCCACGCGCCAACCGGCGCCGCCTGACCACCAGGTATTCATCAACGGCGACGTCCTCACCATGGACGCCGACAACCGCGTGCTGCAGGCCCTGTCAGTGCGCGGCGAACTGATCGAGGCGGTGGGCAGCGACGAGCAGATCATGGCGCTGGTCGAGGACGATACCCTGGTGACCGACCTGCGCGGTCGCGCGCTGCTGCCGGGGTTTGTCGACGCCCACGGGCACTTTCCCGGTAGCGGCATGGCGGAGATCGCCGCCGACCTGAACAGCCCGCCCATCGGCGACAAGCGCGACATGGCGCAGTTGCTGGCGGCGCTGCGCGAGCGCGCCGCAATGACGCCGCCGGGGGAGTGGGTCAGTGGCTTCGGTTACGACGACACCTTGCTGGCCGAAGGGCGCCACCCGACCCGCGCCGAACTCGATGCGATTTCCACCGAGCATCCCGTTGCGGCCATGCATATCTCCGGCCACATGCTGGTGGCCAACAGCGTCGCCCTGCAGCTGGCCGGCATCGACGCCGACACGCCGGACCCGGTAGGCGGGGTGATCGGCCGGCGGCCGGGCTCGCGCGAGCCCAACGGCCTGCTGGAGGAGACCGCGCGCATGGGCGTGGTGCTGCTGATGCAGGACATGAATATCGGCAGCGCCTACCGCATGTTCAAGAGCGCCGCGCGCGAGTACGCGCAACGCGGCGTCACCACCGCCCAGTCCGGTGGCACCACGCCGGGGCTGGCCAGGGCCCTGTCGCTGGCCAGCCGACTGGGTATCGTGCCGCAGCGCCTGGTGTTGTTTCCCTTCGAGGAGGAGTTTGGCCAGGCCCTGTACAACGGCGACTACGATCCCGGCGACTACGCCAATGCACGCGTCACCATGGGCGCGGTGAAGATCGTCGCCGACGGCAGCATCCAGGGCTTTACCGGTTACCTGGCGCAGCCCTACCACACCCCCTACCAGGGCGACGCGCAGTACCGCGGCTACCCCGCGGTGCCGCGCGAGGCGCTGTTCGAGAAGGTCGCCGCGCTGCACCGCGCCGGCTACCAGCTGGCCATACACGGCAACGGCGACGCGTCTATCGAGGATATCCTCGACGCCTTCGAGGCGGCCCAGGCCGCGCACCCGGTGGACGACCCGCGCCTGATACTGATCCACGCGCAGATGGCGCGCGAGGAGCAGGTGGCGCGCATGGCGAGGCTGGGGGTGACACCGAGTTTCTTTACCGCGCACACCTGGTACTGGGGCGACCGCCACCGCGAACTCTTTATCGGCCCGCAGCGCGCGGCGCAGATCAGCCCGCACGGTTGGGCGCTGCGCCACGGCGTGCGTTTCAGCTCTCACCTGGACACGCCGGTGGTGCCGATGCAGCCGCTGCAGGCGGTGTGGAGCCAGGTGTACCGCCAGACCATCGGCGGCGATGTGCTCGGGCCGCAGCAGCGCATCGACGTCATGCAGGCCCTGCGCGCGGTGACCATTGACGCCGCCTGGCAGTCCTTCCTGGAGGATTCACGCGGTTCGCTGGAGCCGGGCAAGCTCGCCGACCTCGTGGTATTGTCCGGCAACCCGCTGGATGATCCGGCCAGGCTGCGCGATTTGCGCGTGGACCGTACCGTTATCGGCGGCGCGACGATCTACCAGCGTCACTAGCCGGACGCTTCCCCGAACAGGGCACAGCGCGGGCTGATTTGTGCCAGAGCGTTTACACACAAAGGTCATTGCTATATAAATATGCAAACGGCCTAAGTGCTTACGCGACTTTCGCTGTTTTCAGGCAGTTTATGGGGCAAACAGGCTGGAAACTATGTATCGCTACAGTGTCGATAATGCCGTAACCTACACTCCCGCAGACCTCATTCTCTTCAGGCATTCACCCTTCGCCGCGTGGATGGAGCGCCTGACCCTGGAAAACCCCGATCACGGCATCCCGTCGGATGTGCACGGCGAGGCGCCGCGCGATGACACGCGCCCCCAGGACGACATCGTCAACACGCTGCGTGCCGAGGGCCGCGACGTGGTGTTGGTGGACTGGGACCAGGAAGAGCCGCGACGGCGCGCCGACACCCTCGACGCCATGCGTGCCGGCGCCGACTTCGTGGTCAACGGCCTGCTCGCCCTGGGGACGCTGTGCGGCAGCGCGAACATGCTGATGCGCACGCCCGGCTATTCCGACCTGGGCGATTTCCTCTACATTCCCTGCGATACCCAGGGCAGGGCGGACCTGGATTCGGCGTTCCGGCTGAGTTTTCTCGCCGACCTGCTGCACAGCCTGCAGGGGCAGTTGCCGCCGCAGTTGTTGCAGATACGCGGCGATGCCGACGTGGTGCCCCTGCAGACCGAGGATCATATCTATTACTACCTGGCGGTGAAGCGTCGCTTCATGGCCGCCATGAACAATTTCCGCAAGCACCGCATGCCCGACCCGGCGGAGTCCTCGCACTTCGGGCGCTGGTCCGAATGCGCCAGCGAGGTGCTGCGCCAGCGCGCCCAGAGCGCCGAGTCGCGCCTGGAGGAGAAACTGGTCGAGGCCAGCGATGTGGATAGCGGGGAGCAGGAGGAACTGCAGGCCGCCGAGGGTACGCTCGTGGAGCAGGCCGTCGGCGCCGCCGGCGGCGGTGGCGGGGTCGTCACCCAGGTCAATGCGCGCTCGTCCACCGCCCCGGCCACGCTGGCGGAGCAGGCGCGACAACTCTCGCCCGGTGCTTTCAACCCCCGTCCCGGGCCGGGCAGAACGCCCAACCTGGCGCGCTTCCCGACGCTGAAGCCGTTGCGTGATGCGCCCGCCGGCGGCAGCGGCGCCGACGACGCACTGCAAAACCTCGCGTTCATCGGCAGCAGCCAGCCCGCGCCCCTGTACGACGCCGGTGACACGCTGGTCGATGAGAGTGAGGGTGAGGGTGAGGGTGAAAGCGAGGGCGAGCTGCAGGATGACGGCACGGCGGCTGCCACCAGGGCGCCCGATACCGCGCCGGGCGCCGCCGCAGCGCCTGCTCCCGATGACGAAGCTCCGGCGAGCGACGCCGGCGCTGGTGTGGCCGCGGCGGCGCAGCACGCGTCCGCGAGCCCGGCCGCAGAGGACTCCGGCGACGCGCCGCCGGCCCCGCCGGCAAGCCCGGTGCTGGAGACCGCCGGGGCGGCAGCGGAAAACGCACCGGCGACGGTGACCGATATCGGCGCCGCCGGGCGTGCGGGCGAAGCGTCCGCGGCGCGGACCGTGCAGGAACCGCGGCAGAAACAGGAGACGCAGCAGCACGAGGAGGCGGTGCCGACGGTGCCGCCCGGCCCGTTGCCGGACATCGCCGCGGCGCCGCCGCCGAACCTGCGCGAGCAGTCACTGCCCGAGCCGGTCATCGAGGGCTACGAGGTGGAGGTCATAGACCTCGAGTCGCTGGAACTGGAGCCGCGCGAGCCGCTGCTGATGCCCACGGAAGACGGGCCATCGCCGTCCGCGGAGCGCTCCAGCGCGCAGTCCCGGGGCCGGCGCGACCCGGACGCCGCCGCGTCAGTCGTGGACCTGGACAGCGCGCCCCTGCCGTCGCTGTCGCGGGACAGGGACGATGACCGGGATGACGCCGGGTCAGGCACCCGCGGGCGGCCGCGCAGCTTTAGCGACAGCCTGATCACCAACGAGGATTACGACGGCATCGATTGAGCGCCGTCGTCAGCGCATCGGCCGGAACCCCGCGCGCAGTTCCTGCACGAACAGTTCCGGTTGCTCCAGCGCGGCGAAGTGGCCGCCGCGGTCGAGTTCGTTCCAGTACACCAGGTTGGTGAAGCGTTTCTCCGCCCAGCGCTTGCTGCAGCGAAAGATTTCCCGCGGAAAGATGGAACAGCTCACCGGCATGCCGATCGGTTCCATGGAGGGGTTGTCGAAACTTTCCCAGTACAGGCGCGCGGAACTGGCGCCGGCGTTGTTCAACCAGTAGAACATGGCGTTGTCCAGCAACTCGTCCTTGCTCAGCACGTTTTCCGGGTGCTTTTGTCCGCCGCGTTCACAGTCGGTCCAGAAGTAGAATTTTTCCACCACCCAGGCCATCTGTCCGACCGGGGAATCCGCCAGGGCATAGCCCAGCGTCTGCGGCCGGGTGGACTGCTGCTTTGAGTAGCCCGAGCCCTTGTCCCCGTAGGCGCCCATGTCCTCCAGCGCTTTCAATTCCGCCTCGGTCAGATCATTCATCGTCGCCTCGTCCGGGGCCACGATCGGCATGGTGATATGGATGCCCGCGCAGTGCCCGGTCTCGGTCATGCCCATGCTCTGGGTGATCAGGCTGCCCCAGTCGCCGCCCTGGGCCACGTAGCGGTCGTAGCCCAGGCGCGCCATCAGCGTGCCCCACATACGCCCGATCTTCTCTACCGAGGTGCCTGTCGAATCCGGTTTGCCGGAGAAGCCGTAGCCGGGAAGGCAGGGCGCCACCACATGGAAGGCGTCGGCGGCGTCGCCGCCGTGACTGGTCGGGTCGGCCAGTGCGTCGATCACCTTGTGGAACTCGATCACGGAGCCGGGCCAGCCGTGGGACATCACCAGCGGCAGGGCCTCCTCGTGGGGGCTGCGCACGTGAATGAAATGGATATCCACGCCGTCGATGCTGGTGGTGAACTGTGGCCAGCCGTTGAGCTTGCTCTCGCAGCGACGCCAGTCGTACTCCTCGCGCCAGTAGCTGGCCAGTTCCCGCGTATACGCCAGGGGAATGCCCTGGTCCCAGCCCGTGCAGGTTTCCGCCTCGGGCCAGCGGGCGTGCTCCAGCCGGCGCTGCAGGTCGTCCAGTTCGGCCTGGGGTACGGCTACCTTGAAAGGGATGATGTCTTCGCTCACGGCGGGTCTCCAGTTTGGCGCGAGGGCCTAAAGTAGCCAGCCGCAACAGTGGATGCAAGCGCCAATCGGCGCGCCCGGGCGGGGGGCTGGCAACCTGTGCCAGAACAGCTATGCTAGAACCCATTGATTCGTTGCCGGCCGCGCCGTGGTGCGTGGCCCTTCGCGCGCTGCGCCACAGTCACAGGAAGTCACGCCCAGACGATGTCCGGCAAGTTATCCGCAGTGCTGCGTTACCTGGAACATTTCTGCTACCTGGCCGGTGTCTTGCTGGCCGGGTTTTTCTTCGTGCAGCTCGCCCAGGGCGAGATCGAGCGCCGCGACGGCATCCAGGCTTTCACCCTTGACCTGTCAGGGACTGAACATCCCGATACCAGCCTGTGGTCCCCGGGTCGCATCGAGGACTACCGCAGCAGCCTGGACGCCGCGTTGCCGGACATCCTCGGCGTGCTGGAAATCGACGCGCTGGAGCTGAAAGTGCCGGTTTACGCCGACAGTTCCGAACAGGTCATGGACCGCGGCGCGGGCATCATCGAGGGTATGGCCTACCCGCACGAGCCGGGCAATATCGGCATCTCGGGCCATCGCGACGGCTATTTCCGCGTGCTCAAGGATATCCGCGTGGGGGATGTCATCACCCTGCAGACCCTGGAGGGCGCCAAGCGCTTTACCGTCGACGCCATCCGTATCGTCGACAAGGCCGATACTTCCGTTTTACAGGACACGCGGGAACAGACGGTAACGCTTGTCACCTGTTACCCGTTTTACTATGTCGGGCCTGCTCCCAGGCGCTTCGTCGTGACGGCGCGGCTCGCTAGCAACTATGTCAATCGTGATTAGGAGGAAATGACATGCTCAAGAAGATGATACTGGCAGGCGGCGTGGGCCTGGCCCTGTCGCTGGGGGTCGCCACGGCCCAGGAGGGCAGGGTGGAGAGCGCGGTCACCTGTGCAGACCTCGACTGGTCGGCCCAGGTGCTCGCCGCGAACCCGGACATCGCACAGGCATGCCGCGCGGTGTACGAGAAAGACGGCAAGCTGTACGCCCAGGCCAGGGTCGAGGTGGTGCGTGTGCGCGGCAACACCATGACGTTTCGCACCTTGCTCACCGACGGCAGCAAGGGTGACAGCCGCAGTGTTACCCTGGACAGTGATTGGCGCGCCACCATCGGCGGTCGACGCTACCGCGCCAGTGACCTGATGCGCGGCCAGGAGTTGAACGTCTACCTGCCGGAGGATCGCTTCGCCCTGCATATCCAGGACGAGGAGCGCCCCGATGAGATCGTCGTACTGGTGATCGAGCAGGCGACCGTGATGCCCAGTACCGCCAGCCCGCTGTTCCTGACCGGTCTGGCCGGCGGCGCGCTGCTGGCACTGGGGGGCGTCGTGGGCGCCCTGCGTCGACGCCCAGGCTGACAGGGGGAGGCAGCGCCCCCGCGAGCGGCCGGGGGCGCTGCCGCCAGCTCTTCCGCCGGCGTAAGCGTGACGGTGCGAGTGTCGGGGGAGCGCCGCGCTGTGTTCGGCGCGGGAGCCTGCGGTGTCAGTCGTCGATCCAGACCTTGCGCAGTGGCTCGCCGAAATCATCGTAGATGATCTTGCGCCGCGGTTGCCGCGGCTGGCGGCTGCCCTTGCGTGAGGGTTTGCGTTTGCCGCGCTGCTCGCGTCGCGCCTCGATGGCCGCGACCACCTCAGGGACCAGTGTGCGCGTGGCGCGCGGCTCTATGAACAGACGGCGATTGAGAAACAGGGGAGGGTCGCCGGGGTCCTTGCCGGAGATGCCCTGGGGAATCTCCTCGACCTCGCCACCGCGCTGCAGGAAGCGCTCGGTCTCCTGTTGCAGTTCGTCCCGTAGATCAGCCTTGGATACGCTCTTTTTCACTGTCCTGGCCGCCGCGGTGCGTCCAAACCATCAAGTATAGCGATGTCATTGCGAATTTACAGTGTGCCGGGGTTGGCAATTTGTCGCCTCAGTGCCGCGCCCGGGCCTGTCGCGGCCAGTGCGGTGCCGCCGGGCGTGACGCTCACGCCGAGGCTGGCGAACAGGTCGGTGTAATCCGGCATGGCGCCGCTTTGGCGCATCTTCTCGTACAGCGGCGTGAACAGGTACACCTGGTTCAGCCGGTCCAGCCGCTCGACGATCTGCTGCACCGACAGTCGCTGCTCGCCGCAGCATTCATTGAGTTTTTGCAGCGCCCTGTCCAGCGTCAGGGCGCCGCCTGACTGGCGACGCAGCCGTGTATCGACTTTCAGGAAGTACCAGGCGCCGCTCCAGTACACGCGCATGAAACCACCCTGTTTGCGCATGTTGCTGCTGACTTCCTCCAGTGGCTGGCCGTCGAAGGCGGCATCGGCGCGACCGCGCTCGAAGCCCTCGTAGAGGTTTTGCCACAGCCTGGCGTCGTCGATGACGCCACTGCGCACCTGTAGCAGGTTCTGGTAGTAGGTGGCCAGGCCCTCGCTGAACCAGGTGTCGCCCCAGCCGCGGTAGGGAAGCAGCAGGTGGGCCAGTTCATGATAGCCGGTCCAGGCGGATTTCAACTGGTCCAGGCTGGCCTGGGGCGCCACGTAGAACTCCACGCGGTCGCGTTCCTCGCGGTGGACCTGGGCCCAGGGTATCGGGTCGGTACCGGAGGCTGAGAGCGGCGACACCGACACCACCCACTTTTTCCTCGGCCAGCGACCGAAGACCTGTTCCAGGGCGCCGGCGCTGAACACGATCCACTCGCGCACATCGCGCCGCGCGGAGCGGCTGAACTCCGGGCTGATGCGCAGTTCCAGGCGGCTGCCGTTGCTCCACAGGGTCTCGGTATCCGTCGCGGGCGCGGCAGGGAAACTGGCGCAGGCCAAAAGCAGCAGGCAGGCGCGGCAGAGCCAGCGGCGCATGGGTCAGGGAGTCTCCGCGGCCGGCGCGCCGGGTTCGACGCGAAAACCCGCCAGCGCTGCCATGCGCGCGAGCAGTTCCATGATCCCGGTTTTTTCCTCCTGTCCGGCGAACTCGCGGTACAGCGTGTCGACGTTGACCGCGATGCGCTCCGGGTCGCTCCAACTGGCGTACTCGGCCAGGGCGATGTCCCGGGCGGCCTCGAAGGCATCCAGGCCAGCATCGTAGCGCGCCCGCGCCTCGTCGCGGACGTACTGCAGGTAGTGCTTGACCTGGTGTACGCCGTGCTTGTCGGTCACCGGCCCGTGCCCCGGAACGATCAGGTCGACGTCCATGTCCTCGATGATCTCGCAGGCGCGAATCCAGTTGGCCACCGGTCCCTGCCACATCACCGGCGTACCCTCGATAAACAGGATGTCGCCGGTAAATACCACGCGGTCCGCGGGCGAATGCACCAGGACATCGCCGCGGGTATGGGCCGGCCCGACCTCCAGCAGCCGTACCGGTTTGTCGCCCACCTGCAAGTCCATTGCGCCGTCGAAGGTGCGGGTGGGCGGGGTGAAGCAGATGCCGTCGAAGCGGAACTGGCCGAAGCAGTGCAGCAGGTACTCGCCGAGGCCGCCCATTTCTCCCGCGCCCTGCATCAGCGCCGCCATGACCTCAGGGGGCAGTTCGTTCATCTCCAGGGCGGAGGCGCTGGAGGCGATGATCTCGGCGCCGCTCACCAGCTCGTTGCCGTGGCAGTGGTCGCCGTTGGCGTGGGTGTTGACCAGGGTATCGATGTGCCGTGTGTGCGGCTCGGCGTCGCGCATGCAGCGCAGCATGCGATCCGTCAGCTCGAGATCGTACAGGGTGTCCACCAGCAGGGAGGCCTCACCGTCGACGATGAGACCCGCATTGCTCCAGCCCCAGCTCCCCTGCGGCGCCAGCCACGCGTACACCCCCTGACCCAGCGTGTGTAGCCCGGCGCAGTGTCTCGTCCCCATCACCTTGTGGCTCCCTGTCGTCCAGCACACCATGGTACCCCGAAACCTGACCTGCTGCAGGGCCGGCCCGGGCGGGTGGGGGCGGGCGAAACCCGGTTTGCCTCGCTTCCTCGGCTTCTGGTTTAATGCTCCACTTCGCTCGCTGGACGTTGCCTATGAACGCCATTCGATCGGCGTTGGTTTTCGCCTGGATCGTACTGTCGGTAATCCCCGTCGGAATCGCACTGCTGCTGTTCTCCCTGGTTCTGGACGACAAGAAACTGTGGTGGTGGTTCGCGGTGCCCTGGCTCAAGGGGGTGATCGTGGCCGCGCGCCTCGTGGGCGGGGTGCAGTATCGGCTGCACGGCGAGGAGAGGCTGCCCGCGGCTGAGGATATGCGCCGGGTGATCCTGTGTCCCAAACACCAGTCGACCTGGGAAACCTTTTATTTTCCCAGCATGACCTCCCACCCGCTGGCCTACGTGTTCAAGCAGGAACTGTTGCGCATCCCGATTTTCGGCTGGTGCATGGCGCGTCTCAACATGATTCATATCGATCGCTCCAGGCGCTCCGAGGCCTGGGCCAGGGTGGCTGATCAGGGCCGTGTGCTCATGGACGGCGGCAAGTGGGTGATCATGTTTCCCGAGGGAACGCGCACCGAGCGCGGCGCCCAGGGCGTGTACAAGAGCGGGGCGACCCGGCTGGCGGCGGCGACGGATGCCTGCGTCATTCCCATCGCCGTCACCTCGGGGCGCTGCTGGCCACGGCGGTCCTTTTCCTTTCGTCCGGGCGTGATCGACGTCTCTATCGGCGAACCGATACCGGCCCAGGGGCGTCAGCCGGACGAATTGATGGCGCAAGTGGAGCGCTGGATCGAGGCGGAAATGCGGCGCCTGGATCCCGACGCCTACCCCGACTGAAGCACGCCGGGCGCGCGCCCGGCGAAGCGCATTGACGACAACGACATTTGACACAACAGGAGTACCCTTATGACCGATGCCTACATTGTTGCCGCGCAGCGCAGCGCCGGCGGGCGCAAGAATGGCCGCCTGTCGAAGATACATCCCATTGACCTCGGCGCCATGGTGGTCGATGCACTGGTCGAGAAGAGCGGCGTCGCCATCGAGGAGATCGACGACCTGATTTTCGGCTGCGTGTCGCAGGTCGGCGCACAGTCCAGCAACATCGCCCGCAACGTCTGCCTGGCCTCGGTGCTGGGCGAGGCGGTGCCCGGTACTACCGTGGACCGGCAGTGCGGTTCGGGGCAGCAGGCGCTGCATTTCGCCGCCCAGGCGGTGCTCTCCGGCACCCAGGACGTGGTCATTGCCGGCGGCGTGGAAAGCATGAGCCAGGTGCCGATCGGCGCCAATATTGTCGACGGCTACAAGGCCGATCACGGGCTTCCCTACGGCAGCCGTATCACCGAACGCTACCCCGGGGTGCAGTTCAACCAGTTCGCCGGCGCGGAGATGCTGGCGAAGAAATACGAGCTGACCAGCGAGGAACTCAACCAGTTTGCCCTGGACAGTCACCTCAAGGCGAAGCAGGCGGTGGAAGAGGGGCGCTTTGCCGACGAGATCGTACCGATCGAGGTGGAACTGGAGGACGGCAGCCGCGAAATGCATGTGCAGGACGAGGGCATCCGCATGGACGCCACGCTGGACGCCATCGCCGGCCTGCAGCCATTGCAGGAGGACGGCGTGCTCACCGCCGCCAACGCCTCGCAGATCTGCGACGGCGCCGCCGCGGTCATGGTCGTCAACGGGCAGACCTGCAAGCGCCTGGGGCTCAAGCCACTGGCGCGTATCGTCGCGCTCAGCGTGGTCGGCTCGGACCCGGTGATCATGCTCGAGGGCCCGATCCCGGCCACGCGCAAGGTGCTGGAGAACGCCGGCCTGGGCCTGGACGATATCGACCTGTTCGAGGTGAACGAGGCCTTCGGCTCCGTGCCCCTGGCCTGGGCCAAAGCCCTGGGAGCAGACCTGGGCAAGCTCAATGTCAACGGCGGCGCCCAGGCGCTGGGCCACCCCCTGGGCGGCACCGGCGCCAAGCTCATGGCCACCCTGGTGCACGAGTTGCACCGCAGCGACAAGCGCTACGGCCTGCTGGCGATCTGTGAGGGCGGCGGCACCGCCAACGGCACCATCGTCGAGCGCGTCGACGCGGTCGTCTAGGGCAGCACCACGGCGGCCCCCTCGAAGCGCCCGTTGCGCAGGTCTTCCAGGGCCTCGTTGGCGCGCTCCAGCGGGTAGCGGTGTACCGTGGTTTGCACCGGGATCGACGCCGCCAGGGGCAGGAATTCCTCGCCGTCCTGGCGCGTCAGGTTGGCCACGCTCAGCACCTCGCGTTCTCCCCAGAGAATGCTGTAGGGGAACGCGGGGATCTCACTCATGTGGATGCCCGCGCACACGACCCGCGCCCCCTTGCACACCGCGCGCAGCGCCGCGGGCACCAGCTCTCCCACCGGGGCGAAGATGATCGCGCCGTCCAGTTCGGCCGGCGTCGGTTGTCCGGCGTCGCCGGCCCAGACGGCGCCGAGGTCACGAGCAAACTGTTGCGCCCTGCTGTCACCCTCGCGGGTGAAGGCGTACACCTCGCTGCCCTCATGCAGCGCCACCTGCGCGATGATGTGGGCGGCGGCGCCAAAGCCGTACAGGCCGATGCGCCGGGCGCCGCGCACCAGCCGGTAGGAGCGGAAGCCGATAAGACCGGCGCAGAGCAGGGGGGCGGCCTGTTCGTCACTGTATTGCGCGGGTATCGGGAAGCAGTAGCGCGCGTCGGCGACGGTGTACTCGGCGAAGCCGCCGTTGATCTGGTAGCCGGTGTAGCGCGCCTCGTCGCAGAGGTTTTCCCGCGCCTGCGCGCAGTAGCGGCAGTGTCCGCAGCTACTGCCCAGCCAGGGCACGCCGACGCGTTCACCGGGGGTGAAGCGGCTGTCGCCGGCGCCGGCCGAGACCACCTCCGCGACGATCTGGTGCCCCGGCACCAGGGGCAGGCGAGGGTCGGTCAGGTCGCCGTCGAGCACGTGCAGGTCCGTGCGGCAGATACCACAGGCGCGCACCTTCAGCAGCAACTGGCCCGCGCCGGGCTGCGGGCGGGGAATGTCGCGGCATTCGAGGATACCGCCGGGTTTTTCCAGCACCATGGCGCGCATGATTTACTCCCGCTCAGGTCTGGCCCGGCCTGACGCTGTGCGCCGCGCCGGCTGCGTTTCAGCCGGCCGACGGCAGGATATGCAGTTCCACGCGCCGGTTGCGGGCGCGGCCCTCGGCCGTGCCGTTGTCGGCGATCGGCTGGTCGAAGCCCAGCCCTTCAACATACATGCGCGACTGCGCCACCCCCTGGGTGACCAGGTAGTCGGCGACGCTGCGCGCACGTTTTCCCGACAATTCCAGATTATAGGCGCGGCTGCCGGTATTGTCCGTATGCCCGCTCACGCGCATGGTGGTCTCGTGGTACTGGGCCAGCACCAGTCCCACGGAATTCAGCACCGGGTAGAAGTTGCCGCGCAGGTTGTAGGAGTCGGTCTGGAAGGTGATGTTGCCGGGCATGATCAGGCGGATGTTATTGCCCTCGCGCACTACCTGCACGCCGGTGCCCTGCAACTGCTCGCGCAGCTTCGCTTCCTGCACGTCCATGTAGGCGCCGACCCCGGCGCCGACGATGCCGCAGGCGGCCGCCGAGCGCAGCGCTTTCTCGCGGGAGTCCAGCGCCCCGAGAATACCGCACAACGCCGCCGCGCCGCCGCCGTATTTGGCGGCCTTGCTCGCCTGCTGTTCCCCGGTGTAGGGGTTGGTGGTACAGGCGACCAGGGAGAGGGAAAAGAGAAAAAAGAACAGTCTTGCTAGGGGCATGGGGTACTCCACTTGCCGGGGTTGTGAGGAAAAGATCGGCGCTTAGTTCGCCTTGGACCGCCGGGACGTCGCGGGGTTCGCATCGCGCTGGTCCGCCGGGGATGAATTCTGTACATTATCGCCAGGTTTCAGTCCCACAGGATGTTGGATTCATGGCGCAGCATACTATCATCAACGGCATCGATTACGGACCCCTGGCGCCGCTGGTCGGCACCTGGTGTGGCGACTCCGGGATGGATATCGCACCTGAACCCGGCGGTGACGAGCACAATCCCTACTACGAGACCATCACCTTCGAGGCGACCGGCAGTGTCACCAACGCCGAGTCACAACAACTGGCGATCCTGCGCTACCACCAGCTGGTGACGCGCAAGTCGAACGACGAGGTTTTTCACGACCAGGTGGGGTTCTGGTTGTGGGACGCGGCCGGCGGCACCGTCACCGAGACCTTCACCATTCCCCGCGGTGTCGCGGTGGTCGCCACCGGCAGCGCCGCGCCTGTGGCGCAGGGCGAGGAGGTCGTACTGAGCGTCGCGGCCGACGCCGACGCCGGTATCGCGCAGTCCCCGTTCATGCAGGAACAGGCGCGCACTACTGGCTTCACGCATACGTTGACAGTGCGCGGCGACAAGCTGACCTACCAGCAGACCACGCTGCTGGACATCTACGGCAGGCGCGGTTATGCGCACAGCGATGAAAACGCGTTGAGCAGGGTCGAATAGTGGACCCGCTGACCCAGGGTGTGCTCGGGGCGTCCCTGCCCCAGGCCAGCAGCTCCGCGCGGTACGCTGCCAGCGCCGGGATACTGGGGTTCTTTGCCGGCATGGCGGCCGACCTGGACGTGCTCATTCGCTCCAGCACCGACCCGCTGCTGTTCCTGGAGTACCACCGGCAGTTCACCCACTCGCTGGTCTTCATTCCCGTCGGCGGGCTCATTGTCGCCCTGGTACTGCACTGGCTGGTCGGGCGCCGGCGCGACCTCAGGTTCGGCCAGACCTGGCTGTTCTGTACCCTAGGCTATGCGACCCATGCATTGCTGGATGCCTGCACCACCTACGGCACCATGCTGTTCTGGCCATTCAGCGATGTGCGCGTCGCCTGGAATACCATTTCCATTATCGACCCGCTATTCACCCTGCCATTGCTTTGCGGAGTGCTCCTGGCGGCGCGGCTGCGCCAGCCGCGCTACGCCCGCCTGGCCCTGGTCTGGGCCTGTGTCTACATGGCCGCGGGCCTGTGGCAGCGCGAGCGGGCCGAGGACCTGGGGCGCGAGCTGGCCGCGGCGCGCGGGCATACCGCGCTGCGCCTGGAGGCGAAGCCAAGCTTTGCCAACATCATGGTGTGGAAGGTGGTGTACGAGACGCGCGACCAGTTTTACGTGGACGCGGTGCGCACCTGGCCGACCACGCGCGTCTTCGAGGGCGATGTCGTGCCCAAGCTCGACATCGATCGCGATATGCCCTGGCTGGACCGCACATCGCAGCAGGCGCGGGATATCGAGCGTTTCAGCTGGTTCAGCAACGGCTATGTCGCGCGCGACCCGTTGTATCGCAACCGCGTCATCGACATCCGCTACTCGATGGTGCCCAACGAGGTGCAGCCACTGTGGAGCCTGGAACTGCGACCGGGTGCGGCGCGCGCGGCGCACGCGGTGTACCAGGTGCACCGGGACGCGGGTGCGGACAGTGCGGCCCGTGTCTGGGCCATGCTCACGGGCAGCTGAGGCCGTTCAGGCGGCCAGGCTGTCGCGCACCGCGTCCAGCGCGGCGCCGGTGCGAATACCCGCACCCTGTTTTTCCAGCACCGCCTCCAGGGCATTGAGGCAGCGCAGCACGTTGCGTTCGCTGCTGGCGTAGCCCATCAGGCCGATGCGCCAGGTTTTGCCCGCCAGTGCGCCGAGGCCGGCGCCGATTTCCAGGTCGAAGTCCTGCAGCAGCGCCGTGCGCACCGCGGCGTCGTCGACCCCCTCGGGAATGCAGACAGAATTGAGTTGCGGCAGCCGGTACTCCGGCGCGACGGCCATGCTCAGGCCCATCGCCTCCAGGCCGGCAACCAGCGCGCGGTGGTTGCGCAGGTGGCGCGCCCAGGCGGCCTCCAATCCTTCCTCCTGCAGCATCACCAGCGACTCGTGCAGCGCGTAGAGGTCGTTGACCGGCGCCGTGTGGTGGTAGGCGCGCTTGGCGCTGCCGCCCCAGTAGCCCATCACCAGCTGCATATCCAGGAACCAGCTCTGTACCTTGTGCGCCCTGTTCTCGATGCGCTCGACCGCGCGTGGGCTGAACGTCACCGGCGAAATGCCGGGTATACAGGAGAGGCATTTCTGCGTGCCCGAGTACACCGCGTCGGCGCCCCAGTCATCCACGCTGACCTCGATGCCGCCCAGTGAGGTGACCGCGTCGACGATCGACAGCGCGCCGTGTTCGGTGGCCAGCGCGCACAGCGCGGCGGCGTCCGAGCGCACGCCGGTGGAGGTCTCGGCGTGCACGAACGCCAGTATCGACGCCTGCGGGTGGCGGGCGAACGCCTCGCGCACCTTGTCCACGCTGACCGGGCTGCCCCAGTCGTCTTCGACCATCACCGCGTTGCCACCGCAGCGCTCGACGTTCTCCTTCATGCGTCCGCCGAAGACGCCGTTCTGGCACACGATCACCGTATCGCCGGGGCAGATCAGGTTGACGAAGCAGGCCTCCATGCCCGCCGAACCGGGTGCGGATACCGGCAGCGTCAGTTCGTTCTGCGTGCGCATGGCGAACTGCAACAGCTCCTTGATCTCGTCCATGAGTTTTACGAACAGCGGGTCCAGGTGGCCGATGGTGGGGCGCGCCAGGGCGCCGAGCACGCGCGGCGATACATCGGAAGGGCCGGGGCCCATGAGGGTGCGCTGGGGCGGGTAGAAGCTCTGGGTCATGGCGGGGTCGCTCCGGGAAACTCGGGGAGGCGCAACGTTAGCAGATTTTCCCGGCGGGGATAACAGCGCCGCGCTTATAGCCCCCATTCCCGCCTGAAATGGGTGCGGCCGCCGGGCTGTGGCCCCGCGCCCGTGCTAGCTGTGCTCGCGCGGCGTGGGCGTGAACATCACCAGCAGGGTCATGTCCTCCTCGATTTCGAAGAAGGAATGCTCGATGGAGGCGCTGACGTACAGCAGCGAGCCGGGGCCGACAGCGCGCTCGGTGTCGCCCAGGCGCATGCGCGCCCTGCCCGCCAGAACGAAGTAGACCTCGTCCTCGTCGTGGGGCGCCTGCATGTCCGTGCTGCCGGCGGCGAGGTGGTACAGGCCACAGTTGAGCGAGGGGACATTGAGAAATTCCAGGTACTCCACACCCTTACCGGTGAGTTTTCCCTTCACTTCTTGCAGGTCGAAGACCTGCCAGGCGTTCTCGCTCATATACCGGGTCCCTGTCGTGCTTGCTGCGATGGGGGTTATTCTACGGCGAATTTCGCGTCGATAGTATCCCGCTCTGCGTGCCGGTATTGCCCGGACTTGATCCGCATCAATCCGCCGTGTCGAGGCCGACATTGGCCTGCGCCGCGGCGATGCGCGCGATGGGCACGCGGAACGGGCTGCAGGAGACGTAGTCCAGGCCCAGTTCGTGGCAGAAGCGGATGGAGCGGGGGTCGCCACCGTGCTCGCCGCAGATCCCGTACTTGATGCCTTTTTTCGCCTCGCGGCTCTCGCGTATCGCCATCTCCATGAGGCGCCCTACGGCGCGCTGGTCCAGGGACACGAAGGGATCCATGTCGATCAGCTTCTTGCCCAAATACTTGGGGATGAACTTGCCGGCGTCGTCGCGGGAGAAACCGTAGGTCATCTGCGTCAGGTCGTTGGTGCCAAAGCTCATGAACTCGACCTCCGGCGCCAGGCGGTCCGCGCCGAGGGTGGCGCGCGGGGTCTCCATCATGGTGCCGATGCGGTAGGGGATGGACACGGTTTTCGCACGGCTCACCTCGCGGATGCACTTGTCGATGATGTCGGTGACCAGACGGATCTCGCGTACATTGACCACCAGCGGAATCATGATTTCCGGGAAGGGACGGCAGCCAGCCGCGGCGGCGTCGGCGGCGGCGCTGATGATCGCCTTGACCTGCATCTCGGTGATTTCCGGGTAGACCACCGACAGGCGGCAACCGCGGAAGCCCAGCATCGGGTTGACCTCGGCCAGGCCGCTGACGATCTCGCGCACCTGGTCGGCGGACTTGCCGATGCGCCCGGCCAGGGCGTCGATGTCTTCCTGCTCCTGCGGCAGGAACTCGTGCAGCGGCGGGTCCAGCAGGCGCACCGTCACCGGCAGCCCGTCCATGACCTTGAACAGGGCCAGCATGTCCTCGTACTGGAATACCTGCAGCTGGTCCAGGTAGGCCTGGCGTTCCTCGCGCGACTCGGCCAGGATCATGGCGCGCATGACGTCGATGCGCGCGGCGTCGAAAAACATGTGTTCGGTGCGGCACAGGCCGATGCCCTCGGCGCCCAGCTCGCGCGCGCGCGCCGCGTCCTCCGGCGTCTCGGCGTTGGCGCGCACCTTCAGGCGGCGGTGCTTGTCCGCCCAGGACAGCAGGGTCTGGAAATCCTCGCTGGAACTGGCCTCGGTCTTGGCGATATCGCCGAGCATCACCTCGCCGGAACTGCCGTCCAGGGTGATGACGTCGCCGCGCTTGATGACCACGCCCTCTGCGGTGGTCGCGGTGCCCGCCGCGTAGTCGATGGCCAGGCCCTCGCAGCCGGTGACCGCGCACACGCCCATGCCGCGTGCGACCACCGCGGCGTGGGAGGTCATGCCGCCCAGTTCGGTGAGAATGCCCGCGGCGACTTTCATGCCATGGATGTCGTCCGGTGTCGTCTCCCGTCGCACCAGCACGACCTCCTGGCCGGCCGCCGCCTGTTCCTCGGCTTCCTCTGCGGAGAACACCACGTGCCCGGTGGCGCCGCCCGGGCTGGCCGGCAGTCCGCGCGCCACCACGTCGGTTTTCGCCGCCGGGTCGACCATGGGATGCAGGAAGGATTCGACGTGTTCCGGCGAGACGCGCATCAGTGCCTCGCGCTCGGTGATCAAACCCTCGTTGACCATGTCCACGGCAATCTTGACCGAGGCGCGACCGGTGCGCTTGCCGCTGCGCGTCTGCAGCATGTAGAAGCGCCCTTCCTGCACGGTAAACTCGATGTCCTGCATGTCGCGATAGTGTTTTTCCAGCAGGGCCTGGGTGCGGTAGAGCTCGTCGTAGACCGCGGGCATGCGTTCCTGCAGCGCGTCCACCGGCAGGGGTGTGCGGATACCGGCGACCACGTCCTCGCCGGCG
Organism: Halioglobus sp.; assembly: GCA_002699145.1. Taxonomy (GTDB): domain Bacteria; phylum Pseudomonadota; class Gammaproteobacteria; order Pseudomonadales; family Halieaceae; genus Marimicrobium. The sequence continues at coordinate 305,021 of PABK01000035.1, forward strand.
GCGTTGAAGAGGAATTCGCCAAAGAAATGCTGCTCGCCGGTGGAGGGGTTGCGCGTGAACGCGACGCCGGAGCCGGAGTCGTCACCGAAGTTGCCGAATACCATGGCCTGCACGTTGACCGCCGTGCCGAGGGAGTCTGGGATGTTGTTCATCTCGCGGTAGACGATGGCGCGCGGTGTATGCCAGGACAGAAACACCGCCTTGACCGCGCGCTTGAGTTGCTCGAACGGGTCCTCGGGAAAGTCGACCAGGGTTTTGTAGATGTCCACCACGGCGCGCCAGTCGTCGGCGTCCAGGTCCACGTCCAGGCGCTTGCCGTGGGCGCTCTTGTACTTGTCCAGTTCCTCTTCGAAGCGCGCCGCGTCCACGCCCATCACCACATCCGCGAACATCTGGATGAAGCGGCGGTAGGCATCGTAGGCAAAGCGCGGGTTGCCGGTTTTCTGCGCCAGGCCCGCGGCGATCTCGTCGTTCAGGCCAAGGTTGAGAATGGTGTTCATCATGCCGGGCATGGATACCGGCGCGCCGGACCGCACGGAGAATAGCAACGGGTTGTCGGGGTCGCCGAAACGCGCGCCCATACGCTTTTCCACCAGGTCCAGGGCCACCCGGTACTCCTGTTCCAGCAGCGTGGGCAGGCGGTTGCCGGCCTGGAAAAACTCCCGGCAGGTGTGTGTGGTGATAATGAAACCGAAGGGCACGGGCAGGCCCAGGCTGGTCATCTCGCAGAGATTGGCGCCCTTGCCGCCGAGCAGGTCCCGGTCGTCCTTGCCGCCCTCGTTGAACAGATATACCCGCTTGGCCATGCTCGCTCCGCTGTCGGTGAAAATTGCTGAGGCGCGAGTATAGCCTGTGCCCGGGCGTACAGGGAGGGGGTGCCAGGCGGATTTGCGCGGCGCTGCGCAACTGGCCTGGCGTGCGCCGGGGGGCGCGTGGCGGGTTGCTCGCCTTCAGCGCGCGGCGAGCAGTGCCTGCAGGCGTTCGACTTCGGCGATCTCGGCAGTGGCCGGGACCATGAACAACTCCTCACAGCCCGCCGCCTCGGCGTTGTCCAGGGCCTCGAGAATGGCGTCGGGACTGCTGCGGTGAACGCTCTCGGCCATCATGGTGGCGATCTCGTTGCCGGCGATGGCCAGGTATTCGTAGACATAATCGTAGAGCTTGCGCTGCCCGTCCTCGGCCAGGGTGTACCAGAAACCGCCCATGCGATAGGGCGCCTGTTCACGCCCGGCCCGTTCCCAGGCGGCGTCCATCATGGCGAAGGTGTTGGCCAGTTCCTGCTGCTCGCCGTTGCCGGACCAGGCGTAGAGGCCGTCCGCCCACTGTGCGCAGCGCTCGATGCTCTTCGGCCCCATGGCGCCGGCCAGCAGCATCGGGCCCTGGGGATCGGGCAGGGCCGGCCCGATCGCGCCGCCGCCCTCGACGATCTCCTCGCCGCGCCAAACCTGGCGCATCTCCCGGACCTGGCGGTCCATGCGCCCGTAGCGCCCCTGGAAAGCGGCGCCCAGCGCCTGGTAGTCCTTGACGCGACCGCCGTAGCCCAGCGCCACCTTGTTCACCCGCCCTCCGGAGAGGATGTCCAGGGTGGCGATTTCCTTGGCGACGCGGGCGGCGCTGTGCATGGGCAGGACGTACAGCGTGGGGGTGATCTCCAGGCGTTGCGTGGCGGTCGCCGCAGCCGCCAGCACGATGCGCATGTCGAAGGTGGGCCCATGCACCCGTTCGCCGCAGGATACGGCGTGGAAGGGGCCGTCCTCCACGGCGCGGAACCATTCGAGGTAGTCGTCCCGGCCCAGGCCGGCTTTCATGTAGGGGAGGCAGATACCGATTTTCATGGGCGCACCTGTGTACGGTGATGGACGGATTGGGGGCATATACTACCCGACCGCGGCAGCGGCGGATGTACAGAAAACTGAACCATCCGCCACCCGGCACCGGCACGCGGCGACCGCGCGCGGATTGCCGCTGCTGGCAGGGGCGCCTGCTGCGCGGCGGCCGGGGGCGCAAAGTCTGCTATGCTTCGCCCATGGCAGGCAGAGACGATGACAATGCCGGGGAGTCCTTTTTCGACTCCCTGTTCAAGCTGACCGGGCAGGTTGCCGAGGGCACTTTCGACCTGGCGCGCAACACGGCAACCATGACCGCCATGTTCGGCGAGAACTGGTTGCGCAGCGCGTTGCTGAACAAACTCGAACCCGAACGACTGGAAGCCATGGCCGAGGCCGGCCGCTTCCTGCGCGACGCGCGTGAAACGGCTGGCATGTCCATCAAGGAACTGTCCGAGATGCTCGGCCTGGCCGATCGCAGCGTACTCGAGGAAATCGAGAGCGGGCAGACGCTGATGCCGCTGGAACTGATGTTGCGCAGCGCGGCCCTGCTGGCGCGCCACGATCCGATACCCTTCCTGATCAAGTTCATGCGCACCTATAACCCGGCGCTGGAGAAGACGCTGGAGCAGTGGGGTGTGATGGCGCTGCCGCGGCAGTTCGAGCGCGAGCGCCGCTTTGTCAATATCGTGCGCCAGCACGACAAGTTGCGCACGCTCAGCGACGACGAGTACGAGCGCTTCATCCAGTACATGGACAGTTCCTGCAACCTGGTGCTGGATGTGATGTTGCGCGAGAAGGAAGCCAACGCGGGCGGCAGCAGCGCGGGGGACAAGACGCCGGTGAAGAAAGCCGCGAGCAGGAAAAGCCCCGCGAAAAAGAAAGCGGCGACGAAAAAGGCGCCGGCGAAAAAGTCCGCGGCCGCCCGCAGCAAACCGCGCAAGACCTCCTGAGGTCGCCGCAGAGACACAAGGTCCCCATGATCGCACACAGTTTTGCCGGGCGTGTTGACGCCCGCCGCCCGGCGTGAACAGCGCCGCGCCGTCCTGGTTCGCGACCTGCCCGAAAGGCGTCGAGTCGCTGCTGGCGGCGGAACTGGCAGCCCTCGGCGCCGGGTCCACACGCGAGAGCGTCGCCGGCGTGAGCTTCAGCGGGGCGCCGGTGGTGGCGTTTCGCGCCTGCCTGTGGTCGCGCCTGGCCAACCGCGTGCTCTGGCCCCTGGCGACGGTGGACGCGAGTGATGCGGACAGCCTGTACCGCGCGCTGCGCGAGATGCCCTGGGCTGACTGGTTTGCGCCCGGCCGCAGCATCGCGGTGGATTTCAGCGGCACCAACCGGGCTATTCGCAATACCCAGTTCGGCGCGCAGCGCGTCAAGGACGCCATCGTGGACTGGTTCCGCGCCCACGGCGGGGTGCGGCCGGCGGTGGACCGCCGCGCGGCGGAGGTGCGCATCAACCTGCGCCTGGTCAGGCAGCGCGCCAGCGTGTCGCTGGACCTGGCGGGTCACAGCCTGCACCAGCGCGGCTATCGCCGCCGCACCGGCGCGGCGCCGCTCAAGGAAAATCTCGCCGCCGCCATCCTGTTGCGCGCCGACTGGCCCGGCATGGCGGCCCGCGGCGGCGCCCTTATCGACCCCATGTGCGGCTCGGGGACGCTGCTCATCGAAGGCGCGATGATGGCCGCCGATATCGCGCCGGGCCTGGCCAGGGGGCGCTTTGCGTTCGAGCACCTGTCGCTCTGCGACGCCGCCCAGTGGCAGGCGCTGCTGGTGGACGCGCGGGGGAGGGCGGAGCGGGGCCTGGCGGCCAGCCTGCCGGAGATCCGCGGTTACGACAGCGACGCGAAAGTGATTCACCGCGCGATGGAGAACATCGAGCGCGCGGGCCTGAAAAAAGTCGTGCGCGTGAGCCGCAAGCCCCTGGCTGAACTGAGCCGGCCCACTCACCGTCCCATCGACACGGGGCTGCTGGTCACCAACCCGCCCTACGGTGAGCGCATGGGCGAGCGCGAGCAACTGCACGGGCTGTACCGTGAACTGGGCGAGAAAATGTCCGGCGAGTTTCCCGGCTGGCGGGCGGCGGTCTTCACCTCGGACATCGAACTGGGCAGGGCGACGGGCCTGCGCAGCCATAAACGCTACGCTCTGTTCAACGGCGCCATCGCCAGTCACCTGCTGCTGTTCGACCTGCGCAACAACACGCTGCGCGAGCCCGCGCCGCAGCCGGCGACCGACGGGGACGCTGCGGTCGGCGCGGACGAGGCGCTCAGCGAGGGCGCCGCGATGTTCGCCAATCGCCTGCGCAAGAATCGCCGGCGCCTGTCCTCCTGGCTGAAAAAAGCGGGTATCGAGTGCTACCGCCTGTACGACGCGGACATGCCCGAGTACGCGGTCGCGGTGGATATCTACGCCGATCAGGCCCACGTGGCCGAGTACAGGGCGCCGGCGTCGGTGTCCGCAGACGCCGCGGCCCGGCGCCTGCAGGAAGTGCGCGCGGCGCTGCCCGCGGCACTGGACATCGACGAGCGGCACATCGCCTGGAAGGTGCGCAGCCGTCAGCGCGGCGCACAGCAGTACACGCGGCAGGACCAGCGCGGGGAAACCCTGGTGGTGCGCGAGGGAGCGGCGCGCCTGCGCGTCAACCTGCACGACTACCTCGATACCGGACTGTTCCTGGACCACCGTCCGCTGCGCCTGCGCATTGCACGCGAGGCGCGCGGCGCGGATTTTCTCAACCTGTTCGCCTACACCGGCAGTGCCACCGTACACGCCGCCCTGGGTGGCGCCCGCTCGACCACCAGCGTGGATGTCTCCAACACCTATACCAACTGGCTGGCGGACAACCTGGCGCTGAACGACCTGTCACAGGAGGCGCACCGTGTGGTGCGCGCGGACTGCCTGGCCTGGCTGCAGCGGGCGCGGGACAGCTATGACCTGGTGCTGCTGGATCCGCCGTCGTTCTCCAATTCCAAGTCGCGACAGGATGACTTCGACGTGCAACGCGATCACCCGGCCCTGGTGCGCGCCGCCATGGCGCGGCTGCGGCCGGGCGGGGTGCTGTATTTTTCCAACAACCGTCGCGGTTTTCGCCTGGACCCGCAACTGGCGCAGGAATTCCACTGCCAGGACATCAGTGCGCAGACCATCGACCGCGATTTCGAACGCAATCGCAAGGTGCACCAGTGTTGGTGCATCCGCCACGCCGCGCCGCAGGCGGGCGAAAAAGCCCCTGAAATATGACGCCGATGTGACGGCACCCGTTCCTGACAATTGGGAAACTAGCGATGAAACAAGGCGTTGGGCGTTAGTGCCTGCCAACTCCGACGCGGAAACTCTATCCACATAGCGCGCTGCACCCCTTTATTTACAGACTTTTATGCATGGGGGGTGTGTAAAACACTGGAAAAAAACTCTAAGTCATTGATTTAGGCTTACAAACACAGGTAGCGCATACCCGCGGCAGGTCGCCTGTTGCGGCGTGGAGGTGGGGATATCCCGACCCTGGCGACGCGCTATCCCCATAGTTATCCACAGGCCGGGCTGTGCATACCACTGTGTATACGACTGTGTATAACTACGCCGGATCGGCGAGTTTCAGCAGTTGTTTACCGGTATTGGCGCCGCTGAACAGGCGTTGCAGGGTGGCCGGAATGTTGTCGAACCCCTCCTGTACATCCTCGCGCCAGGCGATCTCACCGTCCATGACCCAGCCGGTGAGGGCGTCGATGGCCTCGGCCGAGCGCTGCAGGTAGTCGAGCACGATAAAGCCCTGCATGCGCAGTCGCCGGGTGGTCAGCAGCATGAGGTTGCGCGGCCCGGGCCGCGGCTGCTCGTCGTTGTAGCCGGAGATGGCGCCACACAGGGCGATGCGGCCGAAATCGTTCATGTGGTTCAGGGCGGCTTCCAGCGTGTCGCCACCGACGTTGTCAAAAAACACGTCCACGCCCTGCGGACACACCAGCGCGAGGCGCCGGTTCAGGTCCTCGCTCTTGTAGTCGATGACCTGGTGCAGTTTGCAGGCGTCGCGCAGCCAGTTGCACTTCTCCTCGCCGCCGGCGATGCCCACCACCTGGCAGCCCTTGATACGCGCGATCTGTGCCGCCACCGAGCCGGTGGCGCCGGCGGCTCCGGATACCAGCACCGTCTCTCCCGGTTGTGGCTGGCCCACGTCGAGCAGGCCGAAATAGGCGGTCAGGCTGGTGCTGCCGAATACGCTCAGCGCGAGGTTCGGCGGTGTGCCCTCGGGCAGGGCCGCGGGGGGGACCAGTCCGGCCGGGTCGCCGATACTGTACTCCTGCCAGCCGGTGAGGCCCTGGGTCAGCGTGCCGACCGGCAGCGCCGGATTCTCCGAGCGCACCACCTGGGAGACGCCGCTGGCGCGCATGGGTTCGCCGATGGCCACCGGTGGCAGGTAGCTGGGCACGTCCATCAGCCAGCCGCGCATGGCCGGATCGAAACTCAGCACCAGGGTTTTCTGCAGCACCTGTCCCGCCGCCAGGTCGGGTTCGGGCAGCGCCGACTCCACCTGTTCGAAATGTTCCGGCCCCACCATGCCCACCGGGCGCTCCCGCAGCAGCCACTGCCGGTTGATCGTATCCATTGTCGTATCCCGTCGCGTTGTCAGCGCCGCGCCATCGCGGCGGCCCGCTATTACAGCACCCGCGCCGCGCCGTGCCAAGCGCCCCATGACAGCGCGCCGCGCCTGTGTTCCAATCGGCCTGCGCAAGGAGTACGGCAGTAGCGATGAAGTCCCTGTTGATCGTTTATCACAGCCAGAGCGGCACCTGCGCGCGGCTGGCCATGGCGGCCCGGGAGGGCGCCGTGGCGGAGGAGGGTGTGCAGGTGCAGGTGCTGCGCGCCTGGGACGCCGGTACCCGCGATCTTGTCGCCGCCGACGGCGTGGTGCTGGTGGCGGCGGAGAATTCCGGCGCCCTGTGTGGCGCCATGAAGGATTTTCTCGACCGTACTTTCTACCCGGCGATCGAGCACGGCGTGGTCATCCCCTACGCGCTGCTGGTCAGCGCAGGCAACGACGGGCGCAATGCGGTCCGCCAGGCGCAGCGCATCCTGTCCGGTTACCCGCTGGTGGCGGCGGCCGAGCCGCTGATCCTGCGCGGGGAGTTCAGCCAGGACCACGGCGCCGCCGCGCGTGAACTGGGCCAGGCCCTTGCCGCCGGGCTGGCGATGGGTATTTTCTAGCAAGGAGCAGCAATGAATGCGTGAACAGGAAAGTGCGGTTGTCCCCGAGGGCTTCGAGATTGTGCCCGAGGGGTTTGGCTTTATCGACGTATTACAGCCGTTGTACCGCAGGGTCGAGGGAGACAGTGTCAGCTTCGGCCTGGTGGTGCAGGAGCAACACTGCAACTCCATGGGCATCTGTCACGGTGCGGTGTTGATGACCCTGGCGGACGTCGTGGCCGCCTCCGGCGTCAACCACGCCTGCGGGGTACTCGCGGGCAATCCCACGCTGAACATCGCCGTCGATTTCATCTCCGCCGCCCAGCGCGGACAGTGGATCCAGGGCGATGCCGAGCAGGTCAGCCTGAAGCGGCGCTTCGGCTTCGCCAGCGGGACTGTCTACGACGGCGCGCGGGGGATCGTCGCGCGCTTCAACGGCACCATCTACCTGCCGGGGCACGACGGCGTGGACAAGTCCGGCCGTCGCGACAGTCCCCTGGGCAGCCCGCCGGGATAGGCGCCGTTCAGGTCGCCGCGGCGAGGGCGTCCAGGGTGTCCATGAAGGCCCGCGCCGCGCGCGACAGGCTGCGGCCCTCGTGGTGCACCACCCCCAGGCTGCGCGCCGGCGCCGCGTCCTCCACCGCCAGCGGCACCAGCGAATCGTCCGCCATGCTGCGCGGCAACACCGTCCAGCCCAGGCCCACCGCGGCCATCATACGGATCGTCTCCAGGTAGTTGGTGGCGATCGCCACCTGCAGCGGCAATCCCTCGCGGTCGAACAGGCCCTTGACGATGCGCCCCGTGTACGTGCCCAGCCCCGGCAGCACCGCGGGAAAGGCGCTGAGGGTGGCGATGTCCAGCGCCTCGCTCGCGGCCAGCTCGTGACCGGGCTGGGCCATGAAGTCCAGCGGGTCCGCCCACACCTGGCGCGCGATGATGTTCGGCTGGGGATCGGGCGCCAGGGTGATGACCGCCAGTTCCACCTCCCCGCGCAGGGTGAGGTCGTAGGCCTGCTCGGAGTCCATGAAATCGATGTCGATCTGTACGCCGGGGTAGTGCTGGCTGAAGTGGCTGAGCACCGGCGGCAGGCGGTGCAGGCCGACGTGGTGGCTGGTCGCCAGGCGCAGTCGGCCGGCGACCTCGCCGGCCAGGTCCAGCACGGATTGTTGCGCCGCGCCCAGCGCCTGCTCCACCGCCCGTGCATGGGGCAGCAGCGCCTGGCCCGCCTCGGTGAGGCTGACGTGGCGCCCGATGCGGTCGAACAGCACGGCGCCCAGCTGCTCCTCCAGTTGCGCCACGCGCTTGCTGACCGCCGGCTGGGTCAGGTGCAGGCGCTGGGCGGCGAGGGAGAAAGAGCCGGTTTGCGCCACCAGGACGAAGGCGCGCAGGTTCTGTGTTTCCATTGCAGTATTCCAAATAGGAATTCGATAGATGAAAATAATAAATTTGCGTTATCCAATCTGCAAGCCCATAATTCGCGCCTGATCGGGGCCGGGTGAGGCGGCCCCAGGCGACGATTTCCCGGCCTGACAGACGCCGGGCGTATCGATTCCCGGGCGCAACGGTTTCCCGGCAAAACTACCAAGAGGTGCTCCGATGAGCGGACAGACACTGTATGACAAGCTGTGGCAGAACCACCTGGTGGAACAGCGCGACGACGGCAGCGCGTTGATCTACATCGACCGCCAGTTGATTCACGAGGTCACCTCGCCCCAGGCGTTCGAGGGCCTGCGCCTGGCCGGGCGCAAGCCGTGGCGCGTCGACGCCAACCTGGCGGTGCCCGATCACAACGTGCCGACGCTGCGCGACGAGCGCGTCGGCGGCATCGCCGGCATCGTCGATCCGGTCTCGCGCCTGCAGGTGCAGACCCTGGACGACAACTGCCGCGATTTCGACATCATGGAATTCGAGATCAACGACCAGCGCCAGGGTATCGTGCACGTGGTGGGGCCGGAGCAGGGCGCCACACTGCCGGGCATGACCATCGTCTGTGGCGATTCGCACACCTCCACCCACGGTGCGCTCGGCGCCCTGGCGCACGGCATCGGCACCTCCGAGGTGGAGCACGTCATGGCCACCCAGTGCCTGGTGCAGCAGAAAATGAAGAACATGCTGGTGCGCGTCGACGGCAGCCTGCTGTCCGGCGTCACCGCCAAGGACGTGGTGCTGGCCATCATCGGCAAGATCGGCACCGCCGGCGGCACCGGCTACGCTATCGAGTTCGGCGGCGAGGTGATTCGCGCGCTGAGCATGGAGGGTCGCATGACGGTGTGCAACATGGCCATCGAGGCCGGTGCCCGCGCCGGGATGATCGCCTGCGATGACAAGACGATCGACTACGTGCGCGGCCGCACCTACGCGCCCAAGGGCGAGATGTGGGAGCGCGCCGTCGAAGCCTGGCGCGACCTGCACAGCGACGACGACGCGCAGTTCGACCGCGTGGTGGAACTGCGCGGCGAGGATATCCGCCCGCAGGTGACCTGGGGCACCTCGCCGGAAATGGTGCTGCCGGTGGACGGGGTCATCCCCGATCCGGCGGCGGCGGAAAGCGCCGCGCGGCGCGAGGCGATCGAGCGCGCGCTGCAGTACATGGGGCTGGAGCCGGGCATGCCGATCACCGGCATCAAACTGGACAAGGTATTCATCGGTTCCTGCACCAATTCACGCATCGAGGACCTGCGCGCCGCCGCGGCGGTGGTCAGGGGGCGGCGCGTCGCGGACAGCATCAAGCTGGCCATGGTCGTGCCCGGTTCGGGTGAGGTGAAGGAGCAGGCCGAGGCCGAGGGCCTGGACAAGGTGTTCACCGCGGCGGGACTGGAGTGGCGCGAACCCGGCTGTTCCATGTGCCTGGCGATGAATTCGGACAAGCTCGGCAGCGGCGAACACTGCGCGTCTACCTCCAACCGCAACTTCGAGGGGCGCCAGGGCTTCGGCGGGCGCACCCACCTGGTGAGCCCGGCGATGGCCGCCGCGGCAGCGGTGACGGGTCACTTCGTCGATGTACGCGACTGGCAGGAGGCAGGACAATGAGAAGCTTTACCGTACTGCAGGGTCTCGCAGCGCCGATGGACCGCGCCAACGTCGACACGGACCTGATCATCCCGAAACAGTTCCTGAAGTCCATCAAGCGCTCCGGCTTCGGACCGAACCTGTTCGACGAGTTGCGCTACCTGGACCAGGGTGAGCCCGGGCAGGATTGCAGCGGGCGGCCCGTGAACGAGGACTTCGCGCTCAACCAGCCGCGCTACCAGGGAGCGTCCGTGCTGCTGGCGCGCGAGAACTTCGGTTGCGGTTCCAGTCGCGAACACGCGCCCTGGGCGCTGGAAGACTACGGCTTTCGCTGTCTCATCGCGCCCAGCTTTGCGGATATCTTCTACAACAACTGCTTCAAGAACGGCATCCTGCCGATTGAACTGGACGCGGCAATCGTCGACCGGCTGTTCCAGCAGATGTACGCCAACGAGGGCTACACGCTGACTGTCGACCTGGAGCGCCAGGTGGTGGTGACGCCGGAGGGCGAGGAGATCCCCTTCGAGGTCGACGCCTTCCGCAAGCACTGCCTGATCAACGGGCTGGACGATATCGGCCTCACCCTGGAAAGCGCCGACGCAATTCGCGCCTTCGAGTCGCGCTGGCAGGAGCAGTCGCCCTGGTTGTTCGGCACACTTAAGTAGCCGCGACAAAAGACGCGACGACAACAGGTTTTCACGGGTCGCCTGGCGACCCAGCGAACAGGACAAGGACACAGCCATGAGTAACGAGTACGACGTCGCCGTCGTCGGCGCCACCGGCGCGGTGGGCGAGGTCATGATCGCCATTCTCGAGGAGCGCGGTTTTCCCGTGCGCAATCTCTATCCGCTGGCGAGCAGCCGTTCCGCGGGCAAGACCGTGCGCTTTCACGGCAAGTCGGTCACCGTGGGCGACCTGGCGCAGTTCGACTTTTCCCAGGCGCAGATCGGCCTGTTCTCCGCTGGCGGCAGCATCTCGGCGGAGTATGCGCCGCGGGCGGCCGCCGCCGGTTGCGTGGTAATCGACAATACCTCGCACTTCCGCCGCGACGACGACATACCCCTGGTCGTTCCCGAGGTGAACCCCGAGGCGTTGGCGGGCTACGCCACGCGCAACATCATCGCCAACCCGAACTGCTCCACCATCCAGATGCTGGTGGCGTTGAAGCCGATCTACGATGCCGTGGGCATCGAACGCATCAACGTGGCCACCTACCAGGCGGTCTCCGGCACCGGCAAGGAGGCGATCGAGGAACTCGCCGGGCAGACCGCGCGCCTGCTCAACGGCCAGGAGGCAAGGTGCGAGGTCTACCCGAAGCAGATCGCCTTCAACGCGCTGCCGCATATCGACACCTTCCAGGACAACGGTTACACCCGCGAAGAGATGAAGATGGTGTGGGAGACGCGCAAGATCTTTGGCGACCAGAGCATCCAGGTCAATCCGACCTGCGTGCGCATCCCGGTGTTCTACGGCCACTCCGAGGCGGTGCACATCGAGACCGTGGACAAGCTCAGCGCCGCCGAGGCGCGGGCCCTGCTGGAGCGCGCCCCCGGTGTCAGCGTCATGGACGAGCACAAGGACGGCGGCTACCCGACCGCGGTCGGCGATTCCGCCGGCACGGACCCGGTCTATGTCGGGCGCATCCGCGAGGATATCTCCCATCCGCGGGGGCTGGACCTGTGGATTGTCGCCGACAATGTGCGCAAGGGGGCGGCCCTCAATAGTGTGCAAATTGCCGAGAGCTTGGTCTCGACTTACCTTGATTAATACCCCTAGTTCCTTGATACTTGGGGTGTTATTGGGGTAGTTGCAAGCGCACGAACGGGGTCGCTTCCGCAGTTGCCGAGGGGAAATGCAGCGCGTTCGCCGGGGCATGAAAGCGGCGTGTTGCGCACAAGTTTTCCCGGATACGGGTCGCGCCCAGGGGAGGGCGGCCGCGATGTCGGGGAGAAAATAATAAGGGGCGGGTATGGGACGTAAGTTTGCTGCCGTGGTTTTCTCGCTGGGTTGCCTGCAGGCCAGTTCTGCGCTGGCGCTCGGCCTGGGCGAACTGAAACTGGAATCGAATCTCAACGAGCCCCTCGAAGCCAGTGTAGATCTGCTCAATATCGACGGCCTGCACGAGGACGAGATTCGCATTCGCCTGGGCACACGCGAGGATTTCAAGCGCCTCGGGCTGGAACGCACGTTCTTTCTCACCAGCATCCAGTTCGAGGTGGTCGTGGGGGACGGCGGTCGTCCGCGCATCCTCATGCGCACTGACGATCCTGTGCTGGAACCCTACCTCGATTTCATTGTCGAGGCGCGCTGGCCCTCGGGTCGCCTGTTGCGCGAATACACCGTGCTGATCGATCCCCCCGCATTCGCCGAGGCGACCCCCGTGGTGTCCGCCAGCGAGCGTGTGGAGCAGGTCGAGGGCATCCCCGCACCCACAAAAAAAAAGGTAGAAGAAGGGGCTGGTAGCGGCACCCGCGTCGATATACGCAAGTCCGATCTCGAACCGGGCGAGATGCCCGCGCGCGATTTCAACGCCGCGGCGGCGGACGCGCCCCGTCCCGGCAGCCGTTACATGATAGCGCGCGACGATACGCTGTGGGAAATCGCTTCCAAGGCGAAACCCCAGGGCGCCTCCGTGCACCAGACGATGCTGGATATCCAGCGTCTCAATCCCGACGCGTTTATCGACAACAACATCAACCGCGTGAAAGCCGGCTACATCGTTTACCTGCCCTCGTCGGATGACATCAGCTCTGCCGACCTGGCCACGGCGCTGGCCGAAGTCCGGGAGCAGAACGCCGCCTGGCGCGAGGGTCGCGACACCGAACGCGTGGCCGGGAGCGGGCCGTCACTGCGCATTTCCGCGGACCCTGAAGAGGCCCCCTCCGCCACGGCCGAAGCGGGCGCCGCCCAGCAGCACCGCGCCGGGGCGGCGGTACAGGACGACCTGGCAGCGACCTCGCGTGAACTCGAAGACGCGGCCGGCCGTCTCGCCTCCCTGGAACAGCAGGTGGAAACCCTGCAACGCATCGTCGACCTCAAGGACGACCAGATCGCCGCTCTGCAGAGCGCCCTGGCCGAACAGGACAGCGGCGCCGATGTGGGCGAGGCGAGTAGCGAAAGCGACCTGATGCCGGAACCCGGCGAGGCCCTGGCCACGCCACCGGAGGTCACCCAGGAGGCGGTCGCTGTCGAGGACGCGGAGGTGGAAGCCGAGGCAGAGGCCGAAGCGATGGCCGAGCCGGAGGCGGTCGCCGCGCCGGCGCCCAGGCCCGCCCCGGGCAAGGACGTGCAAGCCTCCGGCGGCATCATGGATTACCTGTGGTACATCGTCGGCGCCGTGCTGCTGGGCCTTGTCGGCCTGTTTGTCGCACGCCGTCGCAGTGCCGGGGACGATGGCGACGAGGGCGTGGAGGACGACGTGTTCTCCGACGTGCAGTTGCGTGAACCGGATATCGCGGTTGAGCGCGAGGCGGTCGTTGCGGCGGAGCCCGCAGAGCCCGCCGAGACCCCGGTTCGCGACAGCCGCGGCTACGGCGAGCGCAAGCACGACGCTTACGCCTCCGACGTCGAGGCGGCGGACGCGCTGGCCGAGGCGGACATCTATATCGCCTACGGGCGTCACCAGCAGGCCATAGACCTGCTCAACAACGCCCTGGCCTCGGAGCCCGACAACCCGGTCTACCGTCTCAAGCTGCTGGAAATCCACACCGAGCTGAACAACCGCCCGGCGGCGCAGCAAGAACTGGATCATATTCGCGCCAGCGGCGACGCCGACAGCATCGCGCGTGGCGAGGAACTGCTGGCCGGGCTGGACGCGGCCGTGGTCGATGCGCAAGTAGAGGCGGAGCCTGCTCCCGCGGAGCCGGATACCGCAGTCAGCGCGCAGGACAGCCCCGGGCTGACGCCCAACCCGCTGGAGCTGATGGAAGACAGCAGCGAAGACCTGGAAACCGAGTTCAGCGGCCTGGAAATCGAGAGCGACACCACGGCCGAAGACGAGGAAGAGCTGGACCTGTCCGCGGACTTCGAGGGCGAGGCGCCGGCCGATGACGAGGATGAGGAACTGGTCATCGCCGAGGACGCCAACGGCATGTCCACCAAGCTGGACCTGGCCCGGGCCTACCTCGACATGGGCGATGAAGACGGCGCGCGGCAGATTCTCGCGGAAGTCGTCGCCGAGGGCAGTGACGAACTCAAGGCAGAGGCGCAATCGCTGCTAGACCGCATTGGCTAGCGGTCTCTTTTCAACCGAACCGATTCCCGCCGGCACTCGCATCGCCTGTCGCGTCGAGTACGACGGCGGGCGCTACTGTGGCTGGCAGTCCCAGCCCGGCGACGTCGCCACGGTGCAGGACACCCTGGAGGCAGCGCTGGCGCAGGTGGCGGCGCAGCCCGTGCGTACCCACTGCGCCGGGCGCACCGACACGGGTGTGCACGCCCACGCCCAGGTGGTGCATTTCGATGCGCCGGTCACGCGCAGCGCCAAGGCCTGGGTGGTCGGCGCGAACGCGAACCTGCCGCTGGACGTGCGCCTGCACTGGGCGCAGCCTGTCGCCGCAGATTTTCACGCACGCTTCAGCGCGACCGCGCGGCGCTACCGCTACGTCATCGCCAACGCGGCGGTGCGCCCGGCGCTGCTGCAGGGTCGCGTCGCCTGGCACCGGCGTCCCCTGGCGGAGGCCGCCATGGCCGAGGGCGCCGCCTGCCTGCCGGGCGAGCAGGACTTCAGCGCCTTCCGAGCGGCGGCCTGCCAGTCGCATACTCCCTGGCGGGAGGTGCAGGAGGTGCAGGTCTGGCGCCGGGACGAACTGGTGGTCATCGATATACGCGCCAACGCCTTCCTGCACCACATGGTGCGCAATATCGCCGGCGCGCTGCTGGCCGTGGGGGACGGGCGCCGGGACCCCGGGTGGGTGGCGCGCCTGCTCGCCAGTGGGGATCGCAGCCTCGGGGCCGACACGGCGCCCCCCTGTGGCCTGTACCTCGTGGATGTCAGCTACCCCGGTACTTACGGCCTGCCGCAGACGCCCTACGGCCCGACGCTGGTCGGCCGGCCGCCGGCCTGAGCGCGGCGTTCTACAGACACCAGGAAGCGTGATCTGCTAGAATGCGCCCCTCATTTTTCGCAGTACCGACGACATGACCGCCACGCGCATCAAGATATGCGGCATTACCCGGGAAGAGGATGCGCGCGCGGCGGCCGATGCCGGTGCGGACGCCATCGGCATGGTGTTCTACGAACCCAGTCCGCGCAATCTCAGTTGTCAGCGTGCCGTGCAGGTCGCGGACGCGGTGGCGCCCTTTGTCACGCTGGTCGGCCTGTTCGTGGACGCGGACGCCGCGGTGGTCCGCCAGACGCTGCGCGACGTACCCCTGGATGTGCTGCAGTTCCAGGGTAGTGAGAGCCCGGAGTACTGCGCGCAATTCGAGCGCCCCTGGGTGAAGGCCCTGCACGTGCGCCCGGGCGCCCGGCTCGAGGCCGACGCCGAACGCTACCGCGCGGCCCGGGCCCTGTTGCTGGACAGCTGGCAGGAGGGTGTCCCCGGGGGGACCGGGCGCACCTTCGACTGGTCGCTGGCGCCGGCGCGCCTGCCGCGTCCGCTGGTGTTGGCCGGCGGGCTCGACGCAGACAATGTCGGTGCGGCGATTCTCGGGCTGCGGCCGGCGGCCGTGGACGTGAGCAGTGGCGTGGAACGTTCGCCCGGGCTGAAGGATGCGCGCGCCATAGGGCAGTTTGTCGCCGCGGTGCGTGCGGCCGATGAGACAATGAGGCAGAGGCAGGATGACGAGTAAGACGGATGACAGCGTGTTTGCCATGGTTCCGGACGCCGATGGTCGTTTCGGCGCCTACGGTGGCAAGTACGTCGCGGAGACCCTGATGTCTGCGCTGGCGGAACTGGAGAGCGTGTACCGCGAACTCTCCGCGGATTCACAGTTCCAGCGCGAACTGGACGAGGACCTGGCGCATTACGTCGGGCGCCCGTCGCCCCTGTACGAGGCGCGGCGCTGGTCCGACGACATCGGTGGCGCACGCATCTTCCTCAAGCGCGAGGACCTTAACCACACCGGCGCGCACAAGGTGAACAACACCGTGGGCCAGGCGCTGCTGGCCAAGCACATGGGCAAGCGCCGTGTGATCGCCGAGACCGGGGCCGGGCAGCACGGCGTGGCCACGGCCACCATCGCCGCGCGCCTGGGCCTGGAGTGCCACGTGTTCATGGGCGAGGAGGACGTGCGGCGCCAGGCGCTGAACGTGTACCGCATGAAACTGCTGGGCGCGGAGGTCATCCCGGTCACGTCCGGCTCGCGCACCCTGAAGGACGCCATGAACGAGGCGATGCGCGACTGGGTCACGCACGTCGACGACACCTTCTACATCATAGGCACGGTCGCGGGCCCGCACCCCTATCCGCTGCTGGTGCGCGATTTCCAGTGCGTCATCGGGCGCGAAGCGCGGGCCCAGTGCCTGCAGCAGGCGGGCAGACTGCCGGATGCCCTGGTCGCCTGCGTCGGCGGCGGCTCCAATGCCATCGGCCTGTTCCACCCCTTCCTGGGCGACGAATCAGTGGCCATGTACGGCGTCGAGGCCGGCGGTCACGGTATCGCAACGGCGCAACATGCGGCGCCGCTCAATGCCGGTACCCCGGGGGTGTTGCACGGCAATCGCACCTACCTGATGCAGGATGACAACGGCCAGATCATGCATACGCACTCCATCTCGGCGGGCCTGGATTATCCCGGGGTCGGGCCGGAACACGCCTGGCTCAAGGACATCGGCCGGGTCAACTACGTGGTCGCCAACGACGACGAGGCGCTGGCGGCGTTTCACACGCTGACCCGGGTCGAGGGCATCATGCCGGCGCTGGAGAGCAGCCACGCACTGGCCTACGCGGCGCGCCTGGCGGCGCAGATGACGTCCGAGCAGTTCATCGTCGTCAACCTCTCCGGCAGGGGCGACAAGGATATCCATACCGTCGCAGAGATCGACGGCATCAGCTTCTGAACGGGGTTCGGACAGTGAGTCGAATAGCACAACGTTTCCAGGCATTGTCACAGCAGGGCCGCAAGGCCCTGTTGACCTATGTGGTCGCCGGCGATCCGCACCCGGCGCTGACGGTGCCGCTGCTGCACGAACTGGTCGCCAGCGGCGCCGACATCATCGAGTTGGGCGTGCCGTTTTCCGATCCCATGTCCGAGGGGCCGGTCATCCAGCTCGGGCATGAACGCGCCCTGGCCCACGACGTGTCCCTGACCCGGGTGCTGGAGATGGTGCGGGAGTTCCGCCGCGACGACAGCGACACGCCACTGTTGCTGATGGGTTACGCCAACCCGGTTGAGCACATGGGCCACGCCGCCTTCGCCGACGCGGCCAGTGCGGCGGGCGTGGACGCGCTGCTCACCGTGGACGTGCCGCCGGAGGAGGTCGCAGGCCTCAACGCCGAGCTGCGCCGGGTGGGCATGGACAATATCTTCCTGGTCGCACCGACCACACCCGAGCAGCGTATCGAGCGCATCGTCGCCGAGGCCAGCGGTTTCATCTACTACGTCTCGCTCAAGGGCGTCACTGGCGCCGGCCACCTCGACACCCAGGACGTGGCGCGACACGTCGGGATTATCCGCGAACACTGCACGCTGCCGGTGGCGGTGGGGTTCGGCATCAAGGACGCGGATTCGGCGCGCCGGGTCGCCGCCGAGGCGGACGGCGTGGTCGTCGGCAGCGCCCTGGTCGACGCGATTGTCGGCGCCTACGGCGAGCGCGGTGACGGCGGCGCCGCGCGGCATGCCGCCGCCGAGCTGGTAGGTGGAATTCGTCGCGGTATCGACCAGCCAGCTTCCTAGTGGCGCGGGCCGGGTTTATAATGGCTCACCGAAGAGGGGGTGGGACGATTCCATGAGCTGGATTGACAAGATTTTGCCGTCCGGTGTGCGCAGGGATACAGAGGGCGAAAGTTCCAGCAGCGTACCCGAGGGCCTGTGGAAGAAGTGCGTCAAGTGCGACGCGGTGCTGTACCGTCCCGACGTCGAGCGCAACCTCGATGTCTGCCCCAAGTGTGACCACCACATGCGCCTGGGCGCGCGCCGCCGCCTGGCCAGCTTTCTCGACGAGGACAGCGGCGAGGAAATCCTCACCGACATCGAGCCCGTCGATCGCCTCAAGTTCAAGGACAAGAAGCGCTATCGCGATCGTCTCTCCTCGGCGCAAAAAAGCACCGGCGAGAAGGATGCGCTGATCGCCATGCGCGGCACGCTGCACGAACAGCCGCTGGTCGCCCTGGCCTTCGAGTTCGAGTTTCACGGCGGCTCCATGGGCTACGCGGTGGGTGAGAAGTTCACCCGTGCGGCGCAACTGGCCCTCGCCGAGCGCATCCCCCTGGTGTGTTTTGCCGCCTCCGGCGGCGCGCGCATGCAGGAGGCGCTGATCTCGCTGATGCAGATGGCCAAGACCAGCGCGGTGCTGGAGCGCATGAAGCTGGCCGGCGTACCCTATATCTCGGTGATGACCGACCCGATCTACGGCGGCGTGTCGGCATCGCTGGCCCTGCTGGGTGATATCAACATCGCCGAGCCGGACGCGCGGGCCGGCTTCGCCGGGCCGAACATCATCGAGCAGACCATTCGCCAGAAGCTGCCCAAGGGCTTCCAGCGCAGCGAGTTCCTGCTCGAGCACGGCGCCATCGACATGATCGTGCACCGCGTGGAACTGCGTGACACCATCGGGCGGCTGCTGGCCAAACTGACCGGCCTGCCGGACGTTCCCGCGGCCGCGGAGGTCGACGAGCCCGGCGCGGAGGAGGCGGCGCCAGCGCAACCGGAGGTCGATGACTAGTTCCACCCTGGCGCAGTGGCTGCACAGGCTGGAGGGGCTGCACCCGACGCAGGTGGACCTCGGCCTGGAACGGGTCGCCGCCGTCGCCCGGGCCCTGGACCTGCTGCCCCTGCCGTGCCCGGTGGTCACCGTGGCGGGCACCAATGGCAAGGGCTCTACCGTGGCGGTGCTCGAGGCCCTGGCGCTGGCGGCGGGGCGCCGTGTGGGCGCGTTCACCTCGC
Organism: Halioglobus sp.; assembly: GCA_002699145.1. Taxonomy (GTDB): domain Bacteria; phylum Pseudomonadota; class Gammaproteobacteria; order Pseudomonadales; family Halieaceae; genus Marimicrobium. Next base: position 324,082 of record PABK01000035.1, read on the forward strand.
CGCACCTGCAGCGCTTCAATGAACGCATTCGCGTCGACGGCGCAGAGGCGGCCGACGCTGACATCGTACAGGCCTTCGCCGCCATCGACGCAGCCCGGGGCGAGACATCCCTGACCTATTTCGAGTTTTCCGCGCTGGCGGCGCTGTGCGTATTCCGCCGCCACGCAGCGGACCTGGTGGTGCTGGAGGTGGGGCTGGGCGGCCGCCTGGACGCGGTGAATATCGTCGATGCCGACGTCGCCGTGATCACTGCCATCGCCCTGGACCACCAGGACTGGCTGGGCAGCACGCGCGAACAGATCGCCCTGGAAAAGGCCGGCATCCTGCGTCCGGAGAGGGCAGCCGTGATCGCCGACCCCGAGCCGCCGGCGTCCCTGCGCGGGCGTGTGGCGCAACTGGGCGCGAGTCCGGCGCTGTACCTGGGCGAGGACTTTGGTGTCGCGGTGGGCGAGGGTCGCTGGCGCGGCTGGCTGCAGCAGGACGGCGAGCGGCGTGACATCGGCCCCCTGGCCGATGGCCCGCTGCTGCCGGCGAACGTGTGCGGAGCCCTGCAGGCCGCCGCGTTGCTGGGATGCGCGGCGGACGATACGGCGCTCGCCGGGGTATTACAGGGCGTGCGGCTGCCAGGCAGGCGCCAGGCGCTGCAGCGGGATGGCCTGGACTACGTGGTGGATGTGGCGCACAATCCCGCGGCAGTTGACAAGTTACTTGAGTATCTGAATGCAACTTCCTGTGCAGGTAAGACAATAGCGGTTTTTTCCGCAATGGAGGATAAGGACTTGGAGGGCATGGTGGCCGCCGCGGCGGGCTCGTTCCACGCCTGGTTCCTGGGGGACCAGCCGGACGTCGCGCGGGCGGCCCGCGCCGCGGATATCGCGCGCCTGCTCCATGCCGCGGGGGAGGAGCGGGTCAGCCTGAGCCGCAACCTGCGCCAGGCCCTCGCCCGCGCGCGCAGTGTCGCCGCACCGGGCGATCGCCTGGTGGTGTTCGGCTCCTTCTACACCGTGGGCGCGCTGTTACCCCGGCTTGAACGCGCCGGCGCCCCGCACGAGGCCCTGTCGTGAACGAGGTGCTCAAGCAGCGCCTGGTCGGCGCGCTGATCCTGGTGGCGCTGGGGGTGATTTTCTGGCCGATCATTTTCGTCGACCCGGCCGCGCGTGACGTGTCCCCGGAGCGCGCCATCCCGCCACAGCCGGAGGTGTCGGCGGCGGCGGTGGAGGCGCCGGATTCCGCGGGCCTGCGCGCCTCGCGCCCGGTGGTCGCGCAGCGACAGGTCGAGGACGTCGCGGAACCCGCTGCCTACGACCCGCCACCGCCCGAGCCCGCCGTCGAGGCGCCGGCAGCCGAGCCCGCTGCGCAGCAGGCGCTCCTGCGCGAGCAGGCACCGGCGCCGCTGCAGATGGACGAGGACGGATTGCCCGTCGCCTATATCCTGCAGGTGGTCAGTGTCAGCAACCGGGACAAGGCGGCCGGCCTGCGCGCACAACTGACGGACATGGGGCACAAGGCCTACGTGTCCGACGTGTCCAGTAACGGTCGCACCCTGTATCGCGTCTACATCGGTCCCAAGTTCGAGCGCGCGAAGCTCGAGTCGCTGCAGGCGGGCATCGACGCGCGCTTCGGTGTGCAGTCCATGATCCGGCGGTACGTGCCCTGATGCGCCGGGGAACAGGCTTTCGGTCGTGGTGATCGACTGGACACAGTTCAACGCGGTGGACTGGCTCATCGTCGTCGTGCTCGGCCTGTCCATCCTGTTGAGCCTGTGGCGCGGTTTTACGCGCGAGGCGATTTCACTGGCCGGCTGGGTGGCGGCGTTCGTCATCGCCAATATGTTCGCCGCGCAGTTTTCGACGTTGCTGGCCTCGGCCATCGACAATATTACCGGGCGCTACGTGGTGGCTTTCGCCATACTGTTCGCCGGCACGCTGGTGGTGGCGGGCCTGCTCGCCAGGCTGGCCAGGCAGGTAGTCAAGGCCACCGGCCTGTCCCTGCTGGACCGCTTGCTGGGCACGGTCTTCGGCTTCGCGCGCGGGGTGATCCTGGTGCTGGTGGCGGCCTATCTGCTGCGCCAGCTGGCGCCGCCACAGAACCTGCAGTGGCTGCACGAGTCCCAGTTGATGCCGCATATTGATATGCTGGTGAACTGGGTGCAGAGGGTATTCAACAATTTGGGCGAGGACCTGGGCCCCGGCCTGCGGCCCTGACGGAAGCGAGGATTCGACTGGATGTGTGGTCTTGTTGGAGTGGTGGGGAAGTCGGACGTGGCGCCGGATATCTACGACGCACTCACCGTATTGCAACACCGTGGCCAGGACGCCGCCGGTATCGTTACCTGTGCCGGCGGGCGCTTCAGCCAGCGCAAGAGCGAGGGCCTGGTACGCGATGTGTTCCGCCAGCAGCACATGCAGCGGCTGACCGGCAACATGGGTATCGGCCATGTGCGCTATCCCACCGCGGGCAGTTCCGGCACGGCGCTGGCCCAGCCATTTTATGTCAACTCCCCCTACGGTATCGCGCTGGCGCACAACGGCAACCTGACCAATTCCGAGCAGCTCACCCGCGAGCTGTTCCAGGATGACCTGCGTCACCTGAACACCGACTCGGATTCCGAGGTGCTGCTCAACGTTTTTGCCCACGAGTTGCAGATACTGGGCAAGCTCAGTCCACAGCCCGACGATATCTTTCGTGCGGTGGAGGCGGTGCACCGGCGCTGCCGCGGCGGTTACGCCGCGGTCGGCCTGCTGGTGAACTACGGGATTATCGGTTTTCGCGACCCCCAGGGCATCCGCCCGCTGGTGATCGGCACCCGCGAGGGGGCCGGGGGCACCGAGTACATGATCGCCTCGGAGAGTGTCGCCCTGGACGTGCTGGGCTTCTCGCTGCTCGGTGACGTGGCGCCCGGCGAGGCCATTTTTATCGACCAGGAGGGCCGCCTGCACCGGCGCCAGTGCGCACAGCAGCCGAAACTCCTGCCGTGTATCTTCGAACACGTTTATTTTGCGCGACCGGACTCGCTGATGGACGGGATCTCGGTGTACAAGACGCGCATGCGCCAGGGCGAGGCGCTGGCGCGCAAGATCCGCCGCCTGCGCCCGGACCTGGAAATCGACGTGGTGATCCCCATTCCCGACACCAGTCGCATCGCCGCCCAGTCCATCGCCCACGAACTGGGCGTCAAGTTCCGCGAGGGGCTGATGAAAAACCGCTACATCGGGCGCACCTTCATCATGCCCGGGCAGAGCGCGCGCAGGAAGTCGGTGAAACAAAAGCTCAACCCGGTGCCGCTGGAGTTTTCCGGCAAGAGCGTGATGCTGGTGGACGACTCCATCGTGCGCGGAACCACCTGCCGGCAGATCATCGAGATGGCCCGCGAGGCCGGTGCGGCGAACGTCTATTTCGCCTCGGCGGCGCCGCCGGTGCGCTACCCCAACGTCTACGGCATCGACATGCCCTCGGCCTCGGAACTGATCGCCCATGGCCGCAGTGTGGAGGAGGTTTGTGAACTGATCGGTGCGGACTGGCTTGTTTACCAGGATCTCGAGGACCTGATCGAGTGCTCCCGCGAGGGCAATCCGGAGGTCGACGGCTTCGACTGTTCGGTGTTCTGCGGCGAGTACATCACCGGCGACGTCGACCAGAATTATCTTGATCGTGTCGAGCAGCTGCGCAACGATACGGCGCAAACGGAAAGGAGAGCGCAGTTGCAGGCCGAAGGCGCCGTGGTCGGCCTGCACAACGACGCCTGACGACTACTTATGACTGACGACAAGGACGATCCCCTGGCCGGGGCGCACATCGACACCCTGGCGATACGGGGCGGTATACACCGCACCGGTGAGGGCGAGCATGCCGAGCCCATCTTTCTCACCTCCAGCTACGTGTTCGACGACGCGGCGCAGGCCGCGGCGCGCTTCTCTGGCGACGAGCCGGGCAACGTCTACTCGCGTTACACCAATCCCACCGTGCGTTCCTTCGAGGAGCGCATGGCGGCGCTGGAAGGCGCCGAGGCGGCGGTGGGTACCGCCTCGGGCATGGCGGCGATTCTCAGCGTGGCCATGGCGCTGCTCAAGTCCGGCGACCACGTGATCTGTTCCCGCGACGTGTTCGGCACCACGGTGAACCTGTTCGGCAAGTACCTGGCGAAATTCGGTATCGAGGTGAGCTTCGTGCCGCTGCTGGACACCCAGGGCTGGCGCGACGCGCTGCGTCCCACGACCGCCATGCTGTTCCTGGAAACGCCCTCCAACCCCCTGTGCGAGGTGGCGGACATCGCCGCCCTGGCGCAGCTGGCGCGGGACAGCGGCGCACTGCTGGTGGTGGACAACTGCTTCTGTACGCCGGCCCTGCAGCGGCCCCTGGAGCTCGGCGCGGATATTGTCGTGCACTCGGCGACCAAGTACCTGGACGGGCAGGGGCGTTGCGTCGGCGGCGTCGCCCTGGGTGAGGCCAGGCACATGGACGAGGTGCAGACCTTCCTGCGCACCTGCGGCCCCACCATGAGCGCGTTCAACGCCTGGGTGTTCCTCAAGGGGCTGGAGACGCTGCGCCTGCGCATGGAGGCACATAGCGCCAACGCCCTGGCGCTGGCGCGCTGGTTGCGCGAGCAGCCCCTGGTCGAGCAGGTGTACTACTCGGGCCTGGAGGACCACCCCGGGCACGCGCTGGCGGCGCGCCAGCAGCGCGCCTTCGGCGGCGTCCTGTCCTTTCGCCTCGGGGGCGGGCAGCCCGGGGCCTGGCGCTTTATCGACGGCACGCGCATGCTCTCGCTGACCGCCAACCTGGGGGACGCCAAGAGCACGATCGTGCACCCGGCGACGACCACCCACAGCCGCCTGAGCCCGGCGCAGCGCGAGCAGTCCGGCATTGCCGACGGCCTGGTGCGTGTGGCGGTGGGGCTGGAGGACGTCGAGGATATCAAGGCCGACCTGGCGCGGGGATTCGACGCCCTGTCCGCCTGAACGGCTACACGGGAGGCAGGGCGGCGATCGAGCTGAAGACGCGCTGCTCACGGGTGCTGGCCGGCGCCCGGGGCGGCACGATGGTGCGTAATCGACGCTTTTTTTGGCTTTTTTGCAACTTCTCGTGGCTCAGCGCTGTGCGGCAACTATACACTGTGGGCAGTGGTCGTGGTGCGGGCGAGGCAGCCGCACGCCACGGGCGCGCCGGGGTAGGGGAGCCGTGGCGCGCTCGCCGGCCTGGGGACGCTGAGTGACAACGAGGGATGCGCGGCGCGATGAACATCAGACAGGCATTGAGACCCGGCGATAAAGCCGCCGGCGACGGCCCGGGCCGGGGGGACAACCTGCAGGGAGCTATCGACGCGGCGGTGGCCGAGGTGGGCAGGATCCTGCTGGGCAAGGAGACGCAGATTCGCCTGGCGCTATGCTGCCTGTTCGCGCGCGGCCACCTGCTGATCGAGGACCTGCCGGGCATGGGCAAGACCACCCTGTCCCACGCGCTGGCCGCGGTGCTGGGCCTCTCCTGGAAACGGGTGCAGTTTACCAGTGACCTGCTGCCCGCGGACATCCTGGGTGTGTCGGTGTACGACGCCAGCGACGCCTCGTTTACCTTTCATCCCGGTCCCATCTTCACCCAGTTGCTGCTGGCCGACGAGATCAACCGCACCACGCCGCGCACCCAGAGCGCGCTGCTGGAGGCGATGGCCGAGGGGCAGGTCACCGTAGAGGGCGAAACGCGCCCGCTGCCGGAGCCGTTTTTCGTCATCGCCACGCAGAACCCGGTACACCAGTCCGGCACCTACCCGTTGCCGGAATCCCAGCTCGACCGCTTCCTCATGCGGCTGGAACTGGGTTACCCGCACCCGCGGGCCGAGCGCGAGATGTTCGAGCGGCGCAACGGCCGTGGCGGCGCGGATGCCGCCCCGGCGCAGTGTATCGACGCGGCGCAGCGCGAGGCCATCCGCGCCTGCGCCGGGGAAGTGCACGCCTCGGACACGCTGCTCGATTACCTGCAGCGCCTGGTCGCCTACACGCGCCAGTCGCCGGAGTTCGAGGTCGGCCTGTCGCCGCGCGGTGCGCTGGCGCTGCTCGATTGCGCCAAGACCTGGGCGCTGATGCAGAATCGCGGGCACGTGGTGCCCGAGGACGTGCAGGCGGTGCTGCCGGCCGTGGCCTCCCACCGGGTGGTGCCCAGCGGCGAGTACTCCGGCGACGGTACGGCGCTGGTGGAACTGCTGCAGCGCAACGTGGACGTCATCGGCGCCTGATCGCCGTCGTCGATGGTCGTGCAGGCAATCAGGTCGGACGCGGGCGGGCTGCGGCAACGCCTGCGCAGGCGTTTTCGCCAGTGGATCAACCGGCGTATTCCGCCGGCCCGCGCCGTCACCCTGGACCAGCGGCGCATCTTCATTTTTCCCGGTCGCGTCGGCCTGTTTTTCGGCGTCTGCCTGCTGGTCATGCTGCTGACGGCGATCAACTTCCAGAACAATCTCAGCTACGGGCTGACCTTCATGCTGGCCACGCTGTTTGTGGTCGCCACCCTGCATACCTACGCCAACCTGTCCGGGCTGACCATTCGCGCGGTGCGCGCGCAGCCGGCATTCCCGGGGCAGCAGTCGGAGTTCGAACTGCTGGTCGAGCGGGGCAAGCGGCGCGAGCACTACGCCCTGCACCTGGGCTGGCCCGACAGCAGCGACGCGCTGATCAACCTGGTGGACGAGGATGCGGTCCGCGTACAACTGCACATGGCGGTCGGCAACCGCGGCTGGTTTCGCCCGGGACGGCTGCGGCTGGAATCCACCTATCCACTGGGCCTGTTGCGCTGCTGGACCTGGGTGGACCTGGACCTGCACGCGCTGGTCTACCCGCGCCCGCTGCCGTCCCCGGACCTGCCAGGGCTGGCCTCCGACACCCCGGACGGGGCCGCCGTGCCGATCAGCGGCAGCGATGACTTTTTCGGTTTCCGCGACTACCAGCGCGGCGATTCCCTGCGCCATATCCACTGGAAGGGCCTGGCCAAGGGGCAGGGCTTGCAGAGCAAGCAGTACACCGCCTACGCCGAGCGCAGCGTGTGGCTGGACTGGGACCTGTTTCCCGGTGTCGGCGTGGAACAGCGCCTGTCCCACCTGTGCTACTGGGCGCTGCAGCTGGAAGAGCGTGACGAGGAGTACGGCCTGCGCCTGCCCGGCACGGTGATCGAGCCGAATGTCGGCGACCGGCACCGCGAGCGCGTTCTGCGTGCGCTGGCCCTGTACGGCAAGGAAGAGGCGGGCGCGTGAATCGCCAGGAGCAAATACCGCGCAACGCCCTGGTGTGGATCATAATCTGCCTGTTTACCCTGGTGGCGCCCCATGCGCTGCGGCTGCCCATCTGGGTGCTGGTCGTATTCGTCATCGCGGCGCTGTGGCGGATCCTGGTGCACCGGGGCCGCTGGTCCTTTCCCGGGCGCTGGGTCAAGGTCGCCCTGACGATCAGCTGCTTCGGCGGCATCTACGCCAGTTACGGTTCACTGATCGGGCTGGAGCCCACCGTGGCCCTGTTGCTCACCGCCTTCGCGCTGAAACTCATCGAGCTGGTGCAGCGCAAGGACGCCTACGTGCTGCTGTTTCTCGGCTACTTCGTCTGTGTTACCGAATTCCTGTTCAGCCAGGACCTGTTGATCACCCTGTACTCGGTGCTCAACGTGCTGTTGGTGACCACCGCCCTGGTGGCGCTGCACCGCCCGGGAGAGGACCGTTTCAACCGCGGCGCGCTGCGCCTGGCGTCGGTGATGTTGCTGCAGGCGCTGCCGCTGATGATCGTGCTGTTTTTCCTCTTCCCGCGCGTGGGCCCCCTGTGGACGGTGCCGATCAAGAGCCAGGCGGGCAAAACCGGCATGAGCGATTTCATGCGCCCGGGTGACGTCGCCCGCCTCAGCCAGTCCGACGAGGTGGCGTTTCGCGTGCGCTTCGACGGCGACATCCCGCCGCAGTCTGAACTGTACTGGCGCGGCCTGGTGTTCAGCCAGTTGAAGCAGGGCACCTGGACCACCCTGGGGTACTACCAGGTGCCGGCGGACCAGCAGCGACCGGCGGACGTGGCCGTGCAGGGGCAGCCCCTGAGTTACAGCGTGATCATGGAACCGTCCCGGCAGAACTGGCTGTACGGGCTGCACTACGCGCACTCCAGCCATGCCGGGGTGATGCACACCGCCGATTTCCGTCTGCATTCGCCGATGCCCCTGGAAACCGAATTCATGTACAGCGCCATGTCCTGGCCGGGCACGCCGGCGGAGACGGAACTGTCCGACTGGCGGCGCAAGACGGAAACGACCCTGCCGCCAAAAGGCGATATGCGCACCCGCGAGCTGGCGCGCTCACTGCGCGAGGACGCGGGCAGCGACGCGGCCTTTGTCGACGCGGTACTGCGCAGGTTTCATGAGCAGGAGTACCGCTACACGCTGCAACCGGGCACCCTGCCCGAGCGCGACGGCATGGACCATTTCATCTTCGAGAGCCGGCGCGGATTTTGCGAACACTACGCCTACGCCTTCGTGCTGATGATGCGCGCGGCGGGGGTGCCGGCACGGGTGGTCGCCGGTTACCAGGGCGGCGAGATCAACCCGGTGAACCGCACGGTGATCGTGCACCAGTTCGACGCCCACGCCTGGGCCGAGGTGTGGCTGGCGGGCCAGGGCTGGACGCGGGTGGATCCCACGGCGGCGGTCGCCCCCGAGCGCATCGAGCGCGGCCTGGAGCAGGCCATGCAGTCGGAGGGTAGCTTCCTGGCCGATTCGCCGCTGTCGCCGTTGCGCTACCGCGGTGTGCCCTGGGTCAACCTGCTGCGCCTGCGTTACGACGCGCTGACCTATCGCTGGCAGAGCTGGGTGGTGGGCTTCGACAACGAGCGGCAGTTCGAGTTGCTGCACGAGGTGTTTGGCGAGATCAGCTCGCGGGTCTTCGCCACGGTCTTCCTCGGCAGCTGGGCCCTGGTGCTGGTGCCCGTGGCCATCTCCCTGCTGCGGCGGCGCGACACGCGCGCACCCAACCCGCTGGACAAGCACTACCTGCTGTTCTGTGAGCGCCTCGCCGGGCTGGGTGTGGAACGGCAGAAGGGCGAGTCCCCCGGGGCTTTCGCGCGCCGGGCGGCAGTGGCGCTGCCCGCGTACGCGTCGCAGTTGCGCCACATCACCGCGCTGTACAACAGCCTGGCCTACGCACCCGCCAAGGGTGGCGGGGAGGGCGCGCGCGACGCGGTCGGGGAGTTTGCCCGCGCCGTCGAGCAGTTCAGGCCGAACCGTCGCCGCCCCTCCGGCCCCGAGATGGCCATCTCCTGAGTCAGGCGCTCAGTTCCACGATCTCCGTCGCGGCGATGCGCGCACCTTCCTCCGCGCTTTTCTGGAACTCCACGATCTGGTCGAAGTTCATGTAGCGGTAGATATCCGCGGACATGGCGTCGAGGTTCTTCGCGAACTTCATGTACTCCGCGGGCGTTGGCAGCTTGCCCAGCAGGGCGCCCACGGAGGCCAGCTCGGCGCTGGTCAGGTAGACATTGGCGCCGTCGCCGAGGCGGTTGGGGAAGTTGCGGGTCGAGGTGGACAGTACGGTGCTGTTGGCCGCCACGCGCGCCTGGTTACCCATGCACAGGGAGCAGCCGGGCATCTCGGTGCGCGCGCCGGCACGGCCGAAGATGCTGTAGTAGCCCTCTTCCATCAGCAGGTGCTCGTCCATGCGCGTGGGCGGCACGATCCACATGCGGGTGGAGATACCGCCCTTGTGTTGCTCCAGCAGCTTGCCGGCGGCGCGGAAGTGGCCGATGTTGGTCATGCACGAACCGATGAAGACCTCGTCCACCTTGTCGCCGGCGACCTCGGACAGCAGCTTCGCATCGTCCGGGTCGTTGGGGCAGCAGACCACGGGCTCGGTCACCTCGGCCAGGTCTATCTCGATGACGGCGGCGTACTCGGCGTCGGCGTCGGCCCGCATCAGGCTCGGGTCTTGCAGCCACTCCTCCATCTTGCGCGCGCGGCGCTCCAGGGTGCGGGCGTCGCCGTAGCCCTCGGCGATCATGGAGCGCAGCAGCACGATATTGGAACGCAGGTACTCGGCGACCATGTCCTCGTCCAGCGCGATGGTGCAGCCCGCGGCGGAGCGCTCGGCGGAGGCGTCGGACAGCTCGAAGGCCTGTTCCACGGTCAGGCCCGACAGGCCCTCGATCTCGAGGATGCGGCCGGAGAAGATATTTTTCTTGCCCTTCTTCTCGACGGTCAGCAAACCCTCCTGGATGGCGTAATAGGGGATGGCGTGTACCAGGTCGCGCAGGGTGATGCCGGGCTGCATCTCGCCGTTGAAACGCACCAGTACGGACTCGGGCATGTCCAGCGGCATCACGCCGGTGGCGGCGGCGAAGGCCACGAGGCCGGACCCGGCGGGGAAGGAAATGCCCATCGGGAAGCGCGTGTGGGAATCGCCGCCGGTGCCCACGGTGTCGGGCAGCAGCATGCGGTTCAGCCAGGAGTGGATGATGCCGTCGCCCGGGCGCAGGGAGACGCCGCCACGGGTCATGATGAAGTCCGGCAGGGTGTGCTGGGTGTCGATGTCCACGGGCTTGGGGTAGGCCGCGGTGTGGCAGAAGGACTGCATGGTCAGGTCGGCGGAAAAGCCCAGGCAGGCGAGGTCCTTGAGCTCATCGCGGGTCATCGGGCCGGTGGTGTCCTGTGAACCCACGGTGGTCATCTTCGGTTCGCAGTAGGTGCCGGGGCGGACGCCGTCCACGCCGCAGGCCCGGCCGACCATTTTCTGCGCCAGTGAGAAGCCTTTACCGCTATCTTCTGGCTGCTCCGGCTTGCGGAACAGGTCCGATTCGCCAAGGCCCAGTGCCTCGCGCGCCTTGGTGGTGAGTCCGCGACCGATGATCAGGTTGATGCGGCCGCCGGCGCGTACCTCGTCCAGCAGCACGTCGGACTTCAGTTCGAATTCGCTCAGGACGTCGCCGGACTCGGACAGGATCTTGCCGTCGTAGGGGCGGATCTCGATCACGTCGCCCATGTTGAGGTCGTCCACGGGCGCCTCGAACACCAGCGCGCCGGCGTCTTCCATGGTGTTGTAGAAAATCGGCGCGACCTTGCCACCGATGCAGATGCCGCCGCCTTTCTTGTTCGGCACACCGTCGATGTCGTCGCCGAAAAACCACAGCACCGAGTTGGTGGCGGACTTGCGCGAGGAGCCGGTGCCGACCACGTCGCCGACGAAGGCCACGGGCAGGCCCTTGGCCTGGATCTCCTGGACCTGTTTCATCGGGCCGGTGACGCCGTGTTCCTCGGGCTCCAGCCCGTCGCGGGTCATCTTGTACATGGCCAGGGCGTGCAGCGGGATGTCCGGGCGGCTCCAGGCGTCGGGGGCGGGGGAGAGGTCGTCGGTGTTGGTCTCGCCGGTCACCTTGAACACGGCGACCTTGATCGACTCCGGCACTTCCGGCTGATCGGTGAACCACTCTCCGTCAGCCCAGGACTGCAGGACCGCCTTGGCGTTCTCGTTGCCGCCCCTGGCCAGTTCCTCGACATCGTGGAACGCGTCGAACATCAGCAGGGTGTGTTTCAGTTCCGCCGCGGCCGCCTCACCCAGTTCCGCGTCCGGCAGCAGCCCGACGAGGGTCTCGATGTTGTAACCGCCGTGCATGTTGCCCAGCAGCTTGATCGCCGCCGGCCTGTCAATCAGCGGGCTTTCAGCCTCGCCCCTGGCCACCGCGGAGAGGAACCCGGCCTTCACGTAGGCGGCCTCGTCCACGCCCGGGGGCACGCGGGTGCTGATCAGTTCCAGCAGGAACGACTCCTCGCCCGCCGGCGGGTTTTTCAGCAGGTCCACCAGGCCGGCCACCTGCTCTGCACTGAGGGGCTTGGGGGGAATGTTCTGGGCGGCCCGTTCGGCCACGTGTTCGCGGTAGGCGTCAAGCACGGTGGAACTCCTTTGCAGCAGTCGCGCGACGCCCGCAAACGGGGGTGGCGACCGTCCGGTGTGGTTGGGAAATCGCGGCGGATTATAGCCCACAGCGGAATTAAGATAAACGAATCAAGCCCTTATATCGTGCATTCACTGCGTCGATACCTTACACTCGCGCTCAGGCAACAGCCCCCCGGATTGTCCCTGTGCATGCTCGACCAGACCGTTAAAACCCCCTGTATCGGCGTCTGCTCCACCGGCATCGGCGACAGCGTGTGCCGCGGCTGCAAGCGCTTCAGCCACGAGGTGATCCACTGGAACAGCTACAGCGTGGAGCAGAAGCGGGTGGTCGACCGGCGCCTGGACGGATTTCTCTGCCAGTGCGTGGCCAACCGCCTGCGCGTGGTCGACGTCGAGCTGCTGCGCTGGCAGCTTGAGGTACAGCAGGTGCGGTACGTCGCGCACCACGATCCGCACTGCTGGGTGTTCAGCCTGCTCAAGGCCGGAGCCGGGCAGATCGACAACTGCCGGGACTATGGCTTCGAGGTGGATATCCGCTACCGCGATATGTCCCTGGCGGGATTGCGCGAACTCATCGACCGTGAGTTCTACACCCTCTCCGAAGCCCATTACGAACGCTACATCCAGGCGCCCGACCTGTTCCGCGAGGGCGCCTAGGCGATGGCCGCCACCGACCTCGCGGCGATCCGCTCGTTCCTGCCCTGCGCGACGCCCCGCGCCTGGGTGGACTGGGCGCTGCAGAACCCCTCGATACTGCTGGTGGACCACGCCAACTGTGAAAAAAAGGCCGCCTCCACCGCGCTCAACCTGATGTACCGCTATGTCGAGCACCATGACCTGTTGCGGCGGCTGTCGAAACTGGCGCGCGAGGAACTGCGTCACTTCGAGCAGGTCATCGCGCTGATGCGCGCGCGCGACATCGATTACCCGCAGTTGTCGGCCTCCCGCTACGCCGGTGAGTTGCGCCGCGGTGTGCGCAGCGCCGAACCCGGTCGGCTGGTGGACACGCTGCTGGTGGGCGCGATCATCGAGGCGCGCTCCTGCGAGCGCTTCGCTGTGCTGGCGCCGGAACTGGATGCCGAGCTGGGCGAGTTCTACAGTTCACTGCTCAGGTCCGAGGCGCGGCACTACCAGGATTACCTGGCGCTGGCCCGGGCGCTGTCCGGCGCGGAGGAGGTGCAGCGCAGGCTGCCGGGACTGCTGGCGCGCGAGCGCGAATTGATCGAGTCGCCCGATACCGAATTCCGTTTCCACAGCGGTGTGCCCACGCTTGCCTAGACGCCCACTCGCGCAGCCAGCGCAGCGACAGGCTGGTTGAATCGTGCTCAAGACAATACTGTAACCTGTTGATTGTTAAATATTTAACGGGTTGACAAGAACACTTTCCTCAGAAGTTACTTTAAGTCCCAGCGGGCCGGACTCCCAGTCTCCCAGTACCCAGCGGGTCCCGGCTGCGTGTTCGTGTCGCCCGGGGCGGTGGGTGTGGCCGTGGATCAGCTGCGCCGCGCCGTGCTGCGCCATGACGCGCTCCACCTCGGCGGGGGTGACATCGACGATGTCGGCTGCCTTGTTGCCCTGCGCCTCGTGGCTGATGCGGCGCAGGTCCGCGGCGAGGGCGCGTCGCTGCTGCAGGTCGCGTGCGAGGATCTGGGCCTGCCAGTGCGCAGAGCGTGCGCGGCGGCGAAACGCCTGGTAGTCCCGGTCGGCGGTGCACAGGCTGTCCCCGTGCATGAGCAGCGTCGGCGTGCCGTGCAGGTCCAGCAGCGTGGGGTCGGCGAGCAGGCGCGCACCGGTGGCGCGGCAGAACGCGGCGCCGAGCAGGAAGTCGCGGTTGCCGTGCAGCAGGCAGAGCTGGCCACCGCGGGCGGTAAACGCCGCCAGCTCCGAGCGCGTGCTCTCGGCCAGGGCGCAATCGTCGTCGTCCCCGGGCCAGGCCTCGAACAGGTCGCCGAGAATGTAGAGGGCGTGCCCGTCTCCGAGGCGCTGCAGGAAAGTGGCGAAATCCCGGCCCGAACGTGGCCGCGCCGGGTCCAGGTGCAGGTCGGCGATGAACCAGGTGACGGGCGCGGCCGGCACGGCGCGGAGTTTACTCCTCCACGATCTCCACCGACTCGATGATCACCGGGTCGGTGGGCACGTCCTGGTGGGGGCCGTGGCTGCCGGTGGGCACTGCGCGAATCTTGTCCAGCACCTCGTCCCCGGCGGTCACCCGGCCGAATACCGCGTATCCCCAGCCCTGGGCGGTCTTGCCCGTGTGGTTGAGAAAGTCGTTGTCCTTGACGTTGATGAAGAACTGCGAGGTGGCGGAGTGCGGGTCCATGGTGCGCGCCATGGCGATGGTGCCGAAATCGTTTTTCAGCCCGTTGTCCGCCTCGTTCTCGATCGGCTCGGCGGTCTCTTTTTGCTGCATGTCGGTGTCGAAACCGCCGCCCTGGATCATGAAATTGTCGATCACCCGGTGGAAAATCGTCCCGTCGTAGTAGCCGTCGCGGGCGTAGCTGAGGAAATTGGCGACGGTCGCGGGCGCTTTTTCGGCGTCCAGTTCCAGTGTGATTTCGCCGAAGGTCGTGCGGATGATGACCATATTATTGCGTCCTTGGATGGTTGGCGGGATCGGGCGGGCAATAATACGGGCTTTTTGCCCCGAGGAAAACCGCCGTGGCCGGGCGGGATGATGGTGATAATTGGCCACGCGGTGGCTATAAGGCGGGTGTCGCAGCCGCTATAATACGCGCCTTTTTGCCAAGTGATGTATTTGGACATGGACGACGCCCCGGCCAGCAACTTTCTGCAGACCATCATCAGCGAGGATCTCGCCGCCGGGCGCGTGTCCGAGGTGGTGACGCGCTTTCCCCCGGAGCCCAACGGCTACCTGCACGTTGGGCACGCCAAGTCCATCAGCGTCAATTTCGGCCTCGCCGAGGCAAACGGCGGGCGCTGCAACCTGCGCTTCGACGACACCAACCCGGAGAAGGAGAGCCAGGAGTTCATCGAGTCCATACAGGAGGATATCCGCTGGTTGGGCTACCGCTGGGACGGTGAGCCGCGCTACGCCTCTAGCTATTTCCAGCAACTCTACGACTGGGCCGAACACCTGGTGCGCAACGGCGACGCCTACGTCTGTGACCTGGATGCGGACCAGGCGCGCGAATACCGCGGAACGCTCACCGAGGCGGGACGCAACAGCCCCTACCGCGAGCGCTCCGTGGAAGAGAATCTCGACCTGCTGGCGCGCATGAAAGCGGGGGAGTTCGACGAGGGCGCGAAGGTGCTGCGCGCGAAGATCGACATGGCCTCGCCGAACATGAACCTGCGCGACCCGATTCTTTACCGCATTCGCAAGGTCCGCCACCACCAGACCGGCAACGACTGGGTCATCTACCCGACCTACGATTTCGCCCACGGGCAGGAAGACGCCATCGAGGGTATCACCCACTCCATTTGCACGCTGGAGTTCGAGGATCACCGGCCGTTGTACGACTGGTTGCTGGAGCACCTGCCCGTGAGCTGTCGGCCGCGGCAGTACGAGTTTGGTCGCCTAAACCCGAGCTACACGGTGACCAGCAAGCGCAAGCTCAAACAGCTGGTCGACCAGGGCGTGGTCGCCGGCTGGGACGACCCGCGCATGCCGACTATTGCGGGCATGCGCCGGCGCGGCTATACGCCCGCGGCGATCCGCCGCTTCTGCGACATGATCGGCACCACGCGCAGCGACGGCGTGGTGGACGTGGCAATGCTGGAGTTCGCCATTCGCGAGGACCTCAACGAGAACGCGCCGCGCGGCATGTGCGTGCTCAACCCGCTGAAGGTCGTGCTCACCGATTACCCTGAGGACAAGGTGGAAGAACTGTCGGCGCCACGCCACCCGTCGCGTGTCGATCTCGGTGAGCGGGTGCTGCCCTTTACCCGGGAACTGTTTATCGACGCCGACGACTTCCGCGAGGAGGCAAACAAGAAGTACAAGCGCCTGGTGCTGGGCAAGCGTGTGCGCCTGCGCAACGCCTGGGTGATCGAGGCGGACGAGGTGGTGCGAGATGACAGCGGCCAGATCGTCGAGGTGCGCGCGCACACGGTGCCGGGCACGCTGGGAGAAAACCCCGCCGATGGTGTCAAGCCGCGCGGCGTCATCCAGTGGGTCTCGGCCAGCCACGGCCGGCGCGCCGAGGTGCGGCTGTACGACCGCCTGTTCAACGACGAGGCGCCGGACAAGGGCGACAAGGATTTTCTGGACCACCTAAACCCGGAATCACTGCGTGTCGTCGAGCAGGCCTGGATCGAACCCGCCCTGGCGCAGGCGCGTCCCGAGGACAGTTACCAGTTCGAGCGCGAGGGCTACTTCGTCGCCGACCGTTATGACCACAGTACCGACACACCGGTGTTCAACCGCACCATCGGCCTGCGTGATTCCTGGAGTGATTAAGCCGGTTTCGTCAACCCCGCACACGCGGGAACCCCGCCCCGTCATGCCCGCGCAGGCGCAAACCCCGCCCCGTCATGCCCGCGCAAGCGCAAACCCCGCCCCGTCATTCCCGCGCAAGCGGGAATCCAGACCCGTCATTCCCGCGCAAGCGGGAATCCAGACCCGTCATTCCCGCGCAAGCGCAAACCCCGCCCCGTCATTCCCGCGCAAGCGGGAATCCAGACCCGTCATTCCCGCGCAAGCGCAAACACCAACCCGTCATTCCCGCGCAAGCGCAAACACCGACCCGTCATTCCCGCGCAAGCGCAAACCCCAACCCGTCATTCCCGCGCAAGCGGGAATCCACAGGCAGCAATAACGGAACGCTGAAATGTCACTGAAACTCTACAACACCATGACCGCCGCCAAGGAGGACTTCGAACCCCTGGTCCCTGACACCGTGACCATGTATGTCTGCGGCCCGACGGTTTACAACCTGGCGCACATCGGCAACGCGCGCCCGGTGGTGGTGTTCGACACGCTGTTCCGCCTGCTGCAAACGCATTTTTCCAGCGTGACCTACGCGCGCAACATCACCGATATCGACGACAAGATTATCGCAGCCGCACACGAGAGCGGCCGTGGTATCGATTCGGTAACCGCCGAGTTTACCGAGAAATACCGCCAGGACATGGCGCAGCTCAACGCACTGCCGCCAAGCCTGGAGCCCTGCGCCACGGACAACATTGCAGCGATGATTGAACTGACCCGCACGCTGATCGACAAGGGTCACGCCTACGAGTCCGCCGGGCACGTACTGTTCGCCGTGGAATCCATGCCCGACTACGGCCGCCTGTCGAAGCGCTCCCTGGACGACATGCTGGCCGGCGCCCGGGTCGAGGTCGCGGACTACAAGCGCCATCCCGGCGACTTCGTACTATGGAAGCCGGCCGCGGAGGGTGATCCGGGCTGGGACAGCCCCTGGGGACGCGGTCGGCCGGGCTGGCACCTGGAGTGCTCGGCGATGATCCGCGAACACCTGGGCGAGACCATCGATATTCACGGCGGCGGCCGCGACCTGATCTTTCCGCACCACGAGAACGAGATCGCGCAGAGCCGCTGCGCGCACGGTGGCGACTACGTGCGCTACTGGATGCACAACGCCTATCTCGACATCGATGGCGAGAAGATGTCCAAGTCCCTGGGCAATTTCCGCACCGTGCGCGACCTGCTGGGCAGCTACCGCGGCGAGGTGCTGCGCTTTGCACTGTTGTCCGCGCACTACCGCTCGCCGCTGGACTTCTCCGCGGACCTGCTGCAGCAGGCGCAGGCCACCCTGGACAGCCTCTACGGCACCCTGCGCGCGGTGCAGCACATCGAGTTGGACACGCAGGTGAGCCTGGCCGGGGAGCCGTTCTACGCCGCTCTCAACGACGATCTGAACACGCCTGTGGCCATCGCCGAGATCCACGCCCTGGCCAGGGCGCTGAACAAGGCCGACCGGAGCGAACAGGCGACGCTGAAGGCGCGCATCCTGGCCGCGGGCAACTTGCTGGGCATCCTTGAGCAGGATCCCACCGAGTGGTTGCAGGGTGCGGATGGCGATGCTATCCCAGCCGAGGCCATTGAGGCCTTGATCGCCGAGCGGGAACAGGCCAAGCGGGACAAGAACTACGCCCGCGCCGACGAAATCCGCGAACAATTGGCGGCGGACGGTGTCGTGCTGGAGGATTCACGGGAAGGGACGCGCTGGAAACGAGGGTGAAACCCCTTCTAGGCGGGGATTCTGGACCCCCGCTTGCGCGGGGGTGACGGGAGGTGATCCGGCTCAACCTGCGCGGGGGTGACGGGTGGTGATCCGGCTCAACCTGCGCGGGGGTGACGGGTGGTGATCCGGCTCAACCTGCGCGGGGGGTGACGGATGGTATAGCTACCGCAGCCCGTCATTCCCGCAGTCCATTTTGACCCGTCATTCCCGCGAAAGCGGGAATCCAGTGAGCGTAAGCGCGGCAGTAAAGATCATGGACCCCCGCTTTCGCGGGGGTGACGGATGGCGGTCCGGCTCAACCTGCGCGGGGGATGACGGATGGTATGGCTACCGCAGCCCGTCATTCCCGCAGTCCATTTTCACCGGTCATTCCCGCAGTCGATTTTCACCGGTCATTCCCGCAGTCGATTTTCACCGGTCATTCCCGCAGTCGATTTTCACCGGTCATTCCCGCAGTCCATTTTCAACGGTCATTCCCGCGAAAGCGGGAATCCAGTGAGCGTAAGCGCGGCAGTAAAGATCATGGACCCCCGCTTTCGCGGGGGTGACGGGCTGCGCG
>PABK01000036.1 GCA_002699145.1 Halioglobus sp.
CGGTGGATTCGGTGTTATTGGTTGAAGGGTCGCATCTCCAACCTTAACTCAATTCACCGCTTTTCTATTTCTGGCTCCCCGCTAATGTGCGAAGAACCTTTTTTTTAAGTGCGGCACCACCCGCCACCCCTTGCCGACACGCCATTGTCGGCTAGACTCTTTTTCTACACTCACCCCCAAGGGAATCGCCATGCCGTCTCGCCTCCACCTGCGCAACACTGTGAAACTCGCCGCACTGGCCCTGCTACTGCTCAACACGCAGGCCTGGGCCGAAGCCAGGGAGCAGAAGGTGCGCCTGGACGTAAAAAACAAGGACGGCCAGTGCCAGGTGGTGGCGAAGTTCAAGGGCGACCACGACAACTGCGATAACGACAAGGCCGAGGGCCGCAAGGACTGCAAGAAAGACAAGGGCTGCGTGTGCACCCGCCGCGAGAAACGCATCAGCTGGCAGATGAAGGACAAAAAAAAATATCCCTTCGAAATCAGGTTCAACCAGGGCAGCGCGGACCCCTTCGTCAAGAGCGGCGAGAACAAGTGCGACCTGGCGGGCAACAAGCAGGGCAAGCTGCGCTGCCGGGTCAAGGGCAAGGGCGTACCCGAGGGCATCTACCGCTACTCGATTCACGTCCCCGGCTGCGACCCGACCCACGCGCAGTTCAAGGTGTACTGAAGCACAGCCACAGCGGGTTTACCCGCGCCGCCGCGAACTGTATAAGAACAGTTTGATCCCGTTTAGCTGAAAGGCCTGGCGCATGAACGAGCCAAAGCGATTCCTGCCCATGGACTGGCGTGTCCTCCTGGGGCTGGTGGTCACCGTGGTGTGGATCGTCACGGGGCTTATCTACCTGTTGAGCGTGGTCGGCTGGGGCAATTTCGTGCACCTGCCCACCGCCGATATCGGCAGCTTCCTCGAAGGCGCTTTCGCGCCCCTGGCGTTCCTGTGGCTGGTGATCGGCCATTTCATGCAGCAGACGGAGATCTCGGCCAATACCCGCGCCATCAAGCTGCAGGAAAAGAGCGCGCAGCGCCTGGAACTGCATTCGCGCCAGGACAGCTATTTCAAGCTGCTCAACCTGGTGCAGGAGCAACTGGGCGGCATCGCGGGGTTTCATTACATGTCCGTCGCGGGCCCCACCGGCACCGGGGAAATCACGGGAGAAGAGTTCACAGAGCAGCGCGCCATCGCCAGCACCGGGGACCACGCCTGGTTCGTGCGCAAGATGATCTCATTGATCATCACCCACCGGGAAGACCCCGACAGGGTGCAGGAGATTCTCTTCGGCACCGATATCCGCCGGCGCCATACGGACAACTACACGCGCACCTTCGCCAAACTGCTGGAACAGGCGCGCGCCGTGGATACCGAATCGATGCTCGAGGACGCCCTGCTCAACGGCTCCGCCCAGGGCCTGTACTACCGCATGATCACCTACGCGCG
Source organism: Halioglobus sp. (assembly GCA_002699145.1). Lineage (GTDB taxonomy): Bacteria > Pseudomonadota > Gammaproteobacteria > Pseudomonadales > Halieaceae > Marimicrobium. Next base: position 1,439 of record PABK01000036.1, read on the forward strand.
CGGTGACGAGGGCGTCGAGCCGTTCCTCGGGGCGATCTCCATTTCACGACCGCAGGCGCAGGGCGACACCGCCTAGGCGAGGCGCCCGCGCGGCGCTCAGCCGTGCAGGTTTTCGAACAATTCCAGCAACAGCGCATCTCCCGCGCGCTCCAGGTAGGCCACGGCCAGGCCCTCGCCGTAGCGCTTGCTCCAGATACGGCGCCAGCCGACTGTTTCCGCCGCGGCCACGCTGGCCTCGAGGTCGTCGATGCGGAAGCGCAGGTGGTGCATACCCTCGCGACCGGCATCGATAAACTCCTTGTGCGGACAGTCGCCGCGCAGCCACTGGATGAGCTCGATCTCCACATCGCCGCTGCGGCCGAAGGCGAGTTTCATCTCGCACTCGGCCTGTGCGCCGCGGTAGTCATAGCTCATCGGCCCGGGCTCCATGGTGGAGAACGGGCCGAACATGGGTTCGTACAGGGCCAGGGCGGCGTCCAGGTCGCGCACCACGAAGCCCACCTGGTCGAGTGGGGGAAGGTCCAGTTGCTGGCGAATCACATCCGACATCGGCGGCACCGTCGCGTCGTTCACGGAGTGCTCAGGATACGCTGTCCGACCGGCCCCGGGCCACTGCCGGGCGCCGTAGTCGGCAAAAGTCCGGCGCCGGTTCAATTGGCTGGCGGGCCGCCTCGTCCGCGCGGCGCCCTACACCGCCTCCAGAGCGTACAGCGCCAGCGCGTTGTCGTGCAGCATCGCGTCCTGCTGCGCCTGGGAGTAGCGCGCGGCGATACGCTTGAACGCGTTCCACAGCACCGGGTAGGCGCAGGACGCGCGATCCACCGGGAAGTTGCTCTCGAACACGCAGCGCTCGGGGCCGAACTGCTCGATACAGAAATGAAAGTAGGGCGCGAAGGCCGTCTGCAGTTGTGCCGAGTCCGGCGGGGCCGCCTGCCGGTGCCAGCCGAAACCGTTCACGGGCATGGCCAGTCCGCCGAGCTTGACCACCACGTTGGCGCAGGCGGCGACGGCCCGGATCCCCGCCTGCCAGTGTTCGAATACCTGCGCGCGTCGCCCCGCGTAGGGACCGATGCCCAGGGGACCGCCGACATGGTCCAGTACGATGGTCGTGCGCGGGAAGGCCCGCGCCAGGCTGGCCAGTTCCCACAACTGGTTGTGATAGCCCCAGGATTCAAACAACAGGCCCGCGGCCTCCAGTGCGGCGAAACCGGCGCGGAAATCGTCGCGCAGGTACAGGTGCGGGTGCGGTTTGCTGTGGCCCTGGCGGATGGACGCGCTGGGGTGCCAGCTGCAGGCGTGACGAATACCGCGGAAGCGCTGCGGGCTCGCGTGCCGGTGTGCGGCCAGGACCGGCGCGACCTCTGCGCCCAGGCACAGGTCGGCATGGCCGATGATCGCCGCGGCGACCCGCGGCCCACCCGCGCGCAGCGCGGCCCCGGCCTGGCATTCGACGAACGCGGTCTCGCCCACCGGCCGCAGCGCCTGCGGGCCGTCGCCGCGGTAGGCGGACAGGCACTCCACGAACACGCTCTGGCGCAGGTTGTGGCCCGCCGCGTCCGCCAGCAGCTCCTCGCGCAGGTAGCGATTGCCCGGGTAGTCCCATAAATGGTGGTGCGCGTCGACCAGCGGGCGTTCCGGCTGCAGCGGCTCCTCGGCCCGCTGCGCCAGCCAGCGCTCGCGGTCATCAGCCATGCTTGCCCGCGTCGCCGCCAGTCAGGCGGTTGACCGCGCGCTCGGCAAAATCCAGCGCCTCGACGATGCGCCGGCGCAACAGGTCCAGGTCCGCATCCTGCGCACTCTTCTTGCCCTGGCGGTACCGGGCGTAGACGCCCTGCAGGATGGCGGCGGTTTTCCAGCCGTTGAAACCGACGTAGTAGTCCAGTTGCGCCAGATCAGCGCCGGTGCGCCTGGCGTAGCGCTGCGCCAGCTCGCTGCGCGGCGGGAAGCCCCCGCCCCCGGTGGCCGCCTCGGGATCCACCGCCACCGCGTCGGCGGGATCGGGCCAGGGATTCAGCGCGTAGGCCAGGTCCGCCAGCGGGTCGCCCAGTGTCGAGATCTCCCAGTCGACCACCGCGGCAACGGCGCCGTCGGCGCCGACCAGGCAGTTGTGCAGGCCGTAATCGCCGTGCACGATGCGCGCCGGCCCCTGCTGTGGCTGGTTGTCGAGGAAGAAGCGCTGCATCTGGTGGGCGCGCGGGTCATCAAATCCCGCCGCCTCCTGCGACGCCGTCCAGGAGCGGTACCAGGTCTGCAACTGGCGCGCGACATAACCCTCTTTCCTGCCCAGTTCGCCCAGGCCCAGCTCGTCCGGCTCCAGGCAGTGCAGTTCGGCCAGCACGTCGATGAAGGAGTGGGCCAGGCGCGTGCGCGCGTCCGCGGCGACCCAGGCGCGGGTGTCGGCGGCGCTGTACAGCGGCCGCGCGTCCTCCACCAGGCTCATAAGGTAGAACCAGGCGCCGGTCACCTCGGGACTCTCGCAGAACGCCAGGGCCTCGGGCACCGGTACGGCGGTCGGCCCCAGCGCGCTGATCAGCGCCCATTCCCGGCTCATGTCGTGCGCGCGGGGCAGCAGCTCGCCCTGTGGCGGCCGGCGGATAACCGCCCTGCGGCCGCCCACATCCTCCAGCGCATAGGTGAGGTTGGAATGTCCGCCCTGCAGGCGCGTCCACTGGAACGGCGGCTCCAGCCCCTTGACGTTGGCGGCGATCCACGCCTCCACCGCGGGGATGTCGTAGCCCTCCGCCTGGCGTGTCGTCATGGCCGGCAAGCCGTGTCGGGAAAGAAAATGGCGGGTGGCCGCGCTAGCTGAACAGCGACTCGCCGCTGAGCCCCTGGGTCTCCATGATGGAGCGCAGGCGCTTGAGCGCCTCGACCTGGATCTGCCGCACCCGCTCGCGGGTCAGGCCGATCTCGCGGCCCACCTCTTCCAGGGTGCTGCTCTCGTAGCCGCGCAGGCCGAATCGGCGCGAGACGACCTCGCGCTGCTTGTCGGACAGTTCTTCCAGCCACAGCGCGATATTGTCCTTGATGTCGGTGTCCTGCAGCAGCTGCGAGGGATCGCAGACCCGCTGGTCGGGGATGGTGTCGACCACGGCCTTGTCGGAATCGGGGCCGACGGGGGTGTCCATGGACGTCACCCGCTCGTTCAGGCCGAGCATGCGCTTCACATCCGCCGCCGGCTTGTCCAGCATATCGGCGATTTCCTCGGCGCTGGGTTCGTGATCCAGTTTCTGCGTCAGCTCCCGGGCGGCGCGCAGGTAGACGTTCAGTTCCTTGACCACGTGAATGGGCAGGCGGATGGTGCGCGTCTGGTTCATGATGGCCCGCTCGATGGTCTGGCGGATCCACCAGGTGGCGTAAGTGGAGAAGCGGAAGCCGCGCTCGGGATCGAATTTCTCCACCGCGCGGATCAGGCCCAGGTTGCCCTCCTCGATGAGGTCCAGCAGGGTCAGGCCGCGATTGATGTAGCGGCGCGAAATCTTCACCACCAGGCGCAGGTTGCTCTCGATCATGCGCTGGCGGCCGGACTCGTCGCCGGAACGGGCCAGGCGGGCGTAGTATTTTTCCTCCTCGGCGCTGAGCAGGGGCGAGTAGCCGATCTCGTTGAGGTACAACTGGGTGGCGTCCAGGGATTTTTCGACCTTGCGGCCGGTGTTGGCCTTGGCGTCCTCGAAACGCTCGTCGACGACGACCTCCGCCGGCGGTGGCGGCTGCACGGCGCGCGTGGTCTTCTTCGCGCCGGCCTTTGTGCCGGCGGCCTTGCCGGTTTTGCCGCCGCTACGCTTGCCGGCCCCGGCGGACCTGCTGACGGTGCGCCCCTTGGTACTCGCCTTCGAACTGCCCTTCGATCCTGAAGTCTGCGGATCAACTTCCATGGCTACATCCCACTCTCTTATTGGTACGAGTACTTGGACCATTTCTCGCCGGGCCAATCAGACTAACCCAGTTGCGTGACAAATTGCAAACACGTCCAGGTTTGTCCCGAATTTATTAGTTTCTACTAAAATTCCAGCGATATCAGCGCCTTAGAGCGTTATTGTTCGCGCGGCGTCAGCGCCGAGGCAATAACCTCAGAGGGTCAATCGGCTTGCCCTCGCGGCGTATCTCGAAGTGCAGTTTGACCGAGTCGGTGCCCGAGCTGCCCTTGCGCGCGATGGACTCGCCCGCCCTGACCACCTGCCCCTCGCTGACCAGCAGCGCGTCGTTGTGGGCGTAGGCGCTGAGGTATTCCTCGTTGTGCTTGACGATGACCAGCTCGCCCAGGCCGACGATGCCCGTGCCGGCGTACACGACCTTGCCCGCGGCGACCGCGACCACCGGGTCGCCGCGCTTGCCGCCGATATCGATGCCCTTGTGCACACTGCCAGAGTAGCGGCGCATGACCTTGCCGCTGGTCGGCCAGCGCCACGCGGTGACTTTCTGCCCGGTGTACACCGCCGCGGGGGGCGCTGTGGCGGCGCTGGCGGCCGGCGGTGCGGCCCGGGGGGCGGACTTGGGAGCGGACTTGGGAGCGGAGCTGGGAGGGGATTGGGTGGCGGGTTTGGCAGCGCGGGCCGGCGCGGCGGGTTTGCCCGGCGCGGCCGGCGCCGCCGGCAGTGCGCCCTCGCGCAGCAGCAGCTGCTGCCCGACGTAAATCGTGTAAGGCGCGGGAATGCCGTTCGCCGCGGCGACGCGACGGTAGTCGAAACCGTAGCGGAAGGCGATGGAGTAGAGGGTGTCTCCGGGCTGCACACGGTAACTGCGCTGCGACTGCAGCGCCTGCACCCGCGGGGCCGGCGCCGGCCGGGCGTTGCGGTCCTCTACCGGGGCGCGCGCGTTGCCGCCGCAGCCCACCAGGACCGCGCAGCACAGGCAGAGCAGGCCGGGACGCAGGCGACCGGCCCGGCGCGGCAGTTCAGGCATCTCCCCAACGGGCGTGTACCAGCCAGACCGCGGCGAAGCCGATGAGCATGAGGCCGAGACACCACCACAGCTGCGGGTCCTGGCCGGTATACACCTGGTACTCCAGCGGCGACACCGGCAGCTGTTGCGCGGGCTTGAGCTGCCCGTCGCTGCCTTGCACCCACTGCAGCACGCGCTTCCACGGCCACACCACCGCCAGGGAGCCGAACAGGAAGCCGGTCAGCAGGGCCATGGTGGGCTGGTGGAATCGCCGCAACAGACAGTGCAGCAGGCGCGAGAAACACAGCAGGCCGCTGACCGCACCGACCATGAGCACCAGCAGCAGCGCGATGTCCAGGTTGTTCACCGCCGCCAGTACGGTGCTGTACATCCCCAGCAGGACGAGGATGAAACTGCCGGAAATTCCCGGCAGGATCATGGCGCAAATGGCCAGGAAGCCGGCGAGAAACACGCCGGCCAGGCCGGCCTCCAGTTGCAGCACCGGTGACAGCGCGATGCACAGCGCGATGCCGGTGCCCGCCAGCAGGCAGAGCAGGCGCGGCGCGGTCCAGCCGCGCACCTCGCGCAGCAGCACCAGCGCGGAGGCGAGAATCAGGCCGAAGAAAAACGCCCACAGCAACACCGGGTGGGCGTGCAGCAGCCACTCGATCAGGCGCGCCAGGGTGAGGATGCTGGTGGCGATGCCCAGCACCAGGGCCAGCAGGAAACCGCCGTTGACGTGGCGCCAGGCGCCGGTGATGTCCAGGCGCAGAACCTTGCGCAGGAACACCAGGTCCACCGCGCGGATGCTGGCCAGCAGGGTATCGTAGATGCCGGTAATGAAGGCGATGGTGCCGCCGGACACGCCCGGCACGATATCCGCCGCGCCCATCAGCACGCCGCGCAGGTAGACCCCCAGGGGCGACACGCCCTAACGCTCCGTGCCGGGACGCAGGGGCACAAAATTGACCGGCTCGATAATGTCCAGCTCGAAACCCTCGTGGGTGCGGGTGACCACCTGCAGCTGTTGCGCGTCGGTGCCCACGGGAATGACCAGTCGCCCGCCCGGGGCGAGCTGCTGCAGCAGTCCCTCGGGGATGCGCTGCGGCGCGGCGGCGCTGAGGATACCGTCGAAGGGCCCGCGCTCCGGCCAGCCCAGGCTGCCGTCGGCGTGGCTCATGTGCACGTTGCGCAGCTTCAACCGGCGCATGCGCTGGCGCGCCTTCAACTGCAGCGGCTTGATGCGCTCGACGCTGTACACCTCCTGCACCAGTTGCGCCAGTACCGCGGTCTGGTAACCCGAGCCGGTGCCGATCTCCAGCACACGCGCGAGCGGACCCGCCGCCAGCAACAGCTCGGTCATGCGCGCGACGATATAGGGTTGCGACAGGGTCTGCTGGTAGCCGATGGGCAGGGCCACGTCCTCGTAGGCGCGGTGCGCCATGGCCTCGTCCAGGAACAGGTGGCGTGGCGTGGCGCGCATCACCTCCAGCACCGCCGGGTCGGCGATGCCCTGGTCGACCAGGCGCTGCACGAGCCGCTCGCGAGTGCGCCGGGAGGTCATCCCGATGCCGTCCAGGTCAGACCTGTTCACAACCTGTACCACCTTTCACACTCCCATCCGTGTAGTGCACGAACTCCGCCAGCAGCGCCGTGGCGTAGCTGCCGGCACCGAGGGCGAAGTCCAACTGCAAGCCGTCATCATCACAAAACTCCCAGCAAAAGTCATCCGGCAACAGGCGCGTCGGACGCCAGGCCAGGTCCACGCCCTGGGCCTCGAGAAAGCGCCGCACTGCGGCGCTGTCCGCCGACTCCGCGGCAGCGTCGGCGACCTCGCCGCCCCGGCCCCACAGCGGCAGGCCCGGGTGCAGGTCCCCCTGCTGCAGGCGCGCCTGGATCTGCGCGTCCGGCTCGTCGCAGGTAAAGAAACTGCGGCTGCCGGCGAGCATGCACACATCGCCGGGCAGGACGCGCTCCCAGGTGCCGGCCTGCACACGCGCGCCGAGCTGCTGGTTGAACAGCCAGGCGCGCAGCGCCGACAGGAAGAGTCCGCGGCGCGCGCGCGACACCCTGCCGCCGCGCGCGGCCCAGCGCCGCGCCTGCGCCAGGGTCGAACCGCCGCGGCCGAAACGCTGTTCGCCGAAGTAGTTCGGCGCGCCGCGCTCACGCAACAGCGCCAGGCGCGCCTCCAGCGCCGCGCGGCTGCCGCGCAGTTCGCACAGGCGCAGGCGAAAGCGGTTGCCGCGGTGGGTGCCGCGGCGCAGCTTGCGCAGGTGCCGGCCGGTCTCCAGCACGCGTACATCGCCGGCCGACTGCAGGGCCTGCCAGTCCGGCGCCTGCCGCCCCGCCAGGCCCACGCTGAACCACTGCCGCGTCACCGCGTTGCGGTCCTTCATCCCGCTGTAGCCGACATCGCGCGGCGGCACGCCGGCGAGTTCGGCGATGCGCGCGGCCAGTTCCGCGGTATTCAGGCAGCGCTTCTCCAGGTACAGGAAGACGTGTTCGCCGTCGCCGGAGAGCGCGAAGCCGGGCTCCTCGGTGACAGCGAAATCCTCCGGGCAGCGACGGATCACCGCGCTGCCCGCGGGCGCGCCCCAGGCGGTGGGCCAGGCGCCGCTCACGGCGCCGCTTGCAGCAGCACCACGGCGTGGGCGGCAATCCCCTCGCGCCGGCCGGTGAAGCCCAGCGTTTCGGTAGTGGTGGCCTTGACGTTCACGCGGCCGGGCTGCACCTGCAGGTCCGCGGCGAGATTCTCGCGCATGGCCTGGATGTGCGGAGCAAGGCGCGGGGCCTGGGCGATGACGGTGGCGTCCAGGTTGGCCAGCAGCCAGCCGTCGCCGTGCACCATATCGACGACCCGGCGCAGCAGCAGACGGCTGTCGATGTCCGCATTGGCCGGATCGGTATCGGGAAAATGCGCGCCGATATCGCCGCGCCCGACGGCCCCCAGCAGCGCGTCGCAGGCCGCGTGCACCAGCACATCGCCATCGGAGTGCGCCAGCAGACCGCGCTCGTGGGCGATGCGCACGCCGCCGAGCACCACCGCATCCCCCGCGCCGAAGCGGTGCACATCGTACCCGTGGCCTATTCGCATGACGCCCTACTCCTCGCCGGCCCGCTGCCGCTCAACGCGCCGTTCACGCAGGAAAAACTCCGCCAGCGGCAGGTCCGCGGGCACGGTAATCTTGATATTGCGCGGCGACCCGGGCACCAGCTGCACCGGGTGGCCGGCCAGCTCCATGGCGGCGGCCTCGTCGGTCACCGCCGCGCCGCGTCGCGCCGCCGCCTCCAGGGCGTCGCGCAGTTCGTTCAGGCGGAACATCTGCGGCGTCTGCGCACGCCACAGGCCGGCCCTGTCCAGTGTGCGCGTGACGCGGCGATCCGCGCCGGCCGCCTTGAGCGTGTCGACCACGGGCTGCGCCAGCAGGCCGCCGATCCCGGCGCGCGTGACCGCCTCCACCAGGGCGTCGATATCCGTGGCGGCGACGCAGGGACGCGCCGCGTCGTGCACCAGCACCCACTGGTCGGTCGGGCCGCGATCGGTCGGGCCGCGTCCGGTCGGGCCGCGTCCGGTCGGGCCGCGCGCCGCCAGCGCCTGCAACCCCGCCAGCACGGAACCGCTGCGCTGCTGCGCGCCGTCGACGGTGATCACACGCGGGTCGGCAAAGGCCGGCAGCGTGGCGGCGCGCTCGTCCCCCGGCGGTAGCGCCACGCAGACGCAGTCGATCGCGGGACAGGCCAGCAGGGCGTTGAGGCTGTGTTCCAGTACCGTGGCGCCGGCCAGCGGCAGGTATTGCTTGGGCACCTCCGCGCCCATGCGCGCGCCGACACCGGCCGCCGGCAAGACCGCGCAACAGCGCGCCGTGGCGGCGCTCACTGGCGTATCTCCAGCGGTTCCGCGTCTTTCTCGATCACCTGGATGTAGGTTTCGCCCTCGCGTACCAGGCCCAGTTCCTCACGCGCGCGCTGTTCCACGCCGGCGTTGCCCGTCTGCAGTTCCAGCACCTCGCGCTCCAGCACCGCGTTGCGCGCGCGCAGTTCCTCGTTGATACGGGTCTGTTCCTGCACCTGTTGCTGCAGCCTGTGCTTTTCCGCCAGGGAGCCCTCGGCGAACCACAGGCGATATTGCAGCACCGCCAGCAGCGACAACAGGACGACGAAGAGCCAGCGCAAGTGGCGCCTAACCCCGGCGAAACTCCGCCATCCCGCGGTAGGGCGCGGCGCCGCCCAGCTCCGCTTCAATGCGCAGCAGGCGATTGTACTTGGCGACGCGGTCCGACCGGCACAGGGAGCCGGTCTTGATCTGGCCGGCGGCGGTGGCCACGGCGAGGTCGGCGATGGTGGTGTCCTCGGTTTCACCGGAGCGGTGCGAGATGACCGCCGTGTAGCCGGCCTTTTTCGCCATGGCGATGGCGTCGAGGGTCTCGGTGAGGCTGCCGATCTGGTTGAACTTGATGAGAATGGAGTTGGCGACACCGCGGTCGATGCCCTGCTGCAGGATCTGCGTGTTGGTGACGAACAGGTCGTCGCCGACCAGTTGCACCTTGTCGCCGATCTTCTCGGTGAGCAGTTTCCAGCCGTCCCAGTCGGACTCGTCCAGGCCGTCCTCGATGGAGATGATGGGATGGTTGTGCGCCAGGTCGGCCAGGTAATCGGTGAACGCGGCGCTGTTGAACTCCTTGCCTTCCCCGGACAGGTCGTAGACGCCGTCGACGAAGAACTCCGAGGCGGCGCAGTCCAGGGCCAGGGTAATGTCGGTGCCCAGGGTGTAGCCGGCCTTGTCCACCGCCTCGGCGATCGCTTCCAGCGCCGCCTCGTTGGACGGCAGGTTGGGCGCGAAGCCGCCCTCGTCACCCACCGCCGTGTTCAGGCCGCGGCCGGCGAGCACCTTTTTCAGCTGGTGGAAAATCTCGGCGCCGGCGCGCAGGGCCTCGGCGAAGGTCGGGGCCGACACCGGCTGTACCATGAACTCCTGGATGTCGACGTTGTTGTCGGCGTGCTCGCCGCCGTTGAGGATGTTCATCATCGGCACCGGCATGCTGAAATCACCGCCGCCGTTGATATCGGCGATGTGCCGGTACAGCGGCACGCCCCTGGCCAGGGCGGCGGCCTTGGCCGCGGCCAGCGACACCGCGAGGATCGCGTTGGCGCCGAAGGTGGCCTTGTTGTCACTGCCGTCCGCGTCGATCATCGCCTGGTCCAGGGCGCGCTGGTCGGTGGCGTCGCTGTCCAGCAGCAGTTCGCGGATGGGGCCGTTGACGTTGCCCACCGCCTTGAGCACCCCCTTGCCCAGGTAGCGCCCGGCGTCGCCATCGCGCAACTCCAGCGCCTCGCGTGAACCGGTGGACGCGCCGGAAGGCGCACACGCGGCGCCGGTCTCCCCCGAGGCCAGGGTCACCTCGGCCATCACCGTGGGGTTGCCCCGTGAATCCATGACCTCGAAGGCCTGCACGTCTGCGATTTTCGCCATTGACTCTAACTCCGTTAACTAATCGATCTGCAGTGGCGGCAACGACTTGACCAGGTCGTCCACCGCCTTGACCTGGGCCAGGAAGGGTTCCAGCAGGTCCAGCGGCAGGGCGCTGGGCCCGTCACACAGGGCCTGCCCGGGCTGCGGATGCGCCTCCAGGAACAGGCCGGCCAGGCCCACCGCCATACCCGCCCGGGCCAGTTCCGCCACCTGCGCGCGGCGGCCGCCGGAGGCGGCGCCGCCGGGGTCCCGGCACTGCAGGGCGTGGGTGACATCGAAGATCAGCGGCGCATCGCCGCAGGCCTTCTTCATGACGCCGAAACCGAGCATGTCCACCACCAGGTTGTCGTAGCCGAAATTGCTGCCGCGCTCGCACAACAGCACCCGCGAATTGCCGCACTCGACGAACTTCTCCGCCACGTTGGCCATTTGTGAGGGGCTCAGGAACTGCGGTTTCTTCACGTTGATGATGGCGCCGGTGGCCGCCATCGCCGCCACCAGGTCGGTCTGCCTGGCGAGGAAAGCGGGCAGCTGGATGATGTCGCAGACTTCCGCCGCGGGCGCCGCCTGTTCCGGGGTGTGTACGTCGGTAATCACCGGCACGCCGAAGGTCGACTTCACCTCCGCCAGGATCGACAGGCCCTCTTCCAGCCCCGGCCCGCGGAAGGAGTGGATGGAGGAGCGGTTGGCCTTGTCGTAGGAGGCCTTGAACACGTAGGGAATGCCCAGTCGCGCACAGACCTCCACGTAGTGTTCCGCCACGGACAGGGCGAAGTCACGGCTCTCGAGCACGTTGACGCCGCCGAGCAGCACGAAGGGCGCGCTGTTGGCGATGGCTGTTGTTCCTAGCTGTACGGTCGTGTCAGTCACGTTGTCTGCCCCGCCGGTCAGCCGGCCTGTTCCCGGGAGTGGGCGACGGCCGCCTCGATATAGCTGGTGAACAGCGGGTGCCCGCCGCGCGGCCGCGAGGTGAACTCCGGGTGGAACTGGCAGGCGACGAACCAGGGGTGGTCCGGCAGTTCGATCATCTCCACCAGGGAGCGATCCGCCGACCAGCCGGCGATATGCATGCCCGCCGCCTGCATCTGCTCCAGGTAGTTGTTGTTCACCTCGTAACGGTGACGGTGGCGTTCGTGGATCGTGTCGGCGCCGTAGATCGCGCGCACCATGCTGCCCGCTTCCAGGTGACAGGGCTGCGCCCCCAGGCGCATCGTGCCGCCCAGGTCGGAATCCTCATCGCGGCGCTCGGCGGTGCCGTCGGCGTTCATCCACTCGGTAATCAGCGCCACGACAGGGTGCGGCGTGGCCGGGTCCATCTCCGAGGAGTTGGCCTGCTCCAGGCCGCAAACGTGGCGCGCAAACTCCACCAGCGCCACGTGCATGCCCAGGCAGATGCCCAGGTAGGGAATGTTGTTCTCCCGCGCGAAGCGCACCGCGGCGACCTTGCCCTCCACGCCGCGGTCGCCGAAGCCCCCGGGCACCAGGATGGCGTCGACTCCCTGCAGCACGCCGCTGCCGTCGCGCTCGATATCCTCGGCGTCGATATGCTCGATCTCCACGTTGCAGCGCGCCTGCAGGCCGGCGTGGGTCAGCGCCTCGTTGAGGGATTTGTAGGCGTCGAGCAGGTCCATGTACTTGCCCACCATGGCCACGCGCACGGTATCGGCCTTGGGCGACAGCTCGCGCTCGATGACGTCGTCCCACTCGGACAGGTCGGCGTCGGGACATTCCACGCCGAAACGCTCGACGACGAAATCGTCCAGGTCGTAGTCGCGCAGCATGCCGGGGATCTTGTAGATGGAATCGGCGTCCAGCAGCGGGATGACCGCGCGCTCCTCGACGTTGGTGAACAGGGATATCTTCTTGCGCGCCCCCTCGTCGATCTCCACGCTGCAGCGACACAGCAGGATGTCCGGTTGCAGGCCGATGGAGCGCAGTTCCTTCACCGAGTGCTGCGTCGGCTTGGTCTTGATCTCGCCGGCGGTGGCGATGTACGGCACCAGGGTCAGGTGCATGAGCATGGCGCGGTTCGGGCCCAGCTCCACCTTGAGCTGCCGCGCCGCCTCGAGGAAGGGCAGGCCCTCGATGTCGCCCACGGTGCCGCCGATTTCCACCACGGCGACGTCGGCGTCGCCGGCGCCGAGGATGACCCGGCGCTTGATTTCGTCGGTGACATGGGGAATCACCTGCACCGTGCCGCCGAGGTAATCGCCGCGGCGCTCCTTGCGCAGCACCGCGTTGTAGACCCGCCCGGTGGTGAAGTTGTTGCGCTTGGACATGGTGCAGCGGGTGAAACGCTCGTAGTGGCCCAGGTCCAGGTCGGTCTCGGCGCCGTCCTCGGTGACGAACACCTCGCCGTGCTGGAACGGGCTCATGGTGCCGGGGTCGACATTGATGTAGGGGTCGAGTTTGAGCAGGGTGACGCGGATGCCGCGGGCCTCGAGCAGCGCCGCCAGGGAGGCCGCGGCGATGCCTTTACCAAGGGAGGACACAACACCACCGGTGACGAAGACGTAACGCGTCATGTATAGCCTTTTATGCTTTAAATCCGGGCAATCCGGGCAAACAGAACACGCTTCCGGGCCTGCGCGGGGCTGGCTGAAACGGGTGCACGTCCCATGGAAAAGATGGGCAGCCAGCGTACCAGAAAGGTGACGCCAGCTCAATCACGCGCGCGTGACAGATCGTCCGCCGGCTGCCAGGTGAAACGCCACCGAGCACTGGCGGCGCCACTGGCCGGCGCCGCGTCGGGTGCGGCGATTTCCGCCAGCGCCAGGGGGGTGTCGCCGTCATACAGCAGGGGGATGCGGTCGCGCCACCACGGCGGCAGGTCGCGCTGCTGCAACAGGTTCTTCAGGCTGGCGCGGCCGCTGCGACCGGGCAGCGCCAGGCGCTCGCCGCCGCCGCGCCAGCGCAGGCGCGTGGCGGCCGCCGCCGGCAACGCCAGCCCGGCCGCCGCCGGCAGCAGGGACACGCGCCCCACCCCCGGGATAGCGCGGCTGTCTCCCGGCGCCAGGGCCAGCGGCCCGCTGGGCGGCGGCGGCAGGTCCGGCAGCAGGTAGACGCCGTCGCGGTAGCGTTGCAACGTGTAGGTCGCCGTGTCCAGGCGCGGCGCCGAGTCCGCGGCGCCCTCACGCAACTGGCGCAGGAACTCCTCCAGGGCGGCCTGGTCCGGCGCCTGCAGACCGCGCAGCCGCAACCACTCGCGCAGGCCGCGCGCGGCGCCCGCGGACGGTCCCGCCAGCGCCGCCAGGGCCACCCCCGGGTCGCCGGCGGCGCTGCGACGGGTGGGCGGCACGCCCAGGTCCTCGCGCAGTACCTGCGCGGTGGCGGCCAGGTGCGCACTGGCCCGCGCCACGGTGCGCCGGTAGGCGGGCCAGCGACTCGCAACAAGAGGCAACACCTGGCGGCGCAGGAAATTGCGGTCCATGGCGCTGTCGTCGTTGGAGGGATCGTGGATGAAATCCAGCCCGTGGCGCGCCGCGTGGGCCTCCAGCGCGTCGCGGGGCACCTCCAGCAGTGGCCGCAGCAGCTCGCCGGCGCCCAGGGCGCGCCGCGCGGGCATGGCCGCCAGCCCCTCCACCCCCGCGCCGCGCAACAGGCGCAGGAAAAAGGTCTCCACCTGGTCGTCCAGGTGATGCGCCAGGAACAGCACCTCGCCGGGGCCGAGGATGTCCTCGAAAGCGGCGTAACGCGCCGTGCGCGCCGCCGCCTCGCCCCCCGCGACCTGCACCTCGCGCGCCAGCAGCGGCACCTCCAGCGCGGCGCACACGGCGGCGCAGTGCGCCTGCCAGTCGGCGGCCTGCGCCTGCAGGCCGTGGTTGACATGGATGGCGCTCAGCCCCGGCGCGTCGGCGTGGCGGCGGCGATAATCCGCCAGCAGGTGCAACAGCACGCTGGAATCGACGCCGCCGCTCAGGCCCAGGTACCAGTGGGGCCGCGCGCTGACGGCGCCCAGCGTGTGTTCCAGGGCGGCGCCGTCGAGTGTGGGAGACATGCTGCGGCGGCGCGCGCTGCGACCGGGCGCGGCCTCAGTTGCCGTAGGACAGCAAGCGCTGGTAACGCTTGGCCAGCAGGTCGGCGACGGGCAACTGCGACAGGGTGTCGAGCTGTGCGACCAGGTGTTCGCGGATACGCTGCGCCGTCAGGTCGACGTCGCGGTGCGCGCCGCCCAGGGGTTCGGGAATGGTGGCGTCGACGATGCCCAGTTCCTGCAGCACCGAGGAGGTCACCCCCATGGCCTCGGCCGCGTCCGGCGCATTGTCCGTGGTCTTCCAGATGATGTTGGCGCAACCCTCCGGCGAGATGACGAAGTAGGTGGAGTACTGCAGCATGACCAGGTGATCGCCGACACCGATACCCAGCGCGCCGCCGGAGCTGCCCTCGCCGATGACCACACAGACGATCGGCGTCGCCAGGCGCGACATGACGGCGAGGTTCTGCGCGATGGACTCGCTGATGCCGCGCTCTTCGGAGTCGATGCCGGGGTAGGCGCCGGGGGTGTCGATCAGGGTGATGACCGGCAGCCGGAAGCGCTCGGCCATCTCCATCAACCGCAGGGCCTTGCGGTAGCCCTCGGGCTTGGGCATGCCGAAATTGCGCATGACCTTGTCCTTCACCGCCCTGCCCTTCTCCTGGCCGATCACCATGACCGGCCGGCCCTCCAGGCGCGCGATACCGCCGACGATGGCGTTGTCGTCGCCGAAGCGGCGGTCGCCGTGCAGCTCGTCGAAGTCGGTGAACACACGCGGGATGTAGTCCAGCGTATAGGGCCGCTGGGGGTGGCGGGCGACCTTGACGATGTCCCAGGCGGAAAGGTTGGAAAAAATCTTCTCGGTGAGCCTGGCGCTCTTCTCGCGCAGGGTCTCGATCTCTTCGCCGATGTTGACCTCCGCATCGGAGCCGACCAGCTGCAACTCCTCGATCTTGACCTCGAGCTCGGCGATCGGTTGCTCAAAATCCAAAAAATTGGGGTTCATTTACGTGTTTTTCCGGGGCGGCTACTCAGGCGCCTAGTGTACCGTGTTCACCGGCGCCGAACCACACGGCGCGCTACCCGGCGCGGTAGAGACGCACGTCGCGAAACTCGGGGGACTCGTCCAGGTCGGGCACGGTGCAGCTGTCGAAGCGCCCCAGCGGGCGGTAGGCGGGGTGGGCGAAGTCCTTGACCCGGGAGTCCGCCACCAGCACCTGCGCTGCGCGCGCGCGCAGCGTGTCCAGCCAGGGCAGGTTGGCGCGGTCGTAGAGCACGTCGGCCGCCACGATGAGATCCAGCTCGCCGCGCGCGGCGTGAAAATCGCCGCACAGCGTCAGCTCGACCCCGTTGCGGCGGGCATTGAGGGCGGTGGCGGCCAGGGCGTCGGGGTCGTTGTCGCAGGCGATCACCTCGGCGGCGCCGGCGCGGGCGGCGGCAATGGCCACCACGCCGGAGCCGCAACCGAAGTCCAGTACGCGCCGCCCGGCGACCAGCCGCGGGTGATCCAGCAGGTAGCGCGCCAGCACCTGGCCCGCGGCCCAGCAGAACACCCAGTACAGGGGGTTGTCCATGACCCGGCGCACCTGCTCCGGGTCCAGCGCGCCCTGGGGGTAATCGGCGTTGAGTAGCAACAGTTCGACGGCGCCACAGCCGGGCGGGCGCAGCGGCTCCAGCCGCGCCCCGGGAATGATTCGCTGCAGGCGTTGCTGTAAGCTGCGGGTCTGCGCCATGGCGGGCAACCTTGCAGCATCGGCGCGGCGAGCACAAGCCCCGACGCGGACAGCACATGACCCCGACCAGCCAAGACCCTCCCTACCTGGTGCCCCACAGTCGCGAGCCCATCGTCGAGCTCTACGCGGACGAACACCTGCTGCTGGTGCGCAAGCCGCACCTGCTGCTGAGCATCCCGGGACGGCACCCGCGCAACCGCGACTGCCTGATCGCGCGCCTGCGCCAGCGCTACCCGGGGGCGAGCATCGTGCACCGCCTGGACCTGGACACCTCGGGGATCATGGTCGTGCCGCTGGACAAGCCCAGCCACGCCCACCTGAGCCGGCAGTTCCAGCAGCGGCGCGTGGAAAAGAGCTACCACGCGGTGGTATACGGGGTGGTGGCGCGCGACAGCGGCGAGATCGACCTGCCGATCGCCGCGGACTGGGCCAACCGCCCGCGCCAGGTGATCTGTCACCAGCGCGGCAAGTCCGCCCTGACGCGCTACCAGGTGCTGCGGCGCGAAGCGGACCGCACGCGGCTGTTGCTGCGGCCGGTGACAGGGCGCTCGCACCAGCTGCGCATTCACCTGGCGGCCATCGGCCACCCGATACTGGGCTGCGACCTGTACGCCCACGCCGAGGCGCTGGCGATGTCCGGGCGCCTGCTGCTGCACGCCAGCGCCCTGGGCTTCACACACCCGGCCAGCGGGCAGTGGCTGGCGCGGGAGTGCCCGCCGGACTTCTAGCCGGCCGGGGCGGCGGCTAATTGCGCAGCGGGTGGTCCTCGGGCAGCTGCCGCGCCATCCACAGGGCCAGTTTGTGGCGCATGTTCGGCTCGTTTTCCTGCCCCCTGGCCAGCGGCTGCACCAGTTTGTCGTGCACCAGCAGGCGGTACAGGTAGGTGACCTTGTCGCGCGCCGAGTCGGTGTTCTCGAACTCGCCGACGCCGCGTTTCTTCGCGTAGACCGCGCCGACCTTGAGGGCGTGGCTGACCAGTTCCGCTTCGTGCTTGAGTTTATTCACGCTACGCCTCCGGCGGGTCAAGGTGGGAGCACCAGTCGCTCCAGCTGCCGGCGTACAGGGTCGCGTCGCCGCGCCCGAGCAGCGCCAGCGAGAACAGGTTCACGCAGGCGGTGACGCCTGAACCACAGTAGACCACCAGCTCCGCGGCATCCAGGGCGTCGCCCCAGTACGCGCGCTGGCCGGCGGCGTCCAGCAGGCGGCCGTCCTCGCCGCTGAGCGCCTGCCAGGGGCGGTTGATGGCGCCGGGAATGTGCCCGGCCAGCGGGTCGATGGGCTCTTCCAGGCCCTGGTAGCGGCGCGGCTCGCGCGCATCCACCAGCAACGCACCGGCGGCCTGGGCAGCGCCCAGCGCGTGGATATCGCAGGCGCCGCGAAAATTGCCCGCCGGCGCCGGCGGCAGCGGCTCGGGTGCGGGCAGCGCGGTCTGCACCTGCCCGCCGGCGGCCAGGTAGGCGCGGTAGCCGCCGTTGAGCAGGCGCGGCGGCCGGTAGCCGAGACTGCGCATCAGCCACCACAGCCGCGCGGCGAAGGCGAAGCGGCTGTCGTCGTAGGCGACCACCGGCGTGTCGGGGCCGACGCCGCAGGCCGCCAGCGTGGCCGCGAAGGCAGCCGGCGCGGGCAGCGGGTGGCGGCCACCGTGGCGCGCCACCGGGCCGGACAGGTCGCGCTCCAGGTCCAGGTAGTGGGCGCCCGGCACGTGGCCGGCGCGGTACTGCGCCCGCCCCGCCGCGGGGTCGGCCAGGGAGAAGCGGCAATCGAACACGACCTGGTCCCCGCCAGCGGCCAGTTCGGCGGGCTCGATGAGCATCTGCCCGGTCATGTTCGACCTCCTGCCGGCGCGCGCAAAAAGGCTGGGCGAGTCGGGCTGAATTCACTAGACTGCAAACTATAACAACGATACGGGGGGTTCGCCCTGGTTACGAGCACCCGCAACGGTTCGCGCCTGATGATCGTCGCGCGCCCCAACCAGTCCGCTACCTGGCGCGGCAACCTGCTGCTCCTGCTGGCCCTGGCCGTGCCCACCCTGGGCGTGGCCGTGGCCTTCGCCCTCGCCGGCGCCTGGCCGATCCTGCCGCTGGCGGGACTGGAGCTGGCGGCCCTGGGCTGCGCCCTGTACTGCAGCGTGCGCAAACAGCAGTACCGGCAGGTGATTACCCTCAGCGAAGACACCGTGGCCATCGACAAGGGTTTTTACGCCCCGGCGCAGAGCTGGCGCCTGCGCCGCGACGCTGCGGGGATAACGGTGCTGGGACAGGCGGACGACTGGCGCGGGCCGGAACTGGCGCTGCACGACCGCAACTGCAGCGTCACCCTGGGCGAATTCCTCGGCCGCGACGAGCAGCTGGCGCTGATCGAATTGCTGCGCGGCGAGCTGCGCTGCGCCGCCAGCGCGCCGCGCATGCGCGTCGGTTTCTGACCCGCGGCGACGCTAGATATCGTCGAAGTCCCCGTGCCGCCCGCGCCCGGCGGCGAAGCGACTGGCCCCGTGCAGGGTCTCCATGGATTCCACCACCCCCAGGCCGAGCGCGTACTCGCGACCGATCGCCTCCGCCTCGGCCATGCCCCATTGCTGCAACGCGGACAGGCGATCCGAGCGCAGGCAATGCTGCGGGAAGTGCGACAGCTTCCGCGCCATCTCCAGCGCGCTGTCCAGCGCGGTACCGTCCTCCACCACGCGGTTGGCCAGGCCGATGGCCAGGGCCTCCTCGGCGTGCACCGCGCGCCCGGTGAGGATCATGTCCATGGCGCGGCTGTGGCCGACCAGGCGCGGCAGGCGCACCGTGCCGCCATCGATCAGCGGCACACCCCAGCGGCGGCAGTACACCCCGAATACGGCGCTGCGCTCGGCGACACGCAGGTCGCACCAGCAGGCCAGCTCCAGTCCGCCGGCCACCGCGTGGCCGGCCACCGCGGCGATCACCGGTTTTCCCAGCTGCATACGCGATGGCCCCATGGGCCCATCCCCCTCGGCGGAGAGCCGGTTGGCGCCGTCCGCGGCCGCCACCGCCTTGAGGTCCGCGCCGGCGCAAAAATGCCCCTGCGCGCCGTGCAACACCGCGACGTCCGCCGCTTCGTCCGCATCGAAGTCGCGAAACGCGTCGGCCAACAGCGCGGCGGTCTCCGCGTCCACCGCGTTGCGCACCTGCGGGCGATTGATGGTCACCACCGTGGTGCGCCCTTCCCGGGTCACTGTCACCTTGCTCATATCTGCCTCTCCTGTTGCCATACCCGTCGGCGCCGGCCGTGGCCACCTGCCCGCGATCGCTGGACGGTCCTGCCGGCGCGCCCTATCATCTGCCGTCCGCGCCGCCGAGGAAACATACCATGAACAAACCCTGCCCGACCGCCGCCCTGCTCTGCCTGTGCCTGGCCGCCTGCTCCGGCGATTCCCTGGACTCGATGCAGAGCGACGAAAGCGTCGGCATCGCCGGCGCCGCACGGGCGCAAAACCAGCTGATGCCGGTGGACGGGGAAATTCTCGACCTGCGCACGCCCGCGAACCCGCTGCGCAACGCCTACTTCGGCGATCTCCACGTGCACACCGACTACTCCTTCGACGCCTATGTCTTTGGCAATACGAATACGCCCGACGACGCCTACCGCTACGCGAAGGGCCAGCCCCTGGACCATCCCAGCGGCTACCAGGTGCAGCTGCAGCGCCCGCTGGATTTCTACGCGGTCACCGATCACGCCATGCTGCTGGGCGTGGTGAAGGAGGCGGCAAATCCCGACAGCGAGTTTGCGCGCTACGACCTGACCGAGCCGTTGCACGATATCAATGCGCCCGACAACCTGAACGACTGGACACTGGTGCAGCGCGGCTCAGCGTTCGGCACGTTCCTCCCCGCCGTGCTGGCCGGCATTCTCCACGGCGACATCGACGCGCAGTTGGTCAACCGGATCGGCAGGTCGGCGTGGGCGGACACCATCCGCGCCGCCAACGACGCCTACGTGCCCGGCAGGTTCACCACCTTCGCGGCGTTCGAGTACACCTCCTCCACCGACGACCGCGGCAACCTGCACCGCAACGTGATTTTCCGCGACACGGACCGCCTGCCGGCCGTGCCCTTCTCGCGTTTCAATTCGCAAAATCCGGAGGGCCTGTGGCAGTGGATGGACGGATTGCGCGCGCAGGGCGTGGAGAGTCTCGCCATTCCCCACAACCCCAACGGCTCCAACGGCCAGATGTTCAAACTGACCGACTGGGCCGGGGACCCGCTGGACGACGACTACGCCGAACTGCGCCGGCGCAATGAACCGCTGGTGGAGATCACCCAGGTCAAGGGCACCTCCGACACCCACCCGCTGCTGTCGAAAAATGACGAGTGGGCGAATTTCGAGATCGCGCCCTACCGCGTGGCGACCAAGCTGTACTCGGAACCGCGCGGCGGCTATGTGCGCGATGCCTACCTGCGCGGCCTGCAGCTACAGGCAGGCGGCGTGGTCAATCCCTACAAGTTCGGCCTGGTGGGCTCCTCCGATACCCACGTCGCCGCCGCCTCTCTCGACGAGCAGACCTACTTCTCCAAGGTCGGCATGCTCGACGGCACGGCGCAGATGCGCGGTTCGGTCCCGGCGTCGTTCCTGTACGGTACGCTGATCCGCTTCGCAGCCCCGTCGATGCTGACGGAGGTCGACGGCAGGACCTACATGGCCACCTCCTCCTTCGAGTACTGGTCCGCCTCCGGCGTGGCGGCCGTGTGGGCCGAGGAAAACACCCGCGAGGCCATCTACGACGCCTTCCGCCGCAAGGAGACCTTCGCCACCAGCGGGCCGCGCATGCAAGTGCGCTTCTTCGCCGGCTATGACTACGCCGACTCGTTGATGACCAGCCCGGACCTGGTCGCCGCGGCCTACGCCGGCGGGGTGACCATGGGCAGCGACCTGGCCGCCGCCGACGGGCGCGCGCCGTCCTTCCTGGTATGGGCGACCGCGGACCCGGAGGGAGCGCCGCTGCAGCGCCTGCAGGTGATCAAGGGCTGGCTCGAGGACGGCGAGCACCGCGAGCAGGTCTACGACGTGGCCTGCTCCGGCGGCGCGGCGGTCGACCCGGCGACCTGGCGCTGCCCGGACAACGGCGCGCGGGTGAACCTGCAGGACTGCTCCACCGAACCCGGCGCCGGCGCGACCGAACTGAAGCGCCTGTGGCGCGACCCGCAGTTCGATCCCGCCCAGGAGGCCTTCTACTACGTGCGCGTGCTGGAAAACCCGACCTGCCGCTGGTCCACCTGGGACGCGGTCCGCGCCGGGGTGGAGCCGCGTTCCGACCTGCCGGCGACGCTGCAGGAGCGCGCCTGGTCGTCGCCGATCTGGTACCGGCCCGCCGCCGGGCAGGGATAGACGCCGCGGTGTACACAGCGTGAACAGGCCGCCCTTCCGCCGCCGCGACGGGCGCAGGAAGAAACCGCGCAGCGCGCGCGGCCGCTTCCCGCTGCGCACACTGGCCGTGCTGCTGCTGGGCTACAGCGTGCTGCAATACGCCAGTACCGGCACACTGTCCTGGCCCGCCGCACTCTACGACACGGCGCGTGCTGCGCTGGCCGACTTCGCCGGCGAGGACAACAGCGGCTGGCGCCGCGCCGCCGGCGTGGCCCAGGACCTCGGCGCCGCCCGCGAGGGAACGCCGCCGCCGGACTTCGACTTCAGCGGCCGCGTGGTGCGCGTCAGCGATGGCGATACCGTCTCGGTGCTGGACCGCAACAAACAACAGCACAAGGTGCGCCTGTACGGCATCGACACGCCGGAACGCGACCAGCCCCACGGCCAGGCGTCCCGCGCCGCCCTGGATGAACTGGTCGGGTCCCGCCAGGTCGGCGTGGTGGTGGTGGAGACCGACGATTACGGCCGCACCGTGGGCACCGTGTACGCCGGCGACGACAACGTCAACCTGGCCATGGTCGCGGCTGGGCACGCCTGGTGGTACCGCTATTATGCCCCCCACGAGCGCCACCTGCAGGCGGCGGAGCGCGCGGCGCGCGAGCGCCGTCTGGGCCTGTGGGCCGACAGCGACCCCGTGCCGCCCTGGGACTGGCGCCGGGGGCGGCGCTGACTGTCACCTGCCCTGCGATTAGGGTACATTTACCTGCGCCCGGCCAGGGGCGCCCGGCCAGGGGCGCCCGGCCCGGGCGCATTCCAGCCAAACAACAGGAGCAAAACATGATCGTGGTCATCGGCGTGGTGCGCAGCACCCAGGAAGACATCAAGGCGCTGCACGCAGCCATCACTACCATGGAAGCCGCCAGCCGCGAGGAACCCGGCTGCCTGGACTACACTTTCAGCATCGAACTGAACGAGCCCGCGGTTATCCGCATCACCGAAAAATGGAAGACGGTGGAGGATCTCAAGGCGCACTTCGCCACACCGCACATGGCGGAATTCCAGGCCGCCATGGGCCAGCGCCCGCCTGAGGGGATGGAAGTGACCGTCTACGAGGCCAACGAGATCAACCCGTTCTAGGGTACTGCGCGGCGGACTGGCGCCCGGCGGAGGCAGGCGATGAACAGGCTGACAGCATTGCTCGCGGCGACGTGCCTGCTGCACTGCGCCGCGGCGCTGGCGCAGGAGGATGCCGCGCCCGGCGCCGGTGGGAACGCGGCCGCCACCCCCGCGACAGACGCGGCCGAGCGCCCTGCACCGGGCATGGACCTGGCGCAGGTGGTCGAGCTGCTGCAGGCGCAGCAGCAGGCGCTAGAGCAACAGAAGGCACAACTGGCGGCGCAGCAACAGACGCTGCAACAGCAGAAGGCCGAGCTGGCGGCGCAACAGGCGCTGCTGGCGCAGCAGGAGAGCACGCTGGACGCGCAGCGGCGCCGCATGGAGGCCCAGGACCAGAAAATCGCCACGCTGACCGGGGAACTGGATACCCTGCGCACCCCCGACGGTAGCCTGGCCGGCGGCGACGCCACCACGGTGCCGGTGGAGATACTGGATCAACCGGTGGCATCGCCCGGCGCGCAGGGCCCGCAACAGCGCCCGGAAAAGGCGGACGAGCAGGCGGACCAGACCAGCGAGGCCGTGGCCCAGGCACAGCAGGACGACCCCACGCGGGCGCTGCTGGAGGACTTCAAGGGCGCCTGGCGCCTGCCCGGCACCAACGCCGCGCTGGGGATCGGCGGCTACGTCAAATCCGCCATGGTCTACAATTTCGACCCCCTGGAAATTCCCGACCGCTTCATCGTCGGCTCGATACCCGTCAGCTCCACCTCCGTGCAGGATGCGGAGGCCCAGAGCAGCCTCACCGCGGACCAGTCGCGCATCAACTTCGACCTGCGCGAACCGACCGAGTACGGCGTGCTGCGCGCCTTCATCGAGGGCGACTTCGCCGAGGACAACGGCACCTTCCGCCTGCGTCACGCCTTCGGGCAGTGGAACAAGATCACCGCGGGCAAGACCTGGTCGGCCTTCGTCGACACCCAGGCCAGTCCCGAGGAGGTCGATTTCGAGGGCCTCAACGGGCGTATCAACGTGCGCCAGACACAGTTGCGCGTGATGCCCACACTGGGCCACGAGTACGAGTTCCAGTTCTCCATGGAGGACCCCAACCCGCAGGTGCAGAACGGCCGCGGCGTCACCCGCTTTCCCGACCTGGTCATGACCGGGCGCTTCAATCCGCGCGAGCGCCTGCACACCAAGGCCGCCCTGCTGTTGCGCCAGGTGCGCGCCCAGCGCCCGGCGGACGAGGGCGCCGGGGTGGAGAAGGACCACGGCTGGGGGCTGTCTCTCAGCGGCCGCTACCGTACACCGCAATTCAACGAGCAGGACAGCGTGCTGTTCCAGCTCAGTTACGGCAACGTGATCGGCCGCTACGTCAACGACCTGTCCAGCGTCGGCAACTTCGACGGCATCTTCAATCCCGACAACGGCGAGCTGGAACTGTTCGACATCTTCGCCGGCTACGTCTCGTACCAGCACTGGTGGGACCCGGACACCTGGGGCCTGAAATGGCTCACCCGCAACCAGATGCGCTCCAACTTCACCCTGGGTTTCGTCGATGTCGACAACCCCGGCTTCGTGTCGGGCGACGCCTACAAACGCACCATCCGCCTGTCCGGCAACCTGTTCTGGTCGCCCACGCCGCGCATCGACATCGGCGGCGAGTACCTGTGGGGGTCGCGCGAGAACGAGGACGGCTCCGACGGCGATGCCAAGCAGGTGCAGTTCGCCGTGCGCTACCGGTTCTGAACAATGAGCAATGACACCTCCAACAAGGTCGGTTTCGTCAGTCTTGGCTGTCCCAAGGCGCTGGTGGATTCCGAACGCATCCTCACCCAGTTGAAAATCGATGGCTACGACATCGTGCCGACCTACGAGGACGCCGACATCGTGGTGGTCAACACCTGCGGCTTCATCGACAGCGCCAAGCAGGAGTCCCTGGACGCCATCGGCGAGGCGCTGAGCGAGAACGGTCGCGTCATCGTCACCGGCTGCATGGGCAAGGGCGAGGACGCCCGGGCGATCCAGCAATTGCACCCCAAGGTGCTCAGCGTCAGCGGACCGGCGGCCTACGAGGAGGTGGTCGGCGCGGTGCACGAATACGTGCCGTATACGCCCGGCCACGACCCCTACACCGACCTGGTGCCGCCCCAGGGCGTAAAACTCACCCCCAGGCACTACGCCTACCTGAAGATTTCCGAGGGCTGCAACCACCGCTGCAGTTTCTGCATCATCCCGGCCATGCGCGGCGACCTGGTGAGCCGGCCCATCGGCGACGTGATGGAGGAAGCGGAGCGCCTGGTGCGCGCCGGCGTGCGCGAGTTGCTGGTCATCTCCCAGGACACCAGCGCCTACGGCGTGGACACGAAATTCCGCACCGGCTTCTGGAACGGTCGGCCACTGAAAACACGCATGCAGGAGCTGTGCGAGGCGCTGGGCGAATTCGGCGTGTGGGTGCGCCTGCACTACGTCTACCCCTACCCGCACGTCGACAAGGTCATCCCGCTGATGGCCGAGGGCAGGATCCTGCCCTACCTGGACGTGCCCCTGCAGCACGGCAGCCCGGAAGTGCTGGCGCGCATGAAGCGCCCGGCGGCGGCGGAGCGCTCCCTGGAGCGCATCCGCGCCTGGCGGGACATCTGCCCTGACATCACCCTGCGCTCGACCTTCATCGTCGGCTTTCCCGGGGAAACCGAGGCCGACTTCGAGCTGCTGCTGGATTTCCTGCGCGAGGCGCAACTGGACCGCGTCGGTTGTTTCCAGTACTCCCCGGTGGACGGCGCGGCGGCCAACGCCCTGCCGGACCACGTCCCCGAGGCGCTCAAGCAGGAGCGCTGGGAGCGCTTCATGGCCCTGCAACAGCAGATCAGCGCGCAGCGCCTGCAGGACAAGGTCGGCCGCACTATCGAGATACTCATCGACAGCGTCGACGAGCAGGGCGCCGTGGGACGCTCCGCCGCCGACGCGCCGGAGATCGACGGCCGCGTTTTCCTCGACGGCGCCACGGACCTGGTGCCGGGGGATTTCGTCGAGGCGCAGGTGAGCGCCGCGGACGATTACGACCTCTGGGCGGGCTAGCCCCCGGTGAACCTGCTGCTGTTCACCGCCCGGGACCGCGTTGACAACGACTGTATCGAGCTGCGCGGGCGGCGCCTGCGCCATCTGCTGCAGGTACACGGCGCGGGGCCGGGCGATACGCTGCGCGCGGGCGAGGTGGACGGCTTGATGGGCGAGGCCGAGGTGCTGTCCATCGATCGCGAGCGCGCACTGTTGCGCGTTTCCCTGCACGCCGAGCCGCCGCAGAAACTGCCGGTGGCGCTGGTGCTGGCCCTGCCGCGCCCAAAAATGCTGCGACGCATCCTGCGCAGCGCGGCGGAATTCGGCGTGCGCGAACTGCACCTTATCAACAGTTACCGCGTGGAGAAGAGCTACTGGCAAACCCCCGTACTGGCCGCCGCCACACTGCGCGAGTACCTGTTGCAGGGGCTGGAACAGGCGCGCGACACACGCCTGCCCACGGTGCACTGCCACCGCCGCTTCCGGCCCTGGGTCGAGGACGAACTGCCCGGATTGCTCGCCGGGCGCGACGCCCTGCTCGCCCACCCCGGCGAACACCCCCCCTGCCCGCCGACACTGCCCGGCGGGGAGCGCGTGCTGGTGGTGGGCCCAGAGGGCGGTTTCATCCCCTTTGAAGTGGAAAAAATGCAAGCTGCCGGCTGCGTCCCGGTCAGCCTCGGGCCGCGCATCCTGCGCGTGGAAAACGCGGTCAGTTCCCTGTTGGGCCGTTTCGTATAGATAGTTGTAACAACTGCCTCTAGTTGCAACAACTGCCTCTATTAGGTGGCCCACGGCGATGGCCAGCCTCCGGCCGAAGTGCTACTTTTTCAAGGGTTGGCGCCTCCCAGCTTCACCCCGTGGCCGTTAAAAAAACACAACGAGGTGTCGCATTAAGCGGCCAGCCGTACCTACGAATAACGACGACCCGCAGAGGATCCGCCATGCGCAACCAACAACGCCTGATTGTCACCAGCCTGTCCGCCGTACTGGCCGCTGGCGCCACCGCCCTGTTTCCCCTCGCCGCCTCCGCACAGCTGGTGCTGGAAGAGGTGGTGGTCACCGCGCGCAAACGCGAGGAGACCCTGCAGGAGACGCCCATCGCGGTCACCGCACTGACCGGGGAAAACCTGCAGGAACTGGGCCTGACCAATATCTCCGACCTGCGCAAGGTCGTGCCCAACGTGGACATGTACGAAGGCAATGGCGCCTCGGGCACGGGCAACGTGTTCATCCGCGGCGTCGGCGCGCGCAATACCGGCGTCAACTTCGACTCCGGCGTGGGCATCTACGTCGACGGCGTCTACGTGTCGCGCCCGGACGGCGCGGTGCTGGACAACGTCGACCTGCAAAGCGTACAGGTATTGCGCGGGCCGCAGGGCACGCTGTTCGGCAAGAACACCACCGGCGGCGCGATTCTCTATACCACCAACAAGCCGGTCGAGGAGTTCGAGGCGCATGTCGAGGGCCGCCTGGGCAACTACGACCGCATGGACGTACAGGCGACCGCCAACCTGCCACTGGTCGGCGATACCCTGCTGTCGCGCTTCTCCGTGTGGTCCACCGAGCGCGACGGCTACACCAAGGCGGTGTCCGGCGGCCTGCCGGGCCTGCAGGACGAGGAAGAGTACACCGATATCGGCCGCAAGGGTGCACAGGCACAGCTGCGCTGGGCGGCGGCCGACGCGCTGACCCTGGACCTGAACTACACCTGGACCGATACCGACCAGGCCGCGCGCGGGCAGAACTGCGAGGTGGTCGAGGGTGTTCCGGGCGCGGGCTGGCAGGCGGAGCTGCAGGACCAGTTCATTATCGTGCCCGCCACCGGCAAGACCATCAAGGAGTGGTGCCAGGAAAACCAGGACCTGGGCAAGGACAAGATCCAGGCGGAACTGGCGCCCAACCGCTACAAGGCGGAAACCAACACCCTGTCGTTCACCGCCGACTGGGACCTGAACGACGAGCTGAACTTCAAGAGCATCAGCGCCTGGCGCAATACGCTGGGCGGACAGACCGACGAGCTGGACGCCATGGGCATTCCCCTGCTGGGTCGCAACAACTACGGCTGGAGCGGCGCGGACGAGCGCGAGACCGACGCCTACAGCCAGGAATTCCAGCTCGCCGGCGTCGCTTTCGACGACCGGCTGGACTACGTCGTCGGCGTGTACGGCTTCCACGAGGAGACCGACCCCAGCGGCCCGGCATCGCCGTCGGGGCCGTTTTTCGGCGCCATTTTCAACCCGAACAACGCGTTCTACACCAACACCGTCACCGAGATCGGCACGAAAAACTCATCGGCGTCGGCCTACTCCCAGGCAGACTGGAATTTCGATGAGAGCTGGCGCCTGACCGTGGGCGTGCGCTACACCTGGGAAGAACGCCAGCTCAAGCGCAACTTCCTGGTACCCGACCTGGCGACCGTCGCCACCACCGGCGATGCCATGGCCGGCGTGACCGAACAGTTCATCCTCTTCCCGAGCGGACCCGACAGCTTCAACCCGGAGCACCTGTTCGTGCTGGACGACGGGCCGCTGGCGCGGCAGAGCATGAAGGTCGACAACGACGACGTCACGCCGATGGCCAGCCTGCAGTACACCTTCGACGAGTGGGGCTTCATCAACAGCGGCAGCGCCTACGCCACCGTCGCCAACGGTTTCCTCTCCGGCGGCATTACCGACACCGTGTCAGTGCAGACCGGCATGATCGAGGAATACGACCCCGAGGAGGTGTGGAACTACGAGCTGGGCGTGAAACTGGACGCCTGGGAGCGCCGCCTGCGCCTGAACGTGGCGCTGTTCTACACCGACTACGAGGATCGCCAGCTGACCACCGTGCGCATCAACCCGGAGACGGGGCGCATCGCCGGGGCGCTGATCAACGCCAAGTCCTCGTCCATCAGCGGCATCGAGATCGAGTCCACGCTGCTGCCAGTGGAGAACCTGCAATTGATCGCCAACGTGACCTTCAACGAGGGCGATATCGACGAGTACGACGACGAGCGCATCCTCGGGCTGCCCGCGGATGGCAGCCCCATACCCGCGGAGTGCGACGCGGTGACCGTGGGCACCGGCGAGGTGATGAACTGCCCGGTGGACCGCTCCGACGAGAACCTGCCGCGCCTGCCGGAGGAAATCTACTTCCTCGCTGCGCAATACAACTGGGAGACCGACTTCGGCCGCATCGTGCCCTTCGTGTCCTGGTCCTACCGCACCAACGTGGACAACTGCTTCGACCGCGCCAGCTGCCTGTCAGGCCTGTACGAGGTCGACCAGGAGGACCTGTCGGCGCGCCTGACCTGGTACTCGCCCGAGGAGAACCTGCGCATCACCGCCTGGGGCGCCAACCTGACCGACGAGCGTTACATCACCGGCGGTACGCCGCTGGTGGACGTCACCGAGACGGCGGGCACGGTGTACAACCTGCCGCGCACCTACGGCGTGGAATTCGCCTACGATTTCTAGGCGCCGCCGCAAGCCACTGTTGCAGCCGGCCCTGTGCCGGCTTTTTTCTGCGCGGGTAATGGTTGTGGCGACGACCAGGGCGCATTCTCTTGCGGGCGCGTGCCGCGCAGGCCCCTCGCTACGCGACCCGCGGCCCTCCGGGCTGCCCTCGGTCGGTCGCGAGCCCTGCGGTCTCGCTCCACTCCCTCGGCGCGGCCCAAAGCGTCCGCAAGGGGCCTGCGCGGCACGCACCCGCGGACAGTGCGTGGTATCAGGGCATTGCAGCCTGGATTAAGCCAACTGGATCAGTCCTGGACGGACAGGCCCTCGGGGCAGGCGACGCCGGTGCCGCCGAGGCCGCAGTAGCCGCCGGGGTTCCTGGCCAGGTACTGCTGGTGGTAGTCCTCGGCGAAGTAGAACGGCGGTGCGGGCAGTATCTCGGTGGTGATGGCGCCGAAGCCGGCGGCGTCCAGGGAGGCCTGGAAGGCCTCGCGCGAGCTCGCCGCGAGGGCGGCCTGCTCGTCGTCATAGGTATAGATACCCGAGCGGTACTGGGTGCCGACGTCATTGCCCTGGCGCAGGCCCTGGGTCGGGTCGTGGCCCTCCCAGAACACCCGCAACAATTGCGCGTAGCTGACCACGGCCGGGTCGAAGATCACGCGGACCACCTCGTTGTGCCCCGTGCGCCCGCTGCACACCTCGCGATAGGTCGGGTTGGGGGTGAAACCCGCGGCGTAGCCGGCGGCGGTGGTGAACACGCCCGGCAACTGCCAGAACATGCGCTCCACGCCCCAGAAGCAGCCCATGCCGAACATGGCCTGGGCCAGGTGATCGGCGAAGGGCCCCTGCATGGGGTTGCCGTTGACGAAATGGGTGGCCGCCACCGGCATGGACTCGTCCCTGCCGGGCAGGGCCTCGTCGGCGGTCGGCATGCTTACAGCGGTTTTGCGCAACAGGCTCATGGGCTGCAAGTATAGCGCCGATTGGGCTACAGTAGCATCCCGATCAAGGAGGGACCCATGGCCATCACTCGCCGTTCCCTGCTGGGCCTGATGTCCGGCAGCACCTTCGTACTGACCGCCGCGCCCGGCGCACTGGGAACGCTGAGCGCCCCGCCGCCACTGGACCCGGCGCGCTTCCCCCAGGGCGTGGCCTCGGGCGACCCGCGGCCGGACAGCGTGATGCTGTGGACCCGCGCCGAGCCGCTCGCGCCGGGAGCGCCGGCGGTGACCCTGCTGCTGGAGGTGAGCAGCGACCCGGACTTCACCGAGCTGGTACTGCAGTCGCCCCTGCGGGCGCCGGCGGAATCGGATTACACCGTGCGCGCCTTCGTCGACGGCCTCGCCGCCGACAGTATCTATTACTATCGCTTTCGCGGCGCGCGCGACTCGCGCTCGCGCACCGGGCGCACGCGCACGGCGCCGGCGGCGGACCAGGCGCGCAGGATCAACCTGGCGTTCACCAGTTGCCAGAGTTACGAACAGGCCCACTACGGCGCCTGGGCGCGCATGATCGCGCAGGACGAACAGGCCGCCGACGGAGAAGCGATCGATTTCGTGCTGCACCTGGGCGATTTCATCTACGAACGCTGCTGGCACACACGTATCGACGGCACGCCCCAGGCGCGCCGGGTGCCGGACTTCCCCGACGGCGTGGACAGCGAAAAGAACCGCTACGCCGTCTCCCTGGCGGACTACCGCCACCTGTACAAGGTGTACCTCTCCGACCCTCACCTGCAGGCGGCCCGCGCGCGCTGGCCCTTCGTGTGCACCTGGGACGACCACGAGTACGCCAACGATAACTACCAGTCCTACAGCACCTACAACGGCGAGCACGTGTGCGACCCGCAGCGCAAACTGCACGCGAACCAGGCCTGGTTCGAGTTCATACCGACGGTGCTGGACGAGCTGCAGCAAGCGGCCCACGACTTCCGCGCCACCGCGCTGGCCGGCCCGGCCGAGGCGCAGAACGCCGCCGCGGTGGACAGCCTGCGCATCTACCGGCGGCTGTCCTGGGGCCGCCAGCTCGACCTGGTGCTCACCGACCTGCGCAGTTACCGCAGCCCGCCCTGCCTGGAAGAGGGCTTCGCCGACAGCCTGGGCCTGCCGCTGGACCCGGTGGAACTGGTGGAGATCGCCGACGCCGGTCGCGATTACGCCGGCGGGCATGCGCCGGCCACACTGCGCTGGGGCGATGGCAGCACGCCCAATCCCGCCCGCGACCGGGCCCCGGGCAGCATGCTCGGCGCCGCGCAGCGCGACTGGTTTCTGCGCACCCTGGGCGATTCCCCGGCGCGCTGGAAACTGTGGGGCAACTCGCTGCCCCTGCTGCCCATGCGGCTGGACCTGTCCAGCCTGCCCCTGACCGTGTACGAGGACAGCATCTTCAACCTCGACGCCTGGGCGGGGTATCCCCACGAGGTGCGCCTGCTCATGGACGGCCTGCGCGAGCGCCAGGTGGGCGGCGTGGTGTCGCTGTCCGGTGACCACCACATGCACGGCGCAGGCAGTATCCGGCGCTCCCCCGCCGAGCCCGACGCCCCGGCGGTCACGGTGGATTTCACCGTCGCCGGCATCAGCTCCTCGCCCATCTTCGAGGACCTCATGGCGGTGGCGCGGCGCAACTACAACGCCTTTCGCACCCTGGTCTACCGCGAGGACGGCGACGGCCTCGACCCGGTGTGGAACATGTCCATGCTGGACGGGGTGCTACCGGCCTACCTGTACTCGAAAACGGGACTGAAGGGCCCGGCGCGCTGGCTGGGCCCGAACGCCGCCAACCCGGGCCTGCGCTACGTCGACACCACCGCCAACGGCTACGGCCTGGCCAGTTTCGATGCGGATGCGCTGAGCGTGAGCATGGTCACGCTGGAGGACTGTCGCGAGGCGTTCAGCGAACCGCCGGCGATCGCCCACGTGGCGCATTTCCGCCTGCCCCACTGGCGCGGCGGCGAGGCGCCGCAACTGCAGGGGCCGGAATTCGAGGGCAGTGCGCCGTTTCCCTTTGAACCTAGCGCGGTGTAGGCTGTCTGAATACAGGGAACGCGGTAAAACGCCCACGCGGTTCATACACCTGTCATGAAGCGCTTTTACCCTGCTCCGGAACAAAAAATCACTGGAAAGCCATCGGCCCCGGAGAACGGGCCGGCAGGATGAATCGAACAACGAATACTATGAATACCGTCAAAATCAACGCCAGCGAACTGTGCAGCCGCAAACTGTGGCAGCTCATCAATGCCAGCGCCGCGGAGCGCATCAGCGAAACCGAACTGAGCGAGGTCGTCGAGGAACTGGCCAGGCGCCGCCACTACCTGGAGGATTTGCAGGAATTGGGTAAACTGGGGGACCATCGCGACAACTGAGGGCGCGCCCCGCAACGCCATGCCCAAACCTCCCTCGCGCCGGTCCTCCTCCTCGGAGATCGCGCGGTTCCTGCACAAGAGCAAGGCCATCTCACAATTCGTCGAGCGGCAGCCGCGACTGCTGTTCGCCGTCGACGCCACCGCCAGCCGCCAGCCCACCTGGGATACCGCCAGCCATATCCAGCAGGAGATGTTCCGCGCCACCGCGAAGGTCGCGCAACTGTCGGTCCAGCTGTGCTACTACCGCGGCTTCCACGATTTCAGCGCCAGCCCCTGGCTGGACGACAGCGCGCGCTTGCGCCAGCTGATGGGGGCGGTGCGCTGCGAGGGCGGGCACACCCAGATCGCCCGCCTGCTGCGCCACGCCCTGGCCGAGCACGGCGCGGCGCCGGTGCGCGCGGTGGTGTTTATCGGTGACGCGCTGGAGGAAAATCCCGACACCCTGTGCGACCTCGCCGGGCAGTGCGGCATCCTGCGCCTGCCGCTGTTCCTGTTCCAGGAGGGCGACGAGCGCCGCGTGCGCGACACCTTCGAGCAGATGGCGCGCCTGTCCGGCGGCGCCTGGGCGCGCTTCGACAGCCGCAGCGCCGACACGCTCGCCGCCCTGCTGGGCGCCGTGGCCTGTTACGCCGCGGGCGGCCGGGCCGCCCTGGAAAACAATGCCAGCGAGGGTGCTAAACTGCTGCTGCGTCAACTGCCCAACTAGAACCCGGGAAGCGAGCTCCTTGCCAAGACTCATACTGCTGCTGGCGATCATCGCCGTCGTCTACCTGCTGGTGCGCCGCGCGCGCGCCCTGCCGCCACAACAGCGCCGTGGAGCGTACCTCAAGCTGGCGCTGGGCGCCGCGCTGGTGGCCGCGCTGGGCCTGACGCTCACCGGGCGCATGCACTGGGTCGGGGCGGCACTCACCGGACTGCTGGTGGCGGCGCGGCAGTTGCTGCCCGTGCTGGTGCGACTGTTTCCCATGCTGTCCAGCCTGCGTAGCCAGGGGGCAACCGGCGGACGCGGCTCCACGGTAGAGAGCGACATCCTGCGCATGCACCTGGATCACGACAGCGGCGACCTGCAGGGCGAGGTGCTGCGCGGCGAGTTCAAGGGTTGGCGCCTGGCGGATAT
Source organism: Halioglobus sp. (assembly GCA_002699145.1). Classification (GTDB taxonomy): domain Bacteria; phylum Pseudomonadota; class Gammaproteobacteria; order Pseudomonadales; family Halieaceae; genus Marimicrobium. Next base: position 34,906 of record PABK01000036.1, read on the forward strand.
GGACCGCGCACAGCTGGAATCCCTGCTGGCCTATTGCCGCCGCGAAGACAGCGACTCGGCGCAATTGTTGAGCAGCTACCTGCAGCGCCGCTTTCCCGGCGAGGACAACTTCGACAGCGGTCCCGCCCACGGCGGCGGCGCCATGTCCCGGCGCGAGGCCCTGGCGGTGCTGGGACTGGAGGAAGACGCCACGGAGGAGGATATCGTCGCGGCACACCGCTCGCTGATGCAAAAGCTGCACCCGGACCGGGGCGGCAACGACTACCTGGCGGCCAAGCTGAACCAGGCCAAGGACCTGTTGCTGGGGTGAAGCGCCTCGCCGGCGTGGGCAAAGCGCCGCGCTTGGCTTAAAATTGCGCGCGGGACAACACGGGGAAACGACACATGACTGACGTGTACGTGGTGCGCAATCAACTGGGTCATTACTGGGGCAAGGGCAAGGCGTGGGCGGACGGCTCCGACCCGCGCAGCGTGGCCCGCTTCAGGCACGAGGACGAGGCGGTCAATACGCTGTTCGAGCTGAGCTCCAGGGACATCGAACTGCGCGGCGAGGTGCTCGCCGTGACCCTGTCCGAGCGCGGCGAGCCCCAGGTCACGCCCAGCGACCACCCCCTGCCGCAGGAGCCGGAAGAGGACGACGAGGACGCGGCCGCCGCGAGCGGCGAGGACGCGCTGAGCTCTTGAAAATCGCGCGCCACGCCCCCATTCCCGGCTGGAGTGGGCGGCCGGCGCGGGACCCCCGCTTCGAGCCGCGGGTCGAAGCACAGCGGACACGAAACCACGCGACAGCCAAGTAGCGGAGGCAAGCATGCGTATCCTGTTGTTCCTGGGCACCAACCTGGCGGTGATGATCCTGGCTGGCGTCATTTTCAACCTGCTCGGCCTGCAGGGCATTCTCGCCGCCAACGGGGTGGACCTGAACCTCACCGGGCTGCTGGTGTACTGTGGCCTGTTCGGTTTCGGCGGCGCCTTCGTCTCGCTGTTCCTGTCGAAGTGGATGGCGAAGCGCTCCACCGGCACCCATATCATCGAGCAGCCGCGCAACCGCGAGGAGCAGTGGCTGCTGGACACCGTCGGGGAGCTGGCCCAGGAAGCCGGTATCGGCATGCCCGAGGTCGGCATCTTCCCCTCGCAGGCGTCCAACGCCTTCGCCACCGGCTGGAATCGCAACGCCGCGCTGGTCGCGGTCAGCTCAGGCCTGCTGCAGCGCTTCCGCCCGGAAGAGGTGCGCGCGGTCATGGCCCACGAGATCGGCCACGTCGCCAACGGCGACATGGTGACCCTCACCCTGATCCAGGGCGTGCTCAATACCTTCGTCCTGTTCCTGGCGCGCGTCATCGGGCATACGGTTGACCGGGTGGTGTTCAAGAACGAACGCGGCTTCGGTATCGGCGCCTTCGCTGTCACCATGGTGGCGCAGGTCGTGCTGGGCCTGCTGGCCAGCATGATCGTGGCCTGGTTCTCGCGCTGGCGCGAATACCGCGCGGACCATGCGGGAGCCACACTGACGCAGCCGGCGCACATGGTGGCCGCCCTGCAGCGGCTGCAGATGGAGCAGAACCAGCCCCAGGACCTGCCCGACGAACTGACCGCCTTCGGCATCAGCGAAAAGCTGAAACAGGGCATCGGCGCGCTGATGGCCACCCACCCGCCGCTGGACGAGCGCATCCGCGCCCTGCAGGCGGCGGCCTGAGTGCGCCGCGCCCGCTCGTTCAGGGCGCGGCCAACAGGTTGTCCAGTTCCCCGGGGTCCGCCACCAGGTCATAGCTCGCCCGGTCGCCGGGCCCCGCCGCCGACAGGTCGTAGTCGATCGTCTTGATGCCGCCCTGCACCGTGGCGCGCCCGCCCTCCAGGTAGATTTCCACGGCGCGGTCCGCGCTGGCCTCGCGCAGCGGCAGGCCCTCGAAGCCCGCGAACGGCGGCAGCCCCGCGAGGTCCAGCACCGTGGGCGCCAGGTCCAGCAGGCTCACCGGGTGCGTGACATCTGCAACCGGGTAGGCGGGATTGCCCGGCGCACTCACCAGCAGGGGCACCCTGACCGCGGGTTCCCAGAACGTGCTCTTCTGCCAGTGGAATTTTTCGCCCAGGTGAAAACCGTGGTCCGACCACAGGATGATGTCGGTGTTGGCCGCGTGCGCGCTCTCGGCCAGCGCCGCCAGCACCTGGCCGAGCATCGCGTCGGTGTGGGTGAGCGCCGCCAGGTAGGCGCGGGTGTACGCCGCCGCCATGCCCGCCCGGTCAACCGCCTCGTACTGTGGGGCCAGGCCGTAAAGCAGGGGTTTCATGGCGAGCGTCACCGCCTGCGCCGGCTCGTCATCCAGGTCGCCGGCGGGCGGGCGGTGCACCCTGACCTCCTCCCCGCGGTAGAGGTCGTAGGCCCACTGGGGCACCCGCCAGGGCAGGTGCGGCTGGTAAAAGCCCACGGCGAGAAAAAACGGCCGCGCCGCGTCGTAGCGCTGGAGAAATCCACGCGCCCAGGACGCGACGACCTGGTCCGGGTGGGCCGCACCCGGCGCCAGCACCCCATGGTTGATATTGGTACCGTCCGGTCCCGGCCCACTGGCGTCGGGCAGCCTGCTGATAATGACCGCCGGACCCTGCTCGTCCCAGCGTGCAGGCTCGGGACTGTGGAACACCTTGCCGCTGCCGGCCGTGTAGTAACCCTGCCGCGCGAGCACCTCGGGCAGGGAGACGGTTGCAGGATCGCGGTAGATCTCGCGGTAACGGCCGTCAAGGATCGCCATGCGGTCGACGCGGTGCGTGGCCGGGCTCTGCCCAAGCAGCACCGTGGTGCGCGAACCGGCGCATAACGGTACCGCGGCGTAGGCGTTCAGGTAGCGCGTGGAGCGGGCCGCCAGGGCGTCGATATTGGGTGTGTGCAACGTGCCGGGGTAGTCGCCGGCATAGCCGGTCCAGTTGCGCAAATCGTCGATGGCGATAAACAGGATATTGCGCTGCGCCCCGGGTGCCGCCGCCTGTGCGCCGGCCTGGGCGCAGAGCAGCAGGCAGAAAAGAAAGAGCAGGCTGTAGGGGAAATGGTGCCGAAGCAGAACGTTTTCCCTCCCTGGAAAGTCCTCGTATTACAATGCCTTGAACAGGTACTCGCTCATCGGGATGACGTCGATACGCGCCAGGTCGATAAAGCGCTCGCAGCTCTGGAACATCGCGGTGGCGTGCTCACGCAGGACTTCGTCGTCGCCGCCGCTGGCGTAGAAAGCGTGGTCGTCCTGCATCGCCTCGGGCGGAAAGTTCTCCTCGACGATCGCGTGACAGGGGCGCGTATCCTCACCCAGGGCGCGCACCACCAGGTTCTGACGATAGCCGAAGGTCGACTGCGTGTCGATGGCGACACGCGTGTGGCTATCCTTCCACAGCGCCAGCCACTGCTCCCGTTCCAGACCCGCGGGCGGATCCATGAACACCACGTGGCACATGCCGTACACGCGCTCGCCGGGGGCGCTGGGGTGGGCCTGCTGGTTTACCAGCGGCTCGGCCTCCGCCACCAGGTAACAGGTCCGGCGGCTGACCGCCGCGTCGATGGCAGGCTCCCAGCGCGCACAGTCACCGGCGCTGTCCACCCACAGGGACAGCACGGCGTCCGGCAGCGGCGGGTTGTTCTCCATGCGCCGGCCCGCGGCGGGCTCGACGGCGCTGTCGGCCACGCACAGGCGCAGGCCGTGGATGTCGTCGCGCGCGGCCAGTTGCGGGCAGAGACCGGCCAGCAGGGCATCGCGAAAGGCGTCCACCTGCTGCGCGGCGGGTCGCCAGAGTGGGTACAGCAGTTTTTCCATGTCGCCCCGCCCCCCCTGTTACTGGATGCCCACCGGCGGGGTGATGGTCGCGGCGTTGTCTATGACCATCTCCGCGCCGTTGATGAAGCGCGATTCCTCCGAGGCCAGGAACAATACCAGGTTGGCGACGTCCTCCGGCTCACACATATTGGTGAACTCCCCGAGCTTGTCGATCTGCTCCTGGGAGGCGCTGTCCTGGCCCGTGGCCACCTTCACCACCATGGGGGTCTTCACGCCGTCCGGGTGGATGGAATTGCAGCGCACGCCGTTTTTCTGTTCCTTGCAGTACATCGCCACGCTCTTGGTCAGCGCGCGCACCGCGCCCTTGCTCGCACTGTAGGCGGCGACAAAGGACTGGCCATGCAGGGCGGCGACCGAGGACATGTTGACAATGGAGCCGCCGCCTGAGGCCGCCATGGCCGGGATGGCGTGCTTGCAGCCGAGGAACACGCCGTCGCTGTTCACCCCGTTGACCCTGCGCCAGGTGTCCAGGTCGGTGTCGACCACACTGCCCAGGGCAATCATGCCGGCGTTGTTGACCAGGATGTCGAGCTGGCCGAAGCGCTCCACGGTCTGCGCCACCACCGCCGCCCAGTTCTGCTCGTCGCTGACGTCCAGGCGCATGAACACGGCGGCGTCGCCGATACCTTCGGCCACCGCCTGGCCATCCGCCTCGTTCAGGTCCGCCACCACCACCCTGGCGCCCTGCGCCGCGAGCAGCTGCGCATCGGCCCTGCCCATACCACTGGCGCCACCGGTAACGATCGCCACCTTGCCCTCAACCCTGCCCATCGACACTCTCCTCACTCGTGCAAGCGCAAACGCCGGCGCGCCCGGGGCGCACCGGCCGACTGCGCGCCAGTTAAACAGAAGCCCCGGGGCATCTCAATCCGGCGCCGGCCAAACGCGCCGCGGGGCTGGCCAGTTGAACCGCTGCCGGGCCTCGCCAGCGGCCGCCGCCGGTAGTATTCTGGGCGCCCTGGAAAGTGGGGGGCAATCGCCATGAACACACAAGACAAGCTGCCCGGCCTGATCACCTGGGCGGGCTATTTCGCCATCACCCTGTTGCTCATCCTGCCGTTGTCGGTGCTCACCGTGCGCTCGGGCGCCTGGCAGCAGGGCCTGCTGCTGTACGCCCTTGCCTGTCTCGGCAGCGTGGTACTGCTGATCCTTTTCGTGGTGCAGCTGATGCTGCCGCGGCTGTCGCGCTGGCGCCCCCAGGTGCGCCGCCGCGCACTGCTCACGCTGCCGGGCACCCTGGCGCTGATGTCGCTGACCCTGGGCGGCGGCGATTACCCGGCCATCCACGACATCACCACGGATACCGACGACCCGCCGCGCTTCGTCACCGCGGCCGAGGTGCGCGGCGAGGGCAGCAACTCCCTGGACATCGCCCCAGGGAAGTTCGACGCACAACGCGCGGCCTACCCGGACCTGCAGACACTGCGCACGGACATGAGTATCGACGACGCCTACACGCGGGCGCTGGAGGTGGCCGCCGCACTGGGCTGGGATATCTACCACCAGGACCGTGCCGCGGGCGTCATCGAAGCGGTGGATACAACACGCATCATGGCCTTCAAGGACGACGTGGTCATCCGCGTGCGCGGCAACGCCGCGGGCGCCTACCTGGACCTGCGCTCGGTGTCCCGGGTGGGCCGCGGCGATATCGGCGCCAACGCCAGGCGTATCCGCACCTTCGTCGACGCCTTCGCGGCGCGGGGCGCCTGAGGTGGCCCTGGGCCTGCGCGCGGCGGGCGTCGCCCTGCTGTCCCTGCTGTGCGGCGTACTGCTCGCGGCGCGCGCCGGGGCGGAGGTCGACTACCTCAGTTTCGCCACCGAGGACGAGGCCAATACCACCGAGGTCTTTGGCAAGGCCAGCCCCGCGGTCGTCTACGTCACCAACACCGCGCTGCGGCGCAGCCTGTTCAGCCTGGACGTGCGCGAGATCCCGCGCGGCAGCGGCACCGGCTTCGTGTGGAACGAGCAGGGGCTGATCGTCACCAACTACCACGTCATCGCCGGCGCCCATCGCCTCACCGTGACCCTCGCCGACCGCAGCGTGCACGACGCCGAGATCATCGGCGTGGCGCCGGAGAAGGACCTGGCGGTGTTGCGCATCGAGGACCCGCCCGACGACCTGGCCACCCTGCCCCTGGGCGACTCGTCGGAGCTCACGGTCGGGCGCAAGGTGCTGGCCATCGGCAACCCCTTCGGCCTCGACACCACACTGACCACGGGGGTGGTCAGCGCGCTGGGACGCGAGATACAGGCGCCCTCGAACCGGCGCATCCGCGGCGTCATCCAGACCGATGCCGCTATCAACCCCGGTAACTCCGGGGGGCCGCTGCTCAATTCACTGGGCCAGTTGATCGGCGTGAACACCGCCATCTACAGCCCCTCGGGGGCCAGCGCCGGCATCGGCTTCGCCATCCCGGTGAACACGGTGAAGGAAGTGGTGCCGCAGTTGATCAGCTACGGCCGCATGCTGCGCCCGATCATCGGCGTGGAACTGGCCAGCGACCGCTGGGTGCGACGCTACCGCATCGAGGGCGTGCCGGTGGTACAGGTCTACCCCGGCCTGCCCGCCGCCGAGGCGGGCATGAGCGGGGCCTGGCGCAATGCGCGCGGCGAGGTGGTGCTGGGCGACATTATCACGGCCATCGACGGCAGGCCGATTCGCTCACAGGACGATTACTTCAGCGCGCTGGAAGCGCACAAACCCGGCGACGAGGTGACCATCGAGACACGGCTGGGCGAGCGCGAGCGCTCCTACCGGGTCAGGCTGATCGAGTCACAGTAGCCACGGGCCAGGCCACAGCGGGCCCGGCGCGAACTCAGGAGACGGCGCCCAGGCTGGGTCGCGCCACCGAGGAATCCATCTCCCAGTTGCGCATGGCGTAGGCCATCACGCCCATGGGCTTGCCCAGGTCAACGCGACAGACCTCGTTGGGATCCTTCACGGTAAGGGTGGCCGGGCCGAATTCGGAGAGACTGGGCACGTGCTTTTCCCAGTCGCCCTTGTGGCCCCCTTCCCTGGCGGCAAAGATCAGGTTCTGCCACGCCGCGAAGTCGTGTTCGAGTTGCAGCACTTCCGGGAAGCGCCGCGCCGGGGCAGGCAGGTGCGCCAGTTGCACGGCCAGCGTGGTGCGCAGCGCGGAGTCGTCGGCGATGGACAGCTTGTCCACCAGGAAACGTCGCACCTCGTTGATGAACAGGCCCCAGGAGCCGGGCGGCGCCATGTTCTGCTCGAGCGTCTTCAGCGTGGTGGCGACAAACGGCCAGTTCTCCGGGTCGCGCAGCGCCTCGCGACGCAGCGCGTCGTAGAAGGCGACCTCGCCCATGCCGGTCACACTGCGCACGAAACGGCCGACGTAACGCAGTACCCCCCAGTTGTCGAACAGGTTGAAGGCGACGCGCAATTCGTTCATGTCGTCCCACTCCTGCCGCGTGTAGCTGGCGGTTTCCTGGACGATGTCACCGGGGCGCGCAACGATGCCGTACTTTTTCCGGTACTCCGGATCGTTCATGGGGCTGTTGGTGAGCAACAGCGTGGGGTTGGCGCGTACACGCACGTCGCGGTCGGTACATTCCTGCAGGTCGTTGAAGAAACTGCGCGGCGTCGAACCCGGCAGCCCCATCATGATATCGGCCGCCAGTGGCAGGTGCGCCTGGCGGAACTCGGTGGTCAGGTCGTTGTACTTGTCCAGCTTGATGTTGGAGCGATCGATGACCTTCAGGGTGGTCTCGTCCATGGACTGCAGCGATACCACACCCTCGGTCAGGATCTCCACGTCGGCGAGGATCTCGATGATCTTGCGCAGGTGCTTGACATTGTTCTTGGCGTAGTTGGTGGCGACCGTCTTGGGATAGCCGTAGGTGCGCTTCATCTCGGCGATTTTCTCGGCGATGGAGACATCGCGCTCGAGCATGCCGAAGTTCGCGTCGGCGAAGGACGCCGTCTGGATCTTGTTCTTCGCACACCACTCGATCTCCGCGAACACGCGGTCGATATCGAAGCGGCGCACCCGCGACAGGGTCGCCGAGCCCCAGTCGCAGAAGGTACAACCGAAGGGACAGCCGCGGTTCGACTCGAGGATCGCCCCGGCCCGACTGGCGCCGAAGGGATCGAACATGCCGGTGAGATACGGCGAGGGAATAGTGTTGAGATCGGCAATGCGGTCGCGGTTGCCGGTGCGCACCACACCCTGGCCACTGCGGTAGATGACGCCCTCGACATCCCGCAGCCGCTCCAGGTCGCCCAGGTTGTCCGGGTCCAGGGCCTTGAGCACTTCCGCGAAAGTGAGTTCGCCCTCACCCTTCACGGTGATATCGACATGGGGATTGTCGGCGAAGAACTCGTCGGAGTCCCTGTCGTATTTCGGTGTGCTCGGCCCGCCGTGAATGGTGATGCTGGCGGGGCTGACGGCCTTGATGGCGGCGGACAGCCGGAGGTTCTCCTCCACCGTCCACAGGTAGTTGGAAAAGAGGAATATACCGGGGCGTGCAGCGCGCTCGATGAGTCGCGCCTCGTCCGCCAGGAACAGCGGTACGAAACTGTACTTGTCCAGCAGTGCGCCACCTTCGTATTCCATGGCGTAGGCCATGACAAAGCCCAGCCCTGCAGGAGTGGTGTTGGCGCTGACGTTGACCGGCACGACCTCGGTGCGTTTGGCGTCGCCCTGCTGCTCGTCGTGCTCGGCAACCCGCTCGTCGACACTCGCCTGTACCATGGCGCGCCGGTCGTACGGGTCAACCACCGGCGTCTCGGCGACATCCTCGCGGTACGCCTCGGGCGGCGCGGGCAGCAGTGCCCCGGCGCCGACCAGGCGCGACAGCAGCGCATCGAAGGCATCGCGCGCAAGGCGCTCGCCGGGGATATTCTCGACATAGCGCGCCCAGGCCTCGTCGGCGGTCGCCGGCCTGCAGAACTGCACGGCGGCATGCGTCTCGGCGAGGCTGAGCACGGCCAGCAGTTCACCACCGTGGCTGTACCACAGGTAGTGGCCTGCGCTGGCCATCACGCTGGTGGGCGTGGGCAGGTACAGGGCCTCGTCACCCACCTGCGCCGCACTGGTTGGCGGCGCGTCCACCGGCTGCGGCGCGGCGCCGCTACACAGGTAACCCGCGGCCTCGAGCCCCTCGATAAAGCGCATGACCCGGTTGTGCGGCGCATCGAAGCGGGCGCTGATAGCCTCGGCCAGCTCCGCGTTGCTGCCGCTGTAGCCGGCGCAGAACTCATCGATGATCGCCAGTCGCTCGGGCAACGGCCGCCTGATGTGCTTGGGCAACTGCGGCAGGCTGACCTTGCCGTGTGCCGCCAGGGTCAGGAGAAATCCAGGAATGAGGTATCGGGTGGCCGTCATGGTCGGGTTCCTTGGGCCGCGGTTGCCAGGGCGCGCGCCACCGGCCCGTCGGCCGCTGCGGTCGCCGCGTACTCTGCCGCTGCGCTAAAAATTATGCTCATATCAATACCGGAGATGCCGGGCAATGGCAAATGGACGGCTCGCAATTATAAGCACCTTTCTTATCCATCGGGTATCTCGTTCGCGCCGCGCTGCGCCACGGCGCAACCCGGGCGCGGGGTCCCGTGGCGCTCCAGTATAAAAGAATGCCGTTGAAAAGCAGCAACCTGTCCTGTGATGGGTTGCACAGTTTGGGGGGATTTGGCCGCGCCGGCAAAGACCACCAAACCAGTGCGGTTACTGCTGCGTTACCGGCGCCGCGCCGGTGCGGCACGGGCTCACCTGCCTATTGCGGCGGCGGGTCGGGCAGGCACAGCAGGAAAGACTCGGTATCGCCGGCCAGGCCCAGGCGCACCTCCAGCGCATCTACCTGGACGCGAAACAGCCCACCGGAGCTGGGGTGACGCATCTGCGGACGGCCCACGGGTTTGCCGTTGCGCAACAGGCGCAGCGTGAACGACTGGTTGGCGAACCAGCCCGGCTTGGGCCTGGTCCACGGCCCCTCGGCGACGCCGAATTCATCGCCGCGGCGCAGGGACAGGTCCAGCGGTTCGCGGATGACACTGCAGTTGTCGTAGGGATTGTCCGCGCGCAGTTGCGCGAGGCCGAACAACAACGGGTCCAGGGGGTTGGCGCGCGGCTCCAGCGGCGGCAGCGTACCCTCCGCGCGCCGCTGCAGAATCCAGCCGATAGGCACGTTGAGCTGCAGCGGGTCGGGCCGCGTCTCGGGCGGCACACGCTGCGCGTACGGGGAATACGCCAGGGAAACGAAATTCTGCTGGCGCTTGTGAAAATAATTCTCGTGGAACAGCGCCTGCTTGCCAAACCTGTCCACGTTCGGCGGGATTGCGGCGATGATCAGCAGCACCGCCAGCCACACCGCCGCACGCCAGTTGCGCGTCAGCGCGTCGACGGCGACACCCAGCGCGGGCAGGGTCATGGCGGCGCCCAGGTGCAGGTAGCGACTCTGCGTCGCCGCCTCCTCACCCAGCCACCAGCGGCCGTAGCCGGTTACCGCCAGGAATACCAGGCCGGCGCCGAACAAGCCCAGGGGCATAGCGGCGTCGCGCGCGAACGCCAGCGGGGAGCGGCCCGCGCAGGCCACCACCAGGCCCGCCGGCAACACCAGGGCGTAGAGCGCGGCCAGCCACTGGTGCGGCGCCAGGCTGGTGAACACCCCGGAGTAACCGGTGACCACGAAATGCAGCACCTCGGCCACACCCGCCTCGCGACCATAGGGGTCGCTGATGGTCGCCGGTCCCACCGCCAGCCACCAGCCGAGGAAGACAACAGCCAGCGGCACGGTGTGGAACAGCGCCACCTTGAGCCCGCGGCGCAGCAGCGTCACCGCCCCGGTCACGGCGACGAGCACCGGGGCAAAACCGGCGCTGAGTATCGCCACCAGGCCCAACAGCAGGCCGAGCACGTCGCGCCGCGACAGGCCGCCCGGGTGATTGGCCAGCAGCAATTGCGCCAGCCCCATGGCCAGCGCGCCGGTAAACCCCACCTGGAAGGCCCAGATGATGTTCTCCTCGCCCGGCCCGAAGTACACGAACACCGCGGCGAGCGCTGTGGCAATCCACGCATTCACCTGGCTCCGGCGCATGATCAGCCACAGCAGCACGGCCGTCAGCAGGTGCATGCACAACACGGGCACCTGGTAGGGCGTGTAGCTGCCGAAGCCGACGCTGTGAAAAAGCAGGCGGTAGATGAGGATAGGGACGGTCGCCACATGCTCGTTGTGCGGCGCAAACAGGCTGCCGCTCATGCGCTGCGTGAGGAATACCCACTCGTCGCCATGAAACCAGTAGAAATCTCCCAGCCGCAGGAGAATGATGAAAAATGCGCTCGCGACCAGCAGGGCGAGAACCAGTGCGGGTGCGCTGGCGCGCGGCAGTGAGGTCAGGTCGTTCAAGGCAAGCGCAGGCGATCAGGTATCTCGGGGGTACGGCTGATTATGCGTTCCCGCGTCCGCCAATGCCAGGTCTTCAACAGCCGGGGGCATTGATGTCGATAAGGTTCACCAGCTCCGCCGGGTCAGCCGTCAGGTCATAGGACTCGCGATCGGCAAGGCCAGGCTGGCTGAGGTCGTAATCGACGCTCTTCATGCCGTCGCTGCCCACCGTGGCCCGGCCGCCGTTCAGGTAGATGACCGCGGGGCTGCGCTGGTTCGCATCGTGCAGCGGCCCGCCCTCAAACTGGCTGTAGGCCGGCAAACCCGCCAGGTCCAGCACGGTTGGCGCGAGATCCACCAGGCTGACCGCTGCGCTCACATCACCCACCGGGTAATCGGGATTACCCGGTGCACTGACCAGCAGGGGCACCTTCACCGCCTGCTCCCAGAACGTCAACTTGCGCCAGTGGAACTTCTCCCCCAGGTGGAAGCCGTGGTCCGACCACAGGATCACATCGGTATGCGCCGCGTAGGGGCTGGCGGCCAGGGCGGCGAGCACCTGCCCGACCATGTCGTCGGTGTGCGAGATGGCCGCGAGGTAGGCGCGGGTGTAGTCCTGCGCCTTGCCGGCAGCCTCCACCGCCTCGTAGGTGGTCACCCCATTGAAGACCAGCGGCTGGGCCGCGTACTGCCGGCCCTTGACCGGCACATCGTCGAGATCGCCCGGGACGGGGACATGCGCGGCGACCTGCTGCAGGGGGTAGAGGTCGTAATAGGACTGGTGCACCCGCCACGGCAGGTGCGGCTGGTAGAAGCCGACGGCGAGGAAAAACGGCATGCCGTTGATGCCCGGTTGCGACGCCGCATAATCGGCGAGGAAATCACTGGCCCAGTCGGCGACCACCTGGTCCGGGTGCTGCTCCTCCTCGTCCAGCACCTGGGGATTGATAAAGGTGTTGTCCGGCCCGGGGTCGAAGGCGTTGTAGAATTCCGAGTAGGTGATGGGCGGCCCGGAACTGTCCCAGCGCGCGGGCAGGGGCGTATTGAACACCTTGCCCGTGACGGCGGTGTAGTAGCCGCCGTCGGCCATGACCTCGGGCAGGGAAATCATACCCGGGTCAGCGTAAATCGCATCGTAGTCCGGATCACCGGGACCGAAGGAGACGCGATCGAGACCGTGAGTCGCCGGGGTCTGACCAAACATTACCGAGGTGCGCGCCGCCACGCACTGGGGCATGGACGTGTAGGCGCTGAGGTAGCGGGTGGACACCGCCGCCAGGGCGTCGATGTTCGGGGTGTGCACGGTGCCGGGGTAATCCCCCGCATAGCCCACCCAGTTGCGCAGGTCGTCGATCGCGATGAAGACGATATTGCGTGTGGGAACCTGTGCGCCGGCAAAGGGCGCACAGCCTAGCGCCAGCAGGAACACAAAAAGGCGCAGCAATCCCCTGGAATCCCGGTTGATCAACATGGTCAGAGCCCTCGCAGGTAGACGGGCGGCCCGGCGGGTCAGCGGTCTGCAGTTTCCGTGGAGGCGTCCGCGCCAGCATGGGCGGCGGTCGCGTAATCCTTTGCAGGTCGCGCGTCAAGGGCGCAATACTTACATGAAAAATGCGCTCGGGGAAACGGTTTTGCGCAGACTGTGAACGCGACGGCATTTTGTCATAATCTGTCGGAATGTCTTAATCGACAACCGATAATCAAACGGTATTTCAAGCGGCGATTACGCCACGGCGGCGCACAGGTACACGGCACTCGCCGAGCGGGAGAAAGCACAACCTGGATCACAGTTTCACCACCTGCGGTACGCGGCCAGTTTATAGGGGTCGGCATAATCCTTTAAGATGAGCCGGTGACAACAGCAGGCGATGCCCCGGCCGCGCTTCCGACAATAACGAAGACACATACACATATGAAAATAGTCATCACCGGCGGCGCGGGGCTGGTCGGTCAGAACCTGTTGATCAGACTGCTCGCCCGCGGCTTCGACGATGTCCACGTACTGGACAAGGCGGCGCACAACCTGGCGCTCGCCAGCAAGACGCACCCCGGCGCGAATTTCCTGCAGACAGACCTGTCCCGGCGCGGCCCCTGGGAAAACATCGTGGCGGCGGCGGACGTGGTCGTCATGCTGCACGCACAGATCGGCGGCAATGTGCGCGCCGAATTCCACAACAACAACGTCGTGGCCACCCAGAACGTGTTGCGCGTGATGTCACCCGACGCGTCCCTGGTGCACGTCAGCTCCTCCGTGCTGGAGTCCTCGGCGACCGATGACTACAAACTGACCAAGGAGCGGCAGGAGGAACTGGTCACCTCCTGCGGTCGCCCCTACACGGTACTGCGACCGACGCTCATGTTCGGCTGGTTCGACCGCAAGCACTTCGGCTGGCTGGCGCGTTTCATGTCAAAGACGCCGATCTTCCCCATTCCCGGTAACGGCAAGTACGTGCGCCAGCCACTGTACGCGGGGGATTTTTGCGACATTATCCTGGCCTGCATCAGCGGCGGACCACGCAATACCGCGTACAACATCTCCGGCAAGGAAAAAATTACCTACGTCGACATCATACGCGCGATCCGGCGCGTGCAGGGCAGCCGCTCGCTGCTGCTGCACCTGCCCTACGGCGTGTTCTACGCGCTGCTGTGGTGCTACGCGCTGTTCGACAGGAACCCCCCGTTCACCACCGCCCAGTTGCAGGCCCTCGTCCTGGACGAGGTGTTCGAGGACATGGACTGGGAGGGCGAATTCGATGTCGAGGCGACACCGTTCGAGACGGCGATAAGCGATACCTTCACCCATCCCGAGTACAGCAAGCTGAGGCTGGAATTCTGACATGGCGACGATAGCAGTCATCGGGGGCGGACCGATGGGCCTGGCCGCCGCCTACCAGTTGCTCAAGCTGGGACACGAGGTGGAGTTGTTCGAGGCGGACCGGCAGCTCGGCGGCATGAGCGCGTCGTTCATGTTCGACGGCATCAAGATAGAGCGCTACTACCACTTTATCTGCAAGGCGGACCAGCCGCTGTTCGACATGCTGCAGGAACTGGGCATTGCCGACACGCTGCGCTGGACGCCGACGCGCATGGGCTACTACCACAATGGCAGGATGTCAGACTGGGGCGAGCCGCTGGCCCTGCTGAAGTTTCCCGGCCTGGACCTGCTCAGCAAGATCCGCTACGGACTGCTGGCGTTCACCTCGACCAAACGCAGCAACTGGCGGGGCCTGGACAAGATCGACGCGGTGACCTGGCTGCAGCGCTGGGTCGGCAAGCGCGCTTACGACGTGCTCTGGCGACCGCTGTTCGAACTCAAGTTTCACCACTTCACCCCGAACCTGTCCGCCGCGTGGATATGGTCCCGACTGAAACGGGTCGGCACCTCACGCAGCAGCATTTTCCAGGAGGAACTGGGTTACCTCGCGGGCGGGTCGGACACCTTCCTGGATTCCATCGCCGCGCATATCGTGGACATGGGCGGCAAGATCCACCTGGACAGGAAGGTAGAGGAGGTCCTGTGCCGCGACGGCGCGGTGCAAGGCGTGGTGACGGGCGCGGGCATCCAGCACTTCGACCGGGTCGTCAGCACGATTCCCATGCCCTATGTCGCGGACATGGTGCCCGCACTGCCAACGACGGTGCGGGACGCCTACGACTCGGTCAACAACATCGCCGTGGTCTGTGTGCTGGCCCACCTGGATCGACCGCTCAGCCCCTATTTCTGGCTCAATATCAGCGATCCGGACATCGATATCCCGGGAGTGATCGAGTATACCAACCTCAATCCCGTCGGCGACCATATCGTCTACGCGCCCTTTTATATCCCCGGTGACCACCCGGACTACCAGCGCGACGACGCGTTCTTCATCGACAAGGTGCGCCGCTATATCCGCGCGATCCAGCCGCAGATGCCTGACAGCGCCATCCTGAAGATCGCTGCCGGCAGGTACCGTTACGCACAGCCCATCTGCGAGCCACAGTTCCCGGCGAGACTGCCGGCGATCAACCCCGGGGTGGAGGGGCTATACATTGCCGACACCTGCTTTTACTATCCCGAGGACCGTTCGATCTCCGAGAGCATCAGGCTGGGACGGGAACTGGCGCGCATGGCATCGACCTGAAGGGCACGGCGACAGCGCGCGCCACAGCGACGCAACAGCGCAATGAGTTGAGAATAATATGAATGACAGCGCATCACAGGTTGCACCCGCGAAGATCCCGCTCTGCGTCGATCTCGACGGCACGCTGGTGCACAGTGATACGCTGGTCGAGTCCATACTCATGCTGGTCAAGCGTAACCCCTTGAACCTGATCGCCCTGCTCTACTGGTTGCTCAACGACCGCGCCCGCTTCAAGGAAAAGGTGGCGGCCCGTGTGCGTCCGGATGTCGACGCCCTGCCCTATAACCAGGTGTTCGTCGACTGGCTGCGCGGGCAGCGCCAGGAAGGCCGCGAGCTGGTGCTGGTGACCGCGGCGAACTACCGCATCGCGCAGGACGTTGCGCAACACCTGCAGTTGTTCGATGAGGTCATCGCCAGCAGCGCCTCGCACAACCTGAAAGCGGCCGACAAGCGCGACGAACTGCTGCAACGTTACGGCGCCGGCGGCTACGACTACGCCGGCAACAGCGAGGCCGACCTGCCGGTCTGGTCGACCTGTCGCCGGACGATCCTGGTCAACACACCGGCCAGGGTCGCCGACCGGGCGCGTGCCGGCGGCGAGATCGAGCGCAATTTTCCCGGCCACGGCAACCCCGTCAAGGCACTGTTGCGCGCGATGCGCCCGCACCAGTGGGTGAAAAACCTGTTGCTGTTCGTCAATATCATCCTCGCCCACCAGTATTTCAACGCGACGCTGCTGGGCGAAACCGTACTCGCGTTCGTGGCGTTCTGCATCTGCTCTTCCAGCGTCTACCTGACCAACGACCTGATGGACCTGCAGGTCGACCGGCGTAACTCGGAAAAGAAACACAGGCCGTTCGCCAGCGGCCAGGCCTCGTTACAGGCCGGCATCATCGCCATACCATTGCTGCTACTGCTGGCTTTTACCCTGGCTGCATGCGTATCGCCGCTGTTTTTCGCCGTGCTGCTGTCCTATTTCGCCACCACGCTGGCCTACTCTTTTTACCTGAAGAAACACGTACTGTTCGATGTACTCACACTGGCCGGGCTGTATACCATCCGTATCATCGCCGGCGCGTCGGTGGCGCAGCAGTTCCCCTCCGTCTGGCTGATCTCGTTTTCCATGTTCGTTTTCACCAGCCTGGCGATGGCCAAGCGTTATGCGGAGCTGAGAATGCTCGAGGCCGAGTCCGGCAGCTGGATTGGTGGTCGCGGCTACCACGTCAATGACCTCGCCGTCATTTCCCAACTCGGCGCCGCGTCGGGCTATCTTTCCACGCTGGTACTGGCGCTGTACATCGACAGCCCGGAAGTGGCCGAGCTGTACAGCTACCCCCTGGCCCTGTGGTTGCTCTGCCCCATGCTGATGTACTGGATCGGCAGGATCTGGCTGGTGGCGAACCGCGGCGAATTGCGCCAGGACCCGGTGATCTACGCCACCCAGGACCTGGTGAGCTACATCGCGGTGTTCGCGGGCGGGGCGATTCTGTGGCTGGCGCGCTGAGCGCGCGCAGCTGGGGACGGCTGCCCCTGGCCGCCGCGGCAACCACGGTGGCGGCGGACTGGCGCTTCCAGGCGCTACCCGGCCGCGACGAGGTCACCACCCTGCTCGCCCACGGCGCCCGGCGCAGCTACGGCGACAGTTGCATCAACAGCGGCGGTACAGAGCTGGACACGCGCCAGCTGGACCGTTTCATCGCACTCGACAGCAACGCCGGCACGCTGCGCTGTGACGCGGGCGTCACCTTGCAGGAAATCCTGCGGCTGGTGGTACCGCGTGGCTGGTTCCTGCCGGTGCTGCCGGGCACGCAGTTCGTGACCGTCGGCGGGGCCATCGCCAACGACATACACGGCAAGAATCACCACGTCAGCGGCTCCTTTGGCTGCCACGTCGATGCGCTGACCCTGTTGCGCAGCGACGGCGAGCGCCGCGTGTGTAGCGAGAGCGACAACGCCGGGCTGTTCGCCGCCACCATCGGCGGCCTGGGCCTGACCGGCCTGATCACCGAGGCCACCCTCAGGCTGCGTCCCATCGCCTGCGACAGGCTGGTCGTCGAGAACCTGGTATTCAATTCGGCGCAGGAGTTCAGCCAACTCAGCGGCGAATCGATGGACTGGGAATACACCGTGTCCTGGGTCGATGTCTTCGCTCGCGCCGGACGCGCCGGACGCGGCATCTTTTCCCGCGCCCGGCATGTCGACGAGCCCGGCGAGCTGACCGCGGGAGGCGGGCGCATGCGCATGTCACTGCCTTTCGCCCCGCCCCTGCCGCTGGTCAACAGCACGACAGTAGACCTTTTCAACCGCGCCTATTTCCTGCGCGGAAGCCGGGGCCTGGGAGTACGCGAACAACACTTCCAGCCGTTCTTCTTTCCACTGGACGCCATCGCCCACTGGAACAGGCTCTACGGTCGGCAGGGGTTCTACCAGTACCAGTGCGTGATTCCCAGGGACGGCGGGGTGGCGATACTGGAGAGTCTGCTGCGGCGTATCGCCGACAGTCGGGAGGCGTCGTTCCTCGCCGTGCTCAAGGAGTTCGGCGAACGCCGTTCACCCGGCCTGCTGTCCTTTCCCAGGCCGGGCTTCACCCTGGCGCTGGACTTTCCCAACCGCGGCGCGAAAACCCTCACGCTGTTCCAGTCGCTGGACGATATCGTCATGTCGGCGGGCGGCGCGCTCTACCCCGCCAAGGACGCGCGCATGTCGGCGCAAACCTTCGCGCGCAGTTTTCCCGGCAGCGAGGTCTTCAGCCAGTACGTGGACCCGCGGTTTTGCTCGAATTTCTGGCGCCGCGTCAGGACAGGCCTATGAAGCAGAACATTGTCGTCTTCGGCGCCACCTCGGCCATTTGTACGGCGCTGCTGCGACTGTACGCCAAGGAGGGCGCCAGCCTCTTCCTCGCCGCGCGCAACAATGAAAAGCTCGCCGCGCTGGGCGAGGACCTCGTCGTGCGCGGCGCCACCGTCGCCGGCATGCGCGCCTACGACTTCAATGACTGGCCACAACACGAGGGATGCCTGGAGGAGGCGGCGACAGCCCTGGGGGAAGTCGACCTGGTTATCGTCGCCCACGGCAGCCTGCCACAGCAGGCCGACTGCGACGCCTCCGGCGAGGTCACCTGGAACACGCTGCAGGACAACTTCAGCAGCACTGCGATCATACTGCAGCAGAGCGCGCGGCTGCTTGCGGCACAGGGTCGCGGCACGCTCGCCGCGTTCACCTCGGTGGCCGGGGATCGCGGCCGCAAGAGCAACTACACCTACGGGTCGACCAAGGCCGGCCTGGACGCCATGCTCGAGGGCTTGCGCGGCCGCTTCTACGGCAGCCCCGTCGCGGTCGTGACCATCAAGCCCGGCATGATCGTCTCGCCGATGACCGCGGACATGGAGCACGGCCCGCTGTGGTCCACACCGGAGGCCATCGCCCCGACCATCAAGACGGCGATCTCGCGCGGTCGCGCGCTGTGTTACGCGCCGGGGTACTGGCGCCTCATCATGTGGGTGATCCGCGCCCTGCCCCTGGCGGTACTGGCGCGCCTGCCCATCTAGCCCCGCTTCACGCCAGGGTGCCGCCCTCGACGCGAATATCCTCGCCGGTAATGTGGATGCCGTCCTCGGAGGCGAGCATCGCGATGACCCCTGCCACCACCTCGGGCCCCTTAGCCCCCGACAGCGACTGGATGCGCCCCATCAGGTCGAAATCCATGGCTTGCGGGAAGGCGATGCCGGTGACCATGTCGGTATTGATATCGCCGGGGCAGACGCAGTTGGCGCGCACCCCGCGCTTGGCGTACTCCACGGCGATGCTGCGCGTCATGGCCAGCACCCCGCCCTTGCTGGCAGAGTAGGCGACGCCACAGGGCAGGCCCGCCAGGGCCGCGGTGGAGGCGGCATTGACGATGCTGCCGCCGCTGTCGAGCAGGTGCGGCAGCGCGGCGCGGCACAGCAGCATGGTGCCGGTGAGATTGACGTCGATAATCTTCTGCCAGTGGTCGGTCTGCAGGTCCCCGGTGTCGTCAAAGCGCAGGATACCCGCCATGTTGACCAGCGCGTAGAGGCTGCCGTAGCGCTCGATGCAGGCCTGCACACAGGCATTGACGCTGTCCTCGTCGCTGACATCGCAGCCATGCGCGCTGGCCTCGCCGCCCGCGCCGCTGATCGTTGCCACGGTGGCGGCCACCGCCTCCTGGTTCAGGTCGACGCAAAACACCGCGCCGCCCTCGCTGGCGATGCGCAGGGCGCTGGCGCGGCCGATACCGCTGCCCGCCCCCGTGACCAGTACCACCTTGTCCTGAAATCGTTGCATGGAAATCCTCCTCAATCGCGGCCGCTAGCATGCCGCCCGCCACGCCGGCGGGTCAAACACACTGGTACGGGGCAGTGAACCGCGCGGCGAACTCTGTAGACCCTGTGAAATGTCACAATTTTTTATGGCAGAATGGGCTGATTTGTTGAGCCAGTATCGGACACGCCCGGGACGGTGCCTTTCACCGGGTACCCCGCGCCCTTAGAATAATCGCCGCGCGCCCCGAACCGTGTACGGCGTCGACCTGACTAGGAGTACGCAGTGACAGCACCCGCCAGGAGTGAAACCTTGGAAGACCTGGAACAGTTCCGCCTGGAAGTACGGCAGTGGCTGGAAGCCAACTGCCCGGAGTCCCAGCGCCAGCCGATGCCCCCCGAGGAGCAGTACTGGGGTGGCCGCCGGGGGAAATTCGCCAGTGAGGATGCACGCCTGTGGTTCGAGCGCATGCGTGACAAGGGCTGGGTCGCCCCCGAATGGCCTACCGAGTACGGCGGTGGTGGATTGAGCCCGCAACAGGGCAAGATTCTCGCGGAGGAGATGAAGGCGCTGCGCTGCCGCAAGCCGATCTTCGGCCTCGGCCTGTGGATGCTGGGACCCGCGCTGCTGGAGTACGGGAACGAGGAACAGAAGCAGCGCCACCTGCGCGCCATCGTCAATGGTGAGGCGCGCTGGTGCCAGGGCTATTCCGAGCCGGGTTCAGGTTCGGACCTGGCCTCCCTGCAGTGCAAGGCCGAGGACAAGGGTGACCACTTCCTGGTCAATGGCAGCAAGATCTGGACGACCAAGGCGGACCAGTGCGACTGGATATTCTGCCTGGTGCGCACCGACCCGGACGCGAAAAAGCAGGAGGGCATCAGCTTCCTGCTCATCGACATGGACGACCCGGGCATCAGCACGACACCGATCGAGCTCATTTCCGGCGAGTCCGAGTTCTGCCAGACCTTTTTTGACAACGTCAAGGTGCCGAAGGAAAACCTGGTGGGAGAACTCAACCAGGGCTGGAGCGTGGCCAAGGCGCTGCTGGTACACGAACGCAAACTGATGTCCGAGATCGGCAGCGATTCGCCGCGCCAGGTGCTGGTGCCCAATGCCGCGGCGCGGGAGTACGCCGAGTTCGTCGACGGCCGCCTGGCGGACCCGGAACTCCGTCGCCGCCTGGCGGAGTACGACATGCGCATGCAGGCCATCGGCCTGACGCATTTCCGCACCTTTGAAGAGAAGGTCGCGGGGCAGCGCAGCGCAGCGCCGCTGATCATGAAGTACGCCGGCACAGAGGCGGAAAAACAGAAGAGCGAGCTGCTGCTGGCCATCATGGGCAGCCGCGGCCTCGGCTGGGAAGGCAAGGAGTTTTCCGAGGCTGAAATCGACACCGTGCGCAACTGGGCCATGAGCTACGCCATGACTATCGCCGGCGGCACCTCGGAAATCCAGCTCAATGTGATCGCCAAGAACGTACTGCAACTGCCGCAATAGGATATCTGCACCATGGCTCTGGTACTGAACGAAGAACAGCGCGCACTGCGCGATGCCGCACACGACTTTCTCGCCAGCGAAGCACCGGTCGAGGCCCTGCGCAAGCTGCGCGACGACCGGGATCCGCTGGGTTACGCACCCGGCCTGTGGCAACAGATGGCGCAGATGGGCTGGGCCAGTATTATCCTGCCGGAGAGCTACGGCGGTCTCGACTTCGGCTTCCAGGGCCTGGGCGTGGTGCTGGAGGAAACCGGGCGCACGCTGGCCGCCTCACCCCTGTTCGCCTCCGCCGTGGTCGGCGCGTCCGCCGTTCTGCTGGGCGGTAGCGAGGCGCAGAAAGAGGCCCTGCTGCCGGCGATTGCCGCCGGCGAACTGACCCTGGCGCTGGCGCTGGAAGAATCCAACCACCACCGTCCGACGCGCATCGCCACCACCGCCGTGGCCAGCGCTGACAGCTTTATCCTCAACGGCGACAAGTGTTTCGTCCTGGACGGGCACAGCGCCGACAAACTGCTCGTGGTCGCGCGCAGCGCGGGCGAGCAAGACGACAGCGAAGGCCTCTCCCTGTTCCTGGTGGACCGGCAGGCCAGCGGCGTTACCTGCACCCGCACCCACCTAATGGACAGCCGCAACGCCGCCAGCCTGAGCCTGGACAACGTCAGCGTTGCCGCCGCGGATGTGATCGGCGAGGTCGGCAATGCGTGGCCGGTACTGGAACAGGTACTGGACCGCGGCCGTGTGGCTATCGCGGCGGAAATGATGGGCTGTGCGCTGGAGTGTTTCGAGCGCACCGTGGCCTACCTGAAGGAGCGCGAACAGTTCGGCGCCCTCATCGGCAGCTTCCAGGCCCTGCAGCACCGCGCCTCGCACATGCAGGCGGAACTCGAACTGGCGCGCTCGGTGATAATGCAGGCGCTGTCGGTGGTCGATGACTCGCCCGAGGAACTGCCGCGCATGGCCAGCCTGGCCAAGGCGCAGCTCAACGAACTGGTGAAACTGGTCAGCAACGAGGCGGTGCAGATGCACGGCGGCATCGGCGTCACCGACGAACTGGAGATCGGTTTGTTTCTCAAGCGCGCGCGTGTGACGATGCAGATCTTCGGCGATAGCGGTTTCCACAAGGACCGCTACGCCACCCTGTGCGGTTACTAGGAGAAAAGAACAATGGAAGCAGCAGACAAGATCGCGGTAGTACACAAGTACGTGGAGGCCTTCGACAAACAGGACATGGACATCATCCGCGAGATCTACGCCGCTGATGGTGTGGTCGAGGACCCGGTCGGCACCGACCGCCACGAAGGCCTGGAGGCCATTTGCGAATTTTACGCGGCCAGTCTGCACTCCGGCGCCAAGCTTCGGCTTACCGGGGAGCCCCGCTGCGCGGGCAACGCCGTCGCCTTTCCCTTCCAGGCCCTGGCGGGCGATATGGTCATCGATATCGTCGACGTGTTCGAATTCAACGACGACGGCAAGATCGCCAGTATGAAAGCCTACTGGGGTCCGGAAAACATGGCGTCCTGAGCCGGCAGGGCAGCGCTAGAAATCAAAGGCCTTTTGTTCAGCCACCGCGGCCTCCGGCGCGGCGGCCTGCTCCAGGCCGGACAGGCTCAGCCCGAGCAGGCGCACACCCTGCGGCAGCGGTAACTGGCGCGCCAGCAAACCCTGTGCGATGGCGGCGAACTGCGCCTTGTCGGCCAGCGTGTCGGCACTGGTGCTGCTGCGGGTGATCTGGCGGAAGTCCGCAAATTTTACCTTCAGGGTCACGGTACGGCCGGTGACCCCGTTGTCCTGTATGCGCTGCCATACGCTGTCGATGATCCCCGCCAGCGCCTCGCGCAGCGCCGCCTCCTCGACCAGGTCCTGGGCGTAGGTACGCTCGCGGCCGACGGATTTGCGCAGGCGGTCGGCACGCACCGGTCGCTCGTCAATGCCCCGGGCCGCCTGGTACAGGTAGGCGGCGAAACTGCCGAAGTGCTCGACCATGAAATCCATGTCGCAACGACGCAGGTCCGCGCCGGTGTGGATTCCCAGCCGCGCCATACGCTCCGCCGTGCGCGGCCCGACGCCGTGGAAACGCCGCACCGGCAACGTCGCGACAAAATCCGCTCCCTGGTGGGGCAGGATGACGAACAGTCCGTCGGGCTTGTCCTGGTCCGAGGCGATCTTCGCCAGGAACTTGTTGTAGCTGACCCCCGCGCTGGCGGTCAGCCCGGTCTCCTGGCGGATCGCGGCGCGGATAAGCCGGGCGATACGGGTGGCGCTGCCTATCCCCTGTTTGTCGTCGGTGACGTCGAGGTAGGCCTCGTCCAGGGACAGCGGCTCGATCCACCGGGAGTGGCGCGCGAAGATATCCCGGACCTGGCGCGAGACGGCGCGGTAGACCTCGAAACGCGGTGGCACGAAAACCAGTTCCGGGCAGCGCCTGGCAGCGGTGACCGAGGGCATGGCCGAGCGCACGCCGAAGCGGCGCGCCTCGTAACTGGCGGCGGCGACCACGCCGCGCCTGGCCGAACCGCCGACCGCCACCGGCCTGCCGCGCAAGTCCGGGTCATCGCGCTGTTCCACGCTGGCGAAGAACGCGTCCATGTCCACGTGGATGATCTTGCGCGTCGCGCTGTCGCTGTCTGCGGGCATGAGCGGATGGTAGAGTCCCGGCGCGCGCCGGACAACCGCGCCGAGGCGGGGGATGGCGGGCGGTTAGTCGAGGTAGATTGTGTAGTTACGGGCAAAGTCGGCGGCGAAGCGCTCGATCCATTCCACCGCCGCCTCGTCCAGGGTCAGGTTGCGCCCGCCGCGGCTGTTTTCCTCGAGGCGGTAGCGTTCAATTTCCCGGCACTGGTTTTCCATGCGGGTGCGGAACGCCTCCTGGCGGGAGGGAATGGTGACGCTGTCGTTCCAGGCGCTCGACACTAGGCGACTCCGTGGTGCTGCTTTGTCATGTCATTGATAACAGTTGTACGCGCGAAACACAGCGCCCGGCCGGGGATTTGTGCAACAAGACACAAAATAAATCGGTATTGCAGTGGGTTTTGTGCATTATTACCAGGCCCGCAAGCTGTCGCCATTGCCGCCCGGCAACCGCGTGAGGCGCTCGCTACAGCAATGTCATGATGACGCGCTGGGTCATGGGTTCGAGATCCAGCGCAAACGCGGCGTCCTCGTATTTGGGCGGGCCAAAACGCGCCTTGGCGTTGTTCGACAGGGCGATGGGCTCCTTTGGCATGCCGATAAAATTGGTGTCCAGTTCGCCGTTGCCGTTGGCGTCGTAAAAAATCGAGAAGGCGTAGCTGCCCAGCGGCAGTTGTAGTTCAGTGGTCACCACTTCCCCCTGCAGCGCGCCGGCGATATCGACCTCGCGGCTGGTCACCGTCTCCTCACCCAGCCAGCGGGACTCGCTGTCGTAGACCGCGACATAGACGCTGCCGGTGACATCCTTCAGGCCGGTTATCTCGATCTTCAGCAGGCCCGCCGCGCCGTCTTCGGCCTGCGCGGCTGTGGTGGAAAACAACAGGGCCAGGGCCAGCAGGCGGGCAGTACGGCATGTCTTCATGGTGAGTCTCCCGGAAAAATGTCGAGCATAGCCCAATCCGGCGCCGGCCGCAGCGTGACGGGAAACCCGCAATGTTACCGCGATTTCGTCGAGCGGGACGTTGCCTTGTCATCCTGGTCCGCTATGCTGCGCACCGCTGGCATGGCACTTGCTTCATTTTCACGCAATAGCCGCGGGGGCGCAAAAGCGCGGACCTCTGCACGCTGTCGGGGCAGCCCGCCCCCGGCGCAAGCACCAGGGTGGTGCACGCACACGCAACACCAAAGGGAGGAACAGGGATGCAACAGCAAAACCTACAGGACGGCCGGGTACGGCGTACCGTCAATGACGTCGTCATGGCGGAAATGTTCCTGGTCCAGGCGACCATCGAGAGCGCCACCGCCATCGGCGAGGGCATCAACGCACTGGGCAGGCAGATCGCCGGCGCAGGGAATGCCGGTGAAGACTCGCTGCAGGACACCCTGCAGCGTATCCGCAGCAGGGCGCTGGAGCCCTACACCAGCCGCTTCGGCTACCTGCTCGAGCTGCGCAGGGGCGAGGACTGAGACCCGCGCTTGCACGCGCGAGTGAGTGCTTTACACTGTCGCCACCATTGGTTCAGGGCGCACTCGCCATGTCTCTCGGCACCTGGGACCCGCAAGCGGGCCCGGCAGACACACCCATAACACTTGAACCGGCGCTGCTGCAGCGCCTGGCTGACTACAGCCGCGACGGACAGCTGGAACGGCTGGCCCACACCCTGCCCGCCGCGGAGCAACAGCGCCTGGCAGGGCTCATGGCCGTGGACCACGACACCTGGCGCGCCGCCGTCACGGACCTGCCCGACGCCGACATCGAACACCTGGTGCGCTTCTTCGCCGTGGCGGAAAACCTGCCCGGCTGGGAAGCCGGGGCGGCATCGCCGGCCATCCCGCTGGCCAGGGTGCTGCGCGAACGAGGCGTCAAGCTGCAGCGCCCTTTCCTGCTCTGGCTGCGCGAGGTCAGCGACAACCGCTTTCTCCCGTACGGCCCTCTGTAAGCGTCAGCGCGGCAAGCCCGCGGCTGCCGCGCTCAGGATTTCCCGCCCGCCTCGAACGCGGCCTGCTGCTCCGGCGTCGCGGGTGTCTGGTACTTCTCCTTCCAATGCGCATAGGGCATGCCGTAGACGCGTTCACGCGCGGCGTCGTAATCGATCTCGACGCCCTCCTCCTGCGCGGCGGCCATGTACCACTTGGACAGGCAGTTGCGACAGAATCCCGCCAGGTTCATCAGGTCGATATTCTGCACGTCCTTGCGTTCGTCCAGGTGCTGCAACAGGCGGCGGAACGCCGCCGCCTCGATTTTCTCTGTCTCGGACATCATCAACTCCTATATCGGCATGTACTCGCCGCCGTTCACGTCCAGGGCGGCGCCGGTGACCACGCTGGAGTAATCTGAACCGAAGAACAGCGCGGCCCTGGCGCAGTCGCCGTCGTCCGGGATCACACCCAGGGGAATACTGGCCGCGACCTCGGCGATCAGTTCCTCCTCGCTCCTGCCCGAGGACTGGGCCTGCCACTGGAAATACATCTCCACGTTGGGGCCCCACATCCAGCCCATGTGCACGCTGTTGACGCGGATATTGTACTTGCCCAGCTCCAGCGCCAGGTGCTTGGTCGCGGCGCGCAGGGCCATCTTGGAGGCGCCGTAGCCGCCCTGGGTCGCCATGGGCTTGTGCTCCACCATGGTGGCGATCATGACGATGGAGCCCCCCGCGGCCTTCATGTGGGGAATGCAGGCCTGGGTCAGGTGCATGGTGCCGAACAGGTTCACGTCCATCGCCTGGCGCCAGCCGTCCATGTCGGCGTTTTCGATAGGTTCGAAGGCGCCGGGGTTGTAGGCGGAATTGAACAGGACATCGACGCGGCCGAAGGCCTCGGCCGTGGCATCCGCCAGGGCCTGGCACTGCGCCTGGTCGGCGATGTCAGTGGCCATTTTCAGGGTCTTGGTACCCAGGCCGAGGTCGTTGATTTCCTGCTCGGCGGCGTCGAGTTTTTCCTGGGTACGCGCCGCCAGCACCACCGCCGCGGCGCCCTCCTGCGCGGCCAGCGTCGACAGCTCCTGGCCCAGGCCCGGGCCAATACCGGATACGATCACTACCTTGTCCTTGAGTAACATGCTGCATTTTCTCCTGTGTGTTATGGGTGTCGGTGTATCAGAGGTGTGCGCGCACCGGGCGCCATGCTACTGGTACTGCAGGAAAACCTGCCCGGTGCCCTCGAACTCGCGCAGTTCCTGCAGCAGTTCGTCCGACGGCACCACCTGCCACTGCGGCCCCAGGCGGATGCGCGCCAGGTTGTGCGGCTGCCGGTAGAGCACGGACACGGGACAACTGCCCCCGCGCGATGCGCTCAGGGTGCGCTCGAGCCTGTCGGTGAAGCGTTCGTCGACACGCTCGGCATCGACCTCGATGGTCAGATTCGCGGCGTAACTGGAGCGGGCGTCCTGCAGGCTGCGCAGACTGTTGGCGCGCATCTCCAGCTTTTGCGTCTTGTCGCTCATGCCGATACGGCCCTCGGCGATGACGATACTGTCCTTGACCAGCAACTCGCGATGCGCCGCGTAGGCCTCGGAAAACAGCGTCACCTCGATCTGGCCGCTGGAATCGTCCAGTTTCAGTACGGCCATGGTGCCGCGCTGGGTGTTCATGGTGCGCGTCTCCATGATCAACCCGACGACGACCTGGTTGCCCTGGCGGTCCTCGCGCAGCTCGGCGATGCGATTGGGCGCGAACTTGCGCACCTCGTCCTTGTACTGGTCGATCGGGTGGCCGGTGATGTAGAGGCCCAGCGTGTCGCGCTCGCCGCCCAGCCGCTCCTTGTCGGACCAGGGCCGCGCACCGCGCGCGGCGGCGTACGGGTCGCCGACAGCGGCCGCCCCCCCGGGCAGGACCTCGCCGAACATATCGCTCATACCGCTGTCACGGTTGGCGGCGTTCTGCTCCGCCGCGCGCAGGGCGTCATCCAGCGCCGCCATCAGCACCCAGCGCTCGGTGCCCAGGGAGTCCAGGGCGCCGGAGCGGATCAGCGCCTCGATGGCGCGGCGATTGACCTTGCGCGGATCGGTGCGGCTGCAGAAATCGAACAGGTCGGTGAACGGCCCGCCCTGCTCCCGCGCGGCGAGGATGTTTTCCACCGGCCCCTCGCCCAGTCCCTTGATCGCGCCCAGGCCGTAGATGATCTCGTCCGCCGCGTTGACGGTGAACATGTGCCGCCCCTCGTTGATGTCCGGCAGGCGCAGCGGCAATTTCATGCGCTTGCACTCGTCGACGAACACCACGATCTTGTCGGTATTATCCAGTTCCGAACTCATCACCGCGGCCATGAACTGCGCCGGGTAATGCGTCTTGAGCCAGGCGGTCTGGTAGGACACCAGGGCGTAGGCGGCCGAGTGGGATTTGTTGAAGCCGTAACCGGCGAACTTCTCCACCAGGTCGAAGATCTTGATGGCCAGTTCGCCGTCCACTCCCCGGCTCTTCGCGCCGTCCTCGAACACCGCGCGCTGCTTGGCCATCTCCTCGGGCTTTTTCTTGCCCATGGCGCGGCGCAGCAGGTCCGCCTCGCCCAGCGTGTAGCCGGCCAGCACCTGGGCGATCTGCATCACCTGCTCCTGGTAGAGGATGATGCCGTAGGTCGGTTGCAGGATGGGCTGCAGCAACTCGTGCTGGTACTGCGCATCGGGAAAGGAGATGGCCTCGCGGCCGTGCTTGCGGTTGATGAAGTTGTCCACCATCCCCGACTGCAGGGGTCCGGGGCGGAACAGGGCCACCAGGGCGATAATGTCCTCGAAGCAGTCCGGCTTGAGCTTGGTGATGAGCTCCTTCATACCGCGGGATTCAAGCTGGAACACCGCCGTGGTATCACCCGACTTGAGCAGGTCGAAGCTGGACGGGTCATCCAGCGGCAGCGCGGCGATATCCAGGGGCGCCTCGCCACGGCGCTGGCGCGCCTCGTCGATCATGTGCACGGCCCAGTCGATGATGGTCAGGGTGCGCAGACCGAGGAAATCGAACTTTACCAGGCCGGCGTCCTCGACATCCCCCTTGTCGTACTGGGTGACCAGCCCACCGCCGCTCTCGTCACAGAACAGGGGCGAGAAATCCGTCAGTTTCGACGGCGCGATCACCACGCCCCCGGCGTGCTTGCCGACATTGCGCGTCACGCCCTCCAGTTGCACCGCCATGTCCCAGATCTCCTGGGCCTGGCTGTCCTCGTCGAGGAACTCGCGCAGCGCGTCCTCCTGTTCGAGGGCTTTCTCCAGGGTCATGCCGACCTCGAAGGGAATCATCTTGGACAACTTGTCCGCCAGGCCGAAGGCCTTGCCCTGCACCCGCGCCACGTCGCGCACCACCGCCTTGGCGGCCATGGTGCCGAAGGTGATGATCTGCGATACCGCCTCGCGGCCGTAGGTGTCGGCCACGTACTCGATCACCTCGTCGCGGCGCTCCATGCAGAAGTCCACGTCGAAGTCGGGCATGGACACCCGCTCGGGGTTGAGAAAGCGCTCGAACAGCAGGTCGTAGGCGATGGGGTCGAGGTCGGTGATCTCCAGCGCATAGGCGACCAGCGAGCCGGCGCCCGAGCCGCGCCCGGGACCCACCGGTATCGCCTGCTGCTTGGCCCAGCGGATGAAGTCCATGACGATGAGGAAATAGCCGGGAAAGCCCATCTGGATGATCGTGTCCAGCTCGAAATCCAGGCGCTGGCGGTAGACGGACTGTTTTTGCGCGAAGTCGGGCGCGCCCTCGAACAGGGTGGCCAGGCGACGGTCCAGGCCCTCGTGGCAGAGCTGGCGGAAAAATTCGTCCATGCTCATGCCGTCCGGCACCGGGTATTCCGGCAGGTAGGGCTTGCCCAGTTCCAGGGTCACGTTGCATCGCCGCGCGATGGCCACCGAATTGGCCAGGGCCTCGGGGATATCGGCAAACAGCTCCGCCATCTCCTGCGGCGAACGCAGGTACTGCTGCTCCGTGTAGCGACGCGCGCGCCGCGGGTCGTCCAGCGTGCGGCCCTCGCCGATGCACACCCTCGCCTCGTGCGCCTCGAACTCCCCGGCGGCGAGAAAGCGCACGTCATTGGTGGCCACGACGGGGCACTGCAACTGCTGCGCCAGGGCCACGGCGGCGTGCAGGTGGGTCTCGTCGCCCTCGCGCCCGGTGCGGTGCAGTTCCAGGTAAAAACGCTGTGGGAACACGGACATCCAGTGCCGCGCGCGTTCCTCGGCCAGGGCCGGCTTGTCCGCCAGCAGCGCCTGGCCGACATCACCGGCGGCGCCGCAGGACAGCGCGATCAGGCCCTCGGAGTGCTGCGCCAGCCAGTCGCGCTGCACGTAGGGCGTACCGTGATGCTGGCCCTCGGTGTAGGCGCGGGAGATCAGCAGGGTCAGGTTGTGGTAACCGGCTTCGTTCATCGCCAACAGGCACAGGGGCCAGGCGCGCTCACAATCCGCGGACTCGGCCACCTGCAGGTCGGCGCCAAAGATCGGCTGCACACCGGCGGCGTACGCCGCCTTGTAGGCCTTGATCAGGCCGTAGAAATTGCACACATCGGTGATCGCCACCGCCGGCATGCCCAGCTCCGCCACGCGCCGCACCAGTGGCTTGATACGCACCAGTCCGTCGACCAGGGAGTATTCTGTATGCAGGCGCAGGTGTACGAACTGGGTCATCGGCACAGTGTACTGCGGAACCCTCCAGGGCGGCAGAGCCTGCCGCAAATTTTCCCCCGCGGGTTCAGATTTGCACCTGCCGCGCGCTTTTTTCCCCGCCGGCCGCGCGGCGCGCGGCCGCTAGAGCAAGGCACGCACCGGGGCGAAGGAACGGCGGTGCACCGGGGTGACGCCGAGGGTGCGCAGGGCGTCGAGGTGCGCGCGGGTGGGATAGCCCTTGTGCGCGGCGAAGCCATACCCCGGGTACTGCTGGTCGAGGGCGACCAGTTCCGCGTCGCGCTGTACCTTGGCCAGGATCGAGGCCGCGGCGATGGCCGGCACCCGGTCGTCGCCACCGACCACCGGTTCCGAGGGATAGGGCCAGTGCGGCAGCCGGTTGCCGTCCACCAGCACGTAGTCCGGTTGCGGCGCCAGTCCCTCCACCGCGCGGCGCATGGCCAGCAGGGACGCCTGCAGGATGTTCAATTCATCGATCTCCGCCACGCTGGCGCGGCCCAGGGACCAGGCCAGCGCATGCGTACGGATTTCCCCGGCGAGCGCCTCGCGGCGCCGCGCGGGAATCTTTTTCGAGTCGCGCAAGCCAGCGACGGGAGCCGCCGGATCCAGGATAACCGCGGCGGCGACCACATCGCCGGCCAGCGGCCCACGGCCCACCTCGTCCACGCCGGCCAGCCCCCGCGCCGTGTAATCGACTTCAAACAGGTCCTGCACCAACGTCCTCCATTGCGACCAGTTGCAGCAATTCATGCGCACAGCGCGCGGCGAAATCCGTCTCCAGGGCGTCACGCAGCTGTGTATAACCCGCCAGCATGGCGGCGTTGTCGTGTTTGAGCACCTGGCGCACCGCCGCGGCCAGCGCGTCGACGCTGGCGTCGTCCTGCAACAGTTCCGGCACCAGGCCCCTGCCGGCGAGAATATTCGGCAGGGCGACGTGCCGCGTGCGTACCAGTCGCGACAGCACGAACCAGGACAGCGCGCCCATACGGTAGGTCACGACCTGGGGGCGGCGCAACAGCGCGGCTTCCAGGGTGGCGGTGCCGGAGGCGGTGAGCACGGCGTCGGCGGCCGCCATGACCTCGCGCGAGCGGCCCGGCAATACGGTCAGCGGCAGGCCCGCCGCAGCCGCCAGCGACGGCTGCAGGGCCGCGCGGCAATCCTCCCCCGCCAGCGGCAGTGTGCAGTGCAGCCCGGGAACCTC
This sequence comes from Halioglobus sp., assembly GCA_002699145.1. Lineage (GTDB taxonomy): Bacteria > Pseudomonadota > Gammaproteobacteria > Pseudomonadales > Halieaceae > Marimicrobium. Next base: position 66,388 of record PABK01000036.1, read on the forward strand.
CGCGGCCACGCGCCGCGCCGCCGCCAGCATGCGCGGCGCCAGTGCGCGCACCTCCCCCGGACGACTGCCGGGCAGCAGCGCCAGGTGCGTCCCCTGCGGCGGCAGCCCCAGGGCGCGGCGCGCCGCCAGCCGGTCCGGGTCCTGCGGCAACTCGCGCGCCAGCGGGTGGCCTACGAAGCGCGCGGTAATGCCGTGTGCGTCGTACAGCGCCGGCTCGAACGGGAACAGGCACAGCACCCGGTCCACCGCGCGGCCGATGCCGTGTACACGGCGCGCACGCCAGGCCCAGATCGACGGGCTGACCAGTTGCGCCGTGGGCACGCCGTGCAGGCGCAGGCGACGCGCCAGCGGCAGGTTGAAATCCGGCGAGTCCACACCCAGGAACAGGTCCGGTGGGCTGGCAAGGAAGTGGCGCCGCAAGCGCCGCCTGATACGCAGCAGTTCGGGCAGACGCGCCAGCGGTTCGGTCACGCCCATTACCGACAGGCGCTCCATGGGATAGAGGCTGCGCAGGCCCCGGGCCTGCATCTGCGCGCCGCCGATGCCCTCGGCCTGCAGTCCCGGCCAGCGGCGCGCCAGCGCGTCCATCACGGCCGCGGCCAGCGCATCGCCGGAGGCTTCGCCGGCGACCACGGCCAGGCGCAGCGGGCGTGCCAAGGCCCGGCTCAGCGCACGATACCGCGCTCGGAGGCCTTGATGGACTCGAGAAACACGGTCAGTTCCGGGGTTTTCTCGAACATCGACTCCAGGCGCGTCAGGGCCAGGTCCAGGGTCAGCCCCTGGCGGTAGACAACGCGGAAGGCGCGGCGCAGTTCGCCGATGGCGTCGGCGGAGAAGCCGCGGCGGCGCAGACCCTCCATATTGATGGACTTGGCCTGGGCCGGGGCGCCGCTGACCGTGACGAAGGCCGGCACGTCCTTGCCGATAGCGCTGCCCATGCCGGAGAAACTGTGCGCGCCGATCTGGCAGAACTGGTGCACCAGCGTGTACCCGCTGAGAATCGCCCAGTCACCCACTTTCACATGGCCGGCCAGGGCACAGTTGTTGACCAGCACAGTACGGTTGCCGATGACGCTGTCATGGCCCACATGCACGTAGGCCATCACCAGGTTGTGGTCGCCTATCGTGGTCTCGGCGCGGCCCTGCACCGTGCCGCGGTGAATGGTGACGTTTTCCCGGATGACGTTGTGATCGCCGATGACCAGCCGGGTGGGCTCGCCGCGGTACTTGAGATCCGGCGTGCTCTCGCCGATGGAGGAGAACTGGTAGATGTGGTTACCGGCGCCGATGCGGGTGGGACCGCGGATCACCACGTGGGGTTCGATGATGCAGCCCGGCCCGATGTCCACATCGGCACCGATCATCGTCCACGGGCCGACCTGCACGTCATCTGCCAGCCTGGCGCCCGGGTCGACGATCGCCTGGCCGTGGATCATCAGCGATCCGCGCAGAGAATGCTGGCGCTGGCCGCCAGTTCGCCGTCGACATCAGCGCTGACATCGAATTTCCAGATTCCGCGACGGTTGGACAACACCTGCGCGCGCAGCATGACGCGGTCACCGGGAATACAGGGGCGCTTGTAGCGCACGTGGTCGGCGCCGGCGAGGTAGTAGCTGGAACCATCCTCCACGGTCTTGCCCTGGCTGTAGAATCCGAGAATACCGGCCGCCTGGGCCATCGCCTCCAGCAGCAACACCCCCGGAAAAATCGGCTGCTGCGGGAAGTGCCCGTTGAAAAACTCCTCGTTGGCGCTGAGGTTCTTGTAGGCGAGGATGGATTCGCCAGCCTCGATCTCGAGAACGCGGTCCACCAGCAGGAAAGGGTAACGGTGTGGCAGGTAACGGTGAATTTCCGCGACGTCCATCATGACTCCCCACTCCCCTCTTCTCGTGCCTGCGGCGGCTGCTCCAGCGCCGCCAGTCTGCGCTGCATGGACTCCAGTTGGGAAAAGCGCACCGCACTGCGCTTCCACTGTCGCGTCTCGGCCATGGGCGTACCCGAGGAATAGGAACCCGGCCGGGTAATGGAGCGCGTCACCATGGTCATCCCGGTCACGTGGACATTATCACAGATTTCCACATGGCCAACGACACCGACGCCACCGGCGAGGGTGCAGTCCGCCCCGATGATGCTGCTGCCGGCGAGGCCGCAACAACCGGCAATGGCGCTGCGCGCGCCGATGCGGCAGTTGTGCCCCACCTGTACCTGGTTGTCGATGATCACACCGTCGCCGATACAGGTGTCCTCGAGGGTGCCGCGGTCCACGCTGGTACAGGCGCCGATCTCCACGCCGTCGCCGATGCGCACACCGCCGAGCTGGTGGATTTTTTCCCAGCCCGCAGGGCCGCGCGCAAAACCGAAGCCGTCCGCGCCGATGACCGCCTGGGCGTGAATGACGCAGTCCCGACCGATGTGCACGTCGTGGTAGATCACCGCCCCGGGATAGACACGGGTAGCGCGGCCGAGACGGCTGTCACGACCGACGAAGACGTTCGCCCCGAGGACGACCGAGGCGCCGATCTCCGCGCCCGCCTCGACCACGGCGCCGGGCCCGATGCAGGCGCTGGCGTCCACCACGGCGCCCGGGTCGATGACCGCGCCGGGGGCAATGCCGGCCGGGGGCGGCGCAGCGCCGCGAAACAGTTGTGAGGCCCTGGCAAAGGCCAGGTAGGGATCGTCGGCGAGCAGGCAATCCCCGTGGCGGGCGACGGCGTGCTCCGGGGTCAGGATGACCGCCCCGGCGCGGGTATCGCGCAGTTGCGCCAGGTGGCGTTCGCCGTGCAGAAAGCTCAGTTGATCGGGCGCGGCGCTGTGCAGGGGCGCCAGGCCGCGCAGGGGCCGTTGTCCATCACCGGTGTAGGCCAGGCCAAGGCGCCCGGCCAGTTCACCCAGTGTGAACACGGCGGTTCACTCCGCCGCGGTCTGGTTCAGCTTGTCAGTAACCTTGGCGGTAATGCTGTAGCCGGCGTCCGCGTGTATCACGGACTGCCGTTGCAACAGCAGCCCGATGCCGTCCTGGGCGATGATTTCCTTGAGCACCGTCTGTACCCGCGGCGCCATCTCCTGCAACAGGGCCTGGCCCGCCGACTGCTCCGCCTGTTGCAGCTTGCCGGTGACATGCTCGAGATCGGCCTGTTTGCTGGCGAGTTTCTGCCGCGCCGCCACCTGCTGTTCCTGGCTCATCACCGCCGCGTCTTTCTGGAACTTGCGCATCAGTTCCTCGAACTCGGTCTTCAGCCGGTCGAACTCGGCCTTGTCCGACTTGTAGTCTTCCTGCCCCCTGACCTCACCCAGCCGCTTTTGCGCCAGGTCGGTTTGCAGGATGGCCTCCTGCAGGTCGACGACAGCGATCTTGCCCTGGGCCCAGCCCAGCGCCGGCGCGCTGAACGCTACGATGAACAGGGCCAGTTTTACGAATCTAGACACAGTTATCTCCACTCTTGGATAGTCAGACTAAAAACCCCGGCCCAAAGTAAACTGGAACACCTCTTCCTCGTCAAACTCGCCGGAATTCAGCGGCTTGGCGAGGCTGAAGGTCATGGGTCCGAAGCCGGTATACCAGGTGACGCCCACGCCCACTGAGTAACGCAGCTCGTCCAGGTCGATATCGAAACAGTTTTGCTGCGAGGCGCGGCAGTTGTCGTCGAAGACGTTGCCCCAGTCGAAGAAGAACGCGGAGCGCAACTGGCTGCTGTCCTTGACGAACGGCAGCGGGAAGATCAGCTCGGCGCCGCCCTCGACCAGGATGTTGCCGCCGAAGGGGTCGGGGTTGTCGCGCACGTCGTCGACGATCAGCTTGCCGTCGCTGGCGACATAGCCGAAACCATCGCCGTCGTCGCCACCGACCTGCGTCGGGTTGCCGTCCTCGTCGATTGCGGTAACGGGCGCGTCGACGCGGTATTCGTCCGCCGGCGTACTGCGCGGCCCCAGCGTATTGCTCTCGTAACCGCGCACGGAGCCAAAGCCGCCGGCGAAGAAATGCTCGTAGAACGGCAGTTCGGTGGTGTCGCCGTAGCCGTCGCCATAACCCAGTTCCGTGCGCAGGCGCAGGGTCCAGGACTCGATCAGTGGCACCGGGTAGTAGATCTCGCCGCGGTAGGTGAGTTTGAAGAACTCCAGGTCCGAGCTGGGCACCGCGACCTCCAGCGCCACCGACTGGGCGGCGCCGCGCGTCGCCAGGCGGCCGCGGTTCAGGGTGGACTGTGTCCAGCTCGTGGTTATGGTCCAATTGAGGAATTCGTCGCCGTTCTCGTCCAGGAAACCTGTCTGGTCGGAGGGGCTGAGGTAGTCATCCGGCAGGTCATCGACATCGACCAGCACTTCGGGCGCGCTGTAGAGACCGGTCAGGTTGCCATCGTCGTCGAACAGCGCGGTACTGTCATAGTAGAAGTCCACCCCGTCGAGCAGGCGCGGGCTGGCCTTGATCTCCTGCACCGCGAACCGCCCGGTGTTGATCTTGGTGTTGGACACGCCGAAGCTGAAACCGAGTCGCTCGGTCTCCTTGATCGGGTAGCCGAAGTTGATCGCGCCGCCGAGGGTGTCGGTGGAGTAACTGGCGACGTTGACCTCGTCCAGGTCCGTGGCGCGGTAGAAGATATTGAAGCCGCGGCTGACACCGTCCTCGGTGTAGTAAGGGTTGGTGTAGCTGAAGTTGTACACGTCCTGGTAGCGCGAGGAATTGAGGCCGATGCCGACGCGCTTGCCGCTGCCGAGGAAGTTGTCCTGCTGCAGGTTCACACCGAGGATGAGACCGGCGTCCTGGGCAAAGCCGAAGCTGGCGCCGATGCTGCCCGAGGACTGCTCCTCGACGGTGTACTCCACGTCGATCAGGTCGTCGTGCCCGGGCACCTCCGGCGTCTCGACCGTCGCCCTGCTGAAGAACCCGAGACGCTCCAGGCGCACGCGCGACTGCTCGATCGCCGCCGCCGAGGCCGGCGCGCTCTCCATCTGGCGCATCTCCCGGCGCAGTACGTCATCGACGGTCTTCAGGTTGCCCTTGAAGTTGATGCGCCGCACGTAGGTGCGCTTGCCCGGGTCGACGAAGAACTTCAGCGACACCGTCTTGTCTTCCTCGCTGATCTCCGGGATGCCGGTGACCTTGGCGAAGTTGTAGCCCTCGTTGCCCAGGCGCCGGGTCAGGTACTCCTCGGTGGAGGTGACCATGCGCTGGGAAAAGGTCTGGCCCTCGGAAACCAGCAGGAAGCGCTGCAGGTCGGACTCCGGCAACACCAGGTCGCCGGACAGTCCCACCGTGCTCACGGTGTACTTCTCACCCTCGCTGACGTTGGCGGTGATGTACACGGCCTCCTTGTTCGGCGACACGGAGACCTGGGTGGAATCGATACGGAACTGCAGGTAACCGCGGTCCATGTAGTAGGAGCTCAACGTCTCCAGGTCGCCGGTGAGTTTCTCCCGCGAATACTTGTCATCGCTGGTGAAGAACGAGAACCAGCCCGTTGTCTGCAACTCGAACAGGTCGGTCAGGTCCTCGTCATCGAACACCCGGTTGCCGACGATGTTGATGTGCTTGATCGACGCCACGGTGCCCTCGTCCACGTCGATATTCACCGACACGCGGTTGCGCGGCTCGGGAATCACCTCGGTTTCGATGTTGGCGTCGTAGCGGCCCTGCTGCACGTACTGGCGCTGCAGTTCGAGTTGCATGCCTTCCAGCGTGGAGCGCTGGAACACCTGGCCCACGGCCAGCCCCGCGCCCTTCAGGCCGTCCAGCAGCGCCTCGGTCTCGATGGCCTTGTTGCCCTCGATATTGATCTCGCTGATGCTCGGGCGCTCGGTGACGATGACCACCAGCACGTTGCCGTCGCGGCCGATACGGAGGTCATCGAAATTGCCGGTAGCGAACAGGCTGCGCGCGGCCTCGCGCACCACCCGGCCGTCGACGATGTCGCCCACGCCCACCGGCAGGGCGGTGAAGACGCTGCCGGCGGAGATACGCTGCAGTCCCTCGACCCGAATATCGGAAATGATAAACGATTGGGCCAGGGCCCCCGGGGCAAGTAGCAGCAGCACCAGGGCCAGCCATTTGGGCATGTGTTTAATCAAGTCACTGGTCCGCCTGCGGAGGGCGGGGTCTCTCCATTGTCAGATTATTGTCCGCCGCCAGGGCCGCGGCGGGCCCACGCACGGTAGCGGACCACGCGTCCCCCGTCCAGCGCCTGCGCAGGCCGTCGACGTCTTGCACTGTCGCGGGGGCGTCGCCATCCGGTCTACAGACGCAGGATGTCGTTGTACAGGGCCAGCAGCATGATACCCAGCACCATGACCAGGCCCAGCTGGTAGCCGAGGGCCTGTATTTTCTCAGGTACCGGGCGTCCCGCCAATAGCTCTATCGTATAAAACAGCAGGTGCCCGCCATCCAGCACCGGGATCGGCAGCAGGTTGAGCACGCCGAGGCTGACGCTGAGCAGGGCCAGGAAGCTGATATAGGATTCCAGCCCGGACTTGGCCGACGCCGTGGCCACCTTGGCGATGGTGATGGGGCCGCCCAGGTTTTTCGGCGAGATCAGGCCGGTGATCATTTTCTGGATGGATTTCAGCGTGAACAGGGTCAGCTCGCCGGTGCGGTTCACTGCCGCGCCCAGGGCCTCCACTGGCCCGCGCTGAAAGCGGCGCACCAGCTCCGGCGGCATCTCCGGCACCTGCACCGCGACGCCGACCCGGCCGAAAACCTCGCCGTCATCACCCTGCACACGCTCGGGCACAACCTGCGCGCGCAGGCGCTCGCCGCCGCGCTCCAACAGCAGGTCGATGCGTTCACCGGGACGGGAACGGACGTGGTCCACCCAGTCCATCCAGCGAGCCATGTCGACGCCATCCGCCTGCAGGACCCGGTCGCCCTGCTGCAGCCCCGCGGCCGCCGCCGGGCTGTCGGCAACCACCTCGCCCACCACCGGCGGCACTTCCGGTGTGTACAGCGTGATTCCCAGCCCGCCATACAGGTCCGGCTGCTCCTGTTCCGAGAGCCAGCGCTCGATCACCGCGTCTCCCTCGTACACGGCGCCGGAGCGGGGGTCGCGCGCCGCGATGCGGATCGTGCCAGTGTCGCCGATGCGCTCCAGCAGACGGAAATTCAGGGCCTGCCAGGTCGGGGTCTCACGACCGTCCACGGCGACGATTTCCCGGCCCGGCTGCAGCCCCGCCGCGGCTGCCGCGGAGCCGGGCTCCACCGCCTCGACCAGCGGCACATAGCCGGATTCGCCCGCCAGGTACAGGCCCCAGAAAGCCACGACCGCCAGGCCGAGGTTGGCCAGGGGACCGGCGCTGACCACCGCGATGCGCTGTAGCGCCGGCTTGCGGTTGAAGGCCTGGTGCGCGCGTTCCGGCGGCACATCGCCGTCCTGTTCCCCGAGCATCTTGACGTAACCGCCCAGGGGTATGGCGGCGATGCTGTACTCGGTCCCCTGGCGGTCCTTCCAGCGCAGCAGGGAGGTGCCGAAACCGATGGAGAAGCGGATGACATGCACGCCGCAGCGCCGCGCCACCCAGAAGTGCCCGTACTCGTGTATGGCCACCAGCAGCGCCAGCGTGGCCAGGAAAAGCAGGATTGTGTACAGCAGGTCCATATCCAGGGTTCCGCCCTCAGCCGCGCAGGTCCGCCAGCAGGCTGCCAGCGATCTCGCGAGCGCCCAGATCTGCAGCTTCGACCACTGCCAGGTCGGTCGGTTCAACCGGGCTCACACGTTCCATTGTACCCTCGATGAGCCGCGGAATATCGGTAAAGCGGATGGCGCCGTCCAGGAACGCGGCCACGGCGACCTCGTTGGCGGCGTTGCACACCGCCATGGCCGTGCCCCCCGCCGCCACCGCCTCGCGCGCCAGGCGCAGGCAGGGAAACCGCGCCTCGTCGGGCGCCTCGAAATCCAGCCGCGCCGCGGCCACCAGGTCCAGCGGCTCGACGCCGGCATCGAGCCGCTCGGGCCAGCCCAGGCCGTAGGCGATAGGGGTGCGCATATCGGGATTTCCCAGCTGCGCCAGGACCGAGCCGTCAAGGTACTGCACCATGGAGTGGACGATGCTCTGCGGGTGCACCACGACCTCCACCTGCCGCGGCTGCAGGTCGAAGATCCAGCAGGCCTCGATGAACTCCAGTCCCTTGTTCATCAGGCTGGCCGAGTCGACGGAAATCTTGCGGCCCATGTCCCAGTTCGGGTGCGCGCAGGCCTGCTCCGGCGTGGCGTCGCGCATGCGCTCGAAACTCCACTGCCTGAACGGGCCGCCGGAGGCGGTGAGCAGCACCCGGCTGACCCCGCGCAGCGATGGCGTGCCGTCCGGCGCCACCGGCATGCACTGGAAAATGGCATTGTGCTCGCTGTCGATGGGCAGCAGCACCGCGCCGCACTCGCGCACCGCCGCCATCAGCAGGTGCCCGCCCATGACCAGCGATTCCTTGTTCGCCAGCAACACGGTTTTGCCGGCGCGCGCCGCCGCCAGGGTCGAGGGCAGTCCGGCAGCGCCGACGATAGACGCCATCACCGCGTCCACCGCCTGCGCCGAGGCCACCTGGCAGAGGGCCTGCTCACCCTGCAACACCTCGGTGGGGCAGTCCCCGGGAAGGCGTTGCGCCAGCTGATCGGCGGCGCGCTCCCCGGTCAACACGGCGAAACGCGGGCGAAACTCCAGGCACTGCTCGAGCAGGGTGTCGACGGAGTCCCGGGCGGTCAGCGCGTAGACGGCGTAGCGGTCCGCGTGTCGGCGCAGCACGTCCAGCGTGTTGACACCGATAGAGCCGGTGGAGCCGAGCACGCTGACCTGGCGGCGTTGGTCGGGCACGCTCACCAGCCCGCCAGCAGCAAACCCAGGGCGAACACCGGGGCGGCGCCGCACAGGCTGTCCAGCCGGTCCAGCACGCCGCCGTGTCCGGGCAGCAGCGTGCCGCTGTCCTTCACCCCGCTCTCGCGCTTGACCATGCTCACCGTAAGGTCACCCAGCACCGAGGCCAGGGCGGTACTGATGGTCACGGCCGCCACCGAGGGCAGGCCGACATGGGACACCTGGTCCGGCAACAGGTAGTGCAGCAGGACCGCCAGCGCGGCACAGGCGGCGATACCGCCCCAGAATCCCTCCCAGGTTTTTTTCGGGCTCACCGCCGCGGCCAGCTGGTGCCGCCCGAACGTGACGCCGGCAAAATAGGCGCCGATGTCCGCGGCCGCCACCACCAGCACCATGACCACCAGCAGGATGCCGCCGCGGGGAAAGCTCAGCAGGTACACCGCGGCGAGCCAGGCCGGGGCGAGTACCAGCAGGCCCATCAGGCTGCGCATGGGCACGCCGCGCCACATCAGCGCACTGCCCGGGTAGCTCTTCACCCACAACAGGGCGAAACACCACCACAGGCAGGCCAGGCCGAGAAACGGCTGCACCCATTCGCGTTGCGGCGCGTCCCACAGGCGGCAGTACAGGTACAGCGCGCCCAGCGCGGCGACAATCACCGCGACGTAGAGCGCGCGCGCAGGCACGGCGTTGAAGCCCGCCAGGCGCGACCACTCCCAGGCGCCGAGCGCGATCAGCAGCGCAAACAGCAGCGCCAGCAGCGGCAGCGACAACAGGGCCAGGGCGGCGAGAAACAGGCCCGCCATGACCAGGGCCGTGATCACGCGCTGCCTAAGCATTCGGTTCCCCGGCGGCGACCAGCCCGTCCGGCTCACGCAGGCCGAAGCGCCGCTCGCGCTGGCTGTAATCGTCCAGCGCCCTGGCGAATTCCAGCTCGCCGAAATCGGGCCACAGGGTCTCGGTGAAATACAGTTCGCTGTAGGCAAAGTGCCACAGCATGAAATTGCTGATGCGCGCATCGCCGCCGGTGCGGATACACAGGTCGGGGCGCGGCAGGTCACTGATGGAAACGTTCTGGTCGATGAGTTGCGCGTCGATGTCCGCGGGCTGCAGGCGCCCCGCCTGGACCTCGCCGGCAAGTTTGCGCGCCGCCTGGGCGATATCCCACTGACCGCCGTAATCGACGGCGATCACCACCGTGGCCTGCGTGTTATTGCGCGTGAGATGCTCGGACTGGCGCATCAGGCGCTGCAGGCGGTCGCTGAAGTGGCCGCGTTCGCCGATGAAGCGCAGGCGGATACCGTCCTTGTGCAGTTCCCTGACCTCGTTGCGCAGGTAGCGCGAGAGCAGCGCCAGCAGGGCGCGCACTTCCGGCAGCGGCCTGCCCCAGTTTTCACTGCTGAAGGCGAACAGCGTCAGCACCTCGACGCCGTGGTCCCGGCAGGCGCGCAGCACGCCGCGCACGGCCTCGACACCGGCGCGGTGCCCCGCCGGGCCGGGTACGCCATTGCGCCTGGCCCAGCGATTATTGCCATCCATGATGATGGCGACATGCCGGGGCACTACTTTATCCACTTTATTCTCCACGCCCGGGGAACGGCCTGACATGGATGTGTCAGATTTCCATGAGGTCGGCTTCTTTTTCCGCCAGCAGCTTTTCTACCCTGGCGACATAGCCGTCGGTAAGCTTCTGTACTTCTTCCTGCCCCCGACGCTCGTCGTCCTCACTGATTTCCTTTTCCTTGACCAGTTCCTTGAGCATTGCCATGGCGTCGCGTCGCGCGTTGCGCACGGAGACACGGGCCGACTCCGCCTCGGTGCGAGCCTGGCGCGAGAAGCCGCGGCGCGTCTCCTCGGTCAGCATGGGCATGGGTATGCGAATCACCTCGCCTGCAGTGGCGGGATTGAGCCCGAGGTCGGACTTGAGAATGGCTTTTTCCACCTGCGGAATCATCGACTTGTCCCACACCGTCAACGACAGCGTGCGGGCATCCTCGACATTGATATTGGCCACCTGGTTGAGCGGCGTGTCGGCACCGTAGTACTCCACCTTGAGCCCGTCGAGCAGGCTCGGGTGTGCGCGCCCGGTGCGAATCTTGTTGAAATTGTGCGCCAGGGCTTCCAGGCTTTTTTCCATGCGCTGGACGGCCTCGGCTTTTACGTCATCTATCATCTGGTTCCTCCCACGCCGCGCGGGCTACTCGATCAACGTGCCCTCTTCGCCACCCCGGACGATACTGAGCAGCGCTCCCTGTTTTTCCATTTCGAACACGCGCACCGGCATGTTGTGGTCGCGACACAGGCAAATCGCCGTCAGGTCCATTACCTCGAGCTTTTTGTCCAGCACCTCGTCGTAGGTGAGGCGCTCGTACTTCACCGCGTCGGCGACTTTCATCGGGTCGGCGGAATACACGCCGTCCACCTTGGTCGCCTTCAGCACCAGGTCCGCGTCAATCTCGATACCGCGCAGGCAGGCGGAGGAATCGGTGGTGAAAAACGGGTTGCCTGTGCCCGCGGAAAAGATCACCACGTCGCCGTTGATCAGGGCGCGAATCGCCTTGCGCCGGTCGTAGTGGTCCACGACGCCGCTCATGGGAATCGACGACATCACCTGGGTGGCGATATTCGAGCGCTCCAGCGCGTCGCGCATGGCCAGGGCATTCATCACGGTAGCCAGCATGCCCATGTGGTCGCCGGTAACGCGATCCAGCCCGGCCGCCTGCAGCGCCGCGCCGCGGAACAGGTTGCCGCCGCCAATCACCAGGCCGACCTGCACCCCGATGCCCACGAGCTGGCCGATTTCCAGGGCCATGGAGTCGAGGACCCTGGGGTCGATGCCGTAACTTTCACTGCCGGTAAGGGCCTCGCCACTGAGCTTCAGCAGAATCCGCTTATACTTCTTGTCACCCGCCGACTGGGGCATGCCGCTACCTCCAAAAATCTGGGGCGTATGTTACAGGACATTGCGCTTTCGCCCTAGTCGGATTCCTTCCTAATTTCTCGGCCGGCCGGGGCGCTTACGCTTGCCGGGGTTGGTTCTCTGGCCCGGGGCGCTTATGTTGACCGATGCGGTTCTCTGGCCCGGGGCGTTCACGCTTGCCGGGGTAGGTTCTCTGGCCCGGGGCGGAAACGCTTTCTGGCCTCGGAAGGCTGAGATACTCGGCCTGAAAGCGTTTCCGCCCC
>PABK01000037.1 GCA_002699145.1 Halioglobus sp.
CGACCGAGGGCAGCCCGGAGGGCCGCCAGTAGTGTGCAGCGCCGCTTTTTCCCTCCCCGGTGCCGGTCCCCAGCGAACTCAACCCGCAGACAACTCTATACCCAAGCCGATGCTTCCAGGCACGGGGCGGAAACGCTTTCAGGCCGAGTATCTCAGCCTTCCGAGGCCAGAAAGCGTTTCCGCCCCGGGCCAGGGAACCGTCCCTGAAACGGCCTGAAAGCGTTTCCGCCCCGTGCCAGAGAACCAACCCATGAGCGGTTCTACCCCGGGCCAAAAAAAAAAAGCCCCGTCAATAGACGGGGCTCCTGTCTCGGTACGCGCCGCGTCTCAGGCGCTGGTCACCTGTACGAACTTGCGGCTCTTCGGACCGCGGGTGATGAACTCCACCTTGCCGTCCGCCGTTGCGTACAGGGTGTGATCCTTGCCGATGCCAACGTTGTCGCCAGCGTGGAAACGGGTGCCGCGCTGCCGCACGATGATATTGCCCGCCTTGACTTCCTGGCCGCCGAAACGCTTTACGCCCAAGCGCTTGCTGACCGAATCGCGACCATTACGGGTACTGCCCCCAGCTTTCTTGTGTGCCATAGTGCCAACTCTCCTCTAGGCCGAAATGCCGGTGATCTTCACCTCGGTGAACCACTGGCGATGGCCAGTTTCCTTGCGGTGATGCTTGCGGCGGTTGAATTTGACGATCTTCACTTTTTCGTGACGACCATGGCTGACGACCTCGGCGGTCACCTTGCCACCCTCGACGAGCGGGGTGCCGATGACGACATTGTCGCCGCCCACCATCAGGACGCGGTCGAACTCGACGGTGTCGCCGGTGGCGACCTCGAGCTTCTCCAGCTTGAGGGTTTCGCCCTCGCTCACGCGGTGTTGCTTGCCACCGCTCTCGATTACTGCGTACATTGCTTGCTCCGTTCAATTAGCCTGCTCGCGGTTGCTGTGGACCCTCGCCGAACGAGGGGGCAGAGCCAGGCACAAACAGTGGATGTGACCCGTGGCGGCCGCGCGCACGCAGCCATGCCATGAGGGCGGCGATTTTACGCAAATCGGGGGGTCATCGCAAGCGCTATTTTTATCTAAAAACAAGGGCTTGCGGCTATCCAAAAACAGGGGCTTGCGGCGCCCCGAGCGGGCCGCCGGGCGCCGCGGGCGCGCTTGACAGCCCCTCTGGCGCGGCCTAGCATGCGCGGGCACTGGCCGCTCCCCCTTTTTTCCTATGCAAGACATACGCGCCGTCGTGGCCGACGAATTCGACCGGGTGAACGAGCTCATCGTGGAGCAGTTGCACTCGGACGTGGACATGGTGGAAAACGTGGGCCACTACATCGTGGACGCTGGTGGCAAACGCCTGCGCCCGCTGCTGGTGCTGCTGTGCGGGGCGGCGCTGGGCGGCTGCAGCGATGCCCACATTCGTTTCGCAGCAACCGTGGAGTTCATCCACACCGCCACCCTGCTGCACGACGACGTGGTGGACATCTCCAGCCTGCGGCGCGGCCGCCCCACCGCCAATGCGGCCTTCGGCAATGCACCGTCGGTACTGGTGGGCGATTTTCTCTATACCCGCGCCTTCCAGCTCATGGTACAGCTGGACAACCTGGCCGTGCTGCGCCACATGGCCGACACCACCAACATCATTGCCGAGGGCGAGGTGCTGCAACTGGTCCGCGCCGGCAACACCGACATTACCGAACAGCAGTACATGGACGTTATCACTCGCAAGACGGCGATACTGTTTGCCGCCGGCTGCCACGGCGCCGCCGCCCTGGCCGGGTGCGACGAGCCCGGTTGCCAGCGCCTGCACGACTTCGGCCTCAATCTCGGCATCGCCTTCCAGATGATCGATGACGTACTGGACTACGACGGCGACCCGCAGGCCACTGGCAAGAATGTCGGCGACGACCTCACCGAGGGCAAGGCCACCCTGCCGCTGATACACACCCTGCGCGAGGGCGACGCCGACGCGCGCGCCCTGGTGCGCCACGCCATCAGCGCAAAATCCGCCGGTGAACTGGACGCCGTGCTGGCCGCGGTACAACGCTGCGGTTCGCTGGACTACACGCGGCAGCGCGCCCGCCACTATCACGACCTGGCCCTGGACGCCCTGGCGGAATTGCCCGCGGGCCCGGCACGCGCGGCGCTGGAACAACTCACCGCGCTGTCGCTGGAGCGCGATCACTGACGCGGCGGCGCGTTGCGCCACCCCGGTCCTGTTCATATACTCGGCATTTCCTTCCACCCTGGAAGCACCCCATGCCAGCGCCGACTCACCTCCCGGACTACCCCGCCAGCAAGGACCTCGCAGCCCGCGCCGGGGCTCTGCGCGACGCATCCATCGCCGGCTTGCTGGCGGCAGACCCCGCTCGCGCCTCCAGCTTCACGCTGGCCGCAGCGGGCCTGGAACTCGATTATTCCCGCCACCTGCTCGACGCCGAGGCCCTGGCGGGGCTGCTGGCGCTGGCCGATCAGGCCGGGCTCAAGGCGCGCATCGACGCCCTGCTCCGGGGAGAGCAGCTCAACAACACCGAGCAGCGGCCGGCACTGCACAGCCTGCTGCGCGCCGACCGCGGCAATGGCCTCGACACACTCTACGCGGAGGTGGCGGCCACGCGCGAGCGAATGCGCGCCCTGGCAGATGTGCTCAACAGCGGGGAGTTCCGCGGCTACAGCGGCGCGCCTGTCACCGACATCGTCAACATCGGCATCGGCGGGTCCGATCTCGGGCCGCGCCTGGTCAGCGCAGCCCTGCAGCCTTTTCGCGGTGCGCTGCGCGCACATTACGTGGCAAACGTGGACCCGGCGGACATTTGCGCGACCCTGCGCCAACTGGACCCGGCCTCGACGCTGTTCATTATCTGCTCCAAGTCGTTCCGCACGGAGGAGACCCTCGCCAACGCACTCGCCGCGCGGCAATGGATGCTGGATTCGGGCGCTCAGGCAACGGACCTGGAGCACCACTTCCTCGCCGTGACCACCAACCTGGCGGCCGCGCGCGAATTCGGCATCCCGCCGTCCAACTGCTTGCCCATGTGGGACTGGGTCGGCGGACGCTACTCGCTGTGGTCCGCAGTGGGGCTAAGCTGCGCTATCGAACTGGGCTGGGACAACTTCGCGCGCCTGCTGGACGGGGCGCGCAGCATGGACGAGCACTTTCGCGACAGCGATCCCGGCGTCAACATGCCCGCGCTCATGGCGCTACTCGAGGTCTGGTACTGTCACTTTTTCGGCGCCGCAAACCACGTGGTGCTGCCCTACGACCACGGCCTGCGACAACTGCCCGACTTTCTGCAGCAACTGACCATGGAAAGCAACGGCAAGTGCGTCACCCGTCGCGGCGAGCCGGTCCACTGGGACACCGCGCCGGTGCTGTGGGGCTCCAGCGGCACGCTGGGACAGCATTCTTTTCACCAGATGCTGCACCAGGGCACGCGCCTGTGCCCGGTGGACTTCGTCCTGCCGCTACGCGGCCACACCGACCTGGAAGACCAGCACCGGCGCCTGGTGGCGAATTGCCTCGCGCAGAGCAGGGCGCTGATGCTCGGCCGTTCGCTCGAGGAAGCCGAAGCTTCCCTGCGCGGACGCGGCATCACGGGATCGCGCGCACAAGAACTGGCGCCCCACCTGGCGATGCCGGGCAATCGTCCCAGCAGCATCCTGTCCATGGACGCGCTGACGCCGCAAACCCTGGGCGCCCTGCTCGCCCTGTACGAACACCGCACGTTCTGCAGCGCCCAGCTGTGGGACATCAATGCATTCGACCAGTGGGGTGTGGAACTGGGCAAGGAAATCGGCGTCGCCGTGCTCGGGCGCCTGGAGGGCGACGAGGGGCCGGCGATGGACCCGGCCACGGAACGCATGCTGGACAGGATAGCGCGCGACAAGGGCACGCCCTGAGGGCCGCTCAGCGCTGTCGGAACTCGCTGGGGGTCAGGCCGGTCCAGCCACGAAACGCGCGGATGAACGAGCCCGTCTCGCGGAAACCGAGCAACTCGGCGATATCGCCCACCGTCGCCTGCCGGTTCTGCAATAGCCGGCGCGCATAGGTACAGCGAAACTCGTTTTTCAGCTGTTGGTAACTGCCACCCTCCTCGCGCAGGCGGCGGTACAGGGTCGAGGCCGACTGGTTCAGGGCGGCGGTCAGTTCCGGCATGCTCAACACCCTGCGTTGACGCTCGAACAGCGAACGGATGGTCTCGCCAAGGGGTTGCGGGCGCAGCATCTGTTGCGCCAGGTGCAGCAGCGGATCCTGCAGGAACGCGCGCAGCGACACCGTGCTCTGCAGGACTGGCGCCTGCAGGCATGCACTGTCGATATACAGCGCCGTCACAGGAGCGTCACACTCCAGAGCAACCCCGAGCACACGCTGGATCTTCTCCGCGTTCACCTGCGCGCAGTCCGGTTCGTTGATGCTGACGTGACGAATAGTATCGTCGCGCTGCACCAGCCAGTTGAGCAGGGAGGCGAACACCTCCAGGCTGGAGGACTTGGCGTCCGCCGCGAAGCCCATGCCCGCCACGGCATGCTGTCGCTGCGCGGTGATGACATAGGACAAACGCAGCGTGCGACCGCTGCTATCGGTATCGAGGTAGAACCCGGACTGCTGCGCCGTCATACGCGTGTAGCGCACCATCGCGTCTATCGCCTCGCCCAGGGTGTCCTGGCCGATGGCGCCATGACAGAGAAACTCGAAATGTTCCGAACCCAGCCCGGCGGCCATGGGCGGCGCGTGGGACAGGTACTGAACCTGTCTGGCCGTGGCGCAGTAGACCCGCGAGTATTCCGCAAAGGGAATCTTCGCGGCGCGATCCCGTCGCGCCAGCACCGGGTTGACGCAACGTCGAATGACGGACCTGTCCAGGCCCAACACCTGCAGGTAGCGAGCCAGCCGCCGCAGTGAGTCGGATTCTACAGAGAGCTTCGCTGCCTGTTCACGCATCATGCTAAATACCACCTGGCTTGCCGCAAGCCAGCACTTAGCGATGCTACTCAGCCACCTGCTACAGGGTCAATGTCCGCACGCTGCATAGTTGAACTGCCGGTCAGAGTCTGGCTCAGTGTCCGCGCCAGCGCCGCTTGATGTGCGACTGGCGCAGGGCGACCTCGGCCATGCGCTGCTGCGGAGTCACCTGCGGATAGTCTTGCGGCAGGTGCTGGCGAACCTCCGACAGTTTCACGCGCGTCGCCTCCAGTACCGGCAGTTCATCGGCTGACGGGTCCCGGGCGAAGACGAAACGCATGCTGTGGAATCCCCACTCGATGCCGGTGGTGTCGACCCAGCCGCGCACGCCGGGGTCGCGCGCCGCAATGATGTAGTAGCGCGTATGCTCCGCCGAAGGCGGGTTTTGCGCACCGCTCAGGCTGCTGACGTAGTTTTGCTGGTCGGGCCCTTCCATCCACAGATTGTTGAGTTGGAAGCCGACGTAGTAAGGCTCCAGCGGCGCCGTCATCTTGATCAGCAACGCCTCGTCATCCTCCAGGTCGAATATCCCCGCGGCATACAGTTGCTGTGCGCCGGCGACGCCACCTGCGGTAAACGGCGGAGCGGGCTGGTTGATCCCGTTCAGCGGTAAAGCGCGCCGACCGTCGCCGTTGCGGTCGTCGGCCATCTCCATCGGGAAGGCCATCACCAGGTTCCAGAAACGAATCTGGTTGCGCACATTGCGACCGGTGCGCTCGATGATCTCCGCCATATCGTCCACGCCCAGCGGCGGCCGATTGGCGCCTACCGAGTCCAGGCGGGTGATCTCCATATCCAGCGGCACCTCGTACTCCCAGTCGGAAAATATCTCGCGGACGGACAGGTAGCGGGCCTGTGCAACGCGCTTCTCTCCACTCGCGGGGCACGGCATCTCCCGTTTGGACAGGAGGAAATTGCCCTGGTGGCCGGCGGGCCGCTCGGGCCCGACCAGGATCTCATAGCGGCCATTCTCGCCCTGCAACGCCAGGCTGTTGATCGCATCCAGGGTCTGATTGCTGCAGTCCGCCATCTCCGCCAGTTCGCCGCTGTTACCGGGTACACTGGTGATGGTCTGGAAGGTTACCAGCCGCGGGGCTTTCTCGGCCTCTACACGCAGCGCCGGACGACGCCACTCGGCGGTATCCTGCGCCTCGAAGACCACGCGGTAGTAGCCACTGGCATCGATGGGCGCCTTCAGGTACATGGTGTCGGGGTTCTCGCCCGTCCACTTGCGCAACATGTCCATCGAGCGGAAGAACTCCGGGAATCGCGGATCGTTGCGCAGGTTCATCTCGATTTCACGATTGATATGCGCAAGCATGTAGCGATAACCGTCCGCCAGAACCCTACTGGTAGGCTCTGGCGGGTGGTTCTCAGGCGCGAGCAGAGCCTGCTCCGCCTCCGCCATGCTGTGCATAAACGAGCCCCACGCCGCCCGCAATTTATCGGCGTCATCCTGCGTCGAAGCTGCCGCTGGAAAGGCAACACCGCAGCAAAGAAACAGTGCGAAACAGGCCCTGGCGGCCGCACTGCGCACACATGCTCCAGGCTGTCGTATCATCTTGGTCTCCTTGTTCCCTTAGATCTTCCCGTGGGTCTTCGCATTCGCTCTACATCCGGTACGCCAGTTCCACCGCCCAGGTGCGCGGCAGGTTGTAGGCGCCATTGACGAAGGGGCCAACCACGTAGCTGTTCACGAGAACGCGCTTGTCATCGAGGTTTTTCCCCTTTAGCGACACGCGAAAACGCTCGTCTGCACTATTCCACTGCACACCGGCGTTCCAGATCACGTAAGAGTCCTGCTCCTGCACAGCGGCAAAATCGCTGTCCAGGTCGATGGGTGAATTGACATAGGCATTATCGCGGTAGGCCGCGTCCACCATCGCCGACACCGAACCCAGCGAACCGAGATCGAAGTACTTCTGCAGGCGGGTTTGCGCGGTCCACTCCGGCGAGAAGCCGATCTCGGTGGTGTCCGCGATATCGATCGCATTGCCCTCGTCGTCGGTGCTTGAATATTCATCGACATCCGTGTCCAGGTAACCCAGGTTGAACTGCCACTGCCAGTCGGCACCGAGCAGCGCCGTCACTTCCACCTCCGCGCCCAGCGTGGTCATCTCGCCGACATTGTCCACTGTCTGGTCCAGGGCGCCGTCAGTGACGACAATAGTGGAAAGCTGCTTGCCCTCGTACTCATTGTAGAACGCCTCGGCATTGACGATCAGGCGCTGGCCAAAGGCGGTGGTCTTGGCGCCGATGACATAGGAATCCACGGTTTCCGGATCATAGCCGGTGGCGCGCCCCCCGGTTGTCTGGAAACCGCCGGACTTGAAGCCCGTGGAATAACCCGTGTACAGCAGCACATCCTCGTTGAGGTGATGGCTTACGCGGATGGTGGGCGTAAACTCGGTCCAGCTCTCCTCCTGGTGGTACTCCGTTTCGGAATGGATTTCCATGTAGCGGTCAAAAGGGGTCATCCAGCCGGCGAACATCGGCTGCTCTTCGGCCACGGCCTCAGCGCCGGGACGCACTGCCACGATGGCATTCGGCGGAAACCCCTGCAACAACGCCAGTGCGTAGTATCCCTCACGGTTCAGGGTTAGCTGGTCAAGGCTCTTTTCATCCTGCGTGTAGCGGCCGCCAAGCGTGAGCTGCCAGTCCGGGGCGAAGTCCCAGTCGACCGAGGCATAGCCCGACATCGAGGTCAGGCCGCGCTTGTCCTGCACGGTATCTGCCGTTATCTCCTGCACGGCGCGCAGGCGTGCGAACTGTTCACTCGTCGGCTCGTTATCCGCATCACTGTCCAGGTAGTACAGGCCAAAGACCGCATTGAGCGTTTCGGTACTGTAATTCAACTGGAACTCCTGGCTGATGTCCTCGTCGTTGCGCGAGCGTATCGTGGTGATGAACTGCTGGTCGGTGCCGTCATAGTCGAAAGCCACATCACTGTCCACCTCGCGGTACGCGGTTACCGATTTCAGTGTCCAGGCGTCATCGATATCCCACAGGTAGGTGAGCGAAGCCGTGGAGGACTTTATGCGAAAGTCGTCAAAGGCGGCATCCAGCTCGGTGTTCACATCGTCCTCATCACGTAGCAGCGTGGTATCGTTCGGCGCCTCGACCAGACCGGTACCGCCCAGGTAGGTGTTGGCGCCAGTTACCACGAAACTGATCCCGTCCAGCGTGGCGCTGTTGACGCCGATGCGCTGCGGCAGTACCGGGTCCGAGCGGTCTTCACTGTAGTCCAGCATCAATCTCAGTTCATGGCGCTCCGCCGGCGTCCAGCGCAGCGCGCCCCGGTAGGCATCGACTCTCTTGTCCCAGTATTCCTTGCCGCTGCTGACGTTGTCCTGGATACCGTCGCGCCGGGTCGTCAGCACACCCACGCTGCCGTATAGCTGGTCGTCAACCAGCGAGCCGGATACACCCGCTTCCACCTGCCGCTGGTCGTGGCTACCCAGCTTGACTGCCAGGTCCACCTGCGTCTCGGGCCCGGGCTGGCGCGTGATGTACTTGATCGCCCCGCCGATAGTGTTGCGCCCGTAGAGATTCCCCTGTGGGCCCTTGAGTATCTCCACACGCTGCAGGTCGTAGACCTCCAGCAATGAACCCGACGCCGAGTTGAGGTAGACATCGTCGAGATAGATACCCACACCCTGGTCAAAACCGGGATCGTTGCCAATGCCGCGGATAAACGCAGACAGCGAACCCGCCACGAGCCCGCCGGTCTCGGACAAGGTGGTATTGGGCGTCATCTTTTCCAGGTCAGTGATATCGTCGATCAGCGCGCTGGATAGCTGCTCCGCACTGTAGGCGCTTACCGCCATGGGCACGTCCTGCATACTCTCAGCCCGTTTGCGCGCGGTGACAACCACCTCCTCGAGAACAGCGGCTGTAGCGGCGGGCGCGACAGGGATACCCAGGGTTGCTGCCAGAACACTGACCGAAGCGATACGACCACGCATAACTTTCCCTCTCCTACCGATAACGACATGAGCTGCGCGCCGGATACGGCGCCAGCCGAATGGATTGAAGCCCATGGGAAGTCGTCGATAAAGGTCGATTTTCGTCAGCGCGATTGGCATTTTTCTTCAGCGCAATTGGCCGCGCAAAAAACGTCCAGGCGCAAGCAGGCGACAGCGGCGCGCAGATGCCGACACGAAACATGTAAGTTGGATGCGGTGCGACCAGCGCCTGGGGCGCAACAGGACGTTGCGCGTGGCAGCCAGTCGCTTGCCCGGGCGGAGCGGGTCAGCCGTCGATAAGCGCCAGCAGTTCGGTCGTCCGGGCTTCCATCAGCTCCCGGTCGCCACGGCTTTCGACATTCAGGCGCACCACCGGTTCGGTATTGGACATGCGCAGGTTGAAGCGCCAGTCGTCCATGTCCACGCTCAGGCCATCGACGTGCTCGATGTTTTTCGCCCGCTCCGCGTAGACCTCCTCGACCTTCGCCAGCACCGCTGCGGGGTCGTCGATGGTGCGGTTTATCTCGCCACTGCAGGGATAGGCCGCCATGCGTTCGGCTACCAGTTGTGACAGCGGCTGGCCGCTGTCGCTGATCAGCGCGGTGACCAGCAGCCAGGGAATCATGCCGCTGTCACAGTAAGCGAAATCGCGGAAATAGTGGTGCGCACTCATCTCGCCGCCGTACACCGCATTCTCCAGGCGCATACGCTCCTTGATGAAGGCGTGTCCGGTTTTACTCTGCACCGCCTCGCCGCCACCGGACTCGACGATATCCACCGTGTTCCAGGTCAGGCGCGGGTCGTGCACGATACGCGCGGCGCCCTGTTGCTTGAGGAATGCCGCGGCGAGCAGGCCCACCACGTAGTAGCCCTCGATGAACTCGCCGTTCTCGTCGAAGAAGAAACAGCGGTCGAAATCGCCGTCCCAACCCAGGCCCAGGTCGGCGCCGTGGGCGCGCACCGCCTCGATCGCGGCAGTGCGGTTTTCCGGCAACAGCGGATTGGGAACGCCGTTGGGAAAATTGCCGTCCGGTTCGTGGTGCAGCTTGATGAATTCGAAGGGCAGGTGCGGCTCGAGCAGGTCGACCACACGCCCGGCGCCGCCGTTGCCCGCATCGACCACGATCTTCAGGGGCTGCAGCGCGGCCACGTCGATGTACGACAACAGGTGCTCGACGTAGGCCTGTGAGGTGTCCAGCGTGTGCAACTGGCCGGGCTGGTCGGCGGCGGTGAACTCGTCGCGCTCGGCGAGGGCGCGGATGTCGAACAGGCCGGTGTCCCCGGAAATGGGCCTGGACTCCTCGCGCACGAACTTCATGCCGTTGTAGTCCTTCGGGTTATGGCTGGCGGTGACGGCAATACCCCCGTCCATGCCCGCGTGCGAGGTGGCGAAGTAAATCTCCTCCGTGCCGCACAGGCCGATGTCGTAGACATCCACCCCCTGTTCCAGCAGGCCCTCGGTGAGCGCCCCCTTGATGGATTCACTGCTCAGGCGAATATCGTGGCCGACGACCACCTGCCTGGGACGCACCACCTCGGCATAGGCCCTGCCGATGCGCCGCGCGATGTCCTCGTTGAGCTGGTCGGGCACCCGCCCGCGTACGTCATAGGCCTTGAAACAGGTAATCTCTTGCACGGGGAATATCAGTCCTGCAGGTAGTAATGGTCGTAGATGAAGTTGGTGGCCTCGACGAACCCCGGAACGCTGCCGCAGTCGAAACGACGCCCCTTGAAGCGGTAGGCCATCACACACCCCTGGTGCGCCTGGGTCTGCAGGGCGTCGGTCAGCTGGATCTCGCCGTTGGCGCCGGGCTCGGTCTCGCGCAGGATGTCGAAGATATCGGGGGTAAGGATATAGCGCCCGATAATGGCCAGGTTCGAGGGAGCGTCCTTGGGATCGGGCTTTTCCACCATCTCGTCGACGCGGTACACCCCTTCCTTGAGCGTCTCGCCCCGGATGACGCCGTACTTGTGCGTCTCTTCCATGGGGACTTCCTGGATGGCCACGATGGAGCAGCGAAACTGCTTGTACAACTCCGCCATCTGGCTCAATACACCGGGGCCGTTGTTGATACACAGGTCGTCCGACAGCAAGACCCCGAACGGCTCGTTGCCTATCAGCGGTTCACCAGTGAGAATCGCGTGGCCCAGGCCCTTCATTTCACGTTGCCTGACCGCGGTGAACACACCCTGTTCCAGCACCTCGCGGATACTGGACAGATAGGCCTCCTTGCCACTGCCGGAGATCTGGTGCTCCAGCTCGTAGCTAATGTCGAAATGGTCGGTGATCGTGCGTTTACCGCGACCGGTCACCATGGCGCAGGTGGTCATGCCCGCCTCGATCGCCTCCTCGACACCGTACTGCACCAACGGCTTGTTGACGATGGGCAGCATCTCCTTGGGCATACTCTTGGTGGCGGGCAAAAAGCGGGTACCGTAACCCGCCACCGGAAACAGGCATTTTCTAATCAACTTCGAACTCTCCATCGGCGGCCTCGCTACTCGCTGCGACCGTATACATCTTCGAAACGGACGATGTCGTCCTCTCCCAGGTAACTGCCCGACTGGACCTCGATGATTTCCAGCGGAATCTGCCCGGGGTTGGCCAGGCGGTGTTTGTGGCCCAGGGGAATATAGGTGGACTCGTCCTCGCCGAGCATGAACACCTTGTCCTCGCAGGTGACCTCGGCGGTGCCCTTGACGACGATCCAGTGTTCGGCGCGGTGGTGGTGCATTTGCAGCGACAGCGTCTGGCCCGGATTGACCACGATGCGCTTGACCTGGAAACGCTCGGCGCTCACCAGCGATTCGTAGGAGCCCCAGGGGCGGTACACGCGCCGGTGCAGGGAGGCCTCGGGACGCGCCTGCTCCTTGAGCCGGTTGACGATGCCCTTGACGTCCTGCACCTGGTCGCGCGGCGCCACCAGCACCGCGTCGGGGGTTTCCACCACCACCAGGTTCTGCACACCGGTGGCGGCAACCAGGCGCGAGTCGCTGCGAATGTAGCTGCCGCTGCAATTGTCGAGAATCACGTCGCCCTTGCACACGTTGTCGTCGGGATCGCGCTCGGCCACGTCCCACAGCGCGGACCACGCACCCACATCGCTCCAGCCACAGTCCAGGGAGACCACGCCGCCGCGCTCGGTTTTCTCCATCACCGCGTAATCGATACTGTCGGCGGGACACTGGTCGAATATCTCCGCGTCCGGCCGCACGAAGTCCATGTCGCTGCTGGCGGCCACCATGGCCTCGCGGCAGCGGGTGAGGATTTCCGGGGCCTGGACCTGCAATTCGTCCAGGTAGGTCTGCGCGCCGAGCAGGAACATGCCGCTGTTCCACAGGTAGTCGCCGGACTCCAGGTAGGAGCGCGCGGTCGGCGCATCCGGCTTTTCCACAAAGCGCTCCAGGACGAACAGGTCGTCCGCCAGCGCGGCGCCGCACTTGATATAGCCGTAGCCGGTCTCCGGGCTGGTGGGCACGACGCCGAAGGTCATCAGGCGCCCCTGCTCGGCCAGCGGCAGCGCGGTCTGCACGGCCCGGACAAAGGCGTCGACCTGCTGGATGAGGTGGTCCGCCGGCAGTACCAGCATCACCGCCTGCGGGTCCTCGCGCACCAGGTGCAGCGCCGCCAGGGCCACCGCCGGCGCCGTGTTGCGACCCTGTGGTTCCAGGATAAGCCCGCTGGAGTCCAGTTCGAGCTGGCGCAGCTGCTCGGCGACCATGAAACGATGCTCTTCGTTGCACACGACCAGCGGGGCGGCGGCCTGCAGGCCGGTGGTGCGCTGCAGCGTTTCCTGCAGCATGGACAACTCCCCCGCCAGGGGCAGAAACTGTTTCGGGTGGGCCTCCCGGGACACGGGCCAGAGCCTGCTGCCCACGCCACCGGAGAGTAAAACGGGTGTTAACATCTGGGTTCCCTGTCAACTGGCGATGCATGAGACCGCGACACCAGATTTGGTAGTGTTATCGTGTCGTCCGATCAAAGCCCGACCAATACTAGCGGAAGGCAGATTTTTTAGCTACCGGACCCGGCCGGGCCTACGCCGCGGTCCCGCTATGCAAGCGACACGGCGCATTCACACACTGTAGAGCGCCGCTATATCAGGTAGAATAGCGACCAATCCAGCCACCCATTGACTCGAGGACGACGATCACGGCATGACAGGCAAGCACTCCTTCAGTAAAGACGACCTCGTCGCCTGTGGTCACGGCACGCTTTTCGGTCCGGGCAACGCGCAGCTGCCGACAGACAACATGCTGATGATCGACCGCATCGCCCACATCAGCTCCGAGGGCGGCGGCTACGGCAAGGGCCAGGTGGTGGCGGAACTGGATATCAGTCCGGACCTGTGGTTCTTCGAATGCCACTTTCCCGGCGACCCGGTGATGCCCGGCTGTCTCGGACTGGACGCCATGTGGCAGCTGGTGGGCTTTTTCCTCGGCTGGCGCGGCAACCCCGGCCGCGGACGCGCCCTGGGCTGCGGCGAGGTCAAATTCAGCGGGCAGGTGCTGCCCAGCGCCTCCCGGGTGGTCTATAACATAGACGTCAAGCGCGTCATCGAGCGCAAGCTGATCATGGGCATTGCCGACGGCAGCGTGGCGGTGGACGGCGAGGAAATCTACCGGGCGAAAGATCTGCGCGTCGGTCTCTTCACGACAACGGAGTCATTCTGACACCATGACCAAACGAGTAGTAATCACCGGGCTGGGGATCGTCTCCTGCCTGGGCAACGACGCCGAAACCGTCGCCGTCTCCCTTCGCGAGGGCCGCTCCGGCATCCGCACGAACCCGGAGCAGGTGGACATCGGCATGCGCTCGCACGTCGCCGGCATTCCCGACATCGAACCGGCCGACCTCATCGACCGCAAGCAACTGCGCTTCATGGGCGACGCGGCGGCATTCGCCTACATCGCCATGCAGCAGGCCATCGCCGACGCGGGGCTGGACGAGAGCCAGGTGTCGAACGTGCGCACGGGCATCATCGCCGGCTCCGGCGGCGCGTCCTCGGCGAGCCAGACCGAGGCCTCGGACATCATGCGCGAACGCGGCCTGCGCCGGGTGGGCCCCTACCGCGTCACCCAGACCATGGGCAGCACGGTCTCCGCCTGCCTGGCCACTCCCTTCAGGATCAAGGGGGTCAACTATTCCATCTCCTCCGCCTGCTCCACCAGTGCGCACTGCATCGGCAACGCCATGGAGTTGATCCAGCTCGGCAAGCAGGACCTGGTGTTCGCCGGCGGCGGCGAGGAACTGCACTGGTCGCTGAGCTGCCTGTTCGACGCCATGGGCGCCCTCTCCACGAAGTACAACGACACGCCGGAGCGCGCCTCGCGCGCCTACGACGTCAACCGCGACGGCTTTGTCATCGCCGGTGGCGGCGGCATGCTGGTGGTGGAGGAGCTGGAGCACGCCCGCGCCCGCGGCGCGAAAATCTACGCCGAGCTGGTGGGCTACGGCGCCACCTCCGATGGCCACGACATGGTGGCGCCCTCCGGCGAGGGCGCCGTGCGCTGCATGCAGCAGGCGCTGGCCACGGTCGACGGCCCGGTGGACTATATCAACGCCCACGGCACCAGCACCCCCGCCGGCGACATCCAGGAGCTGAAAGCGGTTCGCGAGGCCTACGCGGGGCGCGACATCCCGGTCGTCGGCTCGACCAAGTCCCTGTCCGGCCACTCCCTGGGCGCGGCCGGCGTGCAGGAGGCGATCTACTCGCTGCTCATGCAGCAGCGCGACTTCATCGCCGCCTCGGCCAATATCGAGGACCTGGACCCGGAAGCCGAGGGCCTGCCCATCGCCCTGCAGCGCGTCGACAACGCCGACCTGCAGCGCGTGATGTCCAACAGCTTCGGTTTCGGCGGCACCAACGCCTCGCTGGTGTTCCAGAAATACCGCGACGCTTAGCGCCCTACCCCTGGCCCGGGGACGAGCTACCCCCTGCCCAACGGGCGCAGGCTTCGTGGGGTTTCCGGGTGGCTGCGCAACTCGACCTCTTTTTTTGCTGCGCAAAAAAAGCCGGGACTCGGACAGTGCTCGCCGAAAGCCCCCGGAAACCCCACGAAGCCTAAGCCGCGCCCTGATTGTTGGGCAGGGGGTAGCTCGCCCCTGGGCCGCCGCCTCCTGGCAATCTACCCGGTAAGCAAATCCAGCAGGAGCACCTCGACGGTGTCGCCCGGAGCCACGGTCGTGCCCGGCGGGATGACCGCCAGGGCGTTGCTGTGGCTGACCGAGCTGAGCACGCCGGAGCTCTGGTTGGGGAAACGCTGCGCGAGCAGGCCCTCGGGCCCGGCTTCCAGGGTGACCCGCTGGTAGTCCTGGCGCCCGCCCGCGCGGCGCACCGCAAAGCCGGCGCGCGCCGTCAGGCGCGGCGCGGCGGGCTCGTCCACGCCCTGCAACTTCAGCAGGAATGGCCTGGCGACCAGGCAGAAGGTCACGAATACCGAGGAGGGATTGCCCGGCAGGCCGAGAAACGGCGTGCCCAGCACCTCGCCAAAGGCCAGGGGCTTGCCGGGCTTGATGGCCAGCTTCCACAGGTCCAGGCGCCCCAGGCGCTGCACCTGGGCCTTGACGTGGTCCTCCTCGCCGACGGACACGCCCCCCGTGGTAATCACACAGTCCGCCGCTTCCGCCGCCGTGCGCAGCGCCCCGGCGGTGGCCTGCGGGTCGTCGGGAACGATGCCGCCGTCGACACAGTGCATGCCCAGGCCGTCGAGCAGGCCCGCCAGGGTGTAGCGATTGGAGTTGTAGAGCTGCCCCGCGGCGGGCTCCCCGGCGCCCGGCTCCAGCAATTCGTCGCCGGTGGACAGCACCGCCACGCGCAGCGGCCGGTAGACCGCGACGCTGGCCAGGCCGATGGAGGCCGCCAGGCCCATGTCCTGGGGCCGCAGTACACGCCCGGCGCGCAACACCCGGTCGCCGCGCTGGATGTCCTGGCCGCGGGGACGCACGTTGTCGCCCGGCGCCAGTGCGCCCTGCACGCGCAGCACGCCGTCCTGCTCGCTGCAATTTTCCTGCATGGCGACCGCATCCGCGCCAGGGGGCAGGTCTGCGCCGGTAAAAATGCGCGCGGCGCTGCCCGGCGCCAGCGCCGTGCCCACGCTGCCCGCGGCAATCCGCTGGGTGATCGGCAGTGCCTGGCCCGACTCGGCCGCGCGCAGCGCGTAGCCGTCCATGGCGCTGTTATCGGCCGCGGGCACATCCAGGGTGGATACCAGGTCTTGCGCGAGCACCCGGCCGCGCGCCTGCAACAGGGGAACCTCCTCACTGGCGGCAGCCGGGCTGGCCGCGGCGAGCACCCGCTGCAGCGCCTGCTCCAGCGGCAACAGGGCGCTCATGCGTTGCGCTGCCGCACTCCCAGGACGCCGACGAAGTTGCACGGGCGGTGGGAGCTGTCCAGTTGCTCGCGGATCAGGCCTTCCCAGGCCGTGCGGCAGGCGCCGGTGGAACCGGGCATGCAGAAAATGACGGTGTTGTTGGCGAAGCCCGCCAGCGCCCGGGATTGCACCGTCGAGGAGCCGATTTCCTCGTAGGACAGGGCGCGAAACACCTCGCCAAAGCCGTCGATATCCTTGTCGAACAGGGGGCGCACCGCCTCGGGGGTGGAGTCGCGGCCGGAGAAGCCGGTGCCGCCGGTAACCAGCACCGCGTCAATCGCGGCGTCGGCAATCCACGCCGACAGCAGGGCGCGGATCTGGTAGATGTCGTCGCGTACGATGGCCTTGTCGGCCAGGCGGTGGCCGGCGTCGCCCAGCGCCGCGGCCAGGTACTGCCCGGAGGTATCGTCCTCCTCCGTGCGGGTATCCGATACCGTGAGCACGCCGATACCCAGCGTCCGGGGGTTGCTGTCTGTCGCCTTGGCCATTCAGTTCTCTCCTGCCTGCTGCCGGTGGTGGTACTCCTTCACCATGTCGCCGATGGCGCTGCGCCATGGGATCTGGCGGATGGCGAAGGTATTGCGGATACGCGTGCAATCCAGTGCGCGGTTCAGCGGACGCAGCCCCTCGGGCTCGCGCTCCAGTTCCACCGCGGACGCGCTGACATCGAAAAATTGCGAGGCCGCCGCGAGCAGGGCCTCGGCGAACTCGTAGTAGGTGGCGGTATCCGAACTGCCGTAGTGGTAGATTCCCCAGGGCTCCAGGCCGGTGCCGAGCTGGTCCAGCAGCGCCAGCACCACCCGGGCGCCGTCGTCCGCAGCCACCGGGCAACCGCGCAGGTTGTCGTCCAGCACCAGGCTGTCACCCTCGCGCAGGGGCTCGAGCATCTGCGAAATCAGGTTAGTGCCCTCGTAG
Organism: Halioglobus sp.; assembly: GCA_002699145.1. GTDB lineage: Bacteria > Pseudomonadota > Gammaproteobacteria > Pseudomonadales > Halieaceae > Marimicrobium. Next base: position 17,215 of record PABK01000037.1, read on the forward strand.
GAGAAAATCGGCCCGAAACGCAGGATCAGGTGGCGTTCGCAGGTCTGCGCCACCACGGCCTCCGCATCGCGCAGCAACTCGCCCACGGAACCCTCGTTGTCCGGCTCATCGCGCTCGGTGTAGGGGCGTTCCAGCCGCCCGGAAAACACCCGCGAGCTGGAGATATACAGGTAGGCGGTGCCGGTGCGCTGACAGGCCTTGGCGATCCAGTGACAGCGTTTCAGGTCCAGCGGCTGGATTTGAATGCCGCCGTCGCCCGCCGCCTCGATGCGCACATCGACCACGACATCACACCTGGCGCGCACCACACTTTTTTTCGCCTGCCGTTCGCTTTTCCAGCGGCAGGCGGAGCGACTCAGGGGAAAGAGTTCATGCCGGCCCAGCATGGCCTGGCGCTCTTGCACCGCCATGCCCAGGGGGGTATCGGAACCCAGCAGGAGTACGCGCACCGCCGCCCCCCCACTGTTCAGGAACTAGAGCGTCGGCGCGGGGCACCGGCGGCGGTCAAAACGGGATATCGTCTTCGAAATTGCCGAAGTCCGCCGGCGCCGACTGGCCGCCGCCAGCCGCCGGCGCGGCGACCGCCGCGGGCGCACCGCTGTTGTCCGCCGGCGCCTGGTAGCCGCCGCCGGCGCCAGCGCCGGCGCCGCGACTGTCCAGCATCTGCATCTCGTTGACGATGATTTCGGTGGTGTAGCGATCCTGACCGTCCTGTCCCTGCCACTTGCGCGTCTGCAGCCGGCCCTCAACGTAGACCTTGGAACCCTTCTTCAGGTACTCGCCGGCGATCTGCCCGAGCCGGTAGTTGCCGCGATCGCGAAAGACCACGCGGTGCCACTCGGTCTTTTCCTTCTGCTCACCGGTCTGCTTGTCGCGCCAGGTCTCGCTGGTGGCGATACTAGCATTGGTGACCGCGCCGCCGTCGGGGAAGAAACGGGTCTCGGGGTCGTTGCCCAGGTTGCCCACCAGGATGACTTTGTTGACGCCCCGCGATGCCATAGGAATTCCTCGTATTTTCGTCAAACTCGACACGTGATCGGACAGGGGACTATAGCAACCCCACCGTGCAAATGCGACAGCCCGGGGCGCCTGTAAGCCATCTAAACAGGCCGCCAGCGCGGTCGATTGGCGGCCTGGCGGCGGCGCCTGCGCCCGCCGCCGCTAGGTGCCCGCGGCGGGTTCGACCAGGGGGGCCGGGCGCGGCGCGCGCAGCACGCCGACGCCCCAGAGTGCCGTGAGCAACAGGCAGGCGGCGCCCAGCGCCCAGACGCCTGCCGCCTGCAGCAACCAGCCGCCCACGGCCCCGCCGGCGAAGGCGCCGAGGAACTGGCTGGTGCTGAAGAGTCCCATGGCGGTGCCCCGTCCCTCGACGGAGGCGGTCTTGCTCACCGCAGAAGGGAGAGTCGCCTCGAGGTAGTTGAAACCGACGAAAAACAGCCACAGGCCGGTATACAGCAGCCACTCCCCGGCGGCCAGCCCAAACAGGGCCAGCGCGAGCACGATGCAGCCGATACCCACCAGCAGCGCCGTACGCGGCCTGCCGCCCCGCTCGGCGGTACGCATCAGCACGGCCATACCCGCCAGCGACAGCAGCAGCACCGGCAGGTAGACCTGCCAGTGATGGGCGCGGTCCACGCCGGCGCCGGTTTCCAGCATCCCCGGCACCACCAGGAAGCAGGCCATGAGCACGAAATGCAGGGTAAACACCCCGAAATACAGCCGCGCCAGGGCGCTGTCGAACAGGCTGCGCCCGAGCAGGTCGCCGCCCCGCCCCGGCCGCGCCGAGATGGCGGGCTGCGCCGCGGGCGCCGGCACCCGCAGCAAGACCAGGGCGATGCCGGCCAGCGCCAGCAGCGCGGTAAACCAGAATACGGTGGGCAGGCCGCCGCGGGCCGCCAGCAGCGGGCCCAGCACCATCGCCAGGGCGAACGCCAGGCCGATGCTGATGCCCACCAGGGCCATGGCCTTGGTGCGCTGCTCCTCGCGCGTGAGGTCCGCCAGCAGCGCCATCAGGGTACTGGCGATGGCCCCCGCTCCCTGCAGCACCCGCCCGAGCACGATGCCGCCGACCGTGTCCGCCTGCGCCGCCACCACGCTGCCCAGGCCGAACAACAGCAGGCCGGCGACGATGACCGGCTTGCGGCCGACCCGGTCCGACAGCCAGCCCAGCGGCACCTGCAGCAGCGCCTGGGTCAGGCCGTAGGCCCCCAGCGCGAGACCGAGCAGGAAGGGCGTCGCGCCCGGCATGTCCGCCGCGTACAGGGCCAGCAGTGGCAGGACCATGAACAGGCCCAGCATGCGGGTCATGTACAGCAGCGCCAGGGAGGCGACCGAGCGCCGCTCCTGGGGAGACATCGGGTTTTCGGTAATCACGAAGCGGGGGGCGGGATACGGTAGCCAGACAAGTGCGCTATGGTAACAGCTTCCGCCCCCGCGCGGACAGCGCGGGGCCATCCCGTGCCGTCCGGCAAGGGCCTGTCCTGGCCGGCAAGGGCAGCGTATTTTGCCAGCGGACCACGCCCGGGCATATACTGTCGTGTTTCGGTTCGAAGGCCCTGCAGGGGCCCATTCCAGGACGATTATGGACACCATCCAGGTGCGCGGGGCGCGCACGCACAACCTCAAGAACATCGACCTCGACATCCCCAGGGACAAGCTGGTGGTCATCACCGGCCTGTCCGGGTCGGGCAAGTCCTCGCTGGCCTTCGACACGCTGTACGCCGAGGGCCAGCGGCGCTACGTGGAGTCGCTGTCGACCTACGCGCGGCAGTTCCTGTCGATGATGGAAAAGCCCGATATCGACCACATCGAGGGACTGTCCCCGGCCATCTCCATCGAGCAGAAATCCACCTCTCACAACCCGCGTTCCACCGTGGGTACGATTACCGAGATCTACGACTACCTGCGCCTGTTGTTCGCCCGCGTGGGCGAACCGCGCTGCCCGGATCACGGCCTGAACCTGCAGGCGCAGACGGTGAGCCAGATGGTGGACACCGTGCTGGCCCTGCCCGAGGGCAGCAAGCTCATGCTGCTGGCGCCGGTGGTGCGCGAGCGCAAGGGCGAGCACCTGCACGTGTTCGAGGAACTGCGCGCCGCCGGCTTCGTGCGCGCGCGCATCGACGGCATCGTCACCGACCTGGACGACGCCCCGGCGCTGGACAAGAAAAAGAAACACCGCATCGAGGTGGTGGTGGACCGCTTCAAGGTGCGCGACGACCTCGGCACACGCCTGGCCGAGAGCTTCGAGACCGCCCTGGAACTCACCGACGGCCTGGCCACGATCAGCTACATGGAAGGCGACGGCGAGGAGATCGGCTTCTCGGCGCGCTTTGCCTGCCCGAAGTGCGGCCACAGCATCGACGAACTGGAGCCGCGCCTGTTCTCCTTCAACAACCCGGCCGGGGCCTGCGGCGAGTGCGACGGCCTGGGAGTGAAGCAGTTCTTCGACGCGGAGCGCCTGGTGCTGTACCCGGAATCCAGCCTGGCAGAGGGCGCCATCCGCGGCTGGGACCGGCGCAACGTGTACTACTTCCACATGCTCACCTCCCTGGCGGACCACTACGGCTTCGATATCGACACGCCCTTCCACAAGCTGTCGAAAAAGCACCGGCAGGTCATCCTGCACGGTAGCGGCAAGCAGGAAATCGCCTTTTCCTATATCAACGACCGCGGCGACGTGTTCAAGCGCACCCATCCCTTCGAGGGCATCATCCCCAACCTGGAGCGGCGTTACCGCGACACCGAATCCCAGTCCGTGCGCGAGGAACTGGCCAAGTTCCTGGCCACCCAGCCCTGCCCCGAATGCCACGGCACGCGCCTGCGCCGCGACGCCCGTCACGTGTACGTCGACGAACTGACCCTGCCGGAGGTAACGGCCATGCCCGTGGGCGAGGCCGAGCAGTACTTCGAGCAGCTGGCGCTGCCCGGGCGCGCCGGGGAAATCGCCGACAAGATCCTCAAGGAACTACGCGCGCGCTACCGCTTCCTGGTGGACGTGGGGCTGAATTACCTGACACTGAACCGCAGCGCGGAGACCCTCTCCGGGGGCGAGGCCCAGCGCATCCGCCTGGCCTCGCAGATCGGCGCGGGACTGGTCGGCGTGATGTATATCCTCGACGAGCCGTCCATCGGCCTGCACCAGCGCGACAATGAACGCCTGCTCAACACCCTCACCCACCTGCGCGACCTGGGCAACACCGTGCTGGTGGTGGAGCACGACGAGGACGCCATCCGCACCGCGGACCACGTCATCGACATCGGCCCGGGCGCCGGGGTACACGGCGGTGAGATCGTCGCCTCGGGCACGCTCGACCAGGTGCTGGGGAACGAACAATCACTCACCGGCGCCTACCTCTCCGGACGGCGGCGCATCGAGGTGCCCGCGGCGCGCACGCCCCTCGACCCGGAGCGCCAACTGGTGCTGGAGGGCGCCCGTGGCAACAATCTGCAGGACGTGCGCCTGGAGATCCCGGTAGGACTGCTCACCTGCATCACCGGAGTGTCCGGCTCGGGCAAGTCCACCCTGGTCAACAGCACCCTGTTCCCCATCGCCGCCACCGAGTTGAACGGCGCATCGACGCTGACACCGGCCCCCTACGACGCGATCGACGGGCTGGAGCACATCGACAAGTGCATCGATATCGACCAGAGTCCCATCGGCCGCACGCCGCGCTCCAACCCCGCCACCTACACCGGCATTTTCACCCCGGTGCGAGAGCTGTTCGCGGGTACACAGGAGGCGCGTTCGCGCGGCTACAAGCCGGGACGCTTCAGCTTCAACGTCAAGGGCGGCCGCTGCGAGGCCTGCCAGGGCGACGGCGTAACCAAGGTGGAGATGCACTTCCTGCCCGATATCTACGTGCCCTGTGACGTGTGCAAGGGCCGGCGCTACAACCGCGAGACACTGGAGGTGCGCTACAAGGGCAAGAACATCCACGAGGTGCTGGAGATGACCGTGGAGGACGCGCTGGCCTTCTTCGAGCCGGTACCGGCCATCGCGCGCAAGCTGCAGACGCTGATGGACGTGGGCCTGTCCTATATCCGCCTGGGCCAGGCGGCGACCACCCTGTCCGGCGGCGAGGCGCAGCGGGTGAAGCTGTCGCGGGAGCTGTCCAAGCGCGACACCGGCAAGACCTTGTACATCCTGGACGAGCCGACTACCGGCCTGCACTTCGAAGACATCCGCCAGTTGCTGGAGGTGTTGCACCGCCTGCGCGATCACGGCAACACCGTGGTCATCATCGAGCACAACCTCGACGTGATCAAGACAGCGGACTGGATCGTCGACCTCGGCCCGGAGGGCGGCAGCGGTGGCGGTCGCATCATCGCCAGCGGTACCCCCGAGGAGGTCGCGAAAACGCGCGGCTCCTTCACCGGCAAGTTCCTCGGGCCGGTGCTGAAAAAACGCCCCCGGCGCAAGGCCGCCTAGGCGGTGCGCGCGGCCGGCCCGGCGCGGGGCGAGCATCGGGACACCCTGAGCAACATCCAGTGCCTGCGCTTCGTCGCGGCCCTGCTGGTGGTGCTGTTCCACGCCGGCGCCTACCTGCCCTACGGCGGCCACCAGCGCGGCGCCCTGTTCGAGGCGGCCGCGCTGACCGGCTTTGGCGGTGTGGACATCTTCTTCGTCATCTCCGGCTTCATCATGGCCTGGACCACACGCCAGGCCAGCGGGGCGGGCGACGCCCAGCGCTTCCTGCGGCGCCGCGTCGCGCGCATCTACTCCGGCTACTGGCCGTTCTGCCTGATCTACCTGGCGGCCTTCTGGTTTACCGGGCCGGCGCGCCTGGAAGGCGTGGACATGGCGGGTTCCTTCAGCCTGTGGCCAACCCCGGTGGGAGAACTGCTGATCTCCGTCAGCTGGACCCTGGTCTTCGAGATGTACTTCTACGTGCTGTTCGCACTGCTTATCGCGATAATGGGCAGGCGCCGCGAGGCGCTGTTGCCGGCGCTGTTCTGCGCCTTCCTGGCCTGGACCGCGTACAGTGTGTTCGTGCGCGGCGCGTACACGCCGGCCGCTTTCGAGCAGATGAGCAAGTACGAGGTGTACTGGGCCTCACCCTACCTGCTGCAATTTCTCGCCGGGGCTCTCGCTGCGCAGTGGTTGCACACGCGGCGCGCGGGACCGGCCTGGCCCTATCTCGCCCTGGGACTGCTGCTGTGGGTCGCCGCCGGCTACCTCAACGCGGCCGTGTTCGACGGCGGGCTCACGCGCGGCGACAGGGTGCCCTGGCGCGTGCTGATATTCGGCGCGCCCGCGCTGGTGCTGCTGATCGGCCTGGTGCGGCTGGAATTCGCCGGCGTGGTCATCGCGCCGCGCTGGAGCGTGCTACTGGGCGGCGCGTCCTATGCGCTGTACCTCTCCCACCCGGTGCTACTGTACCTGGCGCAGCGGCTGGGCGGCCTGAACCGCTCCCTGACGGGCAGCACGGACCTGGTGGCGCAAGGCGCCTATCTCCTGCTGGTAGTCCTGATCGTGCTGTTGAGCACAGCCCACTACCGGGCGATCGAACGGCCCCTGCACCGCCTGTTCAGGCGTCTGCTGCGCACGGACACGCACCACAGCGGCGGCGGCTGAACCGGGGGCGCGGCGCGCTCAGCCCCACTGGAACTCCGTGCGAAAGCGCTCGCCCAGGCGCGCGTTCAACTCGTTCCGCTGTTGCCGGATCTGCACCGCATCGAGGTCGGCCCGTGCCGGCTCGGCCCCCTGGTACCCGAGGAACCCGGCCACGCGGCTCATTTCATGTTGCGGATCCTGCAGCAGGCTCTCGTACTCCACCTCCAACCGCGGCGGGCAATGCAGGTCACAATAGTAATCGAACAGGTAGTGCGTCACGGCAATGGTTTGCAGCGCCTGCACCAGCCCCTCGCGGGAGTAACCCACCTCGCGCGACGGCTGCGGCGCGTCCGATTTCACCTCCGTCCAGATACCGGTCTGCCGCGCGATGTAAAGCGACACCGCCTGTGACAGCCGGTCGCTGCGCCGTGGAGTGATCAGGCGCACACTGTGGAAATGCTCCAGCAGTCCCGTCCGGGTCAGCCAGAACAACTGCCGCGCGCCGATCTTGAATCCGGCCTGCCCATCGCTGAGCCAGTTGTTCACCAGGCTGAGGAAAAAATCCGTAAACGTCGCGTAGCTGTCACGCTGACTGACCAGGGTGACCTCTTCGCCGTTGAACACCTCGGCGCGTGGCGGCACCGGCATACCGACCTGGTGCATCAATTCGGTGAGCAGCGTGGAGCCGGAGCGGTTACTGAAGCCGACCAGGAACAGCTTGCACGATGCGAGGTGCTCGCGCTCCGCCGCGCTCAGGGGGCGCAGCAGGGCGTCGCCGAAAAAATCCTCGATCGCCTCCTGGTGAGCCGAATTGTAGGGATAAAGCTGGCGGTTCAATTCGCCCAGGTGGTCGGTTTGCATCGGTGCGCCGGGGACTGGAAGGGGAGGAAATTATGTCCGATCAACCGTGCAGCGACAAGCCGGCAACGCCGCTGAACGGAGCGCGCAGAAAAAAGCCGGGACATGCCCGGCTCTTTGCTCTGCGCCTGGGACCGGCAGCAAATCCGGCCCGAGGAAGACTTACTCGTCGTCGTCCTCGTACGCTTCGGGCTGCGGACGGTCGACCAGTTCCACGTAGGCCATGGGCGCCTTGTCGCCGGCGCGGTAGCCGCACTTGAGGATGCGGATATAGCCGCCGGGACGCTCCTGGTAACGCGGGCCCAGCTCGCTGAACAACTTGCCCACCGCCGCCTTGTTGCGGGTGCGGTCAAAGGCCAGGCGACGGTTGGCCACGCTGTCCTTTTTCGCCAGGGTGATCAGGGGCTCCGCGTAGCTGCGCAGTTCCTTCGCCTTGGGCAGGGTGGTCTTGATCAGCTCGTGCTCCACCAGCGACACCGTCATGTTCCGAAACATGGCCTTGCGGTGTGAACTGTTGCGATTCAGTTGACGTCCACTGTGACGATGACGCATTTTTCCAATCCTATAGTCGGTGCTGTCTCAGCACGTAAATTCAATATTGCCCGCGCCGCCGGTTCAGGCGCTCAGCACCCGCTCGTCGTTTTTCAGGCTGGCGGGCGGCCAGTTGTCCAGGCGCATACCCAATGACAGGCCGCGCGAGGCCAGCACGTCCTTGATTTCCGTCAGCGACTTCTTGCCCAGGTTCGGCGTCTTCAGCAGTTCCACTTCAGTGCGTTGCACCAGGTCGCCGATGTAGTAGATGTTCTCGGCCTTGAGGCAGTTGGCCGAACGCACGGTCAGCTCCAGGTCGTCTACCGGGCGCAGCAGGATGGGATCGACCTCGTCCTCTTCCTCGATGGATTCGGATTCGGACTCGCTCTCCAGGTCCACGAACACCGCCAGCTGCTGCTGCAGGATGGTGGCGGCGCGGCGGATCGCCTCTTCCGGATCAATCGTGCCGTTGGTTTCCAGGTCCAGTACCAGCTTGTCCAGGTCGGTGCGCTGTTCCACACGGGCGGCCTCGACCACATAGGCCACGCGCTGCACCGGGGAGAAGGTGGCGTCGAGCTGCAACCTGCCGATGGAACGGGTCTCTTCTTCCGGGTTTTCCCGCGAGTCCGCCGGCGAGTAACCGCGGCCCACGGCCACGGTAAGCTTCATGTTGATTTCCGCGCCCTCATTGAGGTGGCAAATCACGTGATCGGGATTGCGGATCTCGATATCGTGGTCAACCTGGATGTCGCCGGCGGTGACGGCGCCCGGGCCCTTCTTGCTCAGGGTCAGCTCCGCCTCTTCCTTGCCGCTCATGACCAGGGCGACGCCCTTGAGGTTGAGCAGGATCTCGATGACATCTTCCTGCACGCCCTCGATGGCGCTGTACTCGTGCAGCACGCCGTCGATTTCCACTTCGGTGATGGCGCTGCCGGGCATGGAGGACAGAAGAATGCGACGCAGGGCGTTGCCCAGGGTGTGGCCAAAGCCGCGTTCCAGCGGCTCCAGGGTTACCTGGGAGCGGGTCGCGTTCTTTTCCTCGACATTGATGACGCGAGGGGTCAAAAATTCGTTCACTGCACTCTGCATTATGGCACCTGTCCTGTAGGTTATTCCTTCGGCGATTACTTGGAGTAAAGCTCGACGATCAGGTTTTCGTTGATCTCAGTGGATAGGTCCTGGCGATCCGGAACTGCCTTGAACGTTCCCTCCAGCTTGTCGCCGTTCACTTCGATCCACTCGGGCTCGCCGCGCTGGGCCGCCAGGGCCATGGCTGACTGGATACGCAGTTGCTTCCTGGCCTTTTCACGCAGGGAGATCACGTCGCCCGGCTTGACCTGGTAAGAGGGAATATTGACGGTAGCGCCGTTCACCAGCACAGCCTTGTGCGATACGAGTTGGCGCGCCTCGGCGCGGGTTGAGCCGAAACCAATACGGTAGACGACATTGTCGAGGCGGCTTTCCAGCAACTGCAGCAGGTTTTCACCGGTCGCACCCTTGAGGCGCGCCGCTTCCTTGTAGTAATTGCGGAACTGCTTTTCCAGCACACCGTAGATACGGCGTACCTTCTGCTTCTCACGCAGCTGCACGCCGTAGTCAGACAGGCGGCCGCGGCGAACGCCCTGCTGTCCGGGAATTGCTTCTACCTTGCACTTGCTTTCCAGTGCGCGTACGCCGCTCTTCAGGAAGAGGTCGGTTCCTTCGCGACGGGACAGCTTGCACTTGGGTCCAATATATCGAGCCATGTCAGTTCAATCCTGGTTGCGTTATACGCGACGTTTCTTGGGAGGACGGCAGCCGTTGTGCGGGATAGGCGTCACGTCGGTAATGTTGCTGATCTTGTAGCCACAGGCGTTGAGGGCCCGCACCGCGGACTCGCGCCCGGGACCAGGGCCTTTAACCTGTACGTCCAGGTTCTTCAGGCCGTATTCCTTGGCTGCCTCACCGGCGCGCTCGGCCGCGACCTGCGCGGCGAACGGCGTGCTCTTGCGTGAGCCGCGGAAGCCGGAACCACCGGCGGTCGCCCAGCTCAGGGTATTACCCTGGCGGTCAGTGATGGTGATAATGGTGTTGTTGAAGGACGCGTGGACGTGCGCAATGCCGTCTACCACCGTCTTGGTAATCTTCTTACGAGTGCTCTTGGCACCTGGCTTGGCCATAATTTCTTCCTACTTTAATATCAACACTGCACTCTCTCGTTTCCACGGTGCAGCTACACTAAAAAAGGATTCGCTGTCAGCTTGCTTATCTGCGAATCGGCTTACGCGGGCCCTTGCGCGTACGGGCATTGGTCTTGGTGCGCTGGCCGCGCAGCGGCAGGCTGCGACGGTGCCGCAGTCCGCGGTTACACCCCAGGTCCATCAGGCGCTTGATGTTCATGGATACTTCACGCCGCAGGTCACCCTCGACCACCATGTCGCCGACCTTGGCGCGCAGTGCGTCCATTTCGGCTTCGGTCAGCTCGCTGATCTTGGTGTTTTCGGCGACACCGGTCTCGGCGCACAGGCGCTTCGCCTGGCTGCGGCCGACGCCGAAAATATAGGTCAGCGAGATAACAGCGTGCTTGTTATCCGGAATGTTGACACCGGCTATACGAGCCATTCAAATTCTCCAGTCACTTGTGGCGCTTGGAAGCTGCGGGCCGCCGCCGACCCCAGGGGCGCGGGACGTGGCCAAAAGGCGCAGCATTCTAGCGATATACTTACCAAAAATCAACCGCTTACAGAGCCGAGGCGATCAGCCCTGGCGCTGCTTGTGGCGCGGGTCGGTACTGCAGATGACGCGCACCACGCCCTTGCGGCGCACGACCTTGCAGTTCCGGCATATTTTTTTCACTGATGCACGTACTTTCATGTTTCCACTCCTACTCAGGGCCGCGAGGATCAACGGATCCGCCCGGCACCCCCGTAATTCTTCAGGTTGGCCTTTTTCATCACCGAGTCATACTGGTGCGACATCAGGTGGCTCTGTACCTGGGCCATGAAATCCATCACCACCACGACCACGATCAGCAGTGAGGTACCGCCCAGGTAAAAGGGCACATTCCACATGACTACCAGGAACTGCGGCAGCAGACAGACCAGGGCGATATACGCGGCGCCGAAGACCGTCAGGCGCGTCAGCACGCCATCGATATAGTTGGCGGTCTGTTGTCCGGGGCGGATACCGGGGACAAACGCGCCGGACCGCTTCAGGTTGTCCGCCACTTCAACCGGGTTGAACATCAACGCCGTGTAAAAGAAGCAGAAAAATACGATAAAGATCGTGAACAGCAGGATATTCAGCGGCTGTCCAGGCCCGATCGCCACGGCCAGGTCCTGCAGCCAGTCCGAGCCGCCCGAGCCGAACCACTGCGCGATGGACGCGGGGAACAGCAGGATACTGCTGGCGAAAATGGCCGGGATCACCCCGGACATGTTGACCTTCAGGGGCAGATGGGAACTTTGCCCCTGGTACATTTTCCGGCCCTGCTGTCGCTTGGCGTAGTTCACGGTAATGCGCCGCTGGCCGCGCTCGATAAACACGATCATGTAGATCACCGCGATCGCCAGGGCCAGGATGAACAGCAGTACCAGGATGTTCAGTTCGCCCTGCCGCGCCTGTTCCAGCGACTGGCCTATCGCCGCGGGAAGACCCGCCACGATACCGGCGAAGATCAGCAGGGAGATGCCGTTACCCACGCCTTTTTCCGTGATTTGCTCGCCCAGCCACATCATGAACACCGCACCGGTTACCAGCGAGGTGATGGCGATGACAAAGAACAGCGGCGAGGTGTCATAGGACATGCCCTGGTTCGCCATGCCCACGGTCATGCCGGTGGCCTGGATGATGGCCAGCACCACCGTGAGGTAGCGCGTGTACTGGCTGATCTTGCGACGGCCGGCTTCGCCTTCCTTCTTCAGCTGCTCCAACTGCGGCGTTACCGCCGACATCAACTGCATGATGATCGAGGCGGAGATGTACGGCATGATGCCCAGCGCCAGGATGCTCATGCGCTCCAGCGCACCCCCGGAGAACATGTTCGCCAGGCCCAGGATGGTGCCCTGGTTCTGGTTAAACAGGGCAGCCAGCTGGTTCGGATCAATACCCGGCACCGGGATATGCGTCCCGACCCGGTATACGAAGATCGCTAGCAGCACAAAGCGCAGGCGCCTGAACAGTTCGCTCAGGCCGGCCTTGTTGACTGAGGGCAGCTGTGCATTTGCCATTACTTAATCGACCTACTCTTCGACCTTGCCGCCGGCTTTCTCGATCGCCTCACGGGCGCCCTTGGTCACCGCCAGGCCCTTGACCGTGACGGCCTTGCCCAGCTCACCGGAGAGAAAGACACGCGCCCGCGTGACATCGTCTTTCACAAGGTCGGCCTTTTTCAGCGCTTCCAGGTCAATGACGTCCGCCTGCACCGCGGCCAGCTCGCCCAGGCGAACCTGTGCGGTGGTGCGGGCAATACGCGAGGTAAAGCCGTACTTGGGCAGCCGCTTCTGCAACGGCATCTGGCCACCCTCGAAACCCGGACGGACCTTGCCGCCGGTACGGGATTTCTGACCCTTGTGACCGCGACCGGCGGTCTTGCCGTTACCACTACCGATACCGCGGCCCACGCGCTTGGCGTCTTTCTTGGCGCCGGGTGCCGGGCTCAGCGTGTTCAACCGCATGACGTCTGACATGATTTACTCCTCAACCTTAACCAGGTAGTTGACCTGGTTGATCATGCCGCGCACCGCAGGTGTATCCTCGACCTCTACCGTATGTCCGATACGACGCAGGCCCAGCCCGGCTACGCAAGCCTTGTGGTTTTTCAAACGGCCCGCAGAGCTCTTGACCTGCGTGACCTTGATAGTTGATTTAGCCATGACCAGCCAACCTGTTCTCTAGTTCAGAATTTCTTCAACCGACTTGCCGCGCTTGGCAGCGATATCTTCCGGGGAAGACATGTCGCGCAGGCCGTTGAACGTGGCGCGTACCACGTTGACCGGATTGGTCGAGCCGTAGCACTTGGCCAGTACGTCGTGCACACCGGCAATTTCCAGCACGGCGCGCATGGCGCCACCGGCAATAACGCCGGTACCTTCGGAGGCGGGCTGCATGTAAATCTTGCTGGCACCGTGCGATGCTTTCACCGGGTACTGGATGGTGCCGTTGTTGAGCTCCACCTGGATCATGTTGCGGCGCGCAGCTTCCATGGCTTTCTGGATGGCAACGGGCACTTCCCGCGCCTTACCACGACCAAAGCCAACCTTGCCGTTGCCATCGCCTACAACAGTCAGCGCAGTGAAGCCGAAAATCCGGCCGCCCTTGACCACCTTGGCCACGCGGTTAACCTGGACCAGCTTCTCCTGCAGGTCGCCATCCTGTTGCTGCTTTTTCTGATCGTTAAAAGCCATATCCCATAACCCTTAGAATTGGAGTCCGGACTCGCGCGCGGCATCCGCCAGCGCCTTGACCCGCCCGTGATACTTGTAACCGCTGCGATCGAAAGCCACTTTCTCGATCCCGGCTTCCTTTGCGCGCTCCGCCACCAGCTTGCCCACCGCGGCTGCGGCGTCGACGTTGCTGGTCACGCCGCTGCGCAGCTCTTTGTCCAGCGTGGAGGCACAGGCCAGCACCTTGTCGCCAGCGGGCGCAATAATCTGCGCGTAAATATGCCGCGGGGTACGGTGTACGCTCAGGCGCACCTCACCGAGGCCGCGCATACGGGCGCGCGCACGACGAGCACGACGCAACCTTGAATCATTTTTTGCACTCATGATGTCACCTACTTCTTCTTGGCTTCTTTACGACGGACGTGTTCATCCGCGTAACGAATACCTTTACCCTTGTAGGGCTCAGGCGGGCGGAACGAGCGGATCTCCGCCGCGGCCTGGCCGACGGCCTGCTTGTCGATACCCTTGACCACAATCTCGGTCTGGCTCGGGCTCTCCGCGGTCACACCCTCGGGCAGCTTGTAATCTACCGGGTGCGACAGGCCTACGGTCAGGTTGACGCTGCTACCCGAGGCCTTGGCCCGGTAGCCAACGCCGTTGAGCACCAGCTTTTTCTCCCAGCCTTCGCTCACGCCCACAACCATGTTGTTCAGCAGCGAACGGGTGGTACCCGCCATTGCCTTGAGGGCATCGCTCGCGTAGCTCAGGGTCAGGGCACTATCTTCCTGCCTGACCTCGATACCGTCGTTCAGGGAAAGGTCGAGACTGCCCTTGCTGCCTTTTACGGTGAGGTCCTTACCGTTGATCTTGACCTCTACGCCGCCGGGCAGCTGTATCGGATTGTTTGCGACTCTGGACATGTGAAAATCTCTAGGTCAATCAATTAATAAACGGTACAGAGGACTTCACCACCGACGCCCGCGGCGCGTGCGGCGCGATCGGTCATCACACCCTTGGAGGTGGAGATAATCGCGACACCCAGCCCGGCGCGAACCTTGGGCAGTTCGTCCTTGCCGCGGTACTGGCGCAGGCCAGGACGGCTGGTACGATCGATTTCCGCAATAACCGGCTTGCCTTTGTAGTACTTGAGGTCGATAGCCAGGCGCGGCTTGGCGCCCTCGGTCGAAGCGGTGAATCCCTCGATGTAGCCCTCTTCCTTCAGCACGTTCGCCACAGCGGCCTTCAGCTTGGAGCCGGGCATTTCGACGCGGGTCTTGCCTGCCATCTGGGCGTTGCGGATGCGGGTCAGCATGTCTGACAGCGGATCTTGCATACTCATAATCTATATCTCTCCGTAGACCGACCGGCCGTTACCAGCTGGACTTTACGAGGCCGGGGACATCACCGCGCATGGCGGCTTCACGCAGCTTGTTACGGCACAGGCCGAACTTGCGGTACACGGCGTGGGGGCGACCAGTGACCTGGCAGCGACGCTGCTGCCGCACCGGGCTGGCATTTCGCGGCAACTTCTGCAGGCGCACCTGTGCGTCCCACTTTTCCTCATCCGACGCATTGACGTCAGTGAGAATGGCCTTCAGGGCTGCGCGCTTGGCGGCGAACTTCTGGACCGTGCGTGCGCGTTTCTTTTCCCGCGCAATCATTGATTTCTTTGCCATGTGTAACGCCTCTTAAGCCTTGAGCGGGAAGTTGAAAGCGCGCAGCAGGGCGCGGCCTTCATCGTCCGTACGCGCGGAAGTGGTAATGGTGATATCCAGCCCACGCAGCGCGTCTACCTTGTCGTACTCGATTTCCGGGAAAATGATCTGTTCGGAAACACCCATTGCGAAATTGCCCCGCCCGTCGAAGGAGCGCGGGCTGATGCCGCGGAAATCCCGGATACGGGGAATGGCGATGCTGATCAGCCGCTCCAGGAACTCGTACATACGTTCAGAACGCAGGGTTACCTTGCAGCCGATCGGCCAGCCGTCGCGCACCTTGAAGCCCGCGATTGATTTGCGCGCCTTGGTGACCACGGGCTTTTGCCCGGCGATCATCTCCATGTCCGCTACCGCGTTCTCGAGAATCTTCTTGTCGCCGATAGCCTCGCCCACACCCATGTTCAGGGTGATCTTGGTGATGCGCGGCACCTCCATGATGTTCTTCAGCTCCAGTTCTTCGCGGAGCTTGGGAGCGATCTCGTTAACGTACTTTTCTTTCAGGTTTGCCATGTCCGTTTCCTGCCAACTCTCAGGGGCGCGCGCCCTCAGGAGTCGATCACCTCGCCATTTGATTTGAAGAAGCGCACCTTGCGGTCGCCGTCGACCCTGAACCCCACCCGGTCAGCCTTGCTCGTCTGCGGATTGAATATCGCGACGTTTGACACCTGGATCGGCGCCTCCTGCTCAACGATACCGCCAGCGACGCCCGCCTGCGGATTGGGACGCGTGTGCTTCTTCACCATATTGACGCCAGCAACGACCACCTTGCCGTTGCTCAGCACCTGGCGCACCTTGCCGCGCTTGCCCTTGTCTTTACCCGCTATGACGATTACTTCGTCTTCGCTCTTGATCTTCAACATCGTCTCGCCTCTCCCTTCCGGCCTAGATTACTTCGGGGGCCAGGGAAATAATTTTCATAAACTTCTCACCACGCAGTTCGCGGGTCACCGGGCCAAAAATACGCGTCCCGATAGGCGCTTCCTGCGCGTTCAACAAAACCGCCGCGTTGTCATCAAATTTGATCAGGGAGCCATCGGCCCGGCGCACACCTTTCTTGGTGCGCACAACCACCGCAGTCATGACCTGCCCTTTCTTGACCTTGCCGCGCGGAATCGCCTCTTTTACGGTGACCTTGATGAGGTCGCCAACTCGGGCGTAACGACGCTTGGAACCGCCGAGCACCTTGATGCACATGACACGGCGCGCGCCGCTGTTATCGGCCACATCCAAATACGACTCTGTCTGAATCATTTTCTACTCCAACTGCGGCCCGGATTAAGGCCGCGCCAAACTCGCGTGCCCCGGTCTCAGACCTGGGTGGCGCTCTCTACAACTTCCAGCAGCTTCCAGGTCTTGGACTTGGAAATCGGGCGCGTCTCCGCAACCGTCACAGTATCGCCAATGGAACACTCGTTGGACTCGTCGTGCGCGTGAATCCGGGATGAGCGGGTAATGTACTTACCGTACACAGGGTGTTTTACCCGGCGCTCAACCAGGACGGTAATCGTCTTGTCCATCTTGTTGCTGACGACCTTGCCAGTCGCCGTACGTGTACGCTTTTCTGCACCTGACATAATTAGTTACCTGCCTTTTCACTGAGCACAGTCTTGACCCTGGCAATGTCGCGCTGGTTCTGCCGCAACAGGTGAGTCTGGGCCAACTGGCCAGTGGCTTTCTGCATACGCAACTTGAACTGCTCCTCACGCAGGGTGAGCAGGTCCTTGTTCAGGTCCTCAGCGGACTTTTCACGTAGTTCACTGGCTTTCATCACATCACCGACCGTTTTACAAACGTTGTGGCCACCGGGATCTTGGCCGCGGCCAGGGCAAACGCCTCGCGCGCCAACTCCTCCGATACACCCTGTACCTCGTAGAGCACCCGGCCCGGCTGGATCTGGGCTACCCAGTACTCGACGTTACCCTTACCTTTACCCTGGCGCACTTCCAGCGGCTTGCCGGTGATCGGCTTGTCCGGGAAGACGCGAATCCAGATCTTTCCGCCACGCTTGATGTGACGGGTCATCGCGCGACGCGCGGCCTCGATCTGACGAGCCGTCACGCGACCGCGACCGGTCGCCTTCAGGCCGTATTCGCCGAAGCTTACCTTGCTGCCGCGATGCGCCAGGCCACGGTTACGGCCCTTCTGCGTCTTGCGAAATTTTGTACGCTTTGGTTGAAGCATCTGCGTAACCCTTAACTAGTTGCTGATTTCCTGGCGCTGTCGGCCTGAGCTTCCTCGCCGATAACCTCGCCTTTGAAGATCCACACTTTCACACCCA
Source organism: Halioglobus sp. (assembly GCA_002699145.1). GTDB lineage: Bacteria > Pseudomonadota > Gammaproteobacteria > Pseudomonadales > Halieaceae > Marimicrobium. The sequence goes on from PABK01000037.1 coordinate 34,516, forward strand.
GGATGCCGTAGGTGGTGGATGCCTCGTAGGTCGCGTAATCAATATCCGCCCGCAGCGTGTGCAGGGGTACACGGCCTTCGCGATACCACTCGGTGCGCGCAATCTCCGCGCCGCCCAGGCGCCCGCTGATCTGCACCTTGATACCCTCAGCACCCTGGCGCATCGCATTCTGCACCACGCGCTTCATGGCGCGACGGAACATGACCCTGCGCTCCAGCTGTTGCGCGACGTTCTGCGCGACCAGCTTCGCATCCAGGTCAGGCTTGCGAATTTCCTCGATATTGATGTGAACCGGCACACCCATCTTTTCGCTCAGCTGTTGACGCAGCTTGTCCACGTCCTCGCCCTTCTTGCCGATCACGATACCCGGACGCGCCGTATGGATGGTGATACGGGCGGTCTGTGCCGGGCGCTCGATAACGACGCGACTAACGGAAGCGTGATCCAGCGCTTTCTCGATGTAGGCGCGCGCTTCCAGGTCGGTGATCAGTTGCCTGGCGAAGTTCTTGCTGTCGGCATACCAGATCGAGTTGTGATCCTTGACGATGCCCAGGCGAATTCCGGTGGGGTGTACTTTCTGGCCCATGTAGTTGTCTCCTAACCCTGGCTTTCGCCGTCGGCGACCTTGATAGTGATATGGCAGCTGCGCTTGAGGATGCGGTCAGCGCGACCTTTGGCGCGCGGGCGCAGGCGCTTGAGCGTCGTGCCCTCGTCCACAAAGATGCTCGCCACTTTCAACTCGCCCACGTCGGCGCCCTCGTTGTTCTCGGCATTGGCAATGGCGGAGTCGAGAAGCTTCTTGACGAGATGGGCGGCCTTCTTCGGGCTGAATTCCAGCAGGCTGAGCGCCTCTTCGACAGGCAGGCCGCGCACCTGGTCGGCGACCAGGCGTACCTTCTGCGCGGAGATCTGCGCGCCTTTCAATCTTGCTGCAACTTCCATTTTTCTAAACCTCTGGTTCTGGAAACAAGAACGTCAAAGCGCCTAGCGCTTCGCTTTCTTGTCGACAATGTGGCCGCGGAACGTGCGCGTCACCGCAAACTCGCCCAGTTTGTGACCGACCATGTCCTCGTTGATCAGGATCGGCACGTGCTGACGCCCGTTGTGCACAGCGATGGTCAGGCCGACCATGTCCGGCGCAACCATGGAACGCCGCGACCAGGTCTTGATCGGACGGCGGTCGTTGCTCTCGATCGCTGCTTCGACCTTCTTCATCAGGTGAAGGTCGATAAAGGGGCCTTTCTTCAGTGAACGCGGCACAGTTGCTTTCCTCTACTCTCGTTACTCGTCTGTCGCTTACTTCGCGCGACGGCGGCGAACAATCAGCTTGTCGGTACGCTTGTTCTTGCGTGTCTTGTAACCCTTGGTCGGTGTACCCCAGGGGCTGACCGGGTGACGGCCGCCAGAGGTGCGTCCCTCACCACCACCATGCGGGTGGTCCACAGGGTTCATGGCGACACCGCGAACAGTCGGGCGTACACCGCGCCAGCGCGCGGCGCCGGCCTTACCCAGCTTGCGCAGGCTGTGCTCGGAATTGGAAACCTCGCCCAGGGTGGCACGACAGTCGGCCAGCACCTTGCGCATTTCACCGGAGCGCAGACGCACGGTTGCGTACTGCCCCTCGCGCGCAACCAGCTGCACCGACGCCCCTGCAGAGCGCGCCATCTGGGCGCCCTTGCCGGGCTTCAATTCGATACAGTGGATAACGGAACCAACGGGGATGTTGCGAAGGGGGAGACAGTTGCCGGCCTTGATCGGGGCCGCGGAGCCGGATTGCAGCACGTCGCCGGCTTTCACGCCACGCGGCGCAATGATATAGCGGCGCTCGCCGTCGGCGAACAGCAGCAGGGCGATGTGCGCAGTGCGATTGGGGTCGTACTCCAGGCGTTCCACACGCGCCGGAATACCGTCCTTGGTACGCTTGAAATCGATCTTGCGGTAGTGCTGCTTGTGACCACCGCCGATATGACGGGTAGTGATGCGCCCGTTATTGTTACGCCCGCCCTTGCGCGACTGCTTCTCCAGCAGCGGCGCGTGGGGGTCGCCCTTGTGCAGGTCTTCGCTCACCACGCGAACGACGTGGCGGCGACCCGGGGACGTCGGCTTGCTCTTCAATACAGCCATTTCAATCCTGCTCCTTACTCGGCGACCGCAAAGTCAATATCCTGACCCTGCGCCAGCTTCACATAGGCTTTCTTCCAGGTCGGGCGGGTGCTGAAACCATAGCGGTTGCGCTTCACCTTGCCCTTCACCTTCAGGGTGTTGACGTTTTCCACCTCAACCTTGAACAGCTGCTCCACGGAGCGCTTGATCTCGGCCTTGGTCGCGTCAACCGCCACCTTGAATACGTACTGGTTGTTCTCATCGGCGGCAATCGCCGCCTTTTCAGAGACGTGTGGACCTACCAGCACCTGAAAAATGCGCTCCTGGTTCATCCCAGCATCTCCTCAAACTTCTTCACGGCGTCGACCGTGACGATTACCTTCTCGTGACCGATCAGGCTGACGGGGTCGACACCTTCCACGTCACGCACGTCCACCTTGTGCAGGTTGCGCGCCGCCAGGTACAGGTTTTCACCTACCTCGTCAGAGACGATCAAAACGTTGTCCACGCCGAACTCGCCGAGCTGCTTGGCCAGCAGCTTGGTCTTGGGCGCCTCCAGGTCCAGGCTCTCGACAACCATCAGCCGATCCTGGCGCGCCAGCTCCGACATGATGGAGCGCAGAGCGGCGCGGTACATCTTGCGATTGACCTTCTGTGCATGGTCCTGCGGCCTTGCCGCGAAGGTCACACCACCGCTGCGCCAGATCGGCGAGCGAATGGTGCCGGCGCGTGCGCGGCCGGTCCCTTTCTGGCGCCACGGCTTCTTGCCGCCGCCGCTGACCGCAGAGCGGTTCTTCTGCGCGCGCGTGCCCTGGCGGGCGCCGGCCATGTAGGCGGTCACCACCTGGTGCACCAGGGCTTCGTTGTACTCACGTGCGAAGGCAGTGTCCGAGACAGAAACCGTTTCCGCCTCGCCGCTACCCGGCTTCAATACACTCAATTCCACGTTGGAAACCCCCTAACCTTAAGCCTTGACCGTGGGGCGAACGATAACGTCGCCGCCGGGCGCGCCAGGTACGGCACCCTTGATGAGGAGCAGGTTGCGCTCTACATCGACGCGCACCACCTCCAGGCCCTGGGTTGTGACATTGGCAGCGCCCATGTGGCCCGCCATCTTCTTGCCTTTCCATACGCGACCGGGCGTCTGGCACTGGCCGATTGAGCCAGGGGCACGGTGAGACAGCGAGTTGCCGTGGGTCGCATCCTGCATGGAGAAGTTCCAGCGCTTGACACCGCCCTGGAAGCCCTTGCCCTTGGATTTGCCCGAGACGTCGACCTTCTGGCCGGCCTCGAAACGCTCCACAGTCAGCTCGGCACCGACTTCGGGCGCCTCGTCGGAGTCTCCCAGGCGGAATTCCCACAAACCGGTACCGGCCTCGACGCCCGCCTTGGCGAACTGTCCTGCCTGTGACTTGTTTACTCGTGAGGCCTTGCGGTTGCCCGCCGTGACCTGGATCGCGCGATAGCCGTGGCCATCGATATCTTTGATCTGAGTAACGCGGTTTGGAGTGATCTCCACTACGGTTACTGGGATTGATGCGCCGTCGTCGGTAAACACACGTGTCATACCGGACTTACGGCCGACTAAGCCAATAGTCATTTTTCCAACCTCTGCAGTGTACGGGGCTTAACCCTCTATGGCCGGCCCTGAAAGCAGGACCGTTACACACCCGACCCCTCCGTAGAGGGCGGGCAGGTCTTTTTCGGTTTGTCGTTCAGCCCAGGCTGATCTGCACTTCCACACCGGCGGCTAGGTCGAGCTTCATGAGCGCGTCCACGGTTTTTTCCGTGGGCTCAACAATGTCCAACAGGCGCTTGTGGGTGCGGATTTCGTACTGGTCCCGCGCATCCTTGTTCACGTGCGGGGACACCAGCACGGTAAACTTTTCCTTCCGGGTGGGAAGCGGGATGGGACCCTTGACCTGCGCGCCGGTGCGGCGGGCCGTTTCGACAATCTCCTGGGTGGAGGTATCGATGAGGCGGTGGTCGAAGGCCTTGAGGCGAATACGAATGCGTTGACTCTGCACCAGACTAAACTCCAAACACTAAAAAACCAGGGGACCGCACGGGAACCCCCCGAAAAAAGGAACGCGAATTCTAATGACCGCCCCCCGCCCTGTCAAGGCGGCGCGAAGATTAATTGCAGTGCGGGTTTCAGGGATTTGGCCGGGAAAGATATTACGTCAGGTTATAAGACCTCGGCGAGTCAAATATGGCCAGCAGCGCGCCTACTCGGCACAGTTCACGCAGCGGGTCGCCTCGGGAATAGCGCGCAGGCGCGCCTCGCCGATATCCTCGCCGCAGGCGTCACAGGCGCCGTAGCTGCCCTCCTCGATACGCTCCAGGGCCGCCTGGATCACGCGGATGGACAGGCGGGTCTCGTTGCCGATCGCGTCCACCACCTCATCGTTCTCGCGCTCCTGCGCCTGCTCCGCGGAATCCCCGGAGTGTGCCTTGGTGACATCCTGCTTGATATTGGCCAGGCGCGCCTGCAGGGCGGACAAGCGCTCCTCAAGCTCCTGCTTCAGTTCATCGTAAGGCATTTTTGCTGGCAATCTCTTGGGCTGTTGGCTTTCATCTTCCACCGATTGGCGACCGCTAGTCAAATTGGCCCACCGCAGGTGCTTGACGCGCACCCGCGGTTTCTGCGAGTGTCGAGTTTCCCGCGGGCAGCCAGAGAGCGACCACATGAACGATGACAGGGGTACGCATTCGGTCCTGCTGGGCTACCTGCTGTGGATTTTCGGCTTTATCGGCTCCCACCGTTTCTACTACGGACGACAGGTGACCGGGGTTATCTGGTTCTGTACCCTCGGGCTATTCCTGGTGGGCTGGATCATCGACCTGTTCCTGATTCCCTCCATGGCGCGCGACGCCGACCATCGCTACATTCCCGGCCCGGTCAACTACAACCTGACGTGGATCCTGCTGACGTTCCTCGGCCCCCTGGGCCTGCACCGTTTCTATATGGGCAAGATATTCACCGGCCTGCTCTACCTGTGCGCCAGCGGTGTGTTCTTCACCTTTCCTCTCGCGGGCCTGATCATCGCACTGGGAATCCTCTATGACTTCCTCACGCTCAACGAGCAGTTATCGCGGGTGAACGCGTGAGCAACACCTGGCTGAGCCGCTAGCCGGAAACGAAAAAGCCCGGCGGATGCCGGGCTCTTCACACACTCCCGCCAGGGCGGGACAGCGCTATCGACTTACTCGATGATCTTTGCCACCACGCCGGCGCCGACAGTACGGCCACCTTCGCGAATCGCGAAACGCAGGCCCTCTTCCATAGCAATCGGCGCAATCAGCGTCGCCACCATCTGCACGTTGTCGCCCGGCATCACCATCTCGACACCCTCAGGCAGCTCCACCGCACCGGTCA
>PABK01000038.1 GCA_002699145.1 Halioglobus sp.
GAAACCCCGCGTCGCTACGCTCCGATGGGTGGCAGCCTTGCTCCGGTCCGGGTGGCAGGCTTCACGTGGAATGGGTGGCAACCTTCAGCGGTTTACGCAACTAGTCTACAAAAAGAGCACAGGAGGGACTGCCATGAGTAGCCAAACCTGTGCCCCGGAATTCAAAGCTGACGCGGTGGAGTGGAGGTATCAGGTTCAGCCGTTGGACTCCAAGCCTTCCAGAATATGCGGCCAGCAGGTTTTGCATCGGCTGCCTAGCAGGTCGCTGTGGCCGATTTCTTTCAAGCCAAAACTGCCTGGTTCCAAAAAATGTTTTTTTATCTGGGCGTTGGGCAGCAGGCGCAGAAAGTCTTCCACGTTTGCAGGCACGGCAATGTGGTCATCTGTTGCGGTTAGCGACAGAACGGGGGCTTTTATATCCGCATAGTGATGCTGCCTTATTTCCTCTCCAAAACTGTTTTCTACGTACCCTGGCGAACGGCACCACTGTCGCCATTGCCTGGCGACAGTGGCGGGAAGATCCTCACCGAAACCGATGATTTTGGTCGGCCAGTATCCTTTGACTGCAACGGAGAGCGGTTGCCAACCGTGGAACAGTAGTTTGGCGGCCAGCTTTGTTTTCAGTTTCAGGTTATCGAAATGGCCTGACGATGCTGCAATCAGAACGTAGCTGTCTATTTGAGCGAAGTTGGGCATTAAACCGATCAACTGCGCACCGGCGCTATGGCCAACAAGGCTTACCGGCAGGCCTGGTGCAAGAGCGACGAGTTTTTCTAGCGCTGCCGGCAGGTCCAGCGTACCCCAATCGACCAGGTCACTAGAGATCTCTGCTAGAGGAATACCGTTGCGAGAATCCCCAATGCCTCTATTGGAAAATGCCAGCACGGCGAAGCCTTGCTCGCTCAGCCAGGTAGCAAAACTGAAATAGACCTGATGTCGAAACCCGGTGGCAGGGGCGATGAGAACGGCACCGCGAGGAACGTCTGTTGCTGGTCTGAAAAAATGCCCGGTGAGCCGATAGCCGTCGTCACAGGTTATTATGGTTTTTTCCATCATTTACCCAATTAGTAAGCCGCTGTTGCCAAAACAATTCGGCAGTTGTGAAATAAAAGAACAAAATTCGGTAAAAGAATATTATTTTGTTTTTGCCGAAGCTGTAACATCTGGACCGGGAGTTAGCCAACACCAACAGCCTTCGCGAGGCTGTGTATTCAGTTATCTGTAGTTATCTCGACTGGGTTGTCGCCAATCCCGAATGGGCAAGGTTCCTGTATCAGGCGCGATCAGCAGTCGCCAAAGGGCCATTTCAGGAGGAGCTGAAAGATAGGAATGCGAAAGGCTTCCGGGAACTCAAAGCAAAGTTGCTTGGCTTCGGTAACGAAAGTAACAGCATTGTTCAGCCGTTCGAGATCGTAATCTCTCTGATCGTCGGCCCGTCGGAAAATTACTGTAAAGCCTGGCTGGCTGGCCGGGTACAGACTTCGCCTCGGGATTATCGGGAAGAATTCGCGGAATCCGCATGGCGATCGCTTCAGAGGTGATCCAGCTGAAAATATTTGCCTCGCGTTGTTCCTGGATCATATTCCGCCACAATGGGTGATCATGCAAAGCCATAATGAATTGCTCTTCTGGATACGTACAATTTGGAAGCCTGCGCTAAACTTTCGCAGACATCCATATGTTGGCCACTGCGTGATTCCGATGTTTGACTGGCATCTCGCATTCTTTGGTGATTAAGGATTAACGGAGCTCTCTTTCATTATCGGGACGACGCGAATGTTTGAAACTAGTCACCATTTGGTGACCACCACGCCCGCGGCTAGCGTTCAAACAGCAGGTCGGTACGGATGATGTATTTAGTGCCCGAAGTGATCTCCGCTGAACTGTGCAAGCAGTGCAGGGGGTGATGGCCGTGGGGAAAGCACAGAACGCCGCCGGCCGGCGTTCGTACATCGATCTCGCGTACGTTGTCGCTTCGCCTTGCCGGTTTGGTAGGGTCATCTGCATCGACGAGAAAGCGGGTTTCACCACCCTCGAAGTCGTCGCTGAGCAAAATCAGGAACGTCATCTGGCTGAACCGGTCCGGGAAGGCATCCGCAATCAGTCGGTCGTCCACAACTCTGGAGCCGGGCCAGGCACCGTCGATGTGAAACTTGAAGAAATCTCCTTCACGGTAACGATAAAACCGGAAGCGCCGATTGATGCCCAGAGGCTGCTTGTTGCTGAAGAGGTCCAGATTGTCGGCCACGGCATCGCGCACCCGCTGCCAGATCAGGCGATCGGTCGCTTCATCCACAACCCAAGTCACGTTGTCGTTGTGTCGAACTTCACGAGGCAGTGAGACCGCCGCGTCTTTCAAGTAACCCAGGTTTTCGGTCAGTTCGATGAGGCGGTCACACTCTTCGCGACTAAAGACATTGAGCAACTGATAGGCACCGGGCACTTCCGGAATTTCCCGCCGTGACACCGCCGAGGTCTCACGGCTCTCGTCCAGTTCCGCTGGGTTCGGCACGCTATTTGCCCAAGTCGGTAGCGACGGGTTTTCTGCGCCCGGCTCGCGGGCAACGACGAAAAATGATTCCTGATGCTGTTTCATAGTCACCTCTTAAAAGTTCATGACCCGTACTTGAGCGAATTGGCGATGGCCTGCGGCCGAGCCATGAAAGCCAAAGCCACTCTGTTTGGCGCCAACCCAGGGGCTGCCGCCGGCCCCGCCATTGACTGACACCATGCCGGCCTCCAGCTGGTCAGCTACGGCTGCGGCGCCCCGGCCGCCAAAGACCACCGCTCCCAGGCCGTAGATGGAGTCGTTGGCACGGGCGATGGCGTCTTCGATGGCATCAAATTCAGCCATGGCAACGACCGGTCCAAAGGTCTCTTCGCGCTCAAGGAGCATGTCGGGGGTCATGCCATCGACAACCGTGGGTTGAATAAATGGCGCTGGGTAGTCGGCCTTGCCGAGCAGAAAGCGTGCGCCTTTTGTCTCCGCATCCTTGAGATGTCCCAGCACAAGCTGATGCTGGGTAGTGTTGGCGATCGGGCCTATGTTGACGCCCTGTTGATCCCATGGGCCGACCTGGTAAGCCGATGCAGCCGCTACCACCTGGCGTTTGAATTCCTCGGCAACGGTACGGTCGACATACACTCGCTCGGTTGACGTGCACATTTGCCCGGCATTCTCGAACGAGCTGGCAACGGCAAATCGCGCAGCAGCCGACAGATTGGCGTCTTTCATGACAATCAGGGGATCATTACCACCGAGTTCCATGACCAGGCGTTTAACGCCTTCGGCAGCGTCCGCCATGATGCTGCGACCGGTGGCCATCGACCCGGTAAAGGCGATCATATTGATGTCAGATTTCACCAGCGCCTGACCGACGTCTCCGTGGCCGTGGGCAATTTGAATCAGATGCTCGGGCAGATGGTGCTGTAGTGCGCGAACGAACAGATCTGCAACCAGCGGCGTGTGTTCTGAGGGTTTCAGAATGACGCTGTTGCCCGCCATCAGGGCAGGGAGCAGCAAGTTGTTGGCCATGGCCAGTGGATAGTTCCAGGGTGAAATGACGGCAACAACCCCAAGCGGCCGATACTGGATACGGCTGCGGCCTTCGCCTTGTTCGGTTTGCAGGGCAGCGGCGGCCTCCTCAATGAAATAGGGGGCATTCGTTACAGTACCGGCGACCTCATAGGTCGCCCGGCGTGCGTCCTTACCCATTTCCAGGCTGATCAGTCGGGCGAGTTGATTCTGGGCAGACGCCAGCGCATGGTAAGCATCCCTCAGGCGGGTTGCACGCTCTTCTAGCGATAACCGGCCCCAGTTCGCCTGCGCGATCCGACTCCGGCCCACAATTTCTGTCAGCTCGGACCGGGAGGTGATTGGCACCTGTCCGACCGGCTCCTGATTCAACGGATTCAATGACACAAGAAATTCGCTCATGGCTTCCTCAACTAAAGGCGATGACTCGCACTTCCAGGCTGTTTCTGTTGCGGGCGTTGTCCGGTGTGTTCACGGGGTCGGCCGCGGTGTGTGGGGTGCCAAATATGCCCTCGGGGTAACGTGAATCGAAGACTTTCAGCAGCAGGGCCTCGCCGGGTTCCATGTCTGACAGGTAGTACCAGCGATGATCCGGGTTGTAGGAGATCCCGGCTATCTCACCGATGCGATCGGGGTACACCAGTTTGATGCGATGAAAGTCATCCGCAGCCACGGTGTTGATGTCCAGAACAGCCAATGGGGATTCCTCGACACGGTGGCCGACAGGCATCCACAGGTTCACCAACCGGTAGGGGCGGTCGCGAAGCTCTGGTCGTTGTTCGGTCTCTTCCAGCATGCGGTGGAGCGCAGACTTCTCGGTGTAGTCGTTGTGAACAGTCTTCACTGGCGCCCGGTTATGGATGGTTTGGTCCTGACGACTGGTTGACCGATAAGTGTGATCAAAGATCAGCACTTCGCTGGCCTTGAGTCGGTCACGGAGGTACTCGATCACCTGCGGATACAAATGTTCGCGAATGGCGTCGTCATTCTGGTAGTCGTCAAAATCAAAGGCGACCCGGACCGCCTCGAAGCCCTGGTCGTCCAGGTTGAAGTCGTTGGCTTGGTTGCGAATGTCTGTGACGTCAATGTGTCGGGTGTCGACGGATTGAGTGAGCTCGGAGGCACCTGGACCCTTGTATCGCTGGTCGTACTCCAGGTCGCCAACGGGCTGGACGTAGTTGATGCTGAACATGGCTCCTCCTCGCGGGTAGGGTTGCTGGATTCTTGGTTTGCCAGCTTAGGGAGTAGCCGATAGGATTTGAAACAAGGATTTGATGTAAGAGGTACAAGTGAACGCTTTAAACCGGGTAGACCTTAAACAGTTACGAACGCTTCAGTGCCTGCTTCGCGAAGGCAACCTGTCCCGTGTGGCGGATCAACTCGGGGTGACCCAGCAGGCGGTCAGTGACCAGCTGAAAAAGCTCCGCGCCACCTTCAATGATCGCCTGTTTATCCGCAGTGGCAATGGCGTTACTCCGACGGCGTATGCCCGAACGTTGGGGCCGAAGCTGGATCTCATCCTGAATGCCGTTGGCGAGTTGCTGGAGCAGGATGAGTTCAATCCCGCAACAACGACGCGGACCATTACCATCAGCTCCACCGATCTGGAGCAGAAAACCATCCTGCCTTTTCTGATGCAGCGCCTGAGAAGGGAAGCGCCGGGTCTGAGGCTGGCGGTGAAAAAACTTGAGCTGGATGAGATGGCAAATGACCTGCTTGATGGCACCGTGGATCTGGTGTTGACCAATCCGAAGTTTGCGCCACCGAGTTATCCGTCGTTAACCCTGTATTCGGAGCGCTATGTCTGTGTGGCAGGGAAGGCCAATGAGGCAGTTCGCAGCACTATGTCGGTTGCCGAGATCGCTGACATGCCCCAGGTAGTGGTGTCGCCTTCGCGGGGAGACTTTACCGGTGCCGTCCATCGCTGGTTTGAAGACCAGGGGCACCCACGGCAAGCCATGCTCTCGGTACCAACTTTCACGGCGGCCAAAGCAACGATTTCTGAGACTGACCTTGTCGGCTTCATCCCGTCGCGATTGCTGCCCGACGACTCGTTGCGGCCGATTGAGCTGAATGCCGAGATCCCCGGATTCGACGTGATCGCCGTGTGGCACCAGCGCTCATCGCAGGACCCTCTGAATATTTGGATTAGGGATTTACTGGTTCAGGTTTCACGCTGATCTGGAGTAGCGCGATCTCCTGAACTCGAAGTCCGAGCTTGAAGCTGATCTAAATCAGCGCCGTATTCTTTTCCGGGTAACGATGCTCTTTAATCTCACCCAAGAGGTGGGCGAACTGTTCGGGCGTGAGCACGCGCGCCTGGGCGGTAAATTTATCAGCCGATTAGATACTTCGCATGGAAGCGAAGGTGCTCCTCAATAAAACTGGCGATGAAGTAGTAGCTGTGGTCGTACCCTTCATGCCGGTTCAGTTCCAGCGGATAGCCACTTTGTTTGGCAGCGGCTTCCAGCATTTCCGGCTTCAACTGCTCGGTCAGGAAGTTGTCCGCTTCGCCTTGGTCCACCAACGCCGGCACAAACTTGCTCGCCTTTTGCATCAGCAAGCTGGCGTCGTACTCGGCCCAGCTGGCGGTGTCTTTACCGAGGTAAGCGCCAAAGGCCTTCTTACCCCACGGGCAATTGACCGGGTTACTGATCGGGCTGAACGCCGAGACGGACTGGAAACGCTCCGGGTTGCGCAGTGCCAGCACCAACGCACCATGCCCGCCCATCGAGTGGCCAAAGATGGAACGCTGATCGCTCACCGGGAACATATCTTCAATCAGTGCCGGTAATTCGTTGAGCACGTAATCGTACATCCGGTAATGCTTGCTCCAGGGTTCCTGAGTCGCATTTACATAGAACCCGGCGCCCTTACCCAAGTCGTAGCCTTCATCATCGGCGACATCGTCCCCGCGCGGGCTGGTGTCCGGGGCAATAATGGCGACACCCAGTTCGGCAGCCATGCGATGCGCACCGGCTTTTTGCATGAAGTTTTCATCGGTACAGGTCAGCCCGGACAACCAATACAGCGCTGGCACCTTTTTGCCATTGGAGGCCTGCGGCGGCAGGTAGATAGCAAACCGCATCGAACAGTTCAGCGTCTCGGAGTGATGACTGTACTGCTTGTGCCAACCACCAAAACTTTTATTACTGCTCAGATTTTCAATAGTCATTGCAACCTCTCAACAAAACGGTCGCCCGCCTGACTGGCAGGCGACCAGATTTCATTACTTGTCGTAGTGAATAACGGTACGGATGCTCTTGCCTTCGTGCATCAGATCAAACGCCTTGTTGATATCTTCCAGCCCCATGGTGTGGGTGATGAAATCGTTCAACTTGAATTCACCTTGCATGTACCGCTCAACGATGCCCGGCAGCTCGGAACGGCCCTTCACGCCACCAAAGGCAGAGCCTTTCCAGACCCGACCGGTCACCAGCTGGAACGGACGCGTGGAAATTTCCTGGCCGGCGCCCGCAACACCGATAACCACCGACTCCCCCCAGCCTTTGTGGCAGCATTCCAGTGCTGAACGCATTACATCTACGTTGCCGATGCACTCGAAGGAATAATCCACACCGCCGTCGGTCAGTTCTACGATCACTTCCTGAATCGGCTTGTCGTAATCTTTCGGGTTGATGCAGTCGGTCGCGCCCAACTGGCGGGCCAGCTCAAATTTGCTCTCGTTGATGTCGATAGCAATGATGCGGCTGGCTTTAGCCATGGTGGCACCAATCACCGCCGACAGGCCGATGCCGCCCATACCGAAGATGGCCACGGTAGCGCCCTCTTCTACTTTGGCGGTGTTCATCACCGCACCCATGCCGGTGGTTACGCCACAACCGAGCAAGCACACTTCTTCCAATGGCGCTTCTTTATTCACTTTTGCCAGAGAAATCTCGGGCAGTACGGTGTACTCGGAGAAGGTTGAGCAACCCATGTAGTGATAGATCGGCTCGCCGTTTAACGAGAAACGAGTGGTGCCGTCTGGCATCAGGCCCTTGCCCTGGGTTTCACGAATCTTCCCGCACAGGTTGGTTTTACCAGAGGTGCAGAATTTACATTCGCCGCACTCAGGGGTGTACAGCGGAATAACGTGGTCACCCACTTTCAGGCTTGTAACGCCTTCGCCTACCGACTCAACAATACCGCCGCCTTCGTGGCCGAGAATGGTCGGGAAAATGCCTTCGGGATCTTCGCCAGACAAGGTAAACGCATCGGTATGACACACACCGCTAGCGATCACCCGGATACGTACTTCGCCAGCTTGAGGCGGCATCACATCCACTTCTTCAATGGACAGAGGTTGTTTCGGGCCCCAGGCGATAGCGGCTTTAGATTTGATGGTCTGAGTCATGTTGTGTGCTCCAGATTTTGTCGGGCTTCGGCAGGTTCTTCTGCCATGTTGATGGGATCATTGTATTATTATTCTTAAGATAGATAATCGGCCAATTAAGCAAATCACCTTTACTGTATAGTAACAATGAACCGTATTTTGTTTGCTGGCGGCATTTTGTATCTAAGCTCACCCAAGTCGTAACGCAAGGAACTGAACATGTTTATTTGGGAAGGGGTCAGTGAGTTTGTGGCGGTCGCGGAAGCCGAAAGTTTTACCGCTGCGGCGAAACGATTGGGCATTTCCACAGCTCAGGTGAGCCGGCAGGTCAGCGCACTGGAATCCCGGCTTTCGACCAAACTGCTGTATCGCACCACCCGCAAGGTTTCGGTGACGGAAGCCGGCCAAACCTACTACCAGTATTGCCGCCAGGTACTCGATGGTCTGGAAGAGGCCGAGCGGGCCATGACCAACCTGCAACTTATCCCCAAGGGAAAATTACGGCTGACCGCACCGGTGACCTATGGCGAGAAGGTGATCGCCCCCTTGGTGAACGATTTCATCCTGCGCTACCCGGAGTTGGAGGTGCAGCTGAATCTGACCAACCAGAAGTTGGATCTGGTCGGTGGCGGTTACGATTTGGCGATTCGGCTGGGAAAACTGGAAGATTCATCCATGATGGCCAAGCGGTTGTCGTCACGAACCTTATACGTGTGCGCCTCGCCGGAATACTTATCCACCTATGGTGTGCCGCATTCGCTTTCGGAACTGGACCGGCACAATTGTTTGCAAGGCAATCTGGATTACTGGCGCTTTCAGGACCGAGGTAAGCCCTACAACGTTCGCGTTAAAGGCAACATGAAGTGCGACAGCGGTTGGGCGTTGCTGGACGCGGCCCTGAAAGGCATCGGGATCGTGCAACTTCCCGATTATTACGTTCAGCCGTCATTGGCCTGTGGAAAACTTATGAACTTGCTGGAACATTATCAAGAAGCCGACGATGGAATCTGGGCGATTTATCCACATAACCGGCATTTATCCCCAAAAGTGCGGATGCTGCTGGATTTCCTGGACGAATCGTTAAGTTAAATTCTGTGGGGCAGTAGTTTTGTCAGTTTGTCCAAATGCGCCGTTTGGCCTGCGTCAGTTTCGCGGCGGTCTCCAGCCGTACATATACCAAACGCCTCTGGTCATCC
>PABK01000039.1 GCA_002699145.1 Halioglobus sp.
CGCGAGCCCGAAAAAGCCCGGTCTCGCTCCACTCCCTCGGCGGCTGGTTTGCGAGGCCCGCCGCGACCACCCTCCCGCCTGACAACGAGAAGCGAGAGGTGAGAAGAGAAAAGCAAAAAGCAGGAGTGGCAAGCGAGAGAGGCCAGGCAAACGCAACGGAACCCAACCGCAACAAATTAGCCAGGTAAAGCGAGACGTCAGAAGGAAGTAAAACCAGCTCGCAGACTCCCCGCAAATCCCTCGCAGCCCCCCACAGACTCCCCGTTCACGGCCGGGCGGTGGGAAAAAGCGGCGCGGAACACTCTTGCTGGCGCCGAGGGAGGGCGCGAGACGCATCCCCACGCGGCTCGCGACCGACCGAGGGCAGCCCGGAGGGCCGCCAGTAGTGTGCAGCGCCGCTTTTTCCCGGCGCGTGGCCGCAGCCCAGCGAACGAACCCTGCAGACGTCTCGAACGAAAGAACGGTGCATCAAGGCCCGGGGCGGAAACGCTTTCAGGCCGAGTATCTCAGCCTTCCGAGGCCAGAAAGCGTTTCCGCCCCGGGCCAGAGAACCAGGCCTGCCAGGGCCAGGGAACCGTCCCTGAAACGGCCAGAAAGCGTTTCCACCCCGGGCCAAAGAGCCAATCCCGAAGAGGCCAGAGCCCCACACTGGCAGCGCTCCAGCCCCAGCCAAGGCACTCCCGCTACCGCAGCACCTCCGGCGCCAGCGCCTGCAACTGGCTGCGGATACCCTCGCGCCAGTCCACGCTGGTCTCGCCGATCAGCTCGTGCATGCGCGTGGTATCGATGCACAGGCTGCCGAAGGCCTGCGGGTTGTCCTGGAACACCGGCTCGAAGCCCGTCAGTTCACTGATGTACTCGCACCACTGCTCGATGCTCACCCGCTGCGAACCGCCGAAATTCACCGTGGTGACCTCGCGCGTCGCCGCGCCCAGCAGGTAGGGGATTTTCTCGATGTAGTCGCGCGCGTGCAGCGGGTTGTAGTAATTGGGCTTTTCCGGGTGCAGGTCGATGGGGATGCCCTCCTTCATCATCAACATGTGGAAGTACATCCAGCCGCCGTTGTCGCCGTAGGGCACGCTCAGGCGCGCGATGGTCGTGGGTATGTCGTGCTGGTGCGCGACGAAACGGCACACGGTCTCGGCGGCAATCTTCGAGATGCTGTAGGTGGGAAACATCACCCGGTGGTTATCGCCCAGGGGGGAGTCCTCGCGCCGCGGCTCGTGGCCGCAGTACTCGTACACCGCGGTGGAAGAAAAGTGCAGGAACGCCTTGGCGTTGCGACAGCGCAGCATCAGGTTGCCCACGCCCTCGCCGTTCGCCGCCAGGTCGTACTCGAAGTCGCCGCTCTTCACCACGGCGAAGTTGAGCACGTAGTCGATGTCTTCCGGCACCGCCTCCAGGCTCTGCGCGTCCGCCAGGTCGGCGGCGATGACCGTGGCGCCCATATCCTCCATCTGCGCGCGGTCCTCGGCCTTGCGAAAACGCGCCAGGGCGCAGACATCGGCGATCTTGGCGAAATGCTCCACCACGGGCAGCGCGACCTGCCCGGTGGGGCCGGTGATGAGAATTTTCGCGCCGGTCAGGTCAACGGGGGTTACGGCCATGGGATCTCCTGTGTGCCATTGTTGTGTGAAATTATTTGCAGCCTAGCTGGTCGCGGGCGGGTAATCCGCGTATCCCGCCGCGCCGGGGGTGTACAGCGTGGAAGGGTCGAAGTCAGCCAGCGGCAGCCCGTTGCGCCAGCGCTGCACCAGGTCCGGATTGGCGATGAAGGGTCGGCCGAAGGACACCGCCGCCACCTCGCCGCCGGCGACCGCGGCCTGCGCCTCCTCGAGACTGTAGCTTTCGTTCGCCAGCAGACGGTCGCCGAAGGCGGGCTGCGCCAGGGCGATATTGTCCAGGCGCCCGGCGGGAAAGCGGATGACGTGCAGGTAGGCCAGGTCCATGCCCTGCACCTCGTGCAGCAGGCTGCCGAACGTGTCCTGCGGGTCGTCGTCGTGCAGGTCGTTGAACGGGTTGTCCGGGCAGATGCGCATGCCGACGCGGTCGCTGCCGCGCACCGAGGTCATCGCCGCCAGCACCTCCAGCACGAAACGCAGGCGCCTGGCGGTGGAGCCGCCGTAGGCATCGTTGCGCCGGTTGCTGCCGGTGCTCAGAAACTGCGCCGGCAGGTAGCCGCTGGTGCAATGCAATTCCACCGCGTCAAAGCCGGCGCTGAAGGCGTTTTCCGTGGCGCGGCGGTAATCCTCGACAACCGCGGCGATCCCGTCGCTGTCCAGCGCGCGCGGCGCGTCGAGGGGCTGCATCCCCTGCTGGTCGGTGTAGATTTCACCGCGGGCGGTGATCGCCGAGGGTGCGACGGTGGCGCTGCCGGCGGGCTTGTTCAATGCACTGGCGATACGGCCCACGTGCATCAGCTGCGCGCAGATCAGCCCGCCGCGCTCGTGCACGGCGTCGGTCACCACCCGCCAGCCGGCGACCTGGGCGGCGTTGAACAGGCCCGGCGTACGACAGTACCCCAGGCCGTCGGCGCTGGGCGCGATCCCCTCGGAAACGATCAGGCCGGCGCCGGCGCGCTGGCCGTAGTAATCGGCCATGACCTGCGTGGGTACGGCGTCGGCGCCGGCGCGGGAGCGAGTCATCGGCGCCATGACCACGCGGTTGCGCAACTCCAGAGCCCCCAGTCGCAGCGGTGTAAACAGGTCCATCAGCGCACCCTTATGCGCGGTTCCGGCGCGCCGCGCCGCATACGCGTGAGAAATTCGTCCAGTGGCGCGGGCTCGGCCACCTGCGCCTCGTCCTCTCCCGGCGGGTTGTCCCAGAACTCGGCCCAGCTCGGCCACAGCTCATGGTAGGCGCCTTCGTAAGGTTCGCGGTCCGGCCAGCGCATTTTCTGCTCGCCCACCGGTGGCTTGTTCAGGTCGGTGGCGTACCAGTAACAGGGCAACCGGCGGCGAAAATACCAGCGGCCGTCCATTCGTTCGTAGTTGTCCCAGTACAGCATCTGCATGATGACCCATTCGACAGAGCCGTCCTCACAGGGCGTTTCATGCTCGTTCTTGGAATACACCACGCCGTGAGCATGGTCCGGGTCGTCGAATTCGATGATGTGGTTGCCGATGTGGTGGGAGGTGCCGGTGAACTGCAGGCGCAGGGTATCGTCCAGCCAGCGCTTCAGGTGGGCGCGGCCGACCGCGTCGCGACTGACGCGGATATCCGGCGCAAACAGGTTGACGTGGGCATCGAGGTCGCGCATGTCCAGGGACAGCGCGTACTTCGCCGGCAACTGGCGAATCTCGTCCAGCGACTCCAGGCGGTCGATGCGTTGTTCGAGTGTTTCCTCAGGTCCTGGCATACGTCACCCACCGGTTTGTATGTGCGATACAGGCGGCGGGACAGCACCCACCGCTACCAAGCTGCGCGGCGCAAGCGGCGCCCGCCACGGATGCGCACGGTAGCACAGCGCGCCCCGGGGCTAGACTTCCAGCGCGCGGAAGCCCAGCGCATCGTCCTCGGCCAGCAGCCGGCCCAGTTGTTCCAGTTGCTGGCTGGCGTTGCCCAGGGAGTAACTGATCTGCTTGGCGAGCAGGAAAAAGCGGTGTATCGGGTACTCCACGTCCGCGCCCATACCGCCGTGCAGGTGCTGCGAGGTGGACACCACGCGGTGCGCGGCGTCACAGGCCCACCACTTGGCCGCGCGCACCTCGGCGCGTGCATCCAGGCCCTCGCTGAGGCGCCACAGCGCCAGCCAGTAGGTGGAGCGTATCGCCTCGACGTCGATGTAGCTGTCCGCCATGCGCATGGCCAGGGCCTGGAAGGAGCCCAGCGGGATACCGAACTGCTTGCGCTCGCTGACGTAGGCGGCGGTACGCTTCATCGCCTCCTCGGTGACGCCGACCTGCAATGCACAGTGGCCGACGTTGGCGCGCGCCACCAGCCACTCCAGGATCTCTTCACCCTGCCCCGCCGCGCCCAGCAGCGCATCGTCGCCCAGGGTGACGCCGGCGAAGCTGACGTTGGCCGCGCGCTCGCCGGACAGCCCGATGGGCAGCGGCGTCACGCTCACGCCGGGCTGTGCGCGCTCGACGACAAAAAACGATACCTGCCCGGCGTCATCCGTGGCGGGGACCAGCAGGGCATCGGCCACGGCGCCATCGGGCACCACCGCGCGCTCGCCATCCAGCACCCAGTGCTCGCCCTCGCGCCGCGCCTGCAGTTGCGGCGCCAGCGCCGCGTTCATCGCGACCTCGGCGACGGCGGCGCTGAGTTTCAGTTCACCGGCGACCAGCGGTTGCAGGTAACGCTGTTGCTGCTGCTCACTGCCGAATTCGGCCAGCGGCAGCGCACCCAGCACCAGCGATGCGTAAAGCGGCACCGGCGCCACACGCCTGCCCTGTTCCTCCAGCACCAGGCACAGCTCCACCAGGCCCAGCCCCGAGCCGCCCAGCGCTTCGGGCACGGCGATGCCGAGCAGGCCTTGCTGCGCCAGCGTGCGCCACAACTCCTCGTCGTAGGTCTCGTCGGTGCGCGAGAACTGCAGCAGGAAATCATCCGTCGCGCGGTCGGAGAAAATCTGCTGCGCGAGATCCCTGATGGCTTTCTGGTCGTCACTGAATTCGAAATTCATGGTGTCATTGCCTCAGTGTGTCCTGGCCATGGCGGCCAGGTTGCGTGTGTATTTCAATGGTTTCTCGTCCGGCTGCTGCAGGAACAGGCCGCGGTAGAACATGGTGGACAGCAGCTCGGCGAACTGCTCCTCGGACAGCCGGGCCGCGCGCAGGGTCGCGCTCTCGTTGATAAAGTACTCGCGCATCAGCCCTTCGCCGATACCCGCCAGGGCGTACACCACCATCAGCGCCTGGTGCTTGCGGAACTTCACCTCGGGAAACATGCGCGGCATGAGCTCCACCAGCCACATCAACTGGTTGCGGTAGTTCTCGCGCAGCATGGCGGAAAATTCCGCGTCCTCATCCGCCAGCTGCAGCATGCAGCGCATCACCCCCGGTCGCCGCGCGTAGCTGCGCACCACCAGCAGGTTGTGCGCGTAGATACGTGCGTACCAGTCGCCCCGCGCCACGTCGCGTTCGATTTCCGCCGGGTCGTTGCTGGCGTTGGCGTAGTCGGTCAAAACCTCGACAGTCAGCGACTTGAGGTCCTTGAAGTAGTGATAGAACAGCCCCTGGGCCACGCCCGCCTCCGCGGTGACGTCGGCGATGCGCATCCTGTGGTAGCCCTCGCGCTCCAGAACCGCCAGCGCGGCGCGCTTGAGTCCCGCGCGGGCGCGCTCGCCCCGGGCGCTACGCGCGCCGGGATTCCTGCCCTGGTTGCTGGAAGCTGACTTCGACATGGACGACAAAATAGTTGAATTTGAATTCAAAATCAATATCATGAACGCCACAACTCGTCAGGGAGACCGACATGTTCGTCGATTACACCGAACACCAGCGCGAACTGCGCCGTGAATTCCGCGACTACTTCTCCTCGCTGGTCAGGCCCGAACACCGCGAGGCGCTGCGCAACGCCGAGAGCGGCGAGCTGTACAAGGAACTGATCCGCCAGCAGGGCAAGGACGGCATGCTCGCCATCGGCTGGCCGGAAGAGTACGGCGGCCGCGGCCTGACCCAGAGCGAACAGCTCATTCGTTACGAGGAAGCGCTGCTGGCCGGGGCCCCCACCCCCTTCGTCACCCTGAACACCGTCGGCCCGGCCATCATGAGCAAGGGCACCGAGGCGCAGAAGAAACGTTTCCTGCCCGGCATCGCCGCCGGCGAACTGCATTTCGCCATCGGCTACACCGAACCCGGCGCGGGCACCGACCTGGCCTCGCTGAGCACCTCGGCGGTGAAGCAGGGCGACCACTACGTGGTCAACGGCAGCAAGATATTCACCAGTGGCGCGGAAGGCGCCGACTACATCTTCCTGGCCGTGCGCACGGACCCGGACGTGAAAAAACACAAGGGGATCTCCATCCTCGTCGCCGACACCAGCGACCCGGGCTTCTCCCGCGGCCCCATCAACACCGTCGGCGGCGTGCACACCAACGTCACCTACTACGACGACGTCAAGGTGCCGCTGGACATGATCATCGGCGAGGAGAACGGCGGCTGGCGGCTTATTACCGAGCAGCTCAACCACGAGCGCGTGGGCCTGGCGGCCTGGGGTATCCAGGGCTGGAAACTGTTCCGCGACGCCATGCAGTGGGCGCGCGAAACGCGCGGGGCGGACGGCCGGCGCGTGATCGACGACGCCACCGCGCAGCGCAACCTGGCCGAGGTCTACGCCCACCTGGAAGCGATGCGGGTGATGAATGCGCGCATGTCCTGGCAGCTCGACCAGCAGGAGATGGATCCGGTGTTTCCCTCGGCGATCAAGGTGTACTCCACCGAGATCATGCTGGAGATCTGCCGCCTGCTGATGGACGTGGTCGGCCCGCATGCGCTGATCGCCGCCCCCGGCGAGGGCGCCGCGTTGCACGGCGACCTGGAACACGAGTACCGCCGGGCGACCATCAATACCTTTGGCGGCGGTGTGGTGGAAGTGCTGCGCGGGCTGGTGGCCACCCACGGCCTGGGCATGCCGATGCACCGCTAGGGCGTCCACGCCCCCGCTACCGGCCGGGACCGGCCGCAACCTGAGTCAAGCTCTGCAGGGAGAACAAGCACGATGAATGAAGCCGAGCAACAAGCCTTCGAGCAGGAGATCTACGCCTTCGTCGGCGAGGTCGTCTACCCGGTCACCCCGGCGCCCGACGATGTCAACGAGAGCATGATCAGGCACTGGTGCGAGGTTCTCGGCGAGACCAACCCCGCCTACCTGGACCAGGACTGGGCCGCCGACAGCGCCCGCGGGCACATTATCGCGCCGCCGGCCATGATGTATGTCTGGGGCCAGGAGGGCTTCCAGGTCACCACCGGGCGCGCGGCGAACGCGCAGTCCAACCTGGTGGAGACCTTCAACCGTCACGGCTTTACCGGGGTGCTGGGCACCAATGTGAAGCAGGAGTATTTCCGCGAGGTCGGCGTCGGCGACAACATCGCCGTGCAGATGGTGATCGACAACATCTCCGAGCGCAAAATGACCAGCCGCGGCCCGGGCTACTTTTTCGAGACCCTGGCCACTTTCACCAACCGCGACGGCGAAACCGTGGGCACCCAGCGTTTCAAGGTGCTCAAGTTCATCCCGCAGGAACAGCCCGCCGCAGCCGCCAGCGACGACGGCAAGCTGGAGACACCCACGCGCATCGCCTCGGTGCGCGGCCACGACAACGGCTGGTGGTGGGACGCCGTGGACGCGGGCAAGGTGCTCATCCAGCGCTGCACCAGCTGCCAGACGCTGCGTCACCCGCCGCGACCGATGTGCCACGAGTGCCAGTCCATGGAGTGGGACTCCATCGAGTCGACGCTGGACGGCGAGGTACTGTCCTTCACCTGCGTGCGTCACCCGCAGGTGCCGGGCTACCCCAAGGACCCGATTTGCGCCGTGATCCGGCTCGCCGAGGGCACCAATCTCGTTTCCAACGTGGTCGGTTGCGAGTTCGAGGATATGGCCATCGGTATGAAGGTCAAGGGCGTGGTCGAGCAGGTCGACGAGAAGACCGCCCTGCCCCAGTTCTACCCGGCATAACAAGGAGCGAGACGATGAGCGACTACAGGACATTGACCCTCGCCGAGGTGAGCGTCGGCGACAAACTCGAGCCGGTGGATATCGATGTCACCACCGGGCTGGTGGTCTGCGGCGCGCTGGCGACCCGCGACTTCGAGCCGGTGCACCACGACAAGTCAGCGGCCCTGGCCACCGGCCTGCCGGACGTGTTCATGAACATCCTCACCAGCCAGGGACTGATGACGCGTTACGCCACGGACTGGTCCGGACCCGAGGCGGTGGTGCGCTCCATCGACCTGAAGCTGGGCGCGCCCAACGTGCCGGGCATGGTCATGACCATGAGCGGCGAGGTCAGCGCCGTGGACAGCGACAGCGGTGTGGTGGACATCAACGTATTGGGTGAGAACAACATCTGGGGCATGCATATGCAGGGCACCGTTCAACTGGCATTGCCGAGGGAGGGCTAGACCGTGGTGGCAAATGTGAAGGACAAGGCGGTCATCGTCGGCGTCGGCAATACCAGGTTCTCCAAGGAGTCCGGCGTGTCCGAGCTCAACCTCGCGGTGCAGGCCGTCAAGGCCGCCTGTGACGACGCGGGCCTGCACCCCAGCGCGATCGATGGCTTCGCCACGTTTACCATGGACGCCAACGACGAGATCGAGGTCGCGCGCACCCTGGGCGTCGGCGACATCACCTTCTGGGGGCGCTCCCACTACGGCGGCGGCGCCGCCACCGGCAGCCTGCACCAGGCGGTGATGGCCGTGGCGACCGGCATGGCCGAGTGCGTGGCCGTGTTCCGCGCCCTCAACGGCCGCTCCGGCCACCGCTTCTCCGCCGGCGTCTCCGAGGGCGTGATGACCGCGGACATCATCCACTGGGGCTGGTACATGCCCTACGGCCTGCTGACCCCGGCCAGCTGGGTGGCGATGTTCACGCAGCGCTGGATGGAACTGACCAGCGTCACCAAGGACGCGTTCTTCGAGGTGGCCCACGCCACCCGCGAGTACGCGGTCAACAACCCGAACGCATTTTTCTACCAGCGCCCGTTCGACCGCGCCGAATACGATGCGGCGCGCATGATCTGCGACCCGCTGCAGCTGTTCGACTGCTGCCAGGAGAGCGACGGCGCCTCCTGTGTCATCGTCACCACCCCGGAACGCGCACGCGACCTGAAGCAGCCCGGCGTCAGCGTGCGCGGCGTCGCCCAGGCGGCCGCCGCGGACCAGGAGCAGATGACCTCGTTCTACCGCGAGGAATTCGCCGCCATCCCGGAAATGGAGATCGCGGCGAGAAACTGCTACGAAATGGCGGACCTGACGCCGGACGATATCGACGCGGCGGTCATCTACGACGCCTTCTCCCCGATCGTCCTGTGGCAGCTCGAGGCGTGGAATTTCTGCGGCTTCGGCGAATCCGGCGACTTCGTGCTCGACGGCGCCCTGCGCCCGGACGGCAGGCTGCCGACCAATACCCACGGCGGGCAGCTATCGGAAGCCTACATCCACGGCGTCAACGGCATCGTGGAGGCGACCAGGCTGGTACGCGGCTCCTCGCTCAACCAGCCCGCCAAGGACGTCAACCACGCCCTGGTCACCTCCGGCGTCGGCATTCCCACCGGTGGCGCGCTGCTGGGCAAGCTGGACTAGTCCCGCCGCGCGCACATCCTCGACCCGCCGGCGTTGTCACGTCCGGCGCAGGGGTGTGGCCGCCCGACAGGCCGGCCCGGGCCAGGCATGCACTGTCACAATACTTTCACGGCGCAGGTGCTAGGCTGGGTGCGCCCGCACACCCGAGCGCCGCACGCCCATGAGTGAACATTTCAGCACCCTCAGCCAAC
This sequence comes from Halioglobus sp., assembly GCA_002699145.1. Lineage (GTDB taxonomy): Bacteria > Pseudomonadota > Gammaproteobacteria > Pseudomonadales > Halieaceae > Marimicrobium. Next base: position 9,443 of record PABK01000039.1, read on the forward strand.
GCTTCCTGCGCCGGCGTACCCTGCTCAAGACCGCTGGCCTGGCCGGCGCGGGCGCCCTGCTGCCGCGGCTGGCGCGCGCCGGGACCCCGCTGGTGGGTTTCGCCGCCCTGCCCAACGCCCTGTCAGACACCCACGCCGTCGCCGCCGGCTACACGGCACGGGTGCTGATTCGCTGGGGCGACGGCCTCGACGGCAGCGACGCGCCGCGCTTCCCGCTGGACGCGCGGCAGCAGGAAACCCGCTTCGGCTGCAACAACGATTTCATCGCGTATACCCCCCTGGAGGGCAGCCGCCGGGGCCTGCTGGGCGTCAACCACGAATACCCGGTGGGGCACCTCATGTACCCGGGCTTCAACAGCGAAAAAAAGGCCCGGGCCGGTGCGACGGCAGCGCAGGCCGCGCTCGAGATGGCCGCGGTGGGGCACTCGGTGCTGGAGATAGCACGCCGCGGGGACAGCTGGCAGCCGGTCGCGGACAGCGCATACGCACGGCGCATCGACGCCAATACGCCCATGGGACTGTCCGGGCCCGCGGCGGGACACGCGCGCATGCAGACCCCGGATGACCCGCAGGGTACGCGCGTCAGGGGAACGCTGGGCTGCTGCTCCGGCGGCAAGACTCCCTGGGGCACGGTGCTGATCGCCGAGGAGAACGTGGGCGACTATTTTACCGGCGCGTCGGACAACCTCCTGGCCTGCGACGATCCGCAGGATGTCTACCGCGGCTGGGCCAGGGCCCAGACGCGCTTCGACCTGGCGGCACAGCCCAACGAACTGAACCGCTTCGGCTGGGTCGTGGAGTACGACCCGGTCGATCCCGCGAGCGCCCCGGTCAAGCACACCGCCCTCGGTCGCTTCGAGCACGAGGGAGCCACCGTGGTGTACCGTGAGGGCGCGCCGCTGGTCGTGTACAGCGGCGACGACAGCGAAAACCAGTTTGTCTATCGCTACGTGTCGGAGGGCGTCTACGAGCCGGACCGGGGCGCGCGCAACAGCGAGTTACTCCGCCGGGGCACCCTGTATTGCGCCCGCTTCGCAGACGACGGCAGCGGGCGCTGGCTGCCGCTGGTGCACGGCAGCGGGCCACTGCACGAAAAAAACGGCTTTGCCAGCCAGGCGGACGTGGTGATCGACGCGCGCCGCGCCGCCGCGCTGCTGGGCGCCACGCCGATGGACCGCCCCGAGGGCATCGCGGTCAGCCCGCGCAGCGCGCGCGCCTGCATCGCCCTGACCAAGAACAAGGACAAGGCCGGCGCGAACGGCGCCAATCCACGGCGACGCAACGCCGCCGGCCACATTCTCGAAATCACCGCACCCGGCGGCGCTGCCGCGGCGCGACACTGGGAAGATACGTTTACCTGGGACCTGTTGCTGCAGGCAGGTGACCCGGACGGGCCCGGCGAGGGTCGCGGCGTCTACGGCGGCGCCGTGCCCGCCGGAGCCTGGCTGGCCAACCCGGACAACCTCGTTTTCGATCCGCGCGGCAGGCTGTGGATCGCGACGGACGGCATGCAGGACTTCGGCGCGGCAGACGGCCTGTGGTGCGCCCCCGCGACAGGCGGCTCGCGCGCCCTGCCCCACCGCTTCCTGCGTTGCCCGCGCGGCGCCGAATTGTGCGGCCCGGAATTCACGCCCGACGGACAGACCCTGTTCGTGGCGATACAGCACCCGGCAAAAGAAGCGGGCAGTCATTTCGACCGTCCCTCGACCCGCTGGCCGGACTTCGATGAGCATCTTCCGCCGCGCTCCGCCGTGCTGGCGATCACCCGCGACGGCGGCGGGTTGATCGGCGACTAGGCGAATACCCCGGCGCGCCGCCGGCGCGCGATTTTCTGTCACACCCCTGTAAGCAGAGTGTCACCTGGCGCTGATAGCGTGCCCCGCTTCTTCAAAAACAATATCTCGACCGCAAGAAGCACCACGGAGGAACCACCCAATGAAACATAAGTGTCAAAAAAATCGCCTGGCTGTCGCCACGTTCGCCGCCATCATGACCGTCTGCAGCAGCCAGGCGCTCGCGGCCCGGCTCGACGGCCGCGTGTCTGACAGCTCCGGCACCCGTTACCTCGGCGCGGCCATCGTCTCCATTCCCGAACTCAATCTCAGGACCACCACCGGCCGCGACGGGCGCTACGTTTTCGTGGACGTGCCCGAGGGCAACTACACCCTGGTGGTCGACTATGTCGGTGCCGGACGCATCGAACAAACCGTCGTGGTCGGCGCCTCCGCGACAACACAGGACGTACGCCTGGGGGACGACCTGCCGCCGATGGAAAACGTACTGGTGTACGGACAGCGTGCGCAGCAGGCCAGCGCGATCAACCAGCAGCGCGCCGCCAACAACATCACCAGCGTCATCACCGCCAGCGAGGCGGGCGCCCTGCCCGACGCCAACATCGCCGAGGCGCTGCAGCGCGCACCCGGCGTGTTCATCGAACGCGACCAGGGCGAGGGTCGCTTCGTCGGCATACGCGGCCTGGCGCCCAGCCTGAACACCGTCAAGATCAATGGCATCAATGTGCCCGCGCCGGACAGCGACCAGCGCGCCGTGGCCCTGGACGTCGTTCCCTCGGACCTGCTGGAAAACCTCGAAATCACCAAGACCTTCAGCCCGGACATGGACGGCGATTTCATCGGCGGCACCATCGACGTGAAAAGCCTCTCGGGTTTTGACCGCGACGGGCAGTTTTTCAGTGTTGCCGCCGAGGGCGGCTACAACGACCTGGTCGAGGAGTGGAGCCCCAAGCTGGACGGCACCTACAGCAATATTTTCTCGGTTGGAGAGCAAGCTGACAGTCTCGCCATCGCCGCCTCCATCAGCTACCAGGACCGGGAGTTCGGCTCCGACAACCTGGAACACGACGGCGGCTGGGCCGCCGCCGAGAGCAACGGCAACCTGTTCCCGGAAGAACCGGAGCTGCGCGACTACGCGATTACGCGTGAGCGCTTTGGCGCCGCCTTCAATGTCGACTGGCGGCCGACGGACAGCAGCGAGTACTACCTGCGCACCCTGTACAGTGATTTCGAAGACGACGAGACCCGCAACCGTATCGAGATCGAGCCCGACGAGGAGTCCGGCGACATCGGCAGCAACAGCGCCGAATTCGGCGAGGCCGGGTACACACGCAGTCTCAAGGACCGCAAGGAAACGCAGGAGATCATCTCCGTGGCGCTGGGCGGCAGCAACCAGGTCGATGACTGGACACTGGACTACGCCGTCGGTTACAGCTACGCCGAGGAGGACGAGCCCAATCGCAGGGACACCGAGTTCTCGGGTCCCGACGCGCCGCTGTCCTACAGCAGGCTTGGCGACTATCCCAACTACCTGCTCGGCGCCGCCGCCTACGACCCGGAGAATTTCGAACTGGGTGAGGTCGTGGTGGAGAACAACACGGTGGAGGACGACGAGTACAGTTTCGAATTCAACGCCGCGCGCCAGCTGAGCTTCGGCAAGAACCCGGGCGAGATCAAGTTCGGCGGCAAGGTGCGTTCCCGCGAGAAGGAACGCGAATCCGATATCGACGTCTACGACGAGTTCGGCGACAACCCGCCCAGCGCCGCGATGTTCGCCGGCGGCAACGCGGACTACGATCTCAGGGACTTCGGTTTCACGCTCCGGCGCGGCGCCCTGCGCGAGTTCGTGCGCGGACTGACCGGGGACAACCTGAACGCCGAGGCTTCGCTGACCGAATCCACCGTCGGCGACTACAACATCCAGGAAGATGTCTACGCCGCCTACGCCATGGCCACCGTGGATTTCGATAGCGTCACGGTCATCGGCGGCGTGCGCTACGAACTGACCGAATTCGAATCCCAGGGCGCACTGGGCACGGTTTACGAAAGCGATACCCTGGACATCGAGGACAGCGGCTTCGGCAAGAGCAAGCAGGATGGCGACTACGATCACGTCCTGCCCAGCCTGATGGTGCGCTGGGATTACAGCGAGAACGTGGTGCTGCGCGCCGCGGCCAGCCAGACACTGGCGCGGCCCAGCTTTGGCGCCATCAACCCCTCTTCCCTGGCGGAAATCGAGGAAGAGGACGGCGAGACGGAACTGCAGATCGAGGACCTGGGCAACCCGGATATCGACCCCTACGAATCCATCAACCTGGACCTCTCGGCGGAATGGTATCCCGCGGGCGACATCGGCGTATTGTCCGCGGGCCTGTTCTACAAGGATATCGAGGACTACATCGCCCAGGCCAACGTGGCCGGCAGCCTCGATGTCACACAGTGGACGAGCCTGGTGGGACTCACCCCTGGCGATATCGACGACGCCGATGTGCTGCAGTACATCAACGGCGACGACGCCGAGGTGCTGGGGATCGAACTGGCCTGGTACCGCTCCTTCGAAAACGGCTTCCTGGTGGGCGCCAACGCGACGTTCACCGATACGGACGCCAGCTTCGGCAGCCGCGACGTGGACCTGCCGGGCTCCTCAGATGAACTGGGCAACCTCATCCTGGGCTACGACAACCACGGCCTGCAGGCGCGCGTCGCGCTCAGCTACAAGTCCGAGGCGCTGTCGGTGGTCGGTGGCGACAGCAGCGAGGACGTGTACGAGGACGAGCACACCCAGGTTGACGCCAGTATCGCCTATGACATCATGGACGGCATCCAGGTCTACTTCGAGGGTGTCAACCTGACCGACGAACAGCGCTTTTTCTACCAGGGCAACGATCGCTACAACTGGCAGTACGAGGAGTACGGTCGCACCTACGTGATCGGCTTCCGCATCGTCAACCTGTGATGTCGGCACACTGGACGCTGCCCGGGTCCCTGCTCCTGGGCTGCGCGCTCAGCCTGGCCTGCCAGGCAGGTCCGCAGCCGGCGGCGCTGCCCACGGCGAGCGTCGACGAGGACAGCAACACGCTGACGGTGACGCTCCCCGGGGGCGCGGGCAGTGCGACCAGCGCCAGCCACTCCCTGGGCGCGCAGGTGCTGGACGGGAGTTGCGTCGGCCGCGTCGAGGGGCAGGACTACGTGTTCGTCTTCGCCGACGGCGGCTACCTCGCGCAGTGGCGTATCGACCCCGCGGACGCCTCCGTCAGCCTCGTGCGAGACCTGCCCGGCACACTGGAAGTGGAGGCCTGCGTGGTCAGCGGCCACAGCCTGTACCTGTTATCGGAGGATTCCGGCCTGTGGCGCCACGGGGCCCACCCTGAGTCCGATCCGCAGCGACAACTGGTCGAGCCGCTGCAACCGCACGGGCGCATACCCCCGGGCACCGAGGACCTGGCCCTGGTCGACGGCGTACTCGTCGCAGGCCAGGTGAGGGTACAGCTGCAGGCGGAACCGCCCAGCGCGACCCGCGTGTTGCCGCTGGTCGCGCCCAGCGGCGAAACCGAACCCGTGCGGCACCGCGGCGACGCCGCCGACGACGCCGCGATCTGGCGCAACGCGCGCGATCCCGCCCGCAGTCTCATCCTCGCCGCCGACAAACGCTTTGGCCTGCGCGTATACGACCTCAGCGGCAGCGAGGTGGACAACCTGCCTGTCGGGCGCCTGAACAACGTCGACCTGCGCGAGTTGCAGGGACACGATCGGCTGGCCGCCATCGCCGCGGGCTCCAACCGCACCCACCGCAGCATCAGCCTGTTCGCGATCGGCCACGACGGCAGCCTGCGACACCTGGCCCAGGACGAGATCGCCACCGGCCTGGACGACCCCTACGGGCTGTGCATGTACCGCGACGCACGCGGGCTGTTCGTGTTCGTCAATGACAAGGACGGCCGCTTCCAGCAATGGCGGCTGGCGCTCGCGGGCGAGTCTGTCGACGCGCGCCTGGTGCGCGAGTTTTCCAGCGGCGACCAGCCGGAGGGCTGCGCCGGGGACGACCACCACGGGCGCCTGTTTTTCGGCGTCGAGGACCATGGACTGAAAGCCCTGCAGGCCGATACGGATGGCGAGCCGGAGATCAGCATGCTCGCCGCGGCGGATGAGCGCACACTCTACGCCGACGTCGAGGGTATGGACCTGTACCGCGCGGGAGACGGGGGTTACCTGGTGGTATCCAGCCAGGGAGACAACAGTTACGCGGTGTTCGAACGCCTGCCCCCGCACCGCTACCGCGGCAGTTTCCGCATCGGCGCGAATGCCGCCCTGGGGATAGATGGCGCCTCGGAAACGGACGGGCTGAGCGTACACGCAGGCCACTTCGGCGACGCCTACCCCGCGGGCATACTGGTGGTGCAGGACGGGCACAACGTCGCGCCCCCCGAGCCGCAGAACTTCAAGCTCGTCGACTGGCGGGACGTGGCGCGCGCCCTGGGCCTGTAGGCCGCTATTTTCGGCCGCTACATGTAGATGATGATGAGCTCGTAGATCAACACCGGCCGCTCGTCCTGCCCGACGATGTGGATGTGCTGCTCCTGGGTGACGATGGTGCCCTTGGGCGATTCGGTAACCTCCTTGACCCGGCTGCGCATGTGCAACCTGCTGCCCGCCGGCACGGGGCCGGTAAAGCGCAGCTTGTTGGAGCCGTAGTTGACGATCGCGTTGTAACCGGTGATCTCGAAAGTAGGCGTTCCCTTCATCCGCGGCATCATCACCAGGGTCATGAAGCCGTGGGCGATGGTCGTGCCGAAGGGCCCCTCCTGTTTCGAACGTTCCACGTCCACGTGGATCCAGTTGTGGTCGCCGGTGAGGTCGGCGAACTGGTTGATCAGTTCCTGGGTGATCTCGAACTCGTCACTCCAGGCACCGAATTCCTCCGAGACCAGTTCCTGCATGGCCTCGATATCGTTGTACTGATACTGCTTCATAACACCTATCCTCTGTACCTGCTGCTTGGGCGGCGCTACATGGTACAGGCTCGGCGTGCGCCCAACCAATCGCAAACTGGCACAATCAGCTATACCACCTGCTTGTTCTCCGCCGGTCGAATTTGTCTCGATCGAGCCGGAACCGGCACAATATGCGCCCGAACTCCGGCGCAGCTGGGGGATACACGCCCCCGCCTGTCCAGTACACTGGAGCGCCGCCACATACCTGGACGCCCGCTTTGCCAATGGGCGCCCGCTAGCGAGGAACAAACATGCGTGAAGCCGTTATCGTTGAAGCTGTCAGGACCCCGATCGCCAGGGGCAAGGTGGGCGTGGGCGACCTGCACGATTTCCATGCCACCGAACTGCTGGCCCTGTCCTACCGGGAAATCCTCAGGCGCACCGGCCTGGACATGGCGGACGTGGATTACGTCGCCGCCGGCTGCGTGACCCAGGCCGGCGAACAGGCTGGCAATATCGCGCGCAACGCCTGGCTGACGATGGGCAACGACTACTCGACCGGCGGCACCACCCTGGACAACCAATGCGGCTCTGCGCAGACCGCCAACCACATGGTCTCATCCATGATCCGCTCGGCTTCCTTCGATATCGGCATCGCCGCCGGCGTCGAGGCCATGAGCCGCGTGGGCCTGGGCGCCAACGTCTACAACGGCCCCGGCTACTACATTCCCGAGAGCTGGCCCTGGGACTCAACCCCGGACCAGTTCTCCAGCGCCCAGCGTATCGCCGACAACCGCGGCATCACCCGCGAGATGGCCGATGAACTGGCCTTCAACTCCCAGGCCCGCGCCAGGCGCGCCTGGGACGAGGGGCGTTTCGACCGCGAGGTGTTCGCCGTGGAAGCACCGATCCTGGGCGAAGACGGCAAACCCACCGGGGAAACGCGTAGCGTGACGCGCGACCAGGGCCTGCGCGACACCACCATGGAGGGCCTGGCAGGTCTCAATCCTGTCATGGAAGGCCAGATCCACACGCCGGGCAACTCCTCACAGATTTCCGACGGCTCCGCAGCCGTGCTGTGGATGACCGCCGACGAGGCGAAGGCGCGCGGACTGAAGCCGCGCGCACGCATTCTCGCCGACTGCGTGGTGGGCACCGACCCCTACTACCTGCTGGACGGCCCGGTCGACGCCACCGCCGCCCTGCTGAAGAAGACCGGTATGACCCTGGGCGATATCGACCTGGTGGAGATCAACGAGGCCTTCGCCGCGGTGGTGTTGTCCTGGGCCAACGTCTACGACGCCGACATGGACAAGGTCAACGTCAACGGCGGCGCGATCGCCCTGGGGCACCCGGTGGGCTCCACCGGCGCCCGGCTGATCACCACCGCCCTGCACGAACTGGAGCGCGCTGACAAAAACACCGCGCTGATCACCATGTGCTGCGGTTCCTCCATCGGCACCGGCACCATCATCGAACGTATCTAGTTATCACGGCCCGCGCCGCGGGCCACCGCTTTCGTCTGACAGGAGAATATTCATGGGAGACCTGACCGGCAAAGTCGCCATTGTCACCGGCGCCGGCCGCGGCCTGGGCCGCGAGGAAGCCATGCAACTGGCCCGCCAGGGCGCGCGTGTGGTGATCAACGACATCAACCGCCCCGACGCCGAGGAGGCCGCACAGGCCACCGTGGAGGAGATCAAGGCCTTCGGCGGCGAAGCCATCGCCGTGTTCGGCGACTGCGCCGACTCGAACGACGCCGAGGCGCTGATGAAAACCGCACTGGATACCTTCGGCGACATCAACATCATGGTGAACAACGCGGGCTTCTGCCGCGACAAGACCATCTTCGGCATGTCCGATGACGAGTTCGACTCGGTGGTGCGTGTGCACCTGCGCGGCCACTTCGTCAACATGCGCAATGTCACGGCCTACTGGCGCAACAAGGCCAAGGGCGGCGAAGAGGTGTATGGCCGCCTCATCAGCACCTCCTCCGAGGCGGCCATCTACGGCAGCGCGGGACAACCCAACTACGCCTCCGCCAAGGCGGGCATCATCGCCATGGCCATGGGCGCCGCGCAGTTGCTGAGCAAGTACGGCATCACCAGCAACGTGATCATGCCGCGCGCGCTGACGGACATGACCGCTGGCGGCCAGACCGCGCAGATGTTCGCCCCGCCCGAGGACGGCGGCTTTCACATGTTCGACCCCGCCAACGTGGCGCCGCTGGTCGGCTACCTGGCCTCGCCCGAGGCCGGCCATATCTCCGGCGAGGTCATGGTGGTGTGGGGCAACGAGGTGGCGGTGCTCGAACGGCCCAGGGTGCGCGACGCCATCGCCAACCCGAAGGGCGCGCAGAAGTGGGAAGTGGACGACCTGCACACGGCGCTGGCGTCACACTACGACGACAACTACGTCAGCGTCTGGGGCGGCTACTCGGTACCGCCGTCCTGATACGGCAACCGGCGGCGGGCTCCGCGAGGGATGCCGCCGCCGGTCACTCCACCAACCGGACCGGCGGCGCGCCTTGACAGTGAAGAAGGCGCATTTATACCATCGACGCTCGCTTCCCCACGCTTCCTGGACCCTGAATGCCTGCTGACGAACGCCCGATTTTTTTTATCCACGTGATGAAAACCGGCGGCACGACGCTCAAGCACCGCATCAACGCCAGTTTCCCGCCGCAGGCCATCTACCCCAACAAACTGGATGACGAACGCATCGTCGTCGCCCAGACGGATATTCCCTACCTGCTCTCCATCGACGGTGAGCGCAGGGCGCGCACGCGCATCTACTCCGGGCACTTCCCCTATGTTGCCGCCGAGTTGCTGGACTGCCCGCTGCGCCTGATCACGTTGCTGCGCGACCCGGTGGATCGCGTCATCAGCCATCTCAAACAGGTGCAGAAGAACAAGGGCGGCTGGCGCTCGTTCTCGGCGCTGGCCGACGTGGACGACCCGAGCCTGGAGGAGGTCTACGAAGACGACTTCCTCAAGCGCTGCTTTTTTCTCAATCACCAGGTGCGCATGTTCGCCATGACGCGCGAAGACGCGCCAAAGACCTACACGGACCTGATCGAGGTGGACGAGACGCGCCTGCAAACGGCCTGCGCGAACCTGGAGAAGGTCGAGTGCATCGGCCTGCTGGAGCAGTTCGACTGGTTTGTCGAGCAGATGGTGTCGCGCTTTTCCATGTCAGCGAAAGAGATCGCGCCGCGGCATGTGTCCGCGGGCGGCAGGCAGGTCAGCGCGGAGTTGCGTGAACGCATCGCCCATGACAACCAGCTGGACATCGCGTTCTACAATCACGCGCGCGCATTGCAGCAGCAACGCAGGAGCAGCGGAAATTGACACCACTACGTGACTCGCGCTGGCAGCGGCTCCAGCTCGTCGCACTCACCCTCCTGCTAGGCGCCTGCGCCGCGGCCAATCCCACCCCCACGGAACAGCCCCCGCCCAACATCGTGCTGATCCTCGCCGACGACCAGGGCTTCGCCGACGTGGGTGTCTACGGCGGCGCCCTGCCCACGCCCAATATCGACGCCATCGCCGGCGCCGGCGTACGTTTTAGCGACGGCTACGTCTCCGGCCCCGCCTGCGTGGCCTCGCGCTGCGGCCTGCTGACCGGGCGCTACCAGAACCGCTTCCATTGCAAACCGCTACAGGACGAACCCCTGCCGCCCTCGGAACCCACCCTGGCCGAGCGGCTGCAGGCGCGCGGTTACAGCACCGCGCTGGTGGGCAAATGGCACCTGGGCTCCACACCGGGGCTGCGCCCGCTGGAGCGCGGCTTCGACGAGTTCTTCGGATTCCTGCGCGGCATCCATCTCTACTACCCGCAGGGGCAGGAGCGCGATGCGCCCTATTATGATTTCACGCTGGAGCACGGCGGGGAACTGTACCGCGGACACGAACCGGTGACGGAAACGGAGTACCTCACCGACGCCTTCGCCAGGGAGGCGGTGGACTTTATCGAACGCCACACCGACCGGCCGTTTTTTCTCTACCTGTCCTTCAACGCGGTGCACGTACCCCTGCAGGCGCCGCCCGAGCACCTGGAGCAATTCAGGTACATCGAGCAGCCCGCGCGGCGCGCCCTGGCGGCGATGAACAGCGCCATGGACGAGGCGGTCGGCCAGGTCACGCAAAGCCTGCGCGACAATGGCCTGGAGGAAAACACCCTGCTCATCTACCTCAGTGACAACGGCGGCAGCCCGATGAGCAACGCCTCCCTGAACGATCCCCTGCGTGGAGCCAAGAGCGATCTTTACGAGGGCGGCATACGCATCCCTTTCCTCATGCAGTGGAAGGGCGTAATCCCCGCTGGCAGCGTATACGACGAGCCGGTCATCTCCCTGGACATCGCCAGCACCGTGCTGGCCGCCTCGGGCGGCTACACGTCGCTCAAACCGCGCCTGGACGGGCACAACCTGTTGCCCTACCTGCGCGGTGAGGAGAACGGCGCCCCCCACGACCTGCTTTTCTGGGATTACAAGGGGCAGTCCGCACTGCGCCGGGGCGACTGGAAACTCCTGCTGCCGGCCGCAGATGCGCAGCCGCAGTTGTACAACCTGCGCCTGGATATCGGCGAGGCGTCCGACCTGTCCTCGACGCACCCCGACCTGACGGTGGAAATGCTACAGGCCCTGGACGACTACGCCACCGACATCCGCGGCTACCGCCGCGTACTCCAGCACAGACAGGACGACAACTAGGCCGCCATGCCAGACCGTGCCAAAGCCGGCTGTGCTCGCGACCTGAATGAAAATGTTCAGCAATCAGGCGGCAGGTGACCTTCAAATGCCAGCCACCAGCACCTAACCTGTGCCCTCCGACAACAGGACACCCGGAGCCTGAACATGGGTGAGCAGCAATACGACAGCTTTGATCCGGCCGCCCTGACCGGCAGGCGCAGGGGTCCCTACCTGGCCTTCAACCCGGTCAGCCGGGTGCAGGTCTGGCAGTGGTGCAGCGCCATGGGCGATCACAACCCGCTGTACCTGGACGACGACTACCGGCATCGCCAGGGCCTGGGCAGCGGGGTTGTCGCACCACCGGCCATGATGCAGATGTGGACCATGCGCGACGTGAACATGCGCTTCGCACCCGGCTCCACGGACGAACCGCCCTACGAGGTCTTCGACGTCCTGTCGCGCCGTGGATTCGCCGGCAATGTGGCGGTGAGCTACGATATCCGCTTTCACCGCCTGCTGCGTGAAGGCGACCGCGCCCATCACTTCAACACCATCGATTCCATCAGCGAACTCAAGCGCACCGCCCTGGGCGAGGGGTATTTCGTCGTCGAGCGCGCGGAGTTCCTGGACCAGCAGGAGCGCCTGTTCGCCGAAGCCCTGATCACCTACTTCCAGTACCGTCCCGCCGGCGATGCGGCGGCACAGCCGGCGCGCGAACCGGCGCGCCCGCCCATCCCCGCCACCCCGCCCTGGCGCACCGATTTTCAGGATATCCTCCCCGGCGACATCGCCGCCGGGGACGAACTGCCCGAACTGGTGATCCCCATCACCCACAAGCTGATCGTCAGCGGCGCGGTGGCGACCCAGGATTTCATCGACGTACATCACAACGCCCCGGCGGCGCGCGACGCGGCGATGCCGGACATCTTCATGAACATCCTCACCACCTGCGGGCTCTGCGCGCGCTACCTCAGCGACTGGGCCGGCCCGTGCAGCCGCCTGCGCCGGCTGCAACTGAAGCTGCTGGCGCCCAACACCCCCGGCGACACCATGATCCTGCGCGGGCGCGTGACAGGCGTGGAGCAGGATACGCAGGGCGGTACACTGGCCAACGTGGACTTCGCCGGTGGGAACAGCCGCGGGTTTCACGTCACCGGCAGCGCCGCGCTGGAACTGGCGCGGCAAAAATGACAACAGCAACAGGAGCACAGACATGAGTACAGGTCGCTTTGCAGGCAAAGTCGCCATCGTCACCGGCGGCAGCATGGGCATCGGCCGGGCCACGGTCCTGCAACTGGCCCGCGAGGGCGCCCACGTGGTCGCCTGCGCGCGGCGCCAGCAGCGCCTGGATGAACTGGCCCAGGAAATCGCCGCCGAGGGTGGCAGCTTTCGCGGCGTGGCGCTGGATGTCGCCGACCTCGACGCCTTCGCGGCGCTGATCGCCGACACCGCCGCGGAGCACGGACGCCTCGACGTGCTGGTGAACAACGCGCCGTCGATCATCGGCGGGATGGTCGTCGACCAGAGTATCGAGCAGTGGCGCGCCAACTTCGGCGTGTGCGTGGAGAGCGTCTTCATCGGCGTGCAGGCGGCGTTGAAGATCATGCAGCCCCAGGGCCACGGCAGCATCATCAACATCTCCTCGGTGAGCAGCCTCAAGGCGGGCATGGCGGCGGGCGCCTACTCAGCCGCCAAGGCCGCGGTCAACCAGTTCACCCAGTGCGCCGCCATGGAGGCGGCGCCGTACAACGTGCGTGTCAACGTGGTCGCCCCCGGCGCGGTCATGACGCCCGGGCTGGAAGCCTCCACCATGAAAAACGCGGCGCTGCAGGAGGCCATGGCCGGTTCGATCCCCATGGGCCGCATCGGCTCGCCGCAGGAAATGTCCGAGGCAATCTGTTTTCTCGCCTCGGACGCGGCCGCGTTCATCACCGGCGTGGTACTGCCCGTGGACGGCGGCAAGACGCCGCAGATGTACATCCCGGATTACGACCTCACCGCCCTGGACAACCAGAATATTGAGCGAGGTCAATAGGCGACACGCACGCCGGTGCCACACTGGAGACAGGCCCGCGGCGGTGGGCGGGAGTTCATTCCAGCGAGAGGCAGGACACCATGGCACTGCGCAAGATTCTGGCACTGATAGACCCGACCAGCGACATCCAGCCCGCCTTCGAACGGGCGCTGGATTCAGCCCTGGACACCGGCGCGGCGCTGCACCTGTTCGCCTGCGCCAACAGCGAAACAGGCCTGGGTAACAAGGACGAGGCAGCGGCGGCCCTGGAGGCCATGCTGCAGTCGCTGGCCGCCCGTGCCGTCGACGCCGGCATCCAGGTGGAGTACGAGCATGAATGGGAGGAGGACTGGGGCGCCCGCGCGGTGAGCGCCGCCGCGCGCTGCGGCGCCTCCATGCTGTTCAAGAACTCGGTGGATCATTCCCCGGTGCAGCGGGAACTGCACTCGACCTCGGACTGGACGCTGCTGCGCACCTCACCCTGCCCCGTGCTCATGGTGAAAAACTTCCACGACTGGGGCAAGCGCCGGGTGCTCGCCGCCATCAACCCGCTGTCGACCGAGATCGCCCACGTGCGCCTGGACAACCAGATCATTTCGTTTACGCGCCGCCTGGCCGCCGGCTATGGCTCCGAGGCAAACTTCGTCACCGCCTACCAGGACCTCAACTACCCACCTGACACAGAGCGCATCGCCGCGGACTGCGGCGTACCACCGGAACGGGTGCACGCCCGCCAGGGCAAGGCGGCCGATACGATTCGCAGCGTGGCCGCGGAACTGGAGGTGGACCTGATCATACTCGGCACGGTCGCGCGCGACGGGATCAAGGGCCGAGTCATCGGCAATACCTGCGAGCGGCTACTGGACCAGACCCACGCTGACGTGCTGGTGCTGAACTAGCCCCTCACAGGTCGATGACGTTGGACCGCACCAGCACGCCACCATCGACCACCAGGTCGTGGCCGGTGATGAAGGACGCGCGTGCGGAGCACAGGTAGACCACCGCGTCGGCGATTTCCCCCGGTTCCGCCAGCCGCCCCATGGCGTGGGCGTCCAGCGTTTTTTGCCGCAATTCCGCCGGCATCTTGTCGAGGTAGAACGCCATGCCGCCGGAATTGATGCCCCCCGGACAGACCGTGTTCACCCGCACCCCGCGTTTCGCGTATTCCACCGCCGCCGCCTTGCTCAGCGTGATCACCCCGCCCTTGGCGGCTGCGTAGGCGGACTGCAGGGCCTCGCCGCGCAGCCCGGAGACCGAGGCGATATTGACGATAGCGCCGCCGCCGGAGGCCTCGATCAGGGGCAACTGGTACTTCATGCACAGCCACACGCCGCGCAGGGTCACGCCCATGCAGCGGTCGTACTCCTGCTCGGTGATCTCGGTCAACGGCTTGTTCGGCGCGCCCAGGGCCGCGTTGTTGGACACCATGTGCAGGCTGCCAAAACGCTCCCGTACCCGCGCCAGCGTCGCCTGGATATCAGCGCCACTGGCCATGTCCGCACGCACTGCCAGGCCCTCGGCGCCGAGTTCCTCGACCAGGGACAGCGTCTCGCGCGCGCCCTCCTCGTTGATATCGGCGATCGCGACTCGCGCGCCCTCGCGGGCAAAGGCCAGCGCCGTGGCGCGCCCGGTGCCGGCGCCGCCGCCCATGACGAGGGCTACCCGTCCACGCATATCCCCCATGTCAGCCATTGTCAGGTTGGGCTCACAACGCGTCTGGATTGGCTCGACAAATTGACCTTACCCTTGCATATACACATGATTTTCCGTCCTTCCGGGAACACACCTGGACAGCGGGGCAAGCACCGAGAATGCCTCCGTCCGCCGTTGTCCGGCAACTTTGGTGGCCCGGGCAGCGTCGCACTGCGATAGAGCACTACCGCGAAATCTAAGCCGGCGTCAGCCGCACCGGCATCTCCTTGAAACCGTGAATACTGTTGGAACGAATGTACACCGGCTCCCCGCTGGCCTCGATGGCGGCGAAGCTGTTGAAGAACTCCTCGAAAAAGACCCGCGCCTCCAACCGCGCCAGGTTCGCACCCAGGCACAGGTGGATGCCGTGGCCAAAGGCCATGTGCGGGTTCGGGTCGCGCGTGATGTCGAAGGTCATCGGCTCGTCGAACACCGCCTCGTCGAAATTCGCCGAGCTGTACAGCATCACCACACGGTCGCCCTCGGCGATGGCCTGGTCGCCGATCTGTGTGTCGCGGGTGGCAGTGCGCCTGAAGTAATGCAGCGGGCAGGTCCAGCGCAGCATCTCCTCGATCGCCTGCGGCAGGCGCTGCGGCTGTTCGCGCAACTGGCGCATCAGTTCCGGGCGGCGCATCAGCTCATGCATACCGCTGGAGATCAGCCCGCGCGTGGTTTCATTCCCCGCCACGGTGAGCTGCACGAACAGCGAGGCGAACTCCATCTCGCTGACCTGGTGTCCCTCCACCTCCTGGTTGATCAACAGCGAAATGAGATCATCGCCACCGGCGTCCTTGCGCTGCATGGCGACCTCGAAGCCGTAGGTGCCCATGTCCACGCTGGCCTGGTGCACCTCTTCGAAGGTGCCGCCCAGATCCGGGTCCGAACCGGAGGTTTGCAGGTCCGACCAGCGCCGGATCTGCCCCCACATGTCGCGCGGAATCTCCAGCATGGAGCAGATCACCGCCGTGGGCAGGTCGCCGGCCAGGCTCTCGACAAAATTGACCTCGCTGGTCTGCCGCACCTGCGCCATGACCTCGCGCGCGATCTGCCGCACCCGCGGTTCCAGTTCCGCGAGCATGCGCGAGGTAAAGCGCGTAATCACCGCGCGGCGCAGTGGGCCGTGCCGCGGCGGGTCCATCCCCAGCAACTGGTTGCGCGCCATGTCCAGCACGTCCGGGGGCAGGTCGTCGACCATGACGAAACCGCGTTCGGCGGAGAAGCCCTTGAAATCGCGCGACACCTGCAGCACGTCCGCGTGCCGGCTCAACACCCAGTAACCGTGACCGTCCGGGTGCTGCTGCCAGTGCACCGGGTCGTTGGCGCGCAACCAGGCGAACTGCTCGTGAGGAATGCCGTGGCAGTAGTTATCCGGATTGTAGACGTCGATGTACAAGCCCTGGTGCTCCCCGCGCTATTCGACGATTACGGGCGGATTGGGCACACCCATCTCGGCGCACATGGCCAGGTAGAACTCCAGCGTCGTCGCCCCATCCACTACCGAGGTGATATTGCCGTCGGCATCGAGGTTGATATTGCATCCGTACATCTGGAACCACACCTGGGTGTCATCCTCGATACAGGTCAGGGTGTGCACCGAGCCGGCGGGCTCGTAGAGGAAGGAGCCGGCGCGGTTGACGTAGTCGTACTCCTTGTACTTCCACGCGCCGGAACGGGTGTAACCGAACACCGGGCCGGTGTGCCGGTGGGTATCGACCTCGTAGCCCGCCTTGAAGATGTTCTCGACGATCCACAGGCCCTCCTTCACCCGCACCTGCAGGACCTTGAGCAGGCTGCCGTCGCCGATGTCCACGAAGGGCAGTTCGTCACTGCCCAGATGTACCGCCTCGGGGGCCGTCATGTGCATTCTCCTGTCCACTGTGTCATGCCCTACATGTATAGCACGCCATGCACGCCGGGGTCAGGCCCCGTTCGTGATAGTCCGGCCTGGCTCAATTTCTTGCGCCGCCGGGCGATGGACACGCAGGCTAGAAAACGCCCGCCACCAGGTCGTCGAATTCCCAGAACGCGCGCAGGGACAACACCCTGCCCTCGCCGTCCACGCGGTACAGCATCACCAGTTCGGCCCGCGACACCGCGCCGTCAGCGGAGCGTGTGGTGATGGTGCCCACGTTGGCACACTCGTCGCCCGCGGCGAAGGATTCGCGTATATGAAAACGCACGTCGCCCTGGGCGATGACGTTGTCGTAGAAGGCGCTGATCGCCTCTATGCCGCGGTGGCCCTCGCCAGTCGGGTCCAGCGGGGACACGCCCACCGGGTCCTGCAGCAACCCCTCCGGGTGCCACAGCGCGAGCCATCCCTCGCGGTCCTTGTCCTGGATTGCGGCAATCGATTGCATGGCGGCGCTGCGTGCCGGGTGTTGGCGTTTCTGTTGCAGGTAGCTCAGCGACATGGGCTTCTCCGGTGCGATGCTGGAAGCGCAACAATACCGCCGGCGCGGGCGACTTGCACCGTGTAACAGCAGCGCCGGGACAGCGCGGGCGGCGGCGATTCAGCCAGATGAACCAGCGCCCGTTTTCGCTCCCCGTACAACACCATACCCCGCTGGCCTGGCCTATACTTCGCCTTCTTTGAGCTGTCATACAATCGAGGGAATCACAATGGGACGTCTGCAGGGAAAAACCGCCATTGTCACCGGCGGCGCGCGCGGCATGGGCGAGGCCACGGTCAGGATCATGGTCGAGGAAGGCGCGAAGGTCGTCATCGCCGATGTGCTGGACGAGCCGGGCCAGGCCCTGGCGAAGGAACTTGCACCCGCCACCGTCTTCGTGCACATGGACGTCACCAGCGCCGACGACTGGCGCGGCGCGGTGGCAGCCGCCGCGCAACTGGGCTCCCTCTCCGTGCTGGTCAACAACGCCGCCATCGTCATGCAGAAGACCATCATGGAGACCACGGAGGAGGACTTCATGCACATCGTGCGCATCAACCAGCTCGGCGTGTTCCTGGGCATGCAGGCGGTGTTCGAGGCGCTCAAGGCCAGCGGCGGCGGCTCCATCATCAATGTCTCGTCCATCGACGGCCTGCAGTCCAAAAACTCCCTCACCGCCTACTCGGCGACGAAATGGGCGGTGCGCGGCATGACCAAGGCGGCGGCGCTGGAGATGGGCAAGTACAACATTCGCGTCAACTCGGTACACCCCGGCGGCATCTACACCGCGATGCACGGCGCCGAATTCATGAGTCGCGAGGACGCCGACGGCTTCTACAAGAACCACGCCCTGCCACGGGTCGGCCTGCCACAGGAGGTCGCGGCGGTCACCGCCTTCCTCGCCTCGGACGAGGCCAGTTACAGCACCGGTTCGGAATTCATCGCCGATGGCGGCTGGAACGCCGGACTGGTGGAGGACGCCCTGCCCCAGCTATAGCCGGGGCGGGACCTGCCGTCGCGGTGCGCCTGCCTCCGCCAGCGGCTCAGCGAACAGGCCCGCGGGGTTCCCGGGCTGAACACACAGGAGACGCGGTATGTTCCAGGGCATCACCTACAACTTCAGCGGCGCCAGAGTGCTGGTGACCGGCGGCACCAGCGGTATCGGGCTGGGTTGCGCCCAGGCCTTCCGCGACGCCGGGGCCCAGGTGCTGATCACCGGGCGCGCCGCCGGCGTGGACAGTTACGAGGGCGATTTCGACGGGCTGGCCTACCGCCAGGTCGACGTGGCCGAGCGCGCGCAGCTACGGGCGCTGGCGGCGTCGCTGGACGGGCTGGACATCCTGGTCAACAGCGCCGGTGGCATGCAGGACGACGAGTGGGGCCACGACGGTTTCGACCGTTCCATCGCCGTCAACCTGTCCAGCGTGTTCCACCTCAGTACCGCGTGCAAGGACCTGCTCGCGGCCAGCGATTTTCCCGGCGGCGCCAGCGTCATCGGCATCGCCTCCATGACCTCCTACTTCGGCTTCGAGTGGACCCCCGGCTACGGCCCCGCCAAAGCCGGGCTGGTGCAGGTGATCAAGACCCTGGGCATGAGCTGGGGCCCGCTGGGCATCCGCGCCAATGCCGTGGCGGCCGGCCTGACCCGCTCCAACCTCACCGCCTTCACCCTGGACCACATGGAGGAGATGGTCGCCGACACGCTGAAACGCCAGGGCATCAAGCGCACCGGCGTGCCCGCGGACATCGCCGCGGCGGTACTGTTCTTGTGCTCTCCCGCCGCATCCTGGATCACCGGCCAGACACTGCCGGTGGACGGCGGTTTCAATACCGGGATGAGCTGAGCGCAGTCAGGCTTCGGTGCGCCACGAGGCAGCCAGACTGCCGGCGGCTCAGGGCTGGAACGGGAAAACCTGCGGCACGAGCAGGATCACCACGGCGGCGTAGACGATGGACAACGGCAGGCCCGCGCGGAAATAATCGCGGAATTCATAGCCGCCGAGGTTCTGCACCATCAGGTTGGTGGTGTAGCCGTAAGGCGTGAGGAAACTGGCGCTGGCGCCGTAGGCCACGGCCATGACGAAGGGCATGAAACTGACGCCGTAGCTCTCGGCCAGCCCGAAGGCCACCGGGAAGGCCAGCGCGGCGGCCGCGTTGTTGGTCATGGTCTCGGTGAGCAGCAGCGTCCCCAGGTAGATACCGATCATCGCGCCCCAGGGTCCCATCACAGCGAGATTCGCGCGCAGGGTGTCGGCCAGCACGGCCACCAGCCCCGAGTTGGACAGCGCCTGCGACAGGGTCAGCGCCGAGGCGATGATCAGCCACAACTCGAAGGGGAAGCGACGGCGCAATTCCCCGCCGCCGACCACGCCGAGCAGCAGCATCACGCACAACAGGCCCGCCACTCCCTTGATCAGCGGCACCAGTTCCAGGGTGGCCAGCGCCACCACCAGGAACAGGCCGGCGGTGACCACGTAGTTCTGCAGCGCGGTGGTCTGTGCCTGCCCGACCTCCTCGTTGACGATGACGAAGTTCTTGTCGAGGTTCTTGCGCTCGTTGAAGTCCGGTCCCACCGCCAGCATCATGCTGTCGCCGGCCTGGATGGTGATATTGCCGAGCTTGCCCGACAGGCGCTTGCCGCCTCGGCGCATGCCCACCACCGCGGCGTCGAACACCGAGCGAAAGGCGCTTTCCTTCACCGTCCTGCCTTCGATGGCCGCGTTGGGCATGACGATGACCTCGATCATGTTCTCGCGCAGCAGGCCCTCCTCCACGGCGAACAGGCGCAGGCCGTCGAAAGCCTCCAGCGCCTGCACCCGGGTGATGTCGCCGGAGAATATGAGCTTGTCCCCCGCCTCGATATGCTCCTGGGGCGTCACCGGCGATATCAGGTAGTTGCCGCGCACGATCTCCACCAGGAACAGGTCCTCCAGGTCGCGCAGCCTGTTTTCCAGGATCGTCTTGCCGATCAGGCTGGAGGCCTCGCTGACTTCCGCCTCGATGACGTACTCGTTGATATCCAGCGGCTCCACACTACTCACCGGGAGCAGGCGCGAGCTGATGAGCATGGCGACCAGCCCCAGCACGGTGGCGGTCGCGCCGACGGCGAGAAAATCGAAGAACGCCAGCGAGTGCTCGCCGTTGGTGGCGTCCTGCAGGAAGCTGCTGACGATGAGATTGGTGGAGGTGCCGATCAGTGTCATGGTGCCGCCGAGTATGGCGGCATAGGACAGCGGGATGAGCAGCTTGGATACCGGGTGGTGACGGTTGCTGCGCACCGTGTGCGCCAGGGTGGCGACCACCGCGGTGTTATTGATAAACGCTGAAAACAACGCCGTTGCACCGCCCAGGCGCAGCAGGCTGCCGGCATAGCTCGGCGTGATCAAGGTGTGCGACAGCCGCGACAGCCACGGCATCTTCTCCAGGCCCGTCGACACCAGCAACAACAGCACCAGGGTGATCACACCGGGATTGGAGGCCTTGTCCAGCACCTCCGCGGTATCCACCAAACCGAAGAAATACGCCGCCAGCATGCTGCAGACAAACACCCACACGGCTTGCAGGCGTGTGAAAATCAGGCAGAACAGGAGTCCGGCGAAGAGGGCTGCGACCAGCAACTGGTCAACCATTAAGCAATTCCACGAACCCGTTATTGTGATGTGCAAAGCATACGCGCTACGGGGGCCGTGCGACAATAGCCCGGCCACGGCACAATTTCCGCTACACTGGCGCAGGACCCGCGTACCACAGGAGGCTTGCCGCGCACATGAAAAAATTGCCCGTCATCACCGCCCTGCTGCTGGCCGGCGCCCTCGCTGCCTGGTATTTCCGCGAGCCGCTGGGTGACCTGGCGGCGGCATACCAGACCCGGGACATGTTTGTCACGGCGGAAGCGGCGACCATGACGCTGGGACCGGCGACCGGCAGCCACTTTCCCGGTCTGCAGGCCAGCTACCAGGGACGCAGGATCACCCTGGTGCAGGAATTCGCCGGCAGCAATGGCACCGTGCTGGTCGCCCTGCGCTCCCTCGACTGGTGCGTCTACTGCAAGCGCCAGCTTGTACAGCTGAACGAGTACAAGCCCTTCTTCGACGCCGCGGGCATCGCACTGGTGGTCATCACCTACGATCCGCCGCCGGTACAGCAGGCCTTCCAGCGCGAGCACGGCATCGATATTCCGCTGCTGTCCGACGAACAGTCACTGAGCTTTCGCACCCTGGGCATCCTCAACGAGGACTTCCAGCCCGGTGACAGCGAGTACGGTATCCCGCACCCGGGCCTGATCGTGATCGATGACGAGGGTGTCGTCGCGGGCAAGCTTTTCGTGGAGTCCCCCGAGCAGCGCGTGGATTCCAAGGCTGCGCTGCGCTACGCGCGCCGCGCGCTGGGACTGAAGTCGCCCTTCGCGCTGCGCTGAGACTATAATCGCGCTTTTTGGCGTCGACCCGCGGGAGCGAGGGATGGGCAGCACATCGGGCAGCACATCGGGCAGTACACCCGGCAACAGGCACGCCACGCGCTCTGCACAGACCCGCCAGCGTTTTATCGAGGCCGCCCAGCGCCTGTTCGCCGAACGCGGCGTGGCCTCGGTGTCGGTCAACGCGATCACCGCCGCTGCCGGGCAGAAAAACCGCAACGCACTGCAGTACCATTTCGGCAATCGCGACGGGCTGCTGCAGGCGATCATCGACCACCACGCCGCGCGGGTGCACGCGCTGCGCCGGGACTACATGCGATCGGCGGACTTCACACGGGAACCGGCCAGCCACGCCGCCGCCCGCGCCCTGGTCATGCCGCTGGCGCAACACATCGAGGCGGATGCCGGCGGCGCACACTACGTGAAAATTCTCTCGCAACTGGCGGCGTTGAACAGCGATATCGTCAACCCCGCCACGCGCTCCGGGCTGAGTTTCCAGCAGGAAGAGGAACTGGCCGCGCTGATGCGCGACGCCGCAGCCCACCTGCGCCCGGCGGAGGCGCGCCGGCGCCTGTTCCTGGTGGTGAGCATCACTTTCCACGGTCTCGCCGATATCTGCCGCGCGCGCGAGGCGCAGGACGTGACGCCGGCGCTGGAGCAGTCGGCGCGGCTCATGGAGCAGGTCGCCCTGGCCATCGAGTCGCTGCTGGCCGCCCCGGCGCTGGAGGACTGAGGGCCCTCAGGGCGCGGGGTTGTACCAGATCGGCGAGGTCCAGGCGCGTTCCTGCAGCACCGGCCGGTGCTCCGCCGCGCAGCATCCCTCAAGCCCGTCACCGATGGTCTCGGGCCGGGAACAGTCCACGCCGTTGGCGATGCAGATGCGCTGGCTCCAGCGACAGCTGGGGTTCTCCACCACCCGCGCGTAGTACCAGGCGCGCTCCTGTGGGTCGAAATCCTTGTCCGACCACACCGCGCAGAGCTGGGCGAAGCCCTCGCCCCTGGGCTGGCAGCTGCGCGTATCGACCGTGGCGCCATTGTGCGGGTCTCCGGCAACGTCGATAACCTGTTCGCGGTAGCGCCCCTGGTCGTCCAGCCGCCCCTTGATCACCTGCAGGCGTTGCAGCGGCATGCCAGGCCAGGCCTGGCTGCCCGGATCCTGGCTGGCCAGCACCAGGAAGCGCGGTGCGTCACCGTCAGCCCCGTTCAATTCGCCCCCCATGGGCACGCCGCCGGCGTAGGCGCGCTCGATGCGATCCGGACGGAAACACAGATCCTCGGGGTAGTCCCAGCCGGCGAAAAAGCGGCTGGTGATGCGCGGCCCGCTGGTGCCGTAGGTCTCGCGGCGGCGCAGCGCGTCGAACAGCGCGTCGCGGCTGTTTTCCTCCGCCCAGACCACGGCCAGGCCGCCGGGGTTGTACTCGAGCTTGTCCGGCAGGCCCGGGGGCACCGCGTCCCTGGACGGCTCGCCCGCGCCGCCATGGCCGAGGAAGTCGCCCTCCTGCGCCGCGCCCGGCGTACCCAGGTGCGTGTCGGTACTGGCGATGAAGCCAAAGCGGTAGGGATCCGCGCCCAGTTCCGCCTGCAGGGCCAGGCCGCGGCCCAGCACCTCGCGCACGAAACCGGTGTCCGGCCGCGGCGGGTTGCCGTAGCCGGCGATGTTGTCAATGGGCAGTTGCTCGAACGCGCACAGTTCGTCGACGCTGACGCCCGCCTCGTAGTAACACTCCGAGGCGCCCTTGTGCTGCATGATCTCCACCACCGGTTCCATGCGGCTGCGGCGGCTGGCGTAATCCGCGCTCATCGCGGCGCCGCCGTCGCCCAGGCCGTCGAACATGGCGCCCGCGCTCATGTTGGAATTGTGCGGGATGACCAGCGCGTCGCAGGCGCCCTGCGCGTCGATACACCGCTGGTCCAGGGCCGACCACAGGCGTTCGGGGGCGGGGGCATCGATGAAGCTGACCGGCAGTTCCGGTACCTCGGCGTTGCGAAACACCACGTTGCGGTGCAGGTTGCCGCCGCCCTCGGCGCGCAGGCCGGTCCACTCGTAGCCGACGAAACTGGTGAAATCACAGTCGGCGGAACGGTCGTAGTGCTGCTCCGCCGCCTGCAGCATTTCCCCCCAGGGCACCCGCGCCGCCTGCAGGCACAACGCGTCGTCCTCGCCGCACTGACCCATGTGCGTCGCGCGCATGGAGGACATGAAATTGAACAGGTAAAAGGCGCCGCGCGGCCAGTGGCGGTACAGCAGGCACTGCCAGGAGTCGTAGCCCTGCACCTCGGGCGTGTTGCACATGTGCACCTCACCGATCAGCTCCGCGTGGTCCGACACCATGGCGAAATCCAGTGGCCGGTCGAGCTGCAGCGAGCGCAGGCTCTTGCCGTTCTCCAGCCAGGGCTGGATACCGAGCTTCTCGCCGCGGGCAAACTGATAGGCCTGGTCCGGTGTGGTGCGGGTGCCCTGGGTGCTGGCGTCCAGCGAGTAGCGGGTGTGCACGTGCAGGTCACCGAAAAACGGCTGGCGCAGCGGGTCGGCGTCGCGGCAGGGCTGGCGCTGTTCGGAGTAGTCGCGCGCCGCCACAGGCGCGGTCGCGCACAGGGTGGACAGCGCCAGGCAGGCCAGCAGGAGACGGCCGCGCTTCATACCTCTCGACCTGAGGTCGAACCGTAGCGCCGCGCGTGCGCGTCCAGGGCGTCCAGTATGCCCTGGTGGCGCATGGCAATGATGTCGCGGTAGTCGTCGTGGGTGATGATATAGAACTCACCCTCGCGCACCGCGTCGATCACCCGGCGCCCCACGTCCTGCGGCGCGATGCCGCTGGCCGTGTCCGGGGCCGGCTGTTCGTGGTCTATGCCGGGGTCGAGCTGCTGCGGCCGCACCTCGAAGGACTTCGTGGTCAGCTGTGTGTCCACCAGCCCCGGGCACAGCACCGACACGCCGACACCCTTGTCCGCCATCTCCATGAGCAGCGACTCGGACAGGCCGACCACGGCGAACTTGGTGGTCGTGTACAGCCCCTCGGGGGGGCCGGAGATCAGTCCGCCCATGGAGGCGGTGTTGACGATATGCCCCTCGCCCTGGGCCGCGAGCAGCGGGCCAAAGGCGGTCACCCCGTGGATGACGCCGTACAAATTGACGTTGATAAGGAACTGCCAGTCGCGGATATCCGCCTCCACCATCAGCGCACCCACCCACACGCCGGCGTTGTTGCACAGCAGGTGTACCGCGCCAAAGCGCTCCAGTGCGGCGTCGCGCAAGGCTTCCACCGAGGCCAGGTCCGAGACGTCGACGCGACAGGCCATGGCGTCGTCGCCGATGGATGCGGCGACCGCCTGCGCGCTGTCCAGGTCGATATCCGCGACGACGACGCGCATGCCGGCGTCGGCCGCGGCGCGCGCTATGCCCTCGCCGATTCCCGATCCCGCGCCCGTCACCACCGCGACCTTGCCGTCCAGTTCCTGCATGCTGTTCTCCCTCGTTGAAGCGCCGGCCCTCAGGCCTGGCAGTCGATCATGACCTTGATGGCCTGTTGTGGGTCCCGCGCCATGGCGAAGGCGTCGTCCAGCGCCGACAGCGGAAAGTGGTGTGTCACCATGGCCGCGGGGTCCAGCGCGCCGCTGTCGAGCATCGCGATGACCTCGTCGAACTCGTGCTGGTATCCCATGGCCGCGACGATGGACAGTTCCTTGGCCAGCAGCGAGACCAGGTCCACGTTCGCCGGCTCCTTGTGCACGCCGGTCAGGCAGATGCGACTGCCCGGCCCGGCCTGCGCGACGATGTTCTCGAACACGGCGCGCGCGCCGGTGGCCTCGACATAGAGCGAACTGGCGGGCATGGGCATGCCGAAGAACTCGCGCGTGCCGTGCAGCTCCATGAGCCGCTGGGCCAGCGCGGGGTCGTCGCCGCGCAGCGGTACGGCGCCCATGTTCGCCGCCGCCTCCAGGCGACGGGCAGACAGGTCCACCGCGACGATATTGTCCAGCCCGCGGTAGCGCAGGACCTGCACCATGGACAGGCCGATGGGACCGGCGCCGTAGATCACCGCGCTGTCCGCAGCGTTCGCCGCCACGCGGTTGGCGCCGTGCTGCGCGACCGACAACGGCTCGACCAGCGCGCCCCAGGCGTCGGGCATGGCGTCCGGCAGTCGCGGCGTGCTGCCGGGATCGCGCGCGGCGTCGCGCACCAGCAGGTAAGGTGTAAAGCCGCCCTCCCCACCACCGTTGCCGATGTTGCTGCCATTGCTCATGGGCTGCACGACCACGCGGTCGCCCACGGCGACGTGGGTGACGTTGTCGCCAGCCTCGCTGACCTCGCCCCACAGCTCGTGGCCCAGGCGCATGGGATCGTCCGGACCGGTCAGGCCGCCCATGGCCAGGTAGCCCAGATCGCTGCCGCAGATGCCGCACTGGCGCACGCGCACGATCACGTCGTCGGGACCGCATTCGGGCGCCGGCACGCTGTCCAGGCGCAGGTCGTCGACACCGTGAATGCGCGCCTGGGGAATAGTGTTCATCGCGGCAGACCCTGTCGTCACGTCGAGGCTTGAACAGTAGGCCCGCGCCCGTGGCGGGTCAACCGCAGCGGCCACATTGTTGAACCGCGCGCGCCGTTTTCCCCCCTGCGCTGGTGGCGCCGGGCGGGCGCTGCCACACTGGCGCGGTGGAGGCGGCATGACAGAACAACACTGGGACATCGAAGTCGACTGGCTGGTGGCCGGCGCCGGCGCCGCCGGCATGACCGGCGCCGTGGTCGCGCACCAGCTCGGCGGCAGCGTGCTGGTGGTGGAAAAGGAAGCGGTCTACGGCGGCACCACGGCCAAGTCCGGCGGTGTCGCCTGGATTCCGGGCAATCACCGCCAGGGCGAGGTGGGCATCAGCGACAGCGCCGAAGAGGGCTACGCCTATCTCAAGGCGCTGGTCGGCGACAGCGTGACGGACGCGCGCCTGCGCGCCTACGCGGACAACGCGCGCCAGATGCTGCGTTTCATGATGGCGCACAGCCACGTCGACTTCTGCGCCATCCCCAATTACATGGATTACTACGAGTCGCTGCCCGGCTACAAGAGCGGCGGCCGCTCCATGGACAACGCGCCCTTCGACATGCGCCGCCTCGGCGCGGCGGCGGCGCAACTGCGTATCGGCCACTACGACGGCCTGATGATGCCGTTCAACGTCAACATCGCCGAGGGCCAGAGCCTGCAGAAAATGAACCTCGGCGCCTACTGGACCGGGATAAAACTGGTGTTGCGCTACCTGCTGGACCTGCCCGCGCGCCTGCGCCGCCAGCGCGACAACCGCCTCTGCCTGGGCCCGGCGCTGGTGGCGCGCCTGCGGCGCTCCCTGCTGGACCGCGACATCCCGCTGTGGCTGAACGCCCCGGTGCAGGAACTGCTGACGGACGACCACGGCGTGTGCGGCGCGCTGGTGCTGCGCGACGGCGTGGCGCAGCGTGTGCGCGCCCGGCGCGGCGTACTGCTGGGCACCGGCGGCTTTTCCCACAACGCCGACATGCGCCAGCAGTACCAGCAGCACCCCATCGGCGCCGACTGGACGGCCGCCGCACCCGGCGCCACCGGCGACGCGGTGACCCTGGGCGAGCGCGTGGGCGCGGCGCTGGACTTCATGCACTGCGCCTGGTGGTCGCCCAGCTACCGGCTGCCCGACGGGCGCGTGATGGCGCTGATCGCGGGCAAGTCGAACCCCGGCTCGATCATGGTCAACGGCCTGGGCAAACGCTTCACCAACGAGGCGCAGCCCTACGAGGATTTCGTCAAGGCCCAGTACGCCGCCCACGCGCGCGGTGAGCGCGCCATTCCCTGCTACCTGTTGTTCGACGCACGGTACCGGCGCCGTTACGCGGTGGGTCATATCAAGCCGGGCAAGGTCGAGGCGGACAGCAGCCTGGCGGCGGACATCTTCGACTCCGGGCTGCTCACCCGCGCCGACAGCCTGCAGGAGATGGCGCAGAAACTGCACATGCCCGCGGACACCCTGGCCGCCACCGTGACGCAGTTCAACGAGCACGCGGCGCGCGGCGAGGACCCGGAGTTCGGGCGCGGCGTCTCGGAGCACGATCGCTACTACGCCGACCCGCGGGTCACACCCAATCCCTCGCTGGCGCCGCTACTGGAAGCCCCGTTCTACGCCCTGCGCTGCGAACCGGGAGACCTGGATACCAAGGGCGGATTGTCCTGCGACGAGCACGGCCGCGTGCTGGACGCGGCGGCACACCCTGTTCGCGGACTGTACGCCGCGGGCAACGCCAGCGCCGCGGTCATGGGCGACAATTACCCGGGGGCCGGCGCGACCATCGGCTCGGCGATGACCTTCGCCTACCTCGCCGCGCGCCACGCCTTCGACGACACCGGCAACGGGAGGGAATGATATGAGTGCAGCCAGGTACGCCTTCCTGCAACCCGGCCGCTATGCGCGCGGCTGGCACATCGTCCTGTTCAGCCAGGAGCTCGCCGTCGGCGAGGTCAGGCGCTTGCACTACTTCGCGCGCGACCTGGTGGCCTACCGCGGCGAGTCCGGGCGGGTCGGCATCGTCGACGCGCACTGCCCGCACCTGGGCGCGCACCTGGCCAGCGGCGGCGGCCGGGTCAGCGGCGACACGATCGCCTGCCCGTTCCACGGCTGGGTGTTCGACCACAACGGACGCTGTGTGGACATCCCCTACGCCAGGGCCATCCCGGAGCGCGCGGTGGACGCGCTGCGCGGCTGGCCGGTGCTCGAACGCAACGGCTTCATCGCCCTCTGGTACGACCCCGAGGGCAATCCGCCGGAGGACTACCTGCCCGACATCCCCGAGTGGGGAGCGCAGGGCTGGGGCGACTGGGTTTTTTACCGCTCACGCATTCGCGCCAGGGCCTGCGACGTCATCGAGAACATCGTCGACATCGCGCACTTTCCCCACGTGCACGCCGGCAAGGTGCGCAAGTGGGAGAACCGCTTCGGCGAGCGCACGGTGACGCAGTTGTCCACGGTGGACCGCGATCCCGGCGCACAGATGATCGTGCCGCCGGGCGTCCCTTTCGACCTGGAGGGCATGCACAAGGAGCAGGCCGGCCAGGGCGCCGAGGCCTGGGGTGACGCCACCTACCACGGCCCGTCCATCATGTACTACTACACCGAGTCCAGCGGCGCGGAGTTGAGTTACCGCGCCTGGTGGGTCAACTGCCACACGCCGGTCAACCAGGAGGAACTGGATCTGTGCTCGGCGGTGATCGTCAGCAGCCTGGACGAGCGGCCCCTGCCCGGGGAATTCGCGCAGTTGTATCCGCAGACCGCCCACATCGCCTTCGGCCAGGACGTGGAGATCTGGAAGGACAAGGTCTACCGCGCTGACCCGATTCTGTGTGACGGCGACGGCCCCATCAACAAGCTGCGCCGCTGGTACGAACAGTTCTACCTGCCGCGGAGCTAAACGCCGCGGCGCGCAAGGATCGGGATGTTGTTCGTATGAGCGGGCGCGGACGCGCCCGGATTCAGGACGCTGCGCGCTTGTTGCCGAGTTTGATATTCTTGTTCACCGCCATGCTGGGCTGGCCACTGACGCCGGAGGCGATGACGTCGATTTTCTTGCCGGCCTTGAGGAAGGCGGCGGTTTGTTCGGCGATAGACGCGGACGTCTCTACAGCGGCGGGGGCTTTTTTCTTGGCGGATTCACGCGTACGGGTGCGAGCGGGCTTACGGGGCATATTTTTTTGGCCTTTTTTAGAGGAGTGAACTATCCATAATACACCAAAACACCGTTTTTTGCTGGCCTTTTTTGCCGCACAGGCCCTGCGTGACCGGCCCGCACCCACCCCGGAAGGGCCGCAGGCCCGGAAAAACAGGCATGTCCGATTCAATCCCTGAAACCGACTCACCCCCCGAGACCGGCTTACGCCCCCGGACCGATCCCGATACGCCCGCCGCGCAGATCGCGCTGAACCGCCTGCGCTATACCGGCGGCGCGCGCGAGCGGGCCAGCGCCGACCAGGTGGCGGTGGAAGAACCCCTGGCCATCAGCCTGTGCTGGCAACAGGACGGCGCCCCCCGCCGCCGCGCCTTCAGCGTCACCATGCGCACACCGGGGCACGACGCGGAACTGGCCCTGGGCCTGCTGCGCGCCGAGGGTGTGATCGCCACCCGCGCCGACGTGCTCGATTGCCGCCTGCAGAATACTGCACAGGACGCGGACAGCGCCGGCAACGAACTGGAAGTCACCCTCGCGCCGGGCATCGTCCCGGACTGGGACAGCGTCGAGCGCAATCTCGCCACCCAGTCCAGTTGCGGCGTCTGCGGCAAGACCTCGTTGCGCGCGCTGGCGCTGCGCAACCCGCCGACGCTGCGCGACGGCGACGGCTGGCTGGACCCCGCCCAGGTCGGCGCCATGATCGAGGCCATGCGCGCGCAACAGGCGCTGTTTCGCGCCACCGGCGGCACTCATGGGGCGGCGCTGTTCGATGCCCGCGGGCAACTGCTGGCGCTGCGCGAGGACGTGGGCCGGCACAACGCGCTGGACAAGCTGCTGGGCAGCCGCCTGGAGGGGGCGCAGGACATGACGCAGGATCCGCGGCAGGTAGTGGTGCTGAGCGGGCGCGCCAGTTTCGAGCTGGCGCAGAAGGCGGTCATGGCCGCCGTGCCGGTGGTGATTGCCGTGGGCGCCCCGTCGAGCCTGGCGGTGCGCGTGGCCAGGCAGCACGACCTCACGCTGCTGGGCTTCGCCGGCGAGGACGGCTTCAGCGTATACCACGGCGCGCGGCGTCTGGTCAGCTGAACACCGGCGCGCTGGCGCGGCGCTGCTAGCGGTCGCGGTATACCGGGTCGCGTTTTTCGAAAAACGCCAGGCCGGCCTCGCGTGCGTCCTCGGTCAGCGACAGCAGCGCCTGCTGGCGATCCTCCACCGCCATGGCCGCCTCCAGGCCCGGTGCGTCCACCGCGATATTCAGGCCGTCCTTGGTCAGGCGCAGGCCGGCCGGCGAGGTGCGCAGCATGTCCTGGATGTAGTCCTGCGCCGCCGCAGCCAGTTCGCGGTCCGGCACGATCTGCGACACCAGGTTGACGGCCAGGGCGCGCTCGGCGTGGATAAAGCGTCCGGTCATCAGGTACTCGCTGGCCACCGAGGTGCCCACCAGGCGCGGCAGGAAGTAGCTGCTGCCCATGTCGCAGCCGGACAGGCCGATCTTGATATACGCCGCGTTCATCTTCGCGCTTTCCCCGGCGATGCGGATGTCCGCCGCCAGGGCGAGACTGAAGCCGCCGCCGCAGGCCGCACCGTGCACCATGGCGATGATCGGTTGCGGGCACTTGCGCATGGCCAGGTAGATGCGCGCAATGCGCCGCTGGATAACCAGCGTGTTGGCCGTGCTGCGCTCGATGTCCGCGAAGGCGTCCGGGGACAGGTCCAGCCCGGCGCAAAAGTGCTTGCCTTTGGCGCCTAACACGACGATGCGCACATCGTGGCGCTCGCGCAGGCCCTCGAAATAGTCGACCAGCGCGTCCACCAGCGCGAGATTCAGGGTGTTATGCGCATCCGGCCGGTTCAGCGCCAGCCACTCCACCGGCCCCTCGCGTCGCACCTCGATCACGTTATCGTCACTCACTGGCGGTCCCCCGTTGTATTGGCAAAAAGCATCCCGTATGTTCGCAGACTACGCGGCATCGTGTCACCAGGAGGCGCGGCTCTTGAACCAATACCGGGAAGGCTGGCAGGTACTGCTGCAGCAGTTGCGCGAGCGCAGCGCAGGCGCCGAGGCGATGGGCGGCGCCGATAAAATCGCGCGACAACACGCGCGCGGACGCCTCACCGCGCGCGAGCGCGTCGCGGTCTTGTGCGACGCAAACACCTTCAGCGAGTACGGCGCCCTCGCCGGCGGCCACCATCCCGGCGGCGGCGACCCCGTGCCGGCGGACGGACTGGTCGGCGGCATGGCGCGCATCGACGGGCGCGGCGTGGTCGTGCTGGCCGAGGATTTCACCGTCAAGGGCGGCTCCATCGGCCACCCCAACGCCGCCAAGCGCACGCGCCTGGTGCGCCTGGCGCAGGAGCGCCGTCTGCCGCTGGTGATGCTGCTCGATGGCGCCGGCGAACGCACGGACAACCAGACCGAGCGCTACCCGAACACCCCGGGCGACCTGCAACTGCTGGCCGACATCAAGGGCCAGGTGCCCGTGGTCACACTGGTACTGGGCACCTCCGCCGGCCACGGCGCCCTGGCCGGCATGTTCGCCGACCTGATCATCATGACACAGGGGTCGGCGATGTTCTCCGCGGGGCCGCCGCTGGTGCAGGCGGCCCTGGGCATCGAGGCCACCCCCGATGAACTCGGCGGCGCCGCCATGCACACGGCGCGCAGCGGCGTCGCCCACAACCTGGCAGAGAGTGAACAGGACGCCTTTGCCATGGCGCGCTATTTCCTTTCCCTGCTGCCGCAGCGCGCGGGCGAGGCCGCGCCGCAGCAGCGCGAACACCCCGCCGCCGCGCCGCGCAAGCTGGACAACCTGGTCGATATCATTCCCCCGCACATTCACCAGCCCTATGACATGCGCGAGGTGCTGCGCGCACTGGCGGACTCGCAGAGCCTGTTCGAGCTGCAACCGGACTACGGGCGCAGCCTGCTGGTGGCCCTGGCGCGGATCGGCGGCATACCCTGCCTGCTGCTCGCCAACCAGCCGGCGGTGGAGGCTGGCGCCATCGGTCACGAGGGGGCGCACAAGGCGCGCCACTTCATCGAGGTCGCCGACCAATTCGACCTGCCGCTGGTCAGCCTGGTGGACAACCCCGGCGTAATGCCAGGGCCGCGGGCTGAGGAATCGGCGGTGCTCGCGGCCGCGGCGCAGATGTTCCTGGCGCAGCGCCGCTACCGCGGGCGCAAGATCGTGGCCACCCTGCGCAAGGCCTTCGGCTTCGGCAGCTCGGTGATGGGCATGAACCCCTGGGATCGCCAGGTGGTGAGCCTCGCCCTGCCCTGCGTCAGCCTCGGCGGCGTCCCGGCCATCGGTGGCGCACAGGCGGCGCGCGCCAGCGAGGAGGAAGCCGCGCGCCTGCGCGAGCTGCAGTCCGGCGCCTGGGTGCCGGCGGACAACATGGCCTTCGACCGTGTGATCGACCCGGCGGACCTGCGCGACGAGATCATCGCGGCGCTGCTTGCCTGAAACGACAGGCACCGGTGGACAAAGCCCCGTGGGACTGGGATATTGAAGCCGGGTGCACACTGCTATACACATCACTACGCACACCACCACGAGAGGTGACGAGCATGCGCAAATCGATAACAGCAGGCATGGTGGCGATCGCGGCCCTGGGCATCGGCAGCGGTGCGCTGGCGGAGATTTACCAGAGCAAGGATGCGCAGGGCAACACGGTGTTTTCCGACACGCCGACGCAGGACGCCGAGGTGGTGGAACTGGGCAGCGAGAACATCGCCGATGCGGTCACGCCACGCCCGCCCGAGCCGGAGCCGGCGCAGCCCGCTGCGAACCCGGCGCAAGCGGACTCACCGCAGCTGACACCCGCCCCGGCCGTCACCGACGACGATGACGAGCTGCGCGAGGAATGGTACGAGGAACAGCGCCGCGACGCGGCGCGCGAAGCCCTGCGCGATCACGCCGCCGGCGAGGGCGAGGTCGCCCGACCGCTGCCCGCGACGCGCCCGCACCCTGGCGGCGTGCGCGGACGCTAACAGGCGCTTCGTCAACGCCCGGCCGGCGCCCGCCCCGGCGCGCCAACAAGCCCTGGCGCAGCGGGCAGCGCCGCCTCCGAACACAACACAGGAACACCCATGGCAGACTTTCCCACAACCCCCGATGCGCTGGACGTGGACTACCTCAACGAGGCACTGGCGGCGCACGGCTGCCTGTCCACGGCGCGCGTGGCGTCGCTGCAATGCGAGCTGATCGGCACCGGCAAGATGGGCGACAACGCGCGCCTGACGCTGACCTACGACGGCCCGCGCGGCGACGCGCCGACCACGCTGATTGCCAAGCTGCCGGCGGCCGACGAGCAGGCCCGCGGCATGGCCGGCGCGCAGGGCGCCTACTACAACGAGGTGATGTTCTACCGCGAACTGGCTCCGCGCACGAGCATGCGCACGGCGCAGATCTACGCCAGCGAACTGAGCCCCGGGCGCGACGAATTTCTCCTGCTCATGCAGGACCTGGCGCCGGCGGCGCCCGGCAGCCAGCTGGTCGGCGAATCGCGCGAGCATGCGCAGCTCGCCCTGGCGCAGGCGGCACGCCTGGCAGCGGCCTTCTACGGCGACGCGTCACTAGCCGACAAGGATCATGTACTGAGCGCGGCGCGCGACGACGGCGGCGAGTTCGGCCAGTTGTTGATGGAGCAGTCCTGGCCCGGTTTCGTCGACCGCTTCGGACACGGCATGACACCGCAGATGATCACCTTCGGTGAACGCTACGTGCGTGGGCACACGCATTTCACCACGCGCTTCGACGGCGCCAGGACCCTGGCCCACGGCGACTTTCGCAGCGAAAATATCCTGTTTGGCGATGACGCGGCCACCGTCGTCGACTGGCAGACGCCCTGCGAATCCAGCGCCCTGACCGACGCGGCCTATTTCCTCGGCGGCAGCGTCGAGGTGCAGGACCGGCGCGACTGGGAGCGCGAACTGCTCGAACAGTATCGGGTGGAACTGGAACGCGCGGGCGTCAGCCTCGACGCGGCGGAGTGCTGGGCGCAATACCGCGAGTTCGCCATGCACGGCATCCTCATCACCGTGCTGGGCGCCAGCTTCAGCAGCGCCGACGAGCGCGGCGACAAGATGTTCCTGGCCATGATCCAGCGCCACCTGCAGCAGTGCCTGGACCTGGACGCGGGCGAATTCCTGCCCGCCTGAACGCGCCGGAACGCGACACCGTGCCCGACGAGCTGACACCACCATCCGCGCCCGGCAACGCCGCGCGCGTGTACCACACGCTCGTCATCGGCAGCGGCTTTTCCGGCCTGTGCATGGCAATCCGCCTGCTGCAGGGCGGCCAGCGCGATATCCTCCTGCTGGAAAAGAGCGACGATGTCGGCGGTACCTGGCGCGACAACCACTACCCGGGGGCGGAGTGCGACGTGCCCTCGGCCCTGTACAGCTACTCCTTCGAGCGCAAGACCGACTGGGATTACCAGTGGTCCGGGCAGGGGCAGATACTCGAGTACATACACCACGTGGTGCAGCGCCACGGGCTGCGCCGGTACATCCGCTTTGGCTCCGCGGTGATCGCGGCGCACTTCGACGAACAGGCCAGTTTGTGGCAGGTAACGCTGGACAACGGGGACACGCTGCGCAGCCGTTTCCTGGTCAGCGCTGTGGGCCAGTTGCACCAGCCCAGCGTACCGAAGCTGCCCGGCCAGGAGGATTTCGCGGGGCCACAGTTTCACTCCGCGCGCTGGGATGACAAGGCCGGGCTGCGCGGCAAATCCGTGGCGGTGATCGGCAACGCCGCCAGCGCGGTACAGTTCGTACCGGCCATCGCCGGCGAGGTGGCGTCGCTCACCGTGTACCAGCGCAGCGCCAACTGGCTGGCGCCCAAGCGCGACCGGCCGTACACGGCTCGCGAGAAAAAGCTCATGCGCGCCCTGCCCTGGATCAAGTCCCTGGCGCGCCTGAAAACCTACCTGCGCAACGAACTGATCGTCTACCCGGCGCTGCGCGGCCGGCGCCTCAACGCCTGGCTGCTGCGTCAGGCGTGCCTGGGCTATATGAAAAAGACCATCGCCGACGAGACCCTGCGCGCGAAGCTCACCCCGGACTACCCCATCGGCGCCAAGCGTATCCTCACCGCCAACGGCTATTACGAGGCGCTGTGCCGGGACAATGTCGAACTGGTCACCGAGCCGATCCGCAAGCTGGACGCGCGCGGCATCATCACTGCCGACGACGTGCACCGCGAACACGACGTGGTGATCTACGCCACCGGCTTTATCACCAATCCCTTCCTGCACGGCATCGAGGTGCGCGGCCGCGGTGACCGCCTGCTGGCGCAGCACTGGTGTGACGGCGCCCACGCCTACCTCGGTGTGACCACGCGCGGCTTTCCCAACCTGTTTTTTCTCTACGGGCCCAATACCAACCTCGGGCACAATTCCATCCTGCTGATGAGCGAGGCGGAAGTCGATTACATCCTGCGCCTGATGGCCACGGCGCAGGCGCGCGATGCCGCCAGCGTCGAGGTGCGCGAGCACGTGGAGGGCAACTACAACCGCGCGCTGCAGAAACGCCTGGCGCGCATGGCCTGGAGCCGCATCGAGGACAGCTGGTACAAGAGCGGTGAGCGCGTGACCAACAACTGGCCGGGCAGCGTCGGCGAGTACCGGCAGCGCCTGCGCAACTACGACCCGGACGATTTCGCCTTCGATTGAAGCACGGTGCGAGGCCGCGTACGGCTAGAGCGCCTGCGCCAGCTCCGCGGCCTGCTCCATCGCGCCCTCGATATAAGCCACGCCCGTGCAGTCGCCGATGGCGTGCACGCTAAAGCCCGCCTCGTGCAGCGCCTCGGCCAGCACCGGGTTGGCGCTGGCGCCCTGGGCGACGATGACATGGTCGCTGGCCAGACAGCGCTCCTGCCCGCGGTAGTTGCTGTACACCACCGCGCCCTGTTCAATGCGCACGCCGCTGACGTTCTTGTGCAGCTGCACGCCCAGGTGCTGCAACTCGTCCAGCAGGCGCATGCGCCGCACCAGGAACAGGCCGCGCCCCGGGCGCTCGTCGTTCTCCAGCACACAGACCTCGCGCCCGCGCGCGGCGAGGAACTCCGCCAGTTCCAGCCCGACCAGTTCGCCGCCGATGATGGTGATGCGCCGTCCCAGGGGCAGCCAGGCTTTCGACGCCAGGAGCAGCAGCGAGGGATTGGCGCTGGCGCCGCTGCGCGCGCCCAGGTCCATCAGCAGACGCGTGAACGCGCCGGTCTTGCGCCGCAGGGAGGGCGCGTTTTCACCCATCACCAGGGCGCGCATCTCGTCGCCGCTGAAGACGAAGTCGCGCCCGGCGCCGGGGATTTCCGGCATGGCCCGCATCGCGCCGGTGGCCACGACCACCTCGCGCACGCCCAGTCCGTGCAGCAGTTCAACGCTCGCCACGGTGTCCAGGTGCACCTCGACACTCGAGGCCTGGACCTGCGCACGCAACCAGCGCAGCAGGCGCTGGTTCGGCTCGTAGGGGATGCTGGCGAACTGCAGCGTACCGCCCAGACGGCTGCCCGCCTCGAACAGGCTGACGCGGTGCCCGCGCAACGACAGGCGGCGCGCCACCTCCATGCCACCCGGTCCCCCGCCGACCACGGCGATGTGCCTGGCCGCGTCGGTGGCCACGAGGGTGCGTTCCCGCTCGCGGCCGGTCTCGGGATTCACCGCGCACTTGAGGGGTTTGCGGATATAGATCTGGCTGGCGCAGCAGTAGCAGTAGATGCAGGGGCGTACCTGCTCGGGCTCGCCACGTTCCAGCTTGCGCGGCAGGTCCGGGTCCGCCAGCAGTTTGCGCCCCATGCTGAAGAAATCGAAATGCCCGCGGCCGATGTGGCGGTCCGCGGACGCCGGCTCGATACGCCCGGCGGCAATCACCGGCACGGACACACTGTGCTTGATGGCGATGGCGTTGGGCACCAGGTGTTCCACCGGGTGCGGAATGTTCGACTCGGCGTGCAGCGCGCCCTGGTTGGGATCGTGGTAGCCGCTCACCGCGATGGCATCGACGCCGGCGGACTCCGCCAGGCGCGCCGTGGCGATGGCGTCCTCCAGGGTGATGCCTTCCTCGCGGCCGAACTCCCGCGAATCCAGTTTCACCCACACCGGGTAGTCGCGGCCCACGCCGGCGCGCACCGCCGCGATCACTTCCAGCAGCAGGCGCGCGCGGTTCTGCAGGCTGCCGCCGTACTCGTCCTCGCGCTGGTTCATGGCCGGCGAGAGAAATTCGGAGATGATATAGCCGTGGCCGGCGTGGATTTCCACGGCGTCGATGCCCGCCTCCCGCGCGCGCACCGCGGCGGCGCGAAACTGGCCCACCAGGGCGGCGATGTCCTCCTGCTGCATGACCTGCAACTGCGGCGCCGGCGCGTCCGGGTCGTACAGGCAGGCCAACTCCTCGGGCAGCATGTAGCCGGCCAGGTCACTGCGCCCCGCCGGGGGGGAGCTGGGCACCAGCGCGGGACGGCCCTGGGCGTAGTCCTGCACCGCCACCACGCCGCCGAAATGGATCTGCGCCGCGACCCGCGCACCGTGGTCATGGCAGGCCTCGGCGAGCCGGCGCAGGCCGGGGATATGCGCGTCCCCGGAGATCGCCACCTGATTCGGCTGCACCCCGCCGGCGGGGAAGGCGATGCCGGTGGCGCCCAGTACGATCAGGCCCGCACCGCCCTGCGCCTGGCGCTGGTGGTAGGCGATGATGCGCTCGCCGCAGCTGCCGTCCGGCTCGGCCAGGTTGGCGCCCATGGCCGCCACCGTCATGCGATTGCGCAGTTGCAGGCTGCCGATGCGGCCGGGGCGCAGGAGGTGCTCGTAGGTGCTGGCCAAGGCGTGCTCCGTCGTGGCGGGTGGGCGATGGGCTAGTGTAGGACGACGGGCGCGCGCGGGAAAAGGTGGCCAGCAGTCAGCGCCATGTGCATAAAACGCCAGCACGGCCCCTGCGCGCAGGCGCGGGCCCGGCAGCGCCAGTGGGGCCGCGCGGTCCGGTCGCGGAGGACTGCGGGCGTGAGGGAAAGCCCTGCCCACTGTCAGGATTGTTTACAGCAGCCGTGTCGCTATCAGAATAAAACTAACTATTTCAAACACTTATAATTTCGGTACATTTCTTGCTGGATTAAAGGACAGCCATCACTTCATCGTACTGGAGTCCCCATGAAAAAAGCAACGCACATCTTCTCAGCCGCGGCACTGGCGGCGACGCTGTGGTTCCCCGCCCTCGCCCAGGCCATGCTCATCAATGGCGATTTCGAAACCGGCGACCTCAGCGGCTGGACCACGTTCACCACCGCCAACGGCACGCTGGGCAACGGCGGCGCGGTGACCCTCTTCGACACCACCGGCGGCGGCGCCTCCCTGGCGGCGACGTTCAACGTCGGGCAGGTCAGCTTTGCATCCGGCGTTCCCGCCGGCGGCGGCATCTTCCAGTCCGTCGCCCTCGCGGCAGGCAACTACACCCTGTCCGCGGATATCGCGGCGTTCAATGCTCCCCCGACGAACTCCAGTGGCGGGATCTTCGATTTGCTGTTCGATAACGTGGTGGTCGATACCGTGGACTTCGGCATTATCAACGGCACCGAACGCGGGCTGCTGGCGAGCCTGGTCAATGTGACCGCCGGGGTGCACGAGGTGCGCCTGCGCATGCAGCGGCCGTTTCTGCGCGACGCCGGCACGCCCTACCAGTACCTGGACAACATCGTACTGCGGGGCGACACGCCCACCGTACCGGCCCCCGCCACGCTGGCCCTGGTAGCACTCGGCTTGCTCTGCCTGCGTCGCCGCACGGCGGCCTGATCGGGCGCGACGCTGCCGGGCCGCCCAGCGGCCCGCCACCGGCAAGGGCCAGGCCAATCGCCTGGCCCTTTTTGTTTTCCCTGCTGTGCCCCCGCGCCGCCGTGGGCTACACTGCATCCATCTGTAATCACCAACACACGATTTTCGATGATCACACAGCACAAACGTCCCGCCCTTTTTCCCGCCCTTTTTTCCGCCCTCTTCGCACTGCTGCTCAGCGCCGCCGCATCGGCTGCGCCGGACTTCGACGCCGAGTACCAGGCCCTGCTGGACACCTTCCCCGACGCCATGTCCGATACCGCCGCCGCGGAGGCACTGGTAGACAGGGCGGACGAACTCTACGAGCGCATCCGCGACTACCGGCGCAGCCAGCGCAGCGAACTGCCGCGCGAGGAGTACGACCGCCTGCGCGATCTCTACAAGGAGGTCCGCGGACTCAAGTCGGTGACCAGGGTCGTCGGGCAGATCCGCAACACCTCCTACGTCAGTATCGAGACCTTCGACCAGGTCAACGCACGCCTGGGACTGGAGCCGCGCGTGCTGCAGAGCTTCGACTCCGGACTGGAACTGGTGCGCATCGACGTGGGCGACTACGGCAGCCTGCTGTTTCGCAACCCCACCAAAACAACCTACTCCGCCATCTACCGCGTGAGCGGCGCGGAAGAAGCCGGCGGCGCCGGCAGCGCAGCCTGCGAGAGTTACTCGGTGCTGTCCGGGAAGTTCAACTCCCGCGACCGGGGGATCGACGACCGCGAATTCGAGGTGAGCACGCAGGATGTGGGGGTTACTCGCTGCAAGTGAGGGCTGCATTGAAGACGCGGTGACGGCGAGTCATTCAATGGTCTTCGATTCTTGCCAGGCGTGTAAACAGGAGACCCACGGCAGTACCGAGAATACCGCCGAGTAGAAGATAGGCTAAGGTCCTGACAAACGGGTTGCTGATGAAAAACAATGCTGACACACCGGGCAGGAGTTCAAGCATCAGGAGCAGCTCTGGGGGCTATATTCGCAGGCATTCTTTACTATGAGGTATCTAGAAGGCTGGATGCGCGGGGCAATTTACAAGTCAGGGCTACGGACACCACAACCGCTGCGCGGTTCTGGGCTCTTCATCATTAACGGGGGACACCGGCATTCATTAAACTGATTTTGCGAAGATCGTTTAATGGAGAGAACACCGATGTCCCACGCAGGAATGATTA
>PABK01000040.1 GCA_002699145.1 Halioglobus sp.
CCGACCGAGGGCAGCCCGGAGGGCCGCCAGTAGTGTGCAGCGCCGCTTTTTCCCAGCGCGCGGCCGTTTCCTCGCGAAGACCCCCTGCAGACTAATTCGGGACTAGAACGGTCCTTCAAGGCCCGGGGCGGAAACGCTTTCAGGCCGAGTATCTCAGCCTTCCGAGGCCTGAAAGCGTTTCCGCCCCGGGCCAGAGAGCCAACCCCCAAAAGGTCAGAGAGCCAACCCCCCCAGGCCGATCACCCCGCGGCCGCCGCCCGCGCCGCCGCCATCCCCCGTCGCTCATCGACCGTGAGCAACAGCACCATACCGGCGAGGAAAAACGTTCCGGTGGAGAGCAGCGCCATCTTGTGGTCTCCCCCGCTGGCCTCACTGATCAGGCCGTAACTGATCGGGCCGATGATCGCCGCCGCGCGGTTGGCCAGCCCCCACAGGCCGAATATCTCCGCGTTGCGCCGCGCCGGGGTGAGCCGGCCGATCAGCGCCCTGCCACCCGCCTGCGTCGCACCCATGGCGAGGCCAATCAGGTTCCCGGCCAGCCAGACGTCGCCGGGGGACGTACTGAAATAGGCGACACCGATGGCGGCGATCCACACCACCAGGGCGCCGGTCAGGCTGGGCACGGAGCCGAAATGGTCCTGGGCGTAGCCGAACAGGAAGGCCCCGACGGCGGCGGTCAGGTTGACCACCATGATCAGGGTGATCAACTGCTGGCTGCTGAAGCCCATGACTTCCTGGGCGTAGATCGCGGCGATCACGACAACCGTCGCCACGCCCGCCTGGAACAGGGTCAGGCTGAACAGGAAACGGAACAGGTCGGGCAGATGGGCCGCGTGGCGCAGGGTGAGAGCCACCTGGCGAAACCCCATGCGCAGGTAGGATGTACCGCCCAGGGGCGCTCTGGGCTCGGCCCTCTCCCGCAGCCAGACGAAGGTCGGTGCGGCGGTGACCGCGAAAATTCCCGCCGTAATCAGCAGCGTCGCCGGGACGTAGTGCGTGGCCGGCAGACCCCGCCCCTCCGCCCAGCTGACATAGCCCAGGCAGACGCCGAGGGTCAGCAGGCCGCCAAAATACCCCAGGCTCCAGCCGAAGCCGGAGATACGCCCCATCCCCTCGGCGCTGCTTATCTCCGGCAGAAAGGCCGCAATCAGGTTCTCCCCGGCGGCAAAGGCGATGGCCGACAACACCAGTAACGCCATGGCCGCGTAGAGGCTGTCCGGGCCGGTCGCGGCCAGCAGCGCCGTGCTGGCGATGCACAGCACCGAAGAGGCGAACAGGAACGGCTTCTTCATGGCGCGGTGATCCGCTACGGCGCCGATCACCGGCCCGCCCAGCAGCACCACCAGGTTCGCCGCGGCGATGGACAGTGTCCAGGCGAGAGTGGCGCTGCCTGGCGACGTCGCATCGAGGCTCGCCGCGACCACCGCGA
This sequence comes from Halioglobus sp., assembly GCA_002699145.1. GTDB lineage: Bacteria > Pseudomonadota > Gammaproteobacteria > Pseudomonadales > Halieaceae > Marimicrobium. The sequence goes on from PABK01000040.1 coordinate 1,430, forward strand.
CGAAATAGGCGCTGTACACCGTGGTCAGGACAACGGTGGTGTAACCCGAATTGGCGAAATCGTAGAACGCCCAGGCGACCAGTTCACGCTTGCTGACCGGGTGTGCTACCCGCGCTCCGCTGGCTGACGGCATGTTTCCCCTTTTGCGTTATGTTTTACCTGCACGGCGACCAGGCGCTACCATCAGCTACGGGAGCGCAAACAGGACTGCGGATGAGTGTACTAGATATTGCCTCGGCGGTGGTGGATGTGGCGGCTGCCGCGATACCGCGACCACTGCCCGGGCGCGAGGCGCTGGCTGACTGCCGCATCGTCAGTCACCGCGGCGAACACGACAATCGCGCGGTGCGCGAAAACACCCTGCGCGCTTTTCGCGACGCCCGCGATGCCGGCGTGTGGGGCATCGAGTGCGACATTCGCTGGACCGCCGACGCGGTGCCTGTGATCTGTCACGACCCTGACCTGGCGCGCGTATTTGGCCTGCCGCTGCGCGTGGACGAACTGAGCCACGACGAATTGCATGCGCGCTGCCCCGAGGTGCCGACCTTGGAGGCGGTGATCGCCGAGTTCGGCGGCCAATGCCACCTGATGCTGGAACTCAAGGCCGAAGCGTGGCCGCGGCAGGTGCAACAGGCGCAAATCCTGGCCCGACTACTGGCCGACCTGGAGCCGGGGGCACAGTTTCACCTGCTTTCGCTGGCCCCGGAAATGTTCGAGCGCGCGTCGTTCGCACCGCCCGACTGCATGCTGCCGGTGGCGGAAACCAACGTGGCGCGCATGAGTGCACTGGCGCTGGAACGGGGCTACGCCGGGCTGGGCGGGCACTTCCTGTTGCTGAACGAATCGCTGCACCGGCGACACGCGGCGCGCGGCCAGCACCTGGGCACCGGCTTTCCCGCCTCCGCCAACTGCCTGCGCCGGGAGCTCAACCGCGGTATCCGCTGGATTTTCAGCAACCACGCGGTACGGCTGCAGGGCTTTACCCGGGACATGCTGGCGCGCCACGCGGGCTAGCGAAGCCGTCCCAGGCGTCGCGCAAGCAGAGCCAGCACCGCGCCGGCGACACGCTGCTTGCGCAGCTGCCCGCGCGCCCGGTACACGTCGGCCAGCGTATAGGCGCGTTCCTGGTAGGGTACGTTCTCGACATAGTGAAAACGACTCTCGTCATCGATACGCAGGTCCACAAGGGTGGCCTTGGGATGATCCCTGGCAGAGTCCCTACTCATTGCGGGAAAATGAACCTCCCGCGCGGTCGACAGGAAACCCGCCCACCAGGCAAACCCGCTGTTGGACAGGATCATGCGGTCGAAGGCGAGCATGAACTGCAGGTCCTGCAGCGGCTCGCCCTCCACGTAGACCGGCTCGAAACGCGCGAAATACCGGCGCACCTCCCCGTCCAGTCCGCAGCCGACAATGTACAGGCGTCGCCAGGACAATTGTTTGAGCAATTCGCGGTAGTAGTCCAGCGACAGCGCCAGGTTGAAAACGAGCAGGTCGCCGCGGCGGATGTGCACTACAAGGTCGTCGGGGCCAACCGCGTAGCCGCGATCACAGGACGACAGGGCGAACCAGCTGCGCATGCGCGCCTTGTAGGGGCGTAACAGATCGTAGCGCTGGAAATAGCCCTTCACCTCAAGCCGCCGCGGCTCGCGCCGGTCGCACAGTGCAGCCAGGTCCAGGTCATAGCCGTCGAAATCGCCGTAATCCATGTGCGCGGCGTGGTCGACCGGCTCTTCGTACACGGCTCCTTGCAGCGACAGCGGCGCATCGGCAAAGGCCGCCAGCAGGGCCTCGAGCTGCGGCACGTTGCGCTGCGGGTGCATGCGGGAATGGCTCACCCGCAGGGCAAATCCGAGCTCCTCGGCGAGTACTCGCGCGACAACGTACTGGAACAGGTTGTCCGCGATAAACCCGTTCATCTGCAAGTGGATCATGCGGTGCCCGGCTCACGAAAAGAGCGTTACTGACTCAGGATTCGATACTAGCACGAGCGCCGTATATCGCCCCTGCCACTGTTCGCAGGACCGGGTTATTTGCTACTATGCGCCCTACTTCAGCGGCAGCCCCGAGACCATGAAACGAGCGGATTCCGAAGTAACGATCTGTGTTACTCCACGGGAGAGATTTAGCTGCGCGGTCGACTCGCTGCGGGATATCGCGGCACATACCGCCGCGCCTTTCAGACTGGTCTACCTGGACGCCAATGCCCCTGCGCCGATCGCCCGGGAACTCCAGCAGATCTGCGCCGACAACGACTATCTCTACCTGCGCGTCGACGAATACCTGCCACCCAACCGGGCGCGCAACCTGGCGCTGGAACATGTCACCACACCCTACGTGGCCTTCGTGGACAACGACCTGTTCGTCTATCGCGGATGGCTGCGGGCCCTGCTCGCGTGCGCCCGGGATACCGGCGCCTGGGCGGTGGGCCCGGTCGTCCTGGAGGGTACCCGCCACCTGCGCGTGGTGCACCTTGCCGGCGGCGATTTCGTCGAGGAAAGCCAGGGCCCATTCAACCGTATCGCCCAACAGCACCGCTATATGCGACAGCCGCTGCGCGTGGTGCAAACGAAACTCGCGCGCGAAGCGGTGGGCTCCTTCGAGTTCCACTGCGTCCTGGTGCGCACGGACGTTCTGCGCAACCAGGCGCCGCTGGACGAAGGCTTTCTCTCCCACCAGGAGCACCTGGATCTCGCCCGCGAGATCAGGCGGGCCGGCGGCGAGGTCTGGTTCGAGCCCGACGCCGTGGTGCGCTACGACAACGCGCGGCGCTTCGAGGACTACGACCGCGAGTTCTTTGAATTGCGCTGGAGTGTCGAATGGACCGAGCGTTCCATTGAACATACCCGGCGCAAGTGGCGGCTGGCGCCGGACGACGCGAGCATGCAGGCGCTGGCGCGCTGGACCGACGGGCACCGGCGGCTTTTCGAGCGCAGTCATCGCCCCTGGATGCTACAAACGCTGCCGCTGGTATTGCGCCGCACGGCCGGATCATGGCTGCGCGACCTGGGTTTGCTCCCGTCCAGAAGCCTGACCTGAACGATGATATTCCAGTTCGCGCAGACCAATTTGCAACTACGGCGGCAAATGCTGGATGCGGCATACCCCGCCGATGCAATCGAGCGGCTCGACGAGGCCTACGACTGCGCGGTGCCGATGTTCTCGGGACAGTACCGCGGCAACGGCAAGCCCTTCATCAATCACCTGGTCGGCACCGCCAGCATCCTCGCCTCGCGCCGTGCACCGCCGGACACCCTCATCGCCGCACTGCTGCACGCCGCCTACATGTGCGGCGACCTGGGCGTTCAGCCCGGCGGCCGACGCAGCCGGCGTCGCAGGGAACGGGTGCGCGAGCTGATCGGCAGCGCCGCCGAGGAGCTGGTGGCCACCTACGACAGCATCGACTGGCAGCCGGAGGGAATCGCCCGGCTGCGTCGCGACTACGCGACGCTGGAAGACAAGCTGCGGGAGGCCACGCTCATGCGCCTGGCCAATGTTTACGAAGACTTCATGGACGGCGGCATGGGTGGCGCCCTGACCGGAAAATCAGGCATGTACCTGTCGCGCGCGCTGCGCGAGGACATCGTCGACCTGGCGCGACTGGCCGACTGGCCGCAACTGGCACAGCAGCTCGCCCTGGTCTTTGACGAATTCGCCGACAGCGACATGGCGTCGACATGTCCCCCCAGAAACAACGGCCTGTCGCGCCTGCGCCTGCCTCCCTCGGCGCGGCGCAAGCTGGTCCCGACCGCGCAGGGCTGGTGCAACCGGCGCCTGCGTCGCCTCGGCGCCCGGGTGGAGAGACAGCGCGGTGTTTAGCGCGGCGGGGCGCCAGACCACGGCGAGCACCCTGGCGCCGCTGCTCGACGGTCTGCTGGTCGCGGCGGCAGGCTGGATCGCCTACTACACGCGCTGGGACAAGTGGAGCTTGCCGCTGGACTACCTGTCCGTGTTGATCCTCGGCACTGGCCTGGTGCTGGTTATCTTCCCGATAACCGGCGCTTACCGCTCCTGGCGCGGGGAAATGCACTGGCGCGATACCGGCAACGCGCTGCCGGGCCTGTTTGCCGTGGCTACCTTGCTCATGCTCGCCGGCACCCTGACCAAAACCACGGCGGAATTTTCCCGCCTGTGGATGGGCTACTGGTTTCTCTACGCCCTGGCGGCGCTGTTCCTGTTCCGCTGGCTCAGCGCGACGGTTTCCACGCGGTTACTGGCCCGACCGCGTCCCGCGGTGCGGGTACTGCTGGTCGGTGACGGCCCCTTCGCCCGGCGCGTCGCCGAGCAGGCGCGTGGCGCGAACGACGCCAACTGGCAGATCGTCGGCCTGGTGGTGCTGGCCCTGGACGACGAACAGCCGCCGGTGGAAGACATGCCCGTGGTATCGCTGGAAGAGATGGAGGCGATGATTTCCGAACCCTCGGATGCCGTGGACGAGGTGTGGATTGCCATGGACAACAACGCACTGGACCGGCAAAAGGTGGTGATAGACCTGCTGCAGAGCAGTTGCCTGACCGTGCGCTATATTCCCGACCTGTCGATGCTCGCGCTGCTCAACCATATTCCCGCCGAGGTTGCCGGCATGATGGTTATCAACCTGAACGCCTCACCGCTGACCGGTCCAAACTCCCTGATCAAGACCGCCGTGGATATACTCATCGCGAGTATCGCCCTGCTGTTGCTCGCGCCGCTATTCGTGCTGATCGCCATCGCTATAAAGCAGGATTCGCCGGGGCCGGTATTTTTCCGCCAACAGCGCCACGGCTGGGACGGCAAGGTCATCCAGGTGCTGAAATTCCGCACCATGCTGCCGGGACCGGCGCCCGATGCCGACGGTGCAAACCAGGCGCAGCGCAATGACCCACGCGTCACCCGGGTCGGCCGTCTCCTGCGCCGCACCAGCCTGGACGAGCTGCCACAGTTCATCAATGTCCTCAAGGGCGACATGTCCGTCGTCGGGCCCAGGCCGCACCCGCTGGCGCTGAACAAGAACTACGTGCGGCGTATCGATGCCTACATGCAGCGTCATCGCGTCAAGCCGGGCATTACCGGCTGGGCGCAGATACACGGGCTGCGCGGGGAAACCGAAACCCTGGAAAAAATGCAGCGCCGCATCGAGTACGACCTCTACTACATAGAGCACTGGTCACTGTGGCTGGACATCAAGATTATCGCGCTGACCTTTCTGGGCGGCTGGACCAGTGACAATGCCTACTGAAAAACGTCCCAACCTGTTCATCGTCGGCGCGCAGAAATCAGGCACCAGTGCACTGGCCGGCTGGCTCAGCCAGCACCCGCAGGTGTGCATGTCCTTTCCCAAGGAGCCTGGATACCTCGCCTTCGGCGACGCTGGCTACCCATTCCCCGACAGTAGCGGCCGCCTCGCGCCGGCGACACGCTACGTGGTGACCAGCTACGAAAAATACCTGGCGCTGTTCGCCGACGCCACAGCTGAACAGCACGTGCTGGGCGAAGCGAGCACCTGGTACCTGGTAACACCGGGGATGGCGCAAAAGTTGCGCGACTACAGCCCGGACGCGCGCATTATCATCATTTTGCGCAACCCGGTGGAACGCGCCTATTCCGCCTGGTGTCACGCACGCGGCGACGGTGTCGAGAGTTGCGAATCCTTTCGCGAATCGCTCGCCCTGGAGGAGGAGCGCGGTGAGCCGGAGTTTCTGCTGCGCTACCACCGCATGGGCCGTTACGCCGATGACGTGCGCTCCTACCAGGAGGCATTTCCGGCGGATCGCCTGCTCATCCTTTTTTACGACGACATGCGCGCAGATCCCGCGGCGTTCTGGCACGGGGTCTGCACGTTCCTGGACATCGACGCTGATATCGAACCCCCCTATGAACGGCGCTACAACCGTTCCGGCCAACCGCGTTCACGGCTGTTACAGGGCGTACTGCGTCACTACCACCTGAAACGAATCCTGCGCAAGGTCATACCCCACAACCTCGGCCTGCTGATCAAGGATCGCCTGGAAGACATCAACCTGCGTTCGCTGCCCCCGATGGATGCAGCCACCCGGGACGAATTGCGCGCCTACTACCGGGAGGATGTGCAGACACTGTCCCGCCTGACCGGGCGCGACCTGGGCGCGTGGCTGGAATGACCGAAACGAATCCCTGCCTGCAGTACTTCGGTACCGCGATCGAACCGCGCAGCTTCGACCAATGGCTGGAGGACATCGCCGCCATACGCGGCGCGAATCGCCGGCGCCACCTGTCCGGGCACCACAACCTGCACAGTCTGTACCTGCTGCAGCGCGACGCCAGCGTGGCCGAGTTCTATCGCCGTTGCGACGATTGTTATATCGACGGCATGCCCGTGCGGCTCATCCTCGCCGGTTTCGGCGAAAGCACCGCCGGCGCGCAACGCTTTTCGCTGATGGATCACTTCCCGCAGTTGCTCGCCCACGCCCAGGCACAGGGCTGGCGCGTTTTCTATCTCGGCTCCAGCGAAACCGTGGCGGAGCGTGCGCGCGCCCTGGTCAGCGAACGCTACCCGCGATTACAGTTCGCCGTGCATCACGGCTATGCCCGTGATCACGGCCCGGTGGTCGCGCAGATCAATGCCATGCAGCCGGACCTGTTACTGGTCGGCATGGGCATGCCGACCCAGGAGCGCTGGCTGTTGCACCACCTCGACCAGCTCGAGGTCGGCTGCGCCACGCAGGCCGGCGCCACCCTGGACTACTTCACCGGCGCGCAGGCGCAACCACCGCGCTGGATGAGCCGCGCGGGACTCGCCTGGCTGTATCGACTCGCGTGCGACCCGCTGCGCCTGTGGCGGCGCTACCTGCTGGAGCCCTGGGCACTGCTGCGTCCGACACTGCGCCAGTGGTATCGCCATCGTTCACCCGGAAGGACCTGAAAAGCAATGGATAGCGACTGCACCACGACAACAAGCCGGACCGCTGCAGCGCACAGCAGTCCGCACGTGTTCGAGTACGCCTTCGCGGTGTTTGCCGCGATGGTCTACAGCCGCGCCCTGCTCTTCCACCTGTTTCCCGCCGGGGCCGCCTCGCTGCCGAAAACAGCGCTGTACCTGTCTATCTACGCGATCACCGCGCTACTGCTGTTGCGCCACTGGCGCGCGGCGTTGACCACGCTGGCCACGGAGAAGTCCGTGCTGGCGTTGCTGCTGCTGGCCTGCCTGTCGGTACTGTGGTCGACAGCCCCGGGCGTGACATTACAGCGCGCCGCCGGCGTTGGCGGCGGTACGCTGTTTGCCGTCTACCTGGTCGTGCGCCTGCGCCTGGACTATATCCTGGCGGTGCTGGGCGCGGGTTTTGCCGTATCCCTGGCCGCCAGCCTGACCACGGTGGCCCTGTATCCACAGCAGGGCATCATGGCCGGACTGCATGAGGGGCTGTGGAGCGGGGCCTACGGCCACAAGAACCTGCTCGGCAAGTTCGTCACCACCGGGGGCGCCGTCTTCATGGCGTTGGCGATACGCCGCCCGCCCCTGTCACCCGCGCTGGTCACCGGGGTGTGGTGCGCGCTGTTCGTGCTGGTAATGGCGTCGTCGAAGTCCTCGATGCTGGCCTGGTCGATCCTGTTCAGCGGCCTGGGCATCTACCTGATCGTCAGCGGGCGCAGGGCGCTGGCCGCCACCGCCCTGCTCAGCTCCGCGATCGTGCTGGCAGCCTTCGTACTGCAAAGCGGCTACAAGATCATGCCATCGGCCCTGCAGAAGGAAACGACCCGCTGCGCGTCGGAAATGATTTCGGGCAGTGCGCAATCCTGCGACATCCTGGACAACGCCATCACCTCCAAACCTCCCAGCGCCGAACTGAGCACGGCCAGGGGGCGCCTGTCCCTGTGGCTGCTACTGGCGGAAAAAATTCGCCAGCGCCCGATCCTGGGCTACGGCCTGGGGGGATTCTGGCTCGGCGAAGACGGCCCCTCCGCCGAAATCTGGCAGCAAAAGCCCTGGCTGCCCAGCCACGCACACAACGGGTTCATTGACCTGGCCCTGCACCTCGGCCTGCTGGGACTGGGCATCTGCCTGCTGGGCATACTGGCGGCCGCCGTCAGGGTGCTGCGCAGGCTGCGGCGCGGCGAGCTGGACAGCGCCACCGTGTGCATGAGCACGCTGGTCGCGGCGGTTATCCTCGTGAACATCGGTGAGAGCGCGCTACTGGCGTCAAACAACCTGCTGTGGATAACCCTGGCGACCGGGCTGTTGCTGTTGTGCCGACCGCAACGGGACGGCGGGGACGCGTGAACGGGAAACCTGTCGCACCACCGGGCCTGCGCTTTTCCCACCGGGTCTTCCTGCGCCGCGGCGCCTACGCCGGCGCCATGCGCATGGGCGGCCTGCTCAGCGTGTTCGCGCTGCAAATACTGCTGGCGCGACTGGTCGCCGATCCCGCGGAATACGGTAAATACGCCTGGGGCCAGTCGCTGCTGTTCATGCTCGGCACCATCGCCTGCCTCGGACTGCCCGTGGTCGCGGCGCGCTTCGTCGCCTCGCTGGATGCGCAGCAGAACAACCGTGGATCGCAGACCATCATCCGCGCCGCCGCCAGGCTGCTGTTGCGTCCCAGTGCGCTGCTGTGCGTCAGCGCCATCGCGCTGTGGCTGAGCTGGCGGCCCGCCCCCGGGGAATCCCTGTACCGCGATGTCACCCTCCTCGCACTGTTGTTTGCCCCGGTACTGACCTATGCCATGTTCCTGCGCGACATCGCCCGGGCGCGTCAGTGGCTGGGCCTGTCCATGCTGCCGATGCAACTGGCCAGGCCGCTGACAACCGCGGCACTGGTCTCACTGTTCTGGTGGGTGGCGCATGCGCCGCTGCGGGGAGAAATCGTGCTGCTCATGGTGGGGCTGAGCGTGGCGACGATCGTGGTAGTGCAGGCGCTCCTGTACCGTCGGCGCCAGGCCAGGCTGGAACCCGGCGGCGCGCCGGGCGAGATCCCCGCCGAGTACCAACCCTCGCGCCTGCTGCCCACGGCACGACCGATTTTCATTGTGCGCTGCGCCTCCATGGTCATCACCTACGCAAACGTGATCGGTGTCGGCTTCCTGGCGGGACCCGCGGCAGCCGGCGCCTACTTTGCGGCGGAGCGCCTGGCACAACTGGCCGGCCTGCCCAAGACCGTGGTGAGCATGGTCAACCAGCAATCCATGGCCGCGGCCCACGCCACCGGCAATTCCCGCGACCTGCAAAAACTGGCGACACAGAGCGCCCACGGCAGCCTGTGGCCCACGCTGCTGGCAAGCACGGCGCTGGCGCTGTTCGCCGGCCCCCTGCTGCACCTGTTCGGCCGTGAGTTCACCGCCGCCAGCACTGTACTGATAATCCTCGTGGCCAGTGGTATCATCAACGTTTTCACTGGCCCCGCCCAGGACATCCTCATGATGACGGGCCGCCAGGACAGTATTCCGAAAATAATGATTACATCGGCAATTGCGCATGTCACAGCGCTGGCGCTACTGGTGCCCTCCCACGGCGCCGTGGGCGCCGCGCTCGCGTCCGTGCTCAGCGGCCTGTGCAGCCAGTTATGGTTGCTGCACCTGGCGCGGCGCGAAACGGGTATCGCGTGCACAGTGCTCGCTTCGCTGTGGAGCAGGCGGTGATAGCCCAGGCCGGGAGCACAAGCCTGCTGCGCCGGCGGATACGCAACTTTCGCTACCGGCTGCGGCGGCACGGCACCGCTTACTACCGCGTCGTTACCGCGACACTGGGCGAGGAGCGGGTACTGCCCGACTTTCTCATTGTCGGCGCCATGAAAAGCGGCACGACCTCACTGTTCCACTACCTGACCCAGCACCCGGGGTTTTGCCCGCCCAGCACGAAAGAAGTGCACTTCCTCGACAACCCGACATTCTATCGCTTCGGTGAAAGCTGGTATCGCAGCCACTTTCCCACCCGCAGCCACATGCAGGGACTGGAACAACAACTGGGCTACCGACCGGTCACCGGGGAAGCGACCCCATCGATGGTCAGCGAACTGTATGCCATCAACGCCGCCAGACACGTGCCCGACGCGCGGCTGGTCATGGTGCTGCGCAATCCTGTCGACCGCGCCTATTCCCACTACCACCATATGCGCCGCAGTTTTTTCGGCGAGCCCCTGTCCTTCTGGGATGCCCTGGATGCGGAGGCGCGGCGCATCGACGCGGACCGCAAACGCAAGGGCGGCGCCACACGCCGCTTCAAGCGCTACTCCTACGCCCGCCGTGGCATGTACATCGACCAGATAGAGCACTGGCTACAATATTTCCCGCGCGAACGGCTGCAGATTTTCTCCTACGAACAACTGGTCAACAGCCCGAACGAGGTCTGCAACCAGCTCTGCGCGCACATCGGCCTGCCACCGATGAGCTTCGAGACCGACGAAAAACGCAACACCGGACACTATAGCGAACCCATGGAGGAGCGCTGCCGCGAGCGGCTGACGGAGCTTTACCGGCCCTATAACCGCCGGCTGTTCACATTCCTCGGTGAAGACTGGGGCTGGCCAAGCTGATTCCATGAACGAGAAGAGCGCCAATCCCACTCTCTCGGTGGTTGTGAACAACTACAACTACGCGCGCTTCCTGGCCGAGGCCCTGGATCGCGCGCTGGAGCAATTACACGACTGCGACGAGCTGGTCATCGTCGACGACGGCTCTACCGACGAGTCTCCCGAGCTGCTGCAGCGCTACGCCGATCGCCCCGGCGTGCGCGTGATACACCAGGAAAACCAGGGGCAGATGAAATGTGTGCGTACCGGCGTCAACGCGGCGCGCAATGACATCGTGGTGCTGCTGGACAGCGACGATTATTTCCTGCCGGGCTACCTCGACCGATTGCGCGCCATCTACCGCGATAACCCGCAGGTGGATTACGTCTTCTGCGCCGCCGAGGTCGGCGTCGAACCCTCCGCCGCGCTGCGCGAAACCCGCGCCATCCTGGACCGCATGGAACTGCGTCCCGGGCTGGTGGGAGCCACGCGCTGGGCCACCATCATGTTCTACGAGTACGTGGGGGTGCCCACCTCGGGGAATTCACTGACCAATGCGCTGGCGAAACAGATCATGACCCTGCCGACATCGCTGGACATGACCAGCACCCTGCCCATGCCGCTGGCCAGGCTGCTGCGCATCAGCGAAACGGAGGCGAAGAAGTCCGGCCTGACCGCCGACGGCGTCATCGTACGCGCCGCCTCCATTCTCGGCGCGACCAAGTACTACGATCCGCGCCCGGGCTTCATGTACCGTATTCACGGCGGCAACAAGTACGCCACCGTATCGCTGGCGGGGCGCCGCTTCCTGCGCCACTACCGTCGCACCGCGTTCCTGAAAACAGCCATGGTGCACTTCGGTATGGACCGGCGGCCCACGGCGGCAGAATTGCGCGAGGAGATTCTCGGCCGCAGCTTCGGGCTGCGCCTGCGGCGTTTCCTGCACATCCGCGCCCGCTATGTCATCGCGGTGTGTTGCAGCAGCGGCAGTCCCGGCGACAAGCTCAAGGCCCTGCGCGCGGTACTGCTGCAGGTCAGACGCTAGGCGCGTGCGCCGCCTGGCGGGCGGGCGGCCAGGTGCAGGCAGCAGACGAAGACCAGCGCGGGCACCGGGTAGAGCAGCGCCCGATTCAGGGTGACGAAATTCAGCGCCTGGGTGTAGTGCCCGGTGAACAGGAACACTCCGGTGACAAAGCACACCCCGAGGATCACCGCCAGCACATCGGCGCCGGGGTAGCGCAGCAGCTTTTTACGCCACAGCGCGTAGAGCAGGACCAGCGGCAACAGGTAGCCCAGCAGGTGCCAGTTGGTCATTACCAGGAAAGTCTGTGCAAACACGCCGCCGACCGGGTGCAGCGCCGGCTCGAAGGCGCCGATGCGGCCGATTTCCATGCGGTCGAAGGCCAGGGACACGTGACCCAGGTAAGGCAGATCCACACTGACGCGCAACGCCACCAGGGCGAGCGCGCCCACCACCAGCACCAGGGCGGCGCCCAGCTCGGCCAGCGGTGGCAGTGACAGCCAGGCGCGCAGACCGCAGGCCAGCAGTATCAGGCCGAGGATCAGCCCGGGCACCTTGAGCTGGGTACACAGCAGGGCCATCACCAGCCACAACACGGCAAACTGCCAGCGGCGCTCGCGCTGCCACTCGCTCAGGGCGCACACCCCCAGCGCAAAAGCCGCCGCCACCCAGATGTCGGCGTAACCGGCCAGCACCGTGTGCACATTCAGGTAGGGCAGGCTGAGCAGCAGGTACAACGCCACGCAGGACCACGCCAGCGACACCCCCGCCAGGCGCAGGTGCCCGAACAGCGCCAGGCCCAGGGCCAGTGGCGCGAACAGCCAGGCAAAATAGATGCCCCCGTGGTCCCAGGTGCCCGCACCGAGCATGCTCCACAACTGGATCAGGGGTACGGTGACCGGGTAGTTCCAGGCCTGCCGGTTGCCCAGCGTGTAGTCGTCCGCCGCCGCCGTCAGCCAGTCGTAAGGCTTGACGTAATCGACCATCTCGCCAAGGTGAAACCAGACGATGGCCTTGGGCGCCCAGTTCATCCAGGCGTCCCAGGCGTACAGGGGCCGCAACCACAGCTCCTGCCCCAGGGTCAGGTAGCGCCAGCCCAGCAGGGCGAGCACGACGGCGGCCAGGAGATAATGCCAGCGCGGCGCGGCGGCCGTGACCGGGCCAGGAGCGGCCTCGCTGCGCAGCTGCAACAGCACGCCGGCCACGCCGAGGGCGCCGAGCAGCGCCGCGGGGCCGGCAAACGCCAGCTGCAGGCCCGCCACATCCCACAGGCGCAGCAGCAGCGTGGCCAGGAAGATGCCAAGAAAAAAGCCGTGGCCCAGGATCAACCCGAGGTTGCAGCGCCCCGTGCGCAGCAACAGCCAGCGCACCCACACCGCGCCGCAGGCCCAGGGCAGGAACTGGGCAAGCAACCACCCGGATAGTGACAGTGGCTCGGCCATCAGCTCTCTCTCCCGCCCCAGGGTCGCCGGGTGACGCGGAACAGCCGCCCCATCGGGTCGGAGTCCACCAGTTCCGCGTGCATCTGCAGGCCGCGACGCCAGATCAGCTTGCCCCGCTCTGGGTGGTAGGCGGGGTCGGTGGTATCTTCCAGCAGCAGGATGTAGTCACCCCTGGCGTAGCCGCGCCGCGACGGTCCGGCGCCGAAATTGAACACGTTGTGCGGCAGCAGGTAGTACTGCGCCTTGAGCCGCTCCAGGTTGTGCCCGCGCGAATCGTGCGCGATCACCAGGCGCACCGGCTGCTGCGGCAGTACATCCCGCTTCAGGCGCATGATGTAGCGGTAGATATAGGCGTCGTCGTCCGCCAGGTGTTTTTCGTGCATGGTCTTGCCACCAAAGCGGTCGCGCCCCTCGGCGAGCTGGTTCTGCAACTCGGCCTGCCACAACAGGTCCAGGGCCACCCAGGGAACCAGCCAGGCTGCGAGATAGGCCCCGGGAAGCTGGCGCCGGCGCAGCAGGCCCCAGCCGAACAGCAGCAGGCTGGCCAGCGCCGCCCAGGCAGCCGCCACCGGCAGCGGCGACAGGTCCTTTTCCTGCAGGGTGCCATGCAGGGTATTGATTGACGTGTAATCCCAGCCGCGAAATCCGGACCAGCTGGCCCAGTGGGCCGCGAGACGCCCTGCCGCATCGGCCGCGGCAAACTCCAGGCTGCTGACAAACAGGCCCTGGTCCCCGCGGGCGGCGGTGGCGTAGACCCCGACCTCGACAATGGTGCCGCGCCAGTCGGCCTCCTCCTCCAGGGTCACCACGGCAGCGCCCAGGGTAGCGCGCGCCAGGGGCCTGGAGTGCACCGTCGCCGGGTCGTCCGCCCGCCGCCAGGTCAGGTTCAGTCGTGTCGCGGGCGCCGCCTGGATGTCGTAGCGCAACAGGTCGTAGTCGCGCGCCTGCAGCGCGCCGCGCCAGATGGCGACCGCGTGTTCCCGGCCCTCCTGGCGCCGGTAACCGGTAATGGCCAGCCCCCCGTCGCGCACCACGCCGCGGCCCACAATCAGTTGCAGCGCGTCACCTGGAATGTCCCTGGTCCGCTGCTGCGCCGGCGCTGCGCCCTCCCCGGCGCCGCCGTCAAGGGCGAGCCAGGCGGCGACGATCAATCCTGCCAGCAGCAGTGCAATAAAAGCCCTGGTTGCGCTCTGCAACATGTTATTTGAAATCCCGTCAGGCCCCGGCATGAGGTTGCCGGGCGTCACTATCACACAACTTGGCGCCTGGTGCCAGGACCGCCGGGCGGCGAGCTGACGAGCGAGCGAGGCAGGACGCCGCGCAGCCGGCCGCGGCGCGCAGGTAGCGCGCTGGCCACCCGCGCACTGTCAAATAATAGAAGGAACAGCGTTGAGGAAGCATGCTACCGACGCCAGGGACGGAACAGGCGGGCTGAGAGAGCGGTCGGGGAGTCCCGACCGCGGGACTGGCGGGGACGCTTGAGCGCTTCCCCGCCCGGGGCAATCAGGCGCCGATACTGAGTAGTTCGGTATCGCTGTTACCGCTGCCGTCGCTGCGATAGCGGTACTGCACCTCGCTGCCCGAAGGGGCGTTCTTGAGGCGGCTGTCCTGGGGCAGCCTGAACTCCATCTTCTGGTCACGGCGCACCTTGCAGCGCGAATCCTCGTCATACCGCTTGACCGAGTGAATCTGCACCATGGTGTCCTGCCCAGCCTGCTCACCGTGCACCACGGTGCCCTTGAGCAGGCAGTCTTTTTCTGCATCGGCCAGGACCAGCGGGCTACAGGCAATGGCGACGGTTGCTACGAGTACTGTTTTAAGTGTTTTCATATCACGTACCTCCTGACACCAAGTGTATACACATTGTATTGGGTGCCACCAGCATTTATCACGCAAGTTTCATGAAACTGTAACATTAATGTGCATTACACCGGAAGCCCTCTGCCTGCCTGGGCTCGCGGGGGTCGCGACGGCGGCCGCGCGGTCATTTTACTGTCATTATTCTGTAAAAATTTCTCCATATACTGCCCCGCAATCCAACAACCGGCGCCGCCCGCCCCAGAGTCCCGACATGAGCATCACCCGCCGCTACCTCCTCGCCATCCTGCTGGCTTGCGCTCCCGGCGCGTCCGCCCTGTCACTGGCGCCGGAGGAATTCGCCGCCTCGCGCCAGATGGCCTGCGTGCTGGCCAGGCAGTCGCTGGGCCAGCTGAGCGATGAAGAGTACGGCGCGATGACCCATTCCCTGCTGGACGGCTTCGACGAGCAGGAGCGCGACAGCATCCTGGCCAAGGCCCTGGGTTACTACGACGGGCTGATGTTCGAGGTCGACGACAGCAACGACGCGGTCAACCTGCGCCTGCAGGATTTCCTCGCCAGCAATACCTGCGGCAGCGACTACCGCAGCGTGACCGTCAGCCTCTAACCACATCCAGCATCCCCGCCCGCCGGCGGAAGCGGGCGCCGCCGCCCCTCCACTCTCCGCCGCCGGCGTCCCGCCTGACCCGATCGGGTCAGCCCGATCCTGTCCACGAACTCCCTGGCCAATCTTGTCTCGCGCAAACGCCCCGCAGCGACGCCAGCACGCGCGGTCTTTCCGTTTGCCAGCTCGCGCCCCGTCGCCGCGCCGCTGATGTAGCGCCCCGCAGGCGAGAGCCATCGCTCGCTTCTTAATATTTCTGCAACAAAAACATCACGAGAGCGTCACTTCCGCGCTCTAGCATGCGGCACGTTCACAGGGGTTCATTGGGCAATATTCACAGCCTGGCCGGGACACCCCTGAAAAACCAACGACTTCAGGTTAGGGCACACACCAGTTATGAAAAGACTTGCGGCTTATGCGGGCCTCGTTCTCTCTATTTCCTCCTTCCAGGCGCAGGCCGCCGATGTGTTTCTCATGGTTTTCCTGGACGACGCGCCCCTGCGCGGCGCCCGGGTGACCCTGGACGATGTGCCCGCGGGTGCGACCAACGCGCAGGGCAGCGCACAGAGCAACCTCGACGCCGGCGACCATGTACTGGTCCTGGCGGACGACAACATCGAGTTTCCCATCGCGTTCAAGTCCGCCGCGGACGAGGACGTGGAGGTCCACGTGACCTTCACCTCCACCGCCGGTGACGAGCCCGAGGTGGCCATTCGCCGCTTCGGCCCCGGCGACAGCGCAGCCGGTTACATCACCGGCCAGGTCACCGACGGCGCCGGTACGCCGCTGGCGGGCGCCAGCGTCACCCTGGCGGGCACCGATTATTCGGCGTCCACCGACAGCGACGGTATCTACGTCCTGGAAGTACCGCGCGGCGAGTACGACCTGCAGGTGTCCGCTACGGGCATGAATCCGGTCACGCTGGACGACCTGCGCGTCATGGCCGAACTGGGCGTGACCGCGGGGGCGAGACTGCAGGTCGCCGGCGCAGCCGGCCCGGTGTCCCCGCAGCTCGAGGAAGTCTTCGTACTGGGCGTGTTCGACCCGCAGAAGGACGCCGCCAGCGTCGAGCGCTACGCCACCTCCATCACCAACGCCATCGACGTGGCGCAGCTGGAGCGCTTCGGCGACGCCGACGTCGCCTCCGCCCTGAACCGCGCCGTGGGAGTGGCCGTGGTGGACCGCAAGTACGCCACCGTGCGCGGCCTGGACGGGCGCTATATCTCCAGCACCCTGAACGGGCTGGTCATGCCCAGCACCGACCCGCAGCGTCGCGATGTCCAGCTGGACCTGTTCCCCACCTCCATCGTGGAAGGCATCGAGATCCAGAAGTCCTATACGCCGGACAAGCTGGCGACCACCACCGGCGGCGGCATTCGCATCATCACCAAGGGCATTCCCGACGAGCGCATCATCGAGGTCAGCGGCTCACTGGGCTACAACACTGACTTCACCTTCGATGAGGTGCTCGATTACCACGGCAGCGACGACCAGTGGACCACTTATGACAGCGGTCTGCGCGACCTGCCAGGAGGCGTTCTGGCTGCCACGGATGGTGGCCGCTCCCTGACCATCTGCGACCCCTCGGTGGACCCGGTACGCTGTACCTCGCCTGCCGCAGCGGCGCAGCTGGGCGTCAAGTTCCAGGATGACTACAACGTCGGTTCCCAGGACGCCGACCCCAACTACAGCGTGTCAGCGGTATTCGGCGACCGCCTGCCCCTGGGCGACAACGAGTGGGGCTACTACCTGGCCGCAGAATACGACACCAGCACCAGCGATCGCGGCGACGCGGAACTGAGCAACCCCATCGAGGTCACCGGCGGCTACCAGCGCACCCAGGAAAGCACCGCGCTGACCACCTACTTTTCCACCGGTATCGAGTACGGCGTGGCGGACGAAATTCTTGCCAAGACCACCTTCCTGCGCAACTCCGACGACACCACGCGCCAGGAAAACGGTATCGACCAGCTCGAGGACAATGTCGAGGACAAGGTGATCCTGCAGTGGGTGGAGCGCGAGTTCCTGTCCCAGGCATTCACCGGCCACAACGAGTTCGAGTTCGATCACGGCACCCACGCGCTGGACTGGCGCGCGGCCTACTCACGCACCGAGCGCGACGAACCCGACCGTCGCCAGTACACCTATTTCAACGGCACCCTGTCCACCTCCGCCTTCGAGCGCCGCTGGTCCTACCTCAAGGAAGACAGCACCGACCTGGGCGCCGATTACACGGTGAACTGGGACTGGGGTGACATCAGTACCACCGAGTTCAAGATCGGCGCCCTGTGGTCGGACAAGCAGCGCGACGTCGACCAGTACCGCTTCGGTATCGGCCTCGGCGCCAACGGCGACGACCTGGACCTGGGGATCGACCAGGATCTGGAAACCGACGTCCTGCCCTACTACAACTTCGCCCTGGACCGCGTGCGCCTGACCGCGAACACCGCCGACACGGATTCCTACGAGTCGGAAGAGGAGATCCAGGCGGCGTTCTTCAACACCAATACCGAGCTGGGTGAAGACTGGACGGTGCTGCTGGGTGTGCGCTACGAGGATTTCGACCAGACCCTTGAGTATCCCAACGACGTCGCGTCCAACAGCGAATTGCAGTACGACGACTGGTACCCGGCGCTGAACCTGACCTTCCGCCTCACCGAGGACCTGCAGTTCCGCTTCGGTTACTCGGAAACCGCGTCCTACCCGGGCCTGATCGAGCGCTCCACCGCACAGTCCTACGACCCGGACACGGACGACCCGATCTTCGGCAACCCCGACCTGCAGGTGTCCACCATCGACAACTACGACCTGCGCGCGGAGTACTACTTCTCTGAAACCGAGAGCGTATCGCTGGCGGTGTTCTACAAGGACATCACCAACCCGGTGGAGCGCGCGGTACCCGACGCCTCCGGCTCCGCGGCAACGCGCGGCATCACTTTCATCAACCAGGATGACGCGGAACTGCTGGGCGTGGAACTGGACGCCAATATGGACCTGATCGATGCCGACAACTACATCCTGTTCCTCGGCGGCAACGTTTCCTATATCGATTCCGAGGTGACCCTGTCCGACGAGTCCCTGCGCCTGGAGGGCGCCAATGCCGACGGTCGCGAACTGCAGGGGCAGTCGGAATGGCTGGCCAACCTGCAACTGGGGATGGACCACTACCCGACGGAGCAGAAATTCACCCTGCTGTTCAACTTCTTCGACGACCGCATTTTCCGCGTCGCGCGCGGCAGCAATACCGGGCCCGAGTACGAGGACGCCAGGCTGCTGATCGACTTCCAGTACGAGAACCTGCTGACCGAGCAACTCAAACTGGAGGCCTCGATCAAGAACCTGTTGAACGAAAAAGTCGAGTACTCGCAGAACGGCCGCACCATCGAGAGCTACGAAAACGGCACGGTGATTGGTGTGGGCGTCAAGTACACCTTTTGACAGACACGAGCGGGCGGCGGAGCGACAGCCGCGGCCTTTACACATAACGAAGCGAAAACGGTGCAGGCATTCTGCACAAAATTGTAACCAACCGGGAACTGAACCATGATGAAGAAAGAGCTGGCCGCAGCACTCCTTATCCCACTTGTCTCCATGGGGATAGTGGGATGTAGTAGCGACGAGGGTGATGACGTCGTCATCGAAATCCTCACCGACCCGACGGACCCCACCGACCCCACCGAACCGACGGACCCTTCGGACGGTGACTGCAACCTGGTCGAACAAGCGGATTTCGTCGAATTCAATGCAGACTGCTCCGTGGGCACCGTGTCCGGCACCATCGACCAGGACTACACCTTCGTCAGCAGCACCGAGTGGCGCCTGGACGGCACGGTACAGGTCGGTGACGGCAACCGGGAAGTGGCCGACGAGGACGACGTCCAGGCCATCCGCGATGCCGGCGTCACTCTGACAGTCGAAGCCGGCACCCACGTGCGCGCCTTCAACACCGGCTCCCTGCTGGTTACCCGTGGCTCCATGCTCATGGCCGACGGCAGCATGTCAGACCCCATCACCTTCAGCAGCCTCGACGCCGATTTCGAGGGCCTGGGCGAATGGGGCGGGATCATCATCCAGGGTTTCGCGCCCCAGTACGGCCAGGGCGGCACCGGGGCCTGCTTCGGCAGCGGCACGGTATGTAACGTCGAGGGCGAAGGTGGCACGGACATTTCGGTCTACGGCGGTAACGACCCGGCCGACAATTCCGGCACGCTGCGCTTCGTGCGCATCGCCGAGGGCGGCCTGGTCGCCGGTCCGAACAACGAAATCAACGGCCTGACCCTGCAGGGCGTCGGTTACGGCACGACCCTGGAGTACATCCAGGTGCACCAGAATCTCGATGACGGTATCGAGTGGTTCGGCGGCACCGCCGACCTGCGCTACGCCGTGCTTACCGGCAACGACGACGATGACCTCGATTACGACGAGGGCTTCATGGGCAACATCCAGTACGCCATCATCGAAAAGGACAAGGACGCGGACGCGCCGCAGGGTTCCAACGACCCGCGCGGCATCGAGGCGAACTCCTCCGATGACGAGTACGTACCGGAAACCGAGGCGGTCATCGCCAACGTCACCATCATCGGCAGCGACATGGTCAACAACCCCGACTCTGCCGAGGGCCAGCAGCCGGGCATGCGTCTGCGCGGCGCCCTGACCACCTCCATCTTCAACAGCTCTGTTGACGACTTCGACGCCGGCTGCATCCGCATCGACGACGCCGATGTCAATGGCGACGGTTCGCTGGTCATCCCGTCCACCATCGCCCTGACCAATGTCCTGAACAACTGTTCCGGGGGCATCTACAACAAACGCGCCGCGGATACGGCTGTCAATGTCCAGTCACTCGCACTGAGCTACGACGCCAACCTGGCCATCCAGGAAGCGGCGGCGCAACTGGACTCGGCCCCGGTCATCAACGCGGTGAACACCGGCTCCGGCTTCGTTTTCGACCAGACCGACTTCGTCGGCGCGGTCGAGCCGGGCGGCGACGCCTGGTGGCAGGGCTGGACCCTGCCGGGTACTGTCGGCGAAGCCGAACCGGTAGAACCGGCAGACTTCGTCTCCTGTAACGGCGACAACAGCATCTGCACCATCTCCGGCCTGATCGACCAGGACTACACTCTGGTCGCCGGCACGGAATGGCGCCTGGATGGCGAGGTGCTGGTCGGCGAGGGCAACCGCTCCGTGGCCGACGCCGCCGACGTGGCCGCAGTCAAGGCAGCGGGCGTAACCCTGACGATCCGTCCCGGGGTGCACGTACGCGCCTTCGACACCGGCTCACTGCTGGTGACCCGCGGCTCCAAACTGTGGGCGGTCGGCTCCGCGGCCTCCCCCATCACCTTTTCCAGCGTCGGCGATGAAGACCTCGACGGCGAGGGCGAATGGGGCGGCGTCGTTATCCAGGGTTTCGCACCGCAATACGGCCAGGGCGGCACCGGCGCCTGCTTCGGCAGCGGCACCGTGTGCAACGTTCAGGGCGAAGGCGGCACCGTGGTCGGCCTGTACGGCGGCAACGAGCCCGCGGACAGCTCCGGCGCGCTGCGCTACGTGCGTATCGCCGAGGGCGGCCTGGTCGCCGGTCCCAACAACGAGATCAACGGCCTGACCCTGCAGGGCGTCGGCCACGGCACCGAACTGTCCTACATCCAGGTGCACGGCAACCTCGACGATGGTGTGGAATGGTTCGGCGGCACGGCCAACCTGAAGTACGCCGTACTGACCAACAACGACGATGACGACCTCGACTACGACGAGGGCTACATGGGCAACATGCAGCACGTCATTATCCGCAAGAACCCGAACAAGGCGGCACCCACCGGCTCCAACGACCCGCGTGGCATCGAGGCGAACTCTTCCGACGACGAGTACGTGCCCGAAACCACCGCGGCCATGGCCAACATCCTTGTTCTGGGTAGCGACCTGGTCAACAACGACGAGTCCGCTGAAGGCCAGCAACCCGGTATGCGCCTGCGCGGCGCCCTCACCGTCGGTGTCTACAACACCGCAGTGCGGGAGTTCGACACCGGCTGTGTGCGTATCGACGACGCCGATGTAAACGGCGACGGCTCCGTGGTCATCCCCTCCTCGGTCACCTTCGTCAACGTCATCGGTGAGTGCCTCGACGGCTTCTACAACAAGCGCGCCGCCGACAGCGAGACGAACTCCGGCGCCGGCATGGTGACGGTCGACGCGGCCTACGCGCTGACCGACGCGGCGGCCTCTGTCGCCAACACCAACCCGGTGGAAGTGGACAACGGTTCGGGCTTCACCTTCGACAACACCAACTATATCGGCGCGGTACCGCCGGGCACGTCTGCGGACGACGCCTTCTGGGCCGGCTGGATCATTCCGGGTTCGCTCGATTGATGCCGACACCACAGAGTCTGTAGCGACTCTTTCTTTGACCGCGCCTCCGGGCGCGGTTTTTTTTGTCCTGATTTTGCGGTGGTGCGGTTCTCTGGCCCGGGGCGCTCACGCTTGCCGGGGGCGGTGCCCTGGCCCGGGGCGCTCACGCTTGCCGGGGCTGGTTCTCTGGCCCGGGGCGGAAACGCTTTCTGGCCTCGGAAGGCTGAGATACTCGGCCTGAAAGCGTTTCCGCCCCGTGCCTTGAAGCACCGTGCTTTCGTTGGAGACGTCTGCAGGGTTCGTTCGCTGGGCAGCGGCCGCGCGCTGGGAAAAAGCGGCGCTGCACACTACTGGCGGCCCTCCGGGCTGCCCTCGGTCGGTCGCGAGCCGCGTGGGGATGCGTCTC
>PABK01000041.1 GCA_002699145.1 Halioglobus sp.
TCGAATTAAACCACATGCTCCACCGCTTGTGCGGGCCCCCGTCAATTCATTTGAGTTTTAACCTTGCGGCCGTACTCCCCAGGCGGTCTACTTAGTGCGTTAGCTGCGCCACTAAGAAATCAAGTCTCCCAACGGCTAGTAGACATCGTTTACGGCGTGGACTACCAGGGTATCTAATCCTGTTTGCTCCCCACGCTTTCGCACCTCAGCGTCAGTATCGAGCCAGGAGGCCGCCTTCGCCACTGGTATTCCTCCACATATCTACGCATTTCACCGCTACACGTGGAATTCTACCTCCCTCTCTCGTACTCTAGTCGGCCAGTATCGGGTGCAGGTCCCAGGTTGAGCCCGGGGATTTCACATCCGACTTAACAAACCGCCTACGCGCGCTTTACGCCCAGTAATTCCGATTAACGCTCGCACCCTCCGTATTACCGCGGCTGCTGGCACGGAGTTAGCCGGTGCTTCTTCTATAGGTAACATCAACGCTACCGGGTATTAGCCGGCAACCTTTTCTCCCTATTGAAAGTGCTTTACAACCCTAAGGCCTTCTTCACACACGCGGCATGGCTGCGTCAGGGTTTCCCCCATTGCGCAATATTCCCCACTGCTGCCTCCCGTAGGAGTCTGGACCGTGTCTCAGTTCCAGTGTGGCTGATCATCCTCTCAGACCAGCTACGGATCGTCGCCTTGGTGGGCCTTTACCCCACCAACTAGCTAATCCGACGCAGGCTCATCCAATAGCGCGAGGTCCGAAGATCCCCCGCTTTCCCCCGTAGGGCGTATGCGGTATTAGCCTGGGTTTCCCCAGGTTGTCCCCCACTACTGGGTAGATTCCTACGCGTTACTCACCCGTCCGCCGCTCTACTCACACCGAAGTGCTTTCGCGCTCGACTTGCATGTGTTAGGCCTGCCGCCAGCGTTCAATCTGAGCCATGATCAAACTCTTCAGTTCAAGACTTTTACCTCCGCCCGTCTCCCCCTAAGGGAACACCGCAGCAGGAGGGGTGCATTACGCAGTTACCCTGCTTGACGCACCTAATCTCGGCCCAGATACAATTTCGAAATCAATGTTCAATAAAACATGAATCAATGAGTCACTTGTTGTATCTGGATAATCGTGACATCCATCCCAACAAGTGCCCACACATCTGTCTTCATCGAATTGTTAAATAGCTTCACGTGCCGCTCGGACACGGAAAACGGTGAGGTCGGCCCTCAACCGCGGAGGCGTATTATACCCATCGCCGGGACCGTGGCAACCTAAATCTCACTCTCGATTGCAACTATTTTCAGGCCGGCGCCAAACAGCCCGCTTGCGGCGGTCGCGAAGCGCCCCGAAAGCCCTACAGCGCCATTGTTGACACCGCCAACAACGACCGGGCAGCGGGGTCAGATCAACTCGAACAGGTGGTATTTCTTCTTGCCCAGGCGCACCAGGTAGAAACGTCCGTGGACGGCGCCTTCGGGGGCGAAACTGGCCGCGGGATCGCCGTTGTCGGCCATCCCCAGGGCGCGCTCGTTCACCGTCACCGCGTTGCGGCCCAGGGCGTCCTTGACCTGCTTGCCGGAGCCGGCCAGGCCCGCCTCCGCGAACATCTGCGTGAGCGTTTCCGGCAACCCGGCGCGCGCCAGGGTGCTGGCGGGCAGCCCGTCCTGGCGCAATTGCAGGACATCGTCCTCGGACAGGCTGGCAATGGAGCCCTGGAACAGCGAATCGGTGATCCTGCGCGCCGCCTGCAGGCCCTCCTCGCCGTGCACCAGCCGGGTCACTTCCGCGGCCAGTACCGCCTGGGCCTCGGGACGGCCGGCGCGCTGCGCATCGGCACGCTCCAGCTCGGCGATTTCCGCCACCTCCAGGAAGGTGAAATAGCGCAGGTAGTTGTAGACATCCGCGTCCCCGGTGCCCAGCCAGAACTGGTAGAAGGCATAGGGGGAGGTGCGTTGCGGATCCAGCCACACCGTGCCCGCCTCGGTCTTGCCGAACTTGGAGCCGTCCGCCTTGGTGATCAGGGGCATGGTCAGGCCAAACACCTGCTTGCCGTGGAGGCGGCGGGTGAGATCTATTCCCCCGGTGATATTGCCCCACTGGTCGGAGCCGCCCAGTTGCAGGCTGCAGTCGTGGCGCCGGTTGAGTTCGGCAAAGTCATAGGACTGCAGGATCATGTAGGTGAACTCGGTAAAGCTGATGCCACTGCCTTCGCGCTCGATGCGCTGCTTCACCGACTCCTTCTGGATCATGGCGTTGACCGAGAAGTGCTTGCCGATGTCGCGCAGGAAGGTCAGCACATCGAGGTCGGCAGTCCAGTCGAGGTTGTTGACCACTTCGGCTGACACCGGGCCGGCATCGAAGTCGATGAACCGCGACACCTGCGCGCGAATCTTGTCTACCCAGCCGGCAATCACGTCCGGCGAATTCAGGGAACGCTCTTCGGCCTTGAAACTGGGATCACCGATCAGCCCGGTGGCGCCACCGACCAGCGCCAGCGGCTTGTGCCCGGCGAGCTGAAAACGGCGCAGCATGAGCAGCGGCACGAGGGAGCCGATATGCAGGCTGTCGGCGGTGGGGTCGAAACCGCAGTACAGTGTGCGCGCCCCGCCATCCAGCCAGGCGGGCAGGTCGTCCTCCCCGGCCACCTGGAAAACCAGGCCGCGGGCGCGCAGATCCTCTAGTAATACGCTGCTCATCAGCTTGTTTCCGATACGGGCGGGCTCGTGGATTGAGGCGGCGCACACGATACAACACCCCCCCTTAAATGCAAGTCCCGGTACTGTTCACACTGTCAGGCAACGCCAATTTTTGTATACTGGAGGGACCGATAGCAAAAAGAACCCTGGGGACATGCCACTAGCAAAACGGCAGAGGGGGGCAACAGCCATTCGCCAGGCGACGACGCCGGCAATGCGACTGCCGCACAACCACTACGTGGCGGCGGGTGCTCTGGCGCTCGCAGCCGGCCTCGCAGTGATGTTGTTGATGCCCGCCGCATCCGAATCGAGCATCGAGGCGACAAGCTTCGAAACGCCCGCTATTGCCCTGGACCAACCCGTGCTGGACGCACTCCCCGACGCGGAGGAAGCCGCCGAGGAAGCAGCGCCGGTCGCTGCACCGGCGGCGCCGCCCGAACAGCCCTGGCAGGAACAGGTGGTGCGCAGCGGTGACAACCTCTCCCTGATCTTCAATCGCGCGGGCTTCAGCGACCGCGACGTGCACGAGGTGGTGACCCAGTCGGCGCAGGGGAAAACCCTGGCGCGCATTTACCCGGGCCAGGTCATCGCCTTCCAGGCCGACACCGACGGCACGCTGCTCGGCGTGCGCCACGTCCGCTCCCCGCTGGAAACCGTGAGCTACCTGCGCGGCGAGGAAGGCTTCAGCAGCGAGATCATCACCCGCGAGCCCGAGGCGCGCGAGGCCTGGGCTTCGGGCACCATCACCTCGTCGCTGTTCATGGCCGGGCAGGACGCCGGCCTGTCGCAGACCGTCATCATGGAGCTGGCGAATATTTTTGGCGGCGTCATCGACTTCGTGCTGGACCCGCGCAAGGGCGACACCATTCACGTGGTCTACGAAGAACTTTACCTGGACGGGAAAAAAATACGCGACGGGGACATCATCGCGGCCTCGTTCACCAACCAGGGCGAAATGTTCAACGCCTATCGCTACACCGACTCACAGGGCGAGGTCGGCTATTACAACGAACAGGGCGTGAGCATGCGCAAGGCCTTCCTGCTGGCGCCGGTGGATTTCACGCGCATCAGTTCGAACTTCAACCTGCGCCGCCTGCATCCCATCTACAAGACCACCCGGCCACACCGCGGCACGGATTACGCGGCGCCGCGCGGCACACCGGTCTACGCCGCCGGTGACGGCCGGGTCGTCGAGGCCGGCTACTCCAGGGCCAACGGCAACTACGTGTTCATCCAGCACGGCCAGCAGTACGTCACCAAGTACCTGCACCTGCACAAGCGCAATGTGAAGAAAGGGCAGCGCGTGTCACAAAGCCAGGTGATCGGCAGCGTCGGCTCCACGGGAGCGGCCACCGGGCCGCACCTGCACTACGAGTTCCTGATGAACGGCGTGCACCGCAATCCGCGCACCATTCACAAGAAACTGCCCAAGGCAAAAAGCCTGCCCGCCGCCGAAATGGCGCAGTTCCGCCAAAGCATAGACGGCGCGGCCAACCAGCTCGCCTCCCTGCACTCGGGCAACCAGCTTGCCATGAGCGAGTCAGAGCAAACTGACGCCGCCCCTTACTAGGTGAACGCCGAACCATCGCTGTTCGTCGGGTTGATGTCCGGCACCAGCATGGATGCCGTGGACAGCGCGTTGCTGCGCTTCGACGGCGACACCGCGCAACTGGCGGCCACCCTCGAATATCCCGTGACAGACTCCCTGCGCGATGAACTCGGCGCCCTCTGCCAGCCTGGCGACGATGAAATCAACCGCCTGGGCCGGCTGGACCTGCAACTGGGAGAGTTGTTTGCCCACGCCGCGCTCGCACTGCTGGAACACGCCGCCGTGGACCCGGGCGAGGTCAGCGCGATCGGCAGCCATGGCCAGACCGTGCGCCACGAGCCGCCGGTGGACGGGGTGGCAGGCTTCACGCTGCAGATCGGCGACCCCAACACCATCGCCGAGCGCACCGGCATCACCACGGTGGCGGACTTCCGGCGTCGCGACATGGCCTGCGGCGGACAGGGCGCGCCGCTGGTCCCCGCGTTCCACGCGCAGGTGTTCGCCGCCCCCGGCGTCGACCGCGCCATCGTCAATATCGGCGGCATTGCCAATGCCACGGTACTACAGGGCGAACAACTGCTGGCGGGCTTCGATACCGGTCCCGGCAATACGCTGCTGGACCAGTGGTACAGCCGGCACCGGGAGGGCCGTTTCGACCGCGACGGCGCCTGGTCGGCGCAGGGCGAGGTGCGCCAGGACCTGCTGCAGGCCCTGCTCGGCGAACCCTACTTCGCACGCTCCGGGCCGCGCAGCACGGGGCGGGAACTGTTCAACCTGCCCTGGCTGGAACGCCACCTGGCAGGCCTGCCCGCAGCGCCGCCGGTGGACGTGCAGGCGACCCTGGCCGAGCTGACCGCCGTCTCCATCGCCCGCGCGCTGCAGGGGGCCGCCGCGCCACCGGACGAGGTGTATATCTGCGGCGGCGGGGCCCATAACGGCGACCTGCTGGGACGCCTGCGCGCGCAGTTGCCCGCCAGCGCCGTGGCCGATACGCAAAAACTGGGCATTCACCCGGACTGGGTGGAAGCGGCGACCTTCGCCTGGCTGGCGCGGCGACGCCTGCAGGGCCTGTGCGGCAATGCCGCGGTGGTCACCGGCGCCGCGGGGCCGCGGGTGCTGGGCGCTGTCTACCCGGCATAGGCCCCGCCCGATCGACCGTCAATCCTCTAGATAGAGAAGGACGCGCCACAACCACAGGTGGTGGTGGCATTGGGGTTGTTGACGACGAAACGGGAACCTTCCAGCCCCTCGGTGTAATCCACCTCGGACCCCGCCAGGTACTGGAAACTCATCGGGTCGACCAGCAGGGTCACGCCGTCGGATTCGACCGCGGTATCGTCTTCCGCGGCGAGCTCGTCGAAGGTGAACCCGTACTGGAAACCGGAACAGCCGCCGCCGGTGATGAACACGCGCAGCTTGAGTTCATCGTTGGCCTCCTCCTCGATGAGTTCACGCACCTTGCGCACGGCCGATGCCGTGAGATTGATACTGCTCGGGTTGAACGTTTCAGCGACTGACATTGATACCCTTCCACGGGCGCAGGCCCAGGTCGTTACCGCACATCCCGGCGATTATGATAAATCCGACTAAAACAGTCAATTATAGCGATTCAGTCCTCTGCGGGCGGGGTCTCGGGCTGCTCCGGGCTCTCCTGGCCCTGCGCGGCGTCCGCCCCGTCGGCAACGTGGGTCAGGCTGCCGTTGACCTCCGCCCCCGCGGCCATCTCGACCAGCGCGTAGTAGACGTTGCCCGTCACCCTGCCCTTGGGCGCCAGTTCCAGTTGCCGGCTGCTGTGCACGTCGCCGGTGACACTGCCGTTGATAACCACGTTGGGCGCGCGGATCTCGCCCTCCACGCGCCCCTTGGCGACCACGCGAACGAGCGCCTCGCTGTCCGGCCTGGCCAGGATGCTGCCCTGTACCAGCCCCTCGACATCGAGGTTACCCGAGAAGTGGATATCGCCGACGACGGTCACCTCCTCGGCGATCAGCGTGGTGCCACCGGCAACGCCGGAGGTGAATTTCTTACTTCCCAACATGGGTAAATCGCTCCTGTACAAGCCAGGGAAACTCCCGGCTGATCTGGGCCTGGTCAGGCCGATCCAGCGTCGCCACCACCTCGATGCCGCTGGGCCGCAACGGCGCGGCCAGTTCGAGCTCCCCCTCGATGGACTGGAAATAGCGAAAGCGCAGTGGCAGGGTGGGCTCGACCTCGGTGGTGGACAATTCCGCCAGCGACATGCGCCAGGGTTCACCATTGTCCTCGCGCTGACCAAACAAGGTGATCGCCAGGCTGCCACTGACCAGTTCATGCTTGCGCGCCTTCTGCTGTACCAGGATACGGTAGGCGTAGTGCCCCTCCCGACCCAGCGCCACCAGCTCCGCCGCACGCACGCTGACCCCAGTCCCGGATTCCCCCGGCGCCATCAGGCTGCGATAGAAACGCAGGCTCTCCTCAAGTTGCGCCGCATGCTCCTCCTGCGCCGCCATTTCCTGGCGCACCAGCTCCAGGGCCTGGCGATCCACCTCGTGCCGCGTGCGCAGCATTTCCAGTTCGCCGCGCGCTGTGCGCAGCTGCTCTCGCAGGTTCGTCAACTCGCGGTCGAGACGCTGCGCTGACTCCGGGTTCGCATCCAGTTCGGCGTGGGCGCTGCCGCGACCGAGCAGGTAGCTGCCGCCCGCGGCGGCCAGGGTAAACAGCAGCAGGGTCAGGGCAAGTGCTCGGGACGGGTTCACCATAGTGGGGGGATCAGGGCAACAGGCCCACCTGTCGCAGCCCCTCGCTCTCGTCGAGGCCGAGCATGATGTTCATATTCTGCAGCGCCTGTCCGGAGGCCCCCTTGACCAGGTTGTCGATGACGGACATCACCACCACGGTGTCGCGTCCCTGCGGCACGGCGACGCCGAGCTGGCAGCGGTTGGCGCCGCGCACCGTGCGCGTCTGCGGGTAGACACCGGCAGGCAGCACATCCACGAAGGGCTCGTCGGCAAAATGCTCCTCGAACAGGGCCTGCAGGTCGTCGCCGGGTTCGCGCAGCCGCGCAAACAGCGTGGACTGGATACCGCGGATATTGGGCAGCAGGTGCGGCACGAAGGTGATGCGCGCGTCCCGCCCGGCTATGTCGGCCAGGGTCTGCTCGATTTCCGGCAGGTGCCGGTGCCCGGCCACGGCGTAGGACTTGAAGCTGTCCGAGGCCTCACTCAACAGGTTGTCCACTTTCGCCTGGCGCCCGGCGCCAGTGACCCCGGAGGCGGCGCTGGCGATCAGCGAATCCGTCTCCACCAGGTCGTTCGCCAACAGCGGTAGCAGGCCGAGTTCGACGGCCGTCGGGTAACAGCCCGGGCAGGCGACCAGGCGCGCGTCGGCGATTTGCCGCCGGTTGATTTCCGGCAGCCCGTACACCACCTCCGCCAACAGCTCCGGGCTGGCGTGGGCTTCTCCGTACCAGGCGGACCACTGCGCGGCGTCGCGCAGGCGGTAGTCGGCGGACAGGTCGATGACCCGGGCGCCGGCCGCGAGCAGTTCCGGGACCAGATTCATGGCCACGTTGTGCGGTGTGGCGAAAAACACGATGTCGCAGGCCGCCAGCACCTGCACGTCCGGCTCGCTGAACGCGAGATCGTAGTGGCCACGCAGGTTGGGGAAGAGATCGTCCAGGCGGCGCCCCGCCTCGGCGCGCGAGGTGATCACCGCCACCTCCGCCTCGCCGTGGGCCGCGAGCAGCCGCAACAGTTCGACACCGGTGTAGCCGGTGCCTCCAACAATACCAACCCTGATCATGTTCTACCTTTTTGCGCTTGATGACTGTAGGTCAGCGCGAGATCTTCGCGGCCCGCGCTGCCGGTGCGCCAGTATAAAAGCAATAACCACGAATATAACTGGTAATATTGGGTTTTTCCCTCGACCAGGACCTCGCGTGCGCAGGCTGTTCAACTACTACCGCCATCGCCTGACCGACTACGAGTCAGTGCTGGCCTACTCCCTGCTCGGCGTGGTCGGGGGGATCGCCTCCGGGCTGGTGGTGCTGGCCTTCGAGCTGGCCATCGCGCAACTCGCCGGCATCTGGGGCGTGGGCGACGGCGGCGACGGATTCGAGCAGCTGCCCGGCGTGTGGCTGTTCGCCCTGCCGGCGGGAGGCGCCGCCCTGCTCGGCCTGTGCTACTCGCGGCTGTCGCCAGCGGACCGCGAAACCGGCATCGTCCACGTCATCAGCCGCATGCACTCGCACTACAGCGTGCTGCCCCTGCGCAACGCCCTGGTGCAATTCGTCGGCGGCGCCTTCGCCCTGGCCAGCGGCCAGTCCGGCGGGCGCGAGGGGCCGGGGGTGCACCTGGGCGGCGCCGCCAACAGCCTGCTCGGGCAATGGCTCGGCCTGCCCAACAACAGCCTGCGCGTGCTCATCGCCTGTGGCACCGCCGGCGGCATCGCGGCCGTGTTCCACACGCCGCTGGCGGGTGTCATCTTCGCCATGGAGGTCATTGTCGCCGAGTACACCGTGGTCGGCTTTATCCCCGTTATCCTGGCGGCGGTCTCCGCCTCGGCGGTGAGTCTCGGCCTGTCCCCGGACGGCCGGCTCTTCGACCTGCCGATCCTGCACCTCAACTCCCTGCTGGAACTGCCCTACATCGTGTTGCTGGGCCTGTGTTGCGGCATTACCGTCTCCGCCTTTATCCGCCTGAGCGCACTGGCCGCGCGCACCGCACACTGGCCGGTGGTACTGCGCTTCACCCTGGCCGGCTGTCTCACCGGCAGCCTGGCCCTGCTGGTGCCAGAGATTCTCGGCATCGGTTACGATACCGTGGAGCTGGCCCTGCACGGGGAACTCGCGCTCACCGCCCTGCTCACCATCGCCGCCTGCAAGCTGCTGGCCACGGCGGTGAGTTGCGGCGTGGGCATGCCGATCGGGCTGATTGGGCCAAACCTGCTGCTCGGCGCCTGCATCGGCGGCATTGCCGGCGGTGTTGGCCAGACCCTGCTGCCCGGCATCGCCTCGCAGCCGACGCTGTACATCGTCATCGGCATGGGCGCGGCCATGGGCGCGGTGCTGAACGCGCCCCTGGCGGCGATACTCGCCATTATCGAGCTGACCCAGAATATCGGCATCAGCATGGCGGCGATGCTCGCCATCGTCGCGGCGACGCTCACCAACAGCGGCCTGTTCAACCAGCGTTCGGCCCACCAGACCGTGCTGCAACAGCTCAAGCGCCGGGTGCCGCAGGACCCCCTCACCCAGTTGCTGCACCGCTCCAACGTCAATGCGACCATGGACACGCGGGTGGTGCGCGTACCGGCCACGCTGTCCGCCGCGGACATCGAACCGTTGCTGGAGTCCAGACCCACCTGGTGCCTGGTGGAACGCGAGGGCGACGACCTGTACCTGGTGGACGGCGAGGAACTGCTGCAATGGCTGGACGAGGCGCTGGCCGCGAGCGACGAGGCGGACCTCACCGGCGCCGGCATCCGCCGTCGCAGTATTACCCCGGTGCCGCTCCAGGCGACCCTGCGCCAGGCGCTGGACGCCATGCGCGACAACACGGCCGAGGCGGCCTGTGTCTACGAGCGCAGCGCCGGCAGCGGCAGGCGTATACTGCACGGCGTACTGACGCGGGACATCATCGAGGCGTATTCGCTCTCCAGCCTGCGGGGCGAGTAGGCGCGACAGCGAGGAAACGACATGCTCTGGCTCAAGGCCTTCCATATCGTGTTTGTGGTGTGCTGGTTTGCCGGCCTGTTCTACCTGCCGCGCATCTTTGTTTACTACGCGGCCAGCAATGAACCCGCGGTGCGCGCGCAACTGGCGATCATGGCGCGCAGGCTGTACCGTTTCGTCACGCCGTTCATGTTCATCGCCATCGCCCTTGGGCTGGGGATGATCGCCATGGTCCCGGCGTACCTGGGCATGGGCTGGATGCAGCTCAAGCTCGCCGGGGTGGCGTTCCTGGTCGTGTACCATTTCCAGTGCGGCCGCTACGTGCGGCGCATCAATGCAGACAGCGACGATCACGGCCATGTGTTCTACCGCTTTTTCAACGAGGTGCCGGTGATTTTTCTTTTCGGCATCGTCCTGCTGGCCGTACTCAAGCCCTTCTGAGGCCACTGGATATTCAGTGCGCCAGCACAGATAATTCGCCCCTGCGCCCAAGGCGCGGACTCTAACCGAGGCACCAGGACAGCGACAGCATGAGCACCTCCGCGGAACTCTTTCAACGCGCCTGCCGGCATATTCCCGGCGGCGTCAATTCACCCGTGCGCGCTTTCCGCGCGGTCGGCGGCACCCCGCTGTTCATCGAGCGCAGCGAGGGACCCTACGTCTTCGACACCGAGGGCAAACGCTACATCGACTACGTGCTGTCCTGGGGCCCGATGATCATGGGGCACAACCACCCGGCGGTGCGCGAGGCGGTGGTGCTGCAAAGTGAAAAAGGCCTGAGCTTCGGCGCGCCGACCGAACTGGAAATCGAGCTGGCCGACCGCCTGTGCGCGATCATGCCGGGCATGGACCTGGTGCGCATGGTCAACTCCGGCACCGAGGCGACCATGAGTGCGATCCGCCTGGCCCGCGGCTTTACCGGGCGCGACACGATCGTCAAGTTCGAAGGCTGTTACCACGGCCACTCTGACTCCCTGCTGGTCAAGGCCGGATCGGGCGCGCTCACCCTGGGAGTGCCGAGCTCCCCCGGGGTGCCCGCGGCGCTGGCCGACCACACGCTGACCCTGCCCTACAACGACCCGCAGGCGGTGCGCGACGCCTTCGAGCGACACGGCGACTCCATCGCCTGCATCATCGTCGAGCCGGTGGCCGGCAATATGAACTGCATCCCGCCGCAAGCGGGTTTCCTCGAGACGCTGCGCGAACAGTGCAGCGCCCACGGCGCGCTGCTGATCCTCGACGAGGTGATGACCGGGTTTCGCTTTGGGCTGGCCGGCGCCCAGGGCCACTACGGCATCGAGGCGGACCTGACCACGCTGGGCAAGATCATCGGCGGCGGCATGCCGGTGGGCGCCTTCGGCGGTCGCCGTGACATCATGGAGCAGATCGCCCCGCTGGGCCCGGTCTACCAGGCCGGCACGCTGTCCGGCAACCCGGTCGCCATGGCGGCGGGCCTGGCGACGCTGGACATCATCAGCCAGCCGGGCTTCTACGAACCGCTGTTCGCGCGCACCGAGGCGCTCTGCCAGGGGCTGCGCCGGGCGGCGGACGAGGCGGGGGTGGCGTTCACCACCAACTGCGCGGGCACCATGTTCGGCGGGTTTTTCACCGACGCCGCCGAGGTCAGCAACTACAATCAGGTCATGGCCTGCGACACCGAAGCCTTTAACCGCTTCTTTCACCTGATGCTGGAACACGGTATCTACCTGGCGCCGGCGTCCTACGAGGCGGGGTTCATGTCCAGCGCGCATGGCGACGGGGATATCGCCCAGACCGTTGCCGCGGCAGCCAGCGCTTTCGCCGCCCTGTAATCGAGGAACCGACATGG
This sequence comes from Halioglobus sp., assembly GCA_002699145.1. Taxonomy (GTDB): domain Bacteria; phylum Pseudomonadota; class Gammaproteobacteria; order Pseudomonadales; family Halieaceae; genus Marimicrobium. Next base: position 11,716 of record PABK01000041.1, read on the forward strand.
GATTCACCTTACAACGCGCCCCGTATCCGTCGACCCGCATGCGCCGCCTGCGCGCCAACGATTTTTCCCGGCGCATGGTGCGCGAGTGCGCACTGTCGCCCGCGGACCTGATTTTCCCGGTGTTCATTCTCGAAGGCAGCGCACAGCGGCAGGCGGTGCCGTCGATGCCGGGCATCGAACGCCTGAGCATCGACCTGCTGCTGCCCCTGGCCGCCGAGGCGCAGGCGCTGGGCATACCGGCACTGGCGCTGTTCCCGGTGATCGGCCAGGACAGAAAAAGCGAGCACGCCGACGAGTCCTGCAACCCGGACGGGCTGGTGCAACGCGCCGTGCGCGCACTGAAAGACGCCTGCCCGCAACTCGGCGTCATCACCGATGTCGCCCTGGACCCCTACACCACGCACGGCCAGGACGGTGTCATCGACAGCAGCGGCTACGTCCTCAACGATGTCACCAGCGAAGTACTGGTGCGCCAGGCCCTGTCGCACGCCGACGCCGGCGCCGACGTGGTCGCGCCCTCGGACATGATGGACGGGCGCGTCGGCGCCATTCGCGGCGCGCTGGAAGAACACGGCCACCACAACACCCTGATCATGGCCTATGCCGCCAAGTACGCCTCGTCCTACTACGGCCCGTTCCGCGACGCCGTCGGCTCCGCGGACAACATCGCCGGGGGCGACAAGTTCAGCTACCAGATGGACCCCGCCAACAGCGACGAGGCCCTGCACGAGTGCGCACTGGACTTGGCCGAAGGTGCCGACATGATCATGGTCAAGCCCGGCATGCCCTACCTGGACGTGGCGCGCCGGGTGAAGGACGAACTGCGCGCCCCCACCTTCGCCTACCAGGTGAGCGGCGAATACGCCATGCACGTCGCCGCCTTCGAGCGGGAGTGGCTGCCGCGCGAGGCGGTTGTGCTGGAATCCCTGACCGCCTTCAAGCGCGCCGGCTGCGACGGCGTGCTCACCTACTTCGCCCTGGAGGCCGCCAGGGCGCTGCAGTGAGACCACGATGCGCGTCGCCGCACTGATCATCCTGTTGCTGGCCGCGCCCGGCGCGGCGGCGGAGTGCGAGTGCCTGTGGCAGGGCTCCTTTGCCGACGTGCACGACCGCGCCGACCTCGTGGTCGGCGGCGAGGTGGTCTCGGGCAAGGGCAACTCCATCGACCTGGCGCCGGCGCGGATCCTGCGCGGCGCGGCGCCGGCGGGCAATATCCGCATATGGCTGAAAACCGGCGACTACTGTCGCCCGGAGGCGGCCCTGTTCCCGCCCGGCAGCCAGTGGGTGCTGGCGCTGCAGCGCATCGACGAGTTGGTGCCCGGGGGCTTCAACCCGGCCACACCCAACGTCAGTTACGGCCGTGTCGGCGACTACCGGCTGTCCAGTTGTGGCGGCTACTGGCTGCAGCAGAGCGGTGACGTGGTCACCGGCAACCTGGTGGACGCACCCCGCTGGGAGCGCGATCCGCAGATGACACCGGTGCGCGTGGACCTGGTGGCCGCTTACGTGCGCGGCGAGATTACCCGCCAGCGACTGGCCGAGGCCGCGCGGCAGGACCCGGCCCTGCGCGAGTTGATGCTCGACACGCGCGCCTTCCTGCGCGATGAAAACTGAAACGGCGGCAGGCGTGCTCACAGCCGCGCGGGCGGTTCAATTTAAATCACCGCAATGGGACCTGGTACCCATTCCGGCCACCGGGGCGCGACAGGCGGGCCGCGTTGGGTTATAAAGAACCCACGCAACGATAACCAAGAAAAGCGCTGATGAGTAACATCGCGGGGCTGCTCAGGACAATCCGCAACTGGTTGTTCCGTGTCTTTACCGGCAGTGCCGGGTACGGCGCGCTGGACGACGAGCAGTACCGCCAAAGAATACTTGTGATGACTAGTGTTTTTTGGCTGATCCAGGTCGTCGCACTCACCCTCGCCACCCCGCTGCTTATCGACCTGACCCCCGAGGGTCGCGTCTCCGCCGAGGTCCTGTTTATCACCAGCGCGGTCGGCGTAACGCTGAGCATGCTCATACTGCGCTACCTGCACAGTCGCACCATGGCGCTGAACGTCCTGCTGGTCATATTCTGCGGCGCCTTCACCGCTTCCTGTTTCATTTTCGGCGGCACCGCCTCTCCCACCTACCCGCTGTTGCTGCTGGTGCCCGTCATGGCCGGGCTCGTCGGCACGATCGGCATCGCCATCTCCTGGGGTGCGCTGGTACTGGCGATCTGGGCGGCATTCATGCTCGCCGAACGCAACGGCGTGGTCTTCGGGCAGATCATCAAGCCGGAAAACCACAGCATGGCGATGATGCTGGCCTACGCCGCCATGGCCTTCGCGGTGGTCAGCGTGATCATCATCTACGCGGAGATGAACAAGGCCCTGCGCCAGAGCCTGCAGCGCTCGAACATCGAGCTGGAACACCTGTCCTCGCACGACCAGCTCACCGGGTTACCCAATCGCCGCTTCTACGACCAGCGCATGAACGTCGCCCTGCAGCGCAGCGCCGAGCGCGGCGGCATGCTGGGCCTGCTGTTCCTGGACATGAACGATTTCAAGAAGATCAACGACACCTACGGACACGGCGCCGGCGACAAGGTGCTGGTCGCGGTGGCCGAGCGCATTCGCGCCACCCTGCGCGAGACCGACCTCATTGCGCGCCTGGGCGGCGACGAGTTCGCGGCGGTGCTGGAGGACGTGCGCTCCGCGGAGCAGGTCACACGCATCGCGCACAAGCTGTCCCAGGCCATCGAGCAACCCGTGTCGGTGCGGCAGTTGCAACTGACCTTCAGCGCCAGCATCGGCGTGGCCTTGTTCCCCATCGACGGACGGCAGAAAGAAGAGCTGGAGGAACAGGCGGACAAGGCCATGTACTACGCCAAGCAGCGCGGCCTGGCGGTGGCGCTGTCCAGCCTGGAATCGAACAAGGCGCTGTATCCGGTCAGGGAGCGCAGGCGCTCCTGAGCGCCCCTAGCGCCGACCCCTCCAGGACAGGCGTCGCGAGCGGCCACCCTCTACCAGGTCCATCAGTTCACCGAGCATCATCAGCGACAGGCCCCAGATGCGCCGCCCTTCGTACAGGTAGCAGGGCATGGGAATGCGCGCGCCACCGAAGTGCCAGGTCATCTCCTGCTGGTTGTCGGTATCCAGGAGGAACTCCAGCGGCACCCAGACCACCTCGGCGACCTCGTGGTTGGGCGTGAAGTTCACCTGGCGCTCCAGGTGGAATACAAACGGGGTAACCACCAGCCCCAGGCCGCGCCGGCCCGGCCGCGCCATGATTTCGGACAGGCGGCCAATACATCGGTCGGCGGGCCCCAGGCGCAGGCCCACCTCCTCGTGAGTCTCACGCACCGCCACGGCGTAGCCGTTGGCATCGCCCCGGTCCATACGCCCGCCGGGGAAGGCCATGTGCCCGGACCAGGGATCGCCCTCGCGCTCGGCGCGCTTGATCATCAGGATATGCAGGTTGCCCGCGCGCACTTGCAGTATCATGGCCACCGCGGAGCGCTTCATCAGTACCCTGAGGCGCTTGCGGCCCGGGCGGTGCTCGCCCAGGCGGGTCTCGATCAATTGCATCAGGGCGACAGACAACAGGTACTCCTCGCGGCGGGACATTCACCCAGAGGGTAAGACAGCGGCGGCGCAGGGCACAAGCGCGCCGTGTACAAGAGTGGCAACATGACAGACAGGCATACCGAACCCCTGCTGGCACTGCGCGGTGTCAACCTCGTCTACCGCGCGCTGCCCGCACTGCGCGACATCGACTGGAGCTTCGAGCCGGGCCAGCACTGGGCCTGCCTGGGGCCCAACGGCGCGGGCAAGACCAGCCTGGCGAATATCATCAGCGGGCAGGCGCGGCAATTTACCGGTGAGCTGACACGCTCCGACGCGCTGCGCACCAGGGGCGTCGCCTACGTGTGCTTCGAACAGGCCCGCGCCCTGTGCGAGCGCGACCGCAAGCTGGACGATTCCGAGTTCCGCGCCGACGCCAGCGACCCGGGGACGACGGTGCGCTCACTGATCCTTGGCGGCCGGCCCGCGGACGAGGAATTCCACCGCTGGACCCGGCGCCTGGGCATCGAGCACATTCTCGGCCGCGGTCTGCGTTTCATCTCCACCGGCGAGATGCGCAAGACCCTGCTGGTCGCCGCGCTGCTGGCGAAACCCGCACTGCTGGTGCTGGACAGCCCGCTGGACGGGCTGGACATCGCCACCCAGGCGCAGATGCACCAGGTCATCGACGAGTTGCCCGACGCGGGCATGAACCTGCTGCTGCTGTGCCGGCAGGTGGAGGACATCCCCGCGTCCATCACCCATGTGCTGGCGCTGGCCGACGGCGCCGCGATCGCCGCCGGACCGCGCAGCCAGGTGCTGCAGGACGCGCGGGTGAGGTCGCTGATGCACCCCCCGCTGCCGCCACTGGCGGCGCTGCCCGAGCCTTTCTCACGCCCCTACACCCTGCCCCACGACGGACCGCTGCTGGCCCTGCGCGGCGTCAGCGTCAGCTACGACGGGGTGCGCGTACTCGACGACGTCAACTGGGAATTCGCACGCGCCCGGCACTGCTGCGTGTCCGGGCCCAACGGCTGTGGCAAGACCACCCTGCTCAGCCTGGTCACCGGCGACAACCACAAGGCCTACGGCCAGGACATCACGCTGTTCGGCGTGCGCCGCGGCTCCGGCGAGAGCGTGTGGGATATCAAGCAGAAGTTCGGCCAGATCGATACCCAGTTGCACCTCAACTTCGCCCGCGGCATGAAGGTGCTGGAAGTGGTGGTGTCGGGGTTTTTCGACAGCATCGGCCTGTACGACGACTGGGGCGACGCCCAGCGCGAGCGCGCACAAAGCTGGCTGGCGGCGCTGGGGCTGGCGGAACTGGCCAGGGAGAGCTTCGACGCGCTGTCCTTTGGCCTGCAGCGCATGGTGCTGCTGGCGCGGGCCATGGTGAAATCCCCGATCATTCTGCTGCTCGACGAACCCACCCTGGGACTGGACGGCCACCACCGGCGCCTGATACTGCGCGCCATAGACCACATCGCCGCGCACAGCGACACCCAGGTAATCTTCGTCAGTCACTCGGTGGGCGAGATGCCGGCCTGTATCAACCAGCAATTGCGCTTTGAACCCTGTGCGACGGGCTTCAGGGTCACGGTCAGCGACAGCGACCCCGGGCCGGGTCAGCGCACGTAGCCGCGCAGCCGGGCGCACGCGTCGGCGTCATCACAGTACAGCAGCCCGCGTTCCGCCGTGGCGCGCGCACGCACCTCGTCGCCGCGGGCGCGATGCGTCTCGGCCATGGCGAGATAGACCTCGGCACTGTCCGGGTCGATGCGCTGCGCGCGCTCGAGCAGGGCCAGGGCCTGTTCGTAGTCGCCACGCGCGGTGGCCTGCCGCGCCCTGTCCAGCAACGGCGCGTAGGCGGCGACCGCACCCGGTTCCGCCGGCGCCGGCGGCGGCGCGGCGGGCTCCGGCGGCGCGGGAGTCGGCTGTACCACTTCCCCGGGCGGGGTCTCCACCGGCGGTGGCTGTGCGCCGGGCAGGTTGTAGACCGAACAGGCGGACAGCGCCAGCGCCGACCCCAGCAGCGCGACTCGCGCCAGCCCCCGCACCCAATGCATCGCTATCCCCCGCTGAACAACTTGCGGAACCAGTCCTTGATCGCCGAGCCCGGCTGGCGCGGTGAGCAGTCGGTACGTCCCCGCGGTTCCGACCCGGGGACGAAGGGCAGCATACGCGAATAGGGGCAACCCTGCCCGGTCAGGTAACCGTTGCGCGTGTCGATGGTCTCCAGGCGGATACCCTGCGGCTGGCGGTAGCGAAAGGACTGGCGGCTGGCGTCGGCCATGAACCGGGACCACACCTGCAGCGCCCCGCTGGCGCCGGTCAGGCCGGTGCCGCTGTTGTCATCCCGCCCGATCCAGGTCACCGCCACCAGGTCGCCGGAGAAGCCCGCGAACCAGGAGTCACGGCCCTCGTTGGTGGTGCCGGTCTTGCCGGCGACGACGAAGTCCTGGGGCAGGTAGCGGTAGACCCCGCGACCGGTGCCGCCGCGCACCACCTCCTGCAGGGCGAAATGCAGCAGGTAGGTCGCCTGCAGGCTGGCGACGCGCTCGTACTCGGTCAGGTAGCGACTGAGGATCTCGCCGTGGGCGTCGGTGACGTTGCGGATGCTGCGCAAGGGCAGGCGGTAGCCGCCGGCGGCGATGGACTGGTACAGGGTCGCCATCGCCAGGGGCGAGTATTCACCGGCCCCCAGGGTCAGCGCCGGCACCCGCGTGACCCCCTCGGTCACGCCGAGCCGCGCCAGGGTTTCCACCACGCTGTCCAGGCCCAGTTCCATCCCCAGGCGGGCGCTGGCGAGGTTGTAGGAATTGGCCAGCGCCTGGTAGAGCAGCACCTCGCCGTGGGGCTGGCGGTCGAAGTTACGCGGCTCCCACACCCGGCCGCCGCCCAACTCCTGGGTGAAGGGCGTGTCCTGCAATGGCGTGGCCAGGCTGTAGCGTGCCGGCCGCTCCAGTGCGGCCAGGTACAGCGCCGGCTTGAGCAGTGAGCCCGCCGGCCGGCGCGCGTCCAGCGCGCGATTGAAGCCGGCGTAGCGCGGACGGCGGCCGCCGACCAGGGCGGCGACCTCGCCGGTATCCAGCCGCGTCACCACGCTGGCGGATTCCAGGTCGCCGCCGGGGTCGATGCGCTCCAGCACCCGACTGGTGCTGCGCTCGGCGTGGCGCTGCAGCAGCGGGTCGAAGGTGGTGAAGATGTTCAGGCCCTTGCGCGTCAGGTCCTCGTCGCGGTACTCGCGGCGCAACTGGCGGCGCACCAGGTCCAGGAAGGCGGGGAAAGAGTTGTTCACGCGCTGGCTGGCGTTCAGACCCAGGGGCATCGCGCTGGCGACGCGGGCGTGTTCGGCGGAGATGATGCCCTGCTCCTGCATCACCTGCAGCACCAGGTTGCGGCGCCGGGTCGCCCGCTCCGGGTTGCGCAGCGGGTTATACAACGACGGGCCCTTGATCATGCCGATGAGCAGTGCCTGCTGGTGCAGGCCCAGCTGCTCCAGGGGCGTATTGAAGTAGTGGCGCGCGGCCAGGGCGAACCCGTGGATCGCGCGCGGCCCTTCCTGCCCCAGGTAGACCTCGTTGACGTAACTCTCGAGTATCTGCTGCTTGTCGTAGTGCAACTCCAGCAGTACCGCCATGACCAGTTCGCGCAGTTTGCGCACGATGGTGCGCTCCGGCGTCAGGTAGTAGTTCTTCACCAGCTGCTGGGTGATGGTGCTGCCGCCGGCGACGACGCGGCCGGAGCGCAGGTTGCTCAGGGCGGCGCGCAGGATACCGCTGGGGGAGAAACCCCAGTGATCGGGAAAATTCCTGTCCTCCACGGCCAGTAGCCCCGCGCGCATGACCTCGGGCACCTGCTCCAGGCGCACCAGCAGGCGGTCCTCGCCGTGCTGTGGGTAGATACCCCCGATCTGCAGCGGGTCCAGCCGCATCAGGTCCACGCGCCTGCCACCGGCGGCCAGTGAGGCCACGCGCTCGCCGCGAAAATCCACCATGACGCGCCAGCTCGGTTCGCGTTCCTCGGGGAATGCGAAGCCGCGCGTGTATATCTCGAAGCGGTCGCGATAGCGGGAAAAATCCCCCGCCCGGCGCACCGTGGAGACCTGGCGATAGCCCAGCAGTTGCAGTTCGTAGGCCAGGTCCGTCGGCGTCAATCGCGCGTCGGCAAACAGCTCCAGCGGGCGCGCATAGACGCGCGCGGGCAGTTCCCACATCTTGTCCGTGAAGGTCGCGGTGATGCGCGCGTCCAGGTAGACGAGCCACAGCGCGCCCATCACGAAGAGGGCGAGAGACAGTTTTATCAGGAGACTGCGCAGGCGTGCCATGGGGTGCGAGTGTACACCAGGGTCTTGCCGCCAGGCAGCGCCCTGGCGATGTGACGGGGGTCGCAGCCCGCGGGGCCGTACTTTTTTTGCCCCGGTGAATCTGCATAATAGGCCGTTCTTACACAGACGAGCACGTGATAATGAAGAAGTACAAGGCGTACGGCATCGGCGCGGCCCTGGTCGACACCGAGATCAAGGTGGACGACCGGGAACTGGCGGCAATGAACGTCGACAAGGGACTGATGACCCTGGTCGACCAGGAACGGCAGCGCGAACTGCTGTCCCACCTGGAGGGCCACCTGGTAAAAGCCAACCACGCCAGCGGCGGCAGTGCCGGCAACTCGATGATCGCCACCGCGCAGTTCGGCGGGCCGACGTTCATGTCCTGCAAGGTAGCGGCCGATAACGACGGCGACATCTATCTCTCCGACCTCGAGGCGGCGGGTGTGAACCACTGCCTCAACGGCGAGCGCGAAAGCGGCATCACCGGCAAGTGCCTGGTGCTCATCACCCCCGACGCCGAGCGCAGCATGAATACCTACCTGGGTATCAGCGAGACGCTGTCGGTGGCGCAGCTGGACGAACAGGCCATCGCCGACTCCGAGTACCTGTACATCGAGGGTTACCTGGTCACCTCGCCCACCGGGCGCGCCGCCGCCGTGCGCGCGCGCGAGATCGCCGAGGCCGCGGGGGTGAAAACCTCACTGAGCTTTTCCGACCCGGGCATGGTGGAATTTTTCCGTGACGGTATCGCCGAGATTATCGGTGACCGGCTGGACCTGGTGTTCTGCAACCGCGACGAGGCGCTGGGCTGGGCCGGCAGCGACAACATGGACGACGCGATAGCGGCATTGAAGGCCGTCGCCAACAGCTTCGTGATCACCCTCGGCGGCGATGGCGCCCTCACCTGGGACGGCGCCGAACTGGCGGAAATCCCCCCGCACAGGGTCGAGGCGGTGGACACCAACGGCGCCGGGGACATGTTCGCCGGGGCCTTCCTCTACGCCATTACCCGCGGCGAGGATTTTCCCACCGCCGGGCGTTTCGCCAGCCTGGCGGCCGGCAAGATCGTGGCCAACTACGGCCCGCGCCTGCCGGCGGCAGACTACCCGGCCCTGCGCGACGACTTTTTCCGCGCCTAGCGGGCCGCGGTCAGAACAACGCGATCTGCCGCTCGGTCAGCGCGGCGAAGGAGGTTTCCAGCAAGCCGAGGATGCCGTCGGCCACCGGCGCGAGCTGGCGGTCGACGTAGTGCTGGTAATCCAGCGGCGCGCGCGGTGCGGCAGCCGGCTCCGCCCCGGCGCCGGTGATCACGTACTCCACCCAGTCGCCGCGGCGCGGCGGCGGCAGGCCCCGGTCGGCGTACAGCCTGGCCGCCTGCACGTGGGGCGGGATGTTGCGCTGGTAGTCCTGCAGGCGCCTGCGCAGTCGTTTGCGGTACACCAGCCGCTCGTCCTCCTCGCCGGCCAGGACACGTTCAGTGAGCGACTTTAGGTACTGCACGTAGGGCTCACCCATGAACACGCGGCGATACAGTTCCTCCTGGAACTCACGCGCCAGCCGTGTCCAGTCCGTACGTACGTTCTCCAGTCCCTTGAATACCAGGCGGTCGCCCTGTGCAGTGGCGACCACGCCGGCATAGCGCTTCTTGCTGCCCTTGTCGGAACCGCGCACGGTGGGCATGAGAAAGCGCCTGTAGTGCGTCTCGAACTCCAGCTCCAGCGCGCTGTGCAAGCCGAATTCCTGCTCGATCTGCCGCCGCCACCAGGTGTTGAGGTCCGCCTCCAGGGCGCGCCCGGCGGCATCGGCGTGCGCTGCGTCCGCAGCGTCCTGAATCCATACGAACACCGAGTCAGTATCGCCGTAGATGACACGGTGGCCCAGGGACTCGATGCGTTCGCGCGTGCGCCCGAGTATCTCGTGGCCACGCCGGGTGATCGAGGTGGCCAGCCGCGCGTCAAAGAAGCGGCAGCCGGGCGAGCCCAGCACACCGTAAAAGCTGTTCATGATGATCTTGATGGCCTGGGACAGGGGCGCGTCGCCGGCGCTCCTGGCGGCATCGCGCTGCGCCCACAGGCGCTCTATCAAGCCGGGCAGCAGGTGCTGCTCGCGCGCGAAGCGGCCGCCGGCGAACCCCGCCACGGTCTGCTGCGGCGCCAGCTCGCCACACAGACCCAGGGCCAGGCCCAGCGGATCGATGCAGAATGTGCGGATGATGCTGGGGTACAGGCTCTTGAAATCCAGCACCAGCACATGGTCGTAGATGCCGGGGACGGAATCGAGCACAAATCCCCCGGGGCTGCTCACCTGCTCGCGGCTGGCATTGGGCGCGACATAGCCCGCGCGGTGCAGCCGCGGCAGGTAGAGGTTGTCGAAAGACGCCACGGATCCGCCCAGCCGGTCGATGTTCAGCCCGGTGATCAGGCTGCGCGCCACGGCGAAATCCAGCAGCGCGGTGTGCGCGAAAATATCCGAGACCAGCACGCAGTCCTTCAGGTTGTACTCGGCCAGGCGCCGCTTGTCCTGCTGGAACAGGTCAGTAATCTGCGCGCCGCGATCGTCGCCGTGCAACAGCTTGCCCTCGCCGAGCAGCTCGTTGGCGACGTTTTCCAGGGAAAAGCTCTCGAAGTTGTAGAACGCCGCGCGCAGCAGTTCGATGCCGTCGAGCACCACGCGCCCCGGGAAGTGCACGCTGAAACGCTGGCCATCGTCATCCAGTTCTCGCCAGTGCCCGGGCCGCCGGTCGCGGCCCAGCGCCAGGCGCCGGCCCAACTGGTCACACAGGCGCTGCAGGTAGCGCGTGTCGAAGTTGACCACATTCCAGCCGATCAACACATCGGGATCGTAGTCGTGCAGCCAGTCGAGGAAGGCCTCCAGCAGCTGCTCCTGGCTGGCGCACGTGGTGACGAAGTCCTGGTCGGCGCCCTCGCCCAGCATGAACACGCGACGCGCCTGGCCCCCCGGCCCATCGGCGTGTACACCGATGGAGTAGAGTTGCAGGCCCTGCATGGCGGTCTCTATGTCGTAGGACACCACGCGCAGAGCGGGGCGGTAGGCAGAGGCGCGCATCGCCGGGTTTTCCAGCAGCAGGTAGCGCCCGCGGCGGCGCAGCTGGCCGCGCAGGCGTGCCGAACCGGTGACGAAGCGCTCCATCAGGTAGCGCTCTGCCGGGTTGATATCCGCCTCCAGCGGCTCCATGTCGTTGTCGCGCAGGCAGTCGGCGGCGCGGCGCGCCTGGCGATGGCTGTCGAAATACAGGCCGACCACCGGGCGCATGCCGAAATCGCGCAGTTCCACCGGGCGCACACTGCAGGCAAAGCGCGGCGCCAGGACGGCCTGTGCTGCCGGCGCCTGCTCGCGCGGCAGGAAAAAGACGCTGTGTTGCCCGCGCACCAGCACGCACAGTGGCCCGGCGTCGCTGGCGAACCAGAACTCCAGTTCCACGCCCCCCGGCGTGTCACGCCAGTTGCGCGTCAGGAGAAACCCATCGCAAGTCTGTGCAGTCAAACTGCCCTCTCGATCCCGGGGCTGGGCTTGTGCCTTCGCGTGGCTTAAGCTATCGACTGCTTTGGGCTACAACAGCCCGCCGCCGCAACCGGCGCAGCGCACAGCGATGAGGAAGATAACAGAATGAACAAGCCCGTCATCAAGCAAGACCCCTTATACCAGCTCCTGCGCAACGAGGACATCGACGCCTTCAACCAGCAGCGCGACCAGCTCGATACCGGCGAACTGAAAAGCGGCGACTACCGTGGCCGCGACCTGCGCAAGATGAACGCCGACGGCCTGGACTTCAGCGACTCCTACTTTCGCAACGCGGACCTCAGCGGCATCGACTTTCGCAATACCAACCTGGAGGGCGCGAGCCTGCTCGACGCCAAGCTCTCCGGCACCTACTTCCCCGAGGAACTGAGCGCCACCGAGATTCGCCTGTCGCTGGATACCGGCACCCGCCTGCGCTACAACAGGAAGTAGGCCGGCTCAGCCCTGGGCCAGCAGTTCCCGCAGGTCGATGATGGCCGCGTTGGCGCGACTGATATAGGACGCCATCACCAGGGAGTGGTTGGCGAGGAAGCCAAAGCCACTGCCGTTGAGAATGACCGGGCTCCACACCAGATCCTGGGTCGCCTCCAGTTCGCGGATGATCTGGCGCAGACTGACCCGGGCGTTTTTCTTCGCCAGCACATCGGCGAAATCCACCTCCGCAGCCTTGAGGAACTGGATCAATGCCCAGGCCGTGCCGCGGGCCTCGTAGAACACGTCGTCGATTTCCGTCCACGGCGTGCGCACCACCTGCTGGTCCGGGGCCCGCGTCGACTGGGTGGCGCCAGCCTCACCGGCCAGGTCGGTATTCACCCGCACCTGGCCGACACTGGCGCTGAGCCGCTGCGACAGGCTGCCCAGTCGCGTTTCCACGGTGGACAGCCAGTAGCGCAGGTTGTCGGCGCGGGCGTAGAACTGCGCCTCGGTGGCGCCGGGGTCGGACAGGCGGCGCAGGTAGCTGTGCATGTGGTCGCGCGCCGAGCGGTACTCGGACTCCGAGGCGGGCAGAACCCAGCTGTCGGCGCTGAAGTTGAGGATGGGCTCGGCGCGCGCCAGGTCCGGATCCTCCGTCGACTGCGACTGGGAGCGGCTCAACACCTCGCGCAGGGCGCGCGCCAGGTCGCGCGACTGGATCAGCGCGCCGTATTCCCAGTTCGGCATGTTGTCCAGCCACACGCCCGGGGGAAAACGGTCGTTGCGGATAAAACCGCCCGGCTTGTCCAGCAGCGTATCCACGACCCCGATCAGCGCGGCGGTGGTGACCGAGCCCCTGACCACCTCGCCGCCATCGCGCGCCGCCAGTTCCGCGGCGTGCTCCTCGACGTCAAAGGCGACAGGGGCGACGCTCCAGTACATTCCCAGCAGCAGGGCGACCAGCAGGTAGACACCGAGCAGGACGCCGATGCCGCGCGCCAGGCCGCCCCCGGGGAGGCGCTCGGCGAGCATGTCACGCCAGTCGGCGATGGTATCGGATAGTGTATTCATAGGGTTCGAACCGCTCAGTGGTGATGGTGGGCCGCGCCATCGCCGGCCAACCCTTTGCTTGCCGTGGCCACTGTACAGGCCTCGGGGGCGGATGCAAATTGCAGGCACAGGCGCACTTCCTGACCCGGCGCCGGCATGCGCGACAGCTCCAGCAACATCAGGTGCGCGCCGCCGGGGGCGAACTCGGCGACGCCGCCGGCAGGCACGCGCAACTCGGGCAGGCGCTGCATGCGCAGCAGGCCGTCGACTTCCACCGTGGTGTGGATTTCCACCCGCCCGGCGATATCGGCGCTGGCGCCGATCACCACCAGCTCCTCGTCTCCGTCATTGTGCACGCGCAGGTAGCCCGCCGTGCTGGACTGCGTCGGTGGCAGCGCCCTGACCCAGGCATCGCTGATGCGCGGCCCGGCGCTGGCGCCGGCGGCCAGCGACAGCAGCGCCGCGCCACAAGCCAGACTGTACCTGTTTAACAATTGACTACCCCCGTTGGAAACTAAGCTGGCGCAGGAACGTCCCAGTATAGTGACTCCGCGGCAAGAGTGCATGGTGGCGCTCGCCGTGCTGTCGGGGTTGCAGAGAGTTGTTACAATTGACCGGTTTATCCTCGTTCGCTCAACCGCCCGGGAGGCACATGCGCGCACTACTGGCCACACTGTCACTACTGGTTGCCGTCCTGGGCCACGCCCAGGGCCTGGGCAACGCCGGCGGCTCACTGCCCGGCGCGCAGACGCAAACCGAATTCCTGCCGGTGGAAGAGGCCTACCAGCTCGAAGTCGAGGTCACGCAGGGCGGCGACCTGCGCCTGTACTGGGTCATCGCCGAAGGCTACTACCTCTACCAGCACCGGTTCGACTTCCGGCTCGTCGCCGACGGCACCCCGGTCGAGTTGGAGGCACAGCTGCCAGCGGGCCTGGAAAAGGTCGACGAGTACTTCGGCGAGGTGGTGGTGTACTACCACGACGCCGACGTGACGCTGCTCCCCGCGCAGACGCCGCAGCGCGCCCGGCTGGCCGTTACCTCGCAGGGCTGCGCGGATGCCGGGCTCTGCTACCCCCCGCACAAGGAGTATTTCGAGGTCGATTTCCGCACGGGCAGCATCGCCCCCGCCGCGCCGCCGCCGAGGTCCGGCGACGCCGCCCGGGCCGCGGCCAGCGCCACCGTCGTCAGCGCGGCGGCGGAGGCTCCGGGAGCCTCGCTGCTGTACATGCTGCTGCTGGCCTTCGTCGGCGGCGCCATTCTCAACCTGATGCCCTGCGTGTTCCCCGTGCTGTCCCTCAAGGTGCTCAGCTTCGCCAACAACACGGATCACCAGCGGCACCTGCACAGCTGGGTCTACACCGCGGGCGTCGTCACCAGCTTCGTACTGGTGGCCGCGATGCTCATCGGACTGCAACAGGCGGGCCAGGCCATCGGCTGGGGGTTCCAGCTACAGTCCCCGGGATTCGTCATTGCCCTGGCCTACCTGTTCGTCGCCATGGGGCTGTCCCTGTCCGGGCTGATCGACTTCGGCGGCGGCCTGATGAATCTCGGCGGCGGCCTGGCCCAGCGCGACGGCCCGGCCGGCAGCTTCTTTACCGGCGTGCTGGCGGTGGTGGTCGCCAGCCCCTGCACCGCTCCCTTCATGGGCACGGCCCTGGGTTTCGCCGTGAGCCAGCCGCCGCTGATAGGGCTGTTGGTGTTCGCGGCCCTGGGCGCGGGCATGGCGGCGCCGCTGCTGCTGTTCAGTTACAGCGGCGCGGCGCGGACACTGATGCCCAAGCCCGGCCCCTGGATGGAGACGCTGAAACAGTTTCTCGCCTTCCCGCTCTACGCCACGGCCATCTGGCTGCTCTGGGTGGCGGGCCGGCAGACCGGCGTCAACACCATGGCCAGCGCCCTGGCCGGGGCGCTGCTACTCGCCCTGGGCCTGTGGCTGTGGGACCGCCGCCACTGGCGCCGCGCCGTGGCCCTGGCCTGCATGCTCGGCGCGATCGGCCTGGGCGGGGTGCGCGGGCCGGACGCGACCGCCGGCAGCGCCGGGGCGGGCGGCGCCAGGGTCACCTGGTCCGAGCACGGCGTCGAGGCATTGCGCCGGCAGGGCTCGCCGGTGTTCGTCGATGTCACCGCCGACTGGTGCATCACCTGCAAGGCGAACGAGGCCACGGTGCTGTTTACCGACGAGGTGACCGCGGCCTTCGCCGCCGCGGGCGTGGTGTACATGGTGGCGGACTGGACCAATCACGACGCGCAGATCGCCGCGCTGCTGCAGCGCTACGGCCGCACGGGGATACCGCTGTATCTCATGTACCCCGCGGACCCGGCGCAGGAAGCGCTGATCCTGCCGCAGTTACTGACACGCAGGACGATGCTGGACGCGATCGCCACGGTTGCCGGCGAAAAACCGGAAGTTGCCCCGGTTTTATAGGAAGATCGCCGCCTTTTTCGGCTTTTTTGCCAGCAAATCAAGACCTTCCGGCGGCCTCGCCCATGTTTGCGGGGTAAACACTAAAACCTGCCATCTCCCGTGAATTGGCCGGGATAATGCGGCCAATTCCCGTAAAAGTACCAGAACCATGGACAGGGAGGTCAAATTGCTCCAGTATCTGGTCCCAGCGTCTACACCCATCCCGGAGAGCCGTAACACATGGCGACCATTCTTGTCCTGCACGGCCCCAACCTGAACCTGCTGGGGGAACGCGAGCCGGACATCTACGGACATACCACGCTGGCGGACATCAACCGCACGCTGGAGACGGCGGCAGGCGCGCGCGGTCACCAGCTCCTGTGCCTGCAGAGCAACGCCGAGTACGAGCTGGTCGACCGTATCCAGGCAGCGCGCAAGGAGGGAGTGGACTTCATCGTGATCAATCCCGCCGCCTACACCCACACCAGCGTGGCCCTGCGTGACGCCCTGGCGGCGGTGGACATCCCGTTTATCGAGGTTCACCTGTCGAATACCCATGCCCGGGAGGGGTTCCGCCAGCACTCCTACCTGTCGGACATCGCCCGCGGCGTCATTGTCGGACTGGGGGCCCAGGGCTACGAGTTCGCCCTGCAGGCCGCCATGAACACCCTCGAGCAACCCTGAGCCGAGCCAAAAAGAAACGAGAGAAGCCCTTATGGACATTCGCAAAGTCAAGAAACTGATCGAACTGCTGGAAGAGTCCAACATCGATGAGATCGAGATCAAGGAGGGCGAGGAGTCCGTGCGCATAAGCCGCAACAGCGCCCAGGCCTACATGGCCTCGCAGGCCGCGGCACCCGCGTACGCGCCGCCGCCCGCACCCGCCCCGGCGCCGGCCCCCGTAGCGCCAGCGGCGGCAGCACCCGCCCCGGTGGCGGAGGCGCCCGCACAGAGCAGCGCCCACGTGGTCAAGTCACCGATGGTCGGCACGTTCTATCGCTCACCCTCGCCCACCGCGGCCGCTTTTGTGGAAGTGGGCCAGACGGTACGCGCCGGCGATGTGGTGTGCATCGTCGAGGCGATGAAGATGATGAACCAGATCGAGGCGGACAAGTCCGGCACCATCGAGGCGATCCTGGTGGACAACGGCGAGCCGGTGGAATTCGACCAGCCCCTGTTCTCCATCGCCTGATCGCGGCCCGGCAGAGGAACCCGCTATGCCCAAACTGGACAAGGTGCTCATTGCCAACCGCGGTGAAATCGCCCTGCGCATCCTGCGCGCGTGCAAGGAAATGGGAATACAGACCGTGGCGGTGCACTCGCGCGCCGACCGCGACCTCAAGCATGTGCTACTGGCGGACGAGTCGGTGTGCATCGGCCCGCCGGCATCCACCGAAAGCTACCTCAATGTACCGGCGATCATCAGCGCCGCAGAGGTCACCCGCGCCAGCGCCGTTCACCCGGGCTACGGCTTCCTGGCGGAAAACGCCGACTTTGCCGACCAGGTCGAGCGCAGCGGCTTCGTGTTCATCGGGCCCACCGCCGAGACCATCCGCCTGATGGGCGACAAGGTGTCGGCGATCGACGCCATGAAAAAGGCCGGGGTGCCCACGGTACCAGGCTCCGACGGGCCGCTCACGGACGATGACGAGCGCACCCTGGAGATCGCCCGCCGCGTGGGTTACCCGGTGATCGTCAAGGCCGCCGCGGGCGGCGGCGGCCGCGGCATGCGCGTGGTGCACAACGAGGAGGTGTTGCTCAGCTCCATTGAGGTCACCCGCTCGGAGGCCGGCGCCGCCTTCGGCTCGGACGTGGTCTACCTGGAGAAGTTCCTGCAGAAACCGCGCCACGTGGAAATACAGATCATCGCCGATGGCAAGGGCAACGCCATTCACCTGGGCGACCGCGACTGCTCGCTGCAACGCCGGCACCAGAAGATCATCGAGGAAGCCCCTGCGCCGGGCATCCCGCCGGACCTGCGCGAGCAGGTGGCCGAGGCCTGCGTCAAGGCCTGCATCGAGATCGGCTACCGCGGCGCCGGCACCTTCGAGTTCCTGTTCGAGGACGGCGGCTTCTACTTCATCGAGATGAACACCCGCGTGCAGGTGGAGCACCCGGTGACGGAGATGATCACCGGCGTGGATATCGTCAAGGAACAGCTGCGCATCGCGGCGGGCGAACCGCTGTCACTGCAACAGGACGAGGTCAGGTTCACCGGCCACGCCTTCGAATGCCGCATCAACGCCGAGGACCCGCAGAACTTCCTGCCCTCGCCGGGCAAGGTGACCACCTTCCACGCCCCGGGCGGCCTGGGCGTGCGCGTCGACTCGCACCTGTACGACGGCTATACCGTGCCGCCGTTCTACGATTCGCTCATCGCCAAGATCATCACCCACGGCGAGAACCGGGAGGTGGCGCTGGCGCGCATGCGCCAGGCCCTGGACGAACTGGTGGTCGAGGGCATCCGCACCAACACGCCCCTGCACCGCGACCTGGTGCGCGACGCCGCCTTCGCCGACGGCGGCGTCAGTATCCATTACCTCGAAAGCAAGCTGGAAGACTGACCCCGCCATGCCCTGGCTGCAGCTGTGCCTGGAAACCGACCCGGCGCAGGTCGCCGGCCTGGAGGAGCGCCTGCTCGCAGCGGGGGCGGTGGCCGTGACGCTGCAGGACAACGCCGACCAGCCGGTTCTCGAACCCGCGCCGGGCGAGACACCGCTGTGGAACCACCTGCGCCTCACCGCGCTGTTCCCCGCCGACCACGACATGGACGCCGTGCTCGCCGCGCTGCCGGCGCAGGATCCCGGGTGCGCCGCACCGCGCATGGAGATCCTTGAGGACAAGGACTGGGAGCGCGAGTGGATGCGTCACTACCAGCCCATGCGTTTCGGCCGCCGGCTGTGGATCTGCCCCAGCTGGTTATCGCCGCCGCAGCCCGGGGCGGTCAACCTCATGCTCGACCCGGGCCTGGCCTTCGGCACCGGCACCCACCCGACCACGGCGCTGTGCCTGGAACAACTGGACGCACTGCCGCTGCACGACGCCCGGGTCGTCGACTATGGTTGCGGCTCGGGCATCCTCGCGCTGGCCGCCCTGAAACTCGGCGCCCGGCAGGTACTGGCCGTGGACAACGACCCCCAGGCCCTGCGCGCCAGCGCAGACAACGCCGGTCGCAACGGCATCGACCCGGAGCGCCTGGTGGTGACCCTGCCCGGGGACGCCGCGCACGCCAGCTGGGCGGGGCGCGCCGACCTGGTGGTGGCCAATATCCTCGCCGGGCCGCTGGCCGAACTGGCGCCGACGCTGCTCGCCTTCCTGCGCCCCGGCGCGACCCTGCTGCTGTCGGGCCTGCTGGCCAGCCAGGCGCAGGCGCTGTGCGCCCACTACGCGCCGCAGCTGCGGCTGGCGACGGCCGCTGAAAACGACGGCTGGGTCTGCCTGCGCGGCGAGCTGTAAAGCGCCCCACAACACCCCCTCAAGAGGGCCGCGAAGCGGGGCGCAGCACATCCCGATCGCGCAAATTTTGTGCGGAATTTCTTCCCCGCCCAGAAGCGAGCGAGTATCATACGGCCTCTTTTCGACACCACTTTTCCAGCACGACGGACCATGCTGACCATCGGACCCTACACCCTGCCCAACCGCGTCGCCCTGGCCCCCATGGCAGGGGTTACCGACCTGCCGTTTCGCCGCCTGTGCGCGCGCTTCGGCGCGGGCCTGGTGGTGTCCGAGATGATCAGCAGCCGCCCTGAGCTGCGCCGCTCGCGCAAGTCGCAGTGGCGCAGCCGGCACGACCGCGAGGTACAGCCGCGCTCGGTGCAGATCGCCGGCAACGAGCCGCGACAGATGGCCGAGGCGGCGCGCTACAACGTCGCGCTGGGGGCACAGATCATCGACATCAACATGGGCTGCCCGGCGAAGAAAGTCTGCCGCAAGGCGGCGGGCTCGGCGCTGCTCGCCGACGAGACCCTGGTCGCGGACATCCTGCGCGCGGTCGTCGACGCCGTCGACGTTCCCGTCACACTGAAAATTCGCACCGGTACAACACCGCAGGCGCGCAACGGCGTGCGTGTGGCGCGCATCGCGCAGGACGCCGGCATCGCCGCCCTGGCGGTTCACGGGCGCACCCGCGCCTGCGCCTTTCGCGGGCAGGCGGAATACGACACCATCGCGGCCATCGTCGCCGCCACCGACTTCCCGGTGTTTGCCAACGGCGACATCGACAGCCCGCAGAGCGCGGCCCGCGTGCTGGCGCACACCGGCGCTGCCGGCGTCATGATCGGTCGCGCGGCCCAGGGCCGCCCCTGGCTGTGCGGCCAGGTCGCCGCCTACCTGGACAGCGGCGTGGTGCCGCCGGCGCCGCAGGAGCACGAGCAACTGGCCATACTGCATCGGCACGTGGCCGAACTGCACGACTTCTACGGCGCTTACATGGGCCTGCGCATCGCGCGCAAACACGTCGCCTGGTACCTGCAGGGCCGACCCGACTACGCGCTACAACGCCGGCTGTTCAACGGCATCGAGGATGCATCGGCGCAGCTGGACTATATTGTGCAGTTATCACGCATCGCTACCAACGAGGAACTCGCAGCATGACCCGGGCTGAACCCCTACACCCTGCAACGGCGACCAGCGCCGGCGATCGGCAGGACGCCACCGCCCACAATGTGGCAAACCTGCGCGAAGCGGTCACCAGAGCCGTGCGCGCCTACCTGGACGAACTGGACGGCCAGGTCTCCACCGATGTCTACCAGATGGTGCTGGCCGAGGTCGAGGCGCCCCTGCTGGAGGAAATCATGGCCTACACGCGCAACAACCAGACCCGCGCATCACTGATGCTCGGCCTCAACCGCGGCACGCTGCGCAAAAAGCTGAAGCAGTACCAGCTGCTCGACGAGAAGCGCTAGGCCGATGGACAACCAGGAACCGGGCGCCATCAGGCGCGCATTGATCAGTGTGTCCGACAAGTCGGGCATCGTCGAATTCGCCGCCGGGCTGGCGGCCATGGGCGTGGAACTGCTGTCTACCGGGGGCACCTACAGGCTGCTGCGCGACAGCGACCTGCAGGTCACCGAGGTGGCCGACTACACCGGCTTCCCGGAGATGATGGACGGTCGCGTGAAGACCCTGCACCCGAAGGTGCACGGCGGCATCCTCGCGCGCCGCGGCCAGGACGACGAGGTCATGGCGCAGCACGGCATCGCGCCGATCGACCTGGTGGTGGTCAACCTCTACCCGTTCGAGGCCACTGTCGCGCGGCCGGACTGCAGCCTGGAGGACGCCATCGAGAACATCGATATCGGCGGCCCCACCATGGTGCGCGCCGCGGCCAAGAACCACCGCGACGTCACCATCGTGGTCGACAGCGACGACTACGCGCGGGTGCTGCAGGAGATGCGCGACAACGACGGCGCCACCACACTGGATACGCGTTTCGATCTGGCCATCCGCGCCTACGAACACACCGCCGCCTACGACGGCGCTATCGCCAACCATTTCGGCGCGCTGGTGCCCGGCGGCTCGGCGGCGTTCCCGCGCACCTTCAATACCCAGTTCCGCCGCGTGCAGGAAATGCGCTACGGCGAGAACCCGCACCAGCGCGCGGCGTTCTACTGCGAGGCGCATCCCGCCGAGGCGGGCATCGCCACCGCGCAACAGCTACAGGGCAAGGAGCTGTCCTACAACAACGTGGCCGATACCGACGCCGCGCTGGAGTGCGTGAAGAACTTCGAGCAACCGGCCTGCGTCATCGTCAAGCACGCCAACCCCTGCGGTGTGGCGGTCGCGGAAGATATCGGCCGGGCCTATGAACTGGCCTTCGCCACGGATACCGAGTCGGCCTTCGGCGGCATCATTGCCTTCAACCGGCCGCTGGACGCGCAGACCGCCGCGGCCATCGTCGAACGCCAGTTCGTCGAGGTCATCATCGCCCCGGCCGTGGACGAGGACGCGGCCGCGGCGGTCGCGGCGAAGAAGAACGTGCGCCTGCTGGCCTGCGGGCAGTGGACGGCGCCACAGGCGGCGCTGGACTACAAGCGCGTCAACGGCGGGCTGCTGGTGCAGGATCGCGACCTGGGCATGGTCGAGGCCGCCGACCTGAAAGTGGTGTCGAAAAAACAGCCCAGCCAACAGCAGATGAACGATCTGCTGTTCGCCTGGAAGGTCGCCAAATTCGTCAAGTCCAACGCCATCGTCTACGCCGCCAACGGCCAGACGGTTGGCGTCGGGGCCGGCCAGATGAGCCGCGTCAACTCCGCGCGCATTGCCGCGATCAAGGCGGAACACGCGGGACTGCCGGTGCAGGGCTCGGTGATGGCCTCGGACGCCTTCTTCCCGTTTCGCGACGGCATCGACAGCGCCGGCGAGCGCGGCATCGCCGCGGTGATCCAGCCCGGCGGCTCGATTCGCGACGAGGAGGTGATCGCCGCGGCGGACGAACACGGCATGGCCATGGTGTTTACCGGCATGCGCCATTTCCGACATTAACCCACTCCCGACATCCCCGCGCTGGCGGTCCCGTCATCCCCGCGCTGGCGGTCCCGTCATCCCCGCGCTGGCGGTCCCGTCATCCCCGCGCTGGCGGTCCCGTCATCCCCGCGCAGGCGGGGATCCAGGGGGTCCCGTCATCCCCGCGCAGGCGGTCCCGTCATCCCCGCGCAAGCGGGGATCCAGGGGCAACCTCGCGGATTGGCAGCATGCTGCTACTGGACCCCCGCTTGCGCGGGGGTGACGGGTAGTACGGCGGGTGACGGGCGGTATGGCGAGTGACGGGCGGCACTAGTGGACCCCCGCTTCCGCGGGGGTGACGGGTAGTACGACGGGTGACGGGTAGTACGGCGGGTAACGGCGATACTAATGGACCCCCGCTTGCGCGGGGATGACAGTTGGAACGGACGAGGAGCGAAGCGTGAACATTCTTGTCATCGGCGGCGGCGGGCGCGAGCACGCGCTGGCCTGGAAAGCGGCGCAGTCGGCGCAGGTCGGGACGGTATTCGTCGCACCCGGTAACGCCGGCACCGAGCGGGAGGCGGGACTGAGCAACGTCGCCATCGACGTGATGGACTTCGCCGCGCTGGCGGACTTCGCCGCGGCCAACGATGTCGGCCTGAGCATCGTCGGGCCCGAGGCGCCGCTGGTCGGCGGCATCGTCGACTTTTTCCAGGCGCGCGGATTGCGCTGCTTCGGACCGAGCCAGGGCGCCGCGCAACTGGAGGGCTCCAAGGCCTTCACCAAGGACTTCCTGCAACGCCACGGCATTCCCACCGCGGCCTACGCCAACTTCACCGAACTGGAACCGGCACTGGCCTACCTGCGCGAGCGCGGCGCGCCCATCGTCATCAAGGCGGACGGCCTCGCCGCGGGCAAGGGGGTGATCGTCGCCGAGACCCTCGAGCAGGCCGAGGCGGCCGTTACCGACATGCTCGCGGGCAACGCCTTCGGCGACGCCGGGGCGCGTGTAGTCATCGAGGAGTTTCTCGACGGCGAGGAAGCCAGCTTCATCGTGCTGGCCGACGGCCGCAACGTACTGCCCATGGCCACGAGCCAGGATCACAAGCGCATCGGCGAAGGCGATACCGGACCCAACACCGGCGGCATGGGCGCCTACTCGCCCGCGCCGGTGGTCGACGACGCGGTCCATGCGCGCATCATGGAGCAGGTCATCCTGCCCACCGTCGCCGGCATGGCCGCCGAGGGCAACGACTACACCGGCTTTCTCTACGCCGGCCTGATGATCGACAGCGAGGGCCAGCCGAAAGTCATCGAGTACAACTGCCGGTTCGGCGACCCGGAGACCCAGCCCATCATGCTGCGCCTTAACAGCGACCTCGTGGCCCTGTGCCAGGCCGCGCTGGACGGCCGGCTGGACAGCGCCAGCGCCGACTGGGATCCGCGCTGCGCCATCGGCGTGGTGCTGGCCGCCGGCGGCTACCCCGGCAGCTACGACAAGGGCGCGCCCATCAGCGGGCTGGACGGCGCCGACTCGGCGACGACCAAGGTCTTTCACGCCGGCACCGCGCTACGCGACGGGCAGGTGGTGACCAACGGCGGCCGGGTGCTGTGTGTCACCGCACTGGGCGAGGATATCGCCGCGGCCAGGGACACCTGCTACGCGGCGGCCGACCGCATCTCCTGGGACGGTATGACCCTGCGCCGCGACATTGGTTGGCGCGCCATCGCGCGCTACACTTAGCGCTGGTAAACGGGAATCCTGGTCATGGGTCGACGACTGTCACTGCTGGACAAACTCATCGTCGAGGTCGACTCGGTCATGCGCACCGTGACCGACCGCGGCAATCGCGCCAGCCGGCCCTCGCCCGCCGAGGGGCACAGCGATGCCGCGCTGCCCGAACAGGAGCGCCGGCACGTGGCCGGACTCATGCGCGTCAACCACACCGGCGAGGTCTGCGCCCAGGCGCTGTACCAGGGCCAGGCGCTCACCGCGCGCCTGGAGCACGTGCGCGATGACATGCACAAGGCCGCGCGCGAAGAGGTCGACCACCTGGTGTGGTGCGAACAACGGCTACAGGAACTGGACAGTCACACCAGTTATCTCAATCCCGCGTGGTACGGCCTGTCCTTTGCACTGGGAGCCGTGGCCGGCGCGATTGGCGACAAGGTCAGTCTCGGTTTCGTCGCGGCGACCGAGGAGCGCGTCTGCGCGCACCTGCGCGAGCATCTCAAGGACCTGCCCGAGGACGACCGCCGCTCGCGCCTGATCCTGCAACAGATGCTCGAAGACGAACAGCGCCACGGCGAGAACGCCCTCGAGGCCGGTGGCAGCGAATTCCCGCGGGCGGTCAAGGATGTGATGAGTGCGGTATCGAGGCTGATGACAAGCAGCAGCTACCGCATTTGACGCGGCCGCGGATTACGCCTGGCTGTCGACGATCTCGTAGCTGTGACTGATCTCGACACCCGCGGCGCCGAGCATGATGGACGCCGAGCAGTATTTCTCCGCGGACAGTTCCACCGCCCGCCGCACATGATTTTCCTTCAGGCCCACGCCGCTGACCACGAAGTGCAGGTTGATGCGCGTGAACACCGCGGGCACCTCGTCTGCACGCTCGGCCTCGATCTCGACACGGCAGTCCACAACCTGCTGCCGCGATTTCTTCAGCATACTCAACACATCGTAGATGGAGCAGCCGCCGGTGCCGAGCAGGAGCATTTCCATGGGTCTGGGGCCGAGATTGCGCCCGCCAAGATCTTCCGGGCCGTCCATGACCACACTGTGCCCGCTGCCGGATTCACCGACGAATACGGCTCCATCGAGCCATTTCACCGTCGATTTCATGCAAATATTCCCGTTTTGCCACGAAAAAGGCGGTGCAGCTTAGCATAACAAGTTACATTTTACTTACCCGGACCACGGGTTAGAATTTCGCGCAAATAACACAACAAATGGAGGGCAGACTCTTGCTCAAGCCGCAACTTGTCCAGACGATCCCGAACGTTGAGAATTTCCTGCGCCACTGCCAGCGCAAGGACTACAAGGCCAAGACCCCGTTACTCAAGCAGGGCGAAACCAGCGACTCCCTGTACCTGATTCTCGACGGATCCGTGTCGGTGCAGGTCGAAGATGAAACCGACCCTGGACACATGCTCGTGGTCGCCTACCTCAATCCCGGGGACTTCGTCGGCGAGATGGGCCTGTTCGACAATGAACAGGCCACGCGCAGCGCCATGGTAGTCGCCAAGACCCAGTGCGAGGTGGCGGAAATCTCCTACGAGCGCTTCCACCAGATCCGCGGCCAGTTTCCCGACATACTGTTCGCGGTAGCGCGCCAGCTCGGCACCCGCCTGCGCCAGACCACGCGCAAACTCTCCGACCTGGCCTTCGTCGACGTCTCCGGGCGCATCGCGCACACACTGCTGGACCTGTGTAAGCAACCGGACGCCATGACCCACCCCGACGGCATGCAGATCAAGATCACGCGCCAGGAACTGGGCAAGATTGTCGGCTGCTCACGCGAGATGGCGGGCCGCGTGCTGAAGAACCTGGAACAGGACGGCCTGGTCTCGGTGTCCGGTAAAACGATGGTGGTTTACGGCACCCGCTAGCCGCGACCACGACGCCGGTTCAGAAGAACAGGTCGCGCAATCTCTCGCCGGGCTGCGCGGCGCGCATGAAAGCCTCGCCGACAAGAAAGGTATGCACCCCGGCGTCGCGCATGCGCGCGACATCCTCGCGGCTGTGGATGCCGCTCTCGGTAATCACCAGGCGCTCGTCGGGTATATGCGCCAGCAGTTGCAGCGTGGTGTCCAGGCGGGTATCGAACGTGTGCAGGTCGCGGTTGTTGATACCGACCATCGGTTGTCCCAGGTCCAGTGCGCGCTCCAGCTCGGCGCGGTCGTGCACCTCCACCAGCACGTCCAGGCCGTAGTGGTCGGCGGCGGCGGCCAGTTCACGCATCTGTGCGTCTTCCAGTGCCGCCACGATCAGCAGCACGGCATCGGCGCCTATCGCCCGCGCCTCGATCACCTGGTAGGGATCGACGGTAAAGTCCTTGCGCAGCACCGGCAGCGCACAGGCCTCGCGCGCCTCCTGCAGGTAGCGGTCAGCGCCCTGGAAGAAATCGACATCGGTGAGGACCGACAGGCAGGCGGCGCCCCCGGCCTGGTAACTGGCGGCAATCTGCGCGGGGACGAAGTCCTCACGGATCACCCCCTTGCTGGGCGACGCCTTTTTCACCTCGGCAATCACGGCCGCCTCGCCGGCGCCGGCGCGCTGCGCCAGCGCGCGATAGAAACCGCGCGGCGCGGGCATTTCCGTGGCGCGCGCCTCCAGCTCCGCGGACGCGACCCGCGCACGGCGCTGCGCCACTTCCTCGGCCTTGCGCGCCAGGATGCGGCGCAGGATGGTCGGGGCGGAACCGGCCACGGCTTCAGTCCTGCTCACGCATGAGTTGCGTGAAGTCGATAAAGGCCGAGAGCTTTTCCGCGGCCTGCCCGCTGGCCAGCACGTCTTCGGCCAGGGTCACACCCTGCGCCAGCGTGGCGGTGACGCCGCTGACGTAGATGGTGGCGCCGCCGTTGAGGGCGAGCATGTCGGCGGCCTTGCCCGCCGCCTCGCCATCGGCGCCGCGCAGCGCGGCGCGGATCAACTCCGCGGAGGCCGGCGCGCCGCTGACCGCCAGGCCGTCGAGGCTGCGCTGCTGCAGGCCGAAATCGCCGGGTTCGATGCGATAGGAAGATATCTCCCCTGAACGCAGCTCGGTCACCTGCGTCGGCGCGGCGATGGAAATCTCGTCCAGGCCATCCCCGGCGTGCACGATCATGGCGTGCTCCGCGCCCAGCGCCTGCAGGACCTCGGCCAGGGGCTGGCACAGCCGGGCGTCGAAGACACCGATCACCTGGCGCCGGACACCGGCCGGGTTGGTCAACGGGCCGAGGATATTGAACACGGTGCGCAGGCCCAGTTCCTTGCGCGGCCCGACGGCGTAACGCATGGCGCTGTGGTGCGCCGGGGCGAACATGAAACCCACACCGACTTCGTCGATGGCGCGGGCCACCTGCTGCGGGGACAGGTCCAGCGGCATGCCGAGAAACTCCAGCACATCGGAGCTGCCGCTGCTGGAGGACACGCCGCGGTTGCCGTGCTTGGCCACGCGCGCCCCCGCCGCGGCGGCGACGAAACTGGAACCGGTGGAGACGTTGAACAGGTTGGCGCCGTCGCCGCCGGTACCCACCAGGTCCACCAGGTGTTCGCCGGACACCTGCACCGGCGTCGCCAGCTCGCGCATGACCTGGGCGGCCCCGGCGATCTCGTCCACCGTTTCGCCCTTCATGCGCAGGGCCACCAGCAGCGCACCGATCTGCGCCTCCGTGGCCTCGCCGGACATCACCTGGCGCATGACCGCGGCCATATCGGCGCGGGACAGTGGGTTGCCGTCCACCAGGGCGGCCAGGGCTTGCTGAATAGTCATGGGCACCTCGCTACCCTTGCAGGAAATTGCGCAACAGGTCGTGACCGTGCGCGGTCAGGATGGACTCGGGGTGGAACTGCACGCCTTCCACCGCCAACTCGCGATGGCGCAGGCCCATGATCTCGTCCACCGCGCCGTCCCCGGTACAGGTCCAGGCGGTCACCTCCAGGCAATCCGGCAGTGAATCGCGGTCCACCACCAGGCTGTGATAGCGCGTCGCCTCGAAGGGCTCGCTGAGCCCGGCGAACACGCCCGCGCCGTTGTGGTGAATCGGCGAGGGCTTGCCGTGCATCACCTTGCGCGCGCGCACCACCTCGCCGCCGAACACCTGGCCGATGCTCTGGTGGCCGAGGCAGATGCCGAGCAACGGCACCACGCCGGCATACTGCCGGATCACCTCCATGGAGATGCCCGCCTCGTTCGGCGTGCACGGGCCGGGTGAGATGACGATGCGCGAGGGCGCCAGCGCCTCGATATCGGCGACGGCGATTTCGTCGTTGCGCACCACCTGCACCTCGGCGCCGAGCTCGCCAAGGTACTGCACCACGTTATAGGTGAAGGAATCGTAGTTGTCGATCATCAGCAACATGTCACTCACCTCCCGCCAGCACCATGCCGGCCGCGCGGAACATGGCGCGCGCCTTGTTGTGCGTCTCCTTCCACTCCAGGCGGGGAACGGAGTCGGCCACCACGCCGCCACCGGCCTGCACGTAGAGCCTGCCGTCCTTGATCACCGCGGTGCGGATGGCGATGGCCGTATCCATGTCGCCGGCCCAGGAGATGTAACCCACGGCGCCGCCGTAGACGCCGCGCTTGACCGGTTCGAGCTCGTCGATGATCTCCATCGCGCGGATCTTCGGCGCGCCGCTGAGCGTGCCCGCCGGCAGGGTCGCGCGCAACACGTCGATGGCCGACTTGCCATCCTGCAGGCGGCCGGTCACATTGGACACGATGTGCATGACGTGCGAGTAGCGCTCCACCACCATCCTGTCCGTCAGTTCCACCGACCCGGTCTGCGCGATGCGCCCGACATCGTTGCGCCCCAGGTCGATGAGCATGAGGTGCTCGGCGATCTCCTTGGGGTCGGCCAGCAACTCCTCCTCCATGGCCCTGTCCTCCTCCTCGCTGTAGCCGCGACGCCGGGTGCCGGCGATAGGTCGCACGGTCACCTCGCCGTGCTCCAGCCGCGCGAGAATTTCCGGCGAGGAGCCGACGATATGGAAGTCCTCGAGGTCCAGGAAGTACATATAGGGTGAGGGATTGAGATTGCGCAGGGCGCGGTACAGGTTCAGCGGCGGCGCGTCGAAGGGCACGCACATGCGCTGGGAGGGCACCACCTGCATGACATCACCGGCCAGCACGTACTCCTTGACCCGCTCCACCGCCTGTTCGTAGTCCGCCTGGGTGAAATCGGATTGCGCCTGCGCCTCCAGCACGGATGAATCGGCGGCGTCCAGGGCGACGTCGGGCAGCGGCGGCATGGGCTGGCGCAGGCGCTCGACCAGTTCGTCCAGGCGCGCCTCGGCGCGCTGCAGCGCCCCGTCCAGGCCGGGATCGGCGTTGACCACCAGGCGAATAGTTCCCGCCAGGTTGTCGAACACCACCACCTCCTCCGACACCATGAGCAGGATATCGGGGGTGCCGAGACGGTCCGGGGGCACGCTGGCCTGCAGCCGCGGCTCGACATAGCGCACGGTGTCGTAGCCGAAGTAACCGACCAGCCCGCCGTGAAAGACCGGCAGGTCCTGCCGCGGCGCGGTGCGGTAGCGCTGCTGGAAGGCCTCGGCGAAGGCCAGCGGGTCGGCGACCTCCTCGGCGCTGTGCAGTTCGCCGTCGACGTGGATCTCGGCGCGGAAACCGTACACCTTGAGCACGCAGCTACAGGGCAGGCCGATGATGGAGTAGCGGCCCCACTTCTCGCCGCCCTGCACCGATTCGAAGAAATAGGAATACGGACCCTCGGCCAACTTGCGATAGGCGCTGACGGGGGTCTCGAGATCGGCCAGCACCTCGCGGCTGACCGGAATACGGTTATAGTCCTGCGCGGCAAGCGCAGCAAAATCCTGCTGTTTCATGGGGAGTCCTCGGAGAAATAAAGGCGTAAAAAGGTCGCGACGCAGCCCTGGCTACCATCGCCAGCAGGTGACCTCACGCATCGACAGGTGGTCGATGCCTTTACGCGGAGCTGTGTTCACAGCGCTCTCCAGGATTTTCAGCACGCCTATTGTACATACCCGCCGGGGCATGGCAAACGGCCGACTGTGGGGATATTGCCATAGCGGGCCGGATGGCCTCCCGCCCCCGCCCGGGTAATAGCCGCCACACTGGCCAGTGCGCCCGCCGCCTTCAGCCCGCGCAATGCGGCAACGGACCAGGCGGTAGTTCGCAGTGTTAGCGCGCGACGCCGGCCAGTGCGGCGCGCATGTCGGCGATGACGGCGGCGTAGTCGGGCTGGTTGAAGATGGCCGAGCCGGCGACGAAGGTGTCGGCGCCGGCGGCGGCGATCTCGGCGATATTCGCCGGGGTGACACCGCCGTCGATCTCCAGGCGGATGTCGTAGCCGGAGGCGTCGATCATGGCCCGCGCCTCGCGCAGCTTGTCCAGGGTGGCGGGGATAAAGGACTGGCCGCCGAACCCCGGGTTGACCGACATCAGCAGCACCATATCCACCTTGTCCAGCACGTAGCGCAGGGCGTCCAGGCCCAGGTGCGGGTTGAACACCAGGCCGGACTTGCAGCCGGCATCGCGCACCATCTGCAGGGAGCGGTCCACGTGGGTGGTGGCGTCCGGGTGGAAGGTGATATAGCTGGCGCCGGCGGCGGCAAAATCGCCGATCAGCCGGTCCACCGGGCTGACCATCAGGTGCACGTCGATAGCCGCGGTCACGCCGTGCTTGCGCAGGGCGCTGCACACCATCGGGCCGATGGTGAGGTTGGGCACGTAGTGGTTGTCCATGACATCGAAGTGCACGATGTCCGCGCCGGCGGCGAGCACGGCGTCCACCTCTTCGCCGAGCCGGGCGAAGTCGGCGGACAGTATGGACGGCGCGATGAGATAGTCGGGCATGGTGGCCTCCGCTGTTGGGCAGGCGCTATTCTACCGGCAAAGCCGGCGCGACACACCGGCGCGCGCCCGGATTCGCCGGTATTTTGCCGCCGCGCGCGCCTCTCAGCCCGCGCTCAGACGCTGGTCCAGCGCCGCCAGGCGCTGCGGTGTGCCGACGTCCTCCCAGTCACCGGGGTAGTACTCACCGCCCAGCGTGCCCGCGGCGATGGCCTCGTCGAGCAGCGGGCGCAGCGCGCGCACGCCGGGCTCGATGCCGGCGAACAACGCCGGCGCGTACAGGCCGATCCCGGCATAGGTCACACCCTGCGCCCCCTCCTCGCGCACCCGCACCCAGCCCCGCGCATCCAGCGTAAAATCACCCAGGGGGTGCTGTGGCGGGTTGTTCACCATGACCAGGCGCGCCACTTCCGCGCCGCGCAGGCGCGCCGCGGCGAGCGCCGCGAAGGGATAGTCGCTCCACACGTCGCCGTTGACCACCAGGAAGGGCGCCGCACCGAGCAGCGGCAGCGCCTGCAGGATGCCCCCCGCGGTTTCCAGCGGCGCCGCCTCGCGCGAGTAGCGAATGCACAGGCCCCAGCGGCTGCCGTCGGCGCAGAACGCCTCCAGTTGCTCGCCCAGGTGCGCCACGTTGATGACCACCTCGCGCAGCCCCGCCGCGGCCAGCCGCCGCAGGTGGTGCTCGATCAGCGGCGCGCCGCCCACGCGCAGCAGCGGCTTGGGCGTGCGCTCGGTGAGCGGGCGCATGCGCTCGCCGACACCCGCGGCGAGGATCATCGCCTTCACGCGGCGCCCGCCCAGGGCTGGGCCGCGATGGCCGGATCCAGGCGCTGCTCGAACCAGCGCGCGAACTCCGCGAACGCCGCCTCCTGCGGGGCGTATCGCGCCAGTATCTCCCGCGTGTAGGCGAGCACCAGCGGCAGGTCCGCCAGGTAGCCCGGCTTGCCGTCGCGCAGGCTCAGCCGGGCAAAGGTGCCCAGCACCTTGAGATGGCGCTGCAGCCCCATCCAGTCGAATGCGCGCAGGAACTCCTCCTGCGCGGGCAGGTCCGCGCGCCCGCTGCGCAGCAGGGCGCGGCGGTGCTCACGCGCCCAGTCCATCACCTGCGCCGCGGGCCAGCGCACGTAGCAGTCGCGCAGCAGGGAGACCAGGTCGTAGGTCAACGGCCCGGCGACGGCGTCCTGGAAGTCGATAAGGGCCAGCGCACCAGCCGCGTCCAGCATCAGGTTGCGACTGTGAAAATCGCGGTGCACCAGCACCCTGGGCTGCGCCAGGGCGCTGTCGCACAGCGCGCCGAACAGGGCCTGGCAAAGCTCGCGTTCACCCCGGTCCAGCTCGCATCCGAGCAACTCACCGGCAAACCAGGTGGGGAATCGGCCCAGTTCCTCGGACAGCAGGCGCGCGTCGTACTCCGGCAGCGCCGCCGCGTCCAGGTCCACCGCCGCCAGTTGCAGCAGGATGTCGCAGGCGTCGCGGTAGTGTCCTGCCACCGTGGACGCGTCGAGCCGGCCCAGTAGCAGCTCGTCGCCGAGGTCTTCCAGCAACAGGAATCCGCGCTCCAGGTCGGCGGCGAACAGTGCCGGCACCCGGATACCGGCCTCCTCCAGCAGGTCGCGCCGCGCCAGGAAGGCCTCGTTGTTCTCCGTCGCCGGCGGCGCCTCGGCGAGGATGTAGCTGCGCCGGTCGATACGCGCGCGAAAATAGCGCCGACTGCTGGCGTCGCCCGCGACGACCTGCAGGGGCGCGGCGGAAGACCTGCCGGCCCCCAGCGCATCAAGCGCCCAGGGCAGTAACGCTGGCGGTGGTGGCCGGGGTGTCACGCTTGCACTCCTGTCGCAAAATTTGTCGGACATTTTGTCGGACAAGGCCGGGGCGATGCTTTAGAATTCGCGCTTTACGCGCTGAAAAACCCCGGACCGATGACCGCTGACCGACGCCCGCCACAACGACACAATCGCTCGCTGTTGCAGTGGCTGGTCGCGGCGATGGTGCTGGGGCTGGCGCCGACCTCAGGCGCACAGGATAGCAACCCACAGCACGACGGCGAAAGCGGCAGCGCACAGGCCGACACCCCGGCGGTGCAACGGCAGCTGGACTGGGTGGAGCTCGAGAACGTCCCCGAGGCGCTGCGCGACCGCCAGTGTATCCACTGCCAGGGGCGCTATATCGATCCGCTGGCCGGCGAGGACACCGGCCAGTCGCCCGCGCAGGCGAAGATCAGCGCCCGCGCCGACAGCAGCCAGATCATCGGCGACGAGGCCGTGCTCACCGGCAATGTCACCGCGCAGCAGGGCTACCGGCGCATTTCAGGCGACCGCGCCGTGGTCGATCGCGAACAGGAATCCGCGCTGATCAGCGGCAACGTTACACTGCGTGAACCCGGTGTGCTGCTGGTCGGCGAGCAGGCGGAGGGCTTTTCGCGCACCGGTGAGGCGACGCTGGAGTCGGGCCGGTACCTGTTCCACGAACGCCACATGCGCGGCGCCGCCGACCTGCTCGAACGCGACGAAGAGGGCCTGATCCACATCCACGACGGCAATTTCAGCTACTGCGCGCCGGGCGAGAACGACTGGGCGATACGCGCCGACCTGCTGGAGCTGGACTTCGAGGAAGGCCTGGGCACAGCGCACGACGCCAAGATCGATGTCGAGGGCGTGCCGGTGTTCTACTTCCCCTGGCTGCGTTTCCCGCTGGACGATCGCCGCCGCACCGGCTTCCTGTGGCCGGACTTCGGCAGCGACAGCACCGGCGGACTGGATATCACGGTGCCGTTCTACATGAACCTGGCGCCCAACTACGACGCGCTGTACTCACCGCGTTACATCGAGGAGCGTGGCCTCAACCACGAACTGCTGCTGCGCTACCTCAATCCCGTCGCCGGCAAGTGGACCCTCGGCGGCGCCTGGATGGGGGACGACGACCGCTACAGCGACCAGGTGCCGGGCAACCGCAGCACCGACCGCTGGCTGGGCGTGGTCAAGCAGAACGGGCTCTACCAGCAGCGCTGGCGCTCGCGGGTGGACTACAGCAAGGCCAGCGACGTGGACTACCTGAAGGACCTGGAGACCTCCAACCTCGACTCCCAGCGCCGCACCAGCCTGTTGCAGCTCGCCTCGCTGGACTACCTGGGGGACAGCTGGCTGGTCAACCTGCAGGCGCAGCAGTTCCAGAGCCTGGCGAACGACATCAACGAGGACTACAAGAAACTGCCGCAGTTGACCGCGCAGTACTGGGGCCGGGGCACGCCCTTTGAACTGGAGCCGGTCATCGTCAGCCAGGTGTCGAATTTCGACTCCGACGAGGATCGGGTCACCGGGCAGCGGGTCTACGCCGAGGCCGGCCTCACCTACCCGATGAACTGGCTGTTCGGCTCCCTGCAACCGACGGTGAAGTACCGGCAACTCTATTACGACCTGAGCGAGACGACGCTGTATCCCGAGGACAGCCCCTCCGCCGGCTCGGCGCTGGCCAGCCTGGACGGCAGCCTGTTCTTCGATCGCAAGCTCAACCTGGGCGGCCGCGACCTGCTGCAGACCCTGGAGCCGCGCCTGTATTACCTGTACAGCGAGTACGAGGACCAGACCGACCAGCCGGATTTCGACAGCGCCGAGCTCACCTTCACCTACAACCAGCTGTTCAGGGAGACGCGCTTCTCCGGCCGCGACAGGCTGGACGACGCCAACCAGATCGCGGTGGGCCTGACCACCAGCTTCATCGACGAGACCGACGGCACCAGCCTGGCCAGCGCGAGTATCGGCCAGATCTACTACTTCCGCGACCGCAAGGTCCGCCTGCTGCCAACCGCGGAAGCGCTGGACGACTCCGGTTCCGAGATCGCCGGCGAACTGAGCTTGACCCCGGACCGGCACTGGCAACTGCGCTCTTCGCTGGTCTACGACCCCTTCGACGACAAGGTCAACTCGGGCCATTTCGTCACCAGCTACTACGCGGACAACGGCGGCATCTACAACATCGGCTACTCGTTCCGGCGACCGCTGACCACCGTGAACACGGTCGTGGAACAGCCCAATACCGCCGAGGCCAGTGTATCGGCCTATCTCCCGGTGAGCGAAAACTGGAGCCTGTTCGGCGCCATGAACTACAGTACGCAGGCCAACAAGAGCGTGGAAGACATGATTGGCGTGGAATATGATAGCTGCTGCTGGACGCTTCGGCTGCTCTACCTGCGCTACTTCAACAACGAGTCCAACGAGACCGTCGACTTCAACGATCCCAACCTGGAGCGGGAGAACACCGCCCAGTTCCAGATTATCCTCAAGGGTATGGGTGGGTTTGGCGACCGCATCACCGACATAATGAAAGACATGATCAGAGGTTTCGAAGAACGTGACTATTAGGACACTGCTCGCCGCGGCTGTATTCATCTTCGCCGCACACGCACAGGCGGCGACCGAGATCATCGACCAGGTGGTGGCCATTGTCGACGACGACGTCATCATGGCCAGCGAGTTGCGCGAGCGCCTGGCTGCGGTGAACGAGAACCTGTCCGCCCGCGGTATCCAGGCGCCACCGGAAGACGAACTCATCCGCGAGACCCTGGACCGGCTGATCCTGGAGAGCATCCAGTTACAAATGGGCACACGCGTCGGGGTACGCATCTCCGACGCCCAGTTGAACGGCGCGGTGCAGCGCATCGCAGCGCAAAACCGCATGAGCGTGGACGAGTTCCGCCAGGCGCTGGAGGCGCGCGGCCAGTCCTACGCGGACATGCGCGAGCAGTTGCGGCGCGAGATGATCATCCAGCGGGTACAGGCGGGCAACGTCAACCAGCGCATCCAGATTACCGAGCAGGAGGTGGACAATTTCATCGCCACCCAGGAGGGGCAGAAACTCACGCAGCCTGAATACCGGATGCTGCACGCGCTGTTGCCGATCTCCCCGGACGCGGATCCAGGCCAGGTGGACGCGGCCCAGGCGCACGTCGACAAGGTGCTGGGCCGCATCCGCGCCGGCGAGTCCTTCGAGGTGGTGGTCAGCGACAGCGCCCCGCCCTACGCCTTCACCGGCGGCGACCTGGGCTGGCGCAAACTGGACGACCTGCCCTCGCTGTTCAGCGACGTGGCGCCGGGCCTGGCCGAGGGCGAGACCTCGGACCCGATACGCTCCGACAGCGGCATACACCTGGTCTACATGGCGGCCACCCGCGGCACGGACCAGATGGTGTCGCAGACCCACGTGCGCCACATCCTGGTCAAGCCGTCGGAGATCATGACCGACGAGCAGGCGCGCGAACTGGCCGCCGAACTGGGCCGGCGCGCGCGCGGCGGCGAGGACTTCGGCGACCTGGCCAGGGAGTATTCCGAGGACATCGGCTCGGCCGCCGAGGGCGGCGACCTGGGCTGGACCACGCCGGGACAGATGGTGCCCGAATTCGAACAGGCCATGGCGGCGACCGCCGTCGGGGAAATTTCCCCGCCGGTACGCAGCCAGTACGGCTGGCACGTGCTGGAGGTGCTGGAGCGACGCGACGAGGACATGACCGACGAGGCGATGCGCGCCAAGGCCATGAACTACCTGCACGAGCGCAAGTACCAGGAAGAACTGGACGCGTGGCTGCGGCAGATTCGCGATGAAGCCTTCGTCGACATCAAGTAGCTCGTGGCTGTCGCGCGGATCGCCATAACGCCGGGCGAACCGGCGGGCATCGGCCCCGACGTCACCCTGGCGGCAGCCCTCCAATCCTGGGACGCGCAACTGGTGGCGGTAGCCAGTATCGAGCTGTTGCGGCAGCGGGCGGCGACCCTGGAACTGGCCGTGGACCTTGTTCCCCTGGAGCCCGGCGAGGCGCCGCGGCCGCACCGCCCCGGCTGCCTGCCGGTGGTCGACACCGCACTGGCGGCGCCGGTGCGCGCAGGACACCTCGACCCCGCCAATGCGCCCTACGTCCTGCAAACCCTGCGCAACGCGGTGCAGGGCTGCCTGGCGGGCCGCTTCGACGCGCTGGTGACCGGCCCGGTGCAGAAGTCGGTAATCAACGACGCCGGCATCGCCTTCACCGGCCACACGGAATTTCTCGCCGCGGAAACCGCGACGCCGCGGGTGGTCATGATGCTGGCCACCGAGGAGCTGCGCGTCGCCCTGGCCACCACCCACCTGGCGTTGAAAGACGTTCCCGCCGCCATCACACCCGACCTGCTGCGCGAGACCCTGGGAATTCTTGCCGCGGACCTGCGCGCACGCTTCGGCATCGACAGGCCGCGCATCGCCGTGCTGGGACTGAACCCCCACGCCGGCGAGGGCGGACACCTGGGGCGCGAGGAAATCGACACCATCGTCCCGGTGCTGGAGGAGTTGCGCGCCGGCGGCATGGCGCTGCGCGGGCCGCTGCCGGCGGATACCGCCTTTAACCGCGACCTGCTGGCGGACTGCGACGCGGTGTTCGCCATGTACCACGACCAGGGCCTGCCGGTGCTCAAGTACTCCGGCTTCGGCAACGCCATCAATATCACGCTGGGCCTGCCGATCATCCGCACCTCGGTGGATCACGGCACGGCGCTGGACCTGGCCGGCAGCGGACGGGCCGACGGCGGCAGCCTGTGCCAGGCGCTGCGCGTGGCCGCGCATATGGTCAGCGCGGGGAGAACAGCCGCCTAGCGGGCGGCGGCGCGATCAGTCCTGCTCTTCGGCCTGCCGGGCGAGGCGCTCGCGCTGCTCCATGACACCGCGCACGCGCGCGCCCTGGATGCGCTCCTGGTAGGCGGTGACCACTTCCTCGGAGGGACCCTCCATCGCCACCCGGCCCTGGTCCAGCCACACACAGCGATCACACATCGCCTTGACCTGGTCGGCCATGTGCGAGACGAACACCACGGTCTGTTCGCTGGTGATACGCTCCTGCATGGCGGCCTGCGCCTTGCCGCGGAAATACGCGTCGCCGACGCTGAGCACCTCGTCGATCAGCAGGATATCCACATGGGTCATCAGCGCGGTGGTAAAGGCCAGGCGCGAACGCATGCCGGCGGAGTAATTCTTCACCGGCAGTTCGAAGGAGTCGCCCAGTTCCGAGAACTCCTTGATCTCGGGCAGGAAGGCCTCCGCCTGCCGCCGCGAGGAACCCTGCAGCATGGCCGCGAGCAGCGCGTTGTCGCGCCCGGACAGGTCGGGCTTGAAGCCCAGGCCAAGGGTGAGCAGGGACGCGGTCTTGCCCTCGGCCACCAGCACGCGGCCGGAGTTAGGCGCGAGAATTCCCGCCATCAGGCGCAGCATGGTGGTCTTGCCCACGCCGTTGCGACCGATGATGCCCACCGTCTCGCCCTCATAGATGCGCAGCGAGACCTCGTCCAGTACCCGGTGCACACCGTGGTCGTAGGATTGCCGGCCGGAATGGAAACTGAGGCAGACATCCTGCAGTTCCAGCATGACCTTGTGCTCGCCGCCGCTCATGCGGTGAGCGCCCGCAGCGCGAGAAACTGGCTGTGGCGGCGCATCAGCAACACCATCAGGCAGAGCAGCGCGCCGAACCCGGCGGCCAGGGACAGCAGGTGCAGCATGTCCGGCGGCGTCGAGTACATCAGCACCTGCCGGTAGGCATCGAGCATGAACGCCAGCGGGTTCGCCATGAGCACCGCCTCGACCTTGTCCGGGTCGCCCAGGCCGCGCACGTCCCAGAATACGCCGGAGGTGAACAGCAGGAAGATCATGGTCAGGGAGATAACCGGCTGGAAGTCGCGCACCAGGCAGACCAGGGTCGCGCCGAGGTAGGCGCAGGCGAGGATCATGACGTAGTTCACCAGCACCACGGGGATGATATAGATCCAGGTCACGGTCACCTTGAAGCCGCCCAGGAACAACACCACGGCCAGCAGGGTGAAGACGGCGAGCTGTTTGTACATGCCCTCCTGCACCGCGGCCAGCGGAAAGAGCGTCTTGGACACGTTGATCTTGCCGACCAGCCCCTTGCCGGCGACGATACTGTTGGACGCGAGGGTGA
Organism: Halioglobus sp.; assembly: GCA_002699145.1. Lineage (GTDB taxonomy): Bacteria > Pseudomonadota > Gammaproteobacteria > Pseudomonadales > Halieaceae > Marimicrobium. The sequence goes on from PABK01000041.1 coordinate 49,940, forward strand.
CCGACTTGGAAAACCAGTTGTAGGCGAGCTTGCCGGTCATCAGGAAGAACAGGAAGTCCGGCTGCCGCGTTCCCAGTATCACGGCGAACACCAGATAGAGCACCGCGACGTAGAGCATAGGCTCCAGCACCCACCAGATATAGCCGAGATAAAATTTCGTCGCATCGGCACGCAGTGCCATCCGCGCCATCACGTCGGCCAGTCGGTAGTATTGCGCAAAGGACATCGAAGTGACTGCTTTATTAATATAAAAGAGGCTTGGAGTGTACCAAAAACCCTCCGGGTCGAACCACCCGCGGTATTAATACCATCGCCAACAGGTACAATGCGCGCATGAAACGGCAGCCCCCGCAACGCAGGCCGCGCAAGCGCTTCGGGCAGAATTTCCTGCGCGACGACGCCGTGGTCAACCGCATCGCCGCGGCGATCGCCCCGCGCGCGGGGGAGCACCTGGTGGAGATCGGCCCCGGCGAGGGTGCGCTGACGCGCGCGCTACTGGTCGATGACTGCACGCTGGACGCCATCGAGCTGGACCGCGACCTGGTGCCGGGGCTGCTGGCCTCCTTCGGTCTGCGCGCAGGATTCAGGTTGCACAGCCAGGACGCATTGCGGTTCGACTTCGCCGCGCTGGCCCAGGAGCGCGGTATGCTGCGCGTGGTCGGCAACCTGCCCTACAATATTTCCACGCCACTGCTGTTCCTGCTGCTGGACAACGCCACGCACATCCACGATATGCATTTCATGCTGCAAAAAGAGGTCGTGGACCGCCTTGCGGCGAGCCCGGGCAGCAAGCTGTGGGGCCGCCTCGGCATCATGGCGCAGTACCGCTGTCGCGTGGAGCACCTGTTCGATGTCGCGCCACAGTCGTTCTATCCGCCGCCGAAGGTAAACTCCGCCATTGTGCGCCTGGCGCCGTGGACGCAATCGCCCTGGCCCGACTGCGACGTCGACCGGCTGCGCGCAACGGTACAGGCCGCATTCAGCGCGCGGCGCAAGACCTTGCGCAACAACCTGAAAGCGCTTATAGATAGCACTCGCCTGGAGGCGCTGGGTATCGACCCGGCAGCCCGCGCGGAAACCCTGGAACTGTTACAGTTTATAGAGATTGCCAACGCCATCCATGAGTAGAATACAGTTCAACCCCGCCCTGGTCGGCGTGGACGTGGTCAGCGCCTACCTGCCGGAACATTCCAGTCCCGAGGATGGCCAGTACAGCTTCGCCTACACCATCACCATCAGCAACGCCTCGGACCTGCCGGTGCAGCTGCTGTCGCGACACTGGATCATCACCGACGCGGACAACGATGTGCAGGAGGTGCGCGGCGAGGGCGTGGTCGGCGAACAGCCGGTGATCGAGCCAAACTCGTCGTTTCGCTACACCTCCGGCGCCAGCCTGGCCACACCGGTGGGCTGCATGGAAGGTTCCTATTTCATGGTGGTGCGCGACCCCATCGATATCGACCCGCGGGAGCTGCCCACCTTCGAGGTGCCGATCCCGGCGTTTTCCCTGCACACCCCCACCGCGCTCAACTAGGAGTCGGCGGTGGCGACCTACGTAGTCGGCGACGTGCAGGGCTGCCTGGATCCGCTCAAGTGCGTGCTCGAGGCGGTCGCCTTCGACCCGGCCAGGGACGTCCTGTGGTCTGTCGGCGACCTCGTCAATCGTGGCCCAAAGTGCCTGAAAACCCTACGCTTTTTCTATGAATTGCGGGACAGCGCGGTGGTCGTGCTGGGCAACCACGACCTGCACCTGCTGGCCGTCGCGGCGGGGGTGCGCCAGCCCAGCCGCTCGGACACCCTGGACGCCATCCTCGAGGCGCCGGACCGCGAGGTGTTGCTCAACTGGCTGCTGTACCGCCCCCTCATACACCACCAGTACGGCCATACCCTGGTGCACGCGGGCATCCCGCCCCAGTGGACACTGGACCAGGCGATCGGTTACGCGCGCGAGGTGGAGGCGGTGCTGCGCAGCCCGCAGTGCGCGCAGTTCCTGGCCGCCATGTACGGTAACGAACCGGCGCTGTGGTCCGATGACCTGGAGGGCATGACGCGCCTGCGCGTCATCACCAACTACCTCACACGCATGCGCTACTGCACCAAGAAGGGCCTGCTGGACCTGCAGAGCAAGGGCGCCAAGCCGACACCGGGAGCGCCCTTCGTCGGCGACAAGAAAGTCTCCGCCTGGTTCAGCCACCCGGGGCGCAAGACCCGTGACGAACGCATCCTGTTCGGTCACTGGGCGTCACTGCAGGGGCTGACGGACACGCCCAACGCCATCGGCCTGGACACTGGCTGCGTGTGGGGCGGCGCGCTGTCGCTGTACGCCCTGGAAAGCGGCACCTGGACCCGCTGCGAGTGCCGCAACGGCCGGCCGCGCTGACGCGGCGCCGCCGGCAACGCCCCGAGCCCGGGGTGGCACAGCACACCATGACCCCGGGGCCGAGTGTGGGTACACTGCGCGCATGGAAACCTACCTCGTCGGCGGCGCCGTGCGCGACGCCTTACTGCAGCTGACCCCGCGGGAGCGCGACTGGGTCGTGGTCGGCGCCACCCCGGCGCAACTGCTGCAGCAGGGCTACGAGCAGGTGGGCCGCGATTTCCCGGTCTTCCTGCACCCCGAGACACGCGAGGAGTACGCCCTGGCGCGCACCGAGCGCAAGCAGGGCCATGGTTACACGGGCTTCGCGGTGCACTGCGACCCCGCGGTCACCCTGGAAGAGGACCTGCTGCGCCGCGACCTGACCATCAATGCGATGGCACAGGATGCACAGGGCGCCATCATCGATCCCCACGGCGGCCAGCGCGACCTGCAGAGGCGCCTGTTGCGCCACGTCTCCGCCGCCTTCGTCGAGGACCCGCTGCGGGTATTGCGCACCGCGCGTTTCGCCGCGCGTTTCGCGCACCTGGGTTTTCGCGTGGCCGAGGAGACCCTGGCGCTGATGCGCGACATCGTCGCCGCGGGCGAACTGCAACACCTGCCGCACGAGCGGGTGTGGACCGAACTGGAGCGCGCGCTGGGCGAGCGCACCCCGACGGAGTTCGTACGCGTACTGCACGCCTGTGGCGCACTGCAGGTACTGCTGCCCGAGGTCGAGGCGCTGTTCGGCGTGCCGCAGCCGCCGCAGCATCACCCCGAGGTCGATACCGGCGAGCACGTGTTGCTGGCGCTGGAGGTCGCGACCCGCATGCAGGCATGCACCGAAGTGCGCTTCGCCGTGCTGCTGCACGACCTGGGCAAGGGCATCACGCCGGCCGAGGAACTGCCGCGCCACATCGGCCACGAAGAGCGCGGCGTGCCCCTGGTGCGGGCGGTGTGCGAACGCCTGCGCGCACCCAACCGCTACCGCGAGCTGGCGCTGGTGGTGTGCCGGCACCACCTGGTCTGTCACTGGGCGCGGGAGCTGCGCGGCAGCACCCTGTTGCAACTGCTGACCGATACCGACGCGCTGCGCCGCCCCGAACGCTTCGAGTGGTTCCTGCAGTGCTGCGAAGCGGACGCGCGCGGACGCCTCGGCCGGCAGGAGCAGCACTACGACTCCGGGGACTACCTGCGCGAGGCCCTCGCCGTGGCGCGCGCGGTGGACGCCGGCGACTTCGCCGACAGCGGGCTGAGCGGCCCGCAACTGGGCAAGGCCATCGAACGGGAACGCATACGCCGCCTGCAGGCGCTGCGCGACAGCGCCTAACCGGCGCGGGAAATCAGTCGGCCACGCCAGCTGAAGTCGACCCGCCGGGTCGGCTGCGCCGCGCTGTCGAACGCGCGCCACAACTGCGCGTAGCTGCGCCCGTCCAGGGGATGCGTGATATCCGGCGCCAGTTCGGCCAGCGGCCGCAGGACGAAGGCGTGGCGCAGGATTTCATCCCGCGGCAGCGTCACCGCGCCGAAGGCGCCGACCAGGTCGTCGTAGGTGAGAATGTCGATGTCCAGCTGGCGCGCGCTGTAACGCGTCGCATTCGGCGGACGCCCGAACTCGGTCTCCAGGTGGCGCAAGGTCGTCGCCAGCTGCGCCAGGGGCAGGTCGGTGCGCACCCGCACCACGAGGTTGAAAAAGGGTTGCCCGTCGAAACCGATGGCGGGGCTGTCGTACACCGGCGACAGGTCCAGCTCGCCGAACAGGCGCTCGAGGGCGTCCAGGCCGGCGCTGATATAACGCTCGCGCTCGATGTTGCTGCCCAGCCCCAGGAAGACGACCGCCATCAGGACCTCGCGCCGCGCTCGATGATCACCCCGACCTCGTCGGCCTCAGCCACGGCCCCCGGTTTCGCCAGGCCCAGGCGCAGCCAGGACACGGCGAACTCCTCGCGCAGCAGGCGCGCCACCTCCTCCGCCAGGGTCTCGATCAGCTGGCAGCGACTGGCGCCGATATACTGCACCAGCCGCGACGCCACCGCCGCGTAATCCAGCGCGTGCTCGATGCTGTCCGACTGCGCGGCGCGCTTGTTGTCAGAGGCCATCTCCAGGTCCAGCACCAGGGGCTGGCGGATGTCGCGCTCCCAGTCGTGGATGCCGATCACGGTGCGCACGCGCAGCCCCTTGATATAGACGATATCGCTCATCCGGCCGCGCCCCCAGCCGTCAGCGGCGGCAGTTCCTCCATGGGCCAGCGCGGACGCAGGGGCGTGTCCGCCGCATCGGCCTGTCCCGCCTGCAGGCGCCGCGCGCCGGCGTAGGCGATCATCGCCCCGTTATCGGTGCAGAACAGCGGCGCGGGGTAGTAGACACGCGCGCTCTCCTTCGCCAGGGCGCGCTCCAGGGTGCTGCGCAGGTTGACGTTGGCGCTCACCCCGCCGGCGATCACCAGGGTCTTCAACCCCTCCTGCACCAGCGCGCGGCGGCATTTGATGACCAGCGTGGACACCACCGCTTCCTCGAAGGCGCGGGCGATATCGCGGCGGTCGCGCTCGCTCAGCTCGCCCTCGGCGCGGCAGGCGTTGACAGTGTTGAGCGTGTAGGTCTTCAGCCCGCTGAAGCTGAAGTCCAGCCCGGGGCGGTTGACCATCGGCCGCGGGAAGTCGAAGCGAGCGGGGTCGCCCTGCAGCGCCAGGCGCGCGATGTGGGGGCCGCCGGGATAGGGCAGGCCGAGCATCTTCGCCGCCTTGTCGAAGGCCTCCCCGGCGGCGTCGTCCAGGGACTCGCCGAGCAGGCGATAGCGCCCGATGGCGTCCACCCGCACCAGTTGCGTATGCCCGCCGGATACCAGCAGGGCGACAAAGGGAAACCCGGGGGGATCGTCCTCCAGCATGGGCGCCAGCAGGTGGCCCTCCATGTGATGCACCCCCAGTGCGGGCACTCCCCAGCCGAACGCCAGCGCCCGCCCCAGGGTGGCGCCGACCATCAGGGCGCCGAGCAGGCCCGGACCCGCCGTATAGGCCACGCCATCGATGTCCGCGCCCTCGCAACCGGCCTCGTGCAGCACCTGGTCCACCAGGGGCAGGGTCTTGCGCACGTGGTCGCGGGAGGCCAGTTCGGGCACCACGCCGCCGTACTCCACGTGGATATCCACCTGGCTGAACAGGGCGTGGGCCAGCAGACCCCGCCCGGTGTCGTAGAGAGCGACCCCGGTCTCGTCGCAGGAAGTTTCCAGGCCGAGCACCAACATGGTTGTAGCGTCCGTCAAAAGAGGGCGCATAATACGCCCTGCGCGGGGCACTGGGAAGCGAGCCCCCGGCGCGCCAGCGCCACCGGAACACCCGGACGCGGCGCCTGAAACGCCCGTCCGCGGGCTTTGCAATACGCCCGCCAAGGGTATAGAATGCGCGCCCTTTACAGTTCCGGCGCGTCCGCGTGACGCCCGGGCGACGAATTCACAGCTGAGGTAAGGACCGAAATGCCTTCTATCAAGGTCAAGGAAAACGAGCCGTTCGACGTGGCCCTGCGCCGCTTCAAGCGCTCCTGCGAAAAGGCCGGCATCCTGGCCGAAGTGCGCAAGCGCGAACACTACGAAAAGCCCACCACCGTGCGCAAGCGCGCCGGCGCCGCCGCCGTCAAGCGTCACCTGAAGAAGCTCTCCCGCGAGAACCGCAAGCGCGTCCGCCTGTACTAGGCGCACAGCCCCTTCCCCAATATGAGCGACGCGTCCCTGGCGGAAACGATCAAGGCGGCCCAGAAGGCCGCCATGAGGGCGCGCGACAAGGAACGCACCGCCACCCTGCGACTGATTCTCGCCGAGTTCAAGCGCATCGAGGTCGACGAGCGTGTAACGGTCGACGACGCCCGCGCGCTGGCGGTCCTGGACAAGATGGTCAAGCAGCGCCGCGATTCGGCGCAGCAGTACGACAGCGCCGGCCGCGCGGAACTGGCCGCCCAGGAAAACGCCGAGATCGCCGTGATCCAGGAATTCCTTCCGGCGCAGCTGGGCGAGGATGAAATCGACGCCATGATCGACGCCGCCATCGACGCCTCCGACGCCAGCGGCATGGCCGCCATGGGGGCGGTCATGGGCCAGCTGAAACCGCAGCTGCAGGGACGCGCCGATATGGGCGCGGTCAGCCAGCGAGTCAAGGCGAAGCTGCAGGGCTGAGCGGGCCCTGCGCCACGCCACCTCCACGACACCCCGATCCATGTAGATTCACTGCCCGCGGCAATCTGGCAAGCTGGACCTACTGGTGTTGCCATACCGGGTCCGCCAGGGGCCTGGGTGCCGCGGACCCTCTGCGCGGCGAAGGCAAAATGGCGCTAAACTAGCGCATCTATACACCCTGGAATCCCATGGCCGGACGCATACCACAAGCCTTCCTGGACGACCTGCTGGACCGCGTCGACATCGTCGAGGTCATCGACCGCCGTGTGAAACTGAAAAAGAGCGGCAAGAACTACATGGCGTGCTGCCCGTTCCACGACGAGAAAACGCCCTCCTTCAGCGTCAACCCGGACAAGCAGTTCTACTACTGTTTCGGTTGCGGCGCCGGCGGCAACGCCATCGGTTTCGTCATGGAATACGACAACGTGGAGTTTCCCCAGGCGGTGGAAACCCTGGCCTCCGCCGCCGGTGTGGAGGTGCCGCGGGAGGCCGCGCAGGGAGGCGCTGCGCCGGCTGGCGAGGCCTCCACAAGCAAGCCGCTGTACGCGCTGATGGAGAAGGTCTGCGCCTACTACCAGCGCCAGTTGCGCCAGCACCCGGAGCGCGAGCAGGCGGTGAGCTACCTGCGGGCGCGCGGGCTGAGCGGCGAGATCGCGCGCGACTTCCAGCTCGGCTTCGCCCCACCGGGTTGGGACAACCTGCTGCGCGCCCTGGGAAACGATGACACCCAGCGCGAACTGCTGGAGAAGACGGGCATGCTGGTGCGCAGCGAGAAGGGCAAGGTCTACGACCGTTTCCGCGAGCGCGTGGTGTTTCCCATTCGCGACCGCCGCGGGCGGGTCATCGCCTTCGGCGGCCGGGTGCTGGGGGACGACAAGCCGAAATACCTGAACTCCCCGGAAACCGAGATATTTCACAAGGGCCGCGAGCTGTACGGACTGTACGAGGCGCGCCAGGCGAACCGCAACCTGCAGCGGGTAGTGGTAGTGGAGGGCTACATGGACGTGATCGCCCTGGCCCAGCACGGTATCAGCTACGCCACGGCGACACTGGGCACCGCCACCAGCCGCACCCACCTTGAGCGCATCTACCGCCTGTGCCCGGAAGTGGTGTTCTGCTTCGACGGCGACGAGGCCGGCCGCAAGGCCGCGCTGCGCGCCCTGGACGCGGCCCTGCCCTGCCTGGAGGACGGCCGCCAGGCGCGTTTCCTGTTCCTGCCCGAGGGCCAGGACCCGGATGACGCGGTGCGCGCCGGCGGCCGCGAGCATTTCGAGAGCCTGCTGCAGCAGGCGGTGCCCCTGGACACCTTCCTCTTCGACGCGGTGTCCGAGGGGCTGGATATGCACAGCCTGGACGGCCGCGCGCGCATGAGCAAGCTGGCGCTGCCGTACATCCGCCAACTCCCCGAGGGCGTGTTCCGGCAACTCATGTACAAGGCCCTGGCGCAGCGCACGGGCCTGGAGCTGGACAGCCTGATGCAACTGGAGGTGCCCGCCGCGCCCGCGCCGCCGGCCGCTTTCGAGCCCCCGTTCGAGCCCGGCACCCAGGCGCAATTCGCCCCCCCCGGCGAGGCCCCGCCGGCGCCGGCCGGCGCCCAGCCCCGGGAGCGGCAGGCGCCGCCGCGCGGCTATTCCAACCTCGCCCAGAAGGCCATCGCCCTGCTGCTGCACCAGCCCGACAGCGCCAGGCTAGTGCAGCCCGCCACGCTGCAGGACCTGGCGGAGCTGCAGGGCGAGGACATCGACCTGCTGCGCCAGCTGCTGGAGCTGCTGCAGCGACGGCCCGAGTCGAGCACGGCCATGCTGCTGGGCCACTGGCACGGCACCGACGCGGGAGATCTGCTCAGCCGGCTGGCGGGCCAGGAGCGCCTGGTGCCGACCACGGGTATCGAGCAGGAGTTCACCGACATCGTGCACACACTGGTCCGCGACCTGCCCCATCGGTCGAAATTGGCCGCCCAGGTCGACAAATTGAAACTCACCAACTACGCTCAGGTGAGCGATCTGGAAAAGCAACGCCTGAGAGAGTTGCTGCAGGAGAAAGCACAGCGCGACGCCCAGCGCACAGCGCAGCCAACGCTGCCGAACTCGCGGCCCGGACGGTCAGGAGACAGCCCGGGGCAGGAGAAGTCGTAGCAGCAGACCTTGCAGCAGAAATTGCAGCAGAAAATGCAGCAGAAATTGCCCAAAGAGCCCAGGCAATGACACGCGGCCCCGTTCGCCGGTCACTCCCGGCGGGAGGGGACACACGCACCGCGGCCGCCTGGTTTCGCCGTTCTAACGCCCCGCAGAAGAAAAAACGAATTTTTCCGGCGTAGTTGGGTCTAACTGGGCAATTTTTCGAGAAATTTCAATGATTTCTTGTTCGCCAGGCATGCTTTTCCGGTTATAATCGCCGGCTAATTTTTTTTCGCAATTTGCTTCTTTTCGAGGGTGTCAGCTAGATGACCAACGTCGCGCAACAACGCTCCCGCCTCAAGGACCTGATCGCCAAGGGCAAGGAACAGGGCTACCTCACCTACGCCGAGGTGAACGACCACCTGCCCCAGGATATCTCCGACCCGGACCAGGTCGAGGACATTATCCAGATGATCAACGACCTGGGCATCCAGGTCTTCGAGGCCGCGCCGGACGCCGACGAACTGTTGATGTCCGAGGGCGACTCCTCCGCCGACGACATCGCCGCGGCAGAGGCCGCCGCCGCGCTGGCCGCGGTGGAGACGGAGGCAGGCCGCACGACGGACCCGGTGCGCATGTACATGCGCGAGATGGGCACCGTGGAGCTGCTCACCCGCGAGGGCGAGATTGTCATCGCCAAGCGCATCGAGGAGGGCATCCGCGAAATGCTCGCGGCCCTGGCCATGTACCCGGGCGCGGTCAAGCAGGTGCTGGACGAGTACGACCAGGTGGCCAGGGAAGAACGTCGCCTGGGCGACATCATCGTCGGCTACCTGGACCCGGCGGACCATGTCCCCTCCGCCGCAGAGATCGCGGAAAGCGCGCCTTCGGACGACGAGGACACGGACAACGGCCCGGATCCCGTCGAGGCGAAAAAGCGCTTCACCGCGCTCAAGCGCCAGTACAACAAGACCGAGAAAGCCATCGCCGCCAAGGGCCGGCAGGACGCCTCCACCATCAAGGAGATGGAGAAGCTCGGTGAGCTGTTCAAGTTTTTCAAGCTCACGCCCCGCGTCGCCGATCCGCTCACCGATACGCCGCGCAATTTCCTCATGGCGATTCGCGACCAGGAGCGCGAGATCATGCGCATCGCGGTCAAGGAGTGCGGCATGCCGCGCAAGGAATTCATCGCCTCCTTCCAGGGCCACGAGTCAGACGTGCGCTGGGTCGGGCGCCAGGCGCGCAAGAAGGACTACGGCCCCCGCGTGAACGCGCAGAAGGACGAGATACAGCGGCTGCAGCGCCGCATCGCCCAGGTCGAGGAGAAATGCGGCCTGACCGTGGCGGAGGTCAAGGAGATCAACCGCCGCATGTCCATGGGCGAGGCCCGTGCGCGGCGCGCCAAGAAGGAGATGGTCGAGGCCAACCTGCGCCTGGTTATCTCCATAGCCAAGAAATACACCAACCGCGGCCTGCAGTTCCTGGACCTCATCCAGGAAGGCAACATCGGCCTGATGAAAGCGGTGGACAAATTCGAGTACCGGCGCGGTTACAAGTTCTCGACCTACGCCACCTGGTGGATTCGCCAGGCGATCACGCGCTCCATCGCCGACCAGGCGCGCACCATCCGCATCCCGGTGCACATGATCGAGACCATCAACAAGCTCAACCGCATCTCACGCCAGATGCTGCAGGAGATGGGCCGCGAGCCCACCCCCGAGGAACTGGGCGAACGCATGGATATGCCCGAGGACAAGGTGCGCAAGGTGCTGAAGATCGCCAAGGAACCGATCTCCATGGAGACGCCGATCGGCGACGACGAGGATTCCCACCTCGGCGACTTCATCGAGGACAACACCATTCACTCACCGGTGGACGCCGCCACGGGCCAGGGCCTGCAGGAGGCGACCAAGGAAGTACTGGCCGGCCTCACCGCGCGCGAGGCCAAGGTGTTGCGCATGCGATTCGGCATCGATATGAACACCGACCACACGCTGGAAGAAGTGGGCAAGCAGTTCGACGTCACACGTGAGCGCATCCGGCAGATCGAGGCCAAGGCGCTGCGCAAGCTGCGCCACCCGACGCGTTCGGACTACCTGCGCAGCTTCCTCGACGAGAGCTGACAGCGCCGCGCCAGCGGGCGCCGCGTCCACGACAGCACCCGCACCATGCGGGTGCGACACCTCCCGCACCTGCACTTGCACAGTGCGCCCTGCCCACCGATAAGCTCCACGCAGGGCCGTAGAAGCCGCCCCGCTACTGCCTTTGCCCCGCCCCGCACCGGGGCCACCAGGGTGGTGCATTTATTGCATACCGACACCCGCTGCGCCCCCTGACTCACCCGGGGAGGAGCGAAAACAACACAAGAACAACAGGGATGCGGGCACGCCATGCGGGCAGCACAGCAGATTTTTCGGGTCCGGCGCGAGTACAACCAATGGGTGGCGAACCAGACGCTGGAGGACTACGCGCTGCGCTTTACCGCCAAGAGCGCACGGCGCTGGACGGCCTGGCAGGTGAGCATGACCGCGCTGGGCGCCACCGCCTTCATGGCGCTGGAAGCGATCGGCGGGGCGATCACGCTCAACTACGGTTTCGTCAACGCCGTTGCGGCAATGCTCGCCGTGGGGCTGGTCTTTTTCCTTACCGGCTACCCGATCAGCTATTTCGCGGCAAAGCACGGCGTGGATATCGACCTGCTGACCCGTGGCGCCGGGTTTGGCTACCTGGGCTCGACCGTAACCTCGCTCATCTACGCCACGTTCACCTTCATCTTCTTCGCCATCGAGGCGGCCATCCTGGCCATGGCCCTGAAAGCCCTGTTCGGCATACCGGTGGCCATCGGCTATATTCTCTGCGCGATCGCGGTGGTGCCCGTGGTCACGCACGGTATCACCGCGATCAGCCGCTTCCAGCTCGGCACCCAGTCCCTGTGGCTGGCGCTGCAGATCGCCGCCCTGCTGGCCGTGGCCTGGTTCGAGTTCGAGCGCCTGCCGGCGTGGAGTCAGTATCAGGGCAGCGCGCAGCCCGGCGCGGGCGGCACCTTCAACCTGGCCCTGTTCGGCGCCGCCTCGGCCATGCTCTTCGCGCTGATCGCGCAGATCGGCGAACAGGTGGATTACCTGCGCTTCCTGCCACCGCAAAACACCATCGGCAAGGGCGAGTGGTGGAGCGCACTGCTGCTGGCCGGCCCCGGCTGGATCCTGATCGGCATCGTCAAGCTGCTGGCCGGCTCATTTCTCGCCTGGCTCGCCTTCAGTGCCGGCGCCGACCTGGTTAGCGCCACCGACCCAACGCACATGTACCAGGCGGCGTTTGGCTACATCACCGGTTCGCCCGCGCTGTCCCTGCTGCTGGCGGGGCTGGTGGTGATCATCTCGCAAATGAAGATCAACGTGACCAACGCCTACGCCGGCTCCATCGCCTGGTCCAACTTCTTCTCCCGCGTGACCCACAGCCACCCGGGACGGGTGGTCTGGCTGGTGTTCAACGTCGTCATCGCGCTGGTGCTCATGGAACTGGGCATCTACCAGGCGCTGGAAAACACCCTCAGCCTGTTCGCCATCGCCGCGGTGAGCTGGCTCGGCACGATATCCGCCGACCTGACCATCAACCGCTGGCTGCGCCTGCGCCCGCCCGGACTGGAGTTCAGGCGCGCCCACCTGTACGACGTCAACCCGGTGGGCACCGGCTCCATGCTCATCGCCACCGGCGTGGGCCTGTCCTGCTACTTTGGCGTATTCGGCGCCGCCGCCGCGTCCCTGACCCACTACCTCACCCTGCTGGCGACCATGCTGGCGGCCCCGCTGCTGGCCTGGTACACGGGCGGCCGCTACTATATCGCGCGCACACCGGAGCTGCTGCACGAGGACGGGCAATCCCGTCAGTGCTGCATCTGCGAAAACCACTTCGAGCTGGAAGACATGAGTCACTGCCCGGCCTACCAGGGCCCTATCTGCTCACTGTGTTGCTCCCTGGACAGCCGCTGCATGGACCGCTGCAAACCCGACAGCCAGGTCTCCAGCCTGCTGCAGCGCTGGCTGTCGCGGTTTCTGCCCGCCTCCATTGCACAGCGGGTGGATTCCCGCGTTGGCCAGTACCTCACCATCCTGCTGTTCCTGTCGCTGATCAATGCCGCCCTGTTCACCATGGTGTTCTATTCCGTGAGCCCCCAGGACGCGGCCGGCCGTGAGCTTGTCGCCAGCGCGCTGCGCACCCTGTACTGCGTCTTTACCATCATTTCCGGTGTCTCCGCCTGGCTGTTCCTGCTCACGCGGGAAAGCCGTGTGGTGGCGCACGAGGAGTCCAACCGCCAGACCCAGTTGCTGGTCGCCGAGATCGAGGCGCACCGCGAGACCGACCGCGAGCTGCAGGACGCCAAGGAAGTCGCCGAGGCCGCCAACCAGGCCAAGAGTCGCTACCTGGCGGGCATCAGCCACGAGCTGCGCACGCCGCTGCAATCCATACTCGGCTACACGCAGATTCTTTCCCGGCACGAGGACATCCCCCGGCGGCGGCGCGAGACCATCGACATCGTGCGGCGCAGCGGCGAGTACCTGGCCGACCTGATCGAGGGCCTGCTGGACATTTCCCGTATTGAGGCGGGCAGACTGGAGATCCGCCGCGAACAGGTTGACCTGCAGGCCCTGCTGGACGAAATGATCGGCATGTTCAGCCCGCTGGCGCACGACAAGAGCATCGCCTTCGAGAGTCATATCTCGGAGAACCTGCCGCGCTACGTCACCACGGACGAGAAGCGGCTGCGCCAGGTGCTGATCAACCTGCTGTCCAACGCGGTCAAGTTCACGGAGCGCGGACAGGTGGATTTCAGCGTGCGCTACCGCAACCAGGTCGCCGAATTCGAAGTCAGCGACACCGGCTGCGGTATCGCCGCCGAGAATACCGGGAAGATCTTCAACCCCTTCGAGCGCCTGCAGTCAGAGCGTCGCACACGGATTCCCGGCACCGGCCTGGGCCTGACCATCGTCAAACTCCTGGTTGAACTGATGGGCGGCAACATCGCCGTGCAGTCGACGCCAGGCGCGGGCACCCGCTTCACCGTCATGCTGATGCTGGCGACGGTGCGCCAGCCGCAAGTGCGCACACTGCCCACACGCGAGGTCGCGGGCTACGAGGGTCCGGTGCGCAGTGTCATGGTGGTGGACGACGAGCCGGACCACCGCCAGCTCATCGCCGACCTGCTGTTGCCATTGGGCTTCGACGTGCAGCCGGCGGACAACGCCGCCCAGTGCCTGGACATGCTGCGCGACTACCGGCCCGACCTGTTACTGGTCGACGTCTCCATGCCGGGCATGAACGGGCTGGAATTGGTGGCGCGGTTGCGCAAGGAGGGTGTGCGGCAACCTGTGATCATGATTTCCGCCGACGCCCAGGAACGCCACGGCGATCTCGACCAGGGGCGCCAGCACGACGATTTCATGGTCAAACCCATCAAGCTGCGCGAGCTGCTCAAGCGCATCTCCGCACACCTGCAGCTGGAGTGGCGCTACGCGCCCGGGCCGGCAGGCCGCACCGAGGACAGCGCGCAACCACCGCCCGACCTGGTGCTGCCGGACTCCGCGGATCTCACCAAGTTACGCGCCTACGCGGAAATCGGCTATCTCAAGGGCGTACTGGGTGAACTGGCCGGCTTGCGCGACCACCCCGACATCGACCCGGCGGTACTGGGTCACCTGGACTTCCTCGCGCGCCAGGCGCGCCTGGAACGTATCGCCCAGCTGTTCAGGGAGCGTTCGTGATGTCACAACAGGCGGAAAACGGCGCCATCGTACTGGTCGTCGACGATTCACCGGAAGCGCTGGGTATGCTCAACGAGGCGCTGGAACAGGCCGGATACACCGTACTGGTCGCCCTGGAAGGGCGCCAGGCAATTACCATCGCGGAAAAGATCACGCCCGACATCATCCTGATGGACGCGATCATGCCGCACCTGGACGGCTTCGATACCTGCCGCGCCATGCAGGAAAATCCCGAATTGTCCAACGTCCCGGTCCTCTTCATGACCGGGCTGACCGATACCGACAGCATCATCCGCGCGCTGGACGCCGGTGGCGTGGACTATCTTGGCAAACCCGTCGACCCGGACGAACTCATCGCGCGCATGCGCGTGCACCTGGCCAACGCACGCAAGACCGCCAGCGCGCAAAGCGCGCTGGACAGCGCCGGCCAGCACCTGTTCACGCTGGACCGCGATGGACGCATCCTGTGGAGCACGCCGCAGACCAAGGCGCTGTTCAAGCGCGCCCGGGCGGACGAGAGCTGGCAGCGCGGCGCCATGGCCGAGCAGCTGTTGTCCTGGCTGGCGCACGATCCGCGGCCCAACCAGGCGCTGCGCCTGCAGGGCTGTCCCAGCCCGCTGGAAGTGCGCCTGGTGGAACGCGCAGCGGGGCGCGAGGTATTGCTGCGGCTGCTCGATGCGGCCACGCCCTCCGGATCAGAGCGCCTGCGCGCGGCCCTGCCGCTGACCGGGCGCGAGTCGGAGGTGCTCTACTGGATCGGCAACGGCAAGACCAACCGCGAGATCGGCCAGATCCTGGACAACAGCCCGCGCACCATCAACAAACACCTGGAGCAGATCTACCGCAAGCTCGAGGTGAGCAACCGCACATCGGCGGCGGCAATCGCCATCCGCGTGCTGGCCGGCGACTGAGCTCGCGCCCGCGCCGTCTCAGGCCGAGGACGCGAGCGCGTCCGCGCGGCGCGGGGGCAGCATGCCCTCGGTGACGATGAAATCGATGATGTCCTGCAGGCCGTCGGCGTTTTTCAGGTTGGAGAACACGAAGGGGCGTTCCTTGCGCATCGTCTTCGCATCGCGGTCCATGACCTCCAGGCTGGCGCCGACCAGCGGCGCGAGATCGATCTTGTTGATGACCAGCAGGTCCGAGCGGGTGATGCCCGGGCCGCCCTTGCGCGGTATCTTGTCGCCGGCGGAGACGTCGATCACATAGATGGTGAGATCGGACAACTCCGGGCTGAAGGTGGCGCTGAGGTTGTCGCCGCCACTCTCGACGAACACCACGTCGAGCGCGCCGTGCCGCGCGCACAGCTCGTCAATCGCCGCGAGATTCATGGAGGCGTCCTCGCGGATGGCGGTGTGCGGGCAACCCCCGGTTTCCACGCCGATGATGCGGTCCTCGTCCAGCGCCTGGTGGCGGGTGAGGAACTGCGCGTCCTCGCGCGTGTAGATATCGTTGGTCACCACGGCGATGTCGTAGACATCGCGCAGCGCGGCGCACAGCAGGCGCAGCAACGCCGTCTTGCCGGAGCCCACCGGCCCGCCGACGCCGACGCGCAGGGTCTGTTTCTGTGTCATGGCAATACCTCCTTCAGGAGCGAAATAGTCTCGAATACTGTGTCTCGTGCCAGGCGCTGGCCATGGCGAGCGCCGGCAGCGATGCGCCGATGTCCTCGTCCGCAATCCCCTGGGCGCGGTCCAGCGCAGCCGGTACCAGCGCGGCCATTTCACCCAGCAGGCGTTGCGCGGCACCCTGGCCCAGCGGCACCAGCTTGGTGGCGGCCGCGACCTGGTTTTCCAGCCAGGCCCAGGTGTAACCGAGCAGCGTGGCGCGGCTGTCCAGTTGCCAGTGCGCGGCGGCCAGCGCAAACGTTGTCAGGAACACCCTGTCGCGCGGCAGGGTGTCGGGCAGTGGCACCTGCAGCTGGCCGAGCAGCCGCACCAGGGCCTCGCCCATCGCGGTATCGCCCAGGCGCATTTCCGCCGACTCGCGGCAGGCCAGGGTAAAGGCGTTCCAGTAACACAGCTGGTCGACATCCGCAGTGCGCGCGGCCTGCAGCTGGCGCAGCAGCAAGGGCAGGTCCACCCGCGCCATGGCCTCTTCAAGCTGCAGCCCCAGCCACTGTCCGCTGGCCGCCTCGTCCGCCAGCCAACCCGCTTCCACCGCCGCTTCCATACCCTGGGAAAAGGCGTAGCCGCCCACCGGCAGCGCCGCGCTGCTCAGTTGCAACAGGCGCAGCAGGGCGCTGTCAGTGGTGGTGATCATGCTGGTGGTGTTCGTGGCCGCCGGCGTAGGCGCCCGCCTCGGGCAGGAACGGCGCGCACTCCGGCACGGTGTGCAGGCCGAGCTGCCGCAGCATGTCCTCCAGCACATGGTCCGGGGTGATGCGCAGCCAGCGCTCGCCAACCTGCATTTTCACGTGCCGGTTGCCCAGGTGATAACAGGCGCGCGCGAACAGCCGCCAGTCATCGCTGCTGGCGTGCAGCACGGCTTCGGCGGCGGCCTCGACGCGGAAGCGGCGCCCGCATTGCGCCAGCAGCACCTCGCCTACCTGCAGCACCTTGCCGCGATCGAGAAAGACGCGCAGTTCGTCGCCGGCCAAAGTGCGCGCCCTGAACCGGCCCTTCTCACGCTGCAGGTGATCCAGCACCACGGTGTCATCGACAGCGCGCTGCGCCTCGACGCCCAGGCGGTGACGGACCTCGTAGCTCGCGCAGGTCTCCATGGATATCGTCATGCGCTTCACACCAGGTTGTAAAGCTGCGCCAGGGGCAGCTCGGTGGCAGGCTCACAGGTCAGCAACTCGCCGTCCGCGCGCACCTCGTAGGTCTGCGGGTCCACCATGATGTCGGGCATCCAGGCATTGTGGATCATGTCCCGCTTACCGATGTTGCGCGTGTTGCGACAGGCGAGCAATCTGCGTTGCAGGCCGAGGCTGTCGCCGATACCGGCCTGTATCGCGGCGGCGCTGGTAAAGGTCACGCAGGTTGCCGCCGGCGCCGCGCCGAAACCGCCGAACATGAGGCGGTAGTGCACCGGCTGGGGCGTGGGTATGGACGCGTTGGGGTCGCCCATAGGCGCCGCCGCAATGAATCCGCCCTTGATGATCATAGCGGGCTTGGCGCCGAAGAACGCCGGCTTCCACAACACCAGGTCGGCCAGTTTTCCCACCTCCACGGAACCCACCTCGTGATCTATACCGTGGCTGATGGCCGGGTTGATGGTGTACTTGGCGATGTAGCGGCGCGCGCGGAAATTGTCGTTGCGTTCGCTGTCCTGCGGCAGTGGCCCGCGCTGCACCTTCATCTTGTGCGCCGTTTGCCAGGTGCGGGTAATGACCTCACCGACACGTCCCATGGCCTGGGAATCGGAGGCGATCATGCTGAAGGCGCCGAGGTCGTGGAAGATATCCTCGGCGGCAATGGTCTCCTTGCGGATGCGCGAGTCGGCGAAGGCGACGTCCTCGGGAATCGCCGGGTCAAGGTGGTGGCAGACCATGAGCATGTCCAGGTGTTCGTCCACCGTGTTGCGCGTATAGGGCCGCGTCGGGTTGGTGGAAGACGGCAGTACGTTGGCCTCGGCGCAGGCCCTGATGATATCCGGCGCGTGCCCGCCGCCGGCGCCCTCGGTGTGATAGGTGTGGATGGTGCGGCCGCCTATGGCCGCCAGCGTGTCATCGACGAAACCCGACTCATTGAGCGTGTCGGTGTGTATCGCCACCTGCACGTCGAAGCGCTCTGCGACCGCGAGGCAGTTGTCGATCGCCGCCGGGGTGGTGCCCCAGTCCTCGTGCAGCTTCAGGCCGCAGGCGCCGGCGACGAGCTGTTCTTCCAGCGCCGGGGCCAGGCTGGCGTTGCCCTTGCCGAGAAAGCCCAGGTTCATGGGCAGGCTGTCGGTGGCCTGCAGCATCCTGCCGATATTCCACGGCCCCGGCGTACAGGTGGTGGCGTTGGTGCCGGTGGCCGGCCCGGTGCCGCCACCGAGCATGGTGGTGACCCCGGACATCAGGGCCTCCTCGATCTGCTGCGGGCAGATGAAGTGGATGTGCGCGTCCACGCCGCCGGCGGTGAGAATCTGCCCTTCACCGGCGATGATTTCCGTGCCCGGCCCGATAAGGATATCGACGCCGTCCTGCACGTCGGGATTGCCGGCCTTGCCGATACCCGCAATGCGTCCGCCCTTGAGCGCCACGTCCGCCTTGACAATGCCCCAGTGATCCAGGATCAGGGCATTGGTGATGACGGTGTCGGCGCAATCGGCGCTCACCGCCTGTCCCTGGCCCATGCCGTCGCGGATGACCTTGCCACCGCCAAACTTCACCTCGTCCCCGTACACCGTGTAGTCGCGTTCGACCTCGATCAGCAACGCGGTGTCGCCCAGGCGCACCCGGTCGCCGGTGGTCGGCCCGAACATCGAAGCGTAGGCGCCCCGGTCGATGCCGCTCATGACTCCCCTCCCGCCGGGTCCAGCGCGCCCATGACCGCGGCGCGAAAGCCGTATACGCTGCGGCTGCCGGCGTAGGCCACCAGTTCCACGCTGCGGCGCTGACCCGGCTCGAAACGCACCGCGGTGCCCGAGGCGATATTCAGGCGGTAGCCCCTGGCCGCCTCCCGGTCAAACTGCAGCGCCGGGTTGACCTCGAAGAAATGGTAGTGGGAGCCGACCTGCACCGGCCGGTCGCCGCTGTTGGCCACCTCCAGTGTCAGCGTGTCGCGCCCGGCGTTCAGGGCGATCTCGCCGTCGGCGAGCAGAAACTCTCCTGGAATCATGTAGCGCTCTCCCACTGTCTAGTTGATCGGGTTGTGGAGGGTGACGAGCTTGGTGCCGTCCGGGAACGTCGCCTCCACCTGCACCTCGTGCACCAGCTCAGGCACCCCGTCCATTACCTGCCCGGCGCTGAGAATGGTCTTGCCGTAACTCATCAGTTCCGCAACGGTCCTGCCGTCGCGGGCGCCCTCCATGATCTCCAGCGTGAGGTAGGCGACCGCCTCCGGATAGTTCAGCCGCACCCCGCGCCGCAGGCGCCGCTCCGCGAGCAGGGCTGCGGTCACGACCAGCAACTTGTCTTTCTCTCTGGGCAACAGTTCCATGAATGTCCTCGTAATCCTCGCTCTGTGTCAGGTCAGCCAGATTCGCGGCGGGCAGGCGGGGCGCCCGCACAGCGCCGGTCGCAGCAGCTGCCACCAGTGGGAAAACTGTGCCCGCGCTCGCTCCGCGCTGTCGCCGAGGTAGCGTCCGACGTAATAATCCCCCAGCCGGGTGATACTGAACTGGTGCGCCACGTCCGCCTCGACTACCTCGCGCAACCGCGCCAGCACTTCCGCGCCATCGCCTGCGACCAGTGGCCCAAGCAGGAAAAATCCGTATACCGGCTGCGCCTGCAATGCCGCGGCACCGGCCATACGTTCGCGGTTGTCGTCGTTCAGGTCGAAGCCCTCGACAAATACCGGCACCCCCTCGTGGTAGACGCGGTAACGCTGCCGGCAACTGCCACTGCGAAATGGCGCACCGCTGGCCGGCAGGCCAAGGCAGGTGACTTCCCACAGTGCACAGTGCGCTCCGCCGGCCAGGTGCACCCGCGTATCGATGGATACCTCGGCGCCATCGTAGACGATGGTGTCCAGCGGAAACCATTCCACGCCAGCCTGCCGCTCCAGGTGCAGGCTTGTCCGCTGGTACTGCCGTGTACCGCAACGCCGTGCGCGATAGGCGCGCGCCGCACCGGGCGTGGTGAGCAGCGCCCGCGCCTGCTCACCCAATCGTATATCCACCTCCAGGCTGTCGCCGGAGACCATGCCGCCGGGCGGGTGCAGCAGGTACACGTGCGCGCAATCGGGCCCCTCCGGATAGAAGGGTTTCTGCACGTACAGCGGTCCCTCGTGCTCGCAACCAACCAGGCGCGTGCCGCCACGGCGGCGCTGCAGGTCCAGCGCAATGCTGGCGCACCACTGCCCGCTGGCTGCCGCCAGTTCCTCTGGCAAGGGCTGGTTCACGGCGACAGCGTGCTCAGTTGCCCGGGCGCAGCCAGAAAACGCCGACGCCGATTGCCAGCGCGGCCAGCGACAGGAACACCCCTTCGCCGGTCGCCGCGCTCGCCACCTCGTGGTGAGCGTGGGTCTGCGCCGCCGGCAGGGCCAGGACGATCACCGCGTAAGCATGACGTTTCCAGTGGTTCATTGCGTCTCTCTCCTCAGGGTGCCGGCCAGCTGGCCGTGCTGGTTTCAGACCGCCAGGTGCCGGTTGACCAGTTCATCGGTTAATTCCTCCATCGCCCCGTGCGCCACGGCGCGCCCCTTCTCCATCAGGCAAAAGGTCTGTCCCACGCGGCGGGCGAAATGCAGCTTCTGCTCCACCAGCACGACGGTCAGCCCCTCCTCCCGGTTCAGCTTGAGAATGACATCGCCGATCTGCTGTACGATATTTGGCTGGATGCCCTCGTTGGGCTCGTCGAGAATGAGCACCTTGGGGTCCAGCACCAGGGCGCGGCCGATCGCCAGTTGCTGTTGCTGGCCACCGGACAGGTCACCGCCGCGCCGCCCCATCATCTGGGCGAGCACCGGGAACAGCTCGAAGATTCGCTCGGGAATCCTGCGGCTGCGGTCACGGCGACTGCCCAGTGCAACGCGCAGGTTTTCCTCGACGGTGAGCAGCGGGAAAATGTCCCGGCCCTGGGGGACATAGCCCACGCCGTTGCGCGGGCGGGACTCCGCGGACTGGCGTGTGATGTCGACGCCGTCGACGCTGATCGTACCGCTTTCTATCGGCAACAGGCCCATCAGGCACTTCAACAGGGTGGTCTTGCCGACACCGTTGCGCCCCATGATGCAGGTGACCGACCCGGCCGCGATGTCCAGGTTCATGTCCCAGAGGATGCGCGTGCCGCCGTAGGCCTGGTTGACGCTGTCGAAACTGATCAATGCCCCTCTCCCAGGTAAACCTCGATCACAGCCGGGTCGTTTTGCACCTCGCTCATGCTGCCCTCCGCCAGCAGGCTGCCCTGGTGCAGGACGGACACGGTGCGCGCGATGCTGCGGACGAAGGCCATGTCGTGCTCGACCACGACCACCGTGCGCTCCCCGGCCAGCGAGGTGAGCAGTTCCGCGGTGCGCTCGGTTTCCTGGGCGGTCATGCCCGCCACCGGTTCGTCGATCAGCAGCAGCCGCGGCTCGGACATCAGCAACATGCCGATCTCCAGCCACTGCTTCTGGCCGTGGGACAGGGCGCCGGCGGTCATGCTGTACTCCGCCTGCAGGCCGATAACGCCGAGCACGTGATCGATGCGGTCGAGCTGTTCACTGTCCAGCCGCGCCAGCAGCGTGGGCAGGATGCCCTTGTTCATGCGCATCGCCAGTTCAAGGTTGGCGTACACGGTCTGCGCCTCGAATACGCTGGGTTTCTGGAACTTGCGCCCGATACCGAGCCCGGCGATCTCCGCCTCGTTGCGGCCCAGCAGGTCCAGCGTCTGGCCAAACCACACCTCGCCGGCGTCCGGCTGGGTCTTGCCGGTGATGACATCCATCAGGGTGGTCTTGCCGGCACCGTTGGCGCCGATCAGGCAGCGCAGCTCTCCCTCCTCGATATACAGGTTGAGATCGTTGAGTGCACGGAAACCGTCGAAACTGACCGTAAGGTCCTCGATGTACAGCAGGATGCTCTTCGAGGTGTCCACCACCGGTGGCTGCCGTTCGAAGAACAGCGGGAAAACCGTCTCGCGGTCGGCGAGGCTGCGCAGTGTATCGCCAATGCTCATGCGCGCCTCCCGCCCAGGCGTTCGCGGAACAACCCGACAATCCCCTGGGGCAGGAATACTGTCACCGCCACGAACAGCCCGCCCAGCGCGAACAGCCAGGCCTCCGGCCACACGGCGGTAAAACGGGTCTTGGCGTAGTTCACAAGGATGGCGCCGATGACCGCGCCGTAGAGCGTGCCGCGCCCCCCCACCGCGACCCACACCACCACCTCGATGGAGTTCAGCGGCGAGAACTCACCGGGATTGATGATGCCGACCTGCGGCACGTAGAGCGCGCCGGCGATACCCGCCAGCACCGCCGAATACACGAACAGCCAGATCTTGTACCTCTCGGTACGAAAGCCGATAAAGCGAGTGCGCGGCTCGTCATCGCGAATCGCCAGGATGACGCGACCCATCTTGGACCCCATGATCCACTGGCTGGCGACGTAGGCCAGGCCCAGGGCAAGCGCCGATACCAGCAGCAGCCCGACACGGGTGCTGTCCGCCTGCAGGTCGAAGCCGAGCAGGTCCTTGAAATCCGTCAGGCCGTTGTTGCCGCCAAAGCCCATCTCGTTGCGGAAGAAGGCGAGCATCAACGCGTAGGTCAGCGCCTGGGTCATGATGGACAGGTACACGCCGACAACGCGCGAACGAAACGCCAGGTAGCCGAATACGAAGGCCAGTATCCCGGGCACAAGCATCACCATCAGCAACGCGAACCAGAACTGGTCGAAGCCGTACCAGTACCAGGGCAGTTCCTGCCAGTTGAGGAACACCATGAAGTCCGGCAGTTCCGGGTTGCCGTACACGCCCCGGTCGCCGATTTGCCGCATCAGGTACATGCCCAGGGCGTAGCCGCCCAGGCCGAAGAAGGCGCCGTGCCCCAGGCTGAGTATGCCGCAGTATCCCCACACCACGTCTACCGCCATGGCCAGCAGGGCGTAGCACAGATACTTGCCAAGCAGGGTGATGGTGTAGGTGCTGACGTGGAAGATCGAGTCCTGCGGAAAGGCCAGGTTGCCGATCGCCGCCAGCACGGTGATGCCGAACAATACCGCCAGGAACAGCGGCGCGCGCGCACGCAGCTCGTGCACGGCCGAGGCCTGCCCGGTCAGTACCGGGGTCGTCGCCACACTCATTCCGCCGCCCTTCCCTTCTGCGGAAACAGCCCCCTGGGCCGTTTCTGGATGAACAGGATGATGAACACCAGCACCAGGATCTTCGCCAGTACCGCCCCGGTGACCGGCTCCAGGAACTTGTTCACGACACCCAGGGAGAGGGCACCGACCAGGGTGCCCCAGAGATTGCCGACACCGCCAAACACGACAACCATGAACGAATCGATGATGTACGCCTGCCCGAGGTTGGGGCCGACATTGGTGAGCTGGCTCAGCGCCACCCCGGCGATGCCGGCGATGCCCGAGCCCAACCCAAAGGTCAGGGCATCCACCCAGTCGGCGCGCACACCAATGGCCCTGGCCATACTCCGATTCTGCGAAACCGCACGCACGTTGAGGCCCAGCGAGGTGCGATTGAGCACCAGCTGTAGCACGAAGAACACCACGAGGGCGAACAGGAACACGTAAAGGCGATTGTAGGTCAGCGAGAAAACGCTGTTGATCTGCAGCGAACCGCTCATCCAGTCAGGGGTGAACACCTGCCGGTTGAGTGGCGAAAAGATGGTGCGCACGGCCTGTTGCAGGATCAGGCTGATGCCAAAGGTCGCCAGCAAGGTCTCCAGCGGCCGGCCATGCAGGAAGCGAATGACCGAGCGCTCGATGAGTACACCCACCAGTCCCGACACCACAAAGGCCGCGGGTACGGCGATGAACAGCGAGTACTCGATGTGTTGCGGCAGCAATACCTGGACCATGTAAGTGGTGTAGGCGCCGAGCATGATCAGTTCCCCGTGCGCCATATTGATCACACCCATGACACCAAAGGTGATCGCCAGGCCCAGCGCCGCCAACAGCAGCACCGAGCCCAGGCTGAGGCCAAAGAATACGGTCTCCAGGGAGCCGTAGAAGCTGATCCTTGAGTCGATGGTGACCAGGGCGCGCTGCGCCGCCTCGCGCACCGCGGCGTCTTCCTCGCCATAGTTGCCGTCGTCATCGCGCTGGACCATGGACTGCAACTGGTTGCGCACGGCGGGCTGCAGGCTGCCCGCCACCGTTTCCACCGCGCCCAGCCGCGCCTCGCTATCGCCGGAGGTCTGCAGCAGGTTCAGCGCCAGGGCCGTTTGCAGCAGCTCGACGACATCGGGATCGGTCTCCGTCTCGATGGCAGCGCGCAACAGGGGCAGGTTGTCCTCGTCTGGCCGTTCCAGCAGGTTCTGCGCAGCGCGCAGGCGCTGCCGGGGGTCCTCGCTGGACAGGGTCAGGCGGGCTATGGCGCCGCGCAAGTGGATACGCACCCGGTTGCTCACCTTCACCTTGCGCAAGGCGGATTTTTCGCTCGCGCCCAGGGAAGCGCCCGACAGGGGATCGCTGAGCTGGTACTGGCCCGCGTCGTCGCGCACGGCGCGCAC
Organism: Halioglobus sp.; assembly: GCA_002699145.1. GTDB lineage: Bacteria > Pseudomonadota > Gammaproteobacteria > Pseudomonadales > Halieaceae > Marimicrobium. The sequence continues at coordinate 74,593 of PABK01000041.1, forward strand.
CACCCGCTTGTCGCTTCTGCGATAGTACAGGTCGCCCTCGAGCATGGCGGTGAAGGCGGGTACTGCCGCTTCGCCACCCACGGCTTCCACCTCCTCGAGAATGGCCGGGACCTTGCTCAGCGAAGCGCCCGCCAGTGCGGCCAACGCGCTGTCTAGATCGGCGGCCCAGACGCTGTAAGGCAACAGGAGCAGCGCCATGCACAGCAGCAGTGCCTGCCAGCGGCCCGTGCACCTGGCTGTCTCAATGGCTTGGTTGAACCGTCCCGTCATGTGTCGCGATACCCGTCCCGGTCAGCGAAGGGGCGGCCCGGGGGCCGCCCTGGAGAAAAAAAGGAGAGGTACAGGTACCTCTCAAGCAACACCCGCAAAGGTGCACACAGGAATCTGTGCTACATGTTCTGGCCCGAACAGGTCTTGGTGACCGTGTTGTAGTTGCCGCAGTTGATGGGCGCAGTCCAGTCCGCAATGATGTCCTTGGAGCCGGGCAGGAAGTCGGACCAGGCATCGCCATCGACCAGGCCGTCGGTTTCCCAAACGACCTCGAACTGGCCGTCCTCCTGGATTTCGCCGATCAACACCGGCTTGCTCAGGTGATGCGCCTTGTTCATGGTGGCCACGCCGCCGGTGAGATTCGGCGTGGAAATACCGATCATCGCCTGCTCCACCGCGTCCACGTCGGTGGTGCCGGCCTTCTCGACGGCCTTGACCCACATGTTGAAGCCGATGTACGTCGCTTCCATCGGGTCGTTGGTCACGCGCTCGTCATCGCCGATAAACGCTTTCCACTGGGCGATGAACGCCTCGTTCTCGTCGCTTTCGACACTCTGGAAGTAGTTCCAGGCGGCCAGGTGGCCGACCAGCGGCTTGGTATCGAGGCCGGACAGTTCCTCTTCGCCCACGGAGAAGGCGACCACCGGGATATCCTCGGCGGAAATACCCTGGTTACCCAGCTCCTTGTAGAAAGGCACGTTGGCGTCGCCGTTGATGGTCGAGACCACCGCGGTCTTCTTGCCCGCGCTGCCGAACTTCTTGATCTCGGACACGATGCTCTGCCAGTCGGAATGACCGAACGGCGTGTAGTTGATCATGATGTCCTTCTCATCCACGCCCTTGGCCACGAGATAGGCCTCGAGGATCTTGTTGGTCGTTCGCGGATAGACGTAGTCCGTCCCGGCCAGCACCCAACGCTCCACTTCCAGGTCGTTCATCAGGTAGTCCACCGCAGGAATCGCCTGCTGGTTGGGCGCCGCGCCGGTATAGAAGACGTTCTTCGAGGACTCCTCACCCTCGTACTGCACCGGGTAGAACAGCAGTCCGTTGAGTTCCTCGATCACCGGCAGCACGGATTTGCGCGACACGGAGGTCCAGCAGCCGAAAATCACGTCGACCTCGTCCTGGGTGAGCAGCTCACGGGTCTTCTCCGCGAACAGCGGCCAGTTGGACGCCGGGTCGACTACCACCGGCTCCAGTTTCTTGCCGAGCAGGCCCCCTTTCTTGTTCTGTTCCTCGACCATCATCAGGACCGTGTCCTTGAGCGTCGTCTCGGAAATCGCCATGGTGCCCGACAGAGAGTGCAGCACACCGACCTTGATGGTATCGGCAGCGTGCAGGGTAGCGCTGAACAACACGCTACCGGCCAGCAGCGCGGCCTTACTGAAATATTTGCTGAGTTTCATACCTTGTTTTCCTCGCTGGTTGATCGTGTCAAATCTGTACCTGGATACCGAAGGACACGGAGTCCACGTCGGCACCCTGATAGCCGCTGATATTGGCGTCGCCGGTGTTGTAGTTCAGGTTCAGCTTGGCGTTGAAGCCGTCGATGACATAATTCACGCCCAGTTCGGTCAGGTCGGAGTCATCGCTGTCATCCGGGTCGTTGACGACGTAGCGCGCATAGGGCTGGAACTTGCCGGGACCGACATCCTGCGGAAACAGGTAGCCGGCGGTGAAAAAATAGGACGTGCCCTCGAACAGGCAAAAACAATCGCCCTCCTCCGGGGTTGTGGCGACCGTATAGTCGGCGTCGAAGTCCTTGAACTCGCCTTCCAGGTTGAGCACGCCGCCGCCGTCGAACACCGTCTCGGAGAACACGTCCACCGTATAACCGGAAAAATCGCCGCTGTCCTGCTCTGAACCGGAGCCGCCGTCCTGGCTCTGGAAGGACACCGCGACCGTGAGGATGTTACCGAGGCCGCCGTAGTAGCTGCTGCTGGTGTAGTAGCCCGGGTTCGACTCCATATTGAGAATGTTGTAGGCAAATCGCCCGGCGAACAGCAGGTTGTCTTCCTGGTTGCTCTTGCCCTCCAGGCCGTCGAAGGCGCCGATGGCGTACTGGAACTTGCCGAAGGCGCCCCACACGGTCAGGCCGTCGTCGCGCCCGTACTGGCCGGCGTCTCCACCCTGGTCCGAGGGATAGAGCGGCTGGGTGTACTGGTTCCAGGTCATGCTGTAGAACGGGCCGTTCATCTCGATGCGATCCGCCGGTGTCAGCATGCGCCCCATCCACAGGTTGAATTCGGGCGACAACTCCACCTGCACAATGGCGTCCAGCACATCCACCGGACCATCGCCGAAAATCTCGTCGGTATTGAAGGTGAACTTGATGTACTCATGCACCTGTCCTGCCATGTACAGGCGCATGTTCTCCACGTCGAAGTCCCAGCCGTCGTCCTCGCCGCTGGGCGCGCCGTCCTCGGTCCACTTGGCGTGGGTGCGGATACCGGCGCCAATGCTGACCCATTTGGTCTCGTCGATTTCCAGCTTGGCGCCCGCCAGCGCCGGGGCGGAGATTGTCGCCAGGCCTGTCATCCCCGTTCCCAGGAGAAGTGCTGCCAGTGGCCGCAGCCTGTTGCTTTCTTGTCCAGACATTTTTTGCTCCCTAGATTGACTATCTTGTTGTGTGTTGCTCTGGTTGCACCGTCTGGATTATTGGGCAACGGCTACAGTGGCGGTATTCGTTGAATGCATGGTCGGACTACGCCATTTGTTCCTCGCACTACGCCATTTGACGTAGCCCCGAGAGCTCCCCGGAACATGCGCCGCGGACGCCCTGCGCGCTCCCCACCCCCCCGGTTTTTGTGGTATACAGGGCGCTCTTTCGCCGCCCAGGCCCGGGCAGGCGCGCACCAAGGAGTCGCAGCTTGAAACCCCGTTGCCTTATCTCGGACAGGGACCCGTCCCACGCGGCCGAACTGGCCGCCCTCGTGAAGGCTTGCGGATTCAGCGTCGACACGCTCGAACCCGGCGCCAGACCGGACATGGCGCGCTACGACCTGCTTGTCCTGGACCTGCCCGGGGACGACCAACCCGACCTGCTGGCCATGCTGAACCCGGACCTGATCCAGGACACCGAGGTCTTCGTCATGACCGACGTGGACGTACCCGAGGTCGCCGACCGCGCGATCCGCCTGGGGGCCAGCTACTACTTCTGCAAACCGGCCAACGAGACCAACCTGCGCCCGCTGTTCGAGGACATCGCCACCGAGGCCGGCAGCGTCGATACCGACGTCTCCGAACACGACGGCTGCAATGTCGACCAGTTCGGCATGCTGCGCGGCAGCAGCCGCGGCATGCGCAAGCTCTACCGCCAGGTGCGCAAGGTCGCACAGAGCGAGCTGAGCGTGTTTATCGTCGGGGAGAGCGGCACCGGCAAGGAACTGGTCGCGCTGACCACACACCTGATGTCCGAGCGCCGCGACGGTCCCTATGTCGCCTTCAACTGCGCCGCGGTACCTGAAGGGCTGGCGGAAAGTGAACTGTTCGGCCACGAAAAAGGCGCGTTCAGCGGCGCCACCCAACGTCACCGCGGTTACTTCGAACGTGCCCGCGGCGGCACCCTGCTACTCGACGAAATCACGGAGATGGATATCGACCTGCAGGCCAAGTTGTTGCGCGTACTGGAGACGCGCACCCTGCGCCGGCTTGGCTCGGAAGAGGTCATGGACCTGGACGTGCGCGTCATTTCCGCCTGCAACCGCGCGCCGGAAGAAGCGGTGCAGGACGGCAAGTTGCGCGAGGACCTGTTCTACCGCCTGGCGCAGTTCCCGCTACACGTGCCGCCGCTGCGCCGGCGCGGCGCTGACATTGTCGGGCTGGCGCAGTATTTTCTGCGCGAGCTGAACGAGAAGCACGACACCAGCCTGGTGCTGCAGGGCGAGGCGGTAGCCGCCATGGAGGCCTACGACTGGCCGGGCAACGTGCGCGAACTGCGCCACCTGGTCGAACGCGCCTATATCATGTCGGAGACGAGTATCGACGCGGAGCTGGAACAGGCTATCCGCGAACAGGCGGATGGCGCCCCCGCGGCCCAGGACGGTATCCGCCTGCGCGTGGGCACGACTATCGCCGAGATGGAGCGCCAGCTGATCCTCGCGACGCTCGAGCACACCGGCGATGACAAGACCGCGGCGGCCGAACTGCTGGGGGTCAGCGTCAAGACACTCTACAACCGTCTCAAGGCCTACGCAGAGTCCTGAGTCATTCGTCGGCCGGCGGCGGCAGCAGCTGGAAACGCCTGTTGTCGCGATCCAGGCGCACCCGTTCCCAGGGCACACTGATCGTCTGCCACGCGGTCGCCAGGATCAGGTAACGAATACGCCCGCTCGCCAGGTCGATACCACAGGCCTCCACGCTGCCGATGCGCTGGCCGTGCACGCCGAGCATCTGCCAGCGCTCTCGCAGGGCGGCGACGGCAGTTTCTGATTCACTGTGTCCAGCTTGCGGCTTCACCATTGGTTCCTGCCCGTGACCTGGTTCCCACTCTCCCTGGATTAGCGGCAGCGCCCGCGGTCACATCCCTTGACCTGTCGTTCTGGGGTTCACCTTATCTAGCAGGTTGCGTGCCATGCGCAGAGCATGCCCGGAGAGCGCACATTGCAGGCTTTCGCCACCGCGCCTGTGCAATATTTTCCCGGCGGCCGGTAAAAATTCCACGCCGCAGGTGCCCGGCGAGCAGCACAGCCCGCTGCCCGCGGGTCCGCGGCGGTTGGCACGTGCCTTGCTACTGCCCCTGTGTGACCACCGGGCCGCTGCCGACGCCGGCCCGGCCGAACGACCATCAACCTCGACAGGAGACAGACATGACCACCGAAGACAAGGGCCAGGACAGTTACGCAATGTTCATGGGTGCCCTCGACGTGTTCAACGAAGCAATGGACAAATACCGCGACAAGCCCGTTATCAAGGATGTCCTCTCGCTGGTCGACGAGCACACCGCGGGGCGCAAATTCGGCGCTGCCGTTTACGCCGATGACCCCGACCAGCCTTTCGACTACTTCACGGTGCGCCTGCACAACCAGCGCCTCGAGCTGGTGTCACGCGGCAAGGATGCGCCGGACATCGACTGGAAAGTGTCCATGGAGTACCTGCGCAACCTCAACGACAACCCGCAGGAATACGTCAGCAACCCGCTGAAGCTGGATTTCGACTGGCTGAAGCACCGCTTGCGCGACGCCGCATAACCGGTGATGGGGCTCTCCCCGGGCCCCGTTGCGGTACCGGGGGCCGCAACGGCCCCCTTTTTTCCACTTTTACACGACACGACAGGCAGGTACTGATATGACGATCGAACTTCCATCGCTTCCCTACCCCGAGAACGCCCTGGAACCGCATCTATCGCGGGAGACCCTGCAGTACCACCACGGCAAGCACCACGCCGGGTATGTCGATGCGCTGAACGAGGGCCTGGCCGACAGCGAGCTGGCCGACTACAAACTGGAGGACCTGGTGCAGGTAATCGAGGGCGAGCTGTTCAATCCCGCCGCGCAGGCCTGGAACCACGCCTTCTACTGGCAGTGCATGACGCCCGAGTCGGGCACCGCGCCCGGCGCGGCGCTGCAGCAGGCCATCGACAGCAGCTTCGGCTCCATGGACAAGCTGCGCGAGGCCTTCACCACAGCCGCCGCCGACAACTTCGCCTCCGGCTGGACCTGGCTGGTCAAGGACAACAGCAACCGCCTGATGGTGATGAACACCGATGACGCGGATACGCCGCTGCGGCGCGCCGGGCTGACGCCCCTGCTGACCACCGACGTGTGGGAGCACGCCTACTACATCGATTACCGCAACGCCCGCGGGGATTATCTCGACGCGTTCTGGGAACTGGTCAACTGGGAGTTCGTCGCGAGCAACTTCCAGTAGCCGCGCGCGAGCGCGCCTCTGGCTGTTCCACACAGAAGCCCATGACAACACTCCCGGACCAGCTCCCTGCATATCGCTCCCGGCAACGGCCCCTACTGCGCCCGGCACTACTGGCCGCCCTCGCCTTGCTGCTTGCACTGGCGCAGGCGCCGGCCAACGCGCAGGCCACGGCAGCCGGCGACGTTGCGCAGCAGGCCGGGCAGGCGCCCGCAGACCTGCACGCGCTGGTCGAACTGCTGGAAGACCCGCAGCGCCGCGCCGACTTTCTCGCGCGCATCAGGGAGCTGGAGCAGGTCCGCGACAGCGTGGAGGACGAGCAGTCCCTGGAATTGAGCCAGGCCCTGCAGCTGGACCAACGGGTGGGCAAACTGCTGAAGAACTCCCTGACACTGCTGTCAGGATCGGATATTCGCGCCAGCAGCGTCGGCAAGATTGTCGCCCTGGCCACCCTGGGCCTGGTGGCAATCCTGCTGGCGCTGGCCAATCGCTGGCTGGCACGCACGCTGGACCGCAATCTCGCCCGGCTGCGCAGGCGTCTGCAGCTGGACCGCACACGTTTCTCCTCGGTATTCACCTGGCAGCGTCTGGCCGGCTCGTCGCTGATCGTCCTGGCCTGGGTGTATGCCACGGCGGTCGTCGTATTCGACCAGGACCCCGAGGCCGCGATCGGCACGGCACTGCAGGCCGTCATCCAGACCGCGGTGGCGGTGCTGCTGGTCGTGCTGCTGTTCCTGCTGATTTGGGAGTTCATCAACGCGCTGCTGGAATCGCTGGCCGGGCGCAAGGCCGGTCTCAACAACCGCCGCGCCATGACGCTGCTGCCGGTGGTACGCAACGTCCTGACTTTCATCCTGGTGCTGATGTCCTCGCTGGTCATTCTCTCGGAGCTGGGCGTGGACGTCGTGCCGCTGCTCGCCGGCGCCGGCGTGGTCGGCATCGCCGTCGGCTTCGGCGCCCAGACCCTGGTGAAGGATTTCCTCACCGGCTTCACCATCATCATCGAGGACCTGCTGCAGATAGACGACGTCGTCACGGTGGCCGGGCGCACCGGGCAGGTCTCGCATATCTCGATGCGCAAACTGGAGCTGCGCTCCCTGGACGGCATCGTCCACACGGTGCCGTTCAGCGCCATCGATATCGTCGACAACCTGACCAAGGACTACAGCTACTACCTGCTCGAGGTCGGCGTGGCCTACCGCGAGAACACCGACGAGGTAGTGCAGTGCCTGCTGGAGATCGACGAGGAACTGCGCGCCAGCGAGGAGTTTGGCGAGGCCATACTGGAACCGCTGGAGGTCCTGGGCGTCGACGCGTTCGCCGACAGCGCGGTCATCATCAAGGCGCGCACCAAGACCGTGGGTCGGGAGCGCTGGAACGTGGGACGGGAGTTCAACCGCCGCATCAAGCTGGCCTTTGACGAGCGCAATATAGAAATACCCTTTCCGCACCAGACACTATACTTCGGGGAGGACAAGGAGGGTAAGGCCCCGCCCCTGCCGCTGAAGTACGAGGCGCTGTCGCAAGATGGCGCCGAACCGGCGCAGGCCTGACGGCCCGCAGCCAAACCCGTCGCAACGACATCGTTACTGACAGAAGGAGAACAAACCATGGGTATTGAAGTCACTGGGATTTTTGGTCTGCTGGTCCTGATCCTGGATATCTGGGCCATCATCAACACCGTGAGCTCGTCAGCCAGCCTGGGTTCCAAGCTCCTGTGGGTGCTGCTGATCCTGCTGCTGCCGGTGCTCGGCGTCATCATCTGGTTCTTTTTCGGGCCGCGCGGCAAGTAGCGCGCCGCTGCCGCCGCGCCGGCGACGACCAGCAGCGCGGCTATCCCGTGCCGCCCACAGGGCGGCACGTGTTCCTACAACAACGACAGGGAGAAACACCATGAAAAAACTGCTACTGACATCCATCGCCGCCGCTTCCATAACCCTGGCCGTGACCGGCTGTGATTCAGACGACGGCCCCATGGAGGAAGCCGGCAAGAAACTCGACGAGACCTACCAGGACGCGGTCTCCTCCATGGAGGACGCCGCCGATGACCTGCAGGATCAAGCCGGGGACGCCTCCGACTCCATGTCCGATTACATGGACGAAACCGGCGACAAGATGCGCGACACCGCCGAGGACATATCGGACAGCGCCGGAGATTTCGCCGAGGAGACCGGCGACAAGATCGAAGACGCTGCAGACAAGATGCAGTAATCACAACGGCCATCGTGACGCGGGCGCCCTGAACGGCGCCCGCGAAGCCTTGTTGCGCAGCGCCACCACGGCACGGGGAGAGCCTGGTCCATGAAAACCCTTGGAAGATGGTTCATGCAGGGCCTGGTGGCCGTGCTGCCGATCACGTTGACCATCGCCCTGCTGTACTGGCTGGGCACCACCGCCGAGTCGCTGCTGGGCCCGGTGTTGCGCTGGGTCCTGCCGCAGGGCTGGTACTGGCCGGGGCTGGGCATATTCGCCGGCCTGGCGGTGGTTACCGCCACCGGCATGCTGGTCAACGCCTACCTGTTCCGCAACCTGCTGGAGCTGGCGAACAACCTGCTGGCCAGGATTCCCCTGGTCAAGACCGTGTTCGAGAGCATCCGCGACATCGCACGCTTCGCGGCGCCGGACAAACAGCGCGAGGAAATCAAGCGCGCCGTCCTGGTGCGCCTGGGCGAGGACGTGCGGGTGCTGGGATTTGTCACCAATGCGCCGCCGAAGTGGGCCGGGCTGGACAAGGCGCTGCCCGTCTACGTGCCCATGGGCTACCAGATCGGCGGCTTCACCCTGCTGGTCGACGAGGACCAGCTGGAACCGCTGGACGTGGACGTACAGACCGCCATGCGCTACACCCTCACCGCCGGCATGGCGGACAGTGCCTAGCAGCGGCGCATGAACAAGTACCGCAGCATGCAGTTCGCGGTACGCCCCTCCGTGGTGCTGCGCCTGCTCGCGGATATGTACGGGCTGCTGGCGCTGCTCACGCTCGTCCCCGGCACGCTGGCGCTGCTGACCGGCAGCGCGGCCGGGCCCGCCTACCTCGGCGTGATCGGGGCACTGGCGACGGCGTGGCTGTTCGGGCGCCTGCTGCCGGACCCGCAGAAAATCCAGCAGAACGAGGCGCTGGTCATGGTCGCGCTGCTCTTCACCAGCGCCTCGCTGCTGCTGTCCCTGCCCGTGACCGCCTACGGCGTGCCCTTCCTGGATGCCTGGTTCGAGGCGGTGTCCGGCGTGACCACCACGGGACTGTCGACACTGGACATCGGGCCAATGCCCGCCGCCTTCCTGTTCGGCCGCGCCTGGATGCAGTGGGTGGGCGGGATTGGCGTGGTGGTGCTGGCGCTGGCGATCTTTGTGCGCCCGGGCGTTACCGCCAGCCGCCTCGGGTTCAGCAGCCGCGAAATGGACGACGTGGTAGGCGGCACGCGCGCGCACGCCCGCCGCGTGCTTGTCATCTACCTGCTGCTGACCGGCGCCGGCGTCCTCGCGCTGTTGCTGTGCGGGGCCGGCCCGCTCGATGCGGTCGCACACGCCATGGCCGCCGTGTCCACCGGCGGCTTCGCCAACTATCCCGACAGCCTGGCATCGGTGGGCAGCGCGCGGCTGTGGGTCATCAACCTGTTGTGCATCGCCGGCGCGGTCTCCTTCTACCTGTACTACCGTTCGCTGCTGTCCAGCAGGCCGGGAAAATTTCTCGACAACCAGTTGTACGCGCTGCTGATCCTGATCGCCCTGGGCACGGCGGCGGCCTGGATTTCCACGCGCCTGGCCGGGGAGGAACTCGGCCTGGGCAACCTGCTGACCCTGGTGATCTCCGCCCAGACCACGGCCGGCTTCAGCACGTTCGCTATCGGCGACCTGCCGCCGGTCCTGCTGCTGGTCCTGTGTGCATGCATGGCGGTGGGCGGGGGCGCGGGCTCGACCGCCGGGGGTATCAAGCTGGACCGTGCGCTGCTGCTGGCCGGGCTCGCCCGGCGGGCGGTGCTGCGCACCGGGCTGCCCGAGGACGTCTACGTCGCCGGCGACGCCGCCGACGGCGGCCGCCGCATCGAGGAGGCCGTGGCCTTGCTGGCCTGGTTTGGTGGCGCGCTGCTGCTGTCCTGGATGGTATTTCTCGCCCACGGCCTGCCGCCGCTGGCATCGCTGTTCGAGGTCACCTCGGCGCTGGCCAATGTCGGGCTGACCGCGGGGCTGACCGGGGCCGAGTTACCGGCCACGCTCAAGGTCATACTGTGCTGCAACATGCTGCTGGGTCGCCTCGAACTGCTGGCGGTGCTGGTGCTGTTCGCCCCGCGCACCTGGATCGGCCGGCGCCGGCGCACAACGAGGAGGAAGCAATGAGAACTGTCATCATCGGCGCCAGTCGCCTGGCGCTGGCATCCGTGGAACTGTTTCTCGAGGCGGGCCACGAGGTGGTCGTCATCGAGAAACAGCAAAAGGTCATAGAAGAGATAGACGAACTGTACGACTGCAGCTTTTTCTGCGGCGACGGCGCCAAGCCCAGCGTCCTGGAGGAGGTAGACCCGTCCAGCACCGACCTGCTGCTGTGCCTGTCGGACGACGACACCTCCAATGTGCTGGCCGCCGTGGTGGCGAAGTCGATGGAGTTCAACCGGGTGCTGCTGCGCCTGGAACAGCGCGAACTGGTGCCGATCTGCGAGCAACTGGAACTGGAGCACGTGATCGTGCCCTCCGAGCGCATCGCCAGGGAGCTGTTGTCCTTCGCCGAGGGAGAAAGGGAGCACCCGGAATAGTCCGGCGCGCCCCCGCCCGGGCACTACCCACCGGGTCAGTGGTCGTGGGCGATTTCCTTCTCGGTGAACAGGTAGTCCTTCAACTCGCCGTCGAATTGCGGATCGCGGCGGCGGATCCATTCCAGCACCATGGCCGCGTGCTCCTTCTCCTCGTCGCGGTTGTGCGCCAGGATCGCCTTCAGTTCCTTGTCCTTGCAGGCGTCGACGCGCTGGTTGTACCAGTCGACCGCCTCCAGTTCTTCCATCAGCGAGACGATGGCCCGGTGCATATCCCGGGTCTCGTCGCTCAATTCCTCGATCGGTTCGTGATAACCCTCACTTGCCATACCGTTCCTCCCAGGTTGATCCATGTGTCAGGCGCGTGCGCCTGCAAAAAAGGTAAGTGACACGCGACGCGAGGTCCAGTTGTTTTTTCGCGCCGGGCAAACGCGACCGGCTCAGCCGGACACGTCGCGCAGGGTGGCGCAGCGCCAGATGCCCAGCAGGCTGACCAGCAGCAACAGCAGCAGCACCGCGTTCAGCCCGAGCAGGGTCTCCACCGCGCCAAGCGCCGCGCCGCCGAGCAGGAACACCCCCATCACCGTGTTGCTCACCGCGGTGTACTGTGCCCGGTTGTCGGCGTTGGCCATATCCACCAGGTAGGTCTTGCGCCCGACCCGCGCGCCCTGGTGGGCCACGGCGGCGAGGAAAAACAGCGTGAAGGCGGTCACCGGGTTCGCCAGCCAGGCCGGGGCGACGGCGTCGATCAGCAGTACCGCGCCGAGCAGGGCCGCGCCCATGGTCGCCGCGGCCGCCATCACCCGGTGCGCGGCGGCGTCCGACCAGCGGCCCCAGAAGCGACCGGACCACAGGCCCGCCGAACCCTCGGCGAACAGCAGCACCGCCAGCGCGCCGCCGTCGCCGTTGCCAGCGCGCTGCAACAGCACAACGATGTAGGGGATGGCGAAGGCGGTGGCGACCAGCAGGATGCGCCCGACCAGGAAAGCGCGGAAATCCGCGTCGCGGCGCAACAGTGAAAGGCTTTTCCAGGCGGTGCCGATGGCGTTGCCGCCCCCCGCTGTGGCGCCCGGCACCTCCGGCGTGAGGGCGTAGATCGCGGCGGCGACGCACCACAGCAATGCGGCGACGGCGAGTATCACGGCGAACAGGTCCACGTCGCCGCTGCCGGTCTCACCCCAGCGGGGGAAGAGCCATAGCAGCAGCGCCACCGCCAGGGTGACCAGCCCGGCGATGGACGCGGCGATACCGGTGAGCCGGCCGCGGCGCGACTTGGAAATGGTCTTGCCCAGCACGTCCTTGGCGGCGACGGAGCAGACCCCGCGCGACAGGCTGAACAGCGCCAGCAGGACGACGATGGCCCAGGCCGTGCCGTCGCCGGGCAGCGGCAGCAACAACGCCGCCACCATGCCGCACAGGGCCAGGGCCTGGCCGAGGCTGCCGCCGACCCAGAACCACTTGCGCACCGGGTGCTCACGCATCCACTGGGCGATGAACAACTGCGGCAGCAACGACAGCGATTCGCGGATAGGCACCAGCAGCGCCACCAGGTAGCCCGGCGCGCCTATCGCGGCCATCATCCACGCCAGCACGAGGCGGCTGCTGGTGAGCGCGTCGCCGATTTTGGTCAGCGTCTGCGCGCCGACCTGGGCGAGGAAGGCGCGCGGCTGCTCGTTGCAGGCGGCATCGGGGATATCCTTGCAGACGCGGGCGTCCTCGTCCTCAACCAGTAGTTGGTAGATCGCGTCTGAACTGGGCAGTGTGCGTGACATGCTGGGATATACGGTGCTTGCTGGCGGCAGGTTCACGCATCCTACAACCGTCGGCGCGCGGCGGCGAGCGGTTGCGGTAGCAACCGCTGTGCAGGAGGGCGCGACAGCGCCCCAGGCCCGCGACCGGGGCGCCCATCGAGATATACCTATCTGTTTATAACAATTGCCCAGCTCCAGGAGCCCCTTTCAACTGGAACGCTCCATGGAGTTTTTAAGTCACTATATTTCAATTAGATAAGGACATAGATCCTCGCGCCTGGCCGGCCAAAATTTCCTCTTGACAGAAACCGTTCTGTCTACCATTATTCGCAGCAAGGGAGACAGAACTGTTTCCCTCAACCACACAACCTGGAGCCCGACATGATCACACTCTACGACTTCCCCCTCTCCGGCCACGCCCACCGGGTGCGGCTCATGCTGTCACTGCTAGGCCTGGACTACGAGCGCGTGCACGTGGACCTCGCCCAGGGCGAGCACAAGAACGCCGATTTCCTCGCCATCAACCCCTTCGGCGTGGTGCCCGCGCTGGTGGACGGCGACCTCGTGCTGCGCGAGTCCACCGCCATCCTCGTCTACCTGGCCCGCGCCTACGGCCCCCAGTGGTATCCCATCGAGCCCGTGGCGCAGGCCCGGGTACAGGAATGGCTGGCCACGGCCACCGGGGACATCGCCGCCGGCCCCGCCGCCGCCCGCCTGGTCACCGTGTTCGGCGCCGAACTGGACCACGCCGCCCTGATCGACCGGAGCCACACCCTGCTGGCGGTCATGGACCAGCACCTGGCGGACCGGCAGTGGCTGGCGCTGGACGGGCCGAGCATTGCCGACGTGGCCGCCTACAGCTACATCGCCCACGCTCCGGAAGGCCAGGTGTCACTGGAGGACTACCCCAACCTGCGCCGCTGGCTCGCCGGCGTGGAAGCGCTGCCGGGCTTCGTCGCCATGCCGCGCACAGACGTGGCCGCGGCAGCGTGACGCCGCGGCAGCCGCGAGACCGGGGACCGGGCGGCGCGCCGCCCAGCCCCTTTCATCCCGGCGAGCGCGAGGTCCAGCGCCTGGCCGGGGTGCGCGCGGAGGCAGAGACGCGCGGCCAGCGCATGCTGACCGCGGATGTCAACGCACAGCAGGTGGCGTTTTTCTCGCGCCTTCCTTTCCTGCTCAGCGCCCACCTGGACAGCGCCGGCCAGCCCTGGGCGGGCCTGGTCACCGGCGAGCCCGGGTTCGTCGATATCGACGCGGCGACGCGGCGCTGCTCCCTGGACTGGCGACGCGCCGCCAGCCCCACGCAGTTACAGGCCGGCGCGGGCGATGCCATCGGCCTGCTCGGCATCGATCTGGCCACGCGGCGGCGCAACCGCCTCAACGGCCAGTTGCTGGTCGCGGGCGCGCAATGCTGGGATATTGCCATCGAGCAGGGCTACGGCAACTGCCCGCAGTACATCAGCGAGCGCGCCTGGCCGGCGCAACGCTTCGCCGGCCCCTACTCACTGCACGAACGCGACGGCCTCGACGCCGCGGCGCGGGCGCTGCTCGCGCGCAGCGATACGGCCTTCATCGCCAGCGCCAGCGGCCCCGCCGACGAGCAGGACCCCAGCCTGCCGGGCGCCTGGGGCGTGGACGTATCACACCGCGGCGGCGACCCGGGATTCCTGCGCACACAGGGGACGACGCTGAGCTTCGAGGATTTTCCCGGCAACAACCTGTTCAACACGCTGGGCAACCTCCACCGCTACCCGCCCTGCTCACTGCTGGCCCTGGACTTCGCCAGCGGTGAGGTGCTGCAACTGGGCGCCCGCGGCAGCGTCGAGCAGACGGCGAGCGGGCGCCGCGTGCGCCTCGACGTGCACACCACGCGCTGGTGGCGCCGGCAGGGGGACTGAGCGGGACCGCCCCACGCCCCGGCGCGGTGCGCCGCGACACCATCCTGGTGCGGCTTCACACAAACATCACGGTACTTTTGCCGTAAAGCAACACTGCACGGGCACCATTTGCCGGGTATAAGGGTCGTATTCGCCATGGCCCGAATCTTGCTCCCTTTGAGCACAGAAACCAGCAACAGGCGCCAGCGACGCGCCAGGAGACCGGCATGCCCAGTGCACAACTCAGCCAGCAGCTAACGACCATCGAACAGGACGGCAATGGCGACAGGTGCGTGGCGTTTTTCGACCTGGATCGCACCCTGATTGCCGGTTACTCGATCGTGGCGGTGGCGCGCGAGCGCATACGCAACGGCTTCACCCGCGGCGACCTGGTCGAATCCAGCGCCATCCTGCGCGACCTGCTGCGCCACGAGAGCCGCGCCGATGCCAAGGTCAAGGGGCCCGCCTACCAGCGGCTGGTCAAACGCATGTCACTGTCGCTCAAGGGCACCCCCGAGGAAGCCCTGGCGCGCCTGGGCCAGCAGGCCTACAGCAACTACCTCGCCGGCAGTTTGTACAGCGAGGCTATCGCCCTGATCGAGGCGCACCGCCGGCAGGGGCATCACCTGGTGATCGTCACCGCGGCGACCCGCTACCAGGTGGAGCCCATCGCCTGGGTGTTGGGCATCGACGAGGTGTGCTGCACCACGCTGGAAGTCGAGGACGGCGTATTCACCGGACACGCCGTGGCGCCGCTATGCTACGGCGAGGGCAAGGCCATGGCGGCGCGGCGCGTGTGCAAGCGCAAAAAAGCCACTCTGCGCAACAGCTACTTCTATTCGGATTCCATGGACGACGCGCCCTTGCTGCGCATCGTCGGTCATCCCGTGGCGGTGAACCCCTCGGAACGACTGGCCGTGTATGCGCGGGCCAAGGGCTGGCCGCAGCTCAAGTTCGGGTCGCGCGGCCTGCCCAGCCTGGAAACCGTACTGCGTACCACGCTGACCGCGCAGACGGTAGCCGCCACGGCGGCGCTGGGCATGCTGAGCAAGACGCTGCGGGTGAGCAGCATCAGCAACGCCAACCGCCTGACCCAGTTGGTCGGCGAGGTGGGCACCGGGTTCGCCGGTCTGGACTTCGAGGTCGAGGGCATGGAACACCTGCGCAGCGACCGGCCCTGCATCTATATCTTCAACCACCAGAGTTTTCTCGACGCGATGGTGCTGGCGCACCTGCTGCGCGAGGATGTCGTACCCATGGTAAAGCACGAGGTGGCGGACAATGTCATCCTCGGCCCGCTGATGCGCCAGGTGGATACCATCTTCGTGGATCGGCAGGAGAACAACCAGTCACAGGTGCTACGCAAGGCGCTGCAGGTGCTGCGCTCCGGTCGCTCGCTGGTGATCGCGCCCGAGGGCACGCGCAGTACGCTGGGTGAAATCCAGCCCTTCAAGCACGGTGCGTTCTTCATCGCCAAGAAGGCCAGGGTGCCGGTCGTGCCCATCGTGCTGCACAACGTGAAGGACGCCCTGCCCAAGGGCGGGCTGTTGATTCGCCCCACCACCATCCGCGTGACGGTGTTGCCGCCAATCTACCCGGACAAGATGGGCGGTGTGCGCCAGGCCTGTGAGAGCATGGAGCACACCTACGAACAGGTGATCGGCTCTTCGAAAATCGCCGCCCTGCCCTATACCAAGGTCAAACGCTCCGCCTGAGGGACCGGCGCAGCCAGGATCACTGGCCACGCCGCTCGCTGGCGGACTACCGACACTCAGAAGGCGTAGGTAACCGTCACCCCGTAGTTACGCGGCTCGTTCCACTGGCCGAAGGTGGAGACCGGCGGAATGGTGACAGCGCGGAAGTAGCGCTCGTCGCCCAGGTTGCGCCCGTACACCGACACCGTCAACGCGTCGTTGTAGGTGTAATCGATGTTGGCGTTCCAGAAGCCGGCCGACTCCTTCTGACCCAGCGGGTCGTTGTTGAAGATCGTCACGTAGCTGTCACGCCAGTTGTAGGTCACGTCGTAGGACATGCGACTGTGGGCGAACAGGTCGTGCACGTAGGCCAGGCCGACACCAAAGGTGTACTCCGGCGCGTTGCGCATTTCCAGGGTGCTGCCATCCTCGGGCACGCCGGGGATGTCGTCGATGAGGAATTCGTCGTACTCCGCGTCCAGGTAGCCGCCCTGGGCGAAGGCCGTGAAGCCCTCGAACAACAGCGCGGTGATTTCCAGTTCCGCGCCTTCCATGGTGGCGTCGGAGGCGTTGACCACCACGGTATCGACGTTGCCGTCGGGATCGGAGACGATGATCTCTTCCTGCTTGTCCGTGTAGTTGCTGCTGAACAACGCGGCGTTCACGCGCAGGCGCTTATCCCACCACTCGCTCTTGATGCCGATTTCGTAGGTGTCCACTTCCTCGGGATTGAACTTGCGAATGTTGGCGCCGGAAGTGATACGCCCGAAGAAACCGCCGCTCTTGAAGCCCTGGGAGTAGGAAGCGTAGCTCATGACGTTGTCATTGAACGCGTACTGCAGGCCGATGCGCGGCGACCACTTGTCCCAATCATCGTCGGCGTGCGCCGCGGCGAGCGGCGGCTGCAACGGCGTGCCGTCGGGCAGGAAGAACTGCTGGCCGATCGGTTCCAGCGTCTTTTCCTCGTAGGTGTAGCGCAGGCCCAGGCTCAGGGTCAGCTGTTCGGTGATGGCCCAGTCCGCGCTGCCGAAAGCCGCGTAGGAGTCCGTTTCACCGTCCTGGCTGATGGTGCCCACACTGCCGTCGGGCAGGCCGGCCAGGTATTCGAACAGGTCCAGGGTCCTGGAGTCGGTCGAGTACTCGGAATCCCAGTAGTACAGGCCGGTGGTCAGCTCGACATTGCCGATGGTGCCGTTGAGGCGCAGCTCCTGGCTGAACTGCTCGTAGTCAGTGTCACTTTCCACGGTCAGGAACTCGAAGTGGTTGGCGTCGTACTCCAGCCGCGAGTTCTCGTTGCGGTTGATGTAGCCGGTGATGGCGGTCAACTGCCAGTCACCCATGCTGTACTCCAGGGTCAGGTTGACGAAGTCCTGGTTGGTCTGGCCGGTGTTGCGCCCGTTCTGCGAGTTGTGATCCTCATCGCTGCCGGTGTCGAACTGGCGGAAGCCGCTGGGGTCCGGCAGGAACAGCAGGCCGGCCAGGTCGGCGGGGGCATCGGCGGTGGGGTAGGGAAACTCGTCGAAATACTTGTTGAAGTTGGACCAGGCGCCCACGTCGGACTCGTCCTCGGTGCGCTCGTAGGTGAAGGACACGGCGAGGTCCTCGCTCAGGTCATAGGCGAAGGTGGCGCCGCCGTTGAGGTAGTCCTGGCCGCCGACATCGTCGTTGATGGTGGTGTTCTTGATGTAGCCGTCGCTTTGCAGGCTGGAGGCCCACAGCTTGACGCCGCCGTTTTCCGTCATGGGCAGGTTGAGCAGGCCGCGCAGGTCCTCGCGCCCGTCCTCGCCCAGGGTGCCCTGCACCTTGCCGCCGAACTCGCGGGTCGGCTCGGTGCGGAAGACGTTGACCGCGCCGCCGATGGTGTTCTTGCCGAACAGCGTGCCCTGGGGCCCGCGCAGCACCTCCAGCCGCTGGATATCGAAGTTTTCCAGGATCTGGCCGGCGTTGGTGCCCAGGTAGACACCGTCCAGCAGCACACCGATGCCCGGGTCCAGGCTCTTGTCGATTTCCTGGTAGCTGACGCCGCGGATGGCGATGGCCGCGCCGCCCTGCAGGGCGGTGACCTTGTCCACCAGCAGGTTGGGCACGAAGGCGGTGATATCGCGCAGGTCGCGCACGCTGGAGCGCTGCAGTTCCTCACCCAGCGCGGTCACCGAAATGGGCACGTCCTGTATGGACTCCGCGCGTTTTCGCGCGGTGACGATCACCTCTTCCAGCTGGATTTGCGCCTGGCCCAGCGCCTGGCCGGACCAGGGAGCCAGGGCCGCGCTGACCGCCGCCGCCAGGAACAGCGCGCCAGGGCGCCGGGCGCCAGGCTTCGCGGTGGATTCTGCGGACAGGGTGAGAGAAGTGTGTTCCATATCGATGCCTCTTGCAGGTTATGTGAGCTTTATCTTCATTTACACTATGTTCAGTGTCGTCAACGCCCTGGGCGGTGCCGACCTGTTGTTGCCTGGCCAGGCCTGCCCCGGTATTGGCCAGGAAATGCAACTCCGGGGGGCCGTTACCGGCTGCGCGGCAGTGACCCGCACAACGCACCCGGCTTGTTATCATTAAAAAGTCAGTATATCCTGTTTTTTATCGAGCACAACCACTAACCATTTCGTCGTCTCCGGTTGGTCACCAGATTCCGGTCCGGCGCGCGAGTACCCCCAGGAGGCCCGCACATGGCCGTCAACATCCCTGATTTCGCCGCCCTGCTGGCTCCCTACATCGGCACGGTGCCCGCCGAGGCCGTACCGGCCTTCCTCGCGCGCCTGGAGCGCACGGCGGCGCAGCGCTACCGCCAGTGGGCCGAGGATTTTCCCGAGCACGCCCCCGGCCTGCTCGAGTGCGCCGCGCGCGAGGACCTCATCGCCGACGAGGTGGAAGGGATTTACCCCGCCACCGAAGCGGCACAGGTCAAGGCGATGGACGAGGCCCTGATGCCAGCGCGCGACACCTACTACGCTGTATTCGCGCAACTTTCCCCCGTCGAGCAACTGACGGTGCAGGCCAATGCTGAACGGCAGGGCGCCGCGGCCTGGCGCAACATGCTGCCGCAGGAACAGGACGCGGCGCACCGCGCCGTGCTGGAGCGCTGCGCGCGCCACGAGGAGGCGAGCGCGGATTACCTGGACCAGTTGCTGCCACAGCTGTCGCGCGACCAGGCGCACCAGGCATAACCCCGCCGGTTCGCCGCAGAGCGCGCGGCCGGCCGCACCAAATTCGCACACACAGACCCGGAGAACAGACCATGGCCCAGACCCACGACCACGAAGTGGTTTCCATCTACCCTTTCAGTGAAGACGAGGTCCAGGCGCTGGTGGACAACGCCGTCGAGGCGGTGCTGATGTGGACCACCAAGGACGGCTGGCCCGTCGGTGTGACCCACGCCTTCATCTGGCGCGACGGCAAGCTCTGGCTGACCTTCGCCTCGCACCGCCACCGCGCCGCCGCCATCCGCCGCGACAACCGCGTGTCCGTTAACGTCAGCTCCGCCTCCTATCCCGCGGGCTCGGACGCGGACCTGCCCTCGGGGGCGATCACCTTCAAGGGCACCGGCGAATTTTTTGACGACGACGACACCAAGGCGTGGTTCTACCGCGCGCTGGCGGCCAAGGTCGGCCGGGGCAACAAGGCGGTCGAGGACCATTTCTTCCACTTCCTCGACTCGCCCATGCGCACCATCCTGGCGGTCACCCCGGTCAAGCGCATCATGTACAACGCGGGCCTGGCCAACCGGCATATCGAAGGCACGGTGAGCGAGGACGAACTCGGCGAGCGCCTGAGCAGCGACGCCCAGCGGATGAACCGGGAGCGGGCGAAACAGGGCCTGGACCCGCGCTGAGGCAGACCCTGCCGGAGCGCAGCGCGCCGCGGCGGACGGCGCTCTGCGCGCAGTCATCCGCCGGCCGGGGAAGCGCGTATACTGCGGGGACTGTTCACTTTTCGCGAGGAGCCCCCTGTGAAATTCACCTTCCACGCCACCATGTGCGACCCGGCGGAGTACCTGCCCCTGGCGCGCGCCGCCGAGGACGCCGGTTTTGACGGTTTCACCTTCCCGGACAGCATCTGCTACCCCCGGGAAGGATCCGATGTCTACCCCTACAACGACGACGGCAGCCGCGACTTCCTCGACGGCGTACCCTTCCTGGAGCCCTTCGTGGCCATCCCCTACCTGGCCGCGCACTGCGAAAAACTGCACTTCACCACCTCGGTGGTGAAGCTGGCCATTCGCCAGCCGGCGATCGTCGCCAAGCAGTTGTCCACGCTGGCCGTCCTGCTCGGCGACCGTTTCGCTTTCGGCGTGGGCATCAGCCCCTGGCCGGAGGACTTCGAGGCCTGCCAGATCCCCTGGGAAAAACGCGGCAAGCGCATGGACGAGATGATGGAAATCGTCAACGGCCTGATGAGCGGGGAGTACTTCGGCTACGAGGGCGAAATATTCTCCCTCGCGCCGATCAAGCTGACGCCGGTGCCGCAACACCACGTGCCGCTGCTGGTGGGCGGCCACGCCAAACCCGCCCTGCGCCGCGCCGCGCGCCTCGGGGACGGCTGGGTTTCCGCCGGCTCCTCACTGGAGGAACTGCGGGCGATGATCGGGCAGATAGAGGAATTCCGAAAGCAGTTCGGCCGCGACGAGGGCCCTTTCCAGTACCACGCCATGACCGAGGCGGCCTATTCCGCCCAGGGGCTGGAAGATCTCGCGGCGGCCGGCGTCACCGAGGTCATCATCGCCTTCCGCAATCCCTACGACGGCACGCCCGATACGCAGTCGGTGGAGGAGAAGGTCGGCATGATCAACTGGTATGCGCAGAACGTCATCCGGCCCTACCGCGGCGCTTGATGGTCCTGGCGCAGGATAACCAGCAGGATGCTGCCCACCTCCACGCCGAACTTGCTCATGATCGATTCGTTGAGCAGGACCCCCGGCGCCAGCAGGTACATACGATCGTCGACGCGCACGTCCACCGTGCCGTCGCCGTAGGGCACGCGCAGTACGTAATCGAGAAAAACGCTGTTGCCCGCGACCTGCAACCGCCCTTCCCCCACGACGTCGCCGGCGCTGCCAGTGTAGCGCCCCTGGGCCACAGGGGTGAGCGTCCACACCCGCCTGTCGCGCTCGCCATCGTCGAAGACGAAGTCCTCGTCCAGGGTTCCCTCCCCGTCCTGCCAGTGCGCCGCGATGTCGGCGTTGAAGGTGCGGATCACCCGGCCGCCGCGATTCTTCACCACGCCGTGGGCAACGAGCGTGCCGGTGAAGAACTCCTCCAACTCCATGCGCGGTTCGAGGTCGCTGTAATCGCTTACACGCACCTGGCTGCAGCCGGCCGCCACGCTCAGCGCGAGTAGTGCAAGGAATAGTCTGACTGGTAGCATATCGTCTCTCCCGCCCGGTTTGATTCCGGGTGTGGAGGTGATACGCCGGCGCCGCGTCCACGGTTCAACGCCGCCTGGCATTCACCGCGCACAATTGGCTAGACTGCTCCATCCGACAACACGACAGGCCGGCCCATGACGCAACACGAGTACGTCTTCGTCGCCATCTCCATCATTCTCGGTTTGGCCATCACCCGGCTGCTACACAACGTGGCGATGCTGATCCGCGCCCATCGCGAGGTGAGCTTTCACTGGTCCACCGCCCTGTGGGGTGTCTGTGTGATGTCCTACAGCCTGCAGTTGTGGTGGGTCGGCTGGGGCCTGAACGAACTGACACTGTGGTCCTTCGGCGATTACGTGGTGCTCACCGCCGGCTCCATATTCGTCTATGGCGCCGCCGAGATGGCGCTGCCGGTGCCCGAGAGCGATCGCACCCTGGACTTCCTGCGCCACAGCCGGGGCCTGGGGCGGCTGTCGGCCCTGTCCATGACGCTGTATTTCGCCGTGGGGCCCTACGTCAACATCGCCCTGTTCGGCAACGAGTTCCTGCCCTCGCTGCTGCTGCCAGCCTTCGGCATGGTGCTGACCGGCCTGATTATCGGCATACCGCGCCTGTTTCCGCTGCTGTCAGTGCTGTTCGCCGTCTACACCCTCGCCATCGTCGCCATCACCACCTAGGGCCGCGCGGGAGCGCCCGTGCGCGGGGAAGATCAGCGCGTGGTATCGTGCAGCGCACCACCGGGGTGGACGGCAATGCCTGGTGATCAGATCGATGCCGGGGCGCGTACAATCCATAGCGCACCGGACGCCGGCGGGCAGGGAGAACAATGCGGCACCTGTACTGGTTCAGGAACGACCTGCGCCTGAATGACAATCCAGGGCTACTCGCCCATGCACAGGCAGAGCGCCTGCTGCTGATATACATCTGGCCGCTGAACCAGCCCTGGTGCAATGTCACTGGCATGGGCGCACAGCGCGAGCGCTTCCTCTGCGAAAGCCTGCAGGCGCTGCGCAAGGGCCTATCGAAACTCGGCCAGAACCTGCTGGTGATGCACGGTGCGCCGGAGAGCATCATCCCGCAACTGGTGCAGGAACACGCTATCGATCGCGTGGGCGCGAGTCGCGCGCCGGGTTACTACGAACGGCGCACCCTGGAACTGCTCGCGGCGCGACTACCGGTGCCCCTGGACATCCACGAGAACGGAACCCTGTTCAGGGAACAGGAGCTGCCCTTTCCACCTGGCGCGCTGCCAGACCACTACACCCGTTTTCGCGAACAGCTGCAGGAGCTGCCGCTGCGCCAACCGCTGCCGCGACCGGATACCCTGCCGCATCCACCGGCGGCGCCGTTCCACCCCATTCCCGACCCGCCCACCCGGCCACACACC
Source organism: Halioglobus sp. (assembly GCA_002699145.1). Lineage (GTDB taxonomy): Bacteria > Pseudomonadota > Gammaproteobacteria > Pseudomonadales > Halieaceae > Marimicrobium. Next base: position 97,544 of record PABK01000041.1, read on the forward strand.
GCCCTGCCTGTGCGTGGCGGCAGCCTCGCGGGCAACCGGCGCCTGCGGCAGTTCGTGTTCGAGGAGCAAGCCATCGAGCACTACGCACAAAGACGCAACTGCCTGGATGGGCTGGACGGCTCCAGCACGCTGTCGCCGTGGCTGGCCAACGGCTGCCTGTCAGCGCTGGAGGTCGCCACGGCCGTCCGTCGCTACGAGCGCGGGCACGGAGACAACGAATCCACGCGCTGGCTGTTGCACGAGTTGCTGTGGCGCGAGTTTTTCCACTGGCGCGCCTACCGCGATGACATAAACCTGTTCCGTGCCGGCGGCGGGCAGCGCAGGCTGCACCACTGCAGCTTTGAACCGCGCAGCTTCGCCCGCTGGTGCGCCGGCGATACCGAGTACGCGCTGGTCAACGCGGTGATGCGGCAACTGGTGGCGACCGGCTGGGCCAGCAACCGTGGCCGGCAGATCGCGGCGAGCTGCCTGGTCGACGAACTCAAGCTCGACTGGCGTTACGGCGCGGCGTTTTTCGAGAAGCACCTGCTGGACTACGACGTGGCCAGCAACTACGGCAACTGGCAGTACATTGCAGGCAGCGGCGCCGACCCGCGCGGCGGTCGCCACTTTGACCTGGCCAAACAGGCGCGCGAACACGACCCGGAAGGGACGTTCACCCTGAAATGGGGCGGTGAACGGCCCAGCCAGCCGGAATACGTCAACGACGCGGCCGACTGGCCGATCGTCGATCCCTGAGCGACTTGCACGGACGGCAGTACGGGAATACGGGATGCGGCCATGTCGCATTGCCATTCGGCCAGGCGGCGCAACCAGTACGCGCCGACACTACATTTAATGCGCTGCATCATGGATTTCGCCGCGGCTCTCACGGTGTACTACGCTGTCAGACAACATAGTGTCCAACAGGGTAACCCATGGCAGAACTCAGATTTTTTGGTGCGGTCGAGGGCGTCACCGGCTCCTGCTACCTGCTGCACAGCGGCGAGATCAACATCTTGCTGGATTGCGGCCTGTTCCAGGGCCGTCGCGAAGAAGAGGCAGCGAACCTGCAAGCCTTCCCCTTCGACGTGGACAAGATCGATGCGGTGGTGCTGTCCCACGCCCACCTCGATCATTCCGGTCGCCTGCCACTGCTGGTCGCCCAGGGCCTGTCCTGTCCCATCTATATGACCAGGCCCACCTGCGATCTCATTGAGGTATTGCTCAAGGACGCCGCGTCGTTGCAGGAACGGGATGCAGAATGGGAAAACAGGCGCCGCAGGCGGGCGGGGAAAGAGGAGGTGGAGCCGCTGTATACGCTGGACGATGTCGAGCAGACCCTGCAGTTCTGCAAGGGCCTGGGTTACGGGCGGCGTCATGCCATCGCCGACGGTATCGATATCTGCTATCGCGACGCCGGACACATACTCGGCTCCGCCATCGTAGAGGTGTTCATCGGCAAGGAGGGCGATGAGAAAAAACTCGTCTTCACCGGCGATCTCGGCAATTCACAGGCAGCCCTGCTGAAAGACCCCGAGTGTGTCGAGGAAGCCGACGTGCTGTTGCTGGAGTCGACCTACGGCGACCGCGAACACCGGTCGATGCAGGAAACACTGCAGGAGTTTGAGGAGGTACTGGAGGAGGCCTCCGCCAATGGCGGCAATATTCTTATCCCGTCGTTCGCCGTGGGCCGCACACAGGAGATCATCTTCCGGCTGGGTGAGCTGTACCAGAAAGGCAAGTTACGACACCAGGCTGTATACCTCGACAGCCCCATGGCGATCGCGGTAACTGAAATCTATCATCGCTACCAGGATACCTATAACGAGGAAGACCTGGCGGCGATCAACGACCAATCGCATCACAACAAGAGCCTGCATCACTTCCTTCCCATATTGCGCTACTCGAGCACGACCGAGGAGTCGATGGCGCTCAACCGTATCGAGAGCGGCGCGATCATTATTGCCGGTAGCGGCATGTGCACCGGCGGCAGGATACGGCATCACCTCAAGCACAATGTCTGGCGCAAACAGTCGCATATCATCTTCGTTGGCTTCCAGGCCAACGGCACACCCGGCCGGGCGCTGGTGGACGGCGCAAAAAGCTACCGGATCGGCGGCGACGAGATCGCGGTTAAAGCCAGCATCCATACGCTGGGCGGCTTTTCCGCACATGCCAGCCAGTCACAGTTGATCGAATGGGTGGAAGATTTCAGCGTACGCAAACCACAAATATTCCTCGTGCATGGTGAAGCCGACGCTAAAAACGCTTTGCAATCCGCACTGCAACAACGCGGATGGCAGGCATGCATTCCGACACTCAACCAGGTCATTCGGTTTTGACGCACGATAACTGCATGCGTTACTGCGTTTTTGTGCAGCGTTTTCGCCTGAAACTGCAGCAAGAGGAATGTAACTAATCGACGTTTGTGAATGAGTCACAAATCTTTTCATATGTTAAGATTTTTTTAGCGGCTTACAGACCTGGCTGCAATGTAATAACACAAGGGAGATCTCGACATGGCTACAGCCAGTAAGAAAGCACCGGCAAAACGTAAAGCAAAGGCAAAACGAAAGGCGCCGACGAAAGCAAAACGCAAGGCGCCAGCCAAGCGTAAAGCAGCGGCCAAGACAAAACGCAAGGCGCCGGCAAAGCGCAAGACAACCACCAAGGTAAAGCGCAAGGCGCCGGCCAAGCGTAAAACAGCCGCCAAGGCAAAGCGTAAGGCGCCGGCAAAACGCAAGGCGGTAGCGAAAAAGCCTGCAGCGGCGAAATCCACCGCCAAGGCGAGCATCTTCCGCGACGCGATGAACGACGCCATGGGTGAAATCGAACAGTGGGTGGACACGGCGAAACTGAAAGCGAAACAACTTGCCGCCGAAGAAAAGCTCATCGAGAAAAAGGCCGAGCTGGCGATCAGGACGGAAGTCGACCGCGCCAGGCACCTGGCAGCACAGGCGGAAAAGTGGACCCGCGCACGCCTTAAAGCCGACGCCAAAAAACTGGACGCCCTGGAGAAAAAACTTGCCGCGCAACTGCGCAAGGTCGAGCGCAGGCTGAAGGCCCAGGCCAAAGCAGCCGAGAAAAAAGCAGAGAAGAAGAGCAAGGCGCTGCAGAAGAAGGCCAAGTCGGCAACGAGGAAAGCCAGGGGCAAGGCCAGCGCGAAAGCGAAGCGCAAGGCGCCTGCCAGGAAGAAAGCGCCCGGCAGGAAGAAAGCAGCCGCGAAGAAGAAGGCACCCGGTCGCAAGAAGGCGCCGGTCAAGCGCAAGGCAGCCGCACCGAAGCGCAAGGCAACCGCCCGCAAGGTGAAGGCGCGCGCCAAACGCTAGGCGGCGGCGCCAGAAAAAGCGGCAACGCTATAAGAAGAAGACCGCCCAGCGCGATGAACTCGCCTGGCCTGATTCCAGGCCAGGCGATGTTCGTTAAACAGGGCAAGAAATCACCGCCATCGAGGACACGCCATGACCCTGTCCGCCAAACCGCGCCGTGCGCGGAGACACCTTGCCTGTCGCGCCCTCGGCGCACTCTGCACCTCCGCCGCCCTGTACCCGGTAACACTCGCCGCCCAGCAACCCGTGCTGGAAGAGATCATCGTCACGGCGCAAAAACGCGAACAGAACATGATGGATGTGCCGGTGGCGCTCACCGCGGTGTCACCCGAGGACCTGCAGGTCTACGGCGTGCGCGACACCGCCGACCTGACCAAGATCAGCCCCTCCCTGACCTATGACCAGACCGGACTGGCGCAAAACTCCGGTTTCAGGATTCGCGGCATCGGCACGGTGGTGTATTCGGTCAGCGCCGAGAGCGCGGTGGCCGTGGTCATCGACGATGTGGCGACCACACAGTCCGGCCAGGCGCTGGCCGACCTGACCGATATCGAGCGGGTGGAGATCCTGCGCGGCCCGCAATCCACGCTGTTCGGGCGCAACGCCTCCGCCGGGGTGATCAGCGTGGTGACAAAGGGCCCGACCAGCGAGTTCGAGGCCAGTGCGGAACTGACCCTGACCGATGACGAGCAGGAAAAGATCAGCGCGTCCGTATCCGGCCCCATCAGCGACACGCTCGGCTACCGGCTGACCGGCTACTACGACGATATCGACGGCTGGGTGGACAACCTGCACGATGGCGACGAGGTGGACGGCTCGGAAAAATGGGGCGCCAACGCCAAGCTCGATTGGCAGGCCAGCGACCGCCTCGTACTGAAATTCCAGGGCAAGTATGACGACAGCGACAGCGCCTGCTGCTCACCCGTCTTCAGCTATATCGACGACGTCAACCAGGCGCTGGTGCTGACCGCCATCCCGTTGACCGAGGCCGCACCCGAGATCCTGCCGTACATCGACGAGGAAAACCGAACCGTCAGCATAGACGACGTGCCCAGGATCACCTCCGAAAGCACACAGCTTTCCGTCAAGGCCGAGTGGGACGTGCGCGACCACAGCCTGCTCTCCATCACCGCTTACAGCAACTGGGACCTCGACGAGTTCAACGAGCTGGACGGCACCGCTTTCGACATCATCGACTACCCCTTCGCCGGCGGTACACTCGGTGACCCGCTGGGCACGGGCATCGAACCCTTCACCATCGCCAGCAACGGCGGCGTGGTGCAGCTCAACCAGCTCGACGTGGACTTCTGGTCCCAGGAGTTCCGCCTGCTGTCGCCCGACGCCGACTGGGGCAATTACATCGCCGGCCTGTACTACTCGCGTATGGACGCGGACCGTCAGTTCGACCGCTATGCGCCCGGGCTGGGTGTCACCGCCGGGCTGGACGCGCACAGCCTGTCGGACAACGTGGTCAGCTCCCTCTCTGCCTTCGGGCAGATGACATGGAATTTTGGCGAGCGCTCGCGTGTGACGCTGGGCGGGCGCTACCAGTACGAGGAGATCGAGTTCGACCTGACCGACATCGATTTCTACGGCGGCGGGCCGGATACGAACGCCTCCTACGATGACGACGACAGCGTGGCCATGGGCAGCCTCGCCTACCAGTACGACGTTTCCGATAACGGCATGCTGTTCGCGCGCTACGCCCGCGGACACAAGGGCCAGTTCTTCGACGCCGCCGCCTCCACCGCTTTCACCGGCGAGCTGGTGCCGGTGGACAAGGAGACCTCCGACGCCTTCGAACTGGGTTACAAGGCGCAGCTGTTCGACAACAGAATGCGCCTGGAACTGGTCGGCTTCTACACCATCTACGACGACTACCAGGCGCAGCAGACCACGATCACCGACGCCGGGGCGATCGTGTTCTCCACGGAGAACGTCGGCGAGCTGGAGACCTACGGTATCGAGCTGGACAGCACCACACTGATCGGCGACAACTTCACGCTGCAGGCGGCGGCCGCCTGGGTGGACGCCACCATCGAGGACTACCCCAATGCCGAGTGCTACTTCGGCCAGACCGTCGCGCAGGGCTGCGTGACCGACGCCAACGGCATCAGCAGCCAGGACCTGGCGGGACAGGACCTGCAGAACTCGCCCGACTTCAAGTTCAACCTGGCCGGCACCTATGTCTGGCCGGCGGGCGGCAGGCTGCCCGGCGACGTGTTCGCCAACGCCGCGTACAGCTGGACCGACAAGGTCAACCACGACCTGCAACTGGCGCCGTGGATGGAAGCGGACAGCTACGGCGTGCTGAACCTGGCGTTGGGTATGGACGTGGTCGGGGAGGTCAGCTACAGCGTGACGCTGTTCGCCAACAACGTGCTGGACGAGGACTACGACAGCGGCCTGCTGGACAGCTCGCTGGCGGCGGTGACGGTGGCGACCAGTCGTTTCGTGCCCAGGGACTACGCGCGCTACTACGGTGTGCGCCTGAAAATCGGCCTGTAATCGCAGCGGCGCGGGCCAGTTGCCGCGCGTGCCCCGAATCTACGCGGCGCCGTTTTCCGCCGCGATGCAGTTGAGCACTGCCGCCTGGTAGCGCTTGCCGCGCTCATTGAGCAGGTCCAGCGAGTGCAGCGTCGTCGGCACGAAAGCAAAACCTATCTCGCGCTGCGGGTGCCACTGGAAGATGGAGCCGCCGAAGCCCATCCAGCCGTAGAACCCCTCACGGCCGGTGTTGAAATCCCGCTCCATGCGCGTGCTGCCCGGGCCGCAGGGCACGAAACTGTCCACGCCGCCCTGGGTGAAGCGCGTGGTGAGCAGGCCGCCCATGCTCGCCTTGAGCGGGTGGGCGTGCGCCGCCGCCCAGGCCTCCTCGCTGAGAAACTGACGGCCCGCCAGCGCGCCGCGCGCCGCCATCATCGCCGCCACCCGGGCCAGGCCGCGGGCGGAACAATTGGCATTGGCGGAGGGCGTCTCGCCGCGCAGGAAATCCGGGTGGTTGACGAAGCCCATGCCGGGCACGTCGGCGAATGGCGGCGCGCTGCCGGACTTGCGCCCGCGCAGCATCAGGGGCAACAGCTTGAACAGGCGGCTGAACACCTGGAAGGCGTTGTGCACGACGCGCCGGCCCAGGAAGCGCGGCAACAGCCCCTGCAGCAACTGGTACCCAATGCCCAGAATGGTGACCCGGGCCACGCGCGGCATCTCCTCGTCGCGCACACCGATCACCACGTCGGCGCCCAGCGGGCCACTGATTTCCTCGCGCAGGTACTGCCCGATCGTGCGCCCGTCAGGGTCCACGCGCCGGAACAGCTCGTTGACGATCCAGCCCCGCGTCAGCGCGTGGTACTGCCGCCTCTCCTCACCGTCCGCCCCAAACCGCGGCGCCTGCCCCTCGATCACCCGCCCCACCGCGTTCTCCCTGATCCTCTCGGGGGTCAGGTCTTGCAAATGGACAGAGGTATCGAAATTGGCGAGCCCCGCCTCGTGGCGCATCAGGTTCGCCACCGTCAGCTCGTCCTTACCGGCGGCGCCGAACTCCGGCCAGTACCGCGTAATCGGGGCGTCGTAGTCCAGCAAGCCCCTGCTCACCAGTGACGCGACGGCTATCGCCTCCAGGCTCTTGCCGCTGCTGAACACGTTGACCAGCGAATCCGCGGAAAAACTGCCGTCGGCGCTGCGGCTGGCCCACAGGTCCACGACCTTCTCGCCCCGGTGGTAGACACAGAGCTGGGCGTTGTCCTCGGCCAGGGTGCGCATCTCGTGCCGGAACAGTGCCTCGACGGGCTCGAAGCCCGGGGCCACCGTGCCGTGGATTTGCATGGGTGTGGAATTGCTGGATGTCATCTGTCGCCCCCCTGGTTGTGGCCGGATTATAACCTGAAGCATATTAGGGGAATTTCGGGCTGTGCGTGGCGGGCGATCTTTTCTATAATCGCGCCTCCTTCCAAAGACGGGCCCATAGCTCAGTTGGTTAGAGCATCCGACTCATAATCGGCAGGTCGAAGGTTCAAGTCCTTCTGGGCCCACCATCTTATTGTTTTTTATAGTTTTTCTATAGAAGTGAGCGTCCGACTGGCTGGCTCTACCCAACTAACGGGGGATGAGCATTCATCCGGCTCTACCCAATTAACGGGGGACTGTTCCGGCTCTACCCGGATTGTGTTACCCATGTGTCCGGTATGGTAGCTCGTTCGGCTCTACCCCATCCCAAGCACGTTCCGTGGTAGCCTGTGACGAAAGACTGACGGTAGTGTAAATATTTTTTTCGCACTTTTTTCTCAGCGGCGTCCTTCAAGCTGACTGTTGAGTCTCCATATCCTGCTGCCGCAACCAGTCCATCGACATGTACTTGCGGGTTCCCCAATTGGTGCTTGCTATGTGGCGCAGCCTGGCGCCGACCAGCATCACAGCTGACTCCCCGTCAGGGAAAGCACCCACGACGCGTGTGCGGCGCCGTATCTCCCGCATGATGCGCTCCAGAGGGTTGTTGGTTCGGATCCTCAGCCAGTGAGTCTGAGGGTAGCTGTAGAAGCCAAGTGTCTCATCAATGCAGCGCTCCACCAGATCAGCAGCCTTTCGGAGCCGCATGGCTCTAAGGTCCTCGACAACCTTAGCGGCCTTCTCCTGCGCCGCCTCGCGGCTCTCCTGAGCATGAATCGCCTTTAGCATAGCCGATACCTGCTGCATCTTCGCCCTCGGCACATGGCTGAACACGTTGCGGTAGAAGTGGACGGTACAGCGCTGCCAGTCGGCCTCCGGGAAGTACTCTGCTGCCGACTCGCTGAGACCCATGCAGGCGTCGGAGATGATCATCCGTACCCCTTCGAGGCCACGGGACTTCAGGTGCTCCAGGAAACTACTCCAACCAGACTTATCCTCCTTGTGGCCTTCCTGAACGCCAAGAATATGGCGGTAGCCATCCTGATCAACGCCCACTCCGACTAGCACGGAGACATTGCGGACCTCGCCGGCCCAGCTGCGCTTCAGCACGATCCCGTCCAGGTACACGTAGGGGTATTCACCCTAAATCGGGCGATTCCGCCAGGTCTCGATGTGCTTGTAGACCTTTTTGTTGAGTTTGCTGACGGTGCCAGAGCTGACGCGGGTTCCCCACAGGGCCTCGGTGATATCCTCTACCCGGCGGACCGAGACGCCAGCCAGGTACATCTCCATCAGGGCTTCTTCGATGGAGGTCTCCCGCCGCTTGTAACGCTCTATGATCGCTGTCTCGAAGGTCTGCTTGCGCAGTTTCGGCATCTTCAGCTTCACCTCGCCGGCTTTGCTGTGGAAGCTGCGCTCGTAGTGGCCGGCGCGGGTATCAACTCGATCGGGGCTGCGTTCGTAACGCTGGGCCCCGCACATGGCGTCTGCCTCCGCATCCAGCATAGCGTTCAGTGTCTCCTCAACGGTGCCGCGCACCAGCTCACCGAGGTGATCCTGTATCCTGGCATCATTGATCTGAACGACTTTACCCAAGGCCTGGCTCTCGCTATCTTGGCTCATGGTGGTGGTTCTCCTTTGTTGTTGGATTAAGCTTCGCAACTCAATCGTATCAACTTGGAGGGCCACCGCCTCTATTTCAAAAGTGCGAAAGATAATTTACGTTATCAGACTGACTCTACATCCTTATGTCCACAGCTTGCATCTCCCAGTTCAGAAAGCGACTGTATAGCAAATGGCTACCTGGCTTCTGTCACGCTCCCCACAGAAATCTGTCTACCTCTGGATTCAAAGAGCAGTCGCTCGACAATCTTAGCGAACATGATGCTCTTTGGTTCTTGAGGGCCATTGAGCTTGACTTAGTGACTGAAGCAGACGGCTTCTTTACTGCCCCGCTCAGTAGAGCCAAGGAGCAGATATTCTGGACTGGGTCTCGAAATGTCGATCCAAGGCCATTAACTCTATGGATAGAACCCGTGATAACAATAGGTGCCTTAGCCAAGCTAAACCTTTCCCATAAGTGGCCAGCAGAGAAACTGGGTACACAATCTCAAACGTGGGCCTTCGACCTCGTTGGATATGGTGACACCGAAAATCACGAATTTCTCGCATGCGAAGTAAAGAAGACCACACGAGAGATCGATTTACTGATAGAGCTGATGAAGCAATACGGAGCCGATGGCTCGATCCAAGAGCCGGAAAAGGCGAAAGAAAAAAATGCGTATAGAAAGTCAGAGGGAATTCGCCGAACTTGGCCTTCTGTTTTCTGGGCACTGGGACCAAATAATTACAGTAAAGTATTCGATGTAATAAAACGGAATGAGCGTGAGTTTGAACTAGTTGAAATGGGTAGTGATCGGCTTACCCGCTCAACCTGAAGGCCAGGTATGCCTATAATCGTTGCAGCGAAGTACATCGGTATTCGCTCCATTGAATTGATCGTCGCAAAATCAGTTTAATGAATGTCGGTGCCCGCCGTTAATGATGAAGAGCTTTGTTGTGGAAGCCCTCAGTGATGCCGTTGCTTTTGCTAAAGCGCCACATCGCAAGAATGGCTTCCATCCAACTGGTCAGCGTCTTGGCCAGGGCTCTCAGTGGGCCATCCCCCAACTGCTCGAGTAACGCCATGTATGCCGGCAGCTTGCGCTTCGCACGTCGGGCAGAAAGCATCTTGAGCAGCATAAAGCGGACCAGCTCTTGCTTGGCCGCGTACAACGCTTGCAGCACCGGGTAATCTGCCAGGTAGGTCATCAGGTTCGCATGCTGCTCATCACTTAGATGCCACTGGTGACGGCGCATCAGGCTGATGAGCCCCCGGTTCTTGCGCCCTTCCGGATTATGCTGCTTGAGGATCGAGATAATCTGTTCTGCGGTGTAGCGCTTGCGCTTCATATTGGGATCTCCTTGAATCTAAAATAGATGGAAATCCCACATCCTGCATGGCTCGAATTACGGGGATACGGTCAAAATTAATTATAAATATTTTTTTGTTTGTGAGGGAGGAATTTAAACCTGTGCATGGCGAATTACTAGTTCATCAACAATATCAATGAGTTGATGGTTGCTGCAACCAAGCACCTTGCCTACCCTCGTACTGCATGAAAGATGCTATTTTCCTGCTATTCAACCTTCTGTCAGCCATCACCAAACTATTCCAGCCGGGTGGCAGCAGAGCTGTCATCGCCGAGAACCTGCTCCTGAAGCAGCAACTGATTATCCACAGCAGATCTAGGCAAAGGGCACCGAATCTGACTACAAAGGATCGCACTCTCCTCGGCTTTCTCTCGCTATTCCTAAGTCCAAGACGCCTGGTCAGATCGGCGATCATCATCAAGCCATCCACCCTGCTGTCTTTCCACAACGCACTGAAGAAACGTAAGTATCGCCGTCTTTATTCGCCACGAGGCGGCAAGAAGCCAGGGCCGAAAGGTCCATCCAGGGAAGTCATCAATGCCATTGTAGAAATGAAGCAGCGCAATCCACGATACGGCTGCCCGCGTATCGCTCAGCAGATCAATCTGGCATTCGGTCTTGATCTCGATAAGGACATTGTCCGGCGTGTACTGGCTGTCCACTACAAGCAAGACCCATCCAACCACGGACCTTCCTGGTTGACCACCCTCGGCCACGCCAAGGATAGCCTATGGAGTGTCGATCTTTTCCGTGCGGAGTCCATTACCCTGAGAACGTACTGGGTCATGGTAGTCATGGATCAATACACCCGCAGGATCATTGGCTTCGCTGTCCGCGCTGGCAACGTAGACGGCCTTGTAGTCTGCCGCATGTTTAACGACGCTACATCAGGCCAAGGCTGGCCGGAACGAGTCAGCTCAGATAATGATCCACTATTTCAATACCAACGCTGGAAAGCCAATCTTAGGGTGCTCGATATTGAGGAGATCAAATCGCTGCCACATGTGCCAATGTCACATCCGTTTGTGGAGAGATTGATTGGCAGTGTCCGGAGAGAACTACTGGATCAGACCTTCTTCTGGACTGCGACTGACCTGGAAAACAAGCTCAGGGTCTATCAGGCGTATTACAACGAGCATCGCTGCCATTCGAGCCCGAGTGGCCAGACTCCTGCCAAATCAGGCACCAACGATGTCGTGAGTATCAGCAGCTATCGCTGGAAGAAGCATTGCCGCGGGCTATTTCAGCTACCGGTAGCAGCTTGAATTTGGAATTCGCCAGGGACAGGTTCCAGACATATTCAACTACAGGTACTGGCCATCCAGGTAATACCAGCGGCCATCCATTTTCTCGAAACGGCTGATCTCGTGCAGGCGATGGCCTTTTCCATTGACTTTGAAGCGCGCTACAAACTCCACCGTACCTGACTGGTCGTCGGCTGTACCTGCATCAGTAGCGCGTATATTCAGGCCCAACCATTGGTGGCTTTTATCCAGGCTGACCCTGCTCGGTCGGGTGTCGGGATGCCAGGTCGATAATAGGTAAGACTCGTCACGCATGACAAAGCCGGTGTACCGCGACCTCATCAATTGTTCCGCAGTCCGTGGGATATCGTCACTGGTCAAATACCGACCGCAGCATTGGGAGAACTCAACGCCGCTACCGCAGGGGCAGCGGGCATCATTGCTTTCCGCTTTCTTTCTGGCCATGGTATTCGCTTGCCGGATATGCCCATAACGAAGAGCTCCGGCCACATTTTCTCACTGTAGACGCGCGCCGACATGGTCGAGCAGACCGAGTGCGGCCAAAACGGCTGACCCTCGCTTCCGGCGATACTACGTCATCCCTGATTCCACCGCGGTTTGGCCTGCTAGCTTGCCGGCGCTTCTGGATAGAGAATCCCCTGGCTCAGCCAGTACATGAAATCACTCGCGGTGATTATACGTTTTTCAGTGCCGCTCCAGTACAGAAACACTGAATGCCTGCCAGGAACGGGGCTACTCGTGTCTGCCTTGAGTGCTTTCAATCCGTCCAGGAAAGTAGCTTGAGGATCAGAGAACACAACGGGAGCGCGGCAATAATCAGATAGCCCTGGCGATTCCCCACGATACAGGCGCTGAACCAGCGCATGACAGTCAAGGCTCACACGGGGCGCTCCAGTACGGTCTGTCAAAACGAACCATCGTCGCGTGCTCAAACGTACTTTTTCAATTAGCTCATCGTACTCACTGGTTCCAGGCTCGGGGAAGCCTGCCTTAGAATCGCAGTTCTGGAGAGTAATGATACAATCCGAATCGATGGCCTGACCGATCTGAAGAAGAGTGAGCTTATCGATATTGGCAAAATTTATCATGCCGGCACTTTCAATATTGCTTATCTCAGTGTGCTCTTCCTGGTCCTTCTGTAATCTCAGCAATGCGACTAAATCGGACTCCTTTACGTAACGTGTCGATTCTTCACCCAGCCAAATATTCAGGACGATTGCCGTGGGCTTGGCAAGAGGATACAGAAGTACCTGATACAGCCTGATCATGGGCGCCAGAAAAGAGGCGGCAGACATCGCGTTACGAGAAAGATAGGCCTGTGGAATGATCTCACCAACAATGGTGATAACAAAAGTCGAAAATAAAAATGCCAGAACACCAGCCAGCACTGACCCTGAAAGCAAAGTAAGAAGCACGTTAACGCCAACGTTGCCCCATAAAATGGTCGCCAGCAGGAAGTTCGAGTCCTTTCTCAGTGCAGCTATCGGAAACGCCCTGGCGTTGCCTTTCGACATTTCAAGCTCCAGCTCCAGCCTGGATATACTGAAGAACGCAAGGTTAAGCCCCGAAAACATCGCTGACTGGGAAATACATACTACGATGCTCAACCAGATAACTGCATCCATGTGAAAGCTCCACTTCTACGCCAACAAAAGTCTATTCCGAACCCATAGTTCGCACAATCTGGACCGTAAAGAGAACTGACCGCATTACCAACTAAAGTACACGCGAGTCTCTCCGGACTGCCTCAAAATCATGAACTGTTGTATAGTCACTGGTCCCAAAAGTTAGCAGTGACAACAAGAGAGGCTATCGATCATGGCAAACGCCCCGGAGCAGACCGCACAGGACAACCCGGAAGAGTTCTACCGATCGCCCACGACTACCCCGGAGGCGGACCCCTGGGCGGTGCCTCTTGAAGACATAGACCTTGCCACGGGCGCCATTTTCCAGGCCCAGAAACACCACGAGTACTTCAAGCGGCTGCGCCAGGAAAATCCTGTACATTACCACGACAAGAACCCTGACATCGGCCCCTACTGGTCGCTGACCCGCTACGAAGACATCATGGCGGTGGACACCGACTTCCAGCGGTTTTCCTCCGAACCCTCCATCGCCCTGTTCGATGAAGTGCTGGGCGAACAGCGGGCGCCCATGTTCATTGCGATGGACCCGCCCAGGCACGACGAGCAGCGCGCGGCGGTGATCCCAGCCGTCGGGCCGGTACGATTGAAAGACCTCGATAAACTGATTCGCGAGCGCACGGTGGAAGTGTTGGACGGCTTGCCCACGGGTACGCCATTCAACTGGGTCGACAAAGTCTCTATCGAACTGACCACCCGCATGCTGGCGACCCTGTTTGATTTTCCTTTCGAGGAGCGCCGCAAACTGACCTTTTGGTCCGACGTGATCACCACACCGCCTTACCTGATGGGCATCACCATCGACGATCGCCTGAACCACCTGGCCGAGTGCCTGCAGACCTTCACCGGCCTGTTCAAGGAGCGCCAGTTCGAGGGCAACGAGAGCCAGGACTTCATTTCCCTGCTGGCCAACAACCCGGCCACGGCCGACCTGGACGGGGTGGAACTGCTGGGCAACCTGATGCTCCTGATCGTCGGCGGCAACGACACCACGCGCAATTCCATGTCCGCGGGCGTGCTGTTCATGCACGAGAACCCCTCGGAGTTCCAGAAGATCAGGAATGACGAGTCGCTCATTACCGCCGCGGTATCGGAGATCATTCGCTACCAGACACCGCTGTCCTACATGCGCAGGACCGCGAAGGAAGACGTGGAAGTCGGCGGCAAGCTGATCAGGAAAGGCGACAAGGTTGCCATGTGGTATGCCTCCGGCAATCGCGACGAGTCTTTCTTCCCGGACGCGGACAAGTTTATCATCGACCGCCCCAACGTCCGCCGCCACATGGCCTTCGGCTTCGGCATCCACCGCTGTATGGGCAATCGCGTGGCTGAGGCGCAACTGCGAATCGTGTGGGAGGAGATCCTCAAGCGCTTCGACCGGCTGGAAGTGGTTGGCGAGCCAGAGCGCGTAGAGCACAGCTTCGTGCACGGCATCAAGGACCTGCAGGTGATTGCACACCCCAAAGCCTGAATGCCCTGGCTAGAATTATGATTCGTTACGGAGAGACACCATGACCAAGATCCACGTCACCGACGCCAGCGGAGCAAAGCATATCGTGGAGGCGCCCAACGGCGACTCCCTGATGAGTGCGCTATTGAACGCCGGTATCGAGGGGATCCTGGCGGACTGTGGCGGCGGCTGCGCCTGTGCCACCTGCCACTGTTACATCGAAGGCGACGGCATGGACCTCGTGGGCGAAGTGAATGCGATCGAAAACGTCATGCTGGATTCCGCCGCCACGGAACGTCGCGACAACAGCCGCCTGTCCTGCCAGATAGACGTCAGTGACGCACTGGACGGCCTGCAGGTCACGGTGGCCGAGAACGCATGATCCTGCGCGGGGATAGATCGGCGCCGACTCCGGGACCGGGCCCGGACCTGTGAACAGCCATCCAACAGTCTCCCCATCTGGCAGTTGAAAGTATCCCGCCCCTGGGGCGCTAGCGTTTAAGCTCGGCTTCTACCTGCTGCAACCTGTCCTTGCCAAAGAACATCTCGTCACCGACAAAGAACGTGGGAATGCCAAACACACCCCGCTCTACCGCCTGCTCGGTGTTCTGGATCAGCTGCGCCTTGATGGCCGGGTCCTGGGTTCTCTCAAGCAGTGCCTGGCCGTCCAGGCCCGCGTCGTTCATCGCCTGTACGAAAACCTCGGGGTCATCCATTTTCAGGCCGGATTCCCACATGGCCGCGAGCCCTGCGTTGATATAGCGGTCAAAGGCGTCGCCCTCGGCCGCAGCAATGGCCCCACGCATCAGCGTGAGCGTGTTGATCGGGAAGTGCGGATTGAACTGGAACGCCGTCAATGAGTGTTCGTCGATAAAGCGCTGCATCTCCTTCTGCTCGTAGTGCATCTTGTTCTGGACATGGCCATAGGCCGAGAACGGGGCCTGGTTGCCTGTCGCCTTGAAAATACCGCCCAGCAGGCAGGGGATGATTTCCAGTGACGCACCGGTCCGCTCCAGGATGGGCGGCAATACCTTGTAGGACAGGTAGGCGTTGGGACTGGCGAAATCAAAGACAAACTCGAGAACGTTACTCATGGGTCTCTCCGAGGTGTGTTGTGTTCATGCGATAGATCGATCCCGCGCACCCGTTTCAGGGCGCGTGGTTCCACCAGGCCAGGTCGGAAAACGCCCTCAGATCGAGCTCATGCGTCCAGGCGGACCGGTGCTGCCGGGCAACGTGAAAATAGGTTTCGGCCATCTTTTCCGGCAACAGCAGCCCGTCGTGCTCCATGCCCTTCGTTTCGCGCAACTGTTGATACAGCTCCGGCCCGAGCATTTTCCCCAGCGTGTCCGGCGCGTCCACGGCACCGTCGATCAGGATGTGTGCAACATGAATTCCCCGGGACGCGTACTCGGCATTCAGGGTCTGGCAGAGCATACGACGCCCGCCCATTGCCGCCGCATGCGAGTGTTGCCCGGCATTCCCGCGAACAGCAGCCGTTGCCGATGTGACCAGGAGGGTACCACCACCGCGCTCCACCATCAGGGGCATGAGCACTTTCGCGAGACGAAACAGGCCCATACAGGCCATCTGCCAACCCAGTTCGAATACTTTCAAGGTGGTGTCTTCAAGGGAACGGCCGCCGATCTGCGCGCCGAGATTGAACAACACCACCTCTATGGGCCCGATCTTCTCCACGTCGGCGACGAGGTCCTCAATCGCGCCTTCTTTCACCGCGTTGACGAGGTGGCCGCTGGCGGAAGCGCCCTCTGACTCGATGGCGCTGACCAAGTTGTTCAGGCCTTCTTCGTCACTGCGCCGGCACAATGCGGCGTGATAGCCCTCCAGGGCGAATTTGCGGCCGACACTACCGCCAATACCTGCGCCGGCGCCGATAACCAGACAGACTTTTTTCATCTCGTTCTCCATCACAATTTCACCCTACTCAGAGGCCAGTACCTTGTTACCGGCAACCAGCGCCTCGACCTCGTCATCTGTATAGCCCAGCCGACCCAGGATTTCACGGCTGTGCTGGCCGAGCCTGGGGCCTGGCCCCGCTATCCCGGCGGGCGTTTTGTCAAACCGGGCAGCGGGCCGTGGCTGGCGTACTTCCCCGAACCCGGGATACTGGATTTTCTGGATGGAATCGTTGGCGATGATTTGTTCCTGCTCAATCAACTCCATCCGGTTCAACAGCGGCGCGCAGGGAACACCTTCACGATCAAGACGCTCCAGGATTTCCTCGCTGGACCACTTGATAATCTCTGCCGCGGTGATGGTCTTGCGCTCCTCCCCATTGACGAACCGGTCGGACGAGGTCTTGAAGCGAGGATCCTCGATCAGGTCCTCACGCTCTATCGCCCTGCACATTGCCGCCCACTCCTTGTCGGAGACCGCACCGGCGGTGATGTAGCGATCTTGCGTCTCGTAGATGAGGTCCATCTTCCCCTGGAACTGGGTCACGTCGAACTCCATGTCCGCAAAGGTGAGGCCGGCCATGCCCTCCGGCCAGAAGAACGACAGCATGGTATCGAGCATCGAAAGGCGGATGTGCTGGCCTTCACCCGTTTTCTCCCGGGCGTAAAGCGCTGAAGAGATAGCCTGGGCTGCGGCCAGAGAAGTCACCTTGTCCGCGATGATGATTCGAAACATCTGCGGCCGGCCGGTTTCGCGGTCTGCCTGTATATCCGTCGCACCGGTCAGAGCCTGTATCACCGGGTCGTAAACGCGTTTGTGGGTATAGGGGCCATGTTCGCCAAAACCACTGATGGAGACGTAGATCAGTTTCTCGTTGATCTCACGCAGCACTTCCTCCGAGAAGCCCATGCGTTCAATGGCTCCCGGCCGGAAATTCTGGATGAACACATCGGCGGACTCTGCCAGTTGCAGCAGTATCTTCTTCCCCTCCTCCGATTTCAGGTCCAGCGAGATGGATTCCTTGCCCCGGTTACAGGAGAAAAAGCCCGAGGCCACCCCATTGTGGGGCGGCCCGATATGACGCATCTGCTCACCTGCCAGCGGCTCTACCTTGATGACATGCGCTCCCTGGTCGGCCAGCATCATGGAGGCCACCTGCCCCGACACCATGGTTGTGAGGTCAACGACTTTCAATCCGTCAAGCGGTCCCATTGGCGACTCCTCCAAACAGGTCGGGGTAATTGATCTGCATCGCGCGCTCATAGGCCGCTCGTTGCGCGATGCGGTCCCGGTATTGCGCCACGACCGGCGGCAGTTCCACACCGTAGAACAGCGCCCAGTCCAGGCAGGACACCAGTAACAGGTCGGGGAGACTGAAGCCCTGCGCCATCAGGTGCTCGTGGTTGGCCAGGTGCTGCGCCAGGACGTCGAGATGCCGCTTGAGATAGCCTGCTGCAGACGCGATGACCACCTCGCTCGCACCGTAAATGTCCGCGAGATCGCTGTGCCTGCGCATCACATACAGGCTGGTCTCGTCGAGCTCGCCAAATATGTAACAACACCACTCATCTTCTTTCGCTTTCGCCTCGGCGGTAGCGGGCAGGTAAACCTCCCCGTTCGGATACGTACCGAGCAGGTAGCGGCAGATCGCCACGCTCTCGGACAGCCGGATATCGCCGTCCACCAGGAACGGGATCTTCTGCTTGCGGTTCATCCGGGTGTATTCCGGGGTCTGCGTTTCACCGGTCCTGGGGCCGATGGGCATGACTTCGTACTTGAGTCCGAGCTCCTCCGCCAGCCAGATGGGGCGCAGGCTGCGAGGGGTACCCGCACCCCAGATCCGTATCGTTGACATGGCGGCTCCTCCAATTGTCACCAAGGTAGCAACCCGCCTGCCCGAAAGATAATGAATAGTTTTTAGTAGTTCATTTAAAATATGGAATACATGTAACGACCCAAGCCCATGACAAGAGGGGGCAGCAATGGATGTCAGAGATATCGAGTTGATACACGCGGTGTACGAGGCCGGCAGCCTGTCCCGGGCCTGCACTCGACTGAACATGTCACAGCCCACCCTGAGTAAAAAGCTGGCGCGCCTCGAGCACGTAATGGATACAGAGCTGTTTCACCGCTATCCCAAGGGCCTGGTGCCTACCGATACGGCACGCTACATCCTGTCCAGGGCGGAACCCCTGCGCGCGCATCTCGCGGAAATCGAACGCCACGTTCAGCTGATGACCCAGCTCGACAAGGGCCGGCTGAACCTGGGCGTGGGACCGATCATTGAACAGGTGATGCTGCCTGAGGTACTGAAAACGTTCGTCGAGTCCACCGGGGAAGTGGAACTGTCCATCGTGACAGAGAACGAGGAAACCTTGCTCTCTATGTTTTGGGCTTCGGAGCTGGACATCGTCGTAGGCCCGTTCCAGGCTCAACAGCAAAAGGATGAACATATCGTGGCCATGCCGATGATCACGGACAGGATTATCGCCGTGGCAAGGCCGGGCCATCCGGTCTTCGATTCGAAGACGGTCGAGATGGATACGCTCATCCACTATTCATGGGTGGCGCCCAAGCCCCAGGGTACGGTACAGCAGATCGGGGATCACCCCATCTTGAGCAGAATGAAGGTCCTGTCGGACAACTACGACATCCTGAAGAAACTGACGATATCCTCGGATGTGGTTTGCGCCGGCCCACGAACGGTGTTCAAAAGCGAGCTGGATGCAGGCGCGCTCAGCGAGATATCCGTTTCGTTGGACGTGACCTGGGAAAGCGCACTACTGGTAAAACCCGAGACGTATGCCACTCCACTCGCAAAGCATCTGGTGGCAACCTTCGAGTCCGCCAGAGCACGACACCAAGGCGTCGCCTAGCACAAACCTCCTGCTACACCTTCCAGGTTTTGGCACTGGCGCCTTCGTTTATTTCGACCTGGTCAGTCGCAACCCGTCACCGATCAAAGGCCAGGTCCAGCGCTTCCAGCGCGCGCAACGTAAACCCCGGCACATGCTTGAGCTCATCACTCCCCCGCGCCAGGCGTATATTCTTCAAGCGCCTCAACAGCACGGAAAACGCCACTTTCATTTCCATGCGCGACAGCGGTGCGCCCATGCAGTGATGTTGCCCATGGCTGAACGCCAGGTGGGTGGCCGCGTTTGAGCGAGTAATGTCGAAGACGTCCGCCTCGCTGTACTGGCCATCATCGCGGTTGCCCGCGGCAAAGCGTAAATGCACCATGGAGCCTTTCGGGATAAAGGTTTCACCCACAGTGGTGTCCTGCACCGTATAGCGGTACAGTCCCTGGGTCGGGGACTCGTAGCGCAGGCATTCCTCGACGAAACCCTTCACATACCTGTCGATGTCGCTCAACAGCAAGTCCATCTGCCCGGGATGCTGCAGCAACAGCAGCATGGCCGAGGCCATGGCATTGTTGGTGGTCTCGTTACCACCGACCAGCAACTGCTCGGTGATGGACAGCAGTTCATTTTCCGTGAGGGGCCGCCGGGTACCGTCCAGCGCGGTATAACTGCAGTTCACAAGATCGGAAATGACACGGCCGTCGGGCTTACGTCGCTTTTCGTCAAACTTCTCGACGAGATAGGCCTTTAGCTCAACGTGTTCCAGGGCGTACCTGTAGGCCGACTCGCTGTCATTGTTCATCGCGAAGGGCGCCACCCAGGCGATAGACCAGCGCTTGAAATCCTCCAGGTCCTGCTGTGGCAGGCCGAGGAAATCAGCGATGACCATCATCGGCAGCGGATAGCAGAATTCCTCGACGAACTCGACTTTCCCCTTGTCGATGAAAGCATCGATCAGCTCGTTGGAAAGCTGTTCGACCATCGGCTGCATTGACTTGATGCGGCGGTTGGTGAAGCAATGCTCAAGCAGGCTGCGGTAGGAACCGTGCAGGGGAGGATCCGTTGACAGGACGGTGCGACTTTCCCATCCTCGTTCGCTGAACAGCCGTTTGATGTCCGAATAGTTGTCGTAGGGATGCCCGCCATCCTGTGTGGTATCGATGGAAAAGACCTCGGGCTCACGCACAATGCGCCAGATGTCCTGGTAGCGCGAGACGACGTAGTGCCCGGTCTCGGGCATCTGGAACACAGGCCCTTCTCGATAGACCTTGTAGGCGTGATAGGGACATGCCTGCACCGCCGGATCAAGCAGGCTGTAATCCGCCGGGCTTTCCTTTGGTCGGGTCACAACAGGTTCCTCGCGATTCGGCCCATGGTTTACTGGCGGTGAGCCTGCCACCATGCCTGCACCGCAACGGGATAGCTTGCAGCGGCCGCCTTGATGGCCTCGCTGGCGCTCCCGGGCAAATTACCTGACCCGGTGGCGCCCATTGGCGCGGCGTCGCCCACCGGGTCGACCCACTCCATATCGAGCGTTTTTATCATCGAGGCGAAGTCGAAACCCTCGTGGTAATCGCTGACCTGATGCTGCAGGAAGGCGTGCCAGTCGGTGAAACTCAGCAGGCAGTAGTAGAAATTCGGCCGGGCGCCCCGGTAGTACTCGTAGCGTATGCAGTTTGGCTCTTCGGCATGCGTGCGGCGGTACATCTCCCTGGTGACCGCTTCAAATTCCGCTTCCATGCCCGGATTGATTTCAATATGACAGAGCAGCGTGGCCATGCATCTCGCCTTGCACAAGTGAATATGTTAACACGTTAACATTACGTTAATATGCTATCAAACTGTTATTGCCTTCAGTGATCTGCAAGAATACAGGCCCTGCTTGCCCACCCCTGGAGAGCCCGGCCTGCAGCAGCCAAACACCATGAAACTCGTTGAAGAACAAGCACTTGAACGTCGTGAGCGGATTCTGCAGAGCGTGCGCGACTGCATTGCCACCCAGGGGGTGCTGGAACTCACCATCCGCGACCTGGCGACGGCCTGCCGGGTGTCCGTGCCCACGCTGTACCGGGGCTTCGGCAGCAAGGAGCAACTGCTGGTGGAGGCGGTCAGTTCGTTTTTCAATTCGGACGTCCTGGGAGACAAGCTCGACAACACCGGGCATACCGGGGCGTCGCGCCTGCTGGCCATCATCGACCTGTGCAGCCAGACCATCGAGGAGTTGCCCGAATACAACCAGCAGCTGTTCAGGCTGTTTATGAACTCCGACTACGGCGGCCGACTGGGTTGGGATATCACCGAATCCATCTGCCAGGCAGCCCGCCAGGCGCTGGACGAAATCAGGCAGGCAGGAGAACTGCGCGACGGCGTTGACCTTGATGTCCTGGCCGAACGCATCGCCGCACAGTGCGTCATCACCGTGCTGGAATTCTGCAACGGCGATATCGCTATCGATGGCTTTGCGCCAACGTTTGGCTACAGTGCGGCACTGCTGGCCTCGGCGGTGACAACAGGCAGGGCGCACAGCGCTTTTACCGAACGTGTACAACAGTCGCAGGCAGGGGCGCGCCGCCAGCACAACGCGCGCCTGAGCAGGACGCCGGGGCAGGTCGGCGCGGGGCCGGACGCTGCAGGTACAGCGAATCACTCTGCCACCGCTGGCTGAATACCGCGGCTCTCGCTTACCATGCGCCGTGTAAGCAAATACTCCGCAGGGATCACCACGTGGCGCATGACTTGCCAATTTTCCAGACGTACCCGGACCTGGCGCAGGCTTTCCCCCGTTTGCCGCTGGCGGACCTGCCCACGCCGGTAACGCATTACCCAGGAATCAGGAAGAACCTCTGGGTCAAGCACGATGACCTCAGCAATAGCCGGTACGGCGGCAACAAGGTTCGCAAGCTGGAGTTCATTCTTGCGCGCGTGCAGCAGGCGGGCAGATCCCACATCGTGACCTTTGGGGCTACCGGTACCAACCATGGCCTGGCGACGGCATTGTTTTGCCGCGAGCTGGGTTTGCGCTGCACGGTGCTGCTGTTCGACCAGCAGGACAGTGAGGTGTGCGCGGAAAATTATCGCCGGCTGCAGACCTCGGGCGCCAGGCTGATCCACTGCGGCAGCCTGTTCCGCAGCGTCATGGCCTTTTACCTCTTCGAGCGTTTACGCAGCCCGGGCGCCTACTTCCTGTTTGCCGGCGGGTCGAACATCGAAGGCTGCTTCGCCTTTGTCAACGCGGCTTTCGAACTGAAACAGCAGTACGATAGTCGCCGACAGCCCTACCCCGACGTCATCTATTGCGCCGTCGGTTCGACCAGCACCTGCGCGGGCCTGACCCTCGGGGCATATCTGGCCGGCTTACCCAGCAGGGTTGTTGGTGTGCGCGTTGCCCCGAGCCACCTGGGCCCGATCCCCACCTGCGCGGCGAGCACCATTGCCACCCTGATGGCCAAGACGCTGGCGGCGATGCGACGTCACCAACAGGAGCCGCAAGGCGAGCTGCCGCCCGTGCACCTGCTCAACCAGTACTTTGGCGCCGGCTACGGCGTGGCGACAGCGGAGGGCGATGCCGCGACTCGGGAATTCGCCACCAGTGGTATCCGGCTGGACCCAACCTATACCGCAAAGGCTGCGGCCGCGGCGCTGGCGCACTGTGACGCACACGAGCAGGAGCGTGTACTTTACTGGCATACATTCAACTCGGCGCAGCCTGGGCCATTGCCTGCATGACAGGCTGCCCGACTATTGCACCGGGATAGGTTACACTCACCGGCCCGGATACTGACGGCAGGTCAACAGGCAATGCCGATCCGGACTGGATGAACTGATTACGAAGAGAGACACACATGGCCTATGAGTTAACCGGCAAGATCAAGCTGATCCAGGATCCCAAGACCTTCGACAGTGGTTTTACCAAGCGCGAGATGGTAGTCATCGTTGAGGACGGAAAATATCCACAGGAGATCAACCTGGAATTCGTCCAGGACAAGGTGTCCCTGCTGGAGTCGCTACATGCGGGACAGGAAGTCACGGTTACTTTCGATATTCGCGGACGCGAATACAATGGCAGG
Organism: Halioglobus sp.; assembly: GCA_002699145.1. Taxonomy (GTDB): domain Bacteria; phylum Pseudomonadota; class Gammaproteobacteria; order Pseudomonadales; family Halieaceae; genus Marimicrobium. Next base: position 120,916 of record PABK01000041.1, read on the forward strand.
TACTTCAACAACCTCCAGGGGTGGAAGGTGGAGGTCCTCGGTGACAACGCGGGGACCCCGGGCGAGGAAGCGCCTTTCCCCACGCCCTCCGATTTCGGCGAGGATGACATTCCGTTCTAGGCTGCCAGCGCACGCGGCAAGGTTGGTCGCGCGCCAATAGCCCCGGAGAAAGAAAGCAGGGCTGACAGAAGCCCTGGGTATTCAGGTTCCGGCGTATTCACGACCCAGTATCCGCTTCACCCACTCCCCACGAAGCGAGTCCGCCTGCTAGCGCTGATGTCCTTGCTCCCCTTGTCGGCCAGCCTCACCCAGCGACAATATCCAGTCGACAACCGCGTTGATCTCGCTACTGGTAAGCTGTGGATGAGGCGGCATATGCGTATCGCCCCAGACACCCGCGCCACCTTCCAGGATCTTGCCGGCCAGGTAATCACTGTCCCGCGCGCTATAGCGCGCGGCCACCTGCCGGAAGCTGGGCCCGTTGACCAGCGCTTGCTCATCATGACAACCGAGGCAGCCCGATGTATGCACCAGGCGCTGCCCCTCGGGCAGGCCCGCCTCGAGCTCGGGTTTTCCAATCAATGCCTCGTTATCGGCGTCGGTGCCCTGGGCGTGATAGCTGATACGGTTGAGGCTCGCATCCGGGTTCCGCTGCTTCCATTTGCGACCGTACTCCAGTACGTACAGATTGCCATCGCTGGCGAACAGCATGTCCATGGGGTGAGAGAACTGGTGATCCGGCAGGAAGGGCTCGACCCTGCGCAGCCTCGCTCCCGTCCTGTCGAAATGCCCGACCGCTATCCAGTCGCGCGCCCATTCGTAAAGAAACAGGCCACCTTCAAAGTACGCGGGAAAGGTGTTTACCGACTCCGCGAAATTCTCCCGGTAGAACACTGGCCCCACCATCGGGTTCACGCCGCCGGCGCCGGGCCAGGGGAATTCGGGCTGCACGCCGTAGGAGTACCAGACGAAGGCCCCCCTGGAGGGAGGCAGTTGGACCAGTCCGTTACTGTTCGGCGAGTCGTTCCGCGGACGCTGCGGATCAAACGGAGCGCCGCTCTGGCTGCGCGCGAAATCGTAGTCCACGTAGGGCTGGTTGTTGCCCACACTATAGGGCCAGCCCCAGAAACCCGCCTCGGTGGCCCGGTTGAATTCCCCCATACCCCGGGGGCCGCGCTCGGGGTCGGCTTTGCGCGCATCCGGCCCCAGGTCCGCCCAGATCAGGTCGCCGCTCGCGCTATCGAGCGTAAAGCGAAACGGGTTGCGACAGCCCATGATGTAGATTTCGGGCCGGGTCTGCGCGGTGCCCTGAGGGAAGAGATTGCCCTCGGGGATGGAGTAGCCGCCATCGTCCTGCACCGTGATGCGCAGAATCTTGCCGCGCAGATCCATGCTGTTGGCCGCTGAGCGCTGTGCATCCCAAAGGGCATGCCCCGGGCGCTCGTCTATGGGCGTAAACCCCTGCGACTTGAACGGGTGGGTGTTGTCACCGACCCCGATATAAAGCTGCCGATCCCTGCCAAACTCCAGGCTACCGCCGCTGTGGCAGCATTCACGATCGGTGGGTATTTCCAGCAGAATCTTCTCCGAATCGGCTACCAGCTTGCCAGCTTCGAGTGTAAACCGGGAGATACGCTGCAGCGACTGTTCAAGCGGCGCGGTATAGAACAGGTAGATCTAGTGATTGTCGTCGAAATCCGGGTCCACCGCGAGCCCGAGCAGGCCGTCCTCGTGACCGTAGAAGACATCCAGTTTTCCCAGCACCCTGGTTTGCCCCAGCGCGAAGTCATGAAATTTGACCGATCCCCGGCGTTCAATGAAGATAATGCCCTCCCCGGGGATTTCATCGAGTTCCATGGGTTCGTCGAGGTTCTGGTCGAGTATCTCGCGCTTGAACCTGCTCTGTTCCGGCATCGCGTGCAGGGCAGATTCATCCCCCATTGCCCAGGCGAGGCCGCCCGCCAGGTGACTGAGAAACCCGGGGGCCTCGTAACTGCCCCGGGTGTGGCCCATCGCCGTGTAGAACACCCGGCCACCGTCATATACCCGGTACCAGGCGATGGGGTGATGCTCGCCGTTGGTGCCGCCGCTGTAGCTGGACTCGTCAATCTCGATAAGCACACTGGAGTCCGGGACTATATTCCGGAAGTTGTACCACTCATCGACCCGCCGCCACAGTGACGGCAATTCCCAGGTCGCCGGATGCCCTGCATCAACGACGCGTAGCAGGCCTTCCTGTGTCTTCGGATGGCTGTCGAAGCGGGCGCCAACCAGTTGGCCATACCAGTCCCAGTCGTATTCCGTATCCGCCGCAGCGTGGATACCGACAAAACCACCACCACCCTGGATATAGCGCTCGAATGCCTCTTGTTGAGTTGCGTCAAGAATATCGCCCGTGGTGTTGAGGAACACGACGGCAGCAAACTCAGCCAACTGCGCTTCGTTAAATACACCGGCGTCCTCACTCAGGACCACCCGATAGCCGGCGTCGCTGCCCAGCCGGCGCAAGGCATCCCGCCCGTCGGCAATCGACTTGTGGCGATAGCCCTCGGTCTTGCTGAAGACCAGTATGGCGGCCGATTCATCACTCCAGCGCGGATCGGGCGTGCCGCAGGAACTGAACAGAATAAAGGTCGCGGCGCCGCCAAGGAGCAGGATCGCTGTCGCGATTACGGTCACTGGCTTCATTCGGTAGCACTCTCGGATCACAAACAAGAAATTCACGTTCACCCGGCCGGTTACGCCAGCCCTGCACATCCACCACCCGCAAACCCGGCAACGGCTTCCTGTCGAATGGAGCACCCGGCATCCTAGCAAACGGCTCGCAGTGCTGTCCTGACCCCGAGGCAGGTTTTGCGCTGTCGCGCGGCCGGCATCGCGCTGTCTCCCTGGCCGTTGCCTGTGCCGGGCGCGGCCGCCACCTGGCCGCGGGAAGCCCGTGACTTGTTCGCACCGGCACGAAGCCCTAGACTGGCCTCCCGGTGCAGAATCCCGACCGACAGCGACAATAATCAGGGGAGTCCCATGAAGCTCAACCCCAACAATACATGGCGCCTGGTCCAGGAGCGCATGGAGCGCGAAACCGACGCCAGGATCCGGCGCAACCTGGAACTCGTGCTGCAACACATGAAAGCCGAGGCGCAGGGCGACATCGAGGGTGTCGTCGCAACGCTTTGCGACAGGCCGCGCTACCTCGCACACGACGCACCGCATGACGAGGGGCTGAATCCCTCGTGGAGCAAGGACGCGGTGCGGGCGTTCTACGACATGACGATTGTGCAGACGGGCGCCCATCAACTCGAACTGAATTGCGACCGGGTGATCGCCGACCACGAGGCGGTGATGACCGAGGGTGTAATGCGCATGGCCTACCCGGGCCACACACTGGCCTCGTTTGGCATCGAGGTCGACGACCCGGACGCCTATTACCTGTACCAGACGCGGATGAGCGTCGTCTGGCCCATCGACCCGGAGTCCGGCATGTTGCTGGGCGAGGAGACCTACACCGGCACGGATGGATTCGAGGGGATCGCGCAGCGCAAGATCGGCGCCGGGGACATTGCGCCGCTGGCCATTTGAGCGCCCGGCCGCCTTCAGCCCGGGGTCAGACCGGCGACGTCGGCAAAGCTCAACTGCAGGGCTGCGCAGATCATGTTGAAATAGCTGGCCTCGGCGGTGGCGATCCGGTCATCTGAGCGCAACACCTCCACCAATGCCCGGACCAGTTCCAGGCGCTGCGGCCTGGGCAGTCTCGCGCCGACCCTGGCCACGTATTTTTCCAGCGGCGCGGATTCGTACAGCGCCGATCTTGCGGCGACGCGCACATCGGCGCTAGTGAGGTCTTCGCCGATATAGTCGCGCAAGACTTTTTGCACGGTTTCTACCTCGGCGTGATGCGTGAAGGCATCCACGTCCGTCGCCCGCGCCAGCACCATGAGCAACAGCTCGCGGTAGGCATCGGGACCAGGCTCGACGCGATCCCGGGCAAAGAGTTGTCGCACATTCAGCAGGTCAGACAGGGCCATAATTCAGCAATCCATACAAAACAGGACGCGGACCTGGCCGGACCCCGCTATCGGCGGGGAGCGGTGCACCAGGCCCTGCCCGTTGTTACCGGGGTCACCTTGCATAAGACCCACCCAGAACGGCTCGAACTGCGACGGCTCGCCGTGGCGCAGCACCGCGTCGTTGGGCGCGCACTGCGCCAGCGCCGTGCGGTTCACCTGCGCATCGGCAAGCCACTGGGTACCCGGGCCCTGGTAGGTGCAGATCAGTCGCAGGCGCCTGCGATCCACATGGAGGCGCCGGCAGTCATCCGCATCGGTGGTGGCCAGGCGAAACTGCGCCTCGCGCGCATGACTGATAGTGAAAAAGTGCCTGGGCAGGCTGCACATATCCGCCTGCCAGTACCTGAACGCTTCGGGGTCGAGGTCCTGCCGGCACAGCAGCGCGCGCAGGTCAGCGTCAAACGTCTCCGGCGCGGTGGAACAACGCACGTCCGCCAGGTCGGCCGCGCCGAGCCGTGACACTTCCCGGGCAACGCGCTGTCACGATTCTTTACACTCCTCCTGGATTACCCGGTTCGACTCCACGTAAGTTGTTGATTCGGCAAGCATGGTATGAACATTGCTTTCTTAATGGTCATCCAACCTGGCAGCCACTCGGTGGCCCGCCTGCAGGCCGTACCCACAGCACTGCCAGTGAGCATGCGCGGGCCGGAAATACTCGTAGTCGCCCGCCGCATCTCCCGGCGCTCGCCATGGGACGGACAACATCGGCGCGACAGGCGAGTTCCCCGCAGCGGCGACCACCCTGACCAGGCCAGATGACGACGGGGAACCGATGTGTTCTCTTTTATCCGCCCTCAAGGACAGACGGGACACGACTATGACTGGTTTCCTCACCGCACCCGGCAAGCAAGGCGTTTGCGCGGCATTGCTCACGCTGCTGTTACTCCCGATCCCGGCGACCGCCGATTCGGAACTGCCCACCGGTGTCGATCCCCGGCCATCAGGGCCCGACCTCGAGCAGTTGATCGCCGTGCTGAGAACCGCGCCTGAAAACGGCTGGGTACGCGTCAACAGCAACCAGTTCCAGGATGTATGGACGCCGACAGGCCTGCTGGTGTCCTCCACGAAAGCGCCGGATTCGCAGCCATGGAAACCGCACGGCATCATGTCCGCCTTCAGCGGGTTTTCCTGGGACAGCCGCCGCGGCGACCTGATCCTCTACGGTGGGGGGCACGCGGCCTACGGCGGGAACGACGTGTACCGCTGGCGGGGGACGACGCTGGAATGGGAGCGCATGTCCCTGCCCAGCGATATCGCATCGCTGGGCGCCTATCCCTGGCTGACAGTGGACGGCCCGGGTTCATCGCCCCAGGCGCTGCATACCTATGACGGCAGCCTCTACCTCCCCATCGCGGACCGGTACGTCACTTTTGGCGGCGCCAGCTTTCCCTCCGGGCAGCCGTATATCATGCCGGACCCCAACGGCTCGCTCGTCATGCCCGATGGCAACACCTATCGCTCCACCGGCCCCTATTTCCTGGACCCGGCGCGCGGCGATGGCGACAAGGTGGGCGGCGTAACAGGCTCCCATTCGCAATGGGACAATCCCAACCTGTGGGTCATTGGCGGTGAGATGTGGGAGAACCGCGACATCCCCGGCAACCTGCCAGGCGCGAAATATCCGCGGCATGTGCTGGAGAACGCGTCCGGGTACACGCAGGAAAACGGCAAGGATGTCGTGTACTTTTTCGGTCAGCAATCGCTGCTTTCCAAGTACACCGTGAACGATGTCGACGACCCGAGCCAGGACGAATGGGAAGAGGTCGGCAGCGGCGTCATCTGGGGTCAGGGCGCCGCCGCCTACCTTCCAACGCATGACCTGTTAGTGAAAATTTCCAAGGACCTGTTCACCTATTGGGACCTGTCCACCCCCGGGCCGAACAACCTGAACGTGCCGTTTGTCCCGGATGGCGAGTTTAGCTTTACCGAGTACGGCTTCTATCCCTACGGCCTGGGGAATTTCGGTATGGATTACGACGCGCCGAGAAACCGCTTCCTGCTCTGGGGAGGCGGTGGCGACGTCTGGGCGCTGACACCGCCCGCGGTCGTATCGCCGAACGGGTGGGAGATCGGGAAAATCGAGAGCACATCGGCACAGAACCCGGACACCGCAAACTTCCCTGCCGGCGGGGTGCTGGGCAAATGGAAGTACATCGCCCAGCTCGACGCATTCATGGCACTGCAAAACAAGCATGCCGGCAATGTCTGGATCTACAAGCCCGAGAACTGGGTCGAGCCCACGGGCGATGACCCGCATATTGTGATCGCCGAACCTGTCAGCAAGGGATACACACTGCCGAACGAGGACATTGCAGTAACGGCGGTCACCTCGAACCCGCAGAGCAACATCGTCGAGGTGGAGCTATTGCTCGACGGCCAGACCCTGGCGGTGATCACGGAGCCGCCATACACCACGACCCTGGCCTCTGTCGCACCGGGTTTCTACACCTTTGAAGCCATCGCTACCGACAGTGACGGCCAGCGCTTCATCTCGCCAAGAGTGGTCGCAACCGTGGCAAACCATGTCAACGAGCCGCCATCGGTGAGCGTGAACTCGCCGCTGGATAGCGCATCGATAGAGTTCTTCGAAGGCAGGATCGTCACGCTCGGCGCGGATGCCAGCGATACGGACGGCCATATCGCGCAGGTCGAATTCTTTGTGAACGGCAACTCCGTGGGCGTCGCCCAGATCCCGCCTTTCACTGTCGACTGGGAAGCGCAGGAAGGCAGCTACACGCTGAGCGCCGTGGCTACCGACAACACCAATATGACCGCCACATCGACCACCTCCCAGTTCCACGTGACCGCTCCGGGCGGCGGCAGCCTGTTGGTCCTGCAGGATGGACTCGATGGCTACTCGGGCACGTCCGACACCTACCTGGATGGCAACCAGACAAGCTATCCCAAGGGCGCGGCGGGCGTGCTCAACAGCGTTGCCAACCAGTACAACCCGCTGGTGCGCTTTTCCATCTTCTCCAGCGAAGGCGGTCCGGTCCCGGATGGGGCGAATATCACCTACGCCGCGCTGGCCTTGTATAAATCGTCCTACTACGACTACAGCTACCGCGCGCATCCGCTGCTGGTCGACTGGGCAGAGGATCAAGCCACCTGGTTTGAGGCCGCCGCCGGCACCCCCTGGCATGCGGCGGGCGCCGCCGGCATCGGCTCGGACTATGCCGAGGACGGCAGCCCGGCTGCGCCCACGGGCTGGGAGCCGGAGTGGGTCGTACTCGATGTCACGGACTCCGTGCGCGCCATGAGCCTGGGCGAGCGCAGCAACTACGGCTGGCAGTTGCTCGGCAACGGCATCAACTACCACAAGTTTTTTCACGCCAGCGAATACGCCGCGGACCCGACGCGGCGGCCGAAGCTGATCCTGGAGATCGACGACAATCGTCCTTCGGTGATGCTGACCGCGCCGAACGAAGGGGCCAGCTATGTCACCGGCGAGGCCATCAGCCTCAGCGCCGATGCCAGCGATCCCGACGGCAGCGTGACGCAGGTGGAGTTCTTCTACAGCGACATCTCGCTTGGCGTGGACACCAGCGAGCCCTACACGCTCAACTGGGACGACGCACCGGCCGGCGTGCACACGCTGACCGCGGTGGCGACCGATGACAGCAGCACCTCCGCCACCTCAGCGGCAGTCTCAATCCGGGTGTTGCCCCCGGGTTGCTGAGCTGACTGGCGCCAGCGAATAATCGCCCGGCGTGGGAGCCGTCCCTGGGCCCGCCGCGAATGCGCGCAGCAGCGCCGGGCTTTTCACACCCAGTACGCTCAACGCGCACATGAACCCGCCGGCCATCGCGCCGCCGACGCCACAGGTCATGATGTCCTGCCCGGTCAGGTACAGCCCCTTGATGGAGGTTTTCGGGCGTAGCCATTGCTGCTCGAAACGACCGGTGTCGTGCGTCAGGCCGTACATTTCCCCCCGCTTGTAGGCGCAGAAAAAGTCCGTCGACAAGGGCGTCGACAACTCACAGTAATCGATCTTGCCCCTGAGCTGTGGAAAATGGGCGAACAGGTGCTCGAGCAGCCGTTCGGTGAAATGGTTTTTCAGCGCATCGTAGTCCTCGCCGCGTTTGCCCCAGGGCTGCTCCTGCCAACGGGCAAAGGTTTCGAAATACGCGGGGGCGACAATCTCGATGGTCGCCGTATTGGGGTAGCGGCTGTCCCAACTGGGGTCCTTGGCGGAGGGAAACGAGATGTATACCGCGGGAAACGGCTTGCGATAGTCCGCCTTGAACGCGGCGAGATTTTCGCGGTGATTGGCATCCGGGTAAATCCACAGGTTGGTCCGGGGCAGGCCCAGGGCCTCGGCGGATTCCTGCAAGCCGATATAGACGCCCAGGTGGCCGATAGACGGGGTCACCGATTGCGCCCGCTTGTGGTAACCGTGCTTTTTACTCACAGCCGCCGGCAGCAGACGCCCAAAGGTGTTGAACACGCCGGCATTACTGATTACGACCGGGGCCTCGATCTCCGTGCCGTCGGCCATTTTCACGCCGCGAACCACGCCCCGCCTGATTAAAATCTCCTCCACATTGGCGTAGGTAAAGACTTCTCCGCCGCCGCGCTGCACCACGGGGATTATCGTCTCCGCCATCCTCGAGGCACCCCCGACCGGGTAGTAGGCGCCGTGCAGGTAGTGATTGGCAATCAGGCAGTGAATCATGAAGCTGGAATCTTTTGGCGAGACGCCACTATCGCCCCACTGCCCGGTGAGCACGGCGATGAGCATTTCGTTATCCGTCAGTTCGCGCAACACCTCATAGGTCGTGCGATTGACGTAGGCGGGCAAGGTCAGCTTACGGCCAAGCCGCAACAGTTTTCCCGCCAGCCCGCCCACTGTCTTTTCCACGCTGATAGCCTGCACCGCCTTGCCGACCTTACCCATGCGCCGCATGTACTCGTCTATGGCCTCTTCCTCGCCGGGAAAACGTTTTTTCAATGAGGCGACAAAGTTTTTCTTGCCGGCAACCACGTCAAAGCGTTCCCGGCCAATGAAAAAGCGGTCGTAGTTGGCGTCCATCGGCGCCCACTCCAGCGCACCGTCCGTGACGAAGTCGAACAGGCGGCGCGTGACCGACCTGCGACTGCCGACTTCGCCAATGTAGTGCACGCCCACATCCCACTCGTAGCCGTTGCGCGAGTAACTGTGGGTCATCCCGCCGGCGGTATAGTGCTGCTCCAGCACCAGCACCTTCTTGCCCACCCTGGACAAACTGGCCGCCGTGGTGAGGCCGCCGATGCCGGAGCCAATCACGATCGCGTCGTAGCCTTGCTCGAGACGCTGCGGACGGTAGCGGCGACCGATGCGAATGGTACTGGGCGTCAGCCCCCTGGCGGACTGTGTGGCTGCTGCTGGCATAAGATTTCCCGGTTTCAGTCAACTGAAACTTTACGCTGTAAAGATCGGCATCATACAGGCACATCTTTACACTGTAAAGATATACTGCCATGCTATCGCCCTGATCACAGCGGAGCATGCCGCATGGGCAAAAAGGCCTACCATCACGGCAACCTGCGCGCGGCCCTGCTCGCGGCTGCCAGGGAGATTCTGGACACCGACGGTGCCGAGGGACTGAGCCTGCGCAAGGTGGCCCGGCAGACCGGGGTCAGCCCGACGGCCCTGTACAGCCACTTCCGCGACAAGCGCGAGCTGCTGGCGGTGCTGGCCACCGATGGCTTCGACTCGCTCACCCGTCGCATGCAAGAGGAGGCCGCGCGGAGCCCGTCAGAGCCCACTGGTAGCGGCCCGCAACTGGCAGGGCTGGCGCGCGGCTACGTGCTGTTCGCCATCGACAACCGCGCCCTGTTCCGCCTGATGTTCGGGCGGGACAGCGGTGACCTGCTGGAGTTTCCGCAACTGGCCGAAGCCGGCTCTCGTGCCTATACGATGATGGCCGAGGCCGTCACACAGGCGATGCGGGAACACGCCATTGCCGGGAAAGGGTCGATCGCCGCTACGGCCGCCTGGTCCACGGTGCACGGGTTGGCTATGCTGATCCTGGACGGCCGCGTGAGCGCCAAAGACCAGGGCGCCAGCGACGATGCGGACCTGGTGGACCATGTGTGTGGCATGCTGAATTTCGGTATCTGAGCGGTTAGTCCGGAATACCACATGCCGCTGTCGTGTCACCAAAAGACGGCGACAACTAACAGATAACCCCGAATCACCGCCCTGTCGCCCCCGGGCGTCCTAGCAACCCGGCGGTAAGCCCTCGCAGGCGTCACCGCGCCCGTTGTCATCGCTGTCCAGTTGGTCGGGGTTGGCGATACGCGGACAGTTGTCGTAGAAGTCTTCCCAGCCGTCGTTGTCATCGTCATCGTCGCAGGCATCGCCGCCGTCGTCAGCGCCATCGGTATTCGACTGGTTGGGGTTGGAGACAAACGGACAGTTGTCCGCGACATCGCTGATACCGTCGCCGTCGTCGTCAGCGCCCGGCAGCGGCTGGTCCTGGACCTCGAAGCAGACCAGGGAGAACGCGCCTTCGCGGCCAAACCGCGCGCCTGCCTGCTCGGCGGCGCCCACGCCTTCGAGGTAGCCGAACGTGGCCTTGCCGTTGCCGCCCATGCCCAGGTCCGCACCCTGCAGGTAGCCATTGAGCGCGGTGAAAGCGGCGCCGTCTCTTTCATGCGTACCCACGTAGAACGACAGGTGACCGGGTTCGACTGTCTGCGCGTCGCACTGCTGTGCGAAGCAATCGTTACACCCGGACTCGTCGATCGTTCCGAAGGACCCAACCTGGCTGACATCGGAAAAGAAGATGCTCTCGAAGGAACGGTCACCCGGCTTGCGGTACCAGTCCACGGTGAAATCCGCGCCGACCGCGGCGGCGATATCGTTCTCCTTCAGGTACCACGCTGAAACGCTGGCCCGGTCGTTGCGTTCCTGTGAGCGGCCGCCCAGCGGATGCATGGCCTTGCCGCCGTAGGTGACTCCCTCCACCCGGTGATTGAGATCCCCCACGCCGTGGGCGACGAACACCAGCAAGCGGTTGCTGCCCTGCGCGTAGTGTGAGCGCGGCGTCGCGCCGTGGTGGTACCACTCCCAGGCCGGGGTGGCGCCGACATCGCAGGCGCCACAGTCTCCCGGGCAGGTCTCGCAGCTCTCGCCCAGCGCCAGCTCGCAGCGGCCATTGCCGCATTGCGCGTTCGGCACATTGCGGCATTCGGTATCGAACATCAGTCCGCCGAAGCCGGGCATCACCCCCGGCGTGCCGGAGTTGAGCCTGATCTTGATGTAGTCCTCCGGCTGGAAGTTGTCGAAGCGGAAGGTATGGACATCGGTCGTGCCGTCGAATGACAGGTTGGGTATGGACGCGTTGGGATCGAAACTCCCCTGCCCGTCCCTGCCGCCGCGGACGGTGATGGAGCGCAGCGAATCGTGGGTCAGGTCCGTGTTGTCGGTAACCAGGTGCATGCAGAAGGACGCGGGCACACCGGCTTTCATCTGGATCCGGTTCACCGTGTTGTTGGTGTTGTCCTCAGCCTGTTCGTCCACCACCGAACCGGAGCGCCCCGTCAGCCCGTTGGGCAGCGTAAACTCGGCCCAGTCGGGGTAGCCACCGCGGGTATAGACGCCGCGCCCCCGGCAGTCATCGAAGCAGTCGGGCTTGTCGGCGGAGAAGGTCGTGGTCAGGTCCACGGGGTTGAAATTGAACTCCAGCCACGGCGGCAGGTAGAGCTGCATATTGTCATCTGTGCGTTTCGGGCCGACGATTTGCGCGGCGCCGAACTGCGGAAAATAGAACCCCGCCACGCCCCAGCCAAGGAAGTTTGTGGTCGAGTGCTGGCGCACATAGGTGATGGTTTCGCCGATCACGTCCGCAAGGATTTCAGTACGGGACGAGCGAAACCCCGAGGCAAAGGCCATCAGGGTCACCTTGCGGTTCGCGTCCAGCGGCACGTCCAGGGAAAACCGCCCCAGGCTGTCACCGCAGGAAAAGGTTTGCTGCCCGTTGGCCAGTACCAGTGCGCAGACGGGATTGCCGTTGTACTCGACGCTGCCGTCGATGCGCACCCGGCGCGCCGAGCTCGACTCCGCTAACTGCCAGCCCACCTCGAGTTCGCGGCCGGCAGTGTCGCGCGTCATGTAGACGGGATAGTCCCGCGCCTGCTGCGGACTGAGCTGCTGCGAAAACGGCGCGAAGCCGTCGGCGAAGGCCTGTACGGTAACCCGGCCGTTGGCATCCAGCGGGACCAGCAGGTCGTAGCGGCCGCTGCCGTCGCAGGTGAACTGGCTCTGCCCGTTGACCAGCACCAGCGCGCACACGGGCGACGCACCGAAGTAGACGTTGCCGCCGACCGCCACCCGCTCGGCGGACCCGGCCCCGCTCGCCACGAACAGGCAACAGGCCAGTACCACCACGCCCGCCAGGTTTCTCATTTGCACGCCCATCTCTACCCCCCGCCTGCCTCGCGCAGTACAGGCTGAGCGTACACAAAATGCGCGGCGATTTGGATAGTTGCAATTTCTGCGCCGCCTTCCCAGCCCCGGATACGGGCACCCGGGCAGGATTCCATCCGGCCTGGCGCCACCCCCTGGCAGGCAGGGTCCCGCAATCCAGCCCGCCTGCAGCGCACCGCTGCGGCCCGGGGAAATCCGCGCCACAATAATTGACATTTTTTGTGCCAATACATAGATTACGCCATGCCCGGCCGTCGCGCCCCTGTCGCTGGCGCCGACACCCGGGTTGGGGCAGATCATCAACCAGCGGCCTGCCCGCACCACCCACGGCAACACCCAACCGGAGAACACACGTGTTGAAACTACATTTTGCGCCGAATTCACGAGCCAGCCGCACTCTGTGGCTGCTGGAGGAACTGGGCCTGGAGTACGAGCTGAACCGTATGGATTTCAGCCCGCAGGACCTGAAATCCGACGCGCACCGGGCGCGTCACCCGCTGGGGCGCGTCCCGGTGCTGGAGGACGGCGAAGTCAGCATCTTCGAGTCGGGCGCGATCGCGGAGTACATTCTCGAGCGGCACAAGAACGGCGGTCTCAAGCCCGACGCCGACGACCCGCGCTTCCCCGAATACCTGCAGTGGTTCCACTACTGTGAAGGCATGGTCATGCCGCCGGTGAATACCATCGTGGTGCACACCCTGCTGCTGCCGCCGGACCGGCAGGACGCCACGGTGCGCGGGCAGGCCGAGCGCTTGCTGGCCAAGGCCTGGGGGCCGGTGGAACAGGCCATGCAGGGACGCGACTACCTGATCGGCGATTTCTCCGCGGCGGATACCATGCTGGGCCACTCCTGCATCATGTCCAAACGCCTGGGGATCATCACCGACGAGGCGTTCCCCAACCTGAGCGCCTACGCCGACCGCCTGCTGGCGCGGCCGGCCTGCGCGAAGGCTTTCGCCGCCTGAGTATTACGCCGGTGCGCGGAACGCGTCGGGGTTCAGGTTTCCGGCGCAAACGCCAGCGCCAGCACCAGGGAAGCGCTGGCCGTGACCCAGGAACCCAGCACGCGCAGGGCCACCCGCTGCCAGTGCCTGTGCGCCATCTCCGCCACGCCGGCGCTCACCAGCAGCACCAGCACAACACCCAGCCAGCACCCCGCCAGGGCCGCGAAGGTCTCGCGCCGCTCCAGCCCGGTCACGCCCGAGTCCATGCCGATGAGCAGCGCAATCCCGCCGGCGAGGCAGGCCAGCAACGGCTCGGGCGGTGGCCGCTGCGCCGCGACCAGCAGTCCGCAGACCATCGCCAGCAGCAACAACACCGTTTCCGCGGGCAACGCGGGCTGCCGCTCAAAGCCGGCGATGAACAGGCCGGCCATCAGCGCCAGCACAAAGGGCGGGTAGGCGAAGCGCATGGCGCGCACACCGCGCTGACCCAGCAGCAGGCCGAAAACGAGCAGGACCAGGATATGCGGCAGCACGACCAGCGGGTGCAGTATGCCGCCGTAAAACTCACCGATGCCCGCCATGGGGCTGTGGGCAAACGCGGCGCCCGGACAGGCGGCGAGCGCCGCCGCACAGGGGCAGCGCCTGAACACCTAGAGGGCGCGCAGCAAGAACAGGGTGCCGGCCAGCGCGATAATGGCGCCACCGGCGCGCACCAGCGCGCGACCCAGGCGCCAACGGCTGAGCAGGCTGATGAGAATGCCGCAGAGATGCAGCAGGCCGGTCGCGAGCACAAAGCCAATACTGAAGGCCAGCGGGTTGACGGCGTCCGGCAGTTCCGTGCCGTGCGCGTGTCCGTGGAAAATGGCAAAGACGCCGACCAGCAGCGCCGCTATCCACAGCGGGGGCCGCGCCGAGAACAACACCATGGTCCCCAGTACCAGGGCCGACACGGCGATGCCGATCTCCACGCTGGGCAGGGGGATGCCCATCACGCCGAGCGCCCCGCCGAAGGCCATCACCAGCGGGAATACCACCGGCAGCAACCAGATCGCCGAGCCGCCCAGCACGGCTCCCCAGAGCCCGACCGCGACCATGGCGGCGACGTGATCCCAGCCAAGAATCGGGTGTACAAAGCCGCTGACAAAACCCCCGGTCACCCCCGTGGCCTGGTGTGCGTGCGCGCCGGCCGCCGCGAGTAACAACAATGCCGTGAGCAGGAGTTTGTGCAGGTTCATAGCTAATATTCCCTCGTCCGGTTCGCGCGCCAGCATAGCGCAGCCTCCCGGTGGCGTGAAGCGCCCCGCGCCCTGCCAGCGTCCGTCACAGCGCGCGTTCGGGATCGCCGATGACAGCCAGTGTCCTGAGTAGCCTGAAGCGGCTCAGCACACGCGGCATGAGCGCCACCATCAGGCGGTTGGCCCAGCCGGTCACCACAATCGGCTTATGCCGTTTCTCGAGCGCGGCGAGCGCCTCGCTCACCACCTCGGCGGGGGTCTGCGTGAGCGCCGCCGGCAGGGACTCGCCTGCCGACTCGCCGCCGGTGGCGGTCTGGATAAAGCCGGTTTCGGTGACCCCGGGGCACAGGCCCATGACGTAGACGCCGCGGTCGCGCTGTTCCTGCCACAGGCACTCGGAAAACGAGGCGATGAAGGCCTTGCTGGCGCTGTACACCGGCTGCGCCGGCGTCGGCAGGTCGGCGACGATGGAGGACAGGTTGACCAGCGCATCCCCGGGCTGCGCCTGCCCCAGGAAATGGTGGGACAGGGTCAGCAGGGCGCCGCAGTTCACGGCCAGGATATCCTGCTGCAGCGCCAGGCCGGACTGGTAGAACGGCTGCAACACACTGTAGCCGGCGTTGTTGATGAGCAGGTGGCAGCGGGCATCCTGCATTCGCGCGGCGACCGCCGCGACGCCCGCGGGGTCGGCGAGATCCGCGGCGAGATAGTCGTGCCCCTCACCGGGCAGCGCCGACAGCAGCTCCCGCAGCAGCGGCTCACGCCTGGCGACCGCGGTCACGCGGTAGCCGCGACGCGCCAGTTGCAGGGCAAACTCCCGGCCGATGCCCGAACTGGCGCCGGTGACGAGCGCGTGCTTCACCGCCCGCCCCCTAACGTTCGCCGCGGCCAGCCAGCGCCTCGGCCCGCGAGCGCTGCCCCAGCAGCCACAGGGCGCCGATGGCCGCGGCGGGGCTGACCGTGGACCACTGCAGGTTCAGGCCGACGAACTTCAGCCAGAAGCCCAGCGCACCGTCCTCTATGTACTTGAAATCGCCGAGGATCTCGCTGATGTAAATCACCGAGGTGTTGCCGTAGAACGCGCCCCAGTTGGCGAGCACGGCGATACCCAGTGCTTTCTTGTAGTGCCTGCCCCGGCTCAGCCAGTACGCCGCGAGCAATTCCAGGAATCCGAAGTGGGACAACATCATCTCGTGGGCGAGCTGGCCGTCGTGGGGGCGCATGTAGCGGGTGTCCGCCACCGAGTACAGCCACCAGGGCCAGAACATCCACTCGTCGCGCTGCAGTTCCGATCCCAGTTCGTAGAGAAACGGAATCTTCATGTACACCACCGGGATCTCCCACATCACCTGCGCGCATCCGCTGGTGATCAGCCAGACCATGATGAACTCGTGCCACTTCTGCGTCAGCGTGCGCCGCTCCCCGGCATTGTCGACGAAGGCGAACAGGGCCATCCAGTAGCCGGTGAACAGGCACACGGACACGTACTTGTCCGCGGGCATGGGATTGATGACGCCCAGCGCGATCAGTGTCCAGGCGACGAAGAAGGAACCCGGGATCAGCACCGCCGAGGAGATATAGGCGCTGCGCCTGAGATTGACGCCACTGCCGTCATAGGGGCGGGCGACCCACTGGTCCAGCGGTGGCAGCGTACTTGTACTCATGTCGATGGTCCTCCGGCAGGTTGGCTGCAGCGGCCCCTGCGGGCGCACATTAAGCTGACATTTCTGTCCGATTGTTTTAATATGACAGTATTGTACGATTAGTGTCAAGTGGGAGAGCACAGGTGGCAACACTCGAGCCAGCAGACGGGGCGGGCAGGCGCCCGCGGCCGGGCGTCGCACAGCAGCGCCAGGACATCCTGCACACCGCGGTGCGTCTGTTCGCCGGCAACGGCACCGCGGCCGTCTCGGTGTCCGCGATCTGCAAGGCAGCGGCCGTGTCGCGGGACACTTTCTACCGCTGCTTCGACAACAAGGATGACCTGGTCGACCAGCTCTACCGGCAGTCGGTCAGCGCCAACATGCTGGCGGTCACGGCGTCGCAGGACGCCGACTTCAGCGACCCCCAGTGGCTGCACCGGACCATCGACGACACCGTCGATGCGATACTTGCCCAGCACGAGATCGCGCGCTTCCTGTTCCTGGAATCCGCCGACCCGGGTAGTCGCGCCCACGCGGTGATCGCGGCGGCCTTCGACAGCGCGGCGCGCAGCATGCAGCGCTGGTGCCGCCGCCGCTACGGCCAGGCGCCCAGCCGGGCGTGCTTTGCCGGGCTGCTCAGCGCCGCCCAGTGGCTGGTGCACGACGCCATCAACCAGGGCATGCGCCCGCGACAGGTGCGCGCCAGCAAGCGCGCGATCGAGGAACTGTTCCTGGCGACCTTCCGGGGGTTGCGGCCGGACTCGCTGTAGCCGGCGTGCCGGCGTCCATCGTCGACAATGCCGCTCGCAAGGCGACGCGTGGTGAGCGACATGAGTCTGTCAAAATTTTTTACAAACTTTTAACTGGCTCCCGTTCCGGACAACCCAAGCTATTGATTTTTATGCAGTGGCATGGATATTGCTGTCTACACGCGCAGCTCCCTATTGCGGTACTCGCGGAACAAGAAGCGATCGGTTTTTACCCAGCACCTTCTCCCTCCGTCCAGCCCTGGTAAAGCATCCAGCGCTTCGCAGTATTGGATTGGCTGAAACAATCGTTTTACAGACACCAGGCAGGAACCGACAAGCGCACCTCAATGGAGGGGACCAGATGCTCTCAGGACAGACCTATAAACGCTGCATTTTCTTCGTTATCGCCATGCTCGGCAGCTGGCAGGCATCGGCCGCCATTCTGTCCGGCACTGTCTCGGACCCCCTGGTCGTCGAGGAAAAGTACCGCCTGCAGTCAGAATTCAACGGCGCCAACCCGGATGGCCTGTCCACCATCTTCAACAGGGTCAGCGGCACGCCCCAGGACGACGACGTGTACGTCGAATGGCGCGCGGGTACGTTATTTACCGTGACGATGAAATGCTGCGACTTCCAGGGCTGGCAAAGTTCACAACAGACCTACCGGGTGCCGCAAAACGGCGGCATCGGGGACGCAAAGTCCTTCGGAATCGTAACCGGCGCCCAGGGATTTGGTGACTCCGAGTTTTTTGAGCCCGGCATTGCCGATCAGCGGCTGAACGACCTGCTGGACGATCTGCTGGACGTTCCGGGCGATATCATCCAGATCGTTGCCGACCTGTCCGGGAGCCCGACCAGGCTGCGCCTGACCAGCCAGGTCGAGAAAATCTCGGAGACAGAGTACGAGTACCGCAATTTCGCGGAGAACTTTACCGAATACGCGATCCCCTTCGAGTGGCAGGCAGCAGGTCTGGCCGGAACGCTGGACCCACTCGATGCCGCCAGTAATCTTCCCGGCGTTGTCTCCTCCTCGATGCGCAGCAGCAGCGCTCCGACCGAGATAACGGGCTCCGTCTCCGCCCTGCTCACGCTCGGCATGAAGGAAGTCTGCGATTTCAATGACCAGAACGACTTCGTCTGCGTACTCGTGCCGAATTCGGGCAACCAGTTCATGCTGGCAGCAAATGTCTTCACGCCCCGCAGCACCCCACCCACACCCGGGCCCATACCGGTCCCCGCCACCTTGTGGCTGGTCGCGCTGAGCTTCGCTGGCCTGCGAGCGGCGCAACGCAGCAGGAACTAAATCCCGCCTGAAGGCGCGCACCCGGGTTCGCAAGGAGGCCGGGGCGCGCCAGCAACACAGCTCTCCCCGGGCGCAAGCGTTGACCGCGGCTGCGAAACTGCTAGGGTTTGTGGTCGATGCGACAGGAACGCGCATCTCTACATAATCCAAACATAACAACGCAGGATTCCAGCGCATGACACGCAGCCCACTGTTGCAACAGATCATCGACAGCGCACCGGACGACTTCGCGGCGCCCGCCGCCGACTACCGCGACGTACGCAAGATGTTTGCCCCCTTCCACAGCCACCCGGTCAGCAAGCTGCTGAAGATCGAGATCGCGGAGTACGGCGGCATTCGCTGCGGCGACTACACGGTGGAGGGGCACACCGCGAACCGCGACCGCATCGCCCTGCACTGCCACGGCGGTGCACTGGTTTCCACACCGCTGGACGAGTACCACTTCTACGCGGAAATCATCGCCCGGCGCACCGGGCTACGCGTGGTCATGCCCGACTACCGTCTCGCGCCCGAACACCCTTACCCGGCAGCACATGACGATTGTTTCAACGCCTATGCCGGCCTTCTCCAGCAGGGCGCCGACGCGCAAAACATCGTACTGATGGGCGAATCTTGCGGCGCGCTGCTGGCCATTGGCCTGATGACCCGGGCCCGGGACGAGGGCCTGCCACTGCCGAGGGCGTTTGTTTCGCTCACCGGCTGGTTCGACCTGTCCGTCGCCGACACGGAAAAACAGGACGACCCCTTCAACGACCCGCAATGGATCCGCAACCGCGGCCGCGACTACAGCGCCGACAGCATGCCGCTCGACGACCCGCGTATCTCCCCGGCCTACGCCGACCTGCACGGCCTGCCGCCCCTCTACCTGCAACTGGGCCAGTGCGACACCAATCGCGAGGGTTGCCTGAAACTGGCGGCCAACGCCGTGCGTGCCGGGGTGCAGGTCACCCTGGAGAGCTGGCCGGGTATGATCCAGGGCTGGCACGGCCTGGTGAACGCCGGGGTGCCGGAGGCCGAGCAGGCCTGGCAGGCCATCCGCAGCTACATCGAGGGCGTGTTCGAACGCGCCAAAAGCGCCTAACTCACTAATACACAGGCTAACCCGCGCGCATCTGCAGTGACGCGACTACCTACGGCGCAGCATGCCATGGACATCCGGTAGGAACGGACAGTTACCCAGAACTAGAACGCCCGTTGGTGACGTGGTTCAAAGGGGAAGGGAAACAATACTTTGGCGTTTTCCCCCTGTGTGCTATTTTTGAAAAAAATATAATGATTACTATCAAATTCGGTACCGCCTGATTCCATTACTCACGTACCGGATATCGCCCGTCGGGGCAGGAGACTTCAAAATGAACACTGTCGTCAGAACGCTCGTACTCGTTGCGCTAGCCAGTATGGCTAGCGGTTGCAAACTCGCTGTATTGGTAGGAGCCGGCGGCGAAGTCGTCTCCCTGTCGGGCACTCGCGACTGCGCAGGCCCGGACTACTGCGAGTTCGACATCACCGACTCGTCCTTCAGCGAAAGTTTCACCGCCGTGCCGCGACCCGGCTATACCTTCGTCAAGTGGCAGGACGGCAGCGGATTTTTCTGCGGCAACTCCACCGACCCGGTATGTACCGTGGAAATGCCCAACGAGGACGTGGGTGATGCCCTGGTCGCCACGTTCAGCAGCGGTTCGATCAGGCCGGTATTCAGCGCGCCTGAGGGCCTGGACACAGACGCCGATGGCGTGGTCGACGATGTCGATGCCGACGACGACAATGACGGCGTACTGGATGGCGCGGATGACTGCCCATTGGACGGACCCAACAACGACGGAGCCGGCTGTCCGGTCGTCGCTTTCCAGGAAGACGATACCGTGCTGGTATATGACAAGCGCTGGGTACAACCGATATTGTTCTCAGGCAAGACCTGGCACGAAATCGCCGCAGTCTGCCCCCCGCCAACCGGTGTGTGCGACGGGGCAATCTACAGCGGGTGGGCGGAAGTCGAATTCGACCTGTCGGGCTGGACCTGGGGTTCCGCCGTCGAGGTAAGCACGGTTCTCGATGCATTCCTCGGCACCTCGCTGGGTGCGGTTCCGGATTGGCATTACGAGGCCGAAGCCGAGCTCAGCCCGAATATCTTTGAGTATTTTTTCGCCCATAGTTCCTGCTGCTCGGTCGACCGCGTCTGGGGCTGGACCCGGGACGAGGCCAACGTGGTGGAGGCACATCCCTACGGCGTCAGTTGTGAAGATACGGAGGACGGCAACTGCTACAACTTGCGCGCCGGGGCCATTGCGGAGGGGGCGTACATTTCCAAGACGTCGTCCGACCCCGTTTTCGGCGCCTGGCTGTACCGCGTGGAGTAGTTGCAGGAAAGAGCGTTCACCTGTCGACAGGCAGCCAGGCGCCTTTGACGCCGCGATGCCGCCTGCGAGGGTTGCGCTATGTATTGCGACCGTCGCAGCTCGAACCGCACCTGCAGAGGAAAATTTCTACCCATCTGCCCTGTGCACTGCTGCAAACAAAATAACAGGATGGGAGCTAACGCTATGCCTTTGTCACAGTTCTCCAGGTCATCCCTGGCGGTCTTTCTCGCCACACCCCTGACCTTCTCGGTTACCCAGTCGCAGGCCCAGGAGGAAAGTGCGCTCGCGCTGGAAGAGGTCGTGGTCGTCGCCCAGCGCCGGGAACAGTCGGCTATGGTCGTGCCGGTCGCCGTGGACGTGTTCAGTGCCAAAGACATCATCGATACCGGCGCGCTGACCCTGAAGAACATCGACGACTACATTCCCGGCTTCGAGGTCCTGGGCGAATCCGCGACGCAGCAGGGGCTGAAGGTGCGGGGCGTGTCCAGCTCCAACATTTCCACCGGTGGCGACCCCTCGGTGGCGACGTTCTACGACGAGACCTACCTGCCGCGGGCCGCGACCACCGTCGCCTTCGCCGATATGCAGCGGGTCGAGGTGCTCAAGGGGCCGCAGGGTACCCTGTTCGGGCGCAACGCGGCGGTGGGGGTGATTTCCATGATTCCCAACTCCCCGTCGAATGAACTGGAGGGCTTCGGCCGGGCGCGACTGGGGAACGACGAGCTGGTGCGCCTGGAGGGCATGGTCAACGTGCCGGTGACGGACAGCTTCTTCCTGCGCGTGAACGCCCTGAGCAACCAATGGGATGGTTTTGCCGACCAGTTGGGCCCCGCGGAGCACGATCCCGGTGAGCAGGACCACAAGACAGCGCGCATTGCCGGCCTGTGGGAGATCAGCGACGCCACGCGGGCACAGCTTTCCTACGACTGGGACAAGGTGGACAATGCCCCGGGCATGGCGTTCGGCTACAGCGAGTACGCCTACAGCCTGGACCCGTTCTCGGGCAAGGTTGAGAACGACGTCATCGACGGCGAGGAGACGCGCGACATGGATGCCGTCATCGGCAAGTTGTGGCACGACTTCAGCCCCGAACTGGCCGGCAAGCTGATTCTCAGCTACCGGGACTTCGACACCAGCAATCGCGGCGACGTCGACGGCACCGCCGATGTCACCCGTTACCTGGACGCCGACAACCGGGAAGACTCGGACATCTTCTACAGTGAACTGCAGTTCAACTACAGCGACGAGAACGTCGACATCGTCTTCGGGGCCAATTACAGCCAGGAAGACACCCACCAGACCACCTGGTTGACGGCCACCGCGGACTCCGTGGCCCGGCAGGTCACCGGTGTAATGAATGACGTCATCGGCCTGGAACCGCCGATGGACCACCTGTGGAACTCACAGGACTACGCCCGCGCGCTGCAATCCCTGGGTCTCATGGTCACCCCCGAGGAGATCGAGCAGAGCGGCGACTTCTGGTATGAGGAAATATCCGCCGCCCTGGGCGAACCGATGATCTACGGTCCCTCCCTGGCCGGAATACTGTGGCGCGAACGCATCGAGAACGAGGGGGATTTTACCAACTGGGGGGTATACTTCGACGCGGACTACAGCCTGAACGAACGCATCAAGCTGACAGCGGGCCTGCGTTACAGCCAGGATGACAAGAAGTTCAGCTGGCTGATTCCACTGAACACCTTCAGGGAAGTGCGGCCGGGCGTGCCCAACCAGATTTTCACCCTGCCCGATGGACTGGAATCAGCCGCCGAGACACCCCTGGAAGCGGAGGATAGCTGGAGCAAGACCACCGGGCGCCTGGTGGCCCAGTACCAGGTCACCGACCTGCTGATGACCTACCTGTCCTACTCCACCGGCTACAAGTCCGGGGGCTACGACACCCTGGATATCGAGACGGCCTTTACCCCGTTCGAACCGGAGGAGTCCACCATGTACGAGTGGGGGATCAAGGGCGACCTCTTCGACGGCACGCTGCGCGCCCAGGTCGCCGTATTCCGGCTGGAAATCGACAACCGGCAGCGCTCGGTGGAATCCAAACCCCCCGGCCAGGATGCCGCCATACCCAAGGTCATCAACGGCAACCAGACTTTCGACGGTATCGAGCTCACCCTGGACTGGCTGCCGCTGGACACCATGCGGCTGGGTCTGGTCACCACCTACCGCGACCAGGAGTCGGAGTGGAACGCCTTTTACAATTCAACCGGCGAGTTGACCGAGGACAGGTCCAAGGGCGACACCAACAACAACTTCACCCTTACCGCCGACTGGACACCGGCGATACCCAGGGGCAACCTGACCGTGCATGTGGATTATGTCTACCGCGAGAACGCCCGCAGCGAGAGCGATTCGGACTACTACCCCGACCTGGACGACCTGCCGGGTTATTTCGATGACGAGAAATACCTGAACGGCCGCATCGCCTGGGACGATGAGCGACGCAACTGGGAATTCGCGGTGTGGGGCAAGAACCTGACGGATGAGGAATACATCGTCGATATGCGCAACACCACGCGTTCCGAATTCGGCACGCCGGTTGCGGCCATCAGCCTGCCGCGCAGTTACGGTATCGAGGTGGCGTACACCTACTGAATCCGCTGTCGACGATGATGCCGCGAGCCAGCGAATATGCGATAGTAGCCTGGCGCCACAGATCCGAATAACGAGCGGGAGGATTTGACCTCATGGCTTCCTTCATCCTGGCGATCGACCAGGGCACCACTGGCAGCACCGTGGCACTGATGGATGCCCGCGGAAGATTGCGGGCCAGCGTCAACTACGAATTTCCCCAGATCTATCCCAGGCCCGGCTGGGTGGAACACCGCCTGGACGACATCCGCGCCTCGGTGCAAAAAGGCATCGCGGCAGTGCTGCGAAAAAAGTTCTGCAAACCCTCCGATATCATCGCCATCGGCATCACCAACCAGCGCGAAACCGCCGCCATCTGGGATCGGGACACGGGTGAGGCGCTCAACAACGCGGTGGTGTGGCAATGTCGACGCACCACCGACTTCTGCGAGCAGCTCAGGCAGGCCGGCCACGAGGCACAGGTAAAACGGCGCACGGGCCTGGTACTCGACCCCTACTTCTCGGCGAGCAAGTACCGCTGGCTGTTGCGCAATACCGCGGGTGTCGCGCGCAAACTGCGCGCCGGGAAGGTCGCGGCGGGCACCATCGACAGCTTTCTCATCTGGCACCTCACCGGCGGGCGCGAGCACGTCACGGACCTGTCAAATGCCTCGCGCACCTCGCTCATGAACCTGAAGTCGGGACAATGGGACAACGCGTTACTGGAACTTTTCGAGGTGCCGCGCGATATCCTGCCACGGATAGTGCCGTCCAGTGGCGTGGTTGGGCACACCCGGGGTGTCAGGGGCCTGCCGGACGGCATTCCCATTGCCGGCATTGCCGGAGACCAGCAGGCGGCGACTTTCGGCCAGACCTGTTTTTCCGTCGGGGATACGAAGTGCACTTTCGGCACAGGCTCCTTTATCGTCATGAACACCGGCAATACGCCCCTGCGCTCCCGCTCCGGACTGCTCTCCACGGTCGCCTGGCAACTGGGTGACGCAAAGCCGGTCTACGCCCTGGAAGGCGGCGCATTCATCTGCGGCGCGGCGGTGCAGTGGCTGCGCGACGGGCTGCAACTGATCAAGCGCGCCCCAGACATCGAGCGGCTGGCGGCCACCGTGGAAGACCACGGCGGCGTGGAGTTTGTGCCTGCGCTCACCGGGCTGGGAGCACCCCACTGGGCCCCGGACGCACGCGGCGTGCTGTGTGGCTTGACCCGGGGCACACAGCGCGGACACATTGCTCGCGCGACCCTGGACGCGATCGCGCTGCAGAACGCCGACATTCTGCGCGCCATGCAAAATGACCTGGGCAGGAAGATGAAGCCCCTGCGCGTCGATGGCGGCGCAGCGGCAAACGACCTGTTGATGCAGATACAGGCGGATGTGCTGGGACAGCGGCTGATACGGCCGGTGGTGACCGAGACCACGGTGGCAGGCGCCTGCTACCTTGCCGGACTGGCCGTTGGTGTCTGGAACAGTCAGGCGGAAATCAGGAAAACCTGGCGCTCGGAGAAGGAGTTTCGTGTGCAGATGAAGGCGCCCCGGCGACGCAACCGACTGCTGTCATGGGAGGCGGCCCTGCAAAGGGCGCTGTTGTGATGTGATGCGAAGCGCAGTGCAGCGTGTACTCGATGCGGACTGATTCACTACAACCGGGATAGAAGCGCGAAATGCCTCACCCAATCGATCGACTGGTCAACTACACGTTGGGCGGCGGGCTGCCAAAAATCCTGTTTTTCCTCGGCCTGGCCGCGGGTGTAATGGCCCTTGTTTACACGCCGCGAGAAGAAGAGCCGCAGATCGTTGTCCCCGTGGTCGACGTACTGGTGAGCGCGCCAGGGCTGGGTGCCAGGCAGGTGGAACGGCAGGTCACTATTCCACTGGAGAAACTGCTGGCGCAGATCCCCGGGGTCGAGCATGTCTACTCCAGCACATCGACCGCCCAGGCGGCGGTCACCCTCAGGTTCCACGTCGGCGAGGACCGGGAAGACTCCATTCTCAACACCTACAACAAGCTCTACTCTAACCAGCACAAGGTACCGCCGGTAGTGAGCGAATGGCGATTGCGCCCGGTGGAAGTCGACGACGTGCCGATCGTCATGCTGGGACTGTGGAGCGAGGCTCCAGACCGCTACAGTGACTACGAATTGCGGCGCATGGCGGAGGAAATCTCCACCGTCTTACAGGGCATACCGGAGACCAGCGAGGTCAACGTGGTGGGCGGGCGAGCGCGCACCGTGCGCGTCCTGATAGAACCCGAGAGTCTCGGCGCGCGCCAGACCACGGCACAGGACATTGTCTCTGCCCTGGCGCTCTCCAACGTCCTGCAGCATGCCGGCGACTGGACCTACGGCAACAAATCCCTGGTGCTGGAGGGAGGCGACGTGATTCGCGACGCCACGGAACTTGGCGAACTCGTGGTCAACGTTATCGACGGCGTGCCGGTTTACCTGCGCGACGTGGCCCGGGTCGTCGATGGCCCCGCGGAGCCAGACCACTACAGCTGGATAACGTTCTCCCAAAACCACCCGGCGGCGGGAATTGACGACCGGCCCATGGTGGCCATCTCCATCGCCAAACAGCGAGGCTCGAACGCGGTTGCCGTCGCAAGGCAGGTACACGAGACCATGGCCACGCTGGCGCAACGACTGCTGCCACCCGAGGTCCACGTGGAGGTGTTGCGCGACTACGGACAGACCGCAAATGAAAAAGTCAACGAACTGACCAGCAGCCTCGGCTTCGCCATCGCCACCGTGGTTGTCTTTATCAGCGTGTTTTTGGGCTGGCGACAGGCTCTGGTGGTGGGCCTCGCGGTACCTATCTGCTACGGCATTACCCTGGCGCTGGACATGCTGTTGGGCTACACCATCAACAGGGTGACCCTGTTCGCACTCATACTGTCCCTGGGACTGCTTGTCGATGACCCGATAACCGGGGTCGACAACATTTCGCGCTTCCTCACGCGCACGACCATGCCGCTGGGCGAGCGCATCGTCAACGCGATAGCGGAGATCCGCATTCCGCTGTTGATGTCCACGGTAACTATTATCGTCGCCTTTCTCCCTCTGGCCTTCATCACGGGCATGATGGGGCCATACATGGCGCCGATGGCGTTCAACGTGCCCGTCAGCGTCATCAGCAGCACTGTCGTGGCGTTTCTGGTGACACCGTGGCTGGCGAGCCGCCTGCTGCGCGCTGAGGCGCGGCCGAGCGAGCCGACAACCCCCGGCGCCGTACATCCCTATGCCCGCTTCATGGCGCCGGTGCTGGACAACCCGCGCCTGGCAAAAACCGTACTGCTGCTGGTGCTGGTGCTGTTCGTCGCCACCGCGGTGCTGCCCGTGTTGCGCGCGGTACCGCTGAAGCTGCTGCCATTTGACAACAAGAACGAGGTCCAGGTCTTGATCGACATGCCTGAGAGCGCCAGCCTGGAGCAGACCTCGGCACTGCTTCGCGAGGTCGCCTCGGAGATTTCCCGGATGCCCGAAGTAAATGCCCTGGCAGCTTTTGCCGGTGTGCCGTCACCGATCGACTTCAACGGCATGGTGCGCGGGTACTATCGGCGTTCCGCACCAAACCTCGGTGAACTGCGTGTAACCCTGGTAGACAAGGGCGAGAGAGAACACCAGTCACACGCCCTGGTACTGCGCATGCGCCAGATGCTGGCGCCCTACAGCCGCGACGGCGCCAGTATCAAGGTTGTGGAATCACCCCCCGGCCCGCCGGTGCTGAGCACGCTCGTGGCCGAAATCTACGGCGGCACCCTGACGCCCTATGAGGCCCAGAAGCAGGCGGCGCAACGACTGATGCAGCGCCTGTCGCGAGAGGCGCACGTGGTGGAGATCGACTCCAGCGTCGAGGCGGACAGGATTCGCAGGCGCTTCGTGGTGGACAAAGCCAAGGCGGCACTGTCCGGCATCTCTACCGAAGACGTGGCGCAGACCCTGGCCCTGGCCAATGACGGGTACATTGCCGGGTATGTACAGGTGGCGCGCGAGTCCAGCCCCCTGCCGATCGAACTCAGGCTCGACCCAACGCAACGGGTAGCGCAAAAGGACTTCGAACGACTGCTGGTAAAGGGTCGGCAGGGCGTTGTGAAAGCCACCACCGAACACGGCCTGGACGCGTCCCCCCAGCCGCTTGCCGCCGTGGGAGAGTTGGGGCACTTCAGCAGCGGACTCGCCGACCAGGCGATCTATCACAAGGACCTTCGCCCAGTGGTCTACGTCTATGCCGAACTCAACGGGCGCACGCCGGCGGAAATCATTGCCGACGTACACGCCGACATGGGCACAGCCCCTGGGGTAACGAGTGACTGGCGCGACCGCACCTTCCTGGCCAGCGGTGCCGGCGACAGCTGGCAATTACCACCGGGAGTCGATGTCGCATGGACCGGAGAGGGCGAGTGGCGCATCACCAGGGATGTCTTTCGCGATATGGGGCTGGGCTACCTCTTTGCGCTTCTGGCAATCTTCCTGATAATGCGCTGGCAAACCCGTTCCACGCCACTATCCCTGATTATCATGTCCGCCATTCCACTGACGGTCATCGGGATCATGCCCGGTTTCTGGTTGATGAACCAGGTGGGGGAACGCACCGTCGCCGGGGCACCCGATCCCGTGCTGTTCACCGCCACCGCGATGATCGGCATGATCGCCCTGGCCGGAATCGTGGTGCGCAATTCTCTCATCCTGGTGGAGTTTATTTCCCAGGCCAGGCGCGAGGGAGCCAGTGTCCGCGACGCCCTGTTGCAAGCTGGTTCTGTGCGCATGCGCCCTGTGCTGCTCACCGCGGGGACGACCATGCTTGGCAACCTGGTTATCACGCTGGACCCGGTGTTCAGCGGCCTTGCGCTGGCCATTATCTTCGGTATCGCGGCGTCCACGGCCTTCACCTTGATCGTGGTGCCCGTGGTCTACCTGCTGGTGTTTGACCAGCCAGGCCAGGGACAACCCGGTCCGTCGAACGCAAAGGGGGTGCAAACATGACGATCAAAGCCAGGCGGCTTTTGCCGCCCCTGGGCGCCGTAATGGTGCTGGCCCTGCTGGTGGCGGTCATGGCGGGCTACTTCAACGAGAAAATCGAGCCCGGGCTCGAGGAAATTTCAACGCCAGATACATCCTCGGCCATAGCAGTGGCCAGCCTGACATCAGCTTCCACAGAACCCGTGCCCGCTTCCGTGGAGGCCAGGGAGGCGACCATCATCTCATCCCGACTACTGGCGCGCATCACGGATATCGATGTGCGCGCCGGCGATTACGTCGAGGCCGGCCAGCGGCTGCTCACCCTGGAAAGCAGCGACCTGCAAGCCCGCGTCATGCGTGCCAGGGAACAGATGCGCGCTGTCGAAGCCAGGCTCACCGAGGCGCGGCAAAGTCTCGCCCGCGCCCGGGAATTACACGAGCGGGGCCTTATCGCCGCCGCCGATCGCGACGCCGCAGAGGCAAATGCGGGCTCTCTCGACGCCGACCTGGCCGCCGCGCAACGCGCCCTAGAGGAAGCGGAGACCGCATTAAGCTACGCTGAAATCCGCTCGCCCATCGCCGGGCGGATCGTCGACCGTTTCGCGGAGCCCGGAGACACCGCGTCTCCCGGGGAAACGCTCCTGTCCCTGTACAACCCGTTCTCCCTGTGGGTGCAGGCGCGTGTAAGGGAGCGCCTCGCCCTGTCCCTGGACAATGGCCAGGAACTCCAGGTTGAAATTCCCGCCATGTCCAGGTTGCTGACAGCGCGGGTCGATGAGATCGTACCGGTTGCGGACCCGGGCTCGCGGAGTTTCCTGGTGAAGGCGCTGCTGCAGTCCACGGAGGGCCTGCTGCCAGGCATGTATGCACGCTTGCTGGTTCCCGCCGGCGAACGCACACGCCTGGTCATTCCCGTTGACAGGGTCGCGCAGGTCGGCCAGCTCGACGTGGTCTGGGTGGCGGAGTCCGGGCGGGTAACGCGCCGTTTCGTACGCCTGGGCCGGCCCGTCGAAGGCAAGCTGATCGAGGTGCTGGCGGGCCTGGAAGAAGGCGAGCTGGTCCTGCCGGTACCGTGAATCGCCGTGCACTGCCACGGCCTGGCATCAACGCTGCGCGCTGCCCGGGTGCAGCGGGGTTATCTGAGGGGGATTGAGATGGGTGTTTACGAGAAGTACCTGCTGCCGAGAATCATCGCCTGCGCCTGCGGCACCAAACCGATCATGAAACAGCGCGAGAAGGTGGTTCCCCTGGCGCGCGGCACGGTGCTGGAGATCGGCATCGGCAGCGGCCTGAACCTGCCCTACTACGACAGCACCCAGGTGCAGCGCGTCATTGGCCTGGATCCCTCGGAGTCCTCGTGGAAGCTGGCGGCCAGCCGCGCCGCCGCGCTCGATTTCGAGGTCGATTTCATCGGCCTGCCCGGTGAGGAGATTCCGCTGGATGCCGCCAGTGTGGATACCGTGCTGGTGACCTATTCCCTGTGCACCATTCCCGACCCGGTGGCGGCATTGCAGGGCATGTGCCGGGTGCTGCGCCCCGGCGGAAAACTTGTTTTCTGCGAGCACGGCAAGGCGACGGACAGCGCCGTGCGCAAATGGCAGGACAGGATTAATCCGCTGTGGCGCAGCGTGTGCGGCGGCTGCAACCTGAATCGCGACATCCCGCAACTGCTGGAACGCGGCGGCTTCCAGGTGGCGCACATGGACACCAGCTACCTGCCGGGCACGCCCCGCTTTGCCGGCTTCAACTACTGGGGCAGTGCGGAGTGTTGATCGCGCTCGCGCGATGAGGGAGCGTCAGCGGCACAGCCTCGTCAAAAGGCCGCTACCCCGCCCTTGTGGCAGTGATCACTTCACGCCCTGCTTGCAGCGGACAGAATCTGCAGCAGGGTCCCGACATACTGTTCGATAAACGCATCGTCGGCGGCATCCTGCCCGGTCACCCGCTCGATAATGGGCGCCACGTTCACCAGGTAGACCAGCGCACCGGACAGCGTGATCAGCAGGTGTATCGGGTCGACGTCAGGTAGCGCGCCACGCGCCTGCGCGCGTTCCACCACGCGCCGGCCCGCGGCCACGTCCTCGGTGAAAAACTGCCGCACCATCCAGTCCAGCCGCGGCCCGGGGGTGGAGGCCTCCTGGAACATGATCTTCACCCAGGTCGGGTTGGCGAAGGTGAACCTGAGAATGTAGCGGCACAGTTCCTCCATGGACGCCATGGCCGCGAGGTCGTCGGCGGCCAGGTTCAGCGCGGTGGGCAGTGCCGCGTTGCGCTGCTGCCAGACGTGAGCCACCGTCTCCTCCCACAACTGCTGCTTGTAGCGGAAGTGGTACTGCACCAGGGTCTTCTTCTCGCCCGCGGCGCTGGCCACGGCATTCATCGAGGTGCCCTCGAAACCCACCTGGCCAAACAGCTCCGCGGCGGCCTCGAGAATAGCCGTGCGCCGGCAATTACTGTCGCTTTTCTGGCCACCCATGCCCATTTCCGCCTCTGCTACTTTTCCGCCGTCAGGTCACATGCCTGAACCGCCCGCCAGGGTGGCCGCTTGACCCCGCCCCACAACTATGCGAACGTATAGTTTATACACTATTCGATCGTATAGTCGCAACGAAAACAACAGAGGTCGAACCGCAATGGACGCCAGGTGTACCCAAAGTGACCGCTTGATCTGGCTGCGCGACCTCGCCGGCCAGGCCGCGGGCGGCAAAGCACACGGCCTGAAACAACTCATGGACTGGCAACTGCCCTGTCCGGACGGGTTCGTGATACTGGATGCCGCCCAGCCCCTCCCCGAGCAGGAACTCGAGGCGTTCTACCGCCAGCTCGGCGCGGGCAAGGTCGCCGTGCGCTCCTCGGCGCTGGGCGAGGACGGCGAGCACGCCTCTTTCGCCGGGCAGTACGAAACCGTGCTCGATGTGCAGGGCGTCGAGCAGCTGCGCGCCGCCATCGGGCAGTGCGTCGCCTCACTCAACAGTGAGCGCGCCGACGCCTATCAACACGACCAGCATATCGCCCCGGCGAGCATGTGCGTGGTGGTGCAGACCATGGTGGATGCGGCTGTCGCCGGCGTGCTGTTCACGGTAGACCCGGTGAGCAATCGCTATGACCGCCTGGTGATAGACGCGGTCCAGGGACTGGGCGAGGCCCTGGTCAGCGGCGAGGCCACCCCCGACCACTACGAGTTCGATGAGTCCGGCAAGCTGTGCTACCGGGAACTGGTCGGCGACCATGCGCTGCTGTCAGACACGCAGCAGCAGTTACTGGTCGAGCAGGCGCGCCGGGCCGCGCAACTGGCCGGCCAGCCCCTGGATATGGAATGGGCGTTCGACCGCCAGGGTGACCTGTACTGGGTGCAGGCGCGGCCGATCACCACCCTGGCCAGCGACCTGCGCGAACACGACACCCCGCTGTCGCCGCAGGAGGTCGTCACCCGCTGCAATATCGGCGAAATGATGCCCGGGGCCTGCTGCCCGTTGACGCTGTCCGTCACCGGGCGCGGCATCGAGCACGGCATGCAGCACATGCATGTCTCCTACGCCGGCCGCCCCGCCATCACCGATGACTGGACCCAGGTGGCGATCAGTCACGGGCAGATGTTCATCAACATGAGCGGCGGCGCTGTCGCCGCCGCCAGCGTCCTGGGCATTGACGTGGAGTCGATGGGCCAGACGCTCTGCGGACGCATCGTGCCCGGGCTGGAAGCGCCGAAGCCGAAGAACCTGCTGGTGCGCAGCATGGGGTTCGCCCGGCTGCTGAAGTACATTTTCTCCGCCGACAAGGCCATTGCCGCGCTGCGGGTGGACCTGGAGAACTTCCACATCGACACCGGCGGCGACAGCGCCAGGGTGATGCGCGCCATCGACGACGCCATTCCCATGCTCAACCGCGCCTACCGCGTGCACCTGCAATCCTCCGCCACCTCGGGTCTGAGCGGCGGCGTCCTGAAATCCATGCTGGCACGCGGCCCGGGGGACGAGGCGGAGCACGACGCCGAGGCCGCCCGCCTGCTGGCCGGTGCGAGCGAGGTGGAAAGCGCGGTGCTGGTGGAGCAACTCGACGATATCGCCCGCAGTATTGCCGCCCTGCCGCGGGAGCAGGCGGCGACCTTCTGCGCCGCAACCCCCGCACAGGCGCTGGCATGGCTCACCGGCTGTGCGCCGGGCGACATCGGCGCGGCCTACCAGGCGTTTCTGCAACGCCACGGCCACCGCGGCTACCGCGAACTCTGCGTGCGCCAGCCGAGCTGGGCGCAGGCGCCGGAAGAGCTGGTGACGACCATCCAGACCAGCGTCAAGGCGCGGCTTGCCGACAACACCCTCGATTCCAGGCCCGCAACCATCGACATGGACGAGCTGTCGGCGGGATTGCGCTGGATTCTGCCGAAGGCGCACAACGCCATCCGCCGTCGCGAGGCGACCAAGTCGATGCTGGTGCTGACCACGTACCGTTTGTCCGAGGCCTACCACGCCCTCGGCCAGCGCCTGGTCGACGAAGGCGTGTTCAGCGACAGCGACCAGGTGTTCTTCTTCAGCCACGAGGAGCTCAAGTCGCTGGTGCGGCAGGCGAGCCAGCAGGACGCCGAGGGCAATACCTGGAGAGAGCTCGCCGAGCGGCGCCGCCTGGCGCTGAGCTTCCAGGACAAACTGCAATTCGAGGAGATCTGCTACGGCTACCCGCAGCCGCTGGACCAGCGCCTGCGGGATGAAGATCAGGAAGGCGTGATCAGCGGGCGGGCGGTATCCCGCGGCGTCGTCGAAGGCACCGCCAGGGTGGCGCGCAGTGTCGACGAGGCCGCCGCCCTGCTGCCCGGCGAAATCCTGGTAGCGCCCATTACCGACGTCGGCTGGACGCCCTACTTCAACCTGATCGCCGGGCTGGTCACCGACATCGGCAGCTCCGTCTCGCACGGTGCGGTTATTGCCCGGGAGTACGGCCTGCCCGCCATCGTCAATACCCGCGTGGGCACGCGCAGGATCGCCACGGGCGACCGCATCAGGCTGGACGCGGACCGCGGCGTGGTCGAGCTGTTGCAGCCCGGTGCCGGCGACCAGGCTCGCTAGGTACGCCAGCCACATCACACCAATACCCAGGGAGTACAGGATCATGAGCGCACCCTTCGACGTCAGCCAGTTCGGCATTGTCGCCCAGGACGAATTCACCCACCCGCACAGCCCCGATCACCCGGACTGGAACGAGTCCTATTTTTTCGACTGGTACAACGAGGACGCGACCTGCGCCGGCCACTGCCGGATCGGCTGGCACCCCGGGCAGGAGCGGGTGTTGTTCTGGCTGTTTCTCTACCAGGACCAGGAGTGGCTGATGATAGAGGAGTATCGCCTGCCGCTGAGCGCCCTGGAACTGGACGGCACAAAGCAGGCGTTCAACTACCAGGGCTGGGGCCTGGAGTTCAGCTATACCCCAAAAGAGCCCCTGCTCAGCGGCGCGTTGCAGGTCAATGGCTTTGCCCGGGTCATCAGCGGCAAGCGCCTGGGGATGGTGCTGCCGGTCGCCGTGGAGCTGCAGGTGCAGGCCCTGGGCGCGCCCCACTCCCGTGGAGCCGGCGAGGTGGAAAGCCACAGCGCCCAGGGTTACTCAACCAACCGCTACGAGCAGCCCATACAGGCGCGGTACACGGTCACCATCGACGGCGCCGGGCAAACCTGCCAGGTGCGCGGTGAGCGCGATCACTCCTGGGGGCCGCGGCCCTGGGACATGGAGTGGTCCTTCCTGGTGGTCAACAACGCGGATTTCTGCCTGCAGGCGACGGAGGTGAAAATACCCGAATGGCCGGCGATCAGGATGGGCTATTTCAAGGGCGCCGACGGCGCGATGATCAACCTGACGGACGTCGATTTCCAGGTTGACTATAATGCGCTGGCACCGGAGCGGGCCGTGCAGGGCAAGGTCACGTTGACCGGTGAAAACGATACGGTCATCAGCGCGGATATCGACGCGGTGACGGGCACGGAGATCGATATCACGCACACCTTCGACACACCTGTGCGCACGGAGTATCGGCGCTCGCTGGTCAGATGCCGCTTTCATGGCGAGCACGAGGGCGTGGTAAGCCCGGGCTGGTTCGAATGCAATCGCAACGTCGCCGCCGGCGCACAAGACAACCCATAAGGAAGCACACCCATGTTGAGCATTGATGCGCCATTCTACGCCACCGTGGCAGACGCCGCCGGGACAGCCAAACGCCTGGCGGCCGACGGTTTCGACGGGGTCTATACCCTGGAGGGCAACACCGACCCTTTCTTCCCGCTGCTGCTGGCCTCCGAGCACGCGCCAGAACTGGATATCGCCACCGGTATCGCCGTCGCCTTTCCCCGCAACCCCTCGCACCTGGCCTACCAGGCCTGGGACCTGCACAAGTTCAGCAAGGGCAAGTTCCTGCTCGGGCTGGGCTCACAGATCAAAACGCATATCGAGAACCGTTTCGGCTGTGAGTTTTCGCGCCCCGCGGCGCGCATGCGCGAGCACATCCTGGCCATCAAGGCCTTCTTCGACTGCTGGCAGGACGGGACGCGACTGGATTTCCGGGGGGAGTTCACCCACCACACGCTGATGACGCCCATGTTCAACGCCGGCGAAAATCCCTACGGCAAGCCGCCGATCCTGCTCGGCGCGCTGGGCCCGAAGATGACCGAGGTGGCCGGTGAGGTCGCCGACGGCATCATCATGCACCCCTTCAACAACCAGGTTTTCATCGAGCAGCATGCCCTGCCCGCGGTGCGCAAGGGGTTGGCCAAAGCGGGCAAACCCGAGGCGGATTTCATCATGTCGCTGGGCGCGATGATCGCCACCGGCGAGAACGAGGAAGACATGCAGGCGGCAAAGGCCAGCATCAAGGGCCTGCTCGGATTCTACGCCTCCACACCCGCCTACATTCCGCCAATGGACGCGATCGGCTACGCGGACCTGCAACCGGAGGCGAACCGCCTGACCAAGGAAGGCAAATGGGAGCAACTGGCGGACCTGATCGACGATACCTTCTTCGAGGCGTTCTGCATCTACGATGAGCCGCAGAATATCGCCGCCCGCGTCGCCGCGAAGTACGGTTCACTGCCCAACCGGCTGAGCCTGTACACGCCCTACCCCACACCCGCGGGCTTCTGGAAACCGATCATCACGCAGATCAGGGACGCCGCGCCGGGCTGATCCGGCGCGCGGCGGCACGGCGTCCGTGCCGCCGGCCGCTCCCCCGGCGCACCTCCTGTCTCTGCGGTACGGCGCACCGATATAGCGCACCGCTGCAATAAAGCGGCGCCATCCGGCGCACCGCAACCACCGTTGCCGCGGCGAACCCCCTATAAAACAGCCACTTAGTGATCATGCCACAGCCTGGCCCGATTATTGCCTCGTAATCAGCCCATCGTCCGTCATGCCGCCTGGCCGGTCCACAACAGTGCGGGTCTTGCGGGTGCCAACAGCAGAACAAGGAATTCCAGATGAGCGCTAATCCCGGTCGCCAGACAGCTATCCAGAACATCACAAACCGCCCCCCGCAGGATGTATCCCCGACCGATTTTCTCGGCAAGATCTGGGCCGAGGACGTTTTCAATCTTGAGCGCATGGAGTGGGCGCTCTCCAAAAACGCGTTCAAGGCCATCAAGAAGACCGTACAGACCGGCGAACCACTGGACGCCGCGACGGCCAATGTGGTCGCGGCGGCAATGAAAGAATGGGCCGTGTCCAAGGGAGCCAAGTTTTTCTCGCATATCTTCTACCCGATGACCAATATCACGGCGGAGAAGCACGACGGCTTTATCGTCTCTGACTCCGAGGGCCGTGCGATCACCGAATTTACCGGCAGCCTGCTGATCAAGGGCGAGCCCGACGGCTCCTCCTTCCCCAACGGCAGCCTGCGCATGACCAACGCGGCGCGCGGCTATACCGCCTGGGATCCCACCAGCCCCGCGTACATCATGCGTACCGACAACGGTGCCACCTTGATGATTCCCAGCGTGTTCATGTCGTGGACCGGGGAGGCGCTGGACAAGAAAATTCCGCTGCTGCGCTCGAACGCGGCCATGGACAAGGCGGGGAGGAAGGTGCTGGAACTGATGGGAGAGACGGACATCGCCGCACTCAATTCCAGTTGCGGCGCGGAGCAGGAGTACTTCCTGCTGGACGCGCATTTCGCCAACAGCCGTCCCGACCTGCTGCTTGCCGGGCGCACGCTGTTCGGCGCGGCGCCGGCCAAGGGCCAGGAATTCGATGACCACTACTTCGGCGCGATACCAGCGCGCGTACAGGTCTTCATGCAGGATTTCGAGGACCAGCTCTACAAGCTGGGCATTCCGGCCAAGACGCACCACAACGAGGTGGCGCCCGGCCAGTTCGAGATCGCCCCGTACTTCGAGGCGGCCAACGTGGCCGCCGATCACCAGCAGTTGATGATGACCCTGATGAAAGCCACGGCGAAAAAACACGGCTTCGTTTGCCTGCTGCACGAAAAACCCTTTGCCGGGGTGAACGGTTCGGGCAAGCACGTGAACTGGTCGGTGGGCAATGCGACCCAGGGCAACCTGCTGGACCCGGGCTCCACGCCCCACGAGAACCTGCTGTTCCTGCTGTTTTGCGGCGCGGTGATTCGCGGCGTACACCTGTATGGCCCGCTGCTGCGCGCGGTGATCGCCACGGCGTCCAATGACCATCGGCTGGGCGCGAACGAGGCGCCGCCGGCCATTCTCTCCGTCTACCTGGGCGACCAACTTGAGAAGGTCTTCACGGATATCAAGGAGGGTAACATTCACACCGGAGAGGCAGGCGGCGAGATGGATCTGGGGCTGTCGCAGATCCTCACCTTCGAACGCGACCCCGGTGACCGC
Source organism: Halioglobus sp. (assembly GCA_002699145.1). Classification (GTDB taxonomy): domain Bacteria; phylum Pseudomonadota; class Gammaproteobacteria; order Pseudomonadales; family Halieaceae; genus Marimicrobium. The sequence goes on from PABK01000041.1 coordinate 158,019, forward strand.
AACCGCACCTCGCCGTTCGCCTTCACCGGCAACCGCTTCGAATTCAGGGCGGTGGGTTCCTCGCAGTCGGTCTCCGGCCCCCTCGTCGCCATGAACACCATACTCGCCGACTCCCTCGACTGGATCGCGGAAAAACTCGAGGCGGAACTGGGCGCCGGGAAGAACCAGGCGGACGCCGTGGTCACGGTGCTGCGGGACCTGATGAACGAGCACGGCAACGTGGTCTTCGGCGGCGACGGCTATTCCGCAGAGTGGCACCGGGAAGCCGTGGAGGAACGCGGCCTGAAAAACATCCCCACCACCGCCGACGCCTTGCCCGCCCTGCGCGAAGATTCCGTGGTGCAACTGTTCTCCAGCACCGGCGTGCTCAGCCCGCCGGAGCTGGAAAGCCGCTTCGAGGTTTACGCCGAACAGTACATCCTGTCGATCGAGGTGGAGGCCAAGCTGGTGCTGGATATGGCGCGTACCCTGATCTACCCGGCGGCCACGACGTATCTCGCGAACCTGGCCGGTGCGTCGCAGAGCCTGTCCGGCATGGGTGTCGAGATGGACGGCACGATCATGGGCGCCGTGGCGGAGCAGGTCAACCTGCTGAGCAGCTCCATCGCAGGCCTGGCAGGCGCCATGGAGAAGGAGGACTTCGCTTCGACCGAGGAACATATGCAGTTCTGCGCCGGTGACATCCTGCCGCTGATGAACGAGGTGCGCGCCGCCGCCGACGCCCTGGAAGGCTACGTGGCGGACGAGCTCTGGCCCCTGCCCAAGTACCAGGAAATGCTGTTCATCAAATAGGCGCCGCGGCGCCTGCCTCGCACGCCAGGGGCAGGCGCCATCGATTAGGCAACACAGAAGAATAGTCAGTTCACCAGCGACCCGTATATCGCACGGTCGCCCGTTGGGTAGAATCCGGTTTTTTGTCATACCGAAATCGGGATTTTCGGTTGCCGGGATTGCGCATGACGGAAACACACTACCTGGAACGGCCGGACAACCGGGATTTACGCCAGATACCCGGCGACTACGGCCTCCCGCTCATCGGCAACGCGCTCAGCCTGAAAGCCAACCCGCTGAAGTTCTGCGACGATCGCTATCGCCGCTACGGCGCGGTGTCCCGTTTCGCCATGGGCCCCTCGCATATTGTCCTGGCCCTGGGCCCGGAAAACGCGCGCGAACTGCACCTGGATGTCGCGAAGAACTTTTCCTCGGCCAAGGGCCTGGGTCATTTCGAGACCCTCATCGGCGGCAGCCTGATCATGAAGGATTTCGAGGCGCACCGCTTCCAACGCCGGCTTATGCAGACAGCGTTCAAGAGTTCGAGCATGGACGGCTACGTGGAGCATATCAACGCCATCTGCCTGGACACCCTGCGACCCCTGTTCGACGCCGGTGAGTTCAAGCTCGGCGGCTACGCGCGGTCGACGCTGCTGGAGATCGCGGCACAGACTTTCACCGGGGTCACCGGCCAGGGCAGTGAGGGCGCCAGGCTGAAGACCGCCTTCGAGGACTTTATCGACGGCTTCACCTTCATTTTCGAGATCAACATCCCGGGCTTCAAGTACCACGGCAGCCTGCGGGCAAAGCAATACATCGCGGCCTTTATCCGCGAGCTCATCGCGGACAAGCGCCGCAACGAGGACGAGGATATTCTCGCGCACTTCTGCCGCGAGCGGGACGAGAACGGCGACTATTTCTCGGACTACGACATCGTCGAGAACTTCGTGGTGCTGCTGTTCGCCGCGCAGGACACGACCACGGCGTCGCTGGTCAACGCCTGCTATGAACTGGGGCGCCACCCGCAGTGGCAGCAGCGCATGCGCGAGGAGGCCCGTGCGCTGGGCAAGGAGACCATCGGCCAGGCCGACTTCGACGCGCTGCCCTCCTTCACCATGCTGTTCAATGAAACGCAGCGCCTGCACTCATCGGTGCCGCTGTTTCCACGCCGCAGCATCAACCCCTGCGAGCTGTCGGGCGTGGAGATTCCCGCGGACACACTGTTGATGAATGCGATCACCTACAACCACGTGATGCCGGGCTGGTGGAGCGAGCCGCAGCGTTTCGATCCCGAGCGCTTCGAGCGCGGCGAGCACAAACAGCACCCCTTCCTGTTTCATCCCTTCGGCGGCGGCGCACACAAGTGCATCGGTATGCATTTCGCGCAGATGGTCTTTCGTATCTTCATGTTCCACATCGTCACCAACTACGAGATCCAGCTGCGCCCGGGCTACGACCCCGACTGGCAGTACCTGCCCATGCCCAAGCCCAGGGACAACCTGCCACTGCGCCTGGTTCAGGTGGGTTAGTATTCAAGCGAAGCTGGCCAGCCGCCGTTTACATGCTGCTGACCGCCAGGCCTAGCGCGCGAACGCGGTGGTCTCCTCCCTGGGATCCGCGGCGGCAATAATGGTGCCGTCACTGGTTGTTGTGATCGCGCCTACCGCGCCAAAATCCTTGTCCCAGTTCGGGTCCTCGATGACGTCATAGCCAAGCCGGCGCAGGCCCTCGCCGCTCGCCTGGTACAGGTCACGCTCCAGGCGCAGGCCCGCGGGCGTGGCCGCATGGGGGGAAAAGGACGACGGCGAGTTGATGCTGTAGAAGCGGGGCGCGCTGATGGCCTGCTGCAGGCTCATGCCGAAATGCGTCATATTCAGGAACACCTGCAGCAGCGCCTGCGCCTGCATGTCCCCGCCGGGTGTGCTGAAGGCCAGGTGGAAGCGGTTGTTCCTGAAGACGATGACCGAGTGCGGCGTGATCCGCGGGCGCTTCCCGGGTTGCAGGGCGTTCACATGCCGCGGGTCCAGGCGGAACTGGGTCATGCGATCGCCCAGGTTGATACCGGTGCCGGGCAGCATGGGGCTCTTGGGGAAGTCCGACGGGGTGATGACCACGGCGTTGCCCTGCCGGTCCAGCACGGCCAGTTGCGAGGTGTCCTGGCCCGCGCCGGCCAGGATCTGGCCGACCGTGTCTGCAGGCTGCGATCCGCGGCGTCCCGTGCGCGTGCCGCCGTACCCCGCTATTTCCCCGGCCCGCACCGGGGCCCGGTACGCCTGGTTCGTCATGAGCCGGCTGCGCGCAAGCGCGTAATCCTCGCTCAGCAAGCGGTCCAGCGGCACCTCGACGAACGCCGGGTCGCCGCTATAGGTGTCGCGATCGCTCATGGCCAGTTCGATGGCCTGGGTCAGCGTATGAATGTACGCGGGGCTGTTGTGCTCCAGGCCCGCCAACGTCGAGTGCTGGAGAATATTGAGCACCAGCGGCTCCATGATGCTCTGCGACCAGGTGCCGTTGCCGAACCAGGTGTACTCGCCCAGCCGCAGCGCAATGGGCCGCTCCCAGCCGCCGCGATAGTTTTCCAGGTCCGACAGCGCGATAAGCCCGCCATTGGCCGCGTGAAAATCGGCAATCTGTCTGGCGATAGGACCCCGGTAGAAATAGTCGCGCAGGGCGCGTATGGCTCCCGCCCTGCCCTCACCGGCCTGCAGCGTCGCGGTTTCCGCCGCGGCGAGACGCCCGAGTGTCCGCGACAGCTGCGGAAACGTGGTTTTCTGGTGCAGGCGGACCGGCTGCAGCCAGCCCTGGGGCAACCAGACCTGCGCGGTGGAGGGCATCAGCAGGCGCATACCCAGGCGCTCGTACCAGGCCAGGTCCATGTTGCGGTGCATGATGGCGTGCATGGGAAAGCCCTGCTGCGCAATCGCCATGGCCGGGGCCGCCAGCCTGCTAAAGGGCAGGCTGCCGCACTCCTGCATCAGCCCGGTAATGACGTCCATGCCTGCGGGCACCAGCTGCGCCGCGATATCCAGGCTGGGAATGTAGGCGTGGCCGTCATCCGCAAAGTAGGCGATGTTCGCCCTGGCCGGCGCCGTGCCGACACCGATATAGGATTTTACCTGTCGCGTGGCGCTGTCGAAATACAGCGTGGGTGCGACACCACCAAAAGCGGCCGCCTCGCCGTGGGTTACATTGATCACCAGCAGGGCGGCGATCGCTGCGTCGCACGCGGTGCCGTTCTCCTCCAGCACACGCACGGCGGCCGCGGTCGCCCAGGGGGTGCCGGTGACGACGGCGAACTCCCGTCCCTGGGCAGCCTGCCTGGGTGTTCCGGTCAGGTCCTCGTACGGGAGAATGTCCGGGCGGCCGCGGTAGAAGTGCCACAGAGCACAAGCCAGCAACAGCGTGAGGATAACCGCTGCCATACGCAACAGAAGTGAGCGGCCACTGGTGATCTGCTTATTCTTATGCATGGACTGGCTCTGGGTCTCGAGCGCCTTGGAGTCGTCAATGGCGAGAATATAGCTTTATTTGCCGCCCTTGTGGCATTTCCGGCAAAAATGCTGCAAACAGGGCCGGGGCCTGTCACTCCTGCATCCCGTGATAGAGCAGACGGATCAGCAGGCGCACGCCGTCATTGTCCTTCAGCTCCGCATAGCGCGGGCCGTCGCGCTTGCCGATATCCCTGATGTCGGCCATAGGTTCAGATTGAAATTGTGAGATGAAGGAGCGACGGGTGATGCATGTTTCGGAGAACTGACCAGCGCAGCAATCTTGCGCGGCCGGCGCCGATTCTTGCGGTGCGGCATTAGGCGACCGCGCGCACCGTGCCGGGGATGATGCAAGCGTGGGAAGTATTAAGGAATGAAAAGCCTCTATGGACAGGTCATCGAGGTGGCAAAAATTTCACGCGCAACCGGGTGGCAGTTCACAGACATCACCTATGCCGTCCGCATCGGTATCTGCCTGGTCCGGGTTGGCTGTCATGGGGCAGTTATCGACCTCGTCTATGTAACCATCCCCGTCATCATCCGTATCGGCCGTCATGCCAGCCAATACACAGTCTGCGTCACAGTCATCCGGTATACCGTCGCCATCGGTGTCCGGCCTGCCAGCAAGGCTGATATGTGGGTAGAAATCGGCATCATCAGGGACGCCGTCTCCGTCGGAGTCGTTGACAGTCACACCTATAACAAATGCGTCCGCGAACAAGTTAACCTGCTGATAATCCTTGCCCCGAAGTTCGCGCAACTCAACTGACCTGAATCCGCTGGTTTCAACAACACCGACAAAACTCCAGTTATCAGCGAAATCACCCTCCCGCTGCCAGTTGCCTGTGTTATCGCTTCCATTGCCATTGATATCGACGCCGTCGAGCAGAAAGGTGACCTTGCCGCTGTTGGCGGTTTCAATTCTCGCACCAAAGGCATAGATCAACGCATCGTCGATAGTCGCCGCCAGCAGCCCGTCATTCTGGAAGCATTCCACGGGGATGTCCGGATCCTCGGCTGAATCGCAGTACAAGCCCGAGTCGCTGGTCATACCGTGGGGAAGGGAGTAGATGGCGAAGGTCCCGGATGGCGCACTACCACCCACATCGCCGGTGGCTATGTTGTTCCCCGGGTGGTTCGAGGTCCAACGCATGCCCTTGCTCGTCACACCCGGCGTGCTGCCAGGGGCAATTATCGAGTTGCGAGAAGCGGCCCAGGTCGAATCATTCTCGAAGCTCTCGGACCGGGTGGCGATTCCATGAGACGCCAAAGCGGAGAGAAACTCCGCCCTGTCCAGGTAGACCTGCGGCGCCGACACAGCCTCCAGGGCCAGTATCGCCATTGCTAGTCCCGCCAGGAATCGTTTCATTCTGAACCCCAATACCGAAAGCACCATTCAACCATACTCTTGGTGTGGTTAAATGACCTGGATCAATTGGCAAGTATGTGCGCCGGGTTGCCCCGTCCTGCGCCGCCAACAGGCGCTATGCGGGACGGCAAGGCTTTACAGCACAAAGGCTCATGCGGATTCGGGAGTGCCGGCCAGGAAATCTTCCAAAAACCAGGCCGAGAAAGCGTGGCGCCCGGATAATCCGGACTTGCCATAGATCGTGGAGGCCTGCTGGCGAACCGTTTTCTCGCGCGTATCCCGCACGATGGCGATCTCCTTGAAGCTCAGGCCCTTCAACAACAGCATGGCGACCTGCTGCTCACTGCGCGTAAGCCCCCAATCGACGAACTGCCGTTGAATGGATTTGCTGAAACTGCTGCGGGCCTGCGACATTTCCCTGGTGATATGACGAAGTTGCTCATCCGCAGTGCGCAGCGTCTGAGATAGCGCCTTCATCTCGCGTGTGCGCCTGCGCATCTCCCAGACCAGGTAGATGCAGCCCACACCAGAGGCCAGCACGATGAGGCTCTCTTCCACGATATGCCAGGTTGGCACACCGAGACCGATATCGGTGAATACGTCGATGGCATTGAGCGTCGTAATGATCCCCAACACCACCGCAATGACGAAATCTTTCATTTTTCTTTTAAAAACACAATGTTACGGCCTATCGGGCAAGTGTACCACAGGCTGATTTCGGACACCTGCCCGATGTATCGCCCGGCTACTACAAGTAGGGTGGCGCCGTTCGGTCAATTCCAGGACCAGGGGACCCCATGCAAAATACACCAGGGTTTGTCGCCACCTTGCTGGCCCTTACCCTCTCCTGCACACAAGCCGCTGGCGCCGTGAGCGCCAGCCAGATGACACTGGGCGACATCGTTGATGTGGCGGTTCTGCGTCAGCAGCAACCCGGCGGCGGTATCCCGTACCAGGCGTCTTCCTGGCTGGCCACTTCTCCATCACTGGGAGTGAGTTACCTCGACAGTGACGAAAGCAATGGCACGGATGAGACAGAGCTAAGCCTGAACCTGCCGTTTAAATCCGGCTACGCGCGAGAAGTGGACCGCGAGTTGCGCGCATTGAGCGAGGACATCACCGCGGCAGAGCAACTGCGCCGCCGTTTGTACTATTCAGGGCTGATCCGCGAGACGCTGTGGGCCATGCGCCTGGCAAACACCAGGGAAGGCTACGCGCGGAAAAAAGTAGAATTGCTGGAAGGCCTGGTGGCGCGTCAACAGACCCTGTACAGCGCGCGCGCCAGCTCCCGCTATGGCCTGTTACTGGTCCGCCAGGAGCTTTCACAGAGCAAGGCTGAACAACAGGCCTTTGCATGGGAAGCCAGCAACTGGCTGAACCAATACAGCAGGATAAGCGGCCAGAACCTCGCACCGGCAGATATCGCCGAATCGCCACCACCGACGGAACTGGACTATGCGCAACACCCCGATGTGCGCCTGCTTAACCTGAACTGGCAGCGGCAGCAGCGGCTGATAGCTGCCGGAAGCGCCAAAACCAGTCCAGTGAACGTCGCCCTTAGCGCGAAAAGGCTGGACAACCGCCAACTGAATGAAAACCAGTATGGCGTCGCGGTCGATATCCCGCTCACGGTGTTCGACATTGCCAGTGAATCAACTCGCAGCGAATGGCAACAGGCTTCGCGTGACTACTGGCAATTACACGACGAGTTGCAACTCGACCTGAAACGCAACTGGGAAAAACTCCAGGCTGAGAAAGAGCATCTACAAGAACGCCAGGCACTGTTGGACGACACCGTGGCGACAAGCGCCGACCTGCTGAGTGAAACCAGGATGCTGTTCAAGCTGAACGAAATCCCTTACGAGTTCTGGATGCGCAGGATTCTCGGCGACATCGACAGCCAGTCGGACGCGGCGATCAACAGGCTACTTATTGAGCAGAACAAGGCCAGGATACGACAGACGGCCGGAATACCACTATGAATATACGAAATCTCATCGGCGCCACCGTGGCGCTGTTGGCATGCCAGGCGACAGCCGAATCCGTTTTCATCGACAGTCTGGGCGACCTGGAACTGCGATACACCAGCGTCGAGTCGGTCGAGCACTACCCCGGCCAACCCCTGGCGGCAAGAGTCGCATATCGTCCGGGCGAGGCCATCAGCCTGTTGACGCCCCGAAGAGTGCAGCAGATCCGCTATCTTGTCGACCCTGGCACAACGGTTGATAAAGGCCAGCCCATTGCGCTGTTGAGCGGACCTGAAATTCACCATTTTATGACCGAGTTCGACTACACCGGGCTTCGCCTGACGGTGGCAAAAAGACGCTTCGACAACAACCGCGCCTTGTATGAAAGCAACTCGATAGATGAAGCGCGCTGGATAGAAATCAGCGATGCCTACTATGCCCTCGAACTCGAATACGAGCATATGCGGCATTTCCGCGACCTGCTACTGGATGATGCCGGGGACAGTGAAAGCCTGACCCTGTTGTCGCCCGGTAGCGGAACCCTTGTCTACTCGAACGATTCCCCCGGTATCGGCCAGGACCAGGAGGTGGCCCGGGTGATTCCCGCTAACGCCCGGCGACTACAGCTTTGGGTACCCTTGCAAAGGCGTGAAGGCCTGGTCGCTGTAGACTCTGGAGAGTGCCGGCATGAGGTCGATCGCATCAGCGGTGTAGCCGAGGATTTTTTCGTGCAGTCCTGGAGCACACCGCTGGACCACGACTGCGGCCTGCTGATTGGACAGCGCCTTATGGTGACGCCGCTGTATGCAGGCGGAGGATTCCGGGTCAGCCGAGACGCCGTATTCCAGTGGCAGGGGGAGCCGGCGGTGCTGCTTCGGCAACAGCGCGAGCTTGTGCTAATCCGCGTACAGATCCTGAGCAGCCAGGGACGGCAGTATATCGTCGCCAGCGGCGACCAACTGGGCGGTAGAGATGTCCTGTCTTCATCGGTAAGCGCTGTCCAGGGGCTCCTGCTGGGACTGGGCGGCGAGTAATGCTGGACGCACTGATACGTTTCTCGCTCACGCAACGGCTATTCGTCCTCACACTGGCTGTTATTGTTACGGCCCTGGGCGTGCGCGCATGGATAGACCTGCCTATCGACGCCTTTCCGGATATCTCCCCCACCCAGGTGAAGGTAATACTCAAGGCGCCGGGCATGACCCCGGAAGAAATCGAGCAGCAGGTGACCCAGCCTATCGAGACTGAGCTACTTGGCATCCCACGCCAAAAGATGCTTCGCTCCACCACCAAGTATGCGATTACCGATATAACCCTCGACTTCGAGCAGAACACAGACATCTACTGGGCTCGCCAGCAGGTCGCCGAGCGACTGGCGAACATCCGCGGCAACCTCCCGGACACTCTCAGTGGCGGCATCGCCCCCATGAGCACGCCGCTGAGTGAGATGTTGATGTTCACCCTGGAAAACCCTCAGCTGTCGCTAATGGAGCGACGCGAACTTCTCGATTGGGACATCAGGCCGGCACTGCGCACCGTTCCCGGAGTGGCTGATGTCAACATCCTGGGCGGCTATGCCAAGACCTACCAGATTACGCCGAGAAAGGAACAGCTGGCAGCCCTGGGAATCAGCCTGCAGGAGATCGCCTCACTGCTGCGCGCCAGGAACCTGAATATGGGCGCCGGAAGAATCTCCCAGGGGAACGATACCCTTATTGTACGCACCCGGGGTCAGCTCGAGGACCTGGACGATATAGCTTCGCTCATTGTTACCACGCGGAAGGGGATTAACTACAAGCTCGGTGACCTGGCGGACGTTTCGCTGGGACACCTGAGTCGCTACGGCTCAGTCACCAGGAATGCACAGGAGACCACGGAAGCGCTGGTCATTGCGTTGAAAGACAGCAACACCGCCGAGGTGGTGGCAGGTGTCAAGGCCAAACTCAGGGAACTGGAAGCCACCCTGCCCCCTGGAACGAGCATCAATATTTTCTATGACCGGTCCATCCTGATCGATACCGCTGTCGGCACGATTTCCAGCGCCCTGGTGCAATCTGTGGTACTGGTGATACTACTTCTCGCGCTCTTCCTCGGCGACACCCGCGCATCCTTCGTCGTATCGCTGTCGCTACCGCTGGCAGCGCTGGCAACGTTCGCGCTCATGTCTGCCTATGGCCTGTCCGCCAACCTGATGAGTCTTGGCGGACTGGTTATCGCCATCGGGATGATCGTCGATTCATCCGTGGTGGTGGTGGAGAACATCACCACGCAGCTGGCGGAGAAACCAAAACTACCGCGGCTGCACCTGGTCTACCGCGCGAGCAAGGCCGTTGCTGCGCCGGTGTTATCCGGCACGGCCATCGTCATCATCGTATTCTCTCCACTGCTGACACTTTCCGGACTGGAAGGCAAGTTATTCACGCCCGTAGCTCTGACTATTGTTTTCGCCATGCTCTCGGCGCTGGCACTGTCCCTCACCCTGATACCAATAATGGCCTCACTGCTACTGAAAGAGGCGAGCGCGGACATTCCCGCCTTCGTCGAGCGCCTGCAGGTCGCGTACCGCCAAAGCCTGGACAGAATACTGCGAAAGCCCGCGCCAATGCTCACAACACTGGCCGTACTACTGGTGTGCAGCGGCATACTGCTTTCCTACACAGGGCGTACATTCATGCCCACCCTGGAAGAGGGGGATCTCATCATTCAACTGGAAAAGTCGCCGGGGATCTCGCTACTGGAGTCCACCAATCTCGACAAACAGATCGAGACCGCGCTGCTGGCCGAGATACCGGAGATAGCCCAGATTGTCGCGCGCACTGGCTCTGACGAGATCGGTCTGGACCCCATGGGACTGAATGAGACGGACATTTTCCTGGAGCTCAAACCAGTCAACGAATGGCGCTTTGACAGCAAGGAGGAATTGATCAAGAACATGCGTGAAGTCCTGCTACGGTTTCCAGGAATCAACTTTGGCTTTACGCAACCCATCGACATGCGAGTGTCTGAAATGCTCACAGGCTCATCCGGCGACCTGGCCATCAAGGTTTTCGGCAACGACACAGCTGCCCTGGCGAAGTCGATCTCGGATATAACCGATCTGCTGCGTGACACAGAGGGCGCGGTCGACATTCAAAGTGCAGTAATCGAAGGAGGACAGTTTCTCGATATCAACCTGCGCCATGAAATTGCCGCCAGCTTTGGCATGACTGTAGAATCCCTCTCCCGCGATATCAAGGCACAACTGGAAGGGCTGGTGATCTCGGAACTGATCGATGGCAAAAAACGCTTCCCCATCGTCATCGCCAGTCGCGGCCTGGAGTTCGATCCCGCAAACAGCGTGGACGCCCTGGGGCAACAGCTCGTCTCCCTTCCCGACGGCAAGGTGGCACCGCTGGAATCCGTTGCCGACATCAGTTTCGCGGAAGGCCCACTCTTGATCGAGCGCGAGCGCGGCAACCGCTTTGGCGTTGTAACATCAAACGTCTCAGGTCGTGACATCGTCAGTTTTGTCGATGAACTTCGCCAACGTATTTCCCATGAGGTCTCACTGCCAACAGGCTACTACGTCCAGTTTGGCGGCGAGTTCGAGAACCAGCAGCGCGCCACCCTGAACCTGCTCCTGGTCGTACCGGCAGCACTGCTGCTTATCATGATTATTCTCTTCGCGACCTTTCGTTCCATGGCGCTGGCAACGCTGATACTCGGCAATATTCCCTTCGCCCTGATAGGGGGCGTGGCCGCACTGTTCGTGTCCGGAGAGTATCTGTCTGTCCCCGCCTCTGTCGGCTTCATCGCCCTGCTCGGCATCGTCGTTCTCAACGGCGTGGTCATGGTCAGTCACTTTGAACAGACCAGGTCAACAGTGCTTGACAGCCTGGAGCGAGTGCGACTTGGCGCCATGAAACGCCTTCGTCCAATACTCATGACCGCCACCACCGCAATGTTCGGGCTGCTACCGCTGGTTTTCGCCAGTGGGCCTGGCGCTGAAATACAGAAACCACTGGCGATCGTGGTCATCGGTGGCCTGACCAGCTCGACGTTCACAACACTCTACCTGGTTCCCTTGCTCTACCTGCACCTGGAAAGGAGGAACGCCCGATGAATCAACTGCTCGTGATACATGTGCCGGGGGAGATTAGCGATGACATCATCGATGCACTCATTGCCCATGAGGAAACAAGCGGCTTCAGCCTTACCGAAATCAAGGGGTACAGCCGGGAGCACGGCCAGTACAACCTCGAGGAACAGGTCGCCGGGTGCCGGCGCCTTTATCGTTTTGAAGTGCAGCACCGCGCGGAGCAGGAACATGCCCTGCTCGAACTTCTGGCGGGTGTCTGCATGGCCAGCCATGCGAGATACTGGATTATCCCACTGAATCAAACCGGTACGCTTGGTTCAGGCAAGCCATTGAAGATTACGGAAAACGTCCCGCCTTGACCACGCAGCGGCCAGTTGACTTGTCACAGCTCACAAAGCTCATTACAGTCAGCATGCCTTAACGGAGTCCGCCCATGAACCGCAAACTGCTTATCACCCTGCACATGTACCTGTCCGCATTTTTTGCGCCCGCGGTGCTGCTCGTCGCCATATCGGGCGGGCTCTACCTTGTCGGCATCAAGGGCGAGGTCAAACAGGACGTCGTGTATCGCGCCGACGGCATGAGCATTGACAGCGACTCGGCGACCCTGAAAGCCGACGTGACCGAACTGCTGGCCAGCGCCGGGGTGCAGGCCTACAACTTCGAGTATGTGAAGGTGAAGGGCAGCAGCCTGTACACCCGCCCCTCCTCCGCCGACCACTACATCATCAATATTGAGCCCACCGGCCTGGAAGTGGTGCACGCCCGACCCAACCTGCAAAGCCGGCTGATCGAGCTGCACAAGGGCCACGGCCCCACGGCGTTCAAAACTTTCCAGAAAATCTTTGCCGCCGGGCTGGTACTGATCATCCTCAGCGGCCTGTGGCTGGGTATCTCCGCCGCGCGACTGCGGCGCTCCACCTCGCTGACGCTGGCCGCGGGCGCGCTGGTCTTCGCGCTGCTGCTATTCTAGCGTGCCGCGAGCACCCGGCAGCGCCCGCCTCGGCAACCTATGCGATAACGGCCTGCTCGCGCAGGCTGGCGATATCGTCGGCGTCAAAGCCCAGTTCGCGCAGGATTTCCTCGCTGTGCTGGCCCAGCGTCGGGCTGGGGAAGCCACAGCCTGCCGGGGTGGCGCTGAACTTCAGCGGGCTGCTCGGCTCCAGCATCGGCCCCGCCACAGGGTGATCGCTGCGCACAAACAGGCCGTTGGCCTGCATCTGTTCGTTGTCGGGCAGCTCGGACAGCGTGTACGCCCTGGCGCAGGGCACCCCCGCGGCCTCCAGCTTCGCCAGGGTTTCATCCACGTCGAGTTCCAGCGCGCGGGCGAAAATCTGCTCGCTGATCGCGGAGACAAGCTCGTTGTTGGCCGCGCGGTCGACGATGGTCGCCACCCGCGGATCGCTGGAATCCACGTCGAAGGCCGCGCACCAGCCGTGAAAATCCGCATCGGACACCGGGGCGGCCTGGGCATAGCCATTCCTGAACTTGAGCAGGCGGGATTCGGCCGAGGCCTGCAGGCCGCTGCTGGCTTCTGCAGACGCGAATTGCGCGGTGCCGGCCTTGTCAGTCCAGAGAAAACTGGCCACGGCGTCGACCATGGCCAGTTGTATGTACTGGCCGCCGGCGCCGCGCTCGCGCGCGAACAGGGCGGCGGTGATCGCCTGGCTGGCCATATTGGCGGTCAACTTGTCGGCGAACAGCTGCTGGTACTGCGAGGGTTCGCCACTGCGCTTGTCCGTCTGCGTCATGGCGACGCCAGCAAAGGCCTGTACGACGTTGTCGTAGGCCGCCTTTTTCGCCATCGGCCCCGCGTGGCCGAACCCGGTCACCGACAGGTAGATCAAATCCGGATTGATCGCAGAGAGCGTGGCGTAGTCCGCGTGCAAGCGCTCGGCGACGCCCGGACGGAAGTTGTGAATGATGACGTCCACCTGCTCGACCAGGCGGTGCAGGACCTCGACACCGCCCTCGCTCTTTAGGTTCAGCGCCAGGCTGCGTTTGCCGCGGTTGACGTTCTGGTACATGCCGCCCACACCCTTGCAGCTGGCGCCCACGTAGCGCATCAGGTCGCCCATGCCCGGCGTCTCCACCTTGATGACCTCGGCGCCCTGGTCGGCCAGAATCCCGCCCGCCAACGGCGCGGCGATCATGGTGCCGATATCGAGTATCCTGACACCGCTGAGCGGACCCCGGGAGGTGTCCAGCGCGTCCTGCCCGCTCATCGTTCGCCAGCCCCCGCCTGGCGGACCGGCAGCCGCACCGTGGCCTTGCCCGGGGTGGTCACGCCCGCCAGGTCGCTCTCCAGGAAGATGTCGAGGTCGACGAGCGCCCGGCCGTCCTCCATGCGCTTGCCGCTGACGCGCGCATGGGCGCGCACGCTCGCCCCGCCGGTGTTCATGCCGCGCATCTGGAAGCTCAGTTTTTCCACCCAGCCACTGCGCCCGGCCCAGTCCGTCAGGACCCTGCCGAGCATACCGGTAGTCCAGCCCGTATTGTAGAAGATGTCCTGCATGCCGCTGTCCCTGGCGAAATCGGTGTCGTGGTGCACCAGGTTCCAGTCCTGCGAACCGCTGACCTGCAGCACCATCTCGGTCGCGTCGAGGGTCTTGCGGAACCCCGGCACCTCGTCGCCCTCGGCGACGTCGTCCCAGTAGCGCTCGGCCAGGTAATCGAAACTGCTCATGCGCCTTCTCCTGTGCCAGCATCGCGGGCCGCGTCGCGGCTGACCTGCTCCGGCGAGCGGTGCAGGAGCATGGTGTTGCGCCACTTCGCCACGACCTTGTCAGCCTGGTTGAAAAAAGAGGTCTCGGTGATGATCCACACCGCGTGGGGATCGAGACTGATCGGTTTCTGGAAGACATCGGCGATGCGCAGCTCCAGGCGCAGGTGGTCGCCGACGCGCACTGGCTCGATGAATTCCCAGGCGACCTCCATGTTGATGCCGCGGTCACCCGGCGTGGGCACGCCAAAGGAGAACACTCCGCTGTTCTCAGGGTCCGTGCCCGCTGCCGCCGTGGGCGGCCAGGGCCCCTGCCCGGCGAAGTAGGTCAGCAGCATGGAGGGCGGTACGATCACAGTGCCGTGTGGTCCGCTCCTGGCGACCTCCGGGTCGAGAAAGGCGGGATTCAGGTCCCCGACCATGTGGCAGTGCCGCCGGATCGGGTCGTACTCGACCGGGTAACGCCCGTGCGCCTGGCTGATCAACTTGCCGATCCACTCGGTGCGTACCGCATCGATGTCGTAGTCATCGGGGTGAATATTGTTCATGCTGTAACCTGCGGAATTCATGTTGCACAGGGATTATCAGGTCAGTGACGCGACCGTGTAACCTGTGTAGGTCGGATTCACTTCACGCAGGACAACATGGTGTACCACCCACCGGCGGCAGGGCAGAATAGCGGCCGGCAACCAGCGCAGACTTTGACAGGGGACGTTGATTTGCAATCACGGCGCAACAACCAGTTTTTTCGCGGGCTGCGGCCGCTCACACCGGGCCTGCTCGTCCTGTTGTGGTGCGCATCGGCCTGGGCGCACTTCCCCCACGACGTGGTCGACGACCTGCAGCTCTCCCCCGCCTACGCCGTCGACCAGACGCTGTACGCCACGGTGCGCCGGGTGCTCTACCGCTCGCGCACCGGGGGTCACAGCTGGGAACGGCTCAGTCGCGGCCTTGCCTGCACGGGCGATTTCGGCGCACTGGGCGTCTCCCCCGCGTTTGCCCGGGACGGCACCCTGTTCGTCGCCTGCAGCGGCGGGGCCCTGTTGCGCTCGACCGATCGCGGCGAGCACTGGGAAAAGCTGCTCGCCGACGGCGCCGGGGCGCCGCTGCGCGCGCTGGCGCTGTCGCCGGATTTCCACCGCGACAGTACCGTGGTGGCCTTCGATGCGGAGGGCGAGTTATGGCGTTCCGCCGACGCCGGCGCCAGCTGGCGCAACATCGCGCTGCGGGGCCAGGAGATTACGGCGCTGGTGTGGCGTGATGGGCATCTCGCCGCGGGGAGCGCCGACGGGGTCCTGCTGCACTCCACAGACGCGGGCATGAGCTGGAACGCGCTAACCACGCAGTCGCTGGCGGATTCTGTCACGGCGATCGTGACGCCCGCGGCGCAAGCGGGCGGACAGGACTGGTACGTGGGCACCGGTTCGCGCGGTGTGCAGCGGCTGGACCGGGACGGACAGTGGCGGGCGGCGGGGCATCTCGACGGCCAGCCCGTGACCGCCCTGGCCGACCTGTACAGCGGCGGCGAGCATGTACTGCTGGCCACCACCTGGCGCAACGGCGTGTTTCGCTCCGCCGATGGCGGGCGCAGCTGGCAGCAGTACGACGAGGGTATTCGGCTCACGGACCAGGCCGACCGCTACCAGATGCCGCACTTCTCGCGCCTGCGCGTCGCCGCTGACGGCTCGGTGCTGGCGGGTGGTTTCACCGGCCTGTTTACCTCGCGCGACCAGGGGCTGAGCTGGCATCCACTGACGGTCAGCCTGCACCACATCACCGGGCTGGACATCGCGCCCGGCAGTGGGGACAGCTACGAGCTGGCGCTGGCCACCTACGGCGGCGGCAGCCTGTTGTCCTCTGACGCCGGCGCCTCCTGGCGGGTCAACAACGTCGGCCTGCCCGTCCCGCGCCTGAGTCCCGCTCTGCTGGCGCCGGACTGGCCCGCGGGACACACCCTGTTTTCCGGCACCTTCAACTGGCTACTGGTTTCCACACCGGGCGCCGATGCCTGGCGCAAGAAATCCCTGCCGCCGACCCCGTCCATGGACTGGCTGCGGGTCAGGTCGAATCGTCTCGCGCGCCGCTATACCTTTCTCGAACCGATACTCGAGCTACTGGGGCTCGCCCAGCGGCACCACTTCGTCTTCCCGGTTGCACTGGTGCCGTCTCCGGCCTACAGCCGGGACCGAACGCTGTACGCGGTCCTGTACCCCGCGGGGCTGTACCGCGTCATCGATGGCGGCAACTGGATCGAGGTGGCGCAAAATACCTGGGACCTGCCGATTCAGTCCCTGGTAACGGTGCCGGGCGCGGGCAACGAGGAACGCCTGTACGCCAGTGACGCCCGCGGCATACGCCATTCGAGCGATCGCGGCGACACCTGGACGCGGCTGGCGGACAGTGCACACCTGGCGCAAAGTCCCATTGCGCTGCAGCCGCGGGAAGACGGGGGTTTCGACCTGTTCGCCGGCAGTGACGACGCCATCTACAGCAGCCGTGACCAGGGACAGAGCTGGCAACTGCGCCGCCGGGAAGCGGGCCCCGCGGCGCGCCTGCACACCCTGGCCCTGTCCCCGGATTTCGCCCGCGACCGGCTGGTGCTGCTGCAGCGTGACGGCGGACCATTGCAGCGCTGCGAGGCTCCCGCCAACAACGGCACGCTGCGTTGCGAGGACGTCCTGATGAGCGCGAGCCTGCAGCATATCGTCGAGCGCGACCTGGGCGACCTGCTGGCGTTCTCGCCGCACTACGCGCGCGATGGCACCCTGTTCGCGGCAGCGGATTTCCGCCTGTTCAGGTCCACCGACCGCGCGCGGACCTGGACCGAGGTCCCCATCCCGCGCCGCTTTGAAGTGGAGGGCCTGCTGCAGAAACACCAGTTCCTGCCGATCAGGCTGAGCGGGCGCTGGCAGACGCAGATCAGGCGCGACCTGAGCAGTTCCCGCGCCCTGCACAGCGCCGGCGCCGGCGCCGAGCTGTCCTTCACCTTTTTCGGCTCGGGCGTGCGCTGGCTGGGTACCCACGGCAGTCACGGTGGCCGGGCCCAGGTGTTCCTCGACGGGGTCGAGGTGGCGACGGTCGATCAGCACGCGACGCGGCGCCTGCCCGTGTCGCCCAGCTTCGAGTCTGGCCCGCTGCCGCAGGGCGTGCACTCAATCACCATCCGGGCGCTGGCGGAACCCGGGAACGAAGCCGCGGTCACAAGCATCGACGCACTGGACGTGTTGCCCTGAAGCGTGCGGCAAAAGCCCGCACAGGTACCGGGCGGCAGAGCCGGCCGGGGCCCTGGCCTGACTTGCCCGCAGCGCTGTTCCCCGTTGTAGCGTATTCGCATGGATAACCGGGCCCGGCGCGCCGCACGGCGCACTGGCCGGTCATTCTTTACCCAAACCAACACTCCCCGTGGAATTGAATTAAGCTAGCAGCGTGAAAACCCAACGTGATCCATCAGTCCCCCCGCTCCCGAACAGACATACACGAAATGCAAGGTAGCGATACCGGCATCGTCTCACCGCGATGGCCGTTCGATATCCGGCGCCTGCCCTTTTACTACGGCTGGGTCATCTGGTTGTTCAGCACCGCGGGTATCATCTTCTCCATCCCGGGGCAGACCATGGGCATGGCGGTGTTTACCGACCACCTGATCGAGGCCCTGGGGCTGAGCCGCACCCAGCTGTCGCTGGCCTACCTGGTCGGCACCGTGGGCTCATCGCTGTTCCTGACCAGCGCGGGGCGCTGGTACGACCGCCTCGGTGGCCGCGTCATGGTTGCGCTGGCCAGCGCCCTGCTGGCGCTGATGCTAGTGTACATCGCCGCGACAGACTCCCTGGCGGCGCGCTTTGGCGGCGGCGTACTGGCCAGTTTCACGCTGATCACCCTGGGTTACTTCGGCGTGCGTTTTCTCGGCCAGGGCGTACTGACCTCCGCCTCGCGCAACCTGCTGCTGGTCTGGTTCGAGAAACGACGCGGGCTGGTGAGCAGCGCCAGGGGCACCTTCGTCAGCTTCGGCTTCGCCGTCGCGCCACTGGTGCTGGCCTGGCTGATCGCCAACGGCGGCTGGCGCGAGGCGCTGTGGGAACTGGCCCTGTGCTGCCTCGGCTTCGCGGTCATCGCGCTGCTGCTGCTGCGCGACAACCCGGAATCCTGCGGCGTGCTCATCGATGGCCACAGCCATGACAACCCGCCCCCGAAGCCCGCGATGCAGGCCAGCGCAACCCTGCAGGAAGCCGTTCGCACCCGGGTGTTCTGGCTGACCAGCCTGAGCCTGAGCATGCACTCCCTGTTCGCCACCGCGGTCACCTTCCACATCGTCTCCATATTCGCCGCGGCCGGGCGCAGCCAGACAGAGGCCTTCGCCTATTTCCTGCCCGTGGCGGTGGTATCCACCACCAGCAACCTGCTGTGCGGCTGGCTCGCCGACAGCCGCTCACTCAAGCCGTTTATGCTGGTCATGCTGGCCAGTTTCCTCGCCGGCGCGGTGGGGCTGCTGTACCTGGCGCACAACTGGGGCTACGCCTTGCTGGTCGCCGGCTTCGGGGTCGGTGGCGGCCTGTGGTCTGTCACCTCCAACCTCGCATTCATACGCAACTTCGGCCCGCTGCACCTGGGCGAGATCACCGGGCTGTGCACCTCGATCATGGTGTTCGCCAGCGCCATCGGCCCGGCCCTGTTCAGCCTGGGGCTGGATCTGTCGGGCAGCTACGCGGCCCCGCAGTGGCTGTGCATCGCCATGCTCATAGGCCTGCTGGCATTTGCGCTCACGGTGCCCCAGGACAAACCGGCCTGAGCGCGGCCGCACCGGGCACAAGCGCACATGAGCCTGCGGGCCGACCGGCGCCGCGTGTGCATGCGCTGCAACCACTGGCCGCTGCGCACGGCGTATTGTTTCCTGCCGGTTTTCTATGGCAAAGTGCCCGCTGAACAGCGTCTGGAATCTTCCAAAGCATGCGTACACTCCTGCTACTGATACCGCTGGTCTCCCTGCTAATGGCCTGCAGCGACGGTCACGACCAACCCACCGCCGCACAGGAACCGGCGTTTCTCGCCTACGACAACCCGCCGGATGTGCGCGGAGGTGACTGCGAGCATGCCGTGGATACACATGCGCCGTTGATCGTCAGCGGCTTCGCTTTCAACCACGACAATACCCGCAACGTCGACTCCATCATCGATTCGACCAATGTTCACCGACTGGCGCTGAACTACCGTTTCGCTCCCGCCAACGCCAACGAGAAACGCGGTGCACCGGCCGTAACCGCCCAGGCGATTTATGCCACCTCGGGAAAAACACTGTACGCGCTGAACCGCCTTTCCGGTTGCCAGTACTGGTCCTATACCACGCCCGAGCAGGGCGCCAGCTTCCGCTCCGCCTCCATCCTGTTGGTGCCCGCCACCGACGACGGGCCGGCAACCGTGTACGCCGCGGACTTCAACGGCTATGTCTATGCTCTGCACGCGGGCAGCGGCGAGCTGCTGTGGCAGCGCAACGTAACTACCGTGCCCTTCTATCACTTCGTCACCGGGGGCATGCAGTATCACGCGGGCAAGCTGTTCGTACCGGTCTCCAGCAAGGAAGTCCTGGCCACCCTGTTCGTGCCCGGTCCCTGCTGTCGCAGCCACGGCATGCTGGTCGCACTGGACGCGCGCTCCGGTGAGTCCCTGTGGGAATATCACACCACGGGCGAGGCGACGGTCAGCGTGGTTCCCGACCAGCGCATCGGTCCCAACGGCGCCACGGTCTGGTCGACACCCGCACTGGACCCAGAACGCAACGCGATCTACATCGGCACGGGACAGAACTACACGGAACCGCTGACCGACACCTCCGACGCCATTATCTCCCTGGACATGGATTCCGGCGCGGTCAACTGGATCTTCCAGGCGCGCGGCGACGACGCCTGGAACGGCAACTGCTCGAACCCCGACTCGCTGAAGTGCGCCGACCCGGCCGGCTACGATTTTGATTTCGGTGCGCCGCCCATCCTGGTCGATGATGGCGCCACCCTGATCGCCGGCGACAAGGGCGGCGTGGTGTACTCGATTGCGGCGGCGAACGGCGAACTGAACTGGTCCACGCGTGTCAGCATCGGCTCTACCCTGGGAGGCATCCACTGGGGCATGGCCGTGGACGAGCGGCGGGGGTATGTCGCCGCCACCGACTTCTCCATCGACAAGGCCAGCGGCGGCATCGCCGACCTGATCGAGGGCGCCAGGCCCGGCATCTATGCACTGAACCTGGCGACAGGCGCCCTGGAATGGGAAATTCACCCCAGTCACGTGTTCGAGGGGCTGACCAGCCCGTCGCTGTACTCGGCCGCGCTGACTGTCAGCAACGACCTGCTGTTCGCCGGCTCGCTCGATGGCGTCGCGCGGGCCTTCCATACCGCCGACGGCGCCGAGTTGTGGTCGCTGGATACGGCCGTCGAGTTCATCGATATCAACGGCGTGCCCGGCAATGGCGGCACCATCGATTCCGTCGGTGTGGTGGTCGCCGGCGATGGCCTGCTGATCAACTCGGGGTACAGTACCTTCCAGGGCGTGGACGGGCGTTACCAGCGCGGGCCGGGCAATGCGTTGTACGTGTTGACGCTGGCGCCGTAACAAGCCACAGATGTGCCGGCGCCACTCTCCATATCCATGCTAATCTTGGGTATACCGTAGCCATTACAAACAACGTTGTGGGATAACCGATGACCAGCAGCGCAGCAGTACCCGACCAGGCCCCCTTTTATGTCGAGCAGGGTGACAGGGCCACCAACGACATCTGTAGCAAGAACAGCGAGAGCAGCTATACCATCGACGGCAAGGACATCACGCTTCCCGTCGTGGTCGGCAACGCCTCGATGTTGATGAACGGTTTCCTGGTGGATGCAAAGGCGGCGCAGGCGATGCTCGCCGGCACTGGCTTCCGTGTCGTGGAGCTTTTCCCGGGCAAGGCGATCCTGCAATTGCTGCTCGTGGACTACAAGGAGAACGACCTGGGCGACTATAACGAGGGAGCGATCATATTCCCGGTGCTGACCCCCGGGGAGAAGAAGCCCTTTCCCTTCTTCGGCACGATGAAGCGCATGGGCGCGGGCGACATAGGCAACTTCGTCTACCGCATGCCGGTGGACCAGGAGTTCACCACCCACGCGGGGCGCTTCATCTGGGGCTTTCCCAAGTGGGTGACCCGTGTCGACTTCGAGTTCGGCCCCCGGCGCGCGCACGGCGCCTTTATCGACGACGGGGAACTGGTCTACGCCATCGAGGCCAAGACCGGTGGTAAAGCCCAGCCCGCACAACAGCGCGCCGCCTCGCTGGCGATCCGCGACGGCAAGGCCTGGAAAACCTACGGCGTCAACGAGCCTTCGGGAATGACCTTCTCCCTGGGCGGGAAAAAGCCGCAGATAGGCGACAGCCACCCCCTGGCGAAGGAACTGCGCGCCCTGGGCCTGCCCAAGCGGCCGATGTTTACGGTTTCCGTGGAGCGGACCAGGATGACCTTCGACAAGCCCGAAAGCGTCGACATCGGCACGCCGTTTTCCACCTAGCACCCTGCCACAGGGCCAGCCCCACCTGGCGCCAGGGCAGGTCACACAGGCGGCGACGAGCATCAGACTCTCCCAGCAACAGGAGTATGCAGCAGTCATGAAGACAGGCAAGACACTGCAGGGCAGCGCCAACCTGGTGTTTGACGTCACACACGGCGTCACAGACATCGTCGAGGGCATGTATCGCAACATTGCCGCCACGCCCTGGCCGCTGGGTGAATCGCCCCGGGGACGGGCGCCCGGCATCGCCGGCTTCGTGCACGAGTCGATCAGGAACGTCACCAAAGGTGCGCGCCTGGCGACCGACTGGGCCCTGGGTCGCGCCGCCCCCGCCCTCGACCGCGCCTGGCCGCCGGGGCCTTACCGCGAGGCCGCGATCGCGGCCCTCAATGGCGTCTGCGGCGACCACCTGGAGAGCAGCGGCAACACGCTGGCGATTCCCATGCAATTTCGTGTCTTCCTGCCGCCCCGGGCGCAGCGCAAGACAGCGCAAGAGCATGCCAACGCGGGGAGCGGCGTGCGCCGGGCGCCCATGGCCCACCTGTTCGAGGCCGACAGGCGTCCGGTTGAAGTTCACCCCCGCGCACTGGCCTTCGCGCAGGACGACTACGCGCCCGGGGGACGGCTGCTCGTCGCCGTACACGGCCTGAGCATGAACGACCGGGAATGGACGTCCCACCAGCACAACCACGCCGAGGAACTGGCCGGAAAATACGGCTACACACCCATCTACGCGCTGTACAACTCCGGCCGACATGTTTCCAGCAACGGCCGTGAACTGGGCGAAATACTCGGCGAGCTCGTCGACGCCTGGCCCGTGCCGGTGGAATCGATCACCTTCATGGGATTCAGCATGGGCGGCCTGGTCGTACGCAGCGCCCTGCACCTGGCGGAAACAGAGGGGCATGCCTGGCTGGGCAAGGTCGACAAGGCGGTCTACATCGGCACACCGCATCACGGCGCCGTCATGGAGCGCGGCGGTTTCAAACTGCAGAAAAGCCTGACCTACAGCCCCTACACCGCGCCGTTGTCGGCCCTCGGCCGGGTGCGCAGCGCCGGCATCACCGACCTGCGCCACGGCAACGTGCAGGACGACGACTGGATGCACCACGATGAACACGAGGAGCACAGTGACCTGCGCCGACCGACGCCCCTGGCCCGGGATATCGAACACTACGCGATTGCGGCTACCTTATCGAAACAGTCTGGCGACCGGATTGGCAGGCTGCTTGGCGACGGCCTGGTCCACCCGTCGAGCGCGACCGGCAGGCACGCCAACCCCGACCTCGCCCTCGAGTTCGCCGAGGACAATACCCGGATCTTCTACGACCTGGGCCACCTGGGCATGCTGCATGACCCGCGGGTCATGCAACAACTCGCGCAATGGCTGGGTGGCCGGCCCGGCAGCAGGCGCTCATAACCGCGCTCACGGCTACCATCAGGGCGCCTGTACAGGTGCTTCATCCCGTCGCACGCCGGCGTCCGCGCCGATGAGCAGCGCGCCGGCGCCCCCCGACTGCATCAGGCCGGCAAGCTGGCGTATGGTGTGGTGCGGCAGGGTTACCGCCCACTCGACATCGGCGCGCTGCATCACGCGCCGCGCCGTCGCCAGGAATTCCGCCGGCAACGTGGCGGAGTGCATGCCGTAGTAACTGTCCGGGGGTGCGGCCGGCGCCATGGCGCCGGTCGCGTCCAGCAGCCAGAAGTCGTCACCCTGTCGCGCGTACACGCGGATGGCATTGTTGCGCATCAGCGCGCGCATGGCTGCGGGCGACTCGAACTGCAGGGAAAACCCCTCCTGCGCCGCTTCGGTCGCAACCTCCACCCGCGACGTGGCGTCGTTTGCCACCGCGGGGGGAACCTGCGCCGTCGCCGCCGTTTCGCCGCGCGCCGCTCGCGGTTCGTCCGGCGCGGCGCGCGCGGCTGGCAGCCGCGTCGACGCCGGACGTTCGACGGCGACCCGCTCAACCGCGGCCGTCGCCGCAGGTTCATCTTCCAGTTCCCTGACCAGGGAAAAGATGGCGGCCAGGCACAGGCCGAAGATCGCGACAAAGCGCATGACATCGGCCTGCAGGCTGTCGACGTCATCCGCTGGCGCCAGGCCCGGGAGCCACGGTGGTCTCATGTCTGCCCTTTGCGCTCGTTACCGCCCCGGTCCAGCGCGGACAGTTTTCGCTCAATGCGTTGCAGTGATTCGAGCTGTTCGCGGTCGGGCCGCCCGGCTTCCGCCATGTACAGACAGACCAGGCCGGAGCCGAGAAAGACGGATTTGGCGATGCGCATGAGGTAGCCGCCGACCGCGCCGACGATGGTCGTACTCAGCGCCAGCAGGATGCCGCCGTCGACCAGGCGTTGCAGCACCGAGAAGGCGCTCTGCGATTGCACCAGGTCCTGGTCGCCCAGGGCGAACAGCAGGGCATCGCGCATGCCTATCGCCGTCCACACCACACCGATACCGAAGAACAGGCCGGCGCACTGCTCCAGGGCCTGCTCGGTGCGCACGATGCGCGCAAACGACGGGTCCTCATCGCCCAGCAGCTGCCGCAGGCGCGCGAACTGCGTCAGCCACACCAGCAGCACTGCCGTGAACGGCAGTATCGAAGCTCTCAGGTTGGTCTCGATGAACAGCCAGGCGTCCTGCACAAACATTCTCGCGGACTGCAACGACGCGGCCAGCTCCAGCCCGGGCAGCGCCAACAACATCAAGACAAAGATGCCGCCCGTGAGCAGCCAGCCCAGCAGCAGGCCGCCGAACAGCCGGGTGGCGCCGGAGGCGCTCACTAGGTGCTGCGGGTGCACGCCGCATCCACCGCGTCGAAGACCAGGTTCAGGTCCTGGAAATAGTGCTGCGCCTGGCGGAAGCGCTCCTCGTCGCCGAGGATTTCCAGCATACCCTCGCGCTTGTACTCCAGCTCCCGACGCATGGCGACTTCCAGTTCGCTGCGCTCGCGCAGTGACGTGCAACTACTCCTGGGTTCCGACTTCACGGCGTAGAACTCCGGGTCGAAGTACTGGCTGAATACCTCCTGGCCCTGGCGCGTGGAGATGACCCCCAGGTCGATACTCTCGCGCAGCAGCGCGGCGAAGCGCGCCTCGTTCTCCGCTCCCGGCGAGCCCTTGGCGGCGGCGACGAGCTGCTGCCGGTAGTCCGGGTAGGAATAATGGCACAGCGGGTCCTCGAGTTTTTCGCTCACCTCGAGAAACAGCCGCTCCACGTTGTTGGTCGCGCTCAGCTGGCAATGGCCGGCGTCCGTCCGGGGCTGCTGTGCGCAGCCGCCTGCGGCCAACAGGCCGATTGCCGCCAACAGCGACCCATACAGTTTCCGCTGGTTTCTCATCGTATAGACTCCCTTGTTCATGGCACTTACTGGATCAACAGGTCACGGTACTCGTCGCGGCTCGCGCTCTCCTGCAACCCCACCTCGAGAATGTCCTGCGCCCGGTCCTCCTCGCCCCACAGCAACACCTTCACATCGCCGACGGTGGCGCTTATCTGGTCAGTCAGTTCTCCCCATTCCAGCTCCAGCACGAGTTCCGTGCTCTGCGAGCCGATCTCGGCTTCGATCAGGTCGAGGAAGTACAGGGACTGCACCGAATCCAGGTAGATCTGCGACGCCAGCACCGGCAGCGCGTCTGCCTGCCTGCCACCGCGCTTGACCAGTTCGTAGTAGCGGGAAAACATCTGCGACAGCTTGCCCTGCCCGGCGCGGCCGGAGGGCGGGCGGGCCAGGCCGGTCTCACCGGCGCCGCGCCCTCCCAGGATTCGCTGTACGTCCCCCGGTGTCATCTTGCGCCCGATCTCCGAGCGCAGGCTGTTGCCCATGGAGTCCGCCGTGGCATCCAGGCTGGCGCGCATGCCGGGGATGCTCGCCTGCATCAGGTCGAGCATCTCCTTGTACGTACCGCGCACCGCCTTGCGCAACTGGACGCAACCGGCGTCGTCGCTGCTGGCGCAATCGGTACTCTCGTAGGCGTCTTTCTGCTTTTCCAGCTTGAGAACGATCTCGTACAAGCCGGTCTCCATCTCGCGCGCCGCGCGCGAGGTATCGCTCAAGCTCTCGACCACGGAGGTCGGAAACAGGTTTATCCGCGGGCGCAGCTCCGCGGGCTGGCCGGGCACGGCCTGCGCCCAGCCTGGGCCCAGCAGCAACAGGCCGGACAACAGCAGTTTTCGTGACAATCCAGATTCGCATATAACAGTCATGATTCTTCTCCTAGAATGAGTTCGTCGCAGCATCACCGCCAGCGAGCGCCACCAGCTCCGTCGCCTGCACATACCGCAGCCCACGCGCCCTCTCCTCGGCGCTGTCGTACAGCAGCACCACCTCGTACCGCCCCAGCTGCTCACTGCGCTGGGCCAGTTCCAGGTCGGAGGGCAGCAGTTGCCGCACATGCTGCAGGAAGGCGCGCGCCCGGTACGGGCGGTTGAAGCTCATCAGGACGTGGTAACCCGCCCCGCTTTGCGGCCTCTCCTGCACCAGCTCACTGCTGGCCACGTGCGGCCGACCCAGTACCTGTTGCAGGCGCTGGTAGATGTACTGGCTGTACCAGATCGCACCATCCGGCAGCGCCCCGGCGCCGATCCTGGACGGGCCGTAGTTGTAGGCTCCCAGTGTGCGATGCAGGTCGCCGCCGTAGCGCTGGCCCAGTTCGGCGAGGTAGCGGGCGCCGGCGTCGACATTGGTGCAGGGGTCATACAGGTCGGCCTCGCGCAGGATGCCCAGGTGGCGGCTGGTCTGCGGCCACTGGATCTGCATCAGGCCGACGGCGTCGCTGGGCGAACGCGCGGCGAGGTCAAAGTCACTCTCCCCGCTGGCCACGGCCAGCAGCAGCGACTCGGGCAGACCGTGGGCGGCCGCGGCGCGTTGAAAACAGGCGCGGTACGGGAACTCACCGGCCGGGGGCAGGTCGGCGGCGCTGGCCAGGTACTCGGCCCAGCGGCGCTGCAGGACGGCGCCGGGATCAACCGGCAGGGGCTGCACCGGTTGCGTGGCCGCTGCCGCGCCCAGCGCGTCCCGAGGCTGCGCCAGTGCTGTACCCTGCAGCGCTTGCGGGCCAGTGCCTGCCGCACTCGCGGCGACAGCCGACGCCTGTGCGCCCAGTTCGTGCTTTGCTCCCGCTGCGGCCGGCGCGACGACAGGGGGCCGGGTCAGCGCCAGGCTGCGCAGCCGCTCTCCGAATTCCTCGCCGTAGAACACGGTTAGCACCGCGGCCGACACGACTCCAAGGATCAAACCGCTGAACGTTGACATCATGAGCAGCCCCCCTCAAAGGCCCCAGCGAATGAATTCGGTCACCGCGTATCCCATGCTGGCAAAATTCTCAAAGCCAGCCAGGTCCTTGAAACCGGCGCACTTGCGCGGTCCGAACCAGGGGTTGGGGTTGTGTTGTACACCGGCGATGGCTATCTCGCGCTGCAGGCGTTCCCCCGGCGCGATCTCGCCCTCGATGTAGCCGTAGCGGTCGTGCCGGTACAGCGCCGGGTCCGCCACACAATTCAGGTAGTGTCCCGCCGACAGTGAAAACGCGTACTGGATCGGCCACGCACCGCGGTTGAAAAGCTGCAGGCGCACCTGCAGGTCGGCGCGGGACATGGAGCGGTCCGCCTGGGTCGCATCGAGCATGCGAACCTCGAGAAACTCCAGGGCGGGGTCCCTGGGCGGCGCCACGGCGAGTGGCGCAGGCGCGGAAACCAGTGGCGCCGGCGCCCGCGGCGCTTCCCGCGGCAGGACGCCCTGGATGTAGGTGACGGCCTGCACCGCCTCCAGGTCATCGCCACGCGGGGTGCCGACCAGCAAGAGCTGCAGCACCTCGCCCTGGAATTGCTCGACGCGCACGTTGATGTCCATGTCCGCGTCGTCAACCAGGTTGACTTCGCGCATCCCGCCCAGGCGGTGGTGGCTGGCATTGAAAATATCCTGCAACTGCGCCGAGGTCTGTGGCGCCTGTGTCCAGGCCAGCCCCACCGTGGTGATGACATGCTCGCGCAGGCCACAGGCGAACTGCGCGCTCAGCGCGGCGGCGGCGTCTTCAACGGCGTCGGCAGGCCAGGGCGAGCGCAGGCTGCCATCGGCGAAGGGCGGCGGCGCCGGGCTGCCCAGGGCGTCGCTCTCCGCGGCGGACAGTGCGCCCTGCCAGCGCCAGCGGCGCCACGGGGCGTCGCCCTGCGCGCTGTCCCATAGCGAGATCTCCAGCTGCGCGCGCCGCGAAGACAGCGCTTTTGCCGCCACCTGCAGGCGCACATCCGGGCGCTGTTCGCCCGCACATTGCAGCTGGTCGATGCTGCCTGCAGCGCCGGCGGGCAGTGAGTTGCCGACACGCAGCCGGATGCGCTCATCGCCCGCCAGGCTGTCCAGCAGCACCCGGGCGACCGCGGCGTCCAGCGCCGTTCCGGAAGACGCCTGCAGCGCAACCGTCTCGCCGGCCAGACGGGGGTGCGCCGCCAGGAGTTGTTGCAATTCCGGCAACGCGTCGCGCTCGACCCAGCGCGACAGCTGGCTCGCACCTGCCAGCGCCGCCGGGCAGGCCAGTGCCAGCATCAGCACGGCGACGATGATCGATAGCTTGCAAGGTGTACGCTGCATTCCCGGGTAACCCGCTCCAGCTGAACTTCAGTGCTGGTCAGGGTTACACAGGCTGGCTGAATGAAAACTGAATGAAGCGAAGAAATCGGCGCCGGGTCAGGACGGCCCGGCGGCGCGGTCGCGGGCGCCCGGGAGGTTGACGACAAACATGGCGCCGCCCAGCGCGGAGCGGTCCGCGTGCAGGCTACCGCCGTAGGCGCTGACGATCTCGGCGACAATGGCAAGGCCCAGGCCCTGGCCCACGCTGCTGGTATCGGCCCGGGCGCCGCGGCGCAGTATCTGGTTTTCGAATCCGGGCGGAATGCCTTCCCCATCGTCGGACACGCTGATGCTCAACCAGTCCTCGCCATCGAGATCGACGATGTCCGCAACCACCTCGATGCGCGCGCGGCAGTACTTCATCGAGTTTTCCAGCAGACTGCCGAACAGGTCCTGCAGATCGCGCTCGTCCCCGTGGAACACGGCGGCGTCCGCGATGCCGGCGACGTCGATCACAATCTCGCCCTGCCCCTGCAGCCGCGGCAGGCGGCGATAGGCCTCGACGATACGGACCAGCACGGGGCGCACAGGAACGAACTGACGCATGACATCGGGCGCCCTGCCATCGAGGCGGGCGCGCGCCAGTTCTCCCTCCACGATACCGAGCATGCGACCGACCTGTTCCTGCACCAGTTCGCGAAACTGCGCTCCCTCCTCGTGGCTGTTGCGCAACAGCATGAGCGGCGTCTTCAAAACATGCGCCAGGCGGTCCATGGTATTGCGCACGCGTTCGCGCCGGCTTTTCTCGCTGGCCAGCAGCTGGTTGACGCTCTGTGTCAGCGGCATCAGTTCGCGCGGGACGCCGCCGTCGAGCCGCACCAGCTCGCCCAGTTGCAAGCGGCGTATATCCTCGGCAATCCGTTGCAACGGCGCCAGCCCCCAGCGCACCACCCAGGCCAGGGACAGCAACAGCAGCAGCGACAGCGCGCCCGACAGGCCCAACAGGTACGCGCGGTAGCTGTCGCGGGCGGCGATGACCTCACGCTGGCTCTCCATGAGCAGGAAGGTCGCCCTGGGACCCGAGCTGCCCCAGGCGATGCCGGTGGCATGGCAAAAGTAATCGCCCTGCAGCGAGCATTCCCGGAACAGGCTGCTGCCCAGCCGCGCCTTGTGCAGACCCTGCCGCAACGCCAGCGCCTGCACCTCGGGCAGTGGCTCGGACAGGCTGCCCAGTTGGGACGCCGAGGGACTGTGCCACAACAACTCGCCGCTGGCGGACAGCACGAAGGCGTAGAGCCCCGAGTCGGGCAGTTCCAGGCGCGGTTCGTCCAGGCTGTCCAGGCGCCACTGCGTCCCGTCCCAGTCGGCCGCCTTGGCCAGCAGCAGGTGTTGCAACCACAGGCGCTCCCGCACGGCATCCTCCTGGTAGGCGGCGAAGGCCCTGTCCAGCACCCAGAACGTGACCAGCAGGAATAGCGGCAGTAACAGGAGGTTGGCCGCCAGCAGGCGCGAGCGGATCGAGCTGCCTGCGGCGCCCGGCATCAGCCGCCGCTGTCCCGATCCGGCTCGCGGAACATGTAGCCACGGCCGCGGATGGTCTCGATGGGCAGCAGGCGTTTACCGGGATCGATCTTGCGCTTGATCCTGCCGACCAGGCCCTCTACCGAATTCGCCCTGGGATCGGCGCCGGGGTCGCGCTGGTAGGCGTCGGCGATGGATTTCTTCGACTGCACCTGCCCGGCATTGCGCCACAGGTGCTCGAGAATATCGTACTCGGCGCGAGTCAGTTCAACCGGCTCCGAGTTCCTGGTCACCACGCGCTTGCGGGTATCCAGGGCGAGATCGGCGAAGCGCATGACGGGATCATCCAGGCGCGGGTCACCGAGCACGCGTCGCAGTACGGCCTCGATATGGGCGAACAACTCCTCGAAGTACACGGGCTTCTTCAGGTAATCGTCAGCGCCCGCCTCCATCGCCTGTACGATGCTCTCGACATCATCGCGCGCGGTCAGCACCACGATCGGCACGTTGTTGGCTTCCCTGCGCAGCTGCCTGATCAGTTCCAGGCCGGACATTCCCGGCAGGCCCAGGTCCACCACCAGCAGGGTGTAGTCCACCTCCCGCGCCTCGAACAGTCCTTCCTCGCCGTTGGCGACGACCTTCACCCCGAGGTCGCGGGCGGCAAACCCCCTGGACAGCTGGTCCGCCATGCCCACGTGGTCTTCCACGATCAGGAATCGCATCAGTTGACCCGTCTGACCTTGCCTGTCTTTCTGTCGTACTCGTACCAGATGATGCGCCCGTTGCGCAGTTGGGCCTTGATGCGCTGCTTGCCGTCACCGCTGGGCTGGCGCTTCAAAATCTTCACGCAACGGCCGCCGGAGCGTTCTTCCGCGGAGCATTTTTCCAGTTTTTCGATGGCGCGCTGGGGATTGTTGCCCTGGGCGTGGAAGGACAGCAACAGGCTTACGCAGATGGCGGCCCCCAGCGCTGCCGCACGCCGCGGGGGACCGGGGAGACGCCGGGTGGCGGCGGGTTGCTGGCTCGCTTCAGGTGGGCCTTTTGTCGGCATCCAGTTCTACCCACTCTCCCGGATGGTGTTCCATGCGTGTGCGATAGATCTGGCCATTGTAGCGATAGGTCACGACATACTCCACCGGCCTGCGCCAGGCGCTGTCACGCGCGGACACCCGGCAGGGGCCGCTGGAGCTGATGGCGCCCGCCTGCGCGTGGTGTCGCCCCACGTCCCGGCCGACCGCCGCCCCCAGTACGCCGCCGGCAATCGCGGCGGCGTCCGCGTCACCGTAACTGTCACCCAGGCTGTGGCCAACGGCGCCGCCAATGACAGCGCCGAGCACGGCCGGCGTCCAGGAGCGATAGCCCGCGCGACCCGAATCGCGCCGGATACAGGAGTGATAGCCGTTGTGCTGCTCGCGGTAGTGGTAGACAGGCTGCACGTCGACAACCCGCGCGCGGACCTTGTCGTAGTACGAGGCATGGCGCTGGCGCTGCCGCCAGTGCTGGTGCTGGCGGGTCAGCACGCGCGCATGGCGGTGGTGCTCATGGCGCACCTCCGGTCCGTGGGGCTCGTAATAGACGACGCAGTTCTTGCAGATATCCGCTACAGCCAGGGTGGGAAGCAGGGAGGCCAGCCCCGCCAGCATTACCAGTTTCCGTTTCATCATGAACCTCCTTCTCGCGGTTTTCGCGTGAGGTTCAAGTTACAACGGCGACGCTGAACGAAAGCTGAATCGGATGGGGTATTTAGCGCGGCCAGGGAAAAACGCCCCGAAGCCTGCGCTGGCTGGGAAAAGGCGCCGCTCTGTCGAACGGCGCCACCCGGTCAGAGCCCGCTGCGTTGCAACTTCCTGGAATAACCCAGGCCCAGCAGGCCAAGGCCCAGCAGCAAGATCGAGGCCGGAACCGGCACCGCCGCGAAATCCAGGTTCACCTGCACGCTGTCCACGCCGGTGATCTGTGCACTACCCCAGTTGATATACAGGGTGTCGCCGACATGGCTGATCATGGAATCCAGGTATCCGTCAGGATTGGGGCTGAACGTGGCGGCGACCAGGTCTGCCAGGACGCCGGGGTCGAAGATGAACTCGAAGCCGTTGTAGGCGGTAGGGTTCCACTGGCAACACGCGTCCGCGCGGAAGTCGAAGAAGATGTAATCATCGCCGATATCGATGAAATCGAAACCGTTCCAGTCGCCGGGAAACCCCGTGGGATCGACCCACTCCGGGCCGGCCCCCACGGTGGCTGTGCCCGTACCAATAATGTCGCCGAACGTTTCGAAATGGTAGTTGGCGCTGACATTGCTCCCCATCAGGCCGGCGTGACACACACTGCTGCTCAGGACGATGGCCAGGCAGACCAGCAATTTCCTCATCAACATCGCTTCCCCCTATTGAAAGTAGAGTTTCCTAACCAAGACAGTTATGCAAAAAAAATGCCGCTTTTCATCTCATTGATTTTCCTCAACAAAATGAATCCGCTGTGACAGCATGTAAAATTTTTCGACGGTGGCGCCCACAAGCGCCCGCGAGGACACCCTGTCAGGAGTCGCCCGCCAGGCCCCCCTTGTAGCTGCCCGCGTGGGGTTCGCGTTGCCCCGCTCGGGCCAGGGTTGGCCAACAACGCCGGTCAGTCCTCGCCGGGCGGCGAGTCGTTGTCACCTTCCAGGGAATCCGGCGGCGAGGCGATGAACAACTGCACACCGGCATCGATATCCGCCTGGTCGATACTGAAACGCACCGTGGGATACGTCACCCCGGCCTTCTCCGCGCTGACCTGCCAGACCTGTCCCAGGGGCAGGTTGAGCCACACCACGCCGCCGTCCAGGGAGGTGCTGTCCCAGGTGATATCGGGGATGACCTGTTCATTGAAATAGATCGGGCCTATCGCATCCGCGCCGATCGCCGGCGCGATGGTCATGGTCGCCCCCGGGTCGCCATGCGGCAGGCGGTCGTCGTGCATGCTGCCCCAGGACTTGCCCACGGTGACCACCATGGCGTTGCGGAAGAAAAAGTTCGGGTAGCCATTGCCGCGCAGCATGTCCTCGACGAAGGGCAGCATCAGCACATTGTAGAAGTCCGGGTCGATGTACTGGATGGCGAGGTCGGTGTCGTCCTCGTCCGCCACGGTGATGATATTGCTCTTGGTGGTGATCCAGCCTTCCTTGTCGTAGATGAATGAAAACTCCAGGTCCTCGCCCGCGTCCTTGACGATATACATCGTCCACCAGCCGCTTTCATCGGTCTGGATACCATGGTCCCTGGTCCAGGGATACTCCGCGATCCACACCGGCGTGTCCGGCACGGTGGCGTGGTAGTCGATGTAATCGCCGTTGAGATGACGCCCGAAATGATTGGTCTTGCCGCTGAGCTTGACGATGGTCACGGGTTTGCCGTGGATCTTGCCGCCCAGGCGCAGCGCGGGGTCATCGGCACTGCGCTCGATCACGTCCTGTATGACTCTGGCGGGGATCTCATGATCGGTGAACAGCAGCACGTTCGCGTCAAGTTCACCGGGATTGTCGCTGCCATCGCTACATGCGCCGACCAGCAGGCACAGGGACAGCAGCAGGCTGTAAATCACAGGTTGTTTCATACCAACTCCATCAGGTTCAGGGCTACGGGCGACCACGCGTGGCCGGCATAGCCACACATTTTGTACTGATTTTGGTTTTGCCGTCAAACCGTGGGAGACTTCCTGGCTACCGCTGGCAGCTAGCGTCCAGGCGCCAGCGGGCGTTCCGGGCTGTCCCGGGTGCGCGCCCGCTGGAACGCCGCGCGCGGCTGCGGTGAGCGGACCTGCTCCAGCCAGAACACGCCGTCGTACGGAACGCTGTTGCCGCGGGTGCCGAGTAAGTCGATATCGCCGTCGCCGTCCAGGTCGCGGGGCACAAAGCTGTCGAACATGCCGCGCTGCCGGCGCGAGATATCGTGGCGCGTCCACGACGCGCCGCCCGCTGCAGCTTGTGTGGGCCCAGGATTCTCGAACCAGCCGATCCGGCCCATGGGCGTGGCGAGCGGAACCTGCACGTCCCTGTCGCGCGGACCGAGGCTGTAGCCGCCCGAGAGCATGTCCATATCCCCGTCGCCGTCGATATCGGCGAGGGCGATGGAGGCCATCAGGTCCGGGCCGAAATCGCCAACGCGGTGGAAGGCCCAGGTCCCGTCGAGCGCCGCGGGCTGCTGCAGCCAGCCCAGGCCCACGTTCGACGCGCCGACAATGTCCAGCCGCCCGTCGCCGTTAAAGTCGTGAAAGGCGAGGTTGAAGCCGCCCAGGCGCGCGCCGCCCGGCGCGAGGGCAATTTCGCGGAACGCGCCGGCGTCGTTGACGAACAGGATCAGCTCAGCCGCAATACGCGCGCCGGCGACGATATCCATATCACCGTCCGCGTCGATATCGACCGGGTGGGCGTTTTGGGGCACGAGGTAACGCCCCAGTTCCGTCTCCGACCAGTTCGCGCCGTCCAGCGGCGCGCCGTCGATGCGTAAAATCGACACCGGGCCGGGCGTCGCTGTCGCCGCCTGCGGGTTTTGTTCGCCCTTGTTGGCCGTGCTCACCTCCAGTTGCCCGTCGGCGTCAAAATCGGCGAGAAAGACGCGGATAAACGAGCCGCGGTTGCGCGTCAGCGGCACGACCAGCCGCGGCCAGGCGCCGCTGCGCACCCTGTCGGGGCCGGGGTTCTGGAAATAGATGAGGTGGGCCAGTTCCGCCGCGGCGATCACGTCCGGCAGGACATCGCCGTTCAGGTCACCAATTGCCGCGTCCTCCGGCGCACCGGCCTCGGCGCCCTGCGCCAGCGTGACGTTCTCCCAGCGCTCCGAATCGGCGCTGGCGAAAGCGATGCGAATGTAGCCGTCCGCGACCCCGTCGTATTCGGTGTCGGACTCGTGCACCGAGACGATATCCTCGAGGCCGTCGCCGTCGAGATCGCCCAGCACCAGCCCGTCGCCGCCGCTCAGCGGCTGCCCGGTGGCGACGTGGTCGTCGATGATATGCTCGCGCCAGGAAATGTAGCTGCCGTCCGGCGCCCGCGCCGCGGTCATGGCATCGCCAACGCCGACCGCCGTGCGCGGCCGCTGCGGCGCGACCTCGTCCGCGGCGACCGCGGCGGTCAACGCGGCAAGTAATAGACCGCCCGATATGATGTTGCGGTAGCCGCTGATAGCCTGGACGCCTCGCCGGAACGGTGGATGCTGGTTCGAGTATAGCGTGTAGCTGCCGGCTGTCGCGTCGGCGCGCTTTCTGCACGGGCCGCCGCGCGGCGGCAGGCGCCCTACCCGGCCGCAGTCGCGGAATCTCCCGCTTGCCCGGCGTCTTCTTCCTCATGGGCAGCGGCTTCGCGATCTGCGGCGGGCGTATCGGTATCCAACGCGGCGTCATCGCCATGCGCCGCCAGCAGATCCGCATGCCCTACCCCGGCAATGCGCTCGTACTCGTACTGGCTCAGGCTGAACAGGCCCTGCAGGTCCGAGCGCGACACGCGGTACTGCTCGCCGTCGGAGAAAAAGCTGAACGTAAGCGGTGCGTCCGCCCCGGTTACGGTCACCGAGGTTTCCTGCACCGCGTCCGCCGCCAGGGCCTCCCCGACACCCGTGATCCGCAGGCTGCCGAACGCCTCGACCAGCGCCTGCGCACCGGCCGGGTCAGCCTCCCCTCCCGAGCCCAGCAGCCACCGGTCCTCGTCGCGTTGCAGTATGTAATCCTCTCCCTCGACCCTGGAAATGGAATCGACAGCCAGCAATTGCCGGTCCAGCCACTGCTGCGGGTCGGCGGGATAGTCGAATACGTTCATTCTCACCGTATACACCTCATCCTCCCCGGTGCGTCGCAGGTGCAGCTGGCGAAAGCCCGGCGAGGTGCCCAGGTAGACGGCGCCCAGTGGCTCACGCCCCGCATACAACTGCAGGTGGCGCTGATGATTGTCGCGGGCGACCTCGAAGCGCTCGTGGGCGCTGCTGCTCGTGGTTACCGGAAAGCCGAGGGCGACCCCGCCAATCCTGTCGAGCGCGTCGGACACCCGGCGACTGTCCGCCGGGAGATTGTCCAACTGTTCGATGAGCCACCCATCGCCATCCCGCACCAGGGTCGTCTGCTGCTGCGCATCGCTGATGAGCAGCCGGTCCACCGACGCCAGCGCGGCTACGAGCGGTTCACGCTCCGTTGTCTCCGTCGGCCCTGCCCAGTACAGCGCCACCGCCAGGGCCAATTGCGCCGCCAGTGCCAGAGACAGAGTTACAGCAAGTCTGGTCATATCCCCTCCTCTCACGCCGCCAGCATGGCCAGTTGTCGGCGCAGGCGCCTGGCCCGGTAGCGCCGCTCAAGCAGGGCCACCAGCAGGATTGCCACGACAGCAAGGCCGTAGTTCAGGTACTCCCAGAACGCCTGGGTATCCCGCTCCAACGGCGGCAGTGTCCTGTTGAAGTGCCCGCGGGAACGAATGGACAACAGTCCCGGGTCTTCCAGCGACCAGTCCAGTGCGTTCGCCGCGAACTGCAGGTTGGCCAGGAATTCCGTCTGGCGCCCCGCGCCGATGAGGCCGATCACCTGGTCCGAGAGAAAGTCGTTGGAACTGACCAGGATGATCCGCGCCGATTCCGCTGAGCGCTCGATGACCGGCGCGACCGAGAGGGGCTGCTCCTGGGTCTGCTCCTGGGTCTGCTCCTCCTGCGTCGCCGGGGCGACGGCCGCGTCGGCGGTAGCCGCGGGGCGCAGGGGTGGTTCCTTACCCTTGAAATAGGATTCGAAACGCCCCTGGCTGATCACTCCCAGCAAGTGGCTTGCCCTTTCTCCCCCGGCCGTATAGTTGCTGTTGCCGTACTGGTCCAGACGCGGCGCGATGTCGAGGTCGCTGGACAACCACGAACCGGGTGAGCTGCGCAGCAACTCAATAATTTCCCGATCACCCTGCTCCGGCGCCGGCACGATAGGCGACGCCCAGGCGAGGTTCATCTGGGGCAAGCTCGCGGTGACCAGGTTGTCGCTGTTGAGTCCGGCCCCGCGCACATCGGGAAAGAACGGATAGTCCAGCATGACCACTTCCTGCACCTGGAAGCCTCCCAGGTTGCGCGTGACCGGCAGCGGGAACGAAGTGTTTACCGGGTCCAGCACCAGGGTCTTCTGGATGGTTAGCCCGTGATGCGCCAGCCAGTCAGCGAGACCACTGTTGCGCGGCGCCAGGCGAATGCCAGCGCGATCGATGGTCGCACTGTACGGCGAGGTGGCGGCGATCACGGTTCCACCCTGCATGAGGAACTGGTCTACGGCCCACAGCGCTTGCTCATCGAGGTTTTCCGGCGCCAGCAACATCAGCACATCGGCGTCCCCGCTTACCGAGCCGTCGGACAGGTCCTCGCGCTGCACATTCATCTCGCTGCCGATAAAGCTCTCCAGCTGGGAAAATCGCAGCGCGGGCGGCGCGTAGGGGCTTCCCGCCGTCGGGGCCGCCGGCATCACCATCGCCACCGTGCGGGTAAAGCCGCTGGAGAAGCGCTTGATCGCCGCCTTGAGGTTGCGCTCGAAGCCCTCCCGGCTCATATCATCCAGGGGAATCTGGACGATCGTATCGCCCTGCGCCAGGGTCATGTAGTAGTAGAAGGTGTGCTGGTCGAACAGGCTGGTCGCCATGGGCTGGAAGCCGAAATCCTGCGCCAGGCGCACGGCCAGCTCGGAGCCCGGCGCGCCGGGATCGACGACGTTCAGGCTCAGGCGCCCATCGGACTGCGCCTGGTACTGCGCCAGCACCTCATCCATGTCCGCGCGGAACCGGGCCAATGCCTCGGGCAACACATCGCCGGCCGAGATGTACGCGGTGAACTCGAGGTCTCCCGATACAGTAGCGAACAGGTTACCGCCGGCCTGGTAGTTGCGCAGCACCTGCTTGATGGCCCGGGTGATGTCGTGCTCAGGATTGCGCAACTGTACTTCCAGCCGGGTGTCCGGGCCCGCTTTTACCTCGATCAGGTCGTCGAAGCCCAGTACCTGCGATTCGTCACCGTACTGCAACAGCACGTTGAAGTAGGAACTGACGATCGACGACTGGTAACGATCCGCCACCTGGAACGGTACGGGCTGGATGCCGAAGCTGCGGTTTGCCTCTTCCTCTATCTCGGGGTCTGACTGGGGGTCGACGATCTCGACCCGCACCGCGCCGTCACCGGCCACTTCGTATTCGCGCAACAGATCCCGCAACTGCGGCACCAGCGGCGCCAGCAACGGGTGGGTCTGGGCGCTGAAATAGCCGCGGATCAACAGCGGCTCGCGCAACTGGCCCAGGTAGCCACGCGTGGCCTGCGAGATGGTGTACTGGCGACCCTCGGTGACATCCAGCCGCGCCCAGCCAATTTGCCCAAGCCACAGGTTGAGCGCCAGCGCGTTGGCCACGCACAGACCCACCACCACCTTCCAGTGCCGGTGCCGGGCGGCCCTGCCGCCTAGCGCCCAGCGTTCACGCTCCAGCACGTAGGTATTCAGGGCCAGGAAAACCAGGGTGAGCGACAGGTAGTAGGCCAGGTCGCGCAGGTCCAGTACACCACGAGTAATCGCCTCGAAGCGGGAGCCCGTACCCAGCAGGCGCAACCACTCCGCAAGCCGTACGCCGAAGAAATCCGTGAGCGCAGGGTTGCCGAGCAGATAGAAGACACCGCCCAGGGCCACGGCGCTGATCAGGCTGACAATCTGGTTGTCGCTGCGCGCGGACACGAAAAGGCCCATGCTGAGGTAGGTCGCCCCCATCAACAGGGCGGCAACATACCCGGCCAGCACCGGGCCCCAGTCCAGTTCGCCGAGAATCGCCACCGTGGCAGGCAGCGGCAGGGTGATCAGCAGGGCGATGACCAGCAGGAAGAGACAGCCCAGGAACTTGCCCAGCACGAACCGGTGCAGGGGTACGGCCCGCGTCAGCACGAATTCCAGCGTGCCGGTGCGTCGCTCCTCGCTCCACAGACGCATCGTCAGGGTCGCGCAGAGAAATACCAGCAGTACGGGCATCCACTCGAACAGTGGACGCACATCGGCGATGTTGCGGGCAAAAAAGGATTCGCCCCAGAAAAAGGCGAACAGGGTAATCGCCGCAAAGCTCGCCAGGAACAGGTAGGCGACAGGCGAGGTGAAAAACAGCGTGATTTCCTTGACGGCCACGCGGCGCACGACGTGTTTTTCAATAGTGCTAGGCTGCATCACTGAACTCCCCCGGCGCCGCGCCCTCGTTGATCTGGCGGAAGACCGTCTCCAGGTCGCGTTTTTCCCGCTGCAGCGAGTACAGGTTGTTACCCGAATCGACCACGGCCTTCGCCACGCCCGCCTGCAGTGCGCGGCTGTCCCGCGCCCCCTCGGACTGCAGCGCGTACTCGAACACACCCTCCTGCAGCTGGCGGCCACGCACGGCACTGACACCGGCCAGCGCGGACAACGCGGCCTCCGCGCCCTGCCAGTCTGTGTGCAGCAACAGGCGGCCACTGGCCTGCAGTTCGTGCAGCGACGCATCCAATGCCAGCGAACCGGCTCGCATGATCAACGCTCGCGAACACAGCGCGTCCACTTCCTGCATGATGTGCGTGGACAGGATGACTGTCGCGTCCCGCGCAATATCGGCGATCAGAGCGCGCATGTGCCGGGTCTGTTCCGGGTCGAGCCCGTTGGTTGGCTCATCGAGAATCACCAGGCTGGGGGACCCGAGTATGGCCTGCGCCACACCCACGCGCTGGCGCAGCCCCCTGGACAGGGTATTGATCGGGTCCGACAGCCGCCCCGCGAGGTCGGTGGCCGCCACAGCGCGCAGCAGTTCATCACGCTTGGCCCGGCCTGCCAGTCCCTTCAGGTCCGCTGCGTAGTCGAGGTAATCGACAACGCTCAATTCACCGTAGACGGGCAGGTTTTCCGGCAGGTAGCCCAGCCTTGACTGCACGTCGAGGCGGCGGCTGGACAGGTCCATGCCGTCGAAGGTCACACTGCCGGCATCAGGTTCCAGGTAACCGGTGAGGATTTTCATCACGGTGGTCTTGCCGGCCCCGTTGGGTCCCAGCAGCCCGACGATTTCCCCGGTCTCGACGGAGAAACTCACGTTGTCCACGGCTTTGAATTCGCCATAACAGCGCGTCAGCGCCCTGGCCTGCAGCATGGTCTGCCTCCAAACACGAGCTTTGTTCAGGTGTATTACGGTTGTGGCTGGTTGAACGTCGCAGCGGGACTGCGCGGGGGACCCCGGCGCATGGAAGTGCAGGTACACAAATCGAAGCTCACTGCCTTACTCCTCGGGTAACGGGACAATTCCCTAAAGGGCTTAGATGAGAGTCGGCAAAAATTTATGGACTGCAGGGACAAAAATCAAGGGGGGCAGGCGGATTTTTCTGCGTGCAATATCGCCCCCGCAGCGCCTGCGTTAACTGCCCCTGCAGCGCGACGACGTTACTGTACAGCCCCGCCCCGCGTCGTCGAAAAAATTTCTACCGTGTTGTTTCATGGACATTTTTTCATTGCCGGAGCGTTTGCGTATACTGCTGTACCCCCGGCTGCGAATGTACCCCGGATGCTGCCCACCATCGATTGCCAAAGCCTGGACCACCGCGCCCTGCACGCGGCCTGCCGCGACTGGGGGTTCTTTATCCTGCAGGGCCACGACATCGACCCGGCGTTGATCGACCATGGCCTGGGCGTTACCAGCGAGTTCTTTGCACAACCCCTGGAGTATAAAAACCGCATAAGGCGCAGCGCCGACAATTGCTGGGGCTACTACGACGCGGAACTGACCAAGAACAGGCGCGACTGGAAAGAGATACTGGATATCGGGCCGACCGTCAGTGCAGGCCCCCTGCGGGGAGCCACGCCACAGTGGCCAGACCTGCCCGGGCACAGGGAAGTCCTGTCGCAGCTGGCCGACGCCATGCACCGGACGGCCCTGGCGCTGGTCAATGAAATCGCGCAGTGCCTGGATTCGCAGGTGGACCTGGCGGCAGCGTTCGGCGCCCACTCGAGCTTTCTGCGCCTGAATTTCTACCCGCCATGCCCCAACGCCGCGACCGACACTGACAATTTTATCCCTGCGGCCGGCGAACTGGGTATCAGCCATCATTCGGACGCCGGGGCACTGACCGTGCTGGTGCAGGACGGGCAGCCCGGATTACAGGTGTACCACGATGATCGCTGGCTGGAGGTCGACAGCAGGCGCGGCGCGATCGTCATCAATATAGGCGACGTGGTGCAGGTCTGGTCCAACGACGTCTACCGGGCGCCGCTGCATCGTGTGATGGCCAACACACAGGCATCGCGCATCAGCATGCCCTACTTTCTCAATCCCGCCTATTCCTACAATTACGCGCCGCTGCAGGGCACGCCGCGCTATCGGCCTATCAACTGGGGAGAATTCCGCGCGCAACGCAGTGCGGGGGACTACGCGGACCTGGGCGCGGAAGTACAGATCTCGGATTACGCGCTGCCCGACGCGTGAACGGCCGGAGCGCATGACGGCTGCACCTCATCCGCGTGGCGATAATCCCGTCGCCGGTACGCGATAGTCCATAATGGCGGAAGAGGTAGGAGTCGAACCCACCAGGCACAATGTGCGCCTCACTGGTTTTGAAGACCAGGCACCCCACCGGGGACGTCGCTCTTCCGCAAGAAAAAAAGTCTAGCCGCTAAACATACGCCCGGGTAGCTCTGCGTCGACTATTACACGAATTTCATCGTCGCGGCGGGTAAAGCCGATGCGGTCGAAATACTCCAGCACATCTATCGCCACCTTGCGGCCGGTGCCCATGCGTCCCTTGAAGCTGACCACGGTAACCGCTTCACTACCCGCCAACAGTTCGCGAACCAGTTGCGCCAGCTGCGCCAGTTGCGACGGCGTGGCGTAGCGGTTGTCGGTGAGTTTGTGCAGTCTGCCATCGGCGACCGCGGCGTGCACGAGCTTGTGCACAATGTCTTTCTCCAGACCCGTTGCCGAGACGACCTGGGAAAGGAGGGGAATGCTGTTGCCGCGCCGCTGCAGGAAGTCCTCGATCCTGTTCCAGCGCTGTACGTCGTCGTCCGACACCGACGCCCTGAACCCGGGCAGGGACAGGGCGCCATCCTTCAGGCGCAGCAGGGCGTCCTGTTGCAGTTTTTTCAGCGTCGCCGCCAGCAGCGGCGCCTCGAACGTATCAGCCAGCGTCGATTTCAGTTGCTGCACCGGCATACCCGCGGCCAGCGGGTGCTGGCGATGCCAACTGTGCAGAAGCCTGGGCAAGGTTGCCAGGCCGTGTTGCCAGCGCGCCAGGGACACCAGGTAACTGACGCCGTCGAAGCTTATGCGCTGCAACGGCGACGTGCACAGCGCCGCCATCTCGGGCTCGCGCAAATTCCAGCTCTGCCGGAATCGCTCCAGTTCCAGTAACCGGCCCTGCTCGACCACCAGCCTGTGCAGGGCGTCCGCGGGCGATGTGGTATCCAGGGCGCGCACGCAATCCAGGCGCTGTGGGCGACTCTTGCCCGCGCGCGGAGCATAGGGGTCGAGCACGGTGCCCCCGCCCAGGGTGAAGCTTTCGCTATCGTCGCGCAGCAGGAACAACTCGCCGTGGCAGCAACTGACCGGCTCGTCCAGCAGCAGTTGCACCAGGGCGCTCGCGCCCGGCGCCAGGCGCGCGCCGCCCTCGAGGATAAACAGCCGTCCGGCGACGCGCCGGGCGCCCAGGTACACCTTCACCGGCGACCGGTGTCTGACCGCGCAGGGCGCGGCGGGAAGCATCTGCACACGCGCATCGAAACACGTTGACGTCGGCCCCGCATCCACATCCACCAGCCAGTCACCGCGCGCCACGTCGTCCCTGGCGACATCACCCACGATATTGAGCGCACAGCGCTGCCCGGCGCAGGCCGTGACCGCCTGCTCGTCCTGCACATGGATGCCGCGCACGCGCAGTGTGGTCGCCGCCGGTTGCAGCACCAGGGAGTCGCCCACGCTGACCGACCCCGCGGTCGCCGTACCGGTGACCACCAGTCCCACCCCCTTGAGGTTGAACGCGCGATCG
The DNA here is from genome assembly GCA_002699145.1 of Halioglobus sp. Taxonomy (GTDB): domain Bacteria; phylum Pseudomonadota; class Gammaproteobacteria; order Pseudomonadales; family Halieaceae; genus Marimicrobium. Next base: position 201,025 of record PABK01000041.1, read on the forward strand.
ATCGACAGGCGAAAGCCGCCCGCGACGGCCCGGGCACTCAGGCTGCGGGCACACTGTTGCAGGTACTCCAGCAGTGGCGCCACACCCTCGCCGGTGGTGTTGGACACGGCGAACAGCGGCGCCTCGTTGTTTTCCTCTTGCAGCAACCCACGCGTCTGCGCCGCGACCTCCTGCACGCGCCCGGCGGGCACACGGTCGATCTTGGTCACAACCAGCAGGAAGCGCGCCACACCGAGCAGGCGCAACACATCGAGGTGCTCAAAGGTCTGCGGCATCGGGCCGTCGTCGGCGGCCACCACCAGCATGCCGAGGTCGATGCCGCGCACCCCGGCAATCATGGTGTTGATAAAGCGTGTGTGCCCCGGCACATCGACAAAGCCGATCGGCTGGCATCCCTCCAGCTTGCGGTAGGCAAAGCCCAGGTCGATCGACAGGCCGCGACGTTTTTCCTCTGCCAGCCGGTCGGTGTCGACGCCGGTGAGGTGTTTGACCAGCGAGGTCTTGCCGTGATCCACGTGGCCCGCCGTGGCTACGATCAAAGGCGTAACCCGTCCAGTTGCCCGAGAAACGCCTGCTCCTGGTCGAGGCAACGCAGGTCCAGCCAGAGGCTGGTTTTATGCAGCCTGCCGATCACCGGCAGGGGCAGCGAGCGCAGCACCTGCGCCAGCCTGCGCACATCGGCGTCATCACCGGACGCCGGGGTGATCCGGAGCGCGGCACTGGGCAGGGTCTCCACCGGCAGCGCGCCACTGCCGATCTGGCTGGCGCAGTCGGCAATCTCAACCGAGTAGGTCGGCTGCAGGGCCCTGCTCAGCGCCGGCAGCAGGCGCCCGGCCTGGGCCGCGATATCTTCCGCGGGCCGCGTCAACTGGCGCAACGTCGGCAGGCGCTGCACCAGGCTGTCCGGGTCCCGGTACAGCTTCAGCACCTCCGCCAGCGCGGCCAGGGTCATCTTGTCCAGGCGCAGGGCCCGCTTCAGCGGGTTGGTCTTGATCTGCCCGACCAGTTCCTTGCGGCCGGCGATCAGTCCCGCCTGTGGGCCGCCCAGCAACTTGTCGCCGGAGAAGGTGACCAGGTCCGCGCCGTTGGCGATCGCCTCGGCCGCCGTCGGCTCCGCGGGCAGGCCCAGCCTGGCGAAATCCACCAGGCTGCCGCTGCCCAGGTCGATAACAAAGGGCAGGCCCCGTTGCTGCGCCAGTTGCGCGAGCGCCCCCTCCGGCACCGCGCTGGTGAAGCCCTCGAGCTGGTAATTGCTGGTGTGTACCTTCATCAGCAGCGCCGTGGCGCTGTTGATGACCCCGGCAAAGTCTTTCAGGTGCGTGCGATTGGTGGCGCCGACCTCCACCAGGGTGCAGCCGGCGCGCTGCATGACCTCGGGAATACGAAAGGAACCGCCGATTTCCACCAGCTCGCCGCGCGACACCGGGACCTCGCGACCCAGGGCCAGCGTGTTCAATACCAGCAACACGGCGGCGGCGTTGTTGTTGACGGCGGTGGCCGCCTCGGCCCCCGTCAGTTCACACACCAGCGCCTCGATATGCGACTCGCGGTCGCCGCGCGCGCCGGAGTCGAGGTCGAACTCCAGGTTGCTGGGCGCCGCCGCCACGGTGACCACCGCGTCGAGCGCCTCCCGGGGCAGGCTCGCCCGACCCAGGTTGGTGTGCAGGACCGTGCCGGACAGGTTGATCACCGGCACCAGGCTGGCGCTGTTGCTGCGCTCCAGCCGCTGCGCGACGCGCTGTTGCAACGCCTCGGCGTCGGTCTGCGGGGTTTCGCCGCGGGCAATTTGCGCGCGCAGGTCGGCCAGTTCCGCGCGCAGCGCGTCGGTGACCTGTTGCCGACCCCAGTTCGCCAGGGCGTCGGGCATCTGTTGCAACAGGGCGTCTACCGAGGGGATGCGGCGATGGGCTTCTTTTATCTGGCGGTCAGCTTTCATGCAGGACCGAGTATAGCGGCAATGCCTGAACCGGGGGCAGCGATTTCATGCGCCCACGCCAGCCGCGGGTTTCAGGGAACAGCAGCGGCCGGCTGCAGAACCGGCCACAGGCGTGCCGCCGTGCCTCCCATGCACAAATCGCGGTCCGCTGCCGGGAGCCCGGCGAAGGCCTCCCTGGCCAGGACCACCAGCTCCACGTAACCGGCGCCGTGGGTCTGGGAAAAGTCCGACCCCCACATAAGCCGGTCCGCGCCGAAATGCGACACCAGGTGCTGCACCCACTGCGATGGATGGTATCCCTGGTCGATCACGGAATGGAATACATGGGAAGTCACTTTCAGGTAGAGATTGTCGTATTCCACCAAATCGGTGAGCGCGGCCGAGTCGCTCCAGGGTGGGCCGTTAACCGGGGGAAACCCGCAGTGATCCATGGAGACGCGCACCTGCGGGTAACGCTGCAGCATGGCGCGCAACTGGGGAAACTGGTGCGGGAAAATCGTCACGATGACATGGGCGCCCAGTTCGGCCGCGCACTCCCACAGGGGTTGCGCCACGGGCTCGGCCAGCCAGCCTGGCCCCTCCAGGTCCAGGGCGAACAGGCGCACCCCCTGCATGCCCCGCTCCTGCAACCAGTGGCGCAGTTCCGCACCCGGCTGCGGCCCGTTGACATCGACACAGCAGGCGCCGGCGAACAAGCCGGGGTGGGCCTGCATCGAGTCGGCGGTGTAGCGGTTGTCGAATGAGTAGGCGCCCACGGGCTGTACCAGCACAGCCCGGTCGACGCCCGCATCGTGCATGCAGTCGATGAACGCCTCGGCGCTGTAGGGCGCCTCCCGATACCAGGCTCCTGGCAATCCCGCCGGATTCAGCGGGTAGGCTTGCTCATCCTGCGCAACAATGTGCACATGCGTGTCGATTACTTCTACTCTGTCACTCATTCTCCGTTCTCTGTCGGAACAGGCACGCCGAACAGCGACAGCACCTCTTCGGCTTTGTCTTCCGCGCGCTGTTGCAGTATCTCGTCGGGCACGCCACCGATGGGGTGGGGCACCACCAGGATACGGGCCTGGGGCAGGCCCAGCGACTGCGCGCAACTGTGCGCGAACGCTTCAAAGTCCGCACTGGCGATTACCACTGCAGGCACACCAAGCGCCTCGAGCTGTACCAGGTCATGGAGACTCCACGACGTACAGGACCCTCAGTCGGCGGTGCCGGTGATCACATAGTCTGCGTCATTGACGATCTCGGCGAGCAGGTCATCCTCCACCGGCGTCGCCGCGGTGCCCTTGGAGCGATTGCCCACCCAGGTGGCGCCGGTGATCTGCGCGATGCGTTTGGCGGCGCTCTCGATCAGCAGGGCCGCCCCGGGCTTGCGATTGTCCAGGCCGACGATGCGCGCCTCGCTCATGGGTTTGGGCGCTTCCGCCAGGCCGTGTATCGGCCTGCCGATAGAGCCCTCAGGTGCATAGATCTTCATTTCTTCCTCCGTCGTTATCGACTGTTGCGCTGCCGGTCCGCCCCCCGCTTCAGACTGTGACCGGCAGGGTAACGCTCTTAGTCATGCCCCAGCTGGGGATGACGCAACTGTGCTTGCCTGGTCCCCCGGCGACCAGGACCTTGATATTCTGCGGATCATCGGTGATGTGCATCATCTCGTCGTCGTCCATTTCCCTGATGGTATCCGCCCAATTGGCGACCTGGAAATGGCGACGGAAAACACCCGCCCTGGTTTTGGCTTTCTCGTACAGGCAGCGCTGGACATCCGCGCAGGACCAGCCCGCGTTGGCCATGATCTGGGCATGTTCCGGCCCCAGCACCACGAAGAACTCGGCGAATGACAGCGGCGCATTGTTCGAGCCCATGGTCATCATGACACTCGCCGCCTTCTCCAGGATGATCTCGGGGTTGTCGGTCTCCATGTCGTGGAAGTTGTGCGGGTTCTCGCCGCAGGTGACCGTTACCGCGCTCTCGGCGTCGACGCCGTAGCGCTGCGGAAACGCTTCCCAGGGCGTTTCCTCGGTATTCTCCGCGATGCAGTAGCTGTACTTGGACGGCTGTCCCTGGGTGGACGCGTCGCCGTCGCCCACCGTGGAACCGGCGATATGCAGCAGGATCAGGCGGATGGCCCGCCCCACTGTCGCATTCGCCCTGCAACCCGGGCCGAAGGTGCCGCGCCCCGAGTTGAAGCCCAGCTTCTTCACCGCCTTGCCATGCACGATAAGCAGGGGCGCAACCGGGTGGGTGGTGGCGTTTACGCCCTGCAGGTTGATTTCCGGGCTGGTCAGCGCGCGCACCGCGGAGGTGATGACCGGCAGCACGCCGTTGGGACATCCGGCCAGCACCGCGTTGACCGCCAGCAGGCGGCGTGTCGCCTGGCCAAAGCGCGGCGGCAGTGTGGCGACGATCTCGTCCGGTGGCGGGGCTTCCTCCCCCTCGCCGACCGCGAGCATGGCCGCGACCCGCTCCTCGGTCGGCGCCACCAGCGGCAGGCCATCACCCCAGCCGTTGGCCTCGAACAGCGCCATCAGTTCCTCGGGGTCTTCCGTGCCCAGGTCGAGCTCGGGCCTGACCCCGGCGGACACCAGCGGCATAGCACAGACATCGTCTTCACATTCCATGGCGCCTCTCCCAAATTCACTCATGCGAAACCCAGGGCCTGCATATCGACCCGGTTACGCAGGGGCTCGCCGCGCACGTAGCGCTGCAGGTTATCTTCGAACAGATCGAAGACATCGTCCAGGTAGCGATCCACCGACACGGACGAGTGCGCGCTAATGAACACGTTGTCCAGGTCCCACAAAGGGCTTTCCACCGGCAGCGGCTCCACTTCGAACACGTCCAGCGCGGCGGCGGCGAGCTGACCGGAGGCCAGTGCACCCGGTATCGCCGATTCGTCGACCAGCGAGCCGCGCGCGACGTTGACCAGCACCGTGGCGGGCTTCATCGCCTCGAACGCGGCGCGGTCGATGAGATGGTGGGTCTCCGGCGTGGCGGGCGCCGACACCACCACGGCGTCGCAGCGCGCGAGCATCTCGTGCAGCTGTGCGGTGGTGAACAGTTCGTGCGCCGAGCCCGCGTCCACACCCGGACGGCCGGCACTGCGCCGTGTCGCCAGTACAGTACAACCCAGTGCGCGGGCGCGCTGCGCCACGGCCTCGCCGATGGCCCCCAGGCCGACGATACCGATCACCGAGCCGGCGAAGCTGCGCCTGTAAGTGCGGGTGTACTCGTGCTGTCGTTGATACTGCTCGGCCTCCGGCAGGCGCTTCCACACCTGCAACAGGCGCGCGATCACGAACTCGGAAATCGAGTCGGCGCTCACCCCGGAGGCGTTGGTCACTACCACCCGGTCACGCGACACGCCGGCCGCGGCGAACTGGTCGACCCCGGCGCCCATACCCTGCAACCAGCGCAGATGGGGCGCGCGCTCCATCAGGCGCCCGGGGGTATGCAGCTGAACCAGCACCTCGGCGCGCGCCAGTGCTGCGCGCCGCTGCGCGGCGAACCCGGCCGCCCAGGGCGGGGGCTCCTCATGGGGGCGGTCCGGGGGCATGGTGAGCCAGTCACCGCCTTCGTCCACCGGCAGTGTGATGACCTCGACGCGCGGATCGACAGCGCGCAAACGCTCGACAAAGCGCGCTTCCTGCAATGCGGGGTAGCCAATACAGACCACGAGCGGATCACTGCTCATGCATCGCTCTCCAGGCCGGGTTCCGTGTCATTTTCATATTGTGCCCTGGTCCTCGTAAACCAGCTTCACTTCGTCGAAATCCTCGTCCGCAGTGCGCAGTTGCTGCAGGGCCTTCCCATCCTCTTTCAGGTACGCATCGAAGAACGCCAGGATAACGGACTGGACAATGGCCTTCTGGCGCAGCGGATCGATGAGGCCGCCGCGCTCCTCGCAGAGCGGCAGGTCCATGCCGGGCGCATGCTCCTCGAACCACCCGCAATCTGGGTTGACGCCGTCGGCGGGTACATCGGTGCGATCGCCGAACCAGACGTGGGGCGCGCCCTCGATCATCACGTGATACCTGGGGCTGCGCAGGCGGGCGTAGTAGGCGTAGGGACCGCCGGTGGTGGAGTCGAATACATCCCGCGTGCCGGCGAAGATCAGCGCGGGCACCGGGACGTCGGCGTGCAGCGTGCCGTCGAAGCCCAGGCCGAAGGAGAGCGCCGCGTACGGGGGATCCGCCGTCGCGATCATCGCGTTGGCACCGATACGCGCATCGCGGGTCTGCATCCCGTAACTCAGGAAGTAACTGGTTACGGCGCCCAGTGATATGCCGGTGGAGCCGATACGGTCGGCGTCGATGGCGGCGCCAAACTGCGGATGCGCGAGCAGCGAGTCGATGATGAAGCTGACGTCACCGGGCTGGTTGCCCGCGTCGCTGAGCTGCAGTTCCCCCGCCTCCCGGCTGGCGACAGAGACGCTGGATGTCAGGGGATAGGCCGCCGCCGCGACGACGTAGCCGTGGCGCGCCAGGTGTTTGGCGATATGCGACGCGTTGTCCGGGGTACCACCGGTGCCATGGCTGTAGATCACCAGGGGCCAGCGCGAGCCGCCGGCGACGGGCGCGTCCTCGACGGGCTCCGCCTGCGCGTGCTCCGATGGATACCAGATCATCACGTCCAGGCGTCGATCCGGGGTACCGGCGAACTCCCCCGCTGCAGCGGTGGGACGGCCGCTGTCGATGAACGTGGCGCGCGCCAGGCCAACACCGTGGGGGGCCGCTGTGGGCGATGCGGATAACGACATGCCGGTCTGAGCCTGCGCTCCTCCTGTCGTGAGCAGTAGCGCGGCGATCCAGCCCGGTTACCGTCTGGCATCACGATGCACGCGCCACCTCCATTCTTATAGTTGCCGACGGCGCCAGGCTGTGCGCGCCAGGCCGCCGCCCGGCGGGAGATGACGCACCGGGCCTTCCATACTATGAACGCCTGAAACCTTATTCAAATGAGGAATCCACAAGCAGGCATAGCGTTTTGGCATGGCGCGCACGGCGCGGCGGCGGCAGGGACCGCGGGCTAGGGGGCTATACCCAGCTGCGTCATGACCAGGGCTTTCAGTCGCCGCCCGGCCGGCGACAACTGGCGCCCCTTCAGCTGTACCAGGTGGTAGGGCGGCAACTGTATCGGACCGCGCAGGGGCAACACGCGGAACTTGGCCCCGATACTGGGGCCGGTGAGGAAGCTGGTCACTTCACTGGACAGCAGTGTCATCGCCGAGGTGGATTCGACGATGGCGAGCATGGCCAGCTCCGAGGTGGTTATGATGGTGTCACCGAGCAGGCCCACACTATCGGACAGGGAATAGTCCGAGGCCTCCTCGATGGGCTCGCGGGTGGTGTGCACCACCCACTCGTAGGCGGCCAGCTCTTCGACGGTGACCTCGCCCGCATCGGCCAGCGGATGATGCTTGCCCACCAGCACATTCTGGATCTCCGAGCGCCCCTCGTGTACCTCGAACTCATTCACGTCGAAGCTGGGCGGCAAGCGCGCCAGGACGAAATCGTTCCTGCCCTCGACCAGGCCTTTCATCAGGTCATGGCTGGTCTCGACATTCAGCTGCACCGTCACCCTGGGCGTGGCTTTCTTGAGCTGCCGCACCGCCGGAATGACGTAGGCCAGCGTCGCACCGATCACCGAACCGACTGTGGCGACGCCGGTTTCACCGTTCCTGAGTTCGTCGACCTCCCTGGACAGGTCGTCCAGGTCCAGCAGTATGCTGTGTGCGCGACGCTCCAGGGCCTCGCAGATAGCCGTCGGCACCATACCCTTGGCCTGGCGCTCGAATAACTGTTCGCCGACGATTTTCTCGATCTCCGACAGCATGCGCGACGCACCGGACTGGGTCATCGCCAGGCTGTCCGCCGCCAGGCCCAGCTGGCGGTGCTGGCAGATGGCGCGAATCAGGCGCAGGTGGCTCAACTTCAGTTGTCTGGCGAGGCTCATCTTCGAGTACTGGACGTCGCTTTTCCGGCAATGAGCAGCAAGTTATACACCATCCGCCCCACCTTCCACCATCAGCGACGGCAGGTTGCGCGCAGGCGTGGGAGGCGCTAGCGATCACCGGGCCAACTGGGGTAACCGGGCCCGGCGGGGCAGGCGACGCCCCTGGCGGTGTCGCAACCGCCGTACTCGATCACTCGTTACAGGGTCAGTGCGGTGCGGCGCCCGCTGCGCTACTGTGTGTCATCCACAATCCACTTGCACATCCTGCGCAGGGGCTCCAGGCCGTCCTGGGGCCCATCGCCCGGGGGATTGATGGCGCCGCCCAGGGACACCAGTCGCTGCCCGCCCTGGTAGGCCAGCCTGTCGCGAATTTCCGTCTTCAGCGACTCGGGGTAGATACCGATGGTTTGCGTGTACGCGTTGACCGACTGGATCGCGGTTTCCACGCTATCGATAGGCACCAGGTTGGCGACGCGGCAGGCGAGCTGGCGGGCAAAGTCCACCTGCTCGCTGTCATGGGAGACGATGACCGCGCCCTCGGAGCCCTTGCCGCCGATCACCGTGTAGTCTTCGGCGACAAAGCGCAGCCCGTCAATCTCCTGTTTCAGGTCGGGGTCGAAGCTGTGATGCGGTGTGCTGATCTCCTCGGGCAGCGCCTGGATAGCGTCGAACAGCGCCTGGCCAAAGCGCCTGGCCCTCTCCAGGCCGGCCTCGTCGGTCCCGCTGACGATATAGATGACACGCGCGTTCAGGCAGCCCTCCTGGTTGAAGCCGCCGACATCCAGCGCGGCCTTCGCGGCAACGCTGTTCATGGTCTGTTCGTCGGCGAAGGCCTCTTCCCCGATAATGGTCCCGCTCTGCTTGGGATCCAGGGTAATGAGGTCGATACCCGGCTGCAGGTAGCCGGAAATGTGTTTGATACTGGCAAAGCCGCCCCAGGCAACGATCTTCTCGATATTCTTCGGCCGGTACAGCTCTGCCTCGAAGGAGGCGTCGCCACCCTTCCAGTAGGCTACTGACAGGTGTTTGGTCACCGGGTGATCCGGGTCCATGTCGATCATCGTTCTGGCCACAGCGGTCGTCGTCAGCGGGTCGTTGGACGGCGCCTTGACGATCGCGTCGCTCCGGGTGAGCGCATTCCTGACCACGGTGGCCACCCCGACCATGGGCGCGTTGCCCGCGATGACGTGCACGGTGCGCGCGCCGAATGCGCGCACCTGCACACCCTCCCTCAAGGAAACCCAGCCGTCGAGATAGTCGATACCAACGGTATGATCTATCGAATTCAACAGGCTCTCCTTGACGAATGTCCCGGGCATGCCCTCATAAATCGAGCGCAGTATGGACTCGGAAAGGCCCGAGGTACGTTTGGACAGCTCAAAGGCCTCCTGCATGTAGGCGTTCTTCGAGAACTCCAGGCGTTCGCCGAGCCGGACCAGGTAGTCGGCGATCTCGTCAATGCTCAGCGAGTAGAGGTCGGCCATCGCCGACGGCCGCGTCATCACGATCCTGTCGATATAATCCACCGGGTTGGCGGACCTGAACTGGCTGCCCTGCTGGCGCCCGCCATAGTCTACCGAGTAGTCCTCGATGACTTCACCGCGTATGATCAACGGGACATTGAATACCTGTTGCACCGCCTCGTCTCCGTCCTGCTCAATCATGGTCATTCGCTGCCATCGCTCCTAGGCCGACGCGTTGATAAGAAACTCCAGGGCCTTGTCGTGCGCCTCGGGCGCCCCTGAGCAGTTGATCTTGTCGTCGCCACCCTCTTTCTCGCTGTAGCGCCTGATTTCGCCCTTCACATAGGCGCCCTGGCGGCCGCAGGCGCACACATTGTCATAGCCCGACAGCGTGACCTCGTCACCGCTGATGAAGCCGCCCCAGTAGGTCTCAGGCATGGTATCCAGGAAGGCGAAACGCCCGACCTGCTCGCCCGTCCGGGGCAGGGCCTCGCCGCTGATCGGGTCGAGTACAAACGGGATGATGCTCGGCGGTATGTGGTAGTGGCCGTGCTCGCACTGCACGAAGGGCGTGGTCATCTCGCTCATCCCGTACAACTCGTAGGCACGCTCGAAGCCCGTCACCTCGTAGATCATTTCCTTCCAGCCCTGCGGCAGCTCGACACCCTTGTTGCCGCCCCCGGTCACCAGCACGCTGTCCGCGCCGAAGATGCCGGTATAGCCCTGCGCCTTTGCCTCGGACATGGCCTCGTACAGCATCGTCCAGACCGTGCACATGTAGATAGGCTTGCCACCGAAGCGCTCTACCGCCTCGGCATAGAATTCCCTGGTTCGCTGCTGCTTGACCATCTCCCGCTCGACAAAAATGTCTTTCTTGGCCAGCAGCTCCGGGCTGATCTCCAGTTCTCCCAACTCGCCGCGCGCCTCCGCCGCCCTGATGCGGCCCCCCAGGGAGGCGATATCGGCGCTGAGAATATCATCGTACAGGTACAGGCTGTTCTCGTCGGTAATGCCAAACAGCTCGGCCTGGGACTGGGAGGTGCGTATCATGGTCTGGTAGCCGCGTTTGTACGACGGGAACACCAGCGGCAGCGGGTTCTCAATCATGTCCGGCCCGGTGTTGTCGCCAAACCAGTCGCGAATCAGGTTTCTCATCAACACGTTGGGCACATGGCCCTCGGTCCTGTTCCTGGGCAGGAATGACAGCTTGCCGGTGGTGCCGGAGGAATGGCACAGGGTGAGGTTGGTCTCCTTCTCCAGTAGGTCGATCCATTCGTCGATGGACTTGCAGGCGCTGGCGTCGACAGCGGAAAGGTCCTCGGTGGTCAGGCCATTCAACCAGCGGGTGAGCTGCTTGAACTTGTTCTTCTCGAGGTAGGACAGCGGATAGGACTTGTACACCGTGTGCGGAAACAGGACCTTGACCAGGTCGTCCAGGTTCTCGATCGAATCCACCCCCTGCTCTTGCGCCAGGCGATCCAGCGTGGACACCCCGCTCCGGAGCTTTTCGAACTTTCGCTTCGCCGTGACCAGGTAATACTCTTCCAACTCGCTGCCATGCACTTCGAACCCGGCGTTGTAGCGCTCCTCGATGAAACTTTTCGGCGCGGCTGCCAGCCTGGTCAGGTAGTCGTTCATAGGGGCCTCTGGTTATCGTCGGTTGTACAAGTGCATGGAAGGAACTGTGGTGCGGGCTTGCGCCCGCAGCCTTCAGCCAGCCCGCTCAGGATCGAAGGTGATCTTCATTTCCTTTATGCCGTTGACAAAGAAGTCGCGGACATACTTCACCGGTTCGGCGAACTGCGGATTACGCAGGCGCGGCAGCACCTCGCTGAAGACCACGTTGAGCTCCAGCCGCGCGAGGTGCGAGCCCAAACAGAAATGCTGGCCGATACCGAACGCGCGGTGCTCACGATGCAGGTCGGGCATGCGCTGTGCACGGGTGATGTCGAACTCGAACGGCGCGTCGAAGACCGCGTCGTCGGTGTTGATCAGGTGCCAGTTGAGGATCAGCTTGTCGCCCTCGCGCAACTGCTCCCCGCCGATCTGGATATCCTCCATGACCGTGCGACGCATGCCGACGAAAGCCGGGTTGTAACGCAACACCTCCTCGATGGCGTCGGGGATCAGTTCGGGCCTGTCGATAAGCAGTTGCAGCTGTTCCGGGTGCTCCATCAACAGGCGCATGCCGTGCGCCGTCACGGAGCGCGTGCTTTCATTGCCCGCCGCGATCAACATCAGGAAGAACATCTGGAACTCGTCGGTGGTCAGTTTCTCGCCCTCGACGATACCGTCGAGCAGGGCGCCGACAATGTTGTTCAGTGGCTTCTCCTTGTGACGGCTGGCCAGCTCGTCGGCGTAGAAATACATCTGTGCCGCGGCATTCTCGGCGCGCTCTTTCGGGTTGTCCCCGGCGAAGTCCTCGTCCTCCTGGAAAAACATTTCGTTCGTCCACTGGAAGATCTTCGCGCGGTCGTCCTTGGGAACACCGCAGAGATCCAGGATCGCCATCAGGGGCAGTTCCGCGGCGACTTCACTGACGAACTCGCACTCGCCACGCGGGGCGACCGCATCGACGATCTCCCTGGCGTAGCGCTGGAAGGTTTCCTGGTACGCGTCGACCGCTTTCGGGGTAAAGGCGTTCCTGGCGATGCGGCGGTATTTCTGGTGCTTGGGCGGATCCATGTTCACCAGCATCTGGGATTGCGCCGCCACCTGCTCTTTACTCATCTCTGTCGGTATTGCGGTCTGCGCGGTGCTGGAAAACACGCCGGGGTTCTTGCAGATATCATCAGCCAGGTCCCGGCTGAGAACCGCCCAGTAGGGAACACCGGTGAGCGGGTCTTCGATCTTGATGATCGGGGCGCTGGTCGAGTCACGCAGTTCGCGCAGCGCCTCGTGATGCCCTCCTCTACCGTAGAGGTCGGGATCGAGCAGATTTCTGTACGGGCAAGCAGTCATGAGAGATTCCTTGTCAGCTATTACATGAATACAGCCGGCGACTCCCGCCGGTCTTCGCTTACTTGTAGAACTCCATCAACAGGTCGACCATGCCGGAACCTTCCGGGCAGACCATCAACTCGACGACGGCGGGCTTCTTCAGCGCTATCATCTCGCTGACCACCGACTGTACATCCGTCGGGTCTGTTACGCGTTTGGCAGTCACACCGAAACTCGCCGCCAGGTCACACAGGTTGAGCTCGCCGACGTCATAGCTGTTGCCAAGTTCTACCTCCAGCGGCGCTTCCACCTCGAAGGTGTGCATCATGAACAGCCCTCGCATACAGCCGTATCCGCCGTTGTTCATGATGATCATCACCGCCGGGATGTCGTATTTCGCCGCCGACCAGAGTGCCTGAACACAGAACATGGCGCCACCATCACCGAGGATGCCGACCACCGGGCGTTCCGGCGCGCCAAGCGCGACGCCCAGGGTCGCGGGCACGCCCCAGCCCAGGGCCTCGCAGTGACCAAAGTAGCTGCCGGGCTCGTCAAATTTCATCACCTTGGGCAACTGGCCGTAGAATGACGCCAGTTCATCCACGACAATGGCGTTCTCCGGCAGGGCGCTGGCGATCTCGCGAAAGGCTGCGCCCCAGCGCATCGGCGTATCCTGCCAGTCCTGGTCCAAGACACCCTGAACAAACTCCTCGCGCTGGCGGTACTCACCGGCCAGGCGTTCCATACGGGCGGCGCGCTTGCCCGCATCGACCATACCCTCGAGCCGTTGCTGCAAGGCGGGCAGGGCCAACTTCGGGTTGGCCAGCAGCGCCTGCTGCGTGGGGCAGAACCGCGCGAGCTGCGAAGAGTCGAGATCGATCTGGATGACCCTGGTGGACTCGGGCACCAGCGGCGTGTCCGGCGCATCGGAGTACTTGAACAACTCGTTGCCGATGGTGATCAGCACATCTGCGGAGGACGCCATATTGCGCATCGAGTCCGCCTGCTGCATGACCATGCCACGGCTCAGCGGATTACCACTGGGAAAGATGACCTTGTCCTCGTTTCCCGTGTAGACCGGCGCGCCTATCGTTTCCGCGAAGGCGACCAGTTCGGCTACCGCGTCCACGTCCGCGACGGCGCGGCTGGCGAAGATCACCGGGGATTCCGCCGCGGCAATCATCTGCGCCGTCGCCTGCAGGGCGCTGTCCGACGGCAGGATATCCAGCGCCATACGACGCCCGTCGGGCGGCATCGCCCGGTAGGAAATGCGGGCTTTCTGCACCGCGGTGGTCATGGACAGCACCACCGGGCGGGGCGAGGGAGCGCTCATGTCGCGCAGCGCCCGGTTAACCGACAGCTGCGCCTCATCGGCCGAAGTAATCTCCCAGCAACCTTTGGTGACCTGGCTGACCATCGGCGCCAGGTCGATGCCCATGAAACGCTCAGCCCATTCCCTGGGCGCATCCTGTTGCCCGACGATGACCAGCACGCGACTGCCGGATGCGTAAGCGTTCTGCAGGTTAGCCATGGCGTAGGACAGACCGGCGGCGCTGTGCACAACCACAACACCGGGCTTGCCGGATGTCCTCGAATAGCCATCCGCCATACCCATGGCCGCGGCCTCGTTGGCGGCGTGGATAAACCTGATGCCCTCCATGGCGTACAGGTCGTGCAACATGGGCACATTGGTGATGCCACAGACACCGAAAATGCAGTCGATGCCCTCCTCCTGCAGCATGGTCCACATGGCCGTGGAGGCCGTCATTTCCTGTGCACTGTTACCGTTGCTCATATCCTTTCTCCACTGATGGTAGCCGCCAGGCGCCCAGGCCGAGGGGCGTCGAGTTCAGAGTCGCTCTATTGAAAGTTCGAGCAGCGGGCCGTTGTTCAGGCCGCACTTACACACCTTGTCCCAGTGTACGGTGCCGCGATCGCCGGTGATGATGCCACCCCAGCAGTCCTCCGAGACCAGCTCCAGCGCGGCGAGCTGCCCGGTCTGCGTGCCCTGCCTGGGCAGGGGCTTGCCCGTCTGCGGATCGAGGACGAACGGGATCGTGTGTACGTTGAAGTGGTACATGCCCTCGATACACTCGTTGGCCGCGCCCGTGGCGAGCTCCGACATGCCCCAGGCCGTGACAATCTTGTCCGTGCCCATCGCCTCCTTGAACTGTTGCCGCCAGTCGTCGGGCAGTACCGTGCCCTTCTTCACGCCGCCAAACACCGCGAATACCGAGTCGGGGCCGAAGGCGGCCGAAATGCCCTCCGCCTGGAACGAGCGCGTGATATCCCAGGCATGCTCGAAGGTGCCCATGAAATAAATGCTCTTGCCCAGGTAGTTGTTCCTGATGTTTTCCAGCCATGTGTGGAGGCGCTGCGGCGCCTCCTCGCCAAATCGATTGACATCCTCGGCATACGCCGCCACAACAGGGTCGCGCAGGCATTCGTCCATGGTGTCGGTCTCCGCGGCCCTGCGCAGCCTGTTCATGGCGATGGTCATTTCCGGGCTGATGAACTGGTCGAAGGGTGAGATCACCGGGTTCTGCAGGTACTTCTCCTCGAGGCCATCGTAGACGACCTGGGGAACGCGGTAGATGTAACGCGGGCTCATGGTGAAGAAGAACACATCCTCGTTGCCCTTGCCGCTGTCGAACAGGCCCAGGTTGGCGCGGGCCATCGCATCCACGATCAATTCGCGGTCAATTCGCGAGCGCGGTACAAAACTGAGCGTCCCGCTGGTACCGGAAGAATGACAAACGAATATGTCGGCCTGTTCATAGAGCCGTTCACACCACTGGGTCAGGTTCTCACACCCGTTCATATCCACGCCGGACAGGTCGCAGGAGGTGAATCCGTCCAGCCACCGGGTCAGCTTGTCGAACTGCCTGTTCTCCAGGTAGGACTTGTCGTAGCTCTTGTAGTCACTGTCCACGTAGAGGAAAGGGATCAGGTCATCGATACTCTGGCAGGCAAGAGGGTCGCGGTCACCGAGCTTCCTGCCCAATGCCGGAATGCGCTTTGCCTGGCGCGCCAGTTTGCGCCGCGCCGCCTCCAGCTGGAAGGCCGCGACGTCTTCCCAGCGCAAGGCGGCGAGCTGTTCCTCGGAGAGAAACACCAGGTCCCGGGGCGAGTCCAGGTAGTCGTTCAGGTCAATTGAACCGCTCATCCGCGCGCTTCCCGGTCAGGCCGTTTCGCGCCAAAGGGCGGGCGCATAGTTGGTCATGCAATCCTCGGACACCACCCAGGTGCACATCTTGCGCAGCGCCTCATTGCCGTCGTGGGGGTCGATGGAAGCGTTATACTCGCGCATATAGCCGAGCGAGGTGATTCTTTGCACGCCATGCAACGCCATGATCGTACGCAATTCATCGCGCAGGCTTTCCGGGTAGACGCCGACGGTCTGCACGTCGCGGGTGAAATAGCGCAACATGGTATCGAAATCGGGCACCGGCACGATGTTGATCGTGCGATAGCGCAATTCATCGGCAAAATCCACCTGGTCGCCGAGCAGGGAGACGATGACGCCACCGCGCTTGTCACCACCTATCACGTGATACTCGTCGTCAAGTAAAGACAATGAGTCGACTTTCGAGACGAAGGTCGGGTCCATGTGGATCGCTTCGGAGCTGATCTCTTCGGGCAGTTTCTGGATTTCGTCAAACACCATCTGTCCGAACAGCTTGATTCGCTCCAGTGCGTCGTCGCTCATATCGCACAGTGCATAAGTCACACGGGAGTTGGTACAGCCGTTCTGGTTGCCGTTGCCAACATCGTCGGCCAGCCTGACAGCAGCTTCTCTCATGCTATCTTCCGAGGAGAATGTCTGCTCGCCGAGCACCGAGCGGCTGATCTTCGGGTCAAAGGCCATGAGGTCTATGCCCGGGCGCACATATTTGGCGATGTGCTTGATCGACTCGAACCCACCCCAGGCAACGATTCGCTCGACATGTTTCGGGTGATACAAGCTGGTCTCGAACTTTTCATCGCCGCCGCGCCAGTAGACAGTGGAAAAGGACTTCGTCAACGGATGATCCGGCGCCATGTCGATCGCGGTGCGGGCGATGGCCACGGCCGTACCCAGCTCGTTGGAGGGGATCTTGACCATGGCGTAACCGCGAATGAGTGCGTTGCGCACAAACGTCATCATGGCGGGCGCCGGACCGTTACCGGCAATGACATGCGCGGTGGGAACGCCGAAGGCATGTATATGCGCGATTCTTCCATTCGCGCGTTCATAGGGCGCCCAGCCATCGAGGTGCTCCCGGCCCACGGTATCGATCATCGCCTCGAGCATTTCACGCCGGCAAAAGCCCTGGTTCACCCGCAGCGCTTTCTCCACCAGGTCGGAGGACACATCGTTGAATACCCGGGATAACTCCAGCGCCCATTGCAGGTGCGGGTTGCTGTCCACGTCCAGATGCTTGCCGAACTCGACCAGGTAATCCACCACGTCGTCCAGTGATATCTGGTACAGCGCCTCCATCTCGCGCCGGCTCGGCAGCACGATCTTCGACAGGTACTTGTTGGGGTCCGGGCATTCGAAGCTGGCGCCGTAACGGCCCTCGCACGTCACCTCGTAGTCTTCGATGACTTCGCCACGGGCAACGATCGGTACTTGATACTTCATACTGGTGTTCCTGGTTGTCGGCCTGGCCTGTCCTCAGGCCTTGAGAAGATACTCAGAGGCTTCCTCGACCGCGCTGGAGGTTCCCGCACAACCGATCTTGTCGTCTGTTCGCGAAACGACCTTGCTGATCGCCGTTTCGATGTAAATGCCCTTGCGCCCACACGCGCAGGACTCGTCGAACGTCATGGTGACCTGGTCGCTGGTGATGTAGCCGCCCCAGGAGGTGGTGGGCAACAAGTCAAAGAAGGCGAAACGCCCGGTCTGTCGCCCCGTGCGCGGCAACGGCTCGTCCGTCTCTTCATCGAGCACGAACGGGATGATGGTCGGCGGGACGTGATACTTGTCCTGGTCGCACGCCTGCATCGCCCACATGCCCTCCTGCATGCCGTAACCCACACGCAGCTGGCCTTCGTACAGGCCCAGCGCGTCCATGACCTCGGCCTTCCAGTTGGGCGGGGGCTCCTGGCCATCAAAGCCGCCGCCGCACATGATGAAGGAGTCGGGGCTGTAGGCGCCCTTGATACCCCTCTCCCTGAACTGCTGGGCCAGGCTGTAGATCATTTTCATGCTGCCGTAGAAAATGATGCGCTCGCCGCGGTACTTGTTGATCATACGGTCCATCAGGCCCATGAACTGCCCGGGGAGTTCGGCGTTGCTGCGCGCCACCTCCTCCTTTCTTTCCAGGAGCTTCGGGTTGATCTGCAGGGAGCCGGCCTCGCCCTTGCGGCTGGCCTCGCGGATCCGGCCGGCGAGACTGACCAGGTCGGCATCCACGTAGCCCAGCGGGGCGTCCACCGTGCCCTCACCGAACTTTTCCTCGTAGAAATCCATGAATCGCCAGCTGCGCGCACCGTGGCGGGCGCCAGGGTAGATCAGCGGCACCTTGTCCACCCCGGGGCGCAGGGCAATCGATTCACCGCTGGGCCCGACACTCCTGTTGAACCCGGCATAGGTGACTTGCATCAGCATGTCCCATTCCTGGCGTGTCCGCGGCAGGAAAGAAGCCTTGCCCTCCGCGCCGGCGGACATCATCAGGTCGACATCGGACTGCTCCTTGAGCACGCGAATCCAGTCCTCGATCAACTCGCAGGAGGAGGCGTCCACGCCGCTGAGGTCCGCGGCGCACAGCTTGCCCAGCCACTTCGTCATGCGCTGGAAGTCGCCGCTCTCCAGCCACGCCTGGGGGTAACCCTTGAAGGTCTCCTGGTTGTAGCAGACCGGCAACAGGTCATTGAAGTCGCGGATTTCGGTGATCCCGTTCTGCGCGGCCATGCGGCCGACCATACCGATGCTGTCCTTCGCCCTGGCAAACTTTTCACCGGCCAGGGACAGGCGGATGACATCCAGTTCCCCGGGCTCGACGGAGAAGATCACCTCGGCGGGGAAGTCGAGGTAGCTCAGCGGGTTCTCGGCGAAGCGCCGCTTGAACTGCTCCGTAGCATCCTGGTCATGGCTACTGCTCATGTTCGCTGGCTCTCCGTCTTATTATGGAATCGGCCCGCGGCGCAGTCGCGGGCGCAGCATCGACTGCAGGCGCGCCGGGATGCGGGTGTGTGACTGACCTCACCGGGTTGTTCGGGAGCAATCCGCATGGCGCCAGCGTTGCCTGCACGGGGGTTCGCGACCCGCCGGGGGCGCACCGTGCAGCCAGCCCGACAGCAGACACCGGACGATTCTAAGAACGGCCGACCGTCTATTCAAATGATAAATCCACAAGCAGACTTAGCGTTCTTGCATATCCCGGGCGTGACCGGCTGCGCCCGCGCCCGCTACGGCGGCCCTCGCAGGAATATCCCAAGGCTGCACACTGCCCGGTACGCACCGGGTAGCACGTGCATCGGCGGTGATGCGCGATCAGTCCAGCGGGGCCATCGGCGGCAATGCCTGTTGCATCAGGGCCTCGTATCGCACGCGCAGTTGCTCACGGAAACTGGGCCTGGTGGCGATGAGGAAAGTATCGTTGCGCACCCCGTCCAGTACGGGCTGGAACGCCTCGTCGGGGTCGGCGCCGTCCTTCAGTATGGACTGCAGCGCCTCCACACAGGCGACACCGTCTTCGGTTGCATCGCTGCCCAGTGCCTGTGGCCGCAGGCTGCCCGTTTGCGCGATACCGGTATTGAAATTGCTTGGCGTCAGCACGCTGGCGCCAATCTTCGCACCGGTCAACTGCAGGTCAAGCGCCAGGCACTCCGTCACGGACATCGCTGTATTCTTGGACACGACATAGGGGGCGGACATCGGCCCGGCGACAAAAGCGGCGACCGATGCCGTATTGACCACGTGTCCCTCGGTGTCCTGGGCAATCATGCGCGGCACGAAGGCCTTGATGCCGTTGATGATGCCGTAGACATTGACGCTGAAAATCCATTCCCAGTCCTCGCGGCTGCGCTCCCAGCTCAGGCCGCCCTGGAACACACCGGCGTTGTTGATCAGCAGGTCCACCTGGCCGTAGGTGTCGAAGGCGTGGTCTGCGAGCTCGCGCACCGATGCGTAGTCGGCGACATCAACGCGGTAGGGACTCGCCGCGGTACCGATCTGCGCGGCGGTCTTCGCCGCATTGTCCTGGTCCAGGTCCGCCACGACCACCTGCATACCCTGGGCCGCGAAACCCCGCGCGAGGGCGGCGCCGATACCGTTGGCGGCGCCGGTAATCACGGCGACCTTGTCCTTGAATTCAGTGAGCATGGTGTCCCCCGTTCGTCAGAGGGGCAGAATATAGTGCACTTTCGCAGGCCGCAGAAGGCTTCACCGTGAATATCACAGCACAACTGCAGGTGCCCGCAGCGCTATCCGGCGCGGCGCGACCAGGAGCGGGAGGGACTGTCAGCCGGCCCCGGCGGCCACTGGCGCGCACCCACTAAGCCATTGTTTTTCCGTGAAATTAAATAGGATTGTCCCGCTCTATCACCTAGAATATACAAAGTCGATAACGCGCTGCAGCAAGCGCCACTGCGGGTACCCGTGAAAACCCCGAAACGTCTGCAACCCCTGCTCAACGACGGCCTCATAGACGAGGTCGTCCACCCGCTTATGAGCGGCAAGGAAGCCGACGTATTTGTCGTGCGTTGCGGTGACACCCTGCGCTGCGCCAAGATCTACAAGGACGCCGCCAAGCGCAGTTTCAAGAAGGCGGCGCAGTACACCGAGGGACGCAAGGTGCGCAACAGCCGGCGCGCCCGCGCAATGGAGAAAGGCTCCAGGTACGGGCGCAGGCAACAGGAAGAGACCTGGCAAAACGCCGAAGTCGACGCCCTGTATCGGCTGGCTGGCGCCGGCGTGAGGGTGCCCCGGCCCTACGGCTGCTTCGATGGCGTGCTGCTGATGGAGTTGATCACCGAGGAGTCCGGCGAGGTCGCGCCCCGCCTGAACGACGTCGTCATGCCCGCCGATCAGGCCAGGGAAGACCACGCACTGATGATGCGGTACATCATGCGCATGCTGTGCGCGGGTATCGTGCACGGCGACCTGTCCGAGTTCAACGTGCTGGTCGACGAGCAGGGCCCGGTAATTATCGACCTGCCACAGGCCGTGGACGCCGCGGCCAACAACAATGCCAAAGCGATGCTTGAACGCGATGTGCAGAATATCACCGACTACTACGGCCTGTTCGCCCCGGAGCTCCTGCACACCCACTATGCACAGGAAATGTGGGCGCTGTACGAGGAGGGAGACCTCCACCCGGACCACGCACTGAGCGGCGAGTTCGAGCTGGATACGCACAGCGCCGATACCGACGCGGTGTTGCTGGAGATCAGGGCGGTGCTCGCCGAAGAGGAAAAACGCCAGGAGCGCCTCAGGGCCGCCGAGCTGGCCGAGGACAGCGGCCAGTAGACTGCGGCCGCGAGCAGGGCAGCCCGTGACAACGGCATCGCCTGGACCGGGCTATACTGGGCGCGAACGCCAGACACTCAAGCCAGGGATTGGTAGCGATGTCGCGAGCAACAGGCAGCCACCGTGTGCAGGGAAGTCGGTCCGGGGCCGGGCGCGAACTTTCGCGCCTGCTATTGATCTGGGCGACGCTACAGGCAGCGCTTTTCCTGTACTTCTTCAGCTGCGCGATCTATCCCCTGCCGCGCTGGGATCACTACGACTGGATAGCCGGGTATTTCGGCGCCGACTCCCTGGGGACCTGGCTCTGGCAGCCACACAATGTCCATCGCATTGTGCCCACCAAACTGGCGGTCCTGGTCGATATCGAGATATTCCGCGGCCTGCTGACCCCGATTGCCCTTGCCTCTCTCTTCATGCTGACCGGCTGGCTGGCCGTGCTCGTGCGGACCGCGAATACAGTCGACAACCTGGAGCACCGCTCCCGCACGGCCTTCACCGGATTGCTGCTGATCCTGTCCCTGCAGACCTATACCCTCGACAGCTACACCTATCCGGCAAACAACCAGTTCCCGGTCTCCATCTTTCTCCTGGTCTGTGCCGTGTGCTCCCTGCTGCGCGCCGCGCAGGACAGCCAGCCCGGCCAGCGGAGAACGCCATGGTTGCTCGCCGCGCTGTGCGCGGCAATCGCCTGCACTTTCTCTTCCCTGAACGGCTTGTTCGTGTGGCCAATCCTCGCCTATCTGTGCTGGAAAACGCGACTGCGCGCCGGCTTGCCACTGGTGCTGGGTATCGCGGCGCCGGTACTCGCCCTGCACCTGACCGGGCTTGCCGGTGTGGCCGGCCATGGGAGTGACCTTCCGGCACCGGCCAGGTTCGCCGGCTATCTCGTTGCGTATTTCGGCATGCCCTGGGCTGCCGTCAACAGCCTGTCAACGGCCGGTGTACTGGTCGGCGCAGGCGTGCTGCTGTTGTGTGCTCACGCCCTGCTGGCAAGAGGCCTGCGCCGGGACCCCGCGACCGGGCTGGAGAATATCGGCCTGGCGCTGATCCTCTACGCGGTCATGACGGCGCTGATGACAAGCCTTGGCAGGTCGGCGCAGTTTGACATGCCCGCACACAGGTACACTGTTTTCGCCGTATTGGCTCACACGGGTCTGCTCTGTGTCTACTGGCGGCCGCTGTGGCGACGCCTGCAGGCGACGGCCCACCACACTGCCGGCTACGGCCTTGCCGTGGCGCTGGGCGTGGTCATTCTCTGCCAGCAGGTAGCCGTGGGGCTGTTCGCCTGCGAGCGGGCCGAGGCCTTCGCGCGGCTGAAAGCTCAGATACTGCGCGGCGACCGCTCGGCCGCGCTGATCGACCAGGTCTACTATGACGCGCGGCGCTACCCGGCTCACCTGGCGCTGATGCGACGGGAAGGCATCTACCTGTACCGGCGCGGTGCGCACGGCGCGGCGAGTACGGACTCGAACCCGTAGCGCGCCGGTTGCCAGGGCGGGTGCGCGGACAGCACCCCACCCGTCCCCGGGGTTTTCCCCGAGGACCGTCAGGGCCTGCGGCGCTATTCATGCGTGGGTCGGACGAGGTTCAGCCGGCTGTCTTGCCCTGGTCCGCCATGTACACCGCGCCGTGCACCGCGCGGGCCTCGTCGGAGGCGACAAAGGCGATGACCGCGGCGATATCTTCCGCCTCGGACATGCCGCGGGCGCCCGCGGTGCGCATGATCAGGTCGAAGTCGGCGCCATCGGGCATACCGACCTTGCCGATCTGCGGCGTGTTGGTGCCGCCGGGACAGACCGCGTTGACGCGCACGTTCGTGTTGAGAAACTCCACGGCCAGCGCACGGGTCAGGCCCAGCACCCCGTGTTTGGCGCTGCAGTAGGTGGCGGAGTAGGCCTGGCCCTCCACACTGGCCAGCGAGCCGATGTTGACGATATTGCCGCCGGTCTTGCGCAGCTCGGGCATGGCGGCCTGGCACAGGAAAAAAGCGCCGCCGAGATTGACCGCCAGGTCTTGCAGCCAGAGTTCCTCGGTGATCTCGTGCAGGGCGCGGAAAACGTGGCCGCCGGCGCAGTTGACCAGTACATCGAGCTGGCCGTAACGCTCCAGGCAGGCCGCGACCGCGGCCTGGCACTCACTGCTTTTGCCGATATCGGCGCTGTGCATGGTCGCCGTGCCCCCCGCCGCATCGATGGCCTGCGCGGTCGCGGCGAGGCCGTCCCCGTCGCGGCCCAGGCCGAACACGCGGGCGCCCTCCGCCGCCAGGCGCTGTGCGCTGGCGGCGCCGATACCCGAAGAGGCGCCGGTGATGAGTGCTACCTTGTCCTGAAAACGCTGCATGGTCATGGTCGCTGGCCTCGCTGTGGGGAATGGCTTCGTTGCGCCGGGGCATCCGGCGCCGGCAGCACAATCCTATGCCCGCCTAGCCCTGTCAACAAAAAAGGGGGAGAGCGCGAACAGCGCCCTCCCCCTTCGGGGTTACGCAGTTGCGATTAGAAGCGCAGCTCCGCCCCCAGTACGACGGCGTCACTTTCCACGTCGGTGTCGTCAACCTCTGAGTGGGCGTAGCCCAGGGACAGGCCGATGTCCTCATTGACGAACCACTCGGCGCTCACTCCGTAAGTGTCTTCCTCGATACCGAAGTTATCGAAACGGCTGTAGGCGAGACCGAAGCCCAGGTTGCGGTTGATATACCAGGTGCCACCGATGTTCCAGGAATCGATGTCGTCGCCATCGTTGACATCATTGTCGCCGACGTCGATCAGGCCGTAGCTGCCTTCCACCTTGATCGCGGCATCGCCATCGAGGTGCCACAGGTGCTCCACCGCCAGCTCGTAGGCGTCGATATCGCCGGCGTCGACCTCGTCGGACTCGTCGACGTCGCTGGTACGGTAGCTCAGTACGACCGTGGTGGTATCGGTGAGGTAGGCACCGAACCCGATGCGGAAGTAGTCGATATCGGAGAATTCAGGCGTTTCCCGTGTCCAGGCGCCCTCGAAGATCAGCGGGATGCTGTCCAGCGGCAGCACGTAACGCGCATTGATCTCGTAGGTATCCCCGTCCAGGTCATCGACGATGTCGTCGAGGTCGGTGTAGACGTACCCGGCGCCTACATAGGAAGCGTGATCCAGGAAGGCCGCTTCGCCGAGGGGACCGTTGCCGGTGTCCACGTCGTCGAAGTAGAAGCGCCCGCCGATACCAAACTGGTCGACATCGCCGTCATCGCGGCCCACGTCGATATTGGTGCGACCGGCCTGGCCATCGAGTTGCCACCGGTAGTCTGCCTGCGCACCAACAGAGAGTGTCAGGCCGACAGCGGCAGCTATTGCAGTTTTCTTGAACATAGTCTTCGTCCTTGCGGGTAGTGAATGAATATCCGGTTCCACCCCTTCTGCGAGGGGTTGATCGACTATGCTAAAGCCCCGCGCCTGTCGAGAAACAGGCCGAATCCAGTGAATAGTTGCGCTGGACGCCGGGCGCGCACTATGACACGAGCGCGGCCCTGCCCCGGGACGCGGACAGGGCGCTCAGCGGCTCGGTAAAAGGGTAGCCCAGTGACTCGGCCACGGCCGCGTGAGTGACCGCTCCGGCATGGACGTTGAGACCATTGCGCAGGTGGGGATCGTGATCCAGCGCCCCGGCCACGCCGCGGTTGGCCAGTTGCAGTGCGTAGGGCAAGGTCGCGTTGGTCAGCGATATCGTCGAGGTCCGGGCCACACCGCCGGGCATATTGGCCACGCAGTAATGGACCACGTCATCCACGGTGAAGGTGGGATCGTCGTGCGTGGTCGGGCGGCTGGTAGCGAAACAGCCGCCCTGGTCGATGGCGACATCCACCAGTACCGCGCCTTTTTTCATGCGCGCGACCAGCTCCCGCGATATCAGCCGGGGCGCGGCGGCGCCCGGGATCAGCACGGCGCCGACCACCAGGTCCGCCTCCAGCGCATAGCGCTCGATAGCGTCACTGGTGGAATAGACCGTGCGCAGCCTGCCGTCGAACTGCACGTCGATCTCGCGCAGGCGATCCAGCGAGCGGTCCAGCAGGGTCACATCGGCGCCAAGGCCGGCAGCCATGCGCGCGGCGTTCACACCGACCACACCGCCGCCGATCACCAGCACCTTCGCCGGTTCCACGCCGGGCACGCCGCCCAGCAGCACGCCCAGGCCGCCGCGTGACAGTTCCAGGTGATGCGCACCGGCCTGGATGGACATGCGCCCGGCCACCTCGCTCATCGGTGCCAGCAGGGGCAGGCCGCCACTGTCGGAGGTCACCGTCTCATAGGCGATACAGGTCGCGCCGGATTGCAACAGCAGGCTCGCCTGCTGCGGGTCGGGGGCCAGGTGCAGGTAGGTGAACAGGATCTGCCCGGGGCGCAGCATGCCACATTCCCCGGGCTGCGGCTCCTTGACCTTGATGACCAGTTCGCTGCGCGCGAAGACGTCCTGCGCCGAGGCGACGATCTCCGCACCGGCCTCGACGTACTGCGCGTCGGTAAAACCGATCGCGGCCCCGCCGTCCCGCTCCACCAGCACGCCGTGACCGTGCTGCACCAGCTCGCGCACGCCCGCCGGCGTCATGCCGATGCGTTTTTCGTTGTTCTTGATTTCCCTGGGTATGCCGATCAGCATGATAGTGGTCTCCGCGGCGTGTCGCGCCAGTCAGTTGCTAGAAGAGGGCTCAGTCGCTGAGCAGGTTTTCGCGCTTCACATGCGCCAGGGTCTGGTCCAGACCGGCGGCCAGTTTGTCGACCAGTTCGTCGACCTGCGGCCGCGTGATAATCAACGGCGGGCAAAGCGCAATACTGTTGCCGCCCAGCGCGCGCACGATCAACCCGGCGTCCTGGCAGGCGCGCTGGCAGAACGCACCCACACTATTGCCTGCGAAGGGGCGCCGGGTCTCCTTGCACGCCACCAGTTCCAGTGCGGCGATCATGCCCATGCCGCGCACCTCTCCCACCAGCGGGTGTTCGCACAGCGGCTGCAGGCTGTCCTGCAGGTAACGGCCCATCGCCGCGGCGTGTGCAAAAATGTCATCGCGGCGGTAAATCTCCAGCACTTTCGAGGCGACAGCGCAGGCCACCGGGTGTCCGCTGTAGGTGTAGCCGTGGCCGAACACACCCATTTCCGCCCCTAGCTGCGCGACGGGCTCGTACATCTGCCCATCGATGAGCGCGGCGCTGATCGGCATGTAGGCCGACGACAGGCCCTTGGCCAGGGCCATCATGCTCGGCTGCAAGTCCAGAGCCGTGGCGCCGAAGTCACTGCCAAGGCGACCGAAACCGCAAATGACCTCGTCATCCCAGAAAAGGATGCCATGCCTGTCCAGCACGGCGCGGATCTCGTTGTAGTAGCCCGCCGGCGGCACGATGACGCCGCCGGCGCCGCTGACCGGCTCGGCAATGAACGCCGCGATGGAATCCGCGCCCTGCGCCTGTATCAACGCCTCCAGTTCATCCGCGCGCCGGCGACTGAACGCCTCTTCGCTCTCGCCGGGCAGGCCGTCGCGGTAGAAATGCGCAGAACCCGTGCGCAGCACGCCCAGCGCTTCGGCGGGCAGGCCGAAGTGGGCGTGATTGGCCGGCAGGCCGGTAAGCGAGGCCGCCGCCACGGTGACGCCGTGGTAGGCGCGATCGCGCGCGATGATCTTGTACCTGCCCGGCTGGCCGATGGCGCTGAAGTAGTAGCGCAACAGCTTGACCAGGGTGTCGTTCGCGTCGGAGCCCGAACTGCCGAGAAACACGCGCGCGTCGGCCATGGGCACCATGGCGGCGAGTTCATCGGCCAGTTGCATGGCGGCGGGGTGAGTCTTGCCGCCGAACAGGTGACTGTAGGTGAGCTTGCGCATCTGCGCCGCCGCGGTCTCCACCAGTTCCTCGTTGCCGTAACCCAGCGAGGTGCACCACAGGCCGGAGAGCCCTTCGAGGTACTGTTTGCCCGTGTCGTCGTAGACGTAGACGCCCTCGCCGCGCTCTATCACCAGTTGCTCGGTAAACGCCGGATCGGTGGTGGGGTAGATCATCTGTGTCATGCCGCTGGGTTCTCCTGCAATGGCCAATACGGGGGGCGCCGGCAAGCCCCGGTTTCCGGCGGCGTGCCCGGGATAGTGGCCAGGCGGGCCGGGGCCGCGCGTAACTGTTAGAGCAGAGTTTATGGATTGTTTTTGTATCCACAAGCAATTAAATTAGTCCGAATTGGTATATTTTTGTAACCACACACTTGGTAGCCAGTCGTCCCATGAGAAATCGCCTGCCACTGAATACCCTGCGCGCCTTTGAGGCGGTGGGCCGTCACTGCCATGTACGGCGCGCCGCCGAGGAACTGCACCTGAGCCACGCCGCCCTCAGCCGGCAGGTGCGCATACTCGAGGAACAGCTCGACACGCGCCTGTTCGACCGGGAACGCAACCGCATGCACCTGACCGCTGCCGGCCGGCGTTTTCTCGCCGTGGTGCAGGACGCACTGGAAAGGCTCTCTGCGGGGGTGTTGCAGCTGGACCCCGAGTCGCTGGCCGGGGAACTGGTGGTGGCGGTAACCCCGACCATGTCGGTGAACTGGCTGCCGGGCATCATCGGCAGCTATACGCAGCGCTACCCCGAGGTCGAGCTGCGTTTCGTCACCATCGAGCCGCACCAGCGCACACTGCCGCGGCGCTTCGACCTCGCCCTGTGCCTGGGGGCCCCGGACGAGCCCGGCCGGGTGCTGCGCAAGATCTATCAGGAATACTACTTCCCGGTGGCCTCGCCTGCGCTACTGGCGCGGGGAGGGACGGTGGAGCAGGCGCGGGACCTGCTGCAATACCCGCTGCTGCACGAGCGCTACCAGCACTGGGAGGAGTGGTTCGCCCTGCAGGGCGTGGCGGGCGCCAGCGGCGCGGGGGACATACACTTCGACTACGGCTTCCAGTCTATTGCGGCCGCCCGCGCGGGCCTGGGCGTCGTCCTCGCCGACCAGCTCGAGGTCGCCGCGGACCTGCGCAACGGCAGCCTGGTGCGCCTGCTGGGCGGCGTGCTGCCGGTAGACGACGGCATCTACCTTGTGAGCGACCCGGCGCCGGCACAACCGGTGCGTGCGCGCCTGTTCGTCGAGGAGATCGAGCGCTACCTGGAGTCCCTGGGCATCGCGCCCGGCGAGTAAGGGCGGCCCGCCTAGCTGCCCAGTCCTCCCATCAGCATGTACTTCAGCTCCACGTAATCGTCGATGCCGTAGCGCGAGCCCTCACGCCCCAGGCCCGACTGCTTGATGCCGCCGAAGGGGGCGACCTCGTTGGAGATAATGCCCTCGTTGACGCCGACCATGCCGTACTCCAGGGCTTCGGCCACGCGCCAGATCCTGCCGATATCGCGGCTGTAAACATAGGACGCCAGGCCGGACTCGGTATCGTTCGCCATCTCGATCACCTGGGCTTCACTGCTGAAACGCAGTACCGGCGCCACGGGCCCGAAGATTTCCTCGCGGCAGATATCCATTTCCGGCGTTACGCCCGTGAGGATGGTCGGCTGGTAGAAACAACCACCGCGTTCATGCGCGCCGCCGCCCAGCGCCACCTGTGCCCCGGCCGCTACCGCCTGGCGCACACGCGCGTCGACCTGCCGCGCCGCGTCCGGGCTGACCAGCGGGCCGATATCGACGCCGCTGTCCACGCCCTCGCCAACCACCAGCCGCGAGGTCGCCTGCAGCAGTTTCTCCACGAAGTGGTCGTACACGCCGTCCTGGACGAAAAAGCGATTGGAGCAGACGCAGGTCTGGCCCGCATTGCGGTACTTGGACGCCAGCGCGCCCTGTACCGCCGCATCCACGTCGGCGTCATCGAAGACGATAAACGGCGCGTTGCCGCCCAGTTCCAGGGAAACTTTCTTCACGCTGGACGCGCACTGCGCCATGAGCAGCTTGCCCACCGCCGTGGAGCCGGTAAACGTCAGCTTGCGCACCAGCGGATTGGCGGTGAGTTCGCCGCCAATCGCCTGCGCCGGCCCCATCACCACGTTCAACACCCCCGGCGGTATACCCGCGCGCTCTGCCAGCGCCGCCATGGCCAGCGCGGACAGCGGCGTCTCCGGCGCGGGCTTGATCACGATGGTGCAGCCGGCAGCCAGTGCAGGGGCGGCCTTGCGCGCGATCATGGCGTTGGGGAAGTTCCACGGTGTAATGGCGGCGACAACCCCCACCGGCTGGCGCATACAGACAATGCGCTGGTCCGCGGCGGGCGCGGGAATGACGTCGCCGTACACGCGCCTGGCTTCCTCGGCGAACCACTCCACGAACGACGCGCCGTAGGCCACTTCCGCGCGCGCCTCCGCCAACACCTTGCCCTGCTCCGCGGTCATGATCGCGGCCAGGTCCTCGCGGTTGGCCAGCAGCAAATCGTGCCAGCGGCGCAGGTACCGCGCGCGCTCTTTCGCCGCGAGCGCCCGCCAGTCCTGCCAGGCGCGCTGCGCCGCCTCAATCGCACGCGCGGTTGCGGCGGCGCCGACCGTGGCGACCTCGGCGATGCTCGCACCCGACGCGGGATTGAGCACGGCAGTGGTGTCTCCCTGCTCGCCGTCGCACCATCGCCCGTCGATGTATGCCTGTGTGCGCAACAGGGAAGGGTCTCGCAGTGCCAGGGCCATGAGTCGTCCTCAGGAGATTCGCAAGGCGCGCAGCTTACGTCCCGCGCGCCGTGCACACCAGACGCTCGCGAACTTTTGCTGGCAAAATTTTCGCACCATGCTGGTCAACAAATTGTTGTACGCGCACAGCACGCCGAAGCGGCGCTACTGCCGCGTCTTGTCGAGCAGCGCGGCCGGGGCGATGAACACGACGACACCGGCGACCAGGGCCACCACCGCCAGGTTGACCAGCAACGCGTAGTTCGACTCACCCACCACCAGTGCGGCGACGAAGGGGCCGCTGGCCAGCCCCATCTTCGAAGCAAAGCCGCCCAGCGCCGCGGTCTGGCCCGTCTGGTCGAAATCGGCGCACATTCCCAGCAGGTAGGAGATAACGAACGACCAGGTGATGCCGACACCGACGTTCGCCAGCCAGTACATCGACGGTTCCTCGCTGTAGTGGAGTATCCAGGTGCCGGCGATGGTCAGCAGCATGGCCAGTCCCACCGGCAACAGCCGCCCGAAACGCGTCGACAGCAGGATCACCCCAACGGAGCCGGCGATGGCGATCCAGGCGGCCACGCCCAGGGTGGAGCTGATGAAGTCCATTCCCAGACCCGCCTCGCGACCCATGCCGATGATATAGGCGTATATTCCCATGTTGGCGGCCTGGAACAGGAAGGTGGCCAGCAGCGCCAGGACGAGCATCTTCCTGTTTACGCCGTTGGCGTGGGAGTGGTGCGTGGTCGAGTGCTTGCGCGGGGGATACTCGGCAAGAAAAGGCAGCATCGACAGCGTGACCAGACTGAAGGCGATCAGCGCGAGAAACAGCGCCGTGGTGCCGTACTCCGGCACCAGCGGCGGCAGGTAGAGCAAGCCCACACCGCCGAGGCCGAACTGCACGGTCAACAGGTAGCCGAAAGTGCGGTCCGCTTTTTCCGTGCGCGAAATGACCGCAAACCCCACGCCCACCAGGATGCCGCCTATGGTGCCGTGCAGGAAGCGGGTGGCGATCATCACCTGCGCGTCGACCAGGTAGATCGACAGGGTGTCGGTCAGCATCAGCCCCGCCAGCAGGGCCACCGCCACCGGCTTCCAGGCAATGTGGCGAATGATGAACACCGCGGTCAGCGAACCCAGGGCCGCGCCGTAGACATTGGCCGAACCCACCAGGCCGGCCTCGCGGTTACTGAAACCGAGGCCCTCTATCAGGCCGTCGACCAGCGCCGGCATGATATTGACGTAGAACAGGCCGGCGGTGGCCAGGAACGCCAGCAGGACGCGCGCGATTTCGCCGTCCGGCGTCGCGGTGGGCAGGATGCGCGACCGCGGCCCCGCCAGTGTTGCGCTGTCATCGTTCATGCGAGGATTCCTCTACCGCGGGGCAGAAACTCTTCAGGCGGCTGGATTCGCGCGCGGCATCGGCCCAGCTGAAACGACCGCCGTCGCTGAAGTAGTAGTAGACAGTCTGGTTCGGCAGCAGTACGACGTTGATGCCGCCGTAGCCCAGCATGAAGGGCAGGGCCATCGGGGCCTCGCAGCCGGCGGGCTGGAAGTCCACCAGGGCCCAGAAGCCATGCTGGTAGCGAAAGCGCCGGTTCATCGCCTGCAGGCCCGGCTGCGCGGGATCGCGTTGCAGCGCGGCCGCGAGCATCGTGCCATCGACCTCGTCGCGAATCCCGGGCGAGAGAATAAAGCTGGCGAGCCGCGCAATATCGTCCGGCAACAGGGTCAGGCCGTAGCCGGTAAAGGGCTGCGCCACGCTGTCATAAGTGCGCCGGGTATGACGGCTGGTCGCGCTCAGGTGCAGTGGCTCCCACCACGGCAGGAGGATGTCCCGGTGCAGGTCGACGCCGGGCCCGGCTTCCCGCGCAAGAAAAGCGTTCATGGCCGTGCCCAGCAGGTAGGTATCGCTGGTGTGGTAGACCCAGCGCTCACCCGGGGCCACCTGGCGCGGATAGCGGGTACAGGCGAAATCGATTTTCGCCGCGTGTTCCGTCGGCGCAAAGAACGCGTCCTCCTTCTGCAGCGCCGCTTCATCGTCGTTATAGGTCGGCGAGTCGTACAGCCCCGTCGCCATGTCCAGCGCGTGCAGGAAACTCGTGGCGGTCCAGCGACCCGTCTCCCGGCACGCGGGCACATAGCGCTCCAGGGGAAGGGCGGCGACGCCGGGGAACAGCTTCTCCAGGCGCATCAGCCCCAGCCCCGCCACCAGGCTCTTGGCCAGGGAATAGGACGGCAGGTTCAGCGACTGGCAGTAAGGGTGTGGGCCGAAGCGCGTCTGGCAGCCGCCGAGGTAGTGCACCCCGTCGAGGACCAGGCCGTAGGCGGTCATATCGGCAGGAGCCAGCGCCGGGGCACCGGAAAACACCGCCGCGTCGGCCCCGGGGTAATCCCGCTCCAGTTGCTCGACGGGCTTTACCGGCAAGCGCGCGGCCAGCCAGCGCCGGTGTGCGCCGGCGACGCTCTCCGCCTGCGCCAGAGAACGCGGCGTGTAGTGCGCCGGCAGCCGGCCCCACAGGTCGAACTTGAAGTACAGGCAGGTCTCGCTGGCAATCTGCAAAGCGACGTCGGAGATAGTGCCGTCCTCGCGGTAGAGAAAGCTGAGCAAACCGTTGTGCACGCAGTTCTCACCGCGCTGCTGCAGACTGAAGGGCAGCGCCGCCCGGCTGTAACCGCGGTCTCCCGCCTCCCGCCACACGCGGCCCGGCTCCAGCACCCACTCCCAGTGCGGGTGCGCGCCGCGCACGGGGCCGCGCTGTACCGGTACGAGGTCCTCACCCACTGTGAGCAGGCGAAAACGGAAGGCCGGTAATTCACCGACGCGGCGCGCCTTGTCCGCCGCGTAACGATTGTCGTCGCGCAGCACGCGCATGGCGTATTCACCGGCTTCGACATCCAGCGCCAGCCAGCCTTCAAAGTGCGCGGCCGCGACATCGTCCGGCTGCAGCGGCGCAAAAGCCTGCGCCGCGACGGGCGCGTCGAGCGGCTGGCCATCGAGTAACTGTCCTGCTCGCAACGCCGTCCGCTCGGTGGACCCGGCGAACGCGACCGCGGCGAGCAGGCACTGCAGGCCGATGCCGATAATCCAGCACACACAGAGCGCCCTGCCGCCGATACGCATCTCGCTCATGTTACGCGAGGTCACAGGCGATGCCGGCGCGATCCAGTACCTCGATCAGCGGTTGCAGCTCCTCGCGGTAGTCCCGCCAGCGGCCGATCGACGTGGCGTACACCGGTTCCCTGACCTGGGAGGCGCTGGCCGTGGTGGATGCCTGGCGGCTGCGGTGAAACTGCAGGCAGCGCTCATCCCAGTCCAGGCCGCAGAACGCCAGGGCGGCCGCGGCGACGCCGCGCAGGTCACGCACCAGTTCCTCGTAGTCGACGCGGTGAATGACACCGGGGAGCACGCGCTCCCAGTGCGCCATCAGGCCTTCGTAGCCGGCGTAGTAACGGCCCAGGTCCTGCAGGTCGTAGGAGTAGGGGTAGGCGTCCTGGAACAGGGTCTTGTAGATCGCGTAGCAGGTATCCAGCGGGTGCCGGGACATGCAGATTATGCGGGCCCTGGGCAGGGCCGCGTGAATCAGGCCGGCGTAGAGGAAATTCAGCGGCATCTTGTCGAGAAAGCGCGCCTGGCGACCCGACGCGGGACGCGTCGTCTCGACGTAGCGCCGACCCAGCTCGCCGAAGTCGATCGTCGCGGCGCGTGCGACCAGTTCGCGTTTGCCGCGCCCGGGCGCACCCGCCAGGCGCGTCAGCTCTATTGCCAGGTTGTTCGACTCGCCGACGCTGCCAATTGCCGGGTGACTGGCCAGCACGCGTTCCAGCAGGGTGCTGCCCGTACGCGGCAGTCCCAGTATGAAAATTGCCTCATCGTTGTCGCAGCTGCCGACTTCGCGCGAAAAAAAGTCGGCGTCGAACTGTCCGGCGATGGCCTGCATGGTCTGCAGGTCGTCCTCGACGTCGTAGCGCATCAGGTTCCTGCGCCGCGTCGCGCCGCGGCGCAGGTAGTGGAAAGACCGGCGGGGCTGCCCCACATCCTCCAGCTCCTTGGCCAGGGCATAGCACAGTCGCACCTCGCCCCGCGCGTCCACCTCACCACTGCCAAGCAGGCTCTCCAGTTGCGCGACGTGATTGCGCTCCACTGTCTGTCGCCGCACCTGGGCGCGCAGGCCGTGCGCTTCCCAGTCTCGCGGGTTGAGTTCTATGGCCCGGTCGAGACTGTGCTCGCACTCTTCGAGCCTGCCGAGAAATCGCAGCACCGTGGCGAGATTGTAGTGATTTTCCGACCTGCCAGGTTCCAGTTCCACCGCGCGCCGGTACATCGGCAACGCCTGCTCCTGCATGTCCAGGCGCGACAGCAGCAGGCCCAGGGTGGCGTACTGGTAAGCGGTGCGCAGCCTGGACTCGGACAGGGCTTGCACGATGGGGCGGGCTTCGCCCACACGCCCTGCGCGCATCAGGCAGTTGGCCCGCTGCAACAGCCACGCCGGTTCGTCGGGCTGCAGGGCCAGCGCGCGGTCAATCGCCGCCAGCGCCACATCGTTGTTGTTCAGGCGCATGGCCAGCTGGCTGGTGCTGTACCAGCCTGGCGCGTACGTCGGAAACTGCCGGTTCAGCTGCTGCGCCGCCAGCGCGGCGCGCTTGTGTTCACCCTGCTCGTACCAGCGCCAGGCGCGCTGTTCCAGCTCCCGGGCGGCGCCCGGTTCCGGGGCCTTCATCGGCGAAGGTGGCGAATCATGCGCATCAGCAGAGGTTAACACAGGCCAGGCCCTGCCACGGAAAGCGGTCGCGGTGACACGCCGCCCGTGGCGCGCTTTGTCGCCTAAAAGGCGTAGCTTACCGAGAGGCCCACGGTGCGCGGCTGGGTAATCATCTGGCGATTGCCATTGCCGTACCAGGATTCGAAAACTCCGGTGTCGTAACTCCAGTAGGAGCTGGGGAATGAGCCGGTCACGCCGTCCTCGTCACCAAGGTTCTTGCCGTAGAGCACGAAACGCCAGTTATCCTTGAACAGCGTCGCCGATGCATTCCACAGCCAGAAAGAGTCGAACTCCTCGCCCTGCAGGGAATCATTGTCGATGTAGTTCTCGGATTCGGACTGGTAATAGCCGCCGACACGGGACACGAGATCCATGCCCTGGTCGAGGTTCAGTGTGTGGTCAATGGAAAAGCTGAGCACATTCTCGGGCGTACCCGGCAGCGTGTTGCCGCTGTCGGCGATCACGCCACCCTGCTGCGCGCTGATCAGGTCTTTCTCCAGCTCTGCCTTGACGTAGGTGTAGCCAACCCGATAGCGCAGGTTGTCGGTGACGTAGCCGGTGGCTTCCAGTTCCAGGCCCTTGCTCGAGGCCTCATCGCCGTTCTGCGCGATGAAAAAGCCGTACCAGTCCGATGTCGTGTTCAGTTGCGGGTCCTGCCAGTCGACGTAGAACAGCGACACGGTGTAGGCGATAAAGTCGTTGCGGCCCTTCACACCGATCTCGTAGTTGTCCGCGCTGTCGGAATCATAGCTGCGAATTGCCTCGGCGTTGGGTTCTCCGAAGTTGTCGCCGTTTTCCAGGCTCGGCACGGCGTTGTAGCCGCCCCGGCGATAACCCTGCGACCAGGTCGCGTAAACCATCGCGCTATCGCTGACATCGTAGGAGACGTTCAGCTTGCCCAGCACGTCATTGTCGGAGCCGTCCGAGCTCGGCACCGGGTCAGACGTCCAGCCCACCACCAGGGGGAAGCCCATGATGGTGTCGTTCTCGGACTCCACCTCGAACCAGCGCACACCGCCGGTCACGCGCAGGGCCTCGCTCAGGTGATAGGTCAGCTCGCCGTAGATAGCGATGTCGGTTGTCTCGACGTCGCGACGGTACTCGAAATCACGCTCGGTAAGACCGTCGTAGAAGCGCGGCCAGAAATTGTCACACACGGGCGAGCCGGTGGCGCGGCAGCTCTCGTTGAACACGTTCATGCCAGGGTTCCAGCTGTTCTGGTACACGGTCTGGTCCTCGTCCAGGTAGAAGACCCCGGCCAGCCAGTCCATGTTGTTCACGGTCTCGTTGGAGACCAGGCGGAACTCCTGCACCCAGGTGTCGGTGTCATAGCCGCGCTCCGCACGTTGCGCAGGGCGCGGCCAGCCGGCATAGCCAAAGGCGGCAATCCAGTCGCGGCTGGCGTCGGGATCGACCTCGCCGCCACTGACCCACAGGCCGCCATTGTCGCTGTCGCCTTCGCCACTGGTGTCGAAGTACGAGGTATTGGAGGTCAATGTGGCAAAGCCCAGGTCCCAGGACATATCCAGGGCGTACAGGTCCGCGGTGCGCTCCGACGGCTCCAGCAACACCTGGCCGCTCTCCAGGTCATCGTACTCGAAATAGGTGCCGTCCTCGGGCTGGTTGTTGTCCCCAAGGGTAGTCGCGCGGCGCGCGCCGACCTTGTCTTCCTGGCGCTGGAAACTGCCCAGCACGCTGAAAGTGTCGGTCGCGTCGAACTGCACCGCGATACGGCCCAGGTCGATTTCCACGTCGTCTGCGTCTTCCTTGTTGCGGTAACAGGCGCCGTTGTTCAGTACCTGCGCGTCGCTCGCCTCGCGCGGATCGACACAGCCGCCCTCGGTGGCAATCAACGGTTCACCGAAGCTGTTGAGCTGGTAGGCATTGACGTAGTCGATAACACCGTCGTTCTCGATGTGATTGTAGAAGCCGCGGACCGCGATGCGCTCCGTCACCGGGATGTTGATCATGCCGTACAGGTCGTAGTTGTCACCGTCGGACCCTTCCGTCTGGCTGTAATCGGCCCGCACCTCGCCCTCGAGTGCTTCCATGTCCGGCTTGTTGGTAATGTAGCGGACCGTCCCACCCAGTGAGCCCGAGCCGTACAGCGTGCCCTGTGGGCCGCGCAGCACCTCGGCGCGCTCGAGGTCACGCAGCACGAAGTTGGCGAATACCGGGGTATTGTCCACGTAGGTGGCGACGGTGGGTACGGCATTGAGTGATATGTCACCGTTGAGCCCGTTGTCGACATTGATGCCGCGAATAATGATGCTGTTGACCGTGCCGGAGTTGCGGTAGCCGCGGTCGACCACGGACACCCCGGACATCGCGCGCAGCAGTTCCGCCTGGTCGTTGATCTGCTGGTCGACCAGCTCCGAGCCCTGCATCGCCGAGATATTGTAGGGAATGTCCTCAACTGCCTGCTGCCGCGCGGTCGCCGTTACGATAACCTCCTCCAGCGCGGCCGGGGGCTGCGCCAGCCCGGGCTGCGCGTGGTACAGGAGCGGTACGCTGGCGGCGACGGCGGCGGCCAGGGTGTTTTTTCTGAAAAGTCGTTGGTTTTTCATGCAAAGGTTCCCGGTGTCTAGGCTCAATTGATTGGTGTTATCGTTTGCTCAATCAGGCTGTCATGTTTTCGTCACGTATCAACTTATAAGAGTCCCCGGACATCTCGTAGGGCCAGTTGCCGGCCCCGTATTAGTCCAGTTTCACTCCCACTGCTGCTCACCCTTGTCCGGCAGCACCAGGTCTCCCAGCTCGTCCAGTGCCGTGGACCTGCGCCGCTCGAGGTCGTAGGCAGGGAACTCCACCTCGCTGTCGCGAAAGCTCTTCAGGACCTGGCCCAGGCCGAGTACACCGCGGCTGCGGGCGCGGCGCACCTGCCCCAGGTCCACGTCCACCGGTATGATTTCCGGTCCGTCGCCGGCCTGGTGAACGACCGCGCCCTGCGGGTCCACGACAATGGAACGGCCATTGCCCAGCTCTCCCGCGACATTGATGTTAAAGAAGTAACACTGGTTCGTGATGGCATTGCTGCGCGCAAGGCACAGTTCCAGTTCCCTGTCGATGGTGTTGGTCATGGTCGGGCAGAGCACCACTTCCGCGCCCAGCCAGGCGAGCTGGCGCGTTGTTTCCGGAAACCACTGGTCGTAACAGATCGAGACCCCCATACGGCAGACGCCGGGCACATCGAACACCAGCGCCCGGGAACCTGGCGAGACGCCGGATTCGTAGGGCAGGAAGGGAAACTGCTTGCGATAGCGTCCCACGGTTTCACCCGCGGGATTGATCACCAGCGCGGTATTGTAGACATGCTCCGCCGCGCGCTCGTAGACCGAGCCGGGCACCAGCCAGAGTCCATGCTCCCGCGCCAGCCCGGCGTAGAAACTCTCGGCCTCGCCGGTACCGGGCCTGGCCGTATCCCTGCTCGAGCCAAACGACGCCAGCTCTCCCAGCACAATCATCCGCACCCAGGGAAAGTCGCGTTTCACCCTGGCGATCTGGGCGCTGATTTGCTCGCGATTATCGCGGCGAAATACCTCGACCTGCAGGCCGGCGATAGCAAAGTGTTCCATTCATACCTCTTACAGGGTCTGGCCGCGACGGGCGTTGGACCGACGCCCGGCCCAATGTAAGTAACTCGTGGGGGGAAGAAATAGAGCCAGATGGTCGGGACGTATGAGTCCAGTTACGCCGGGGCGTCCTGCGCCTGCGTGCCGCTGCGCAGGATCGCGCGCTCGATCAGGCGGCCCTCCTCGTCGAACAGCTTGATGACCTCGCCATCCATGACAACGTCGAACTCGAAGGCTTCGCCCCATGTCCACCGCGACCATTGCCGGCACCACTTGTTGCGCTCGATCCACCAGGTGCCGGCATCGCAATCCTCGTTCTCGTATCCGGCCCGGCCTATCATACTGCCGTCGGCGAACAGCTGAATGGTGCAGGGATCGCCGTAGGCGATCTCGGAAATCATGGTGGTGTCGGCGATCATGTCTTGCAGGTCCGGCTCGACGACATGGCGCCCGCAGGCGCTGGAGAAGTTCTCGATCTTGTTGCGCGTCAGGTCATAGAACAGGTCGCGCAGCTCCAACACCCCAGCGCGAATACGATCGTGGGGAATACTGGTGATACCCATGCGAAAGCAGTTGTCCGGCACCTTGGATGTCGCGTAATAGTGATCGATGGGCTCTATCAACACCCCGCGACTGGCCGCCTCCTTGACCAGGAACTTGACGTCCAGATCATCCGGCCCGCGCACCCAGAAAGACGAACCACCCTGCGCCGGGCTCATCACGACGTGGTGTAACAGGTAGTAGTTGAGGGCGCGGCGCAGTTCAATCCAGCGTGTGCGAAAGGTATCGTGCAGGTGCATCAGGAACGTATCGTAATGCCCGAGCGAGAGGAAGTAAGCCGCGGTGCGCTGGTTGTTCAGCGGCGGGTGGCGCACGGTAAGACGACGCAAGCGGCGCGCCGCGTCGACAAGCTCGCGGGAAGCGACCATGAAGCCCAGGCGCAGGCCGGGAGAGAGCACCTTGGACAGGCAGGACATGTAGACGACCCGCCCCTGGGTATCGATGCTTTTCAGCGCTGGGTGGGGGTTGCCCAGGTAGTTGCTCTCCGAATCAAAATCATCCTCGATGACCAGCATATTGTGGCGCTGCGCCTTCTCCAGCAGCGCGCGGCGGCGATCCATGGACATGGTCACCGTCGTCGGCGCCTGGTGGCTCGGCGTGACGTAGACCAGCTGGCATACATCGAGTCGCTGGTCGACGACGATTCCCTCGCGGTCCACCGGCTGGTACAGCAGCGGCGCGCCGCGGCGCTCCAGGAGACGGCGCATGCCCGGGTAGCCCGGCTCCTCCAGCCCGACCTGCACCGTGGAATCCACCAGCAACTCGGTGACCAGGTGCAGGGCCTGCTGCGTCCCCACGGTAATGAGGATCTCGTCGGCCCGGGCCTGGATACCGCGCCGCGGCAGTATCTTGGTGCGAATCTCGTCGATGAGCATGGGGTCATCGACATCACCGGTCTCCCCCGCCCACTCATTGATATCGCGCACACCCAGGGCCAGGCGGCTGGCCTCACGCCACTCGCGCACCGGGTAGAGAGACTGGTCGAACTGGCCGTCGATGAACGGGTACGGATACTGCTGCCAGTTGTGCGGGCAGGTGTATTCAGGCCCGGCGGTGGCGCCTGTCCTGATTTTGCCACGCCACAGGGATTCCTCTGCCGCATTGCGCGCGGTCCCCGGGCTGCTCGCGACACGCTGCTCGAACACCTTCTCGTTGACATACAGGCCACTGCGCTCGCGCGAGATGAGGTAGCCCTCGTCGACCAGTTGCTGGTAGGCCAGCACCACGGTATTGCGCGCGACATCGAGCTGATCGGCGAGCTTGCGCGAGGAGGGCAAACGACGCCCCGGGGGAAAAACGCCCTCCTGGATAGCCTCGACGAGCTTCTGGCGGATCTGGCTCTGCAGACTGAGATCGCTGTCCGGGTCGAGGTAGATCAGTGCGCTGGTCATACCCGTGCATTCTAGGCGATTGACGCGGCAATGACACTGGGCGCACAGACCGCCTGTCAGCGGTTTCCGTGCACTCTTCCTGGCCGCGATCGCGTCGGCAGGGCTTTGCGCCGCTATTTCACCTCGCAGGCCTCAAGCGCGCCCAGCACGGGCACCGTGAGGTCCGGCGTGACCGCCGGTGCCGTCCCGCCCGGGCCGGCCAGCGCAATCGCGATGGCGAAAATGAACGCCTGCCGCGGCAGTGGTTCGCCCTCACACAGATAGGCGCGCCGGCCCAGCGCGAGGTTGTCCTGCACCAGGGTTTCCTCGTGGCCATGGATCCAGCGATAGGGAGCGGCGTTGCCGCGGATCGCCGACGTATTGCCGCGCAGCACCGTGCCGGTAACGGGTCGCCCCAGGACGGCTGTGCGCTCCGGCGTGCCGATAACCACGGCGTGGTATTGCGGCCCCGAGCCAAAGAACTGGTTGTCGATGACCTGGTTGCCGTCGTCTTCCACGCGGATCCCGTAGGTCACGTCGTGAAACACGTTACCGCGGACAATGTTGTCCGCGGCGAAGTCCAGCACCACCCGGCGCAACGGTTCAGAGATATACGCCTCGTCCGTACACTCCATGGGGAGGGTGTTCTCGGCCATGCGCGAACCCACCCAGACGCCATTGCGGCCGCCCCAGAACGTATTGCCCTCGATCAGGTTGGCGTCGGAGGGAAAGCGGCGCTCGAAATAGCGCGGGCTCTCCGGGTACTCGCCGCAGTTCTTGTACAGCTGGATACCGGCCGAGCTGTTACCCGCAAACAGGTTGCCGCGAATCGTGTTCTCGTAGGAGCCGTCCACGGCGATGCCCTCGCGCCCCACACCCCAGAACCAGAAGTCGGTACCGGCAAAGTGTTCGAGCTGGCCGCCGGGCCCGTTCTCGCGGTAGCCGTTGTAAAAAATGTAGTTGTCCTCGATCGTATTGCGGCGCGACCCCGTCTCGAGGTAGATACCGGCACTGCCCGTTTCCATGATGAGGTTGTTGCGTATGGTGACGTCCGCGACATAGGCGTCGATGTATACCCCAACGCCGTGCGATTTGCTGAAGAAGTTCTTCTCCAGCAGGATGTCGCTGGTCGGCTGCAGGTACTCCTCGCCGCGCTCAAAGGTGCGAAACCCCTCGCGCAGGACACGCAGGTTGTTGAGGAAACCCTCGACGATGCAGGAGCGCACCGTGACGCCAGTGAGCGCAACGCCCTCCGGCGCGGCGATGGAAATTCCGCGCAGGCTGGTCGGGCCATCCGCGCGGACGGTGGCCTCGCGGCAGTCCAGGGTGACATTGGACGTCGAGATTTCGAAGCCGCCGGTGTACACGCAGGAGGGATCCAGGTGTGAATTCCCGCTGATCTGGATGCGTTCACCCGCGCGACTGCAGTCGATAAGTTGCGAGTCGGGGGCCAGCGGACTCAGTTTGCATCCCCACAGGCCGGCGAGGGCCGGCAAAACCAGGAGAAGCCGCGCCCAGTGCGATCGAGCCTGTGCTCTAGGGGCCTGGCCGCTGCGCGGCTGCAGGCTGCGTTGTTTTCTTATTCTTACGATCATCGTCTGCCCTCGTTGCGGGTCGACGACCGCCCTGGCACTACCGCCGGCGGCGCAGGCCTCCGGCGGTGAACGCGATGTCGGGGCGGGCGACCCGGAAAACCAAAGGAATCGATCCAGTCATTGCCCAGCCCCGGCATGGTATGCAATTCAGCGGCGCATTGCACTCCCGCCCCGCAGCCGCAGCTGCGTGCTCGCGCGACGCCCGCGCACTAGGACTCGACAGCGACCACCACCTTGCCGATGGCGTCACCGCTCTCCAGTCGCTGATAGGCCCGCCCCACATCCTGCATGCTGAAGCGGCTGTCATCGAGCAAGGGGCGCAATACGCCCGCCTCGACCAGTTCCGCCAGCCTGGACAGGATGGCGCCGTGCTCCGCGCGCCCGCGGTTGTGCAGCATGGGGATGAGCATGAACACCACGTGCAGCGACAGGCCCTTGAAATGCGCCGGCGTCAGGTCCAGTTCGACCATCGACACGGTCGTTACCACATGCCCGTTCAGGGCAGCGGCCTCGAAGGAACTGGCCATGTTCGCGCCACCGACGGAGTCGTACACGACGTCGAAACCATGCCCGCCGGTATGTGCGTCCACGTAATCCGACACACTTTGCGCCCTGTAGTTGAGCGCGGTCACGCCGTAGCGGCGAATGGCCTGCAGGGAACGCTCCGTGCCGCCGGTCGCGTACACGTCCGCACCGAAGTGTTGCGCCAGTTGTACCGCGACGTGTCCCACGCCGCCCGCACCGCCGTGCACCAGCACCTTCTGCCCGGGCTGCACGTTCGCCCTGGTCAGCCCCTCGTAGGCGGTAATGCCGACCAGCGGCAGGGCCGCCGCCTCGCGCATGGACAGGGAGGGCGGTTTCCTGGCGATCAGTCGCGCATCGACCGGCATGTACTCCGCCAGTGCACCGGGCAGGTCGGCCAGGCCGCCGGCGCAGCCGTACACCTCGTCCCCCGGGCGGAAATCGTCCACCCCGTCGCCGACCGCTGCCACCGTACCGGCGAAGTCCATGCCGAGCACGGCCGGGAGATCGGGTGACAGCGGCAACTCGTCCTGGCCCATGCGCCGTATCATGGTGTCGACGGTGTTGACGCTGGTCGCGGCCACCCTGACCAGCACCTGCCCGGCGCCGGGCTCCGGGCGCGGTAGATCGACTGCTGCAAACGCCGCGTCGTGGCCGTATTCGTTGAGAATCATTGCTTTCATGCGCTGTTTTCCTCCTGCCCGCCAGCGGGCGAATTGCGGTGAATCCCCATACCATCGTTCTCGCCGCCCGCCAGGAGCGCCCCCCCTACGAGCCACCAGCGGCGCCAGCTTGTCGCTGCCGAGCGCGTCGTGGTGGGGTGTGGCGGGATGGCGTTGTCCATACCCGGCAGTGGTTAGCGCACTTTATTACCAGCATAAATAGCAATAAACAGGGCTTTCCATGATTTAGAATTCGTCTAATCTATATAATGACGAGCGATTGAATCGGGAGACCCCATGGAGACCGAGGCCCTGCGTCTTTTTGTCCTGGCCGCGGACATGCTCAATATCAGCGCCGCCGGGCGCCGCCTGGGACTGGCGCCCGCGGTCGCCAGCGCGCGCCTGGCCAAGCTGGAAAAACAACTGGGCGCCGACCTGCTGCACCGCTCCACGCGCAAGGTCTCGCTGTCACTGGAGGGCGCCGAGTTCCTGCCCTTCGCGCGCGAGATCCTGGCGCAGGAGGACGCGGCCCGCGCGGCGCTGGGCCAGGGTGACGCCGAGGTCAGTGGCACGCTGCGTTTTGCCGCCTCCAGCACTTTTGCACAGCTGTACATCGTCCCGCTGCTGCCGGAATTCCTCGAGCGCTACCCGGGTGTGGGCCTGGAAATGCAGCTGTCGGATACGCGCATCAACCTGATCGAGGGCGGCTTCGACCTGGCGCTGCGCAACTACGCCATCGAGGAAAGCAGCATGCGGGCCAGGAAGCTGGCGGACGACAAACGCATCCTGTGCGCCTCGCCTGGCTACCTGGCGCGCTACGGGACCCCGCAAACACCACAGGACCTGGCCGAGCACCGGCTGCTCGCGTTCACCGACGGCCCCGCCAAGGCCCTGAAAGCTCCCGGCGACCTGCCCGGTAGCCGCTTTCCCCCGCCGCAGGCCCGCAACAGGATCGCCTGCGACGATGG
Source organism: Halioglobus sp. (assembly GCA_002699145.1). Taxonomy (GTDB): domain Bacteria; phylum Pseudomonadota; class Gammaproteobacteria; order Pseudomonadales; family Halieaceae; genus Marimicrobium. Next base: position 244,375 of record PABK01000041.1, read on the forward strand.
CGCGAGCATGCGTATAGCGACCTGCGCCGGGGTCGGCATCTCGATGAATTCCCGCTGGAGCGTCTACCGGGAGATCGCCGACGGCTCGCTGGTACGGGTGCTGCCGGACTACGAGATCGACGATCGCTCGGCGATCTGGCTGGTCTACCCGAAATCCAATGTGCTCACCGCGAAAGTGCGCGTGCTGATCGATTTCCTGCTGGAGAAAATCGGCGATCCCCCGGTCTGGGAACGCGACGCGCCGCCGCCGGTGTAGTATCCCCCACCAGCCAACAGCCAACAGCCAACAGCCAACAGCCAACAGAAAAAAACATGCACAGACTGCTACAGCACATGGTCCTTGTCGCCCTGGCGATATCCGCGCCCGCCCTCGCCGCCCCCACCCACCTGGTCGACGAACCGCCCCGGCATATCGAGGAGGTCGAACCGGGCGTCTTCCTCGTCGACTTCGGCCGCGTGGCCTTCGGCAACCTGCGGCTCACCGCGCCGGACGGTTCACGCGCCAGGGTCAGGGTGCACTTCGGCGAGGCCTTGCGGGAGGAGCGTGTCGACCGCCAGCCGCCGGGCACGGTGCGCTACAGGGACACCGGCGCGACCCTGGAGGGCGGGGTGCCAAAAGTCGTCGCGCCCGGCAGGGACGCGCGCAATACCAGCGACGGGGATGCCGACGACCCGCCGGCCGTGTTGACGCCGGCGCAGTGGGATGTGCTCATTCCCTTTCGCTGGGTGGAGATCAGCGGCTTTCCCGGCCGACTGCAAGCGCAGCATATCGCGCGCAGGGCCGCCTACCTGCGCGCCTGGCGCGACGACGCCGCCACCTTCACATCGTCCGACGAACTGCTCAACCGCGTCTGGGAACTGAGTCGCTACTCCATCAAGGCCACGTCCTTCGCCGGTATCTACGTCGACGGCGACCGCGAACGCATACCCTACGAGGGGGACGCCTACCTCAACCAGCTCAGCCACTACTACACCGACAACGACCGGCAGATGGCTCGCGACACATTCGACTATCTCATGCGCTACCCGACGTGGCCGACGGAATGGGCCTCGCACATGATTTTCATGGCCTACGCCGACTGGATGCACACCGGCGACCGGCAGTGGCTGGCGCAGCGCTACGACGCCCTGCGGCAAAAGCTGTTGCTGCAGCGCGCCCGCGCGGACGGCCTCGTCACCAGCGATGCCGGTCATATCGACAAGGGTGACCTCGTAGACTGGCCGCCCGACGAGCGCGACGGCTACGTACTCTCCCCGGTGAACACGGTGGTCAACGCCTTTCACCTTAGGACCCTCGAGCTGATGGCCAGGATGGCCGCCGCGCTGGGGCACGCGGAGGATGCCGCGCGTTTCCGGGCGGACTACAGGCGCACCCTGGTCGCCTTCCAGGCGGCGTTTTACACACCGGAGACCGGCCTCTACCGGGACGGCCTGGATATCGATCACAGTTCCCTGCACGCCAACCTGTTTCCCCTGGCCTTCGGCCTGGTGCCCCCCGGGCAGCGCGCCGACATCGCCGCCTGGCTGGCGCAACGCGGCATGCGCTGCTCGGTCTACGCCGCGCAGTACCTGCTCGAGGGGCTGTTCGAGAACGGCGCGGGCGCGCGGGCGCTGGAACTGATCACCGCGCCGGGCGACCGCAGCTGGCGCCATATGCTCGACAGCGGCGCGACGATTACCTGGGAGGCCTGGGATGCCCGCTACAAGCCCAACCTGGACTGGAACCACGCCTGGGGCGCGGCGCCGGCCAACCTGCTGCCGCGCTACATCCTCGGGGCGGAGCCGCTGGCGCCGGGCTGGGAATCGGTACGCATACGTCCCGTCCCCGGCAACCTGGCTCACGCGAGTGGCAAGGTGCCCACCGTGCGCGGGCCGATCCGGGTCGACTGGCAACGCGGGGGGACATTTCAACTCGCACTGCGCCTGCCCGTGGGTGTCCGCGCCGTTATCGAACTGCCCGCGGACAGCGCATCGGCAACGGTCACCGTCAACGGCGAGACGGCGAACGCGCGGCGGGTCGGCGACCGCTGGGTACTGGACGCTATGGTGCAGGGCGACGTCAAGGTCGAGGTAGTCGGCGACTGACGCGGCGCACCACCGCGGCGCCCGCGCAAAAGCGGTACTGGCGGGCAAAACAGCAGGCCCGGCTTGCCGGCAAAAGTTAGTACTGCTTAAATTACCGTCCCGTAAGGACGAGAATTGCTGCAATGTCCCGGCGACGCCCCACGCGAAACATATCCATGCTCTTTGCAAGGATACTGCCTGCCCTGGCGCTGTTGACGCCGGGCGGCCACGCCCTCGCCCAGTGCGGGGGCCCGGTGCCACTGCTGTGCGATACCGACGGCGATTTCGCGGTCGGCATCGAGGATATCCACGCCATCCGGCTCGCCGCCGGCAGCGCATCCTCGGGTCCGGGAGACCTGCGCGATATCGACGGCGACGGCATGATCACCCTGGCCGACGCACGTCAGTGCAGTACCCGCTGCGCGCAGCCGCAGTGCGCCAGCGCCGTGGAAGGCCCCTTCGCCGCGGCGCGGGAGGCGTTCGTCGACACCGTTATCGAGGAGCGCCGGAGCGGCACCTACGGCGCGCTCGCGCACCTCTACCGCGGGGTGGCGCCACCGCCGGGCAGCTTCGACGCCGATCTGGACAAGCTCAACAGCCGCGACGATACGGCGGACTTCGCCCTGCCTGGACTCATGACCGTACTGGCCAAACACGCCAATAACGAGTCCCTGGACAGCGACCAGCGGCAACTGATCGAAGACGCGGTGCTCAATTTCAGGTACTGGCCGGACGAGCTGCGGGAGGTGCCCGGCACCACCGACAAGCAGAACATGGTGAGCTGGACGGAGAACCATTACATCCTGTTCGCCGCAGGCGGCTACCTCGCGGGCCAGCTCTACCCCGAGCAGGTGTTCCCCGCCTCCGGCCGTACGGGCCAGGAGATGATGGCGGTGTTCAAACCGCGCATACTGCGCTGGCTAGAGCTGCGCTACCGCTCGGGGTTCAGCGAGTGGCTGTCCAATGTCTACTACCCCGAGGACATGTCGGCGCTACTGGCGCTGATAGACCTGGCGCAGGACCCGGAGCTGGTCGACAAGTCACGCATCGTGCTCGACACGCTGTTCGCCGATATCGCCCTGAACAGCTTCAACGGTTTCTTCAGTTCGACCCACGGCCGCACCTACCGCCAGCACAAGATGAACGGCAGCTACGACGCCACGCGCGGCATCATGCACCTTATCTGGGGCCTGAACAGGCGCCATCCCACGAGCAAGGCCACGACGATGCTGGCCCTCTCGGAGCGCTACCGCGTGCCGGAGGTGTTGCGCAGGATCGCCACCGACACTGCCAGTACTCCCATGGAGAACCGCCAGCGCATGGGCATCAGGATGGAGCAGGCCGCGGACTGGGGCCTTGACGTGAACAGTGTCGATGACGGCATGGCGCTGCTGACCATGGAGCCTTACACCCACCCGTTGTTCATCGACACATTCCACCAGTTGCTCTACGCCTACGACTGGTGGGACAACAGCTCGTTCCGGCCTTTCAGGGCAGCCAGGGCGGAACTGGACAACCCCGACGTGCGCGCCTTCGCGGCGCAGTTCTTCGAGTGGGATATCACGCGCAACATGCGCCCCGAGGTGAACATCTACACGTACCGAACGCCACACTACATGCTCAGCACCGCCCAGGACTGGCGCAAGGGCTTCGGCGGCGACCAGTCCTCCATCTGGCAGGCGACACTGGGCGCCGAGGCTGTCAGCTTCACCACCCACCCGGGCAGCGAGGACTACCTGGACGCCGGAACACCGAGCTACTGGGTCGGCTACGGCACCCTGCCGCGCGCCGCCCAGGTCAGGAACGTGGTGATTTCACTGTACGACGTGGACACGCGCGAGGGCCTGATTATCACCGAACAACCGCTGTATACGCACGCCTTCCTGCCGCGCGCAAAATTCGACGACAGCGGCAAGGAGGGAAGCTGGTTTTTCGCGCGCAAGGGCGAGGCCTACCTGGCGCTGTGGTCCTCGGACCCGGACGCCGACTGGATTCCCGCCGCCGAACGGGGCTTCGGTGGCGGCGATGACTACGACATCATCGCCAACGGCGAGAAAACCATCTGGCTGTGCGAACTCGGCGACGCCTCCGCCTACGGTGACTACGCCAGCTTCAAGGCGGCAATCAGAGCCGCGCCTGTCGAGGCGGACACACAGGCCCTGTCCATTCGCTATCGCTCGCCGTCACAGGGACTGATCGAGATGGGCTGGGACGGCCCCGTGCTGCACAACGGCGTCGCCGTACCGCTGGATGACTATGCGCGCTACGACAACCCCTGGAGCCAGGCCGCGTTCCCGGCGCGGGATATTACCTTCACCCACGGTGGCAGCTACCTGCGCCTGAACTTCGACGCCGGGATTCGCGAGGTCAGTGACACCTTCGACTAGGGCGCCACGTCAAATGCCCGCGAGGCGCCACTGAACGCCTCCCCGCCGGGGAGGTATCCCAGGTGCACCAGGCGATAGCGACCCGCCTCGACATCGCCGGGAATATCCCACTCCACGCTGGCCAGCGCACGGCTGCCCTCGAAGCGCCAGCGCACCCGTGTGGACCAGTCGCTGTCACTGGCGATCGTGCGCCAGTCCTGCCCCGTGCGGCGCTGTACCTGCAGGAAGTTGTTCCCGGTCACGTAGTGCGCCCCCGGGTCCGCGGACAGGAACTGCACCACCACCGTCTCCCCGGGGCGGTAGCGCCTGGCCGGCCGGCTCAGCGCATCCCCGGGCGCGCCGCGTCCGTGCACGTGCGCGGCGCGGCGCGAGGGCAGGCCCAGGGCGGTCGACCTGCCGCGCCAGTCTTCGTAGTGAGCGCCGCCGGCGGGATCCGTGTCGCGCTCCAGCGCCGTGGCGAGCTGGCTGGCCACCTGCTGGTAGGCGGGCAGTGACCAGGGGCCGTGCAGGTTGTGCCCGCCCTCGTACTGTTGCAGGCGGTATTCCTCGGGAGTTGTGATATACCCGGCGAATTCATTGGCGTAGCCCGCCAGGACAATGTGCCGGGCCCAGTCGCCCAGCTCGGCCATGACGCTGGCGCGCAGCCGCCGGCCGGACATCGTGGTCACCTCGCCGGGCATGGCGAGAATCACCAGTTGGCCGATACGCGCCAGGCTGACGGTGTGCACCTGCGACTGCAGCGGCGGGTCCTGGCTGCCGGTCTCGAACAGGATCGCCTTGGGGGCCTGGCAGCGCCGCACCTCCTCGGTCCACGCGGGCGTGCCGGTGACCAGGCGCACCAGCCAGTCCAGCCAGGTCTTCTGTTCGGTCATGCCCTCCTCGAAAAGGAAATGCCCGCCACCGTCCTCGGTGGAACCGCCGGCGAAAGCGTAGCCGTAGGCCGACGGGCAGGTGTGCTGCACACCGCGCCCGGTGAACCTCGCGGACACCGCGTAGTGCTCCAGGTCGACGTAGACCTGGCGCGAGGCGACCGGACCGCGCAACACCTCGCTGGCCGAGGCAAACAACTGTTGCGCCCGCTGCAACTGGCGCTCGCCCATGATGCGCGTGGTCTCCACGTCGCTGGCGCCAGGGCCGGTGTTGTCGAGATTCGTGTTCGGGGTTACGTCGCCGGGGTCCGCCTGGGCGAAGGCGGCGACAAAGTCGTCGCGGGAGGCGTAATCGACGCCGCGTTCGCGCTCCGCGTGCAGCGAGGCGTAACCCTTGTGATCTCCCGATACCAGCCGGTTGTAGTAGTTCATCGCCGTGGGATGCAGGGCGTACCAGTTGAGCATGCCGATCTCGCCGCTGGCATCGACGAACTTCAACAGCGTCATCGTGGTGTTGGTGTCGCCCGCGTAGCGTTCGCGCTCGGACTGCGGGTTCTGCAGGTAGGCCAGCGCCGAGCGATTGACCCCCGCGTTCGCCACCTCGCCGCTGTTGAGCAGCACCCTGCCCGGCTGCAGGTCCTCGTGGGCGCGCACGATCGAGGCGGTAACACCGCGCACCACGGCGTCGTAGTGCGCCGGGTAGAATCCACCGTCCAGGCCGTTATCCGTGCGCGTCTGCCAATAGCCGGTCGGCCCCGCGTGGGTGTGGGTGGCGCTGATAATCACGTTGTGCAAACCGTAGCTGTCGCCAAAGCGCGCCTGCAGGTTGTCGATCACGGCCAACGCGATATGGTGGTCTATGCTGCCCAGCTCGACACTGGCGAACACCAGCCGTCGCGCCGGAGCGGCCCGCTCGGCGACGATGAACGCGCGCGATCGCAGGCGTAGGTGCAGGCCCTCGCCGACCTGGTCGGGCCGGCCGAAGCCCCACAGCTGCAGGCCGGTGACCGGCCCGGTGACGTCCGCCATACCGCGGCCGACCAGGTAGTTGAACTGCGCGGGATCTTCATCGCCGACGGCCGCGGGTTCACCCGCGCCCGCTAGCGCGCTACAGGCAAGGAGCCCGGCAAACAGCAGTGCCCGTCTGGCTATGCACATCAGGTTCGCTCCCGCGGCGGCGACCCCTTAATCTCGCATACATCCTCGCGGATTGAAATCCGCGCGGGACGCTCGCGCGCTATTCCAGGTAGCTGCTGGCTTCACGGGTGAGCGTATCGAAATCAAGCCGCAGGTAACTGTCGCCGTAACTGAAGCTGATGACGTCCGCGGGGAAGCCCGACTGGCTCCAGGCATTGTCGTAACGCGGGTAATTGTCCAGCGCTAGCGCGACACCATTGTGCAACACCGGGCCTTCCCATCCCATCTCGATCGCCCCCTGTGATGGCGACTCGTAGCGCACCTCAAGGCTGTCCGCGTCGGCGACCAGCGGCGCGGCCAGGATGGCGGTCCTGAAAGCCTCGAAGTCGCCGTAGGCGCCGGCATCGCCCAGCTCGCAGATCCACACGGTCTTCTCCCCGGCGGCGATGATGTCGTAGTCGCCGCCACCGCCGAACCCCTGCTCGACGGCGGGAATCCAGTCGGCGTCGGGATCCGAGGACCACAGCGCGAGGTAGGCGTCATCCTTGCGCGCGAAAAACCACTGCCCCTGCTTGAGGCTTTCGTCGAACCTCGCCCGCGGCAGGAAGGCGTGGCTGTACAGTGGCTGGTTGGAATAGTACAGGCCGTCGCGCGTGTCCACGTCGTAGAGGGTGATCACCACGTTCTTCACCTGGGCGGCGCGCGGCAGGGTGCCATAGCCAACCCAGTAATTGGGCGACGAGCTGTCGGCGTCCTCCTCGTTGGCCGGGTGCGTGGTGAACGCCACGGCTTCCATGCCCAGGGTCGCCTGCCAGATGGAGGATTGGTCGCCGCCATAGCCCTTGCGCCAGTCCTGGGCGGTGCTGAGCATGTAGTCGGGCGTACGGTAGGTGTAGATATTCACCTCCGGGCGCATATTGCGGGTAATGTCCCACTCGTAGGTCGCCACCGCCGCGGCGCGCACCTCGGGGTCATCCAGAAACGCGCGGTACTCCTTGAAAGGGCTGAAATCGCGCAGGCCCCACCACTGGTAGGCATTGAGCATGGCGTAGAAGGTATCGATGAACAGCGGATGCGTGTACGGCTCCATGGTCATGAACAGCATGCCGTCATCCAGGCTGTCGATATCCAGCCCCCAGGAGGCCGCCTCCTCGAGCTTGATGCCCATGCGCTGCCTGTTTTCCAGCGGCGCAACGCCCGCGTCGTTGGCGATCAGGGACAGCACCTGCGGTACACGGTAGTTCTCCGACAGGGCGAGCATGGCGGTGGACATGGTGCCCGAGTGCAGGCGATGCAGGCCAAACGCCATGTGCATGATGCCGCGGGCGGAGTCACGGTTGCCGTTCATCTTGTGCGTGTAGGTGCGGCCGTGAGTGGCGCCGAAGTTGCCGCCAAAGTTGTTCAGGGCCATGTCCGCCAGGATCAGGTCCAGCACCATGCGCGACTTCTGCACCAGTTCGTCGTCCTCCGCCAGCTCGATCAGGGCCAGCAGCGCGGGTATATCGGCGTTGTAGTACACGTTCGACAGCCACTCGCTGAAACCGCTGGCGTAGCGCAGCTCGAGCCAGCGCAGGATGCGCTCACGGTAAACGGCCATCTGTTGCGCGCCGGTCCTGCCCGAGGCGGGAAAGACCCGCTCCGGGTAGAGCTGGCCGGCGATGTAGGCGCCGGAGGTAAACAGGATGTAGTGGTTCTCGGTCCAGGTCACCATGGTCTGGCTGTCGCTGGTGCCCGGCACGTCCTGCAGTTCGTCGGGCCAGTACTTGAAGTTGATGATCGCGTCCTCAATACGCTGGCGCTGCTCACTATCCAACACGTTGCTGTCCGCGTAGCGCGCCAGCAGGGTGAGAAATCCCGGCAGCGCGAAGTCGGCGGTATCGTCGCGGTTGTTGAGCTGCTCCAGGTCCTCGTCGAAGCTGCCCTCGCGCGGCGCCAGGCCGGCGGCAATGTGCAGCAGGGCGCCGTAGGTGCCGCCACGCCCGACCGCGACCGCGTCGTCGAGCACCGCCTGCTGCACCAGCTGAAACGCCGTGGGCGCCGGCGGAATTTCGGGGCTGTCCTCCACGCGCCTGTCGCTGCCGTCACTGCAACCAAGCAGGAGGGAGAGACATAGGATGGCCAGCAGTAAGGAAAAACGCGGGGCCCGGCAGGCCGGCAGCCCCACGACGGTTGTAGTTGCCGTGGTGTTCATGCTTCAACTCTCTTCAGTGTTTGCGCGCCACCGCTTCCATTGCCCCGTCCAGGGCGTCCCGGACAGCCGTGGCGCATACGTAAAACTACGTTGCGCTAACGCGCCAGCCAACCGCCGTCCACGGCCAGTGTGTGGCCGTTGACATAGGCGGACGCGGGGCTGGCGAGGAAGACCACCGCGCCGGCCAGGTCCTGTGGCAGGCCCCAGCGCCCGGCGGGTATACGCGCCAGGATCTCCTCATTGCGCACCGGGTCATCGCGCAGCGCCTGGGTGTTGTCGGTCGCCATGTAACCCGGCGCAATCGCATTGACGTTGATGCCGTGGGGAGCCAGTTCATTGGCCATCGCCATGGTCAGCCCCCGCACCGCCGACTTGCTCGAGGTGTAGGACGCCACACGTATGCCGCCCTGGAAAGACAGCATCGACGCGATGTGGATGATCTTGCCCCCTGTGCCCCGGTCGATAAACTCCCGGGCCACCGCCTGGGAAAGAAAAAACAGCGTCTTGAGGTTCAGGTCCATCACCTCGTCCCAGTCCTGCTCGGTAAAGTCGATCAGGTCGTTGCGGCGAATGGTGCCGGCGTTGTTCACGAGTATATCGATGCCAGCGCAGGCATTGTTCGCCTGCGCCACGATATCGGGCACGCACGACTTGTCTGTCAGGTCGGCGCGGATACCGAGGAAACGCCGGCCCATGGCCTCCACCTGGGCGGCGGTATCAGACATGTCCGACACGCCCACGCCGACCACGTCAGCACCCGCCTCGGCCAGCGCCAGCGCGATGCCCTTGCCCAGGCCCCGTGACGCGCCCGTGACCATTGCCGTTTTTCCCTGCAGGCTGAATTCATCCAGTACCATGGTCGCTCTCCCGGCCAGGTTTCAGAAAAGTGCCTCGTAGCCGAGGCGTTTCAGGTGAGCGACACTGCCGGCCACCTGCTCGAAGGGAGCGCCGGTGTCCTGCTCTATCGCCATGTAGTTCACACCGTGCTCGACGCAACTGTCCACGATGCGGGTGAAATCCAGGTTGCCGCTGCCCAGCGCGGCGTCGGTCGCGGAGAGCCCGAAAAGCCCCCTGCGCAATTTGAAATCGCGCAGGTGCACCACCTTCACGCGCCCGGCGAGATCGCAGATCATATCGTGGGCGGCGCGTCCGCCTCGGGCCGCCCAGTAGGTATCCAGCTCCAGCCCGACATGATCCGCCGAGGTGTTCTCCAACAGCAGGTCCAGGCCCAGGCGATCGCCGTAACGGCGAAACTCGAAATCGTGGTGGTGAAAGCACAGCTGCAGCCCACGCTCCCGGTAGTAGCGCCCCAGCGACTCCAGCCTGTCCGCGAAGCGCAGCAGGCTGTCGCGCCCACCCAGGATGGCCTTCATCGGCAGCACGGACACACTGCTGAAAGCGCAGCCGAGTTTCTGGTGCAGCTCGAGCACCCAGTCGCGCCGGCGGTCCAGGAAGTCGAAGGTGATCTGCGTGCTGCCGACAGTGATAGCGTGCATGCCACAGGCGCGACCCACCGCCTCGATCTCCTCGCGCTCCAGCCGGATGTAGGCGAGTTCCACCGAGTTCAGGCCCGCCTTACTGATACGCGCAAAGCAGCTCTCGACCGCGGCGGGCGATTTCAGGTACTTGCGAACCGTAAAGGTCTGCAGCGCGAAACGCGGGTGTCCAGCCATAAAATCTACTTGAGGTCGGCCGGGCTCAGGTGGTCCATGTCGTCAAACGTCTGGTTCTCGCCCACCATGCCCCAGATGAAGGTGTAGTGGCTGGTACCGGCGCCGGAATGGATGGACCAGCTCGGGGAGATCACCGCCTGCTCGTTCGCCACCATGATATGACGGGTCTCCTGCGGCTGGCCCATCAGGTGAACTACCCGCGCGTCGGCGGGCATGTCGAAGTAGAAGTACACCTCCATGCGACGCTCGTGCGTGTGGCAGGGCATGGTGTTCCAGATACTGCCCGGTTCAAGCATGGTCAGGCCCATCACCAGCTGGCAACTGGCGCAGACATCGGGGTGGACGTACTGGTAGATAGTGCGCTTGTTGCACGTCTCATCTTCCCCCAGGCGTACGGGGTTGGCCTGCTCGATGGCAATGTGCGTGTGCGGATACTGCCGGTGGGCGGGTGCGCTGTTGAAATAGAAGCGCGCCGGCCTGTCGGCGCTGTCGGACTCGAACAGGATCTCTTTCACGCCCATGCCGATATACAGCCCGTCGCGCTCGCCGAGGCCGAAGCGCTCCCCGTCCAGGACAATACTGCCGCTGCCGCCGACGTTGATGACGCCGGCTTCGCGGCGCTCGAAGAAATAGTCGACGCCCATTTCCTTGCCCGCCTCGAGCCCGACAGCCTTGTTCACCGGCATGATGCCGCCGGCGATGATCCTGTCCACGTGCGAATAGGTAAACGACGCCGTATCGGCGACGAACACCGACTCGACCAGGAAGTGGCGGCGAAGCTGTTCGGTGGTGTAGTGCTTAACGTCCTCGGGGTGTGTGGCGTAGCGGATATCCAGTTCCATGTCGATTGCCCGTGTTCAGGTTGCGAATTACAGGCCCGGATACGCCAGTCGCTCCGGGCGCTTCATAGCAGTGTTGGCAATTCTACTTATTTACTGTACGATAGTACAGTTAAATTTTTCCCCATACGCTCCGGGCGCGTCACATGGTAGCTAGTAGCAGGCAGTCCACTGCACACCCGCCCGGCAGTCGCGCCGCGGCGCGCGCGAGCACGCGCGCGCGCATGCTCGACGCCGCGCTGGCGATCATCATCGAGGAGGGTATTCGCGCGGTGCGCCACCGCGCTGTGGCCAAGCGCGCGGGGGTGTCCCTGGGCAGCACGACGTACCACTTTGCCAGCATCGAGGAGCTGATCATCAGCGCCTTCGAGCACTGGCGGAGCAAGGCGCTGCTCACGGACAGCCCGTTCTACCGCCAGACCCGGACGCTGCTGGAGCCCTACGACGACAAGGTCGTGCCTGCCGCCGACAGGCCGCGCATCGCGGCCGCGATCTTTGCCGCGTCGGTGGGCTACCTGCGCAGCCAGCTGTCGGGCAAACGCGACGACCGCCTGCTGGAGCTCGCGTTCCACCACGAATCAGTGCGCTATCCCGCGCTGCACGGCCTGGTGATGACCGAGTGGGACGCGCAGTTGCAGTACCTCGAATCGATACACCGCGCCATGGGATCCAGCCAGCCGGTGGAGGACGCACGCATTACCTTTTCCCTGTTCAGGCAGCTGGAGCAGACCACCGTACTGGAGAACAGGGCGCGCCTGGACGTTGCGCGCATCACCCGCACGCTGAGCCGCCACATGGCGCTGTGTTTCGGCGTCGAACTCTCAGACACCCGATAAGAGGTTAGCGTGAACCCGCAATCCGAGATCCGGCAAGCCGTCAACGAACAGCGGACACTGGCCGCCGACCCCTTGTTTTCACGGGTTCTGGAACTGGCCGACGCCTCGGTCAGGCGTCACGACCCCACCCGCCTGAAATGGATGTGGGGCGAGGCCCTGTACCTGTACGCCCTGCACCTCCTCGACGAGGCGCTGGGGGAAGACCGCTACCTGGACTACATCTGCACCTACCTGGATACGCATATCGACAAGGGCTACCGGGTCGACCAGTCAGACACCATGGCGCCCGGGCTGGCCGCCTATGCCGCCTACCGCCGGACCGGCCAGGCGCGCTACACCGCCGTGGTGGACAGGGTCGTCGACTACCTGCTGCACTCGCAGCGGGTGCTGGATTACATGCCCAATCACCTGGGCTCCTCCCCGGAGGGCAAGCTCTACCCAAGCAGCGTGTGGGTCGATTCCGTGATGATGTACGGCGTGTTTTCCGGTTGGTACGGCCGCGGCGAAGACCACGCACAGATCTACGACTTCGCGCGACGACAACCGGCGCTGTTCGCCAGGTACCTGCAGGACCCACAGGACAAGCTGTTCTACCACTGCTACTGGACCCGGCAACAGCACACCTACCCAAAAAGCAAAATTTACTGGGGACGCGGCAATGGCTGGGTCATCGCCGGACTGCCGCTGACCATCGAGCACTTCGCGGCGGACAGCGATGAGCGACGGGAAGCCGTGCGCATACTGCGCGAAACCTCCGCCGCCCTGCTGCCCTACCAGCGCGCCGACGGCTTCTACGAGACGGTGTTCAACCGGCCCGGCAAGACCTACATCGAGAGCAGCGCCACCGCCCTCATCGCCAGCGGCTGGATGCAGGGCGTGGCCGACGGCTACCTGGAGGAACGCTACCTGGAGCCCGGCCTGAAGGCATTTCGCGCCGTGCTGGAGTCGCTGGAGATGAAGGACGGTCTGCTCAGCATGCCGCTGATCAGCGCGCCGACCATCGCCATTCCGTTTATTCCCTACCTCGGCTACAAGTACACGCCCCGTGGCAACGACTGGACCTACGGGTTGGCCGCCCTGTTCTTCGCCGGCCTGGGCTACCGCAAACTGTTCAACCAGGGCCGGCTGTCATGAACCCGGCGCCCCCGCCCATCACGCTGCGGGAGAAGCTGATCTTCGGTTCCGGCGATATCTTCATCGGCGGGTCGCAGGTGATCATGGCCTTCTACTACCTGCGTTTCCTCACCGACGTGGTGCAGATTTCCCCGGCACTGGCCGGCACCGTGGTGCTGGTGTCCAAGGTCTGGGACGCGATCTCCGACCCGGTGATGGGGGTCATCACGGACAATACCCGCACCCGCTGGGGACGGCGCAAACCCTACTTCGTGCTGGCCTTCTTCGGCATCATCACCTCGTTTATCGCGCTGTGGTACCCGGTCTCCTTCGACACGGAGCTGAAGAAGTTCGCCTATGTCCTGGCGACCTATATCTATTTCTCCACTATCGCCACCGTGTGCCTGGTGCCCTACTCCTCCATGAGCAGCGAGATCAGCACGGACTACGAGGAACGCAACAACATCAACGGCATCCGCCTGTTCTTCTCGCAGCTGTCCTCCCTGCTGGCCGCGGTGCTGCCGCTGACCATCGTGGAGATGTTCGACGACCCCACCGCCGGCTGGCTCGCCATGGCGGTCATCTTTTCCCTGTTCTACGCGGTGCCCTGGCTGATGATGTTCGTGTTCACCCACGAGCGGGTGCCCATGTCGGACGAGCGCAGCCAGTTTTCGCTGGCCTCGTTCCTGCGACCCTTCGAGGTCAGGACGTTTCGCAAACTGCTGGTGATGTACTTCCTCGCCTACCTGTCGATGGACGTCGTGGCCGCCGTTTTCCAGTACTACATGTACTACTACCTGGACAGGAAAGACGAGGCGGACCTCGTGATCGGCACCATGCTGGTGACACAGATCCTGCTGATTCCCGCCGTGGTCACCCTGGCCAACCGCTTCGGCAAGGCCACGGTCTACCGCTACTCCATCGTACTGTGGCTGCTGGGCGCCTGCCTCATGGCGGCCTACCGGCCGGACTGGCCGGACTACGCCATTTACCTGGTCGCCGCGGTGGTCGGCAGCGGCGTGGTCGGCTGCGTGGTGATGCCCTGGTCGATCTTCCCCGACGTGACCGACGTCGGGGAGTTGCGCTTCGGCAAGCGCATCGCGGGCTCGTTCAGCGGGGTGATGACGTTCTCACGCAAGTTTTCCGGCGCCATCGGCATCTTCGCCGTGGGCGTGATCCTGGAAGTCTCGGGGTACCTGCCGCCGGTTAGGGAAATGCGCGAGGGGCGGTATACGGAAATCCTGCAGGTGCAGCCGGACAGCGTGATCACCGCCCTGCAACTGATCGTGTTCCTGGTGCCTATCGCCCTGCTGGTGCCGGCGTTTCTCGCCGCCCGGACCTACCCGCTGGACAAGCTGACGCACAACAGCCTGCGCCGTTACCTCGAGTTCCAGCGCGGCGAGAAAAGCGACTCCAACCTGAGCGACGACGAGCTGGAAGCCATGCGCCGGCTGTTGATCTGAGACGTTCTAGTCCCGGGGGTGTTGCAGTATCCAGCCGACGAACTGGTCGAGCCCCGCGGGAACCCAGGGTGCGGGGATATGTGGCCCGCCATTCATTTTCCAGAATTCCACCGCACTGCCGCGCAGGCAGCCCGGCCAGCTGGTCACCGAGGTCTCGGCGCCGTCGATGCTGGCGACCAGGTCCACATCCGCCTGCGCCTGGGGATTGGCCGTATCGCAACCGGCCAGCATGGCGTAGCGCTGCGCCACCGCCGGCGCACTCAGGTAGCGACCCTCAATACCGTCGAAGAACACGGTGTCGTCCTGGTCGCCGTGGATACTCAGTACACTCACCCGTTCGCTGGCGGGCTGGCAGAGCTCCAGGTCGACAAAGGTGGAGCCGGCCAGCTGCACCAGCGAGGTCACCAGGTGCGAGGCTTCGCAGGCCATGGTCAGCGCCATGAAGCCGCCGCTGGAGTGACCGATGAGCCCGACCCTGCTGGTATCGACACTGTAGGTCGCCGCGGCCTCCTCGATGAGCCCGGACAGGTAGCCGACGTCGCTGATCGCGTCCGCCTCGGCGGCAGGCGTATCGCAGCAGGTCGGGGTGGAACGCCACTGCCTGCGGCCGTCTCCCGCCACCAGCCCGTCGGGGTAGACGAGGATGTAATCGCGCCGGTCGACGCCGTCCAGCAGGTCCATGTACAGGGACTGGACCAGGCCGTTGACACCGCGCCCGTGCAGCACCATGACCAGGGGGTAGCGCCGGGTGACGTCGTAATCCGCCGGTAGCGCCACCATGGAGGGCCTCTCGCCACCGATAACCAGTGGCGGGTTGGGCTGGCAACTGCCGCTGTCGGCACAGCCGGGCAGGCGATAGCGGGCGGAGTCGCTGCCATCACTGCAGGCGCCGAGCAGCGCGACGGCGGCGACAAGCGGCAACGCCGCCAGGATTTTGCTGAACATGGACACCTCCGGGGTCTCTTCTACTGGCCGCCATGTTCCCGCGCGCGGCGCCGTCTTGCAACGGCTATTTGCGCGGCGCCGCCAGCCTGGCGCGGCAATGCGGGCGGCGGCCAGCGCGCCGGCAGGGGCCAACCGCACGTGTTGCGGCGCGGCTGGAAATACGCTTAGCTATGACGCCAGGTTCCGTATAACAAGGCCCCCGCAATGGCTATAACAGGACCAGGCACCGACCACTACCGGGTTTACCGCATTGCCGTCGTGCTGCTGACAGCGCTGTTGGCAGCCTGCAGCGACGGCTCCGACCAGGGTGAACGCTTTACCGGCAGGGCTTATTACATCGACTGCGACGCAGCGGACACCGGGGAAGGCAGCCGGAAAGCGCCGTGGAATGCCCTCGGGGCCGCCAGTTCAATCACCCTGGCGCCGGGAGACCAGCTCCTGTTGCGCCGCGGCAGCAGCTGCAACGGCATGCTCAAGCCCCGGGGCTCGGGCACGGCAGACGAGCGCATACGCATCGGCGCCTATGGCCAGGGACCGCTGCCGCGCATCGACGCCGGGGGAACACACACGGCGGCCGTGCATATCGAGGACATGTCCCACCTGGTAGTGCAGGACCTGGAACTGACCAACCCCGGCGACGAGTCCGAACCGCACCGGGGTGTGTACCTCACCTCGGCGCAGACGAAAGTCACCAATATCGAGATCCGCGACCTGTACATCCACGACGTGACCGGCCCGGTGGGATTCAACGGCACCGCCAAGCGCGGCGGCGGGATCATCGCCAATTCGCTGTTCGACACCGTGGATACGCAGTTCGATGGCGTACTGATCGAGAACAACCTGATCGAGGACGTGGGCCGCAGCGGTATTTATTTCGACGGCACTACCGCCGGCTCAGGCGACCGGCCTCGCGCCGACCAGGCGTGGCCGGCGGCTGGCCAGGGCGTGGTGATTCGCGGCAATACCCTGAAACGGCTGCAGGGCGACGCCATCGTTGCCCACGGCACCGCCGGGGCAATCATCGAGGACAACGTGGTCAGTGTCGGCAATCTTGCGGGCAGGGACTGGCTGAGCCCCGAACGCAACTGCGCCGCGGGCATCTGGACGTGGAATTCCATCAACACCCTGATCCAGAGAAACGAGGTGTCCGGCTACCGTTTCGGGCAGAGCCCGACCGACGGCTGCGACGGCACCGGCTTCGACATCGACAACGAGCAGGAAGGAACCATCATCCAGTACAACTACAGCCACAACAATGAGGGGGGGTTTATCCTGCTGTGCAGCGACGACGAACCGCATGCCGCGGAAGTGCGCTACAACCTCAGCATCGACGATGGCAAGGTCATCAACGTCAGCCCTTGCAAATTCCCCACCATCGGCACGCTCGGTGATATCCGCTTCTACAACAACACCTTCATCGCCACCGCGCCGAACACGGGCATGGAAACCCTGCCACTGGAAATGTTCTCCAATCCAGGGAATTTCCTCTTTGCCAACAACATCATCTACGCGACGACAGCGCAGAGCACGACCATCGCCTGCGGCGATCGCTGCAGCAACAACCTCTTCTTCAACCTGCCGCCCGTCGGCACCCAGAACTTCAGTGGCGACCCGCTGTTCGAGGACGCGGCCTGGCGGGGTGCCGGGCGCGAAGCGGCCGGCGAGGCGTTCCGCATCCGCAATGGCTCGCCCGCGTACGCCGCCGGCCTGGGACTGACGGACCCGCCGGCGACAGACTACCTGGGCAACGCGGTACCCGCCACGCCGTCTATCGGTATGCACCAACCGCGCTGAAGGGCTACGAACGGCGGCGGGTTTCGGGTACAATACGCGCCGGCCAAAGGAAGACCACCTGTCCCTGCGCCATCCGGGAGCCCGTCGCAGCACTGCACCGGCCCCGGAAAAGTGTGCAGGTCCACGCCGGCTACCCCGCCCGCCAGGTCTTTCCGGCCCACCGAACCCACTGTTTTCAAAGGCTTTTGAATCAGCCGCGCATCCGACTATGCCGTGCAGATGGGATCAACGTAAGCTATTGCGCGCAGCCCGTAGTCGGGGGTTTGCCACCCAGACCAGGAACCGAAGACGTACCGCATGCTGACCGTAAACAAGCTCGAAAAGATTATTGAACTGGAAGAAGAACTCCGCAACGAATACCAGGGCAAGCTGGATGCCGCCACTGCCGAGGCCGAGCGTTGCAAGCAGGAACTGGCCGAGGAGCGCGAAAAGCTGCAGGCGACGATCGACCAGCAGCTGGCGACCATCCAGGAACTGGCGCCAAAAGCCAATGCCAACGAAAACCTGGAACAGCGCAATCGCGAACTGTCCAACCGCAGCGACAACCTGCAGGAAGAGGTGGGCACCCTGAAGAAGCGGGTGAAGAGCCTGCAACAGGACCTGGCCAAAGAACGCGAGCAGGTCAAGGAACTCACCCAGTTCGACCCGGTGCGGATGAAAAAGAACCTGGACGCGAACAAGAAGAAGCTGGCGGAAAACGCCAGGGCCAACGAACTGCTGCAGAAGTCCCTGAAGGAAGCGCGCGCCGAAAAGGCTGAGCTGCAGGGCAAACTGAAGGAACTCGAGGACGAGCTGGCGACCCTGAAGTCCGGCCTGGAGCCCGAGGAAGAAGCGGCCTGAAGGCCTCGCGGCCGCCGTTAAGCGGCCGCCCACGACGGCGGCGCGGCAATGCCGCGCGTATTACCACGCACAACGGCGCGACTGCCTCGTCAGAACAGCGGCAGCCCTGCGGCCTCGCAGGCGGCGCCGTTGACCGGGTTACAGCGCGCGACCCCGGGTCCCGGCAGGGTCACCTGATAGTCCGTGAAGCGCGGGTCCGGTTGCGGGTAATCGGTGCTGACAAACTGCGCGCCGCTGGCCAGTGCCGCGTCGCGCCGCGTGGTATCGCCATTGCGCGATTCCTGCGTATCCGCATCCGCGCGGGTGCGCACCAGGTAGCCTCTGCTCACCAGGTCCGCTATCTCCCCCGGATTGGACAACGGGTCGTTGCGCTTCATGAAGGCCGCCTCGGGTGTGCCGGGGGGCGAGTCGGTAAACATCACGCGTCCGGCCAGTGAGCTGTGGCCCTGCACGTAGGTGTCACGCCTGGCGCCGCCGTTGTCCAGCGCGAACATGACCTTGCCGCGGGCCTCGCCGAGCGTGGGCCAGCCGCGGGTGAGCACGGCCTGCTCCAGGGTCACGCTGTCGCCGCGCACATCGTCCGGCAGGATGATACGCGCGTCGGCAAAAACACTGCGAATCTCCGTATCGATGCGGCCCAGCGCCGCGGCGTCGAAAGGTACCGGCACGCTGAAGCCGAGTTCCAGCGGGTCGACAATCGCCTCGTCCTTGGCCTCGATCAGGACCATCACCGGCAGGTGTTGTGGGTTATCGTCGGACCACTGCCGTATCTCCTGCAGGCAGCGCACCAGGGTCAGGCAGGTGGTCTGGTAGTCGATTTCCTGCACGTGCAACACCTTCAGGCCGGGCTCGTCCAGTTCGGCAAGACCCGAAGCGGCGGGCTCATCGAACAGCGTACGGACCTTGCGCTCGGCGTACAGGCCGCCCTGCGGGTCGGCGAAAACGTCCAGTTCGAACTGGCGTATCCCCAGCTCCTGCAGCTGTTCGGTCAACGGCCTGTGGGTATACTGCAGCGTCGGCGCCGTCTCTGGTATGACCGCCAGCAACAGCCCGAACAGGTCCTCCTCCGGTTCGATATGGTAGCTGTTGTGCGTGCCCAGGTACTGCAGCTGATTCATCGGCAGGCTGTCCAGGACGTTCGCCACCGGGTTGTCGCTACCGTCGCTGCAGCCGAGCAACAACAGTGGGGCCAGCAGGGACGCGATCCAGTTCAAGAACTTGTACATTGTTCAATCCACCTGCCTGCACAAAAACATCAGTCGGTTTTCCCACCGGCTACCGCAAGGGCCCGACCGCCGGGCGGCCGCGCGGGCGCTACGCCTGCGAGGTCACCAGGTATTTCTCCCCCGTCCTCATGGCGCGGTAATCCAGCACCGCGTCGCGCGTCAGCATCTCCTGCAGGTTGACCTTGCGCTTGTAACTGCTGGCGAAGGTCGTCGTCAGGCCGTCCAGCACGCGCTGGCGCATGCGCAGCACAGTCTCCATGCCGGCCTGCTGCAGGAAGGGGGTGAGCAGCCAGCCTGACAAGGTCCAGCCGAAGCCGTAGGCGGGGGTGAGGATGGTCGGCCCGAAATCGAGCCGGCCGTAGATGTACATTTTCTTCGGCTGGTCTGAGCCGTAGCGGGAGTACTCGGCCATCTGGCTTGCCGCCACCTGCTCCATGGCCTTGAAGCACTGATCGACCATGTTGCCGCCGCCGATCGGGTCAAAACCGCAATAGGCGCCGGTGGCCTCGATGGCGCCGCGCAGTTGCGCGCTGAAGTCCTCGTCCGAGGAATTGACGATGTGCCCTGCGCCCAGACCCGATAACAGCTCGACCTGTTGCGGTTTGCGTACGATATTGACCAGCGCGATATCGTCCTGCTGGCAGATTTTCACCAGCATCTGGCCCAGGTTGGATGCCGCGGCGGTATGGATAATGGCGCCGGCGCCCTCGGCCCTGGCGGTTTCCACAAAGCCCAGGGCGGTCATCGGGTTGACGAAAGCCGAGGCGCCGTCCTCGCAGGACACGTCGCCCAGTGGCAGGCACAGTGCGGCGTCGGCGATGCAGTACTGGGAGTAGGCGTTGCCCGGCACGCAGGCCACGCGCTGCCCGAGCAGGGACTGCGCGAGTTCGCTGTCGCCCGCCGCGACCACCTCGCCCGCGCCCTCGTTGCCGGCGGGCAGGCGCTGGCCATGTCGACCCTTCTGTGCGCTGTAAAAAGGCTCGGGCATGTCCGCGACGAATTTACCCGGCGTGTACTCGGCGTTTTCCAAATCGGCCATGCCGGTGAGGATGGCGAGATCCGAGGGATTGATGGGTGCGGCCTCCATCCTGACCAGGACCTGGTTGCCGGTCGGTTCGGGCACCTCGGTCGGCACGACTTCAACCGTGAGCTTGCCGTCGGCGAGGGTGCTGAAAAGCTGTTGTCCGGTCGTCGTCATGCTGCATTCTCCTGCGGTTCGGCGTGGCCAAAAGTGGCCCAATGTAAGTCGTGTGCCGCCACAATGCCAGTGATTATAGACCAGCGCCGCCCACCGCAGGACGTGCCGGGCGCTCGCGGCGCGACCGGGTAGATGACTCCAGGCGCCCGCCCTGCAATACTGCGGCCCACAGCAACAGCTTCCGGAACCCAGGCCTTGGCTGCAAAACACTGGCTGCTGCGGTTCGTCCCGCAGCGAAGATACGCCAAACTGTTCACCGGGGTGATCCTGTTCACCCTGCTGTACCCGCCGTTCAGCCTGGGGGTCAGCGCGACCCTGGACGACCAGACGCCGGCTCTCTTTTTCAGCCTGGTCATCGCCTATATCATCCCCGTGTTCAGCTACATCACGGAAAAGGCGCAGGAAGCGATGCGCGAGCTGCGTCCGCTGCTGGACCTCGACGAGGACAGCTTCGAACTCACCTACAGCCGGCTGTCCGCGGTCAGCCCGCGGATCATCGCGGGGCAACTCGCCGGCGGCGCCATCATGGGCGGCCTTCACTACACCAGCCTGCAGGGTTCCCTGGCCAATGCGCTGGGCGGGCTGACCTCGAGTATCAACGACCTGATGAGCGGCGTGGGCACGCTGCTGACCTGGATGGTCATGACCTCGGTAATCTACATGCTGGTGCAGCAGGCGGTGATTTTCGCGCGGCTGGGCGGGCGCAACGTGCACGCCACGCCGTTCAACGTGCGCAGCCTCGCGCCCTTCGCGCGGGTGTCGATCAGCGCCAGCCTGTCGACCATCGGCGCGCTGGCGCTGTTCCCGCTGATCGGCCTGGAGGGCGGCATCGACCTGCGCGAAATACTGCCCGGCGCCATTGCCATGATCGCCCCCCTCGTCGCCATGTTCCTGCTGCCGGTGTGGCCGCTGCACAGCCGCCTGGCGGCGATGAAGCAGCGCAACCTGGTGCGCGTGGACCGCCTTATCAACCAGTGCCTGGATGGCGACGGGTTCATCGACGACGGCGCAGCACAGGCGGACAACCTGCAGCAGTTGCTGACCTACCGCCGCGAGCTGGAGACCTGCGCCACCTGGCCCTTCGACGTGAGTAACTTCGGCCGGCTGGCGCTGTACATGATCATCCCGCCGCTGACCTGGGTGGCCGCGGCGCTGATCGAAAACCTGGTCGATTCAATGTTGTGAGCCGGGGCCCGGGGCCGGGGCCGCGCGGCGCGCACCGAGGCGCTCGAGGCAGGTCACCGGCCTGGGCGTCGACAACCAGCCCGCCAGGTCCCGCCGCAGGCGCAATTGCCGGTCCCGGGGGTGAACCCCCAGTCTCAACACACCGCGGGCGCTGGCGACACCCCGGTTGACGGCATTGAACCCGCGCAGGAAGGCCGCCCGCACCGCGGTATCGGCCTCGAAACCGACCAGCGGCAGGCGATACAGCCGCCGCGCGTGGAGGTCGTGAATGCCCGCCAGCGTCTCGATGTAGCGAAAGCCGCAGCCGTCCAGCCGTGCCGGCGCGATGCGTCCCAGGGCCCAGGCGGGCGGCACGTAGAGCGCCGGCGCCGGCAGTGCATGCTCGCCGAACCAGCGCTGGCAACGCTGCACCAGCTCGACAACACTGGCCTCGTCCAGGGGCAGGTGCTCGGCCACCCCGCGCGACAGCAGCGCGCTGTGCAGGCGCTGGTAGAGGCTGCGCGGCGGCGCCATGCGGTGGTGCCAGCCGTGGCCGGCCAATTCGTGTCCGCGCTGCAGCATCGCGCGCAGCCGCTGCAGGTCACGCGCTTGCCAGTCCAGTCCCGGGACCACCAGCAGGGTCACGGGCCGCAACCCCGCCCTGTCGAATTCCTCCAGGATAGCCTCGACACGGTCGAGATTGTGCGGCATCACGTCGTGGATGGATGGCAGCAGTTCAAACGACACGGCGCACCCCGCCGGGATCGTCCAGCCAGTCCAGCCAGGTTTGCGCGTTCCACGCGTGCAGGCTCCTGGCCGCCTGCAGGGCGCGCTGCGCCGTCGCACGACGCCGCCGCTCATCCAGGCGCATGACACGGTCCAGGCCCTCAGCCAGGGACTCCTGCGCGCCCATGACGTAAAGGCCGCGCGCCAGGGCCGGCCAGTCGGCGATGCCGCAGGTATGGGATACCAGTGCCGGGCGCCCCCTGGCCATCGCCTCCAGGGCGACAGTGCCGAATGCCTCCACGTGCGAGGGCAGCAGGAGCAGGTCGTGGCGGTCGATGACGCCGATCAGTTCGTCGCGGGGCAGCCAGCCCAGGTAGGCCAGGTTGTCCAGTTGCGCCGCCGCGTTGCGCACCGTCTCGCGCAGGGGACCGTCGCCGACAATGCTGAAACGCAGCTCGGGGCGCTGCCGGGCCAGTTCGAGAATCGTCGGTACGTTCTTTTCCTCCGCCAGGCGACCGACAAACAGCACCTGCCGCAGGCGGCCGGAGGCCGGGGTCACCGGTCGCGACAGGAACGCGGCGGGAACGGAAGTGCCCATGAGTTCCACGCGCCGGGCGCCCAGCAGGCGCGCCTGGCGCTGCATCTCGGCGGAGTTGGCCAGCACCAGTGCGCTGTGCCGGAACAACAACCGGTTGCAGCCGGACAGGTACCACCGACACAGGCGGCCGAACGCATCGTGCCAGTAGATACCCGCCAGCGCCTCGTAGTGGGTATGGAAACCGACGATCAGCGGCACCGACAGCCAGCGCGCGGCGACCAGGCCGAACAGGCCGTAGGGACCGGGCGTGGGCACCACGATCACATCCGGGCGCAGGGATTTGAGTTGTGCGCGAATCTTGAACGGGCGCGGCAGCCAGATGCGCTGCGTACTGTCCCCCGGCAGCGGCGGGGTGACGTAGCGGTGCCAGCGCCGCGTTTGCGCAGTGGGGCAGATCAGTTCGGCGCCGCCGATCCGACCGCGCAACTGTTGTACCAGGTCGGCGTAGTAAGACCCGACCCCGTTGCGTTCCGGCGGCGAGTCGGACAGTACGGCCACGCGCAGCCGCCCCCGGTCCGGCGCGGGCGCCTGCGCGGCGCCGGCGATCAACTCCTGCGCCGCGTTCACGCGCATCCCCCGGCATCGCACCAGTGCGCGAAGCGCTCGTGCACATCAGACGGACGAATGTCCCATGTGGCCAGGCCGGCGGCCGTCGAGGCCGGCACGTGGCGCCCCCCCCGCTCGTAGGCATCGACCGCGCGCAGCAGTGGCTGCGGCAGCGGTCGGTCGAAGAGTTGCGCATACAGTACGCGCAAGGTACCGGCGGTGCGTGCGGACAGGTCCGGCAACGCCACCCGGCGCAGCTGCCCTGGCGGGGCCGCGGCGCACAGCCGCTCGAGGTTGCGATAATAGAACTGCAGGCAGTCGAGCAGGTTGTCGCGGAAACCCGGGTCCGACAGCGGCACCCCAAACAACTTCATGCCCTCGCTCACGGCGCGAAACTGGGAGGTGACGACCTGCAGCGCGTCGCGCTCGCAGACGATCAGCCGCGCATCGGGAAAGGTTCTGCGCAGGCTGCAGGCCATGCCGGCGAAAGCGGCATTCTTGCTCAGCAGGCTGCGGCCGGGGCCGTGGACGTAGAGGTGACGCTGCAGGCAGCGCCGGTACCAGTTCATGACGGCGTCGCGTTCGGCGGCGCTGGCATCGCGGTCCAGGGTGCCCATGCGCCAGATCCAGCGCGCGCGGGGAAAAGGCACGACGAGAATGAAGCAGCGCAACAGTGGCAGAAAGATGAAGTAGTCCTCTTCCGGCGCCGCGAGGCTGACCGGGTGCACGTCGTCGAGCCAGCCAAACATCCTCCGCTCCAGCACCCCGAGCAGGCGGCCAAGGGGGCGGCCGCACAGGCGGTCCAGACGCGCGCAGGCCAGGCAGACGTAGCGCTCGCTGATGCTCGGCGCGAAGAAACACTCCCAGGTACTGAAGGTGGTGAACTGCGGGTCGTGGGCCAGCAGCCGGTGCAGGAAGGTGGTGCCGCTGCGCGGTACGCCCAGCACAAAGGTGGGCTGGCGAATCTCGATGTCGCGATAGCCGCGAAAGAGGATCTCGTCCAGCGCGAAGCCGATCCAGTGCAGCAACTGCAGGCAGGCGAACGGCGGCAGCGCCAGCGCGACCACCAGCAGGCGCTGCAGATGGCGCGCCACTCCCGGGTAGGGGCGCGGGAACAGGCCCTGCAGGACCAGATCCAGGAATCGCAGGGTCAGGGTCGACACGGTACGGGTACCGCTGGCGAGCGCGCGCACGAGTGCGGGCGTGTACCGGCTATTTTCACACACGCCTCGATGCTAGGGCGGGATTGTTACACCGCTGTTACCCGCCCGTCCCGCCCGGCGCTGCGGCGGCCGCTTGCGTTCTCGCACAGCGGTGCTACTTTTAGGCTATTCGTTGGGCTTCCACCGGCAGCAACGATGAACAACTGTCTCGCCGTAAACCGCCCCACCGCGCACGGCCGCGCCGCGACCTGGCTGGCTGCGTTTCTCGCCCTCTGTCTCGTCGGCTGCGTCCAGACCAAGACCACGCCGGGTTACGCCCGGGCAGGGGACCACATCGTCATCGGCCTGGGCGGCGCCGAGCGCAACCTCGGCGGGGCAACGGTGCTCAAAGCCGCGGACCTGAGCATCGTGCTCACCGACGCGAACGACGTCCAGCACACCCTGGAAGCGCGTTTCATTTTCCGCTCCTTCGCGGACTACGCGTCGCAGATGACCACCTACACCATGGACGGCACCCTCGACGATGTCGGCCTCTCCGGCATGGTGCCCTACGACGGCGGCTGGTTCGTGGTCTCGCCGCTGACCACCCCCGGCAACTACAACAACCCCCTGCCACTGGCGGTGGGGCCCGCGACCATCGCGGTCACCTCAGCCAAGCTCACCAATACTGCCGGCGCGCTGGAGGGCGACCTCAGCGCCATCCCCATCGAGATCATCGCCGGCACCTCGCCCCAGGACACGGATTTCACGCGCCAGTTCACCGGGTACAAGGCGGACCCGGACCGCTTCTTCATCACACCCGACGATCTCACCGGGATTACCGAGGTCGGGGGCGCGTTCCTGGTCGTCGAGTACAACGACGAGTCGTTTTTCGACGAGGGTATCGCGCCCACCGTGGTGCCGCTCAATCACAACCCCTACGTGCAGTTGAGCTACAACGTGGTGCCCAACGGCGACGGCACCGGCCGCATCTACGTCACCCTGATCAACCCCGCGGGCTTCACCACGCCGGCCGGCGCCAGCCCGAATTCCTCACTGTTGTCGGACCTGGGCGTGCAGCTGGTCTACTTCCCCACGGGCAGCGCGGCCCAGGCCAAGACGGTCTTCAGCCTGGACCTGGTGGCCAGCTACTACATGGACATCAACGGTTTCCCGCTGGGCAGCGTGGCGCCGGTGCTTACCCATGTCCAGGATCTCTGAGCGGGCCAGGTGGCGCGCGGCCGTGCTGTCGCTGGCCGGCGCACTGGCCCTGCTGTCCGCTCAGGCGCAAGCGTGCAGCGTCTACGGCAAGGGCTGGGGCAGCAAGTGGGACAACCCGGTGTGGCCGGACAGCGCGGTTGTCACCTGGAGTTACATGACCCCGGGCGTGGGACTGGGCCCACAGACGCCGGTGGCCTGGAGCGGCACCAATACACTGGGCAGCGGCGGTGCCGACGACCTGCGCGTCATCATCGACAACGCGCACGGCGCCGGGGCCTTCGACGCCGCGGTGCAGCGCGCGCTGGACACCTGGGAGGGCGCCGCCAATATCCAGTTCGTGCAGGTGGCGGACCAGGGAGGCGATTTCGGCACCGCCACCGTGCCGGACATCCGCATCGGCGCCTTCAGCTTCGGCGCCGGCGACCCCGCCGGCGCGGCGGGTTTTGGTCCGCCCGGCGACGATATCAACTTTCCCGACGCGCTGGCCGGCGACATCGCTTTCAACGACGACAACCACTTCAACATCGACCCCGGCAACGAGGGCGACCCCCTGCAGACCGGGCCCGGGGGCCTGTACCTGAACGATATCGAGGGCCTGGTGCTGCACGAGGTCGGCCACACCCTGGGCATCGGCCACAGCAAGGTGGTCGACAGCGTGCTGTGCGGATACCTGTCGCCGAACTTTGACGGCCAGGCCTGCCGCTACGACCTGGTCAACCGCGTGCTGGAGCCGGACGACCTCAATGCGCTGCGCAACATCTACGGCCCGCCTCCCCCGCCGGATGGCGATATCAGCTTCGATTGCACGGTCGACGCCGCGGATGCGCAGCTGGTCAACCGCCTGCTGCTGGGGCTGTTCGTGCCCAACGCGGCGCAACTGGCCCGCGCCGACGTGGCGCCGCTGGTTGGCGGTGTCCCGGTGCCTGACGGGCAGATCAGGCTGGACGACTTGATGACGATCATGAAAAAGGGCATCAGGGCCATAAGCTTTTGAGGCCGGTGCTATATTTCCCGGCAGCGACGTTGTAACGCGCCGCCGCAGGCGGCAAACAGATCGATCATCACCGGGATAACACTATGCATAACCTGAAAATGATCCTGCGTCACTGCCTTGGCGCCCTGCTTCTGGTCACGGCCGCCATCCACGCAGACCCCGAGCCGGAATATACGTTCATGGACGATCTCAAGGTGGTAGACGACGCACTCAGGAACAATCCCACACACGCCCTGCGCCAGTCACTGGAATCCTGCCTGAAACAGCGCAACCACGCGGTGGTGCTGAACGAGATCGGCATGGAAGAACGGGCGCGGCGCGCGCTGCAGTACTGTTTTGACTCGCTCTACCTGACCCGGGAAACCGTGGTCAAGGTCAAGGCGCCAACCCAGGAGGAGTTGCAGGCGCTGGCGCAGCAGGAGTTTGACAGGGCGCTCGCCCTGGCACCGGACGTGCGCAACGGGCTGGCGATTTACCGCGAGTGCGCCGCCTGCCACGAGCCTGAGGGCTGGGGCCTGGCCAGCGGGATCGTGCCGCAGATCGCCGGCCAGCACAGGGATGTCGTGATCAAGCAGCTCGCAGATTTCCGCGCCGGCAACAGGAACTCGGGGTTGATGGCGCCCTACGCCTCGGTGGAGAGCATCGGCGGGGCCCAGGCCGTCGCCGATGTGGCCGAGTATGTCTCCACCCTCGAGATCAGCGTGGACAACGGCAAGGGGCCCGGCACCAGCCTGGCACTGGGCGAACGACTCTACGCCAGGCACTGCGCGAAGTGTCACGGCGACAATGGCGAGGGCAGCAACGAGGACCTGGCGCCGCGCATCCAGGCGCAGCACTACAAGTACCTGCTGGAACAGTTCCGCGCAATTCGCGACGGTGAACGCCGCAACGCCAGCGCGAAGATGACGGCCCTGAGCAAGGAACTCACCGGCGAGGAGGTAGCAGCCGTCCTGGATTACACCTCCCGCCTGTTACCGGACGAGGAATTGCGCGCGCCGGAGGGCTGGAGAAATCCCGATTTCGAGCAGCCCTGAAACGCCATGAACCGGTCGGCAGCACCGGATGCGCGCATGGAACCCTGCCAGCGCCGCGCATGCCGTGATAGTCACCGCGCGATTGCGCTCTGGCGCAAGGGCCCCGCCACGGCGGCCCGGCCGTGCGCGATCATGCCGGGTAGCCTGTCGTCGCGCGTATCGACTGGTACAGCGGCCCCAGCCGGCCGTACATTTTCAGGTAGACGTCCCTGTACAGGGCGTCGTAGGTGCGCACGTTCGCAGCGATCGGGGTAAAGCGCTCGCCCTCGTGAGTCATGCTGTCCAGCGCGCTCTGGTAATCCGGGAAGAGGCCGGCGCCGACTGCCGCGTTGATCGCTGCGCCCAGGCCTGACGTCTCATAGGTATGGGGCCGCTCCGCTGTCATGCCAAAGACATCGGCGGTGATCTGCATGGCCTCGTCGCTCTGCGAACCACCGCCGGATACCTTCAGCGTCGAAATGCGGTGCCCGCTGCGATTTTCCAGGCGCTCCTTGCCTTCGCGCAGGGCGTAGGCCAGCCCCTCGATGATCGCCCGGTAGATATGCGCACGCGTGTGTACATCGCCGAAACCGATCATCGCGCCCTTCGCCTCGGGCCCGGGCTCACGCACGCCGGGCGACCAGTAGGGCTGTACCACCAGGCCCATGGAGCCCGGCGGCACCGCCTTGAGCAGGTCTTCGAACAGGGTCTCGGGCGCCACGCCCGACTGCGCCGCCATGCGCGTCTCGCGCAGGCCGAACTCACGCTTGAACCAGTTCACCATCCAGTAGCCGCGCTGCACCATGGTCTCGGTGTTGTAGGCATTGGGTACGGCCGCGGGATAGGCGGGCACGTGGCGCAGCGCCTCGATGTATTGCGTATTGGTGCTGTTGTAGGTGGCGGTCGTGCCGTAACTGAGACTGCCGGTATCCGGCGTAAGGCAGCCCGAGGCAAGCACCTCACAGGCCTTGTCGGCGCCCGCCGAGATAAGTTGCAGCCCCTGGGGGATACCGGTCGCGGCCGCCGCCGCCTCGCTGATACAGCCCAGGGGTGAACCGGCGGGGACCAGCTCGGGCAGTTGCCCGCGCTGGATGGGCAGGGCTTTCCATTTCCAGTCCAGCCTGCCCGCCCAGCGATGGCGCCTGAAATCGAACGGCAGGTAGCCCACCTGGCTGGCCACGGAGTCGACATATTTCCCGGTCAGGCGGTAGCTGAGGTAGCCGGACAGCAGCAGGAAGTGCGCGGTGCGCTGCCAGATCTCTGGCTGGTTGTTCCTGATCCAGTGCGCCTCGGACTGTGAGCGGAAAAAGCGCACGGTTTCCCGCTCCCCGGCAAGCCCCAGCAGCAGGCCCCACAGGCCCATGCCCGGCAGGCGCTGTTCCAGGCGCTGGTCCAGCCACACGATAGCCGGGCGCAGCGCTTGGCCATTGCTGTCCAGATTGACCACCGTGGCGCGCTGCGTGGTCAGCGCCAGCGAACGGATCGCGCTGCGCGGGAAATCGAGCTGCGGCCACAGTCCCTGGCAGGCCTGGCACAGCTTGTCCCAGAAGTACTCCACGCGCTGCTCGGCCCAACCGGGGTGCTGCGAGAAGTAGGGCTCTATCTCCACCTTGCTCTTGGCGACCAGTTGGCCGTCCAGGTCGAAAACCAGGGCGCGCACGCTCTGCGTGCCGTTGTCGATTGCCAGTACATAGTCCTTGTTATTGTTCACAAACCGGCTCCGGAATTACGCGTCCTGTGACGGCAGGTAGTAGTGCCGGCGCCACAGCGCGAGGTAGCGCGCCACCTCGGAGCGCCAGCGCTCACTGTCCCAGCCCAGTTCCTCGCGGCAGATTGTCTCCAGCTCCGGCAGCAGGTCCTCGGCGCCGCGTGCGACAATGCAGCCCAGCCGCGTGCGGCGCAACAACAGGTCGTCCAGGTGCACCACCGCTTCGTGGCGCGCCGCCCAGCGGCACTCGGCGAGACAGAACAGCGTACCGGCGATGGGCCGGGTCTCCCCTGGGCCGGCGATGTCAAATAACTCCCGCGCCCGGTCACCGTAGCGACCCAGCAGGCGCCGGGCCCAGGACTCATCCGTCGTGTCCAGCTCGGCCGGCGCAAGCGTCACAGCGCTGAATACCCGCTCGTCCGCCACCTTCGCGGCCGGCTCACCGCAGGCGGCATTGATGGCGTCCAGGGCAATGAGGCGGAAGGTGGTCAGCTTGCCGCCGCTCACGGTCACCAGACCTTGGTCGTTCCACACCGCGTGGTCGCGCCTTTCCTTCGACGGGTCGCGAGACTTTTCCGAGCCGATCACCGGGCGCACACCGGACCAGGTGGAGACGATGTCGCCCCGGCCGATCGCGTGGTCCGGGAATTGCTGTTGCAGCACCGTCAGCAGGTAGTCGACCTCCTCGTCGCTGATTGCCGGCTCCTCGTCCAGGCCACCCCCGTGATCCAGGTCCGTGGTGCCCACCACCGTGGTCCCCTCCCAGGGGAAAACGAAGACAGGTCGCCGGTCGGCCGGGTGCAGCAGCGTCAGCGCATCCGGCACCGGCAACCTGGCAAAGGGCAGCACCAGGTGGCTGCCGCGCAGGGGCCGAATGCGCTTTTCCGGGTTGACCTCGTTGCGCAGGCGGTCGGCCCAGGCTCCGGTGGCGCTGATCACCGCGCGGGCGCGCACCTCTGCCCGCTCTCCTCCCTGCGCATTGTGCAGCACCACGCCGCAAACCCTGCCGTCTTCCCTGATCAGCGAATCGGCTTTGGCGTAATTCAGCGCGCGGCCGCCGGCCTCGACCGCTTCCTGCAACACACGCAGCACCAGCCGCGCGTCATCGGTCACCGTATCCGTGTAGTAGACGGCGCCCTTCAGGCCGCGCTGATCGATCCCGTCGTAGTTCTGTCGCATTTCATCACGACTGACATAGCGGTGATTCCTGATTCCCGCCAGCCAGTCGTAGAAGGCCAGTAGCAGGCTGAAAACATAGCGGCCGGGGAACTGGCCGCGCCGCAGGGTAAAGTAATACCCCATGCGCTCGATCAGCCCCGGCGCCTCGTGCAGCAGGCGCTCGCGCTCGCGCACCGCGTCGCGGGTCAGCCTGATATCGCCCGAGGCGATATAGCGCAGCCCGCCGTGCACCATCTTCGAAGACCGGCTCGAGGTGCCCCAGGCGAAGTCGCGCTGTTCCACCAGCAGGGCACTGAGCCCGCGCCGCGCGGCCTCGCGCAGCACCCCGGCGCCGATAATGCCGCCGCCCACGATGACCAGGTCCCAGGTCTTTTCACCCTGCGCGAGTTCGCGCCACAGTGTTGCGCGCTCGGACAGACTGGTGCTGGCGGTCGTCATGGCTGTTCCTCCCACGAACGGGGCGTCAGGGCAGGAGTTTCCCGGGGTTCATTTTGCGCTGCGGGTCGAACTGTTCCAGCAGCGCGGTGATCGCCTCGATACCCAGCACGCCCTTCTCCGCGGGCAGGTACTGCGCGTGGTCCGTACCCACACCGTGCTGGTGGCTGATCGTACCGCCCGCGTCAACGATCGCCTGCGCCCCGGCCGCCTTGAGTTTTGCCCAGCGCGCGTGGGTCTCGGGGTAGCTGGCCGCGCAGCGAAAAACGTAGGTGGTATAGAGACTGGAGCCCTGCGGGTACAGGTGGGACAGGTGCGTGAACGCGTGCACCGCCTCGTCCTCGTCCGCCAGCGCCTGCGCAATCGCACTTTCGATAGCCTCGACCGCCTGCGGCACGCGCACCCAGTCCAGCGCCGTCTCCATGGTGTCGACCGCATACCCCGCTTCCCACAGGCCGTGGCGCAGGTAGGGCGTGCGGAAACGGCTGTGCTCCCACTTTTTCCCCAGTAAGGTACCGGTGCTGACGCCGCCGTGGCGCCTGGCCATTTTCCGCGCCTGGGACAGCGCCGCGCGGCACTGGGCCGCACTGCCGGTAACGCCGAAGGTGAACATCACCTTGCCCGACCCCGCGCCGCGCATCGCCAGGTATTTTTCCAGCACCGAAACGGCCCCCGCGCCTCCCGCCAGCCGCAGCTGGGTAGCGGTTTCCACGGCGTTGCTCAGGCGCATCATGGACAACTGCACCCTGGCCTGTACGATCTCGCGCACCGCTGCGAGGCCCTGCTCCCAGGTGGGAAAAAACACCACGTGGAAGCTCTCCTGCTGTGGCAGCGGGGTGACACGCGCCTTGACCTCAGTGATGACACCGAGGCGCCCCTCGGTGCCGAGGAAAAACTCGCGCAGGTCAGGGCCCGCCGAGGACGCGGGAAAGGTAGGTATATCCAGCGTGCCGCCCAGGGTCTCGATACGGCCGCCGGCGAACATCTGCTCGATGCGCCCGTAGCGCATCGACTGCTGCCCGCTGGAACGGCTGGCGACCCAGCCGCCAATGGTGGACAGTTCCCAGGACTGGGGGTAATGGCCCAGGGTGTAGCCGTGTTCGGCAAGCTGTGACTCCACCTGTGGACCCGTCGCCCCGGCGCCGAAGGTGGCGATCTGGCTCTGGCGATCCAGGTGCAGCAGCCGGTCCATGCGCGTCATGTCCACGCTGAGCACCGGCCGGCCGTCGCCCTGCGGATTGATGTGCCCCACTACCGAGGTGCCGCCGCCGTAGGGAATCACGTCGATCTCGTGATCGCGCGCGTACTGCATCAGCGCACCCACCTCGTCACTGCTTTCGGGATAGGCGACCGCATCCGGGAAAGGCCCCAGCTCGCCGCTGCGCAGGGCCAGCCAGTCCGGCAGGCTCTGTCCCCGGGCGTGCCGCAAGCGCTCCTGCGCGTCCACGCTGTACAGCGAATGTGGCGCCAGCCGCGAGTCCGGCACCCTGGCCAGCGCCTCTTCCAGGCTGGCGTCGGGCAGCGCCGTGGACTCGCCCAGCAGGCCCTGCAGGAACGCCAGCGCGCCCGCGCTCAGCGTGAAATCCAGGTCGTTCTCGTCGTCACCCCAGCCATTCCAGCGTTTCATCGATCAAGTCCTGAGCGGTTTTTTTCGCTAGCGGAGCAGTGTACAGAGCCAGGCTGGGCCTGACACCCATCCGGCTCCTGAAGCCCGCATGGTAGCGCGCCGCAAGTCCGTACGATAGCCTGAGATTTTCTACGTTGGCTCCGCTGTTTATTACGCTTCAGGTTTCGCTCAACTGCCAAAGCTTTTCGACAAGCTGTGGCAAATGTCACAAGACACGGGCTCTCCCGCACTTACCGCACGCCAGGAGTCTTCGACATAGAAGCGACGGTCCGTCGCCGCGCGGGACAGCACAGTGCCGCGATGGTCGGCACCGTGACAGTCGCCGCAGAGCCCTCCACCTGGTTTGCCATTTTCCCGCTTGGCAATATCCTTGTGCGCCTCCTTCCAGAAACGCCGGTCATCCACGAGGTGCATTCCATGTGGTCCGTCCAGTGTATCGGCCTGCATCGCCTGCGTGTCGTGGCAGGTGGTGCACTCTATGATGGGCCCAGTATGGCCCTGCAACTGGATCGCGGTCTGGTTGTCATTCGCATTCGGGTCGGACAAAGGCCATTCTGCGTGGGTTGAACCGTGACAGCCCTGACACATGACCCCGCCGTGGCCAGTACTCACACGATACAGCTTTGGGTTCCCCGCCGCGGGGTTGGCGAAGCCGTTGAAGACTTCTGGAACCAATGGTTCTGCAAACAGCTTGTTGCCAGGTACGATGGGTGTTGCCTTGGCATCCCCGGTGAGAAACGCCTGGCGCAACCGTATCCCGTCCCTGACACCGCGGCTGTCGCGCAAATTGACCATCACTCCAGCCTGCTGCGTGAGGTTGTCATTCGCGCTGCCTGTATGACAGGAACCACAGCCGGGCTCATTGGCCCAGGGCACCCGGGCTTGCGGACTGCCGCTGTCATAGAAATTTCCCTGGTCCAGCACAAACGCCCCGGGATTGGCGGCAGACACCCCGGCGGAGAAGTCCGCACCGACCTGGTTGATGCTGCCGTGACAGTCGCTGCACAAAATGCCGGCATTAAACATGGCGCCACGCAGGCACTTCGTCTCTTTACCGGGGTGGCACTGGTAGCAGTTACTCTCAAGGGCGCCCAGGCGCTCAACTTGATTGAGAATGACCCCGGTGGCAGGGTCCTGCACTGCCGGGGGAATAGCCGGAAACAACCCGGGCAGATTGCCGTGATGGTTGTGCATGACCCGTGAATTCGTCTCGTGCACCAGTTGGTTGCGCCCATTGGCCGGACTGCCGGGAGGTCCCGACACGGGACCGGATTGGGCAAGGTCCAGCGCGGGAGTGTAATGGCAGCTCTGGCAAACTATCGGCTGGCCGGCATCCAAAGCGCGGGCGAGCAGGCAGCTCGGCGAACCGTTGCTTCCCTGGTAAGGGCTGCACGCATCGGCCTCGTGCACCACGTTGTCGCCGTCCATCGCCGGCTTGACGTATGCGCTGCCGTGCCTGAGGTCGTGCAGGCGCAGGATATTCAAGTCGGCGGCGTACTCAAGACTAACTGACTCGGGCACGCCCCCTACTGCAAACTCGGGATCGGCCGTCTTTAGAGAAACGACAAGCCCCGCTGCCGCAAGGGCCTGAGCTGGGGCGGCAGACAACGCCTGGGGATTGTCGAGCGGGCTGGCGTGACAGTTCGTGCAACTCGTTTCGGCAGATACGGGCAACACCGTGTCGACCGTGGACACCACCTCACCCGCCATACTGGCCTCCACCCGCGCCAGGGGAAAGGGATTGAGCCGACCATCGTCGTCGAATGGCGATCCGGGAATACCGGGCGCCTCAAACCAGTTCACGCTTTCAGCGATGTAGCCAATCGGAAAATTGATAAAGAAAGGCTTGTCACGGTAGTGCTCGTGCAACGACTGGGGCGAATTTTTCACCAGAGGGTTGGCATTGCCGGGCATGGCCTGCTGCACCGCACTGAGATACTCGTCGCCGTCACCCACAATACCGTTCTCCCCGAGGTATAACAGCTCCGCGTTCGGGACCGGCAGACCTGTATCGGGGGTTACCGGGAAGGGCCCTGTCGCCAGGGGCGTGACCTGTGGCGGGTAGAATGCGTCGTAGGAAGCATGGGGAATACCCTCCCAAAAGCGGGTCTTGAAGCCTGTTCCATCGGCTGCCAGGCCGGGCCGGGCAGCGTTATCCAGAGCCGGATCCAGCGGGTTGGACGCGGCGGAGTAGTGTAGTTCCACGTCAGCCGGATTGAGCTCAGGCGCGGCGCCTTTGCGTATCACCTGGGCCACCATGACCTGGAACGGCGGCAGGATATTGGCGATGCGCCCATCCAGATCGACACAGTGCATACCCAGGTCATTGACAGCAAACACCGAGTAGGCGCCCTCCAGTACCTGTGGGCGCTCCTGGACCGGCGAAAACGCGCCCGGGTACAGCCCGGTAGCACTGGTGGAATTGATCGACCGGGGTGTATCGTCTACTTCGAATTCCGGCAGTAAATAAGTGTCGACGTCGAGCGCGGTGAGAGAAGCCGGTACCCCTTGCAATGCGCAGGGTGTTTTTTTACCCGCGCAGAGGCTGCCCTCGGCACTCCGCCAGCCAGCGAAGCGATATCCAGGCGCTGCCACCGCGGTAAAGGTATCGCCAAAATATTCTCCCTGTACCTCTACGACACAGGTTTCGCCGGCCTCACAGTCACGCGTACCCGAAGAGGAAATGATCGAACCGTGTTCAGGGATTACCTGGGTGATGCGACAACCCTGCAACAGGGCCAGCACCAGTGACAAACTCAAAACTATCGCACGTTGCATAGCTCTAGCTCCCTTTGACCAGTTATCTACCGCGCTGGGGCTCGCGCTACACAAACACTGCCTTGGTTCCCGGATACTAGAATATATCCATACATTGTCAATGGTTAATATTGCCGGATTCGCAGCTGCCACCGGTGGCCTCGACATTCACATGTGAAGCCTTCAGGCACCACGACACGAAAAGGCTCACCGGAAATACGGGCCGGCCGACGTCGACCTGTCGCCGGCCCCGCCTCCATTGAGATCACTCGAAGCAGTTGTAGCGTTATCTCACGCCAGCGGCCCTGGCGACCGCGGGGCAGGTAATCCGACCTGCGCGGGTATTGACGCCCTTGCGGAAGCCGGGGTCGGCATCCAGCGCCGCGTGGCCGCCCGCGGCCAGGCGCAGTACGTAGGGCAGCGTGCGTTCCGTCAACGCCTGGGTCGCCGTGCGTGGATAGGCGCCGGGCATATTGGTCACACAGTAGTGGATGACCTCGTGCATCGTGAACACCGGGTCGCTGTGACTGGTGGGGCGGGAGGTTTCCACGCACCCCCCCTGATCGACGCTGACATCGACAATCACCGAACCGGCTTGCATCGACCTGACCATCGCTTCACTGACCAGGTGAGGCGCCCGCTCACCGACGCGCAATACCGCGCCCACGACCAGGTCCATGGCAGTGATATGACGGGCGATGTTGTCCGGGTTGGATTCCACGAAGCGCATGCCGCCCATGGGATGCGAAGTGGCCCATTCCGCGTCCCTGCCCGCCCTGCCGACCACCAGTACTTCAGCGCCCATGGCCGAGGCCATGCGCGCCGCATGCTGTCCCACTGAACCCAGCCCGATGACCATGACCCTGCCGTTGCGCTGACCCAGCACCTGGGCCAGTTGCACGCCCCGACCCCCGTTGTGCCGCGCCAGGTAGTGGTTGCCCATGGTGATCGCCATGTTGCCGGCGATGGCGCTCATCGGCGCCAGCAGTGGCAGCAAGCCCACGTCGTCCTCGACAGTTTCGTAGGCAATCGCGGTGGTGCCCGCGGCAAGCAGCGCTGCGGTCAACGCGGGGTCAACGCCCGCCAGGTGCAGGTAGGTAAACAACAGGTTGGATTGCAGGTGGCAATACTCCTGGGGTAGCGGCTCCTTGATTTTCAGCACCAGGTCACTGGCCCAGGCCTGTGCGGCGGTGCACAGCCTCGCACCGGCGTCCAGGTACTGTTCGTCGGTGAAGCCGGAGCCGCTGCCGGCTCCGGCCTGCACCAGCACCTCATGACCGCCAGCAACCAGTTGCGCTGCGCCTTCAGGCGTGAGAGCGACGCGACTTTCACTATCCTTGATCTCCCTGACGACGCCTACACGCATACCCGGTCTCCCAATG
Source organism: Halioglobus sp. (assembly GCA_002699145.1). Taxonomy (GTDB): domain Bacteria; phylum Pseudomonadota; class Gammaproteobacteria; order Pseudomonadales; family Halieaceae; genus Marimicrobium. The sequence goes on from PABK01000041.1 coordinate 281,442, forward strand.
TCGGACTGTCGATCAACCGGGCCCGCGCCCGGCGGTCAGGATTACCGGGCAGGTTGAACGCCTGAGCAAGGCATCCAGTATCCACGGCGCGCAATGACGTGACGCGACCACCAGGTCCACTCCCCGAGCCAGTGCGCGATACAGGTCGGTGGGGCCCGCGGCAGGCAGGTTCACGCAGGAAACCTCGGCATGCTCCACGACAAATCCGCGCAGCAATTCATCGGCGGCCAGCCCCGCTCCCCCGTCCACCAGCAGCAGTTCCATGCGTCGCTCTGCGCGCAGTGATCGCAGGCACTCCAGCACCGGCATGGCCTCAGCGGTATCCGCCTGTACCAAGGCGATGCGCAGCGTCTGGTCACGCGCCTTGCGCAAGGACCCGGGCTGTGCCAACACGAGGTAGTCCGCCTCGACCTCCCCCCCGAGTTCCAGCGCCCCCCGGCGGCCGTACACACTGTCGAATGAGTGACTCAGCGAGGCCCTTTCGGCACCCTCGGAGAGCAGTCGCCGAAAGCGCCGACTGACCTGTTCCAGGTCGCGACGCAAACGCTGCTGGTCCAGGGCCCGCGGGCGGGCACCGGCAAGGGTAATCTCCTGGGTGAACGGCAGCGAGCACACCATGGCGAGGTCGGGGTCTTCGACAAACAATCCACGCAATGCCAGCCGACGCCTGCCTGCGAGCGCTATCGCCACCTCCAGGGTGGACTGCAGGTGGCTGTGATAGTCCGCCACCACCACGATATCCCGCGGCCTGTCACCCCCCTCACTCATCATTCGCACCGCCCCTGGAATCAGTAAAACTGTGGCGCAGCTCCTGTAGCTGCGCAATGCGCTCCTGCACCGCGCACTGGAAGCTGCCCCGGGGGAAAACGCCGTCCTGCGCAACGCCCGAGTCCAGCCCGCACAACCGTTCCATGACCTCTTCCACGTGGGTGGCCGTGTAAATATGGAAGCTGCCGGCCTGCACCGCCTCGCGCACGTCACCGCGCAACATCAGGTGCACCTGGTTGGCCCGTGGAATAATCACGCCCTGGTCGCCGCTGAGGCCACGCGCGCTGCAAATATCGAAGAAGCCCTCGATCTTTTCATTCCCCCCGCCGATGGCCTGCACTTCCCCCCACTGGTTCATTGAACCGGTGACCGCAAGCTCCTGCGCCAGCGGCAGGCCGGCAATAGCGGACAACAGCGCACAGAGCTCGGCACAGCTCGCGCTGTCACCATCCACGCCGCCGTAGGACTGCTCGAAGACCAGCGTGGCCGCTACCGGCAGCGGGTTGTCGCGGGCGTAGCAGTTCGCCAGGTAGGCGCTGAGGATCAACACACCCTTGCTGTGGATCTCGCCACCGAGCTTGCTCTCGCGCTCGATATCCACGACCTTGCCCGCACCCAGCCGCGCGGTGGCGGTAATGCGCGACGGCGTGCCGACCATCAGGTCACCCTGGCGCAGGACGGACAGACCGTTGACCTGTCCGACCCTGCTGCCCGCGGTAGCCACCAGTCGCATGTCCCGCAGGACCTGTTCGTTGAGCAGCTCGCGCAACCTGCCACTGCGCTCACGCTGCTGTTGCACCGCCAGCCGGACGTCTTGGGCCGTCACGGTATCCCGCTCGCCGCGCCGGGCGCAGTAGTCGGATTCCTGCAACAGCAGGCCGAGCCGGTCGCGGTTCAGGGACAGTTTTTCGCTGTCATCGGCCCAGCGCGCGGCCTGCTCTATCACCGCACTTACCGCCTCGCGGTCCAGAGGATGCAAGTTCTCGCCACGCTGCCTGGCGGCGATGTGCCGCGCCAGCATTTCCTCACCGCCCGGGGCGCGGTCCATGTCAGCGGAGAAATCCGCGGCGACATGAAACAGTTGCCGGAACTCCGGGTCGTAGTGATCCATCAGGTAGTAGAGGTAGGGCTCCCCCAGCAGGATCACCTTGACATCCAGGGGGACACACTCCGGCTCCAGAGACACCGTGCTGTTCAGGCTCAGTACCTCCTGCAGTGATGCGATCTTTACTTCGCCACTCACCAGGGCCCGTTTCAGCCCCTCCCAGGCGTAGACATGGCTCAACAGCTTGCGCGCTTCCATGACCAGGTATCCGCCGTTGGCCCGGTGCAGCGCACCGGGCTTGATCAGGGTGAAATCCGTCAGCAACGTTCCCATCTGCGAGACGTATTCCACTCGGCCATTCAGATTCTGGTAAGTGGGGTTGTCCTCGTACACCACCGGCTCACCCGCCTGGTCGCCACTGTCGACCAGCACATTGACCTGCATGGCCGTGTAGTCACGGGCTTTTACCTTGCTGGTACCCAGCTCATCCTGTTGCGCATGATTGAGAAAATCTTCCGCGTTCTCCACAGCGTAGGTTTTAACCTGGGCGAGGTACGCCATAACCTGCTCATCGTCCGCGTACTTTTCCTCCAGCGAGGCGACGAACTGCTCCACGGTGAGCTGGGTGATTTCCCGGTTGAGCGCCTTGATACGATGGCTGGCTTCCCTTTTCAGTACCGGCAGCTGACCGACAATCTTCATCAGTTCGACCTGCAGCTCGGCGATGAGTGCGTGGATTCGCTCCTGCTCGTCCTCGGGCAGTTGCGAGAACTGTTCTGGACTAACGACCTTGTCATCCATCATGGGCGCAAGCGTGTAACCCGCGGGGGTTCGTATCAGCGCTATGTTCTTTTCCTTCGCCCTGGCGTCCAGCTCGCTGAAACGTTGCTCGGATCGCTCGAGCATTTCCGAGTCAATTTCCTCGCGACGATTGCGATACTCCGCGCTTTCAAAAGAGGAAGGCAGGGTGATGAGCAGATCCTCCACCAGCTGCAGCATATCCGCGGCAAGCTGCGCGCCCACGCCCGCGGGCAACCTGAGCAGGCGCGGCTTGCCAGGGTCATCAAAATTGCTGACATAACACCAATCGTGGCGGGGACTGTCCTGCGCGGTCCGTTCCTGCAGGATTTCGCGGACCAGCTGCGCCTTGCCGATACCCGGCGGACCCAGGGCGAACACGTTGAAACCGGGGCGCTTGATGTCGATACCAAAGGTCAGGGCATCCATGGCGCGAAGCTGGCCGGGCGGGTGTTCCAGCGGGTCGAGATCGGCGGTGGTAGTAAAGCTGCAACCCTCCAGGTTACAGGGCCGGTACAGCTGCACCGAGTCCAGTTCAGTCAACGCCATACGTTTTCTCTCCGCTGCATGCTATGAGTGTAGTCCGTGCCGCGGGGGTTGCGGCAGTCTGCCACTGACAACACAGAACGCAGCCCCGACAGGCCAACGTGTCGATTCTAGGGCGCCGGCGCCAACAAGCAGATGATCTTTGTCAATACACCCGGCACAGTGGACAGTGCGCGATAAGATTTCCGCACAGGCGATGACCTGGGTTGCGATTGCCCGGGCGCCCTATCTGGCGGTCCGGATCAAACCCAGGCGTTCCGCCTCAAGCGCCGCCTCCGCACGCGAGGACACCTCCAGCTTGCGGTAGATCACCTTGATGTAGTCAGAGACGGTATGCTTCGACAAACCCAGCAGCTCCGCCACATCCTTGCGGTTCAGTCCCTTGGCGATGAGTTTCAGCACTTCCTGCTCACGCGGGGTCAGGTTGCTATCCGGCGCGGGACTGCGTGCATGAAAATGCGCCACGAGCCGGCGCACGACACTGGGAGAAAGGGGCGGGTTGCCGGCGCGCAGCTGCTCCAGGCCGGCCACCAGTTCGGCGGGGGAGTGTTCCTTGAGCAGGTAACCCGTGGCCCCGGCCTCCATGGCGTCGAACAGGTGATCGTCATCATCGAAAATGGTGGCGACGATAATCTCAGCATCCTCACAGGCCTGGCGCAGCAGCCGGATGACATCGATACCGCTGCCGTCGGGCAACCCCAGGTCAATCAGCGCGAGCTGAAAGCGCCGCTGCTCGATCGCCGCGACGGCCTCTGCACAGATTCCCGCCTCGATAATGTCCGCGCCGGGATACACCTGGCAGACGACACCGGCGAGCATGTTCCTGACCACCGGCTGGTCTTCCAGTATCAGCACCGACGGCGCCGGCGACGTACCGTTCGCGTTCACAGCGCGACCTCCACGACGGCTCGAAGTCGGCGCTTGCCCATATCCTGCGTGGTGGAGAAACTGATACGGCCGCCGATCTCCTGCGCCCGGGTCACCAGGTTGTACTGGCCGCGTCCCCAGGTCCAGTCGCGGGGATCGGTGACGCTGCCGTCGTGACGAAAATCTATGGTCAGCCCGTCGTCGACATCGAGATCTATCCAGATATTCTCCGGCCGCGCGTGTTTCAGCGCATTGGTCAACAGCTCGCGCAGGATACGCGTCAGGTTGACATACTGCCTGGCGTTTAGCTGACCACTGTCCGCGGCGTTGTTCCGCCAGTACAACTGCGCGCCCGAGGCGGCGGAACGCTGCTCCAGTTCCATACGCCATCTCGCCGCCGCCTCCACCAGGGGTGTCGCCTGGCGGGAATGCAGGGGAATGACACTGGTCCTGAGCGTCTGCAGCAGGTCCGCCGCTTCTTCACGCACCGCCGCATCGGCACTGCCGTGCACCAGGGACAGGAGTCTGGCACCGACATCGTCGTGCAGGTCGCGCATGATGCGCTCACGCTCGGTGCGCTCCACGGATTCGTGTTTTTCCGCCAGGCTGACCAGTTGCCCCACCAGCCTGACCACGGTTTGCGCGTAGTCGACATCGGAGGTATCGAAGAGCCGTCGCCCGCGATGCTTGCCCGAGAGCAACACCTGTCCACCTGCACCGGGTGCGGGAATCACCATGTTCAGCCCGTGGTCGGTCAGGCGCGGCCGGTCGTCCTGGGCAGGAGTGCTCAGGACCACCGCGTCCGGGGCGTCGAAGATGGACTCGAACAGGTGGCCGAGCTCATGCGTCACCTGCGGCGCGGTCAATGGCCGGGCAAAACGCGAGGCAATCTGCGGCATGATCTGCCAGGGTGAACGCTCGGGGGTACGCATGGCGAGTTCCCACACCCGCTGGCGCACCGGAAAGTACACCCAGGCCACCACCAGCACGGCCAGGACGGTCGAACCCGTAAAGCCCAGCTGCATCACGCTGATCAGCAGCACATCCACCAGCACGATGGCCACGCCCATGCCGAACCACAGCCAGGTATTGAGCCACCAGCGCTCCACATCGAAGAGCCGGTAACGCGCCGCTCCCAGCGCCAGGCCGATAAAGAAAATGAGCAGGATCATCTGCGACAACCAGGGCGTGGTCACCGGGTCGGCGCCGTACAATGGGGGTACGACATACATGGCGAAGGCGCCGGTGGTGCTGCCAAAGATAGTGATAAAGAGCCAGCGCAACGAGGCCTTTTCCAGTGGTCGCTTCCTGGATTTCCACCACTGCAGGGTCGCCAGGGTAAATCCCACCACCAGGGGCATGCAGAACAACGGCAGGTAGTAGGCATGCAGTGGAAACTCGTAGAGCTGGAAGGTCAGCACAACCCAGACCAACAGCCCGAAACCGAGCGTCAGCGGCCACACGCGGAACGGTACCAGGCGCACCGGGTAGCGCCAGACCAGCGCCAGCGCCGCGCCGATCATAACGACAAAGCCCAGGTGATTGATGGCCTCCAGGGCGGGCACCAGCGCCACCAGCGGCGCGGCCAGTTCCCGCGGGCCGTACAGGGGCCAGCTCCAGGCGGTGAGCCAGAAACCCAGGGCGGCGATCATGACCAGTGTGGTGTTGGGGTCGGAGGGCGTATGCGCCTTCAACGCAGTGCCGATCGCCAGGGCGACGATGCCCATCAGCGATATCGCCCAGTACCAGCCGGGCAGTGCACCCAGGGGGCGTTGCGGCAACGCGGTTACCGCCAGGCTGCGCCCGTCTGCCAGCTGCAAGCGCACAGGGCCGCCCTGCAGCGCCGTAGTGACGGCGCCGACGTCGCGCTGAAACGACGTGACAAGCGCATAACTGCCGGCGACATCGGGATCGTTCAGGGTGAGGTAATCGCGCAGCACCACCCGTTTGCCACCCGCGGACAGTGCGAGGATCACATCGCCTGCCTGCAGTCCCGCGCCGTGCGCCGGCAGGCCAGGCTCCACCTGCGTCACGCGCAGGCCGGCGTTCTCGCCGACCGGGGCCAGCGTCAACCCCAGGGTAGGCACCTGTACCGCCAGGGTCGTCTGCAACACCATGAACAGCAGCCCGGCAATCACCACGGTCCACACCCAGGCCAGCGGCGTCGCGTCGATACGCTTGGCGACGCTATCCAGGCTGCCCGATCCCTCCGGGCTGCTTGCGCGCAACGCTGCTTCGTTCATGGGTACATCCAACCCGCCTGTGAGGACATCATCAACCAACCGCCAGAACGCCTCGTCGCAGTGTAGCAGCCAGGGTAATGAAAGTAGCGCCAGGCACTTTCGCCTGTCCACCCCTGCATATGGGGGGTGGGTAACATCGCCGCGAAGGCGTACAACGGGTCCCCAGGCAACACCACAACAATGTCGAGCAGGAGGTGTCCACGATGCACCATCACAGGTATCTGACAGCAGCATGGCTGCTTTCCTTTGCCACGAGCTGGGCCGCGGCCCAACCGTTGCTGGAAAGCGGCGAACTCACCCCCGAACAACTGGATGCGGCCTTCACCGAGGAGGACGCGAGGCGCGAGGCCGCCGGCTGGAGCGACGAGATCATCGAGCGTACCCCCGCCGACCCGCTGGCAAAGATGTCGGCCGCTTCCGACCTGGTGGTACGCGGTACGGTGACCGCGCAGGAGGTCGTCTACGACGCGAATGACACGCCCTTCACCCACACCACGCTGAGCATCAGCGAGGTCCTGGAAGGCAGCTACCCCGGCGCCCTGGTCACCATCGTGCAGGAGGGCGGGCCGGCCAGGCACGAACCCGACAATGTATTAATCCTTTCCCACACCCACTATTTCACCCCGGGCCAGGAGGAGCTTCTGTTCCTCGAACTGAACCCGGACAGCCCCCATGCCCACTCCCGGGTGCTGATAAAAAACCGGTTCGGCGTCCTCGACGGCAAGATCTTCAACGAGGACGGGCGCGGCCTGATCTATACCGAGACAGACGAACCGCCCGGCTACAAGCTGTCCTGGAGCGGCGATCGCAACCCCCATCCACGCTTCACCGAGTTCAGTATCGGCCCGCACGAGTTCAGCAAGCAGTTCGATCAACACGAAGCGGAAAGCGAGTCGCCCGGCCAACGCCTGTCCGCTCCCCAGACCCGGGCGCGACCTGGCTACCAGGCCAGCGTCGATCTCGGCACGTTCAGAAACGCACTGACCGGAAAGGGAGGATAGGGCCATGAAAACACTGGCAAACATAGCTGCCATCGCGGGCCTGGCGCTGGTCGCAGAAGGCGCCGGCGCCTACACCTACATCAGTCGCGACTGCGGCACGGTGACCGGGTACAGCAACATCAGCAGGACCTTCAACCTCGGCAGCAACCTGTCCACGGCAGAGAAAAACGATATCGCGACGGCCCTGGCACGGCTGACCGTGTTCTCCCAGGCCAGCTTCATACTCAATGACAACAACGACAGCAGCTGGAGCACCACCAACACACAGAACGAGATCTACCACGACACGTCACACGCCACGGCGCAGTGCTCGCTGTACTACAACACCTCGAGCTGCACCGTGATCGCGACCGATATCCGTTTCGGCAACCAGCCCTGGGTAACCGGCAACGACTCGAATCACTGGCCCTACGATAACTCCAGCGCCACCGGCGGGCGCTCCATACTCGGCACCGCGGTGCACGAGGGTGGCCATTGCGCCGGCATGGGGCACGAGGCGGACGTGTACAACATCATGGGCGACGACTGGGACCACGTCACCCGCAACGGTACGACGAGCTACTACGGCCCGGGCGAGGACTTGTCCGACGGGCTCATCGACCGCTGGGGCAAACGCTCCGGCAATGACGCCTACCGCGACGTCGGCCTCGCCGTGCACCGCTACGACGGCTCCGACGGCACCTACAGCAGCCACAGTTTCGGCGTGCTGCGCGACGCCTCCGGCGCCGTGCTGCCGGTAGCCGGTTCTTTCGAGGGCCAGCCCTCCTATGAGGTGGTGGCGGGCGAGACAGTACAGATGGAACTGACAGTGGAAAACATCGGCGAGAAGAACACGGAGTCGTTCCACACCGGTTTCTACCTCTCCAGCAACAGTATCATCAGCTCCAGTGACACTTTCCTCAGCGAAGATACCGGCTACGTGATGACGCGGAACATCCCCTACGAGGTGCTGGAGCCGGTGACGATTCCCATCGACACCCCACCTGGCACCTACTTCCTCGGCGCCTACGCGAATCACGACTTCCAGTTCGGCGAGGTAACCTACCAGAACAACGTCGCCTACTACCCCGTGGAGGTCCTGCCGCCGCCGGCGGACCTGACCGTGCCCTTCGCCGGTGTCTCCGACACCACGCTCCTGCCCACCCAGTCGTTCTCGATACTGGCGGTCACACGCAATGCAGGCGACGGCCCGGCGGACAGCAGCACGCTGCGCTACTACCGTTCGACCAACTCGATCATCAGCACGGGTGATTCCTTCGTCGGTTCGGATAGTATTTCTGCCCTCGCCGCCGGCGCCCAGCAGGCCTCCAATGACCCGGAGACCGCGCCCGCCACGGAGGGCACCTGGTACTACGGGGCCTGCGTGGACAGCGTCGCCGGAGAAGAAGTGACCAACAACCAGTGCTCCAGCGCGGCACAGGTCACGGTCGCGGCGCAGACGCCGGACGTCAGTACCGGCGCGGTTAGCGGGATCGGCGCCACCGAGGCCACCGTCAGCGCAACAGTGACTGCCAACGGCGCGAACACCATGCTGTATTTCGACTACGGAACCGACGGGCAGTTTGGCAATACACTGACCCACGGCTTCGTCGGATCCGGCCTGTCCAGCGTCAACGCCAGCAACCTGCTCCCCGGACTGGTGTGCAATACCCAGTACCAGGTCCGGGCTCGGGCAGTGAACAACAAGGGCAGCGCACTGGGCAGCGTGGTGCAGTTCACCACGGAGGCCTGCGCGGGTTGCCAGTAGGCTAGCGCACAGCCGTGATCTCCAGCCAGGACGGCCAGAGGCCGTTCTGGCTGCATCCACCCAGCCCCCTCATTCCAGATTCCTGACGCCACTGGCGCGGCTCACCACCGATGGCTGTGGCACAGGACCGGCGCCGCGGCAAAAGTATTGACGTCGAGCGAGCACCCCTCCACGCTATGCCTGCAGGCCGGTTTGATGGCCCCGGGCCTGGTTACGCCAGCACAAAAAGGGTGAGAGGTGATTGAGACGGCGCAAGACAGCGCGACGATACTGTTGCCACTGGGGGCGGTACTGCTGGCCAGCCTGGGACTGGAGGCGCTGGGCCGGCGCACGCGCCTGCCGCGGGTCACCCTGCTGATCCTGTTCGGCTTCCTCGCCGGACCCGCGGTGCTCGGCTGGATACCCGACCAGTCGGCGCGGTGGTACCCGCTGGTCGCCGATACGGCGCTGGGCATGATCGGCTTCCTGCTCGGCGGCAAGCTCACCCGCCGGCGCATGCGCAGCATGGGGAAACTCGTTTTCTGGGTGTCGCTGGTGCAGGTGATGGTGACCTTCCTGGCCGTGGCGGCAGGACTGTGGCTGCTGGGCCTGAACCTGCCCGCGGCGCTGGTGCTGGCGGCCATCGCCACCGCTACCGACCCCGCCGCCACCACCGATGTGATCAGCGAGACCGGGGCGCGCGGCGAGTTCACCCGCCTGCTGCAGAGCGTGGTGGCCATCGACGATGCCTGGGGCCTGCTGGCCTTCAGCTTCGCCCTCGTGGCGGCCATGTCGCTGCTCGGCGACAGTCCGGGCATGCAGTTGTTCCAGCACGGCATGTGGGAGCTGCTGGGGGCGATCACCCTCGGACTGCTGCTGGGCTTCCCCGTGGCGCTGGTGACCGGGCGCCTGCGCGACCACCGGCCGGTGCTGGTGGAGGCCCTGGGCGCGGTGCTGCTGTGCGTCGGCCTGGCGCGCTGGCTGGAAGTCTCCTACCTGCTCTCCTGCGTCACCCTCGGCGCCACCGTGGCCAATGTCGCCAAACACCACAAACGGCCGTTTCACGCGGTAGAGGGCATCGAGTGGCCCTTCGTGATCCTGTTCTTCGTGCTGTCCGGGGCGCAGTTGAGCGGCGCGCAACTGCTCTCCATTGGCTGGGTGGGACTGGCCTATATCGTCCTGCGTTGCGGCGCCAGGTTTGCCGGGGGCCTGCTGGCCGGGACGCCGGCATGGGCACGCGAACCGGCGGTGCGCTGGTCGGGCGCGGCGATGCTACCCCAGGCCGGCGTGGCCATGGCCATGGCCATGGTGGCGGCCCAGGCTTCCCCGGTCTTCGCATTCGTGCCACCGCTGGTGGTCGCCAGCACCATCTTCTTCGAGCTGCTCGGACCGCTGTGCACACGCTTCACGCTACAGCGGGTAGGCGATACCGACGCGCGCGGCGCCTAGAATTCGTAGCCGAGGTACACCCGGAACTGCCGCGGTTCGAACACGTGGAAGTGGATGTCTTCCACGCCCCCCGTCGGCTCCCCTGGCAGGCGCGAGGCGTAGTAGTAGTCGATGTCGTGGTCGTCGGAATCCAGCAGGTTGAGCGCGTCGACCTGCAGGCGCCAGGCCTCACCCGCCCAGCCCAGCGCCAGGTTGACCATGCTCGAGCTGTCCGACTCCACGCTGCCGTCCTCCACCAGGGGCGCAGAGGAAAAATAGCGGTAGCGCAGGGAGCCAAACCAGCCCGCGGGGTATTGCGCCGACAGCGCACCGCTGGCCACCCACTCCAGGGCGCCGGGGATATCGTCACCCTCCGGCGCGTCATTGCTAAACCGGGCGTCGGTCCAGGCGAAGTCCGCCTCCAGCGACCAGACATCGTCCAGCGCCACCAGGTTGTTGAATTCCACCCCCCAGCGCTCGCTGCCGCGACTCGGCTCGGTGGTGCCGGCGTCGCCGACAAACAACAGCTCCGAGTCCAGTTCCAGGTACCACAGCGCGAGCGAGGTGTTCCAGCGCTCCAGCCACAGGGCCTTGAAACCCAGCTCGGCGCCGTCGGATTCCACCAGCGGGTCCGCGGAACCGATGACCTCTCCACTGCCCGGATCGAGGCTGGCGGTGACGCCGCGCGCATCGTTGGAGTGGAAGCCGCGCCCGGCGCTGAGATAGGCCTCGCTGGTGTCCGAAAACGCGTAGATCAGGCTGCCCTTGGGACTGAGCTGCGATGCCGAGGTGTCACCGGCATTGGCCGCGACGCCCGCGTCGACGTCAAACCAGTAGTAGTCCGCGCGCACACCCAGGACCGCGCGCCAGCGCGGCGCGAAACGCCAGGCCAGCTCGTAGAAAAGGCCGGCGCTGCCCTCCTCGACCGCATCTTCACGCACGGTATCCAGGCGCCGCTGCTGCCGCGTCCGGTAGAGTCCGACCGTGTCGATATCGTCGTAGCGCAGCTCCGCGCCGAGGCGGTGGTGCAGGTGTTCCGCCTGGCCGGTCACCCAGAAGCGGTTGTAGCTGCCGCCGAAGATGGTGCGCTCGTCGGCCTGCTCAAACTGGTCGCCATTGACCGGGTCGTCCAGCAGGTAGGTGAAGTTGGACCACAGGTTCATTTCGTAATCGATGACATAGGCGCGCCACTCGCTGCGGTGGTCCCCATGCTGGTGCGCGTACTGCGCGGACAGGCTGACGCGGCGACTCTTGCCGCCCACATCGGTATCGATGGAGCCGAACTCGTCGATCAGCCCCTCGCTGACGGCGCGCGTCGGGATCTGGTCGGCGGAATTCCACGAGTTGTCGTAGTACATCGCCGTGGCCGACCAGGTCCGTTCCTCGTCGCCGCCGCCCAGCCGCAGCAGGGAGTTAACCTTCTCCACGTCTTCCTCGATGTCACTCCAGGGACCGTCGTAAGCCTGCCCTTCCAGCGCCCCCGACAGGTACATCCCGCCCAGTTCCACGCTGCCCATGCCGAGCAGGCGGCGGTAACCGTCCTCGCCGACCCCGAGCTTGACGCGGTTGCCGGGCATGCGCGCGAAAGTGTCGATGTGCACACCGCCGGCGGAGGAAAAATCGCCGAGTTCGGCATGATAGGGCCCCTTCACGTAGGCCATGCTCTGCACGGTTTCGGGAATGAGAAAATTGATGTCGGTGTACCCCTGGCCGTGGCCGTGGGTGCGCATGTTCACCGGCATGCCGTCCACCCAGGTGGCGAAATCGGTGCCGTGATCCAGGTTGAAACCGCGCAGGAACATCTGGTTCGACTTGCCCGATCCACTGTGCTGGGTGACGATCAGGCCGGGCACCGCCTCCAGTACATCGCCGGGGCGCAGCAACGGGCGGATGGCGAGATCCAGCTGTCCCACCAGGCCCTCGGAGGCGGTGCGCGCCTCGCCCGCCAGCACCTGGCGACGACCGCTGACCACCACTTCCTCCAGGTCTGTGCTCTCCCTGTGCGCCTGCGCCGTGACGGTCAGCAGCAGGAACGGCAGCGCGACGCTGCGCGCGCGATGACAATACGACATGGTAAGGACCCGTTAGTGAACTCGCCCGCATTCTACAGGGGGCGTCGCGGCAGACAAGCGCAGCCAGCTCCCGGGCAGGCGCGACGACCGGAAGCTGCGCCTACTCGCCCCGTCCGGCGGCGGGAGGCGCGGCCCGTGGCGGCTCCTCCGCGGCAGCTACCCGGTCGAGGCCCTGTACACCGGGGGGTGATTCCGGCGGCCGGTCCAGGATGCCGACATCGAGCACCGGGGAGGCGTCGATATGCTCCGCGTCCATCATGTGCGCGACGCGCTGCAGCGCGGCGATGATCATTGTCTGCTCCCACTCCTGCAGATCATTGAACTGCCGCGCAAAATGCTCCTGCAGCGGGGTGGGCGCATCGCGCAGAATCTCGGTACCCAGGTCGGTCAGGTGCACGTGAACCTTGCGCTTGTCCACCGTGGAACGCGCCCGTTCGATGTAGCCGCGCTTTTCCAGGCGGTCGAGGATGGTGGTCACCGTGGCCTGGCTGAGGCTGACCTCGACAGCGAGCTGTCCGACCGCCGCCCCCTCGAACCTGCGGATGGCCTGCAGTAACAGGATTTGCGGCGCGGTCAGTCCCGAGGTCTTGGCCAGGCGTTTGGAGTGCAGGTCGGTGGCGCGTATCACCCTGCGCAGGGAGGTCAGTACCTGTTCCAGTCTATCCATGCTCACACCCCGCTGTTTGTACTACGACAGTCGGCGCATTATACCTGCTTGTGCCCTGCGCCGGCGGGACGCCAGCCGGCGCTCGAGGCGGCGAGCTTGTGCGGGTTGCGCAGCATGTAGATCCAGCTGATCCTGCCCGCCGCGTCGGTACGCAGTGTCATGATCATGTCCTGCTGCGTACCGTTGAGGGCAACGAACGCGGGACGGCCGTTGACGCGCCGGATCTGCGCCGGCGGCAGCTGCTGTTGCTCGCCCTCGCGCCGCGCCTTGCTGGCGATATGGGTGAACACCTGCGCCACCCGTTGCGGTCCCTCCAGGGGTATCAGCGCGGCACGCACCACACCACCGCCATCGGAGACCGCCACCACGTCCGGCGCGAGCATCGCCAGCACGGCCTCGCGGTCCCCGGCCGCGGCGGCCTCGGCGAAGGCCACCATGGCCTGCTCCAGTTCCTCGGCGGAACTGGAGTACCGCGGCGTCGCCTCCCTCACCCGGCGCGCGGCGCGGCTGACCAGCTGCCGGCAGGCGGCCTCGGAGCGCCCCAGCACCCTGGCGATCTCGCTGTACTGCGTGTCGAACACCTGGCGCAGCAGGAAGGCGGCGCGCTCGACCTCGTTGAGCCGCTCCAGCGCCCACAGCAGGGCCAGCTCACACTCCTGGGCCACTTCCAGGCAGGCCGAGGGTTCGGTCGCGAAGCCGGTCTCGACAATGGGCTCGGGCAGCCAGGTGCCGGTGTAGGACTCGCGACGCGCGCGTGCCGAGCGCAATTGATCGATAGACAGGCGGGTGACCACGCTGGTCAGCCAGGCGTCGGGGGAGCGGATCTGCGCGCGCTCCGCGGCGTTCCAACGCAGCCACGCCTCCTGCACGATATCTTCCGCGGCGGCCAGTTCGCCGAGCATCTGGTAGGCCAGCGCCAGCAGCTGGCGCCGGCGCGCCTGGAAGTCATCCTGCGCGGGCGCCGCCATCAGGATACGCCCGCCGCGCCGGCATCCACGTCCTCGCCTGCGACGCTCACAGCGCGACATGCTTGGCCGTGCCCGAGGCCGCGCTTGATAACCGGCCAGGCGCGCCCGGTGGCGGAGACGATGGCCAGCGACACCAGCGCGCGCTCACCGTAGCGCGCGCCTATCTCGCCGCGCAGCGGTTCGAGATCGGGACCGCCGCCGATGGCGGCGAGCGCGAAGCGGTAGCCCAGGCCGGTGACACCGGCATCCGCCGGGCGGCCCCGCAGAATGGCGCGCAGCGCCGCCGCGTCCGCGCCCTGCTCCAGGGCCATGTCGACCACCAGTTGCAGGCAGGGCCCGCAATCGCCCTCGCGCGTCGAAGCCACCGCCGCACCGGCCCACAGGTCAACCGGGAGACCCGCGCGGTAACCGCTGAGCAGCGGCAGCAGCACGCCCAGGCGCAGGGCGCCGCCACCGGAGACCTGCGCCACCTCACGCAGGTAGCTGCCGTCGTAGTCATAGCGCCGCTGCATCGTGTCCGCAACGCGATTGGCCAGGTAGCGGATCATACCGGCGCCCTCCCCGCAGCGCGCTGCAGTCGCAGGGCGACCAGCAGCGCCCCCCAGGCCGGCAACTGTATGCCGATCAGGTTGACCGCCGCCACCAGGTCCAGCGGCAACCCGCGCGCCAGCCACATGTGCAGGTGAAACAGCGCGTGGAACAGCGGCCACAATGTACCGGCCAGGCTCCAGGTATACAGGCGGTGACGCCAGCCCCAGGCCAGCAGCAACCCGGCCGCGGCATAGCTGAGCCCCGCGTCGCGAATGAAATGCAGGTTGAAGGGGCCGAGCATCTGTACCCCGGGCACCGTGTCGTAGAAAAACTGCGGCATGACGAACATCTGTATGCCGGTGAACAGGTGGTACAGCGCCAGGAACAACAGTAGGTGTCGATACATCATCCATCTCCGGGTTGGCGGAATTGCATTCCTTTCCCCTATGACGAGACAGCTTCGCGCCCTGTGACAGCGCGCGGGTAGAAAAGGCGGGCGCCGCTGCACCAGGGGAGCCCGGACCTCGCGCTTGCCGGTATAAACCGGCGACCCCGCGGGCAGGGGTGCAACAAAACTGTCGCGACACTGTCATGTTGCCGACAACAAGCCACCCTATCGTAACGTTATCGGGACGTAAACTGACCTGCGCCTAACAGCAGGTGATACGAGTGTGGTCATGAATGAAGCGTTGCTTCTACTGGCGCCAGCGACAGCGGTTGGCGTAATCGGCCTGTTACGGCTGCACACCCGACTCCGTCTTTCCCTGGCCAAGCACCCCTCGATTCGCGGTCACGCGAAATGGTCGCGCCGGCTCGCCCGACAGGTCGCACCCTACCACTTTGATCGTGAAAAATTCCTTGCCAGTGACGGCGCCCCCGCGGACGTGGCCGCACGGCGACAGCAGGGCCTGCAGGCGCTGAGCGCACGCACCCGGCAGCAAGCTGCGCAGGGGCAGGCCTGTTACCAGCGCCTGTCGGGACAGGTCTCGGACGCCCAGTTCACCAGCGCCTACCGCGTCCCCTTCCCCTACCGCGAACAGCTGCCCGAAGAACTCAAACGGGGCGCCATCGCGGTCGCGTCGGATAATCTGCGCGTGTGCGACCTTGACGGCACCTGGCGCTACGACTGCTCGGGTTCCTACGGCGTCAACGTCTTCGGCTACGACTTCTACAAGTCCTGTATCGAAGAGGCCACCCGCCTGGCCGGGGAACTCGGCCCGGTACTGGGCCCCTATCACCCGCTGATCGAGGACGTGGCCGCGCGCCTGTGCAGCATCTCGCGCCTGGACGAGGTGTCCTTTCACATGTCCGGCACGGAAGCCGTCATGCAGGCCGTGCGCCTGGCGCGCTACCACACGGGGCGCACGCATCTGGTGCGGCTGTGCGGCGCCTACCACGGCTGGTGGGACGGGGTACAACCGGGGGTGGGCAACCAGCGCGCGGTGAACGATGTCTATACGCTGGGCGACCTGAGCGAGCGAACCCTGTACGTGCTGGAAACACGCAGGGACATCGCCTGCGTACTGATCAACCCGCTGCAGGCCCTGCACCCCAACGCGGACGCTCCCGGGGACGCCACGCTGCTCAGCAGCAAGCGCAGCGCCGCCTTCGACCGCGAGCGCTACAGCGCCTGGCTGGGGCGCATTCGGGATGTGTGTACACGGCGCGGTATCGTGCTGATCTTCGACGAGGTGTTTACCGGTTTCCGCCTGGGCTACCGCGGCGCCATGGAATACTACGGCGTTCAGGCGGACATGGTCACCTACGGCAAGACACTGGGTGGCGGGTTGCCGGTGGGCGTACTGTGCGGCCGGCACGGGCTGATGAAACGCTACCGCGAGCGGCAGCCGGCCAACATTTCCTTTGCCCGCGGCACCTTCAACTCGCACCCGTACGTGCTGGCCGCCATGCACGTCTTTCTCACCCGTATAGAAAGCCAGCCCTACCAGTCCCTGTACGCAAACGCCGACCGTGTCTGGAACGAGCGCGTCGCACTGCTCAACCGCCGCCTGGAGAGCGCGCAGCTGCCTCTGCGCGTCGCCAACCTGCACTCGATCCTGACCGTGCTGTATACACGGCCGTCGCGCTACAACTGGATGTTCCAGTTCTACCTGCGCGACGCGGGCCTGGAGCTCGGCTGGACCGGCAGCGGCAGGCTCATCATGAGCCTGGCCTACACCGACGCGGATTTCGAGCAGGTGTGTCAGTGCTTCATCGCGGCCGCCCGCCAGATGGAGGCGGACGGCTGGTGGTGGCAGTCGCGGCAACTGCGCGAACAGGACATCCGTCGACAGCTGCTGAAGGAAATGCTCGGGGCGAAACTGCGCAGCCTGCTGCCCGCACCCTCGCCCGACAACAAGGCGACGACAATGGCCAGCGCCAGTGCGGAGGAAGCAAGATGAACGGCAATATCACCGATTTTCCCATGAACCGCGGCGAGTTTCGCTCCCGGCTGACCACGGATTTCGACCTGTTCCTGCACAAGCAGGCGCTGCGTTTCGATCCTGAAGAAACACTGCGTATCGACCTGCACTGCCACGATCGCAACAGCGACATCCCCGACGAACTGTGGGGGCGCATACTGGGCCTGCCGGAGAGCTGGCTGAAAACCGACAAGCTGGTGAAATGCCTGCGCAACAACGGCAGCGATGTCATTACGGTGACCAACCACAACAACGCGCGCTCCTGCTGGCAGCTGCTGGACGCGGGCCAGGACGTGCTGGTCGGTGCGGAGTTCACCTGCTACTTCCCCGAGCTCGACATCTTCCTGCACGTGCTGACCTACGGCTTCTCGCCGGCCGAGGAACAGGTGCTGGAGCAGAAGCGGCAGAATATCTACCACTTTCTCGCCTACGCCGCCGAGCGCGATATCCCCGTGGTACTGCCGCACCCGCTGTATTTCTACACCCGCAACGAGGCCATCGACAACGAGTTGTTCGAAAAGCTGGCGCTGATGTTCCAGCGCTTCGAGGTGCTCAACGGGCAGCGCGACCTGTGGCAGACCAACCTGACGCTGAACTGGGTAGAGAGCCTGTCCGCGGAGAAAATGGACACCTACGCGCGCAGGCACGGCATCGATCCGCGCGATTTCGGCGTCGACATCCAGGCGCCCAAGGTCCTCACCGGTGGCTCCGACGACCACATGGGCATCTTCGCCGGCCAGTGCGGTTCGTTCCTGCAAGTGCCCGAACTACGGGAGCGACTGAAAACACAACGCCCCTCCGAGCTGGCCCTGGAGGCCATTCGCGCCGGACGCATGGCGCCCTACGGCCACGTCGGCGAGTACCAGAAACTGAACATCGCACTGCTGGACTACTTCTCCCAGGTGGCGACCCACCTGGAAGACCCTGGCCTGCTACGCATACTGCTGCACCGCGGCGAACTCAACGACAAGGTCGCCTGCTTCGCTATCAGCAACATCCTGCTCGAATTGCAGAAGAACAAGAACTCACTGAAGTTTTTCAACTTCGTACACGACGCACTGCAGGGCAAGAAACCCAACAAGCTGATCACCTGGAAAATTCCCAAGCGCTACCGCTTCTGCGTCAAGCACCTGGAGCGTATCGCCGACAGCAAGCACGAATCGCCCCAGGCCTTCGTCAACACGGTTAACGACTCCATCTCCGAACTGTTCGCCGAACTGAACCGGGTCATCCTGGGCAAACTGCGCGAGTCGCGCCTGCTCGACGAGGAAATCCCCCTGCACAAGTTCTCCACCGAGGAACTGGCGCGCAACATGGAGATTCCCAGCCAGGTCAGCGCGCTGCTGTTCGGTGCCGACAGCAAGCACGGCAGGTTTGATACCAGCAAGATCAAGGGCCTGGTCGACGGCCTGTCCTTCCCCTTGCTGATCGCCCTGGTGTTGTTCGGGTCCACCGCCGCCAGCACCCGCCTGCTGTACAAGAACCGGCAATTCCTCAACGATTTCTCGCACCGCCTGGGGCGCAGCCAGCACGGCCACCGCGCGCTGCACCTGACGGACACGCTGTACGACAAGAACGGCGTGTCCAACTCCCTTGGCGCCAAATTGCGCGAGTTCCAGGGCAACGACCTGGCGGTGGACATGCTGGTGTGCCACGAGGACGCCGTCGAGGAAGCACACCTGCACGTGGTGCGGCCGCTGGACAGCTTTGTACTGCCGGAATCCGGCGGACAGAAGATTCGCATTCCCGACCTCATGCAGGTGGTGCGCCTGTTCTGCGAGGGCGGCTACGACCGTATCGTCTGCTCCACCGAAGGGCCCATGGTAGCCGCGGCGCTGCTGCTGAAATACATGTTCAACGTGCCGGCCTATTTCTTCATGCACACCGACTGGATCGAATACATCAAGTGCACGACGAACGCCACGCAACACGAGCGCGATCGTATCCGGCGCCTGCTGCGCCTTTTGTACAGCCAGTTCGACGGCCTCTTCGTGCTCAATTCCGACCACCGCGACTGGCTGACCAGCCACGAGATGCAACTGGACCCGGACAGGGTATTCCTCACCGCGCACCACGCCCATCCGCCGCGCAGCGGCATCACGCCCGTGAACAAGTCCACGCTGTTCGACGACGCCAGCGCCGACACCCCCGTGCTGTTCATCGCCTGCCGCCTGAGTGAGGAAAAGGGCCTGGCGGACCTGCCCGAGATCCTGCGCCTGGCGCGACAGCGCCTGCCGCAGCTGAAGCTGGTGGTCGCCGGCGAGGGGCCGGCCCGCGCGCAACTGGAGCGGGAAATTCCCGACGCCGCATTTCTCGGCTGGGTGGACCGCGAGCGCCTGGACAGCCTGTACGCCGGGCTGGACATGTTTGTCTTCCCCTCGCGTTTTGACACCTTCGGCAACGTGGTGCTGGAGGCATTTTCCCATGGCATGCCGGTCATCGCGTACAACTGCAAGGGTCCCAGGGATATTATCGAGCACGAGCGCAGCGGTTACCTGGTGGAGGATATTCCAGGGATGGCGCAGCGGATCGTCGAGCACTTCTCGTTAAGCGGACGGCGCTCTAGCATGAGCGCCAACGCCCGCGCGCGCACGCTGGACTACCGCGCCGACGTCATCCTGACCCAGTTCCTGTCCGACATAGGCCTGCCCGCGCCGGCCTGCAGGTTGGGACAGCGCCCGGCCGCCTGAACCATGGAGCAACCCCTGCGTGCACTGAGCGAGTGGGAGCAGCTCAACTTCCTGCTCACCAACCGCATCCCGCGTCGCCTGGCCACGCGCCTGATGGGCAGGTTGAGCCGTGTGCGCAGCCCCGCCTTGACCCGGGCGCTGATCGCGATCTGGGGCATGTTCGCGGATGACCTGGATCTCGCCGAGGCGAAGACCTCGCGCTTCGACAGCCTGCACGAGTGCTTCACCCGCGAACTGCGGGACGGCGCCCGGCCCTTCGACCCGTCACCGGCGGCGATCTGCAGCCCCTGCGACGGCGTGGTGGGCGCCTTCGGCAGGGTCGAGGGCGGCAGGGTCTACCAGGCAAAGGGCTTTCCGTACGAGCTGAAGGACCTGATCCCCGAGCGAGCGGTGCGCGAGCGCTACCACAACGGCAGTTACCTGACGCTGCGTATCAAGTCGAGTATGTACCATCGACTGCACGCGCCGATGGACGCGGCGCAACGCCAGGTGATCTACGTCTCGGGCGACACCTGGAACGTCAACCCGGTGGCGCTCAAACGTATCGAGAAGCTGTACTGCAAAAACGAAAGGGCCGTGCTGGAGCTGTGGCGCGGAGACGGCTCCAGCGTGTGTATGGTGCCGGTGGCGGCGATCCTGGTCGCCAGCATCAGGCTGCACTGCCTGGACGAGAACCTGGATATGCATTACGACGGCCCGCAACGTATCAGCAGCGCGCGCCAGTACAGCAAGGGAGAGGAGCTGGGATATTTCCAGCACGGCTCCACCGTCATCCTGTTCACCGATGCCAGCTACACGCTGAGCGAATCGCTGCGCAGCGGCGACACGCTGCAAGCCGGCGCCAGGATATTCACCCACACGCCCGATCAATCACGCACGCCGCACGGCGCGCCCACGTCAACCAATGGATAGCGACATGAACTTTCTCGAAGAACTTCACCAGCAACGCTGGGACGATCACCGGTACTACCATCACAACCGCGTCAACCAGGCACTGCACCTGCTCAGTGCCAGCTGCTTCCTCGCCAGCTACGTACTGCTGTTCATCGATCCCGTGGCGGCTGTGATGGTGGGCTGGCTGCTGGCCATGCTGCTGCGGCAACTGGGCCATTTCGTGTTCGAGCCCAAGCACTACGACGAGGTCAACCAGGCCAGCCACGAGTACAAGGAGAGCATCAAGGTCGGCTACAACCTTAAACGCAAGGTGGTGTTGCTCACCATCTGGATGCTCATCCCCCTGGGCCTGTACTTCAACCCGGGCTTCTTCGGCCTGTTCTCGGCGGAACAGGTGCAACGCGGCTTCACCTACAACACATCGATACTGTGGCTGTACACCGGCATCGGTGCGGTGGTGTTCAGGACGCTGCAACTGTTCTCCATCAAGAGCCTGCAAACCGGCCTGGTGTGGGCCACCAAGATCATCACGGACCCGTTCCACGACATCAAGATCTACCACAAGTCGCCGTACCACCTGTTGCGCGGTAACATGTACGACGATATGACGGACTGGTACCGCCCCGTCGAAGAAGATAGCGGTGTCGTGCGCGCCTGAGCCAGGGCCACTCTCTATGGCGAAGCCCGGCCGGACGGGGATTACACGGCTCATCGCGGCCACGCGCTATTCCTGGCAGGGCCTCAGCGCGGCCTGGCGCTTTGAGCAGGCCTTCCGCCAGGAGGCGGTGCTGGCCATGCTCGGGTTTCCACTGGCGCTGCTGGTGGCCGACAACCGCGTGGAGTTCCTGCTGCTCACCCTGCCGTTGCTACTGCTGCTGCTCACCGAGCTGGCCAACAGCGCGATCGAGGCGGTCGTCGACCGTTTCGAGGACGGGCGCAGCGAGCTGGCCGGGCGCGCCAAGGATATGGGCTCGGCCGCGGTGTTCATGGCCTCACTGATCGCCGGGCTGGCGTGGCTGACCCTGCTCGTCCCGGCCCACTGGTACTGACCCCCCCCTGCAGACGACCGCGGCTTGACTTGCCCCGCGCATGCACTAGTGTTCACGGCGAGGGTGGCCGGCGCCACCTGCATCTGACAATACTGGTCACCCGGCCGGACAGGGAGGTTCACCATGCCATTGATCGACGAAAGCTGGGCGAGCGAACGCTCGTTCGAGGTATTCAACAGGATTTTCTGCAACGGGGTGCCCGCGGATATCGCCGCGGCAGTGGATGAGTCGCGACTGGACTCCAGGGACCCGGGGCAGCTTTACGGCATGGATATGGACCTGTTTGGTGCGTCCATGGTCGCACACTTCGAGCAGGACTGGCTGGGCATCGGCGGCGACCCCTGGTTCGGCCCGGAGGCAGGCGAACTGGTCTATCGCACTATCGTCCGCGCTATCCAGTCCGCGGGACAACGGCGCATCAAGGCGCTCTGGGTAGAGAGCGACAGCGTGCGCGCCCAGGTCGTCGAGGACCAGCAGCTGGTGCTGGTGCTGATCGGTTCGCCGCGCCCCTGAACGCCGCCGGGGCACTCGCGCATCACTCAGCCTGACGAACGCGCTACCCAGGACTCCAGCGCACGTGTACAGTAGTTCACCACCTGGGTCGGGTCCATGGCGGCGCCACGGTGCACTGACATCTGGAACTCGGCCTTGCCCAGGCTTTTTTCCACCCGGGCAATGGCCTGGTCATAGGACTCGCTGAGCCCGGCACTGAAAGCGACACGCTGCTCCTGGCGGCGCAGCCAGCCATCCAGCACCGCCACCAGGTCGTCGTCGATTCCCGCCATGCACTGGGCGCACAGGCGCAGGGCGATGGCCATGGCCGCCCAGTTGGCCACGCGGTACCAGTGCCTGATGACGCGCAGGCAGGCCGCCACCAGGGTCGAATCGCCGGCAGACTGCAGCTTCCACATGGAGGCCTGCAAGGCCAGCCCGGCCACGTACTGGTTGTCCACCATGTCGGCGAACTCGATGGACTCTTCCAGCAAGCCCAGCGCTGACTCATCCTCCTCGAGCAGCCCGCAGACGTACAGGCACCAGGCGAGCAGGGAGGGGTTGCGCAGCGCCCGCGCCTGCTCCAGGGCCTGCCGCGCCATGTCACCGGCGTCTTCATTGTCGCTCGCCAGCAGGAAACCGTGCGCCACGAAGGCCGTGAACCGGGCCACTTCCAGCGCGGCTCCGCGCTCCCGGGCGCGCTCGATCGCCGCGTAGGACACCTCGCTGGCCCGCTCGCGGTCGCCGGTGAGGATGCCGGCGATAGCGACGACCCGGTTGGCGATGAAGGTGTCGGCCACCGTGGACTGCCGGGCACAGTCCAGCGCCTCCTCCGCCAGGCGCATGGAGCCGGCGATATCGTCGCCGCGAGCGGCGGCAGTGGCGCGCACCGCCAGCGCCGCGAAACGGTGGGGTTCATCGCCGCGGGAAGCGGCCAGCGCCTGCTCCGCCCAGCTCTCCACCTCGCGGCGAAAACGGTCGCGAGCGTAACCGTCGGTGCAGTGGACCAGTTCCATGGCCCGGTCGACCTGCCCCGACTCCAGGGCCCAGGCGACCGCTGCACGCAGGTTGTTGAATTCCCTGTTCAGGCGCCGCACCCAGTCCACCTCGAACTGCGTGCTCAGGCCCTCGCGGGCGGCGTTGGCGAACTCCAGGTAGGCTTCCAGGTGGCGCTGGCGCTGCACATCGACACCCTCGCCAGCAGGCAAGCGCTGCAGGATATAGTGCCTGAACACACCGAGCATGCGGTAGCGGTTGCCCTCGTCGGTGCGCTCGATGGACAGTACCGACTTGTCCACCAGGTCAGACAGGCCCGGGACGATATCGTCCACAGCGACGTCGCCGCCCGTGCACACGCGCTCGGCCAGCGTCAGGGAGAAGCCCCCGGCGAAAACAGCCAGCCGCCGGAACAGGGTGCGCTCAGCTTCGCTCAGCCCGCTACAGGACAGATCGATCAGCGTGGCGAGGGTCTTGTCCCTGTCGTCGATCAACTCCAGCCGCCGGCCGATGCGCTGCGCCAGGTCGCGGGGGTCAAACGCCGCCATCTGCGCCGCCGCCAGTTCCACCGCCAGGGGCAGGCCGTCGACCTGGTGGCAGATGGAGAGAATGGCCGACAGGTTGCCCTCACCCAGCGCAAACTCGCTGTGCGCCAGGCGGGCGCGGCGCTCGAACAAGGCCACGGCGGCACTGCGGCGGGCGGCCTGCAGGTCGTCCTCGTCCAACGCGGGCAAGGCCAAAGGCCCCACGCCCAGCACCTGCTCGCCGCGCGCGCGCAATACCTCGCGACTGGTGCACAGGATCACCACGTTGCCGCAGGCGCCCAGCAGTTCGGTCGCGACACTGGCCGCTGCCTCGAGCACGTGTTCGGCGCCGTCCAGGATAAGCAGGGCGCGCCGGGTCGCGAGGCCGCTGCTGAGACGTTCCAGGCTGTTCTCGCCGCGGCTGGCGTGCAGCTCCATGGTCGCCTCGATCAACTGCGCGATATCCTCCACCGTCTGCGCGCTGCCCAGGCGACAGAACCAGGCGCCGTCCTGGAACAGGCGCATGTGGTCCATCGCCGCGGCGATGGCCAGCTGCGTTTTTCCCACCCCGCCCGGACCGGTCAGGGTGATCAGCCTGCCCTCGCGCAGCATCCCGCCCAGCCTGCGCACCTCCATTTGCCGCCCGACGAAGAGCTCGGCCAGGGGGGGCAGTTGCCGGCGAATACGATCGACGCTGCGCAGCGGGGGGAAGCGCGATGGCAGCGCCGGGTCGCAGAGCTGGAACACCGCCTCCGGCGTGCTCAGGTCTTTCAGCTGGTGCATCCCCAGTTCGCGGATGTCCCAGCGATCGCCGCGGGTTGCCTCGAGCAGTGCCACCGTGGTGCCGGACAGCAGCACCTGGCCGCCGTGGGCGGCGTCCATGATACGCGCGCAGCGGTTCACGTCACGGCCAAAAACCTCGCCGCTACGCTGCTGCGCCAGGCCACTGTGAATCCCGATACGCGAGCGCAGTTCGCCGACCGTACCCCAGTCCGACGCCGCCAGGCGCTTCTGCGCCTGCAGGGCCGCGCACGCCGCCTGCTGCACATCGGTGAAGGCCGCGGCGAGACCATCGCCGGTGTGCTTGAAAACCTTGCCGCCGCACTCGCGCACCGCGCCGTGAAAGATCTCGTCGTGGCGCGACATCACCGCCTCCATGGCGCGGTCGTGCTCTTCCCACAGCCGGGTGGAATCCTCGATATCGGTAAACATGAAGGTGGTGTGGTTGCGCTCGGCGCTGGTCATCGCCTATCCCCGGTTGTCAGGCCCCCATCACTGCGGCGTATAGCTCTTATGGGTGAGCCGCGGGCATTTTAGTCTCGCTAATATAAAACAGTGTATTGCAACGAACCACCTGTTTACGCCGGATGCGCCGTGTGCGCCTCTATTTTCAGCGGCAGCAACAACGCCGCGGCGAGCCCGATGACCGCGCCGAACAGCCACAGGCCGGCGCTGTAGCTGCCGGTGGCGTCGAACAGGCGCCCGACCACGGCAAAGCCCGGCATGACACACAGCGCGATGACCGGTCCCATCACTCCCATGGCGCGGCCAAAGCTGGCGATACCAAAGACCCGCGCGACCATGGCGTTCCACACCGGCAACATGCCCCCCGTGGAGAGGCCGAAACAGGTCGCCGCCAGCAGCAGCCAGGCATAGCCCGGCTCAACCAGGAGAATGGCAAAGGCGATACCCAGCAGCGCGTGGGCGCCCCACAGCCCGAACTTGAGGTTGATCCTGTCGGCGGCGGTGCCAAACAGCAGCTTGCCCACCAGTCCAGCCACCGCCAGCACCGCGATCAGGGTGGAGATTGCGCCCTCACCCACCCCCAGGCGCGCCGCGTAGGGCGCCAGGTTGGCCAGCATGGAGGAGAACGCGGCGAACACCATCCCCATGCTCAGGCCGATCAGCCAGAAGGCGCGCATGCGCACGATCTGCGCCAGGCCGGGGTCGGCGAGCTGGGCGCCCTGCGCCGCACTGTCCGCGGCACTTATGCCCTCTGGCTGCAGGCCCACATCCTGCGGACGGCTGCGCACGCTCCAGCAGATGAATGGCAGGACCAGGCCGGCGGCGCACAGCGCCAGGTACTCCAGCGCACCGCGCCAGCCGTGGCGCTCCACCCAGAACGTCAGCAGGGCCGGGACAACCACGCCCCCCAGGGATGAGCCCATCGCGGCGATACCCAGCGCCTTGCCACGACTGGCGGTGAACCAGCGCGCGACCGCGGCGCTGCCGGCCATGGAGCCGGCCATGGCCATGGACACGGACATGGTGACCCCGATAGACAGGTTGAACGCGGTGATGCCCTGCGCGCGGGACGCCGCGTACAGGCCCGCCACCAGGACCAGGCAGCCCAGGGTCATGATCAGCCGCACCGATTGCCGGTCGATCAACACGCCAACCAGCGGCGCCACCAGCAAACCGAGCAGGGTCCCCAGGGTCATGCTGTACATCACCTGCTCGAGGCTCGCCGCGAAGGCCACACGGATCGGGTCGACCAGCACCGTGAAGCCGTAGGTAAAGAGACCGTTGGTGATGGCCATACCGACAAAGGCGCCGGCAACAACCCGCCATCCGTAGAACATGGTGCAACTCCCGTTGAGATGGATAGCCATTCTTACCGCGCTGGCGACACAAAGCCAGGGGTTTGGAGCACGGCTCACGTTTCCCCACGATCCCGACGGCGTTATGATGGCGATCTGACGATTCACCGTGGCACGACCACACGCCACACGAAGAGGTGACATTATCCGCCGCATACTGATTACCGGGGCGAACAAGGGCATCGGCCTGGCCTGCGTGCGCGCCGCCCTGCAGCAAGCCGGGGACATTGACGTGCTGCTGGGCTCGCGCGACAGCGAACGCGGCGCCGCGGCGCGACAGGCGCTGCTGGAGGAGAACCCGGCGTGGGCGTCGCGGCTGCAGGTGCTGCCCATCGACGTGACCAGCGCAGACTCGGTCGACGCCGCCCGTACCGCGCTGTTGGCCGCCTGTGCAGACGATCCCGCCCCGCTGTACGGGCTGGTCAACAACGCCGGGGTGGGCCTGGCGTCGGATGACCTGGCCGCCGTGCTGGCGGTGAACACGCTGGGCGTGAAACGCGTCTGCGACGCCTTTCTGCCCTTGCTGCGGGACGGCGGCCGGGTGGTCAACGTCTCGTCCGCCTCCGGCCCGAAGTTCGTCAGCCAGTGCAGCGCCGCTCGGCAGGCCTTTTTCACCGACGGCAACGCCCGGTGGACGGACATCGAGGAACTCATAGCGCAGTTGTCCGCGCCCGGCGATGCCGCGCAAGCTTGCGCCCGCCTGGGACTGGGGGAGTTCAACCCCTACGGCTTGAGCAAGGCCTGCGTCAGCCTGTACACGTTGATCCTCGCGCGCCAGCACCCACGGCTTCGTATCAACGCCTGTACGCCGGGGTACATAGAGACCGACCTGACGCGACCCCAGGCGCTGCGCCGCGGCGTGTCCCCGCAGGAGATGGGCATGCAGCCCCCGCAGCGGGGCACGGTATCCATCCTGCACCTGCTGCTCGGCGACGACCCCGGCAGCGGCTACTATTTCGGCAGCGACGCCCTGCGCAGCCCCCTGGACCGCTACCGCGCACCCGGCAGCCCGGCCTACACCGGGCCCTGACCCGCCCCGGACGCAGGCCGCTGTCGCCGCAGCGGGAAAATCCGTCGCCCGCGCGCGCAATCTGCTACCCTGAAGTGATGATGCGCGCCCGCCATCACCACCAATAATTCAAGAGGCATTCGCAATGTCCCCGACCGTGTTTAGACACATCCGCCACCACCACGCGAAAACGGCCGTCCTGGGCCTGCTGCTCGGCGCCGTCCTGGCCGGCTGCAGCGACGGTTCGGACAACGCCAGCGAGCTACAGCCGGCCCGGGACCGCGCCTACTACATCCTGCCACCGGGCAACTACGGCGGGCTGCCCACCACAGAGAATTCCCTGGACCAGCTGCCGCTGTACGACGGCCTGACACCGCTGCGCGGCAACGTCACCGACGCGGACATCGAGGCGCTGTTCCTGCCCGAGGACTTTGCGCCGGTGGGCGACACCCGGGTGGAGGCGACGGGACGGCCCGGCCTGACCATCCTCTACGACGCCTTCGGCATCGCCCACATCGAGGGCGACACGCGCGAGGACATGGCCTTCGGCGCGGGCTGGGTGACCGCCCGCGACCGCGCCCTGCTGCTGGACCTGGGGCGCTGGCCGGCGCGCGTCGCCGTCGCCGACGTGCCGGGCATCAACGCCTTCGGCCTGGTCACCAGCGGGCAGAGTTTCGTGCCCAGCGCGGCAACCGAACAACTGGTCACGGACCAGGTGCAGCTCATCATCGACACCTACGGCGCGGAGGGCGAGCAGATAATCGCCGAGGCCAACGCCTACGCCGCCGGCGTCAACGCCTACAAGGCGTCCATCGGCGAGGCCGTGGATCCGCCGTTCAGCGCCAACGACGTCGTCGCCACCACCGCGTTCATCGGCTCCATCTTCGGCGCCGGCGGCGGCAGCGAGGCGGCCAACGCCGATTTCCTGTCGACACTGGTCAACGGCATCGGCGACGGCCCCGGGCAACTGGCCTGGGAGGACGTCATGCTGTTCGACGACCCGGAGGCGCCGACGACCATCGAGCAGGTCTTCGACTACGGACCGCTTACCGGCGGACCGGTTACCGGCTCGGCGGTCATCGACGCCGGCTCCATCGTCTCGCTGGATCCGCTGCAGCCGCTGCCAGCGAGCCAGGGCGCGGCCATCGCCGCGGCGGCGCTGGTGCCGGCGGCGGATCCACCGCCGGACCGGGAGGCGTCGAACTGGCTGATCGTGCGCGACGAGCGCTCGGTCAACGGCACCAACCTGGCGGTAATGGGGCCGCAACTGGGCTACTACTATCCCGAGATCGTCATGCAGATCCACCTCAAGGCGCCGGGGCTGGAGGCCCAGGGCGCCGCGGTGCCGGGCCTGGCCATGTACATGCTCATCGGCCGCACCCGCGACTACGCCTGGAGCCTGACCTCGGCGGGACACGACGTGCGCGATGTCTACGTGGAGGAACTGTGCGAGCCCGGCGAGGAGGCAGTAAGCCGGGACTCACTGCACTACCTGTACAACGGCCAGTGCATCCCCTTTGAGATATTCGACGCCGGCACCCTCAACGGCAACCCCGTCGTCTACCCGGTGTCCGTGCACGGGCCGATGATCGGCACGGCCACCTCGAACGGCGCGCCGGTGGCCCTGACCCGCAAGCGCTCGACCTTTGGCCGTGACGGCCTCAACCTGGCGGCGCTGAAAGACATGACCGAGGGCGATGCGGACACCCCCGACAACTTCTTCGCCGCGGCCAACAAGTTCGGTTTCACCTTCAACTGGGGCTACGTGTCCCGCGACGCCACGGCCTACTTCAGCTCCGGCTACCTGCCGCAGCGTCCCCCCGGGCTGGACCGGCGCCTGCCCACCTGGGGCAACGGCGCCTACGAGTGGCAGGGTTTCCTGGCGGAACGTGAACACCCCCACGCCAGCGGCGGTCCCGAGGGCAGGTTGCTGAACTGGAACAACCAGTCGGCGCCGGGCTTCATGCACGGTGACGGCAACCCCTACGGCTCCGTCCACCGGGTGGAGACTTTCGACCAGTGGCCGGACATGGCGGAGCTGGCAGACGTGGTCAGCGTGATGAACCGCTCCGCCACCGAGGACGTGCGCTCCCCGGTGTGGCCGGTAATCAGCGAGGTGCTGCGCGGCGGCGCCGCGCCCAGCGAACTGGCGGGGCAGCTCATCGACCTGCTGGACGCCTGGGTGGACGAGGACGCACCGCGCCTGGACGCCGACGACGACGGTTTCAACGACCACGCCGGGCCGACGATATTCGACGCGCTGTTCGAGCCGCTGGCGGAAGCGGTCATGGCGCCGGTGTTCGGCGACCTGGTGGGCGAACTGGACGACATGCGCAACCTGAACGGCGACGACGGCGCGAGCCTGATGGACAAGGACCTGCGCAGCCTGCTCGGCAAGCCGGTGCAAGGCCCTTTCAACCTGCAGTACTGCGGCGCCGGCAATCTCGAGGCCTGCCGCGACAGCCTGTGGCAGGTGGTCGACAGCGTCGGCCAGGCACTCGCCGCGGAGTACGGCGGCGCGCCCGAGAGCTGGCTCAAGGAGGGTGCGCGCACGGGGTACACACCGGGCCTGATCCCGAATACCCACCGTTCCACCAACCGGCCCACGTTCCAGCAGGTGCTGGAGTTTGCGCCCGCGCCCTGAAACAGGGCCGGGCACAGCCCGGCGCAGGTCAACCGCCCGCGCTAGCTGGACCGGGAAGCTGCATCGGCGGTGACCAGTAACGGCGTCATATCGCGCGCACTGAGCGGCTTGCTGTACAGGTAGCCCTGTAACTCGTCGCAGCCGTTGTCGATCAGGAAACGCTGCTGCGCCACGCTCTCCACACCCTCGCCCACCACACGCAAACCGAGTTGGTGGGCCAGGGCGATGACCGCCATGGTAATGGCGCGCGAGCCCTCGTCGCGCTCCACACCGGCGACGAAGGAGCGGTCGATCTTGAGGATGTCCACGGGGAAACGGTGCACGTAACTGAGTGAAGAGTAGCCGGTGCCGAAATCGTCCAGCGCGATCTGAACACCGATCTCCTTCAGTTGTCGCAGGGTGCGCAGGGCCCTGTCCTCGTCGCTCATCATCGCGCCCTCGGTGATCTCGATGACCAGGTTATGCGGCGCGATGCCGTTGGCCAGCAGCGCATCCTCCACCACTTCCACCAGCCCGGCGCGGCGAAACTGTTCGCTGGAGACGTTGACGGCCACACACTGCAGCTTCGCACCCTGGTCTCGCCAGCTGCGAAATTGCCGGCAGGCCTCGCGGATCACCCAGCGCCCCAGCGGCACGATCAGGCCACTGTCCTCGGCGACACCGACCACGGTCTCCGTGGTCACGCCGTCAATCGCGTCGGGATAACGCCAGCGCAACAGGCCCTCCAGCGCACAGGTCACTCGCGTCTGCGCATCGACGATACACTGGTAGTGCAACTCCAGCTCGTTGTACTCCAGCGCCTTGCGCAGCGCCGCGGTCATGTTGCTGCGCATGACGATATCGCGATTCATGGCCTCCTGGTGAAACTTGAAATTATTCTTGCCCGCATTCTTCGCCTGGTACATGGCCAGGTCCGCGTTGCGCAGCAGGTCACTGGCCTGCAAGTCGCCGCGGGTATGCAATGCAATACCGATACTGGTGCCGATAAAGACTTCCAGGTCGCCCAGCTCGAAACTCTGGTTCATGCTGTCCAGGATACGCTCCGCGACCAGCGCGGCGTCCTGGTGCCCGTGCATGCCGCTGAGCAGGATGGTGAACTCGTCACCACCCAGGCGCGCCACATCGCTGCGCTCGCCGCTGGACGAGTGGGATACCCGGTCCGACTGCCGCACGCAGCGACTCAGGCGCTGTGCCACCTGGCGCAGCAACTGGTCGCCGAGGTCATGCCCGTGCATGTCGTTCACTTCCTTGAAGCGGTCCAGGTCGAGAAACAATAGGGCGACCGTGCGATTGAGTCGCTTGTTCTGGTCTATCGCCGCATCCAGCTGTTCAAGAAACAGGCGGCGATTGGGCAGCCCGGTCAACTCGTCGTAGTAGGCGAGGTACTGGCTGCGCCGCTCCGCCTGGTTGCGCTGCTCTATCTGCGCTTCCAGTTCCGCGTTCTTCGCCGCGAGTTCACGCGTCTAGTCGTTCTTGTGCTCCTCGAACAGCAGCGCGACGCCCAGCAGTATGCCCAGCCAGGAAACGAGATTGGCGCTGCGCTGGAACCACAGGGGCGCACCCTGCAGCTCGGCAAAGCCCAAACTATCGGCAAATTTGATCCCCGCCTGGTCGGCAAAGACAAAGACCACCACCGTGCACAGGCTGATACATACCCAAACCCAGGCCGATGTACGCGAACCCATCAATGCCGCCAGCATGGGAAACAGTGCGCACCAGTGGATCAACGGGGCCTCAATGCCGCCGATCACCGTGATCACGGCGACGGTGACCAGGTAAGAGGCGCCGATAATCATGTTGGCGGCCAGGGTAATGGAACCGTTGCGACGCAACACCTGCGGTATACACAGAGCCAGCAACAGCGCGCAGACGAGCGCCAGGCCCACGCGTTGCGCTGCCACCGGTTCCAGCATCCAGGAGAAGAAGAGCCCGGTTTCCAGTCCCAGCAGTATGAGTACCAGGCAAAAACTCAGGATAATTCGCGAGCGGCGCAGCGTATCGGAATCGCCATTGCGGATCTGCACGGGGATCGCCGCATCCACCTGCGCCAGCAGCCAGGATCTCGCCAGCGTGAACACGGAGCGCATACGCGGAGGCGGCAAGTCCACGGAAGTCGACAGGGATTCAGCCGAGGCTGCCTCGCCACGGTCCTCGATACGGGTAGAAGTCACACTCGCGCCCAGAAACTGCTTATGTTTTTATGGCGCACAGCATAAGGCAAACGGCGCGGGTTCGATACCCTTCGGCGGGCTGCATACACACCGCAGCGGCGCCAGCCGCTGGCGACCGGTGCCAGGTCATGTATTAACATGGGTTACCCGGTAGAGATTGAAGGCCCTCCCCATGGAAATGTCTGAACTGCAGCAGCTGGCCCAAACCATTATCCAGTGGGGGGCGCTGGGCCTGGCCTTCCTGCTCGGTGTCGGCCTGCTCATCCTGCTGGTCATGTACCTGGTGGACACGACCCAGACCACGCACACCATCAGGCGCAACTACCCGGTCGTGGGGCGTTTCCGCTACCTGTTCGAACACCTGGGTGAGTTCTTCCGCCAGTACTTTTTCGCCATGGACCGTGAGGAGTTGCCGTTCAACCGCGCCGAGCGCTCCTGGGTCTACCGCGCGGCGAAACAGGTCGACGCCACCGTGGCGTTTGGCTCCACGCGCCCCCTGGACCGGGACGGCGAGGTCATATTCCTCAACAGCGCCTTCCCCACACTGGACGAGGACGCAGTGGCGCCGCGGCCGGTCACCATCGGCGGCGACAGTTGCGCCAGCCCCTACACGACCTCCGCCGTGCTGAACATCTCCGCCATGAGTTTCGGCGCCATCTCGAAACCCGCGGTGCTGGCGCTGTCTTCCGGCGCACGCGAGGCGGGAATCTGGCTGAATACCGGCGAGGGCGGCCTCTCGCCCTACCATCTGGCAGGCGGCGCCGATATCGTCTTCCAGATCGGCACGGCGAAGTACGGCGTGCGCGACGCGCAGGGCCGGCTGGACGACGACAAGCTCAGGGCAGTCACCGCCCATGAACAGGTGAAGATGGTCGAAATCAAGATGAGCCAGGGCGCCAAGCCGGGCAAGGGCGGCATCCTGCCCGGGCGCAAGGTGACCGACGAGATCGCCAGCATTCGCGGCATTGCGCGCGGGCACGACTCGATCAGCCCCAACGGGCATATCGACATACGCTCGGTGGACGACCTGCTGGACATGATCGCACACGTGCGCAGCGTCTCCGGCAAGCCCACCGGCTTCAAGATGGTGGTCGGGCAGACAGGTTTTTTCACCGACCTGTTCCAGGCCATCCATTCACGCGGCCTCGACGCGGCACCCGATTTCATCACCATTGACAGCGCCGACGGCGGTACTGGCGCCGCGCCGCAACCACTCATCGACTACGTGGGCATGCCGCTGCAGGAAAGCCTGCCGCTGATCGTCGACATGCTGCACGAGTACGGATTGCGCGAGCGCATCAAGGTGATCGCCTCGGGCAAGCTGGTCAACCCGGGACGGGTCGCCTGGGCCCTCTCGGTGGGCGCGGATTTCTGCACGTCGGCGCGCGGCTTCATGTTCGCGCTGGGTTGCGTGCAGGCGCTGCAGTGCAATCGCAACACCTGTCCCACCGGCATCACCACGCACGACAGGGAACTGCAGCGCGGCCTGGTGCCCGAGGCCAAGAGCAAGCGCGTCGCCGCCTACGCCAGGAACCTGGCCTACGACGTGGGCGTCATCGCACATTCCTGCGGTGTGGCCGAACCGCGCGGCCTGCAGCGGCACCACGTGCGCGTCATCGAGGCGAACGGGCGCTCGCACAGCCTGGCCGAGACCAGGCCCGTGCCGGCGGCGCGGCCGGAATACAGCGGCGATTGATAAAGCGGCCGCGACGGCGCGGTCGTCGCCAGCGTGCTAGGATTAGCCCTGCACCCGATAACGAATAACACAGAGGTAACCACGCCGTGACCTACCGTGCCCCGCAACGACTTTTCCTTGGACTGTGCCTGCTCGCCGCCCTGTCGAGCGCTGGCTGCAGCGATGGCAGCGACGGCTCCGTCGTGTTCGGCCCCGTACTCCAGGGCTGTGCCGACGACGGCAGTTGCACGCCCAACCCGCCGCTGCAGATCGGCGGCGACAGGCCGGCCCAGGCCTATATTCCCAGTGACTACGACCCGGGTACGCGCTACCCGCTGATCGTCGTGCTGCACGGCTTCGGCGCCAACGGTTTCATCCAGTCGGGATACCTGGGGCTGCTCGAGCGCGTGGACAGCCGGCAGTTCGTACTGGTGGCGCCGGACGGCACCCTCAACCAGGGGGGCTCGCGCTTCTGGAACGCCACACCGGCCTGCTGCGCCTTCGACGAGGGCGCTGACATAGACGATGTCGGCTATATCCGCGGGCTGATCGAGGAGGCCGCGGCCACCTACAGCATCGACCCCACCCGGGTCGGCCTGTTCGGCCATTCGAACGGCGGCTTCATGACCCTGCGCATGGTCTGTGAGGCCTCGGAACTGGTGACCTCGGCGATCAGCCTGGCCGGCTCCACCTGGGAGGACGCCGCCAGTTGCGCGCCGGCGAACAACCCGGTGAACCTGATGCTGCTGCACGGGGACGCCGACGGCACCATCCTCTACGCGGGCGGCTCCATCGCCGGCAACAGCTACCCCGGCGCCGTCGAGACCAGCGAGCGCTTTGCCACGCAGTTCGGCTGCGACGTGGCCAACCCCGCGCCCCGGGCCAGTCTGGACGTGGACGGCAGCATCGACGGGGCCGAGACCGGGGTCCTGGCCTACAACGGTTGCGCGCTGGATGTCGAGCTGGAGTTGCGCACCATCGTCGGCGGCCCGCATATACCGGCGCCCTGGACAACCGCCGCCCAGGACGGTTTCGTGGACTGGTTGCTCAACCACCCGCGCGGTTGAGGCGGGCGCTGACAACAGGATGTTGAAAAAATCCCTCGCCTGGACGTTCACCATCCTGCTGGCGCTGACAGCCGCGGGGCTGCTGTACGCGCGGCAGCTGTACGCGCGGCAGCTGTCGCAACAACTGTTCCCGCCCCAGGCGGCAGTGGCGCTGGACAGCGCACCGCGCTGTGCAGGCGCGGCATTGCGCGCGCCCACGAACGTACGCATCAGCGGGGTTTCCAGGCACCGCTTCCCCGCCGCACACTGCAAGGTCGCCGGTGTAATCGAGGACGAGATCAATTTCGAGCTGCTGTTGCCCGAAGACTGGAACGGCAAGTACGTGATGGGCGGTGGCGGCGGCTTTGTCGGCTCGGTGGTGAACACGGCGGTGTACTTCGGTGCGCTGCAGTCCGGCTACGCCACCTCCGGCACGGATACCGGGCATCGCGGGCACGGCGTCGACGCCAGCTGGGCGCTGGACAATCCGCGCCGCGTGGAGAACTTCGGTCACCGGGCGGTGCACCTGACCGCGGTCGCCAGCAAGGCGCTGGTCGACAGTTACTACGGCCAGCCCAGCCGACGCAATTACTTCATCGGCTGCTCCCGCGGGGGCGGGCAGGCACTGATGGAAGCCCAGCGCTACCCGCGGGATTTCGACGGCATCGTCGCCGGCGCACCGGCCTACAACTGGCACCTGGGAATCGGCGCCAACGCCACGCAAATCGTGCAGGCGCAGTTCCCCGACCCCGACGACCTGGAGCAGGCGCTGGTCACCCCGGCAGACCAGGCGCTGATCGCACGCAGCTACCTGGCGCGCTGCGATGCCGCGGACGGCATCGAGGACGGCATACTGGCACACCCGCCGGACTGCGATTTCGACGTCGCCGAGCTGGCCTGCTCAGCCGACCGGCAGGACGACTGCCTCAGCGCGGCCAAGGTGCAGGCGATGCGCCGCATCTACGAGGGCCCGGAGATCGACGGCGAAAACGTCTGGCCGGGTTTCCCGCTGGGCGGCGAGACCAGCCCCGCGGGCATGAGCATGTGGCTGACCGGCGGCCTGCGCTACGCCCGCGAGGCGGGTTACCCGCGAGCGGACGCCGGGTTTGCAGCACCCCTGGTTCCCAACGCGAGCTACGCTTTCGGCACCGGCGTCATGAAGTACTTCGTCTTCAACGATGCACAGTGGGACTACGCCAGCTACGATTTTACCGGCTTTACCGCCGATACCGCCGCCACCGCGCGTACGCTCAACGCCACGGACCCCGACCTGTCCGCCTTCCGCGCCCGCGGCGGTAAACTGCTGCTCTTTCACGGCTGGTCGGACATGGCGCTGAGCGCCCACGGCACCATCGACTACTACCGCGCGGCCCTGGCCCACGACCCCGGCGCGGAGGCCGACCTGCGCCTGTACCTGTTGCCGGGCATGGACCACTGCTTTGGCGGCGCCGGGCCCTTTTATGTCAACTACCTGACTGAAATCGACCGCTGGGTGGAGAGCGGTCAGGCGCCGGGTCCGCTACAGGCACACTGGATGAAAGCCTTTGTGCTGCCCAGCGGGTCGCGCCTGGCCTGCCCCTATCCGCAGCGGGCGCGTTACGACGGTAGCGGCGACACGCGCGACGCCGCGAGCTTTCGCTGCCACACACCCGCGCTGCACTGATAGCCTGCCGGCGCCGCGCGCGACAACGCCTCTCAGGACGGCGCCGCCCGGCGCCGGCGAAGATGGGAAATCCAGAGCAGCACGAGCAGGCCGGCGGCCGCGATACCCAGCGAGGTCGCCTGCAACTGGGCCACGTAGGGTTCGCGCAAAGACTCCAGCAGGCCCTTGGCGCCGTCGTGCAACACCAGGTACAGCAGGGCGATCTGGCCGTCAAAACTGCGCCGCTGGTCAAACCACATCAGGAACAGGCCCACGGCCAGGGAGGCCGCCATGAACAGCAGGTGCAGCGGCACGACTGCCAGGCTGCGGTCGGCCGGGGATGCGAGCAGGTGCGCCTGCCAGTGGTTGTACCAGACCTGGCTGCCCACGGCGTAGCTCAGGCAGTAGCCGCCGTCACACTGCACACCGGTACAGCAGCCGTTCATGAAGCAGCTGATGCGCACCAGCGCGAAGGCAAAGCAGACGGTGATCGCCAGCACGTCGAGGAAGCGCCGTATGGACAATTCGGGCAGTATCAGGCGCTGCAACAGCGGCGCGCCCAGTACCATGGCGATCAGGGCGCCGGGGTAGCGCCAGCCCCCGCGCAACTCTTGGTACAGCGGCTCGCGCAATTCCCAGCCGCGCACGCCGAGGGAGAACAGCTTGGCGCCGAGCAGGGCCAGCACGCAGATGCCCAGCAGCAACACCACCGCGCGCGCCACGCGAATGCCGTCCTGGCGCAGGTACAGGACAAAAAACGCGATGCCGAACAGCGCGATGGGGCCCAGCAGCAGGCGCAGGGAATCGAGTCCGAAGATGGCTTGTGGGTACATCCGTCCAGTGTATCGCAGTCAAAAAAAAACGCACCGGCCATGCCGGTGCGTTTTTTTCTTGGCGTTCACGCCCCTACTGGCAGCCGGGGGGCGAATTCTCGCAGGCATCGCCGATACCGTCGTTGTCGCTGTCTTCCTGGCCCGGGTTGGGAATCAGGCGACAGTTGTCGACATCGTCGGGCACGCCGTCCTGGTCGCTGTCGTTGAGCGGGTCACAGGCGTCGCCGATACCGTCGTAGTCCGAGTCCGCCTGGTCGCTATTGGGCGTGGCCGGGCAGTTGTCGAGACCGTCCAGGTGATTGTCCTGGTCGCGGTCGATACCCATGCGCTCACCCGACCCCGGGGGGACGCAGGTGTAGGTCAGCGGACCCTCGGTGTTGACCAGGCCGCGCAGCGGGCTATCCGTCGTCGTGGTGTTCACATCGGACAGGAAGTCGTTGCTGGCCGGGCGGTACAGCCAGCCGCGCTCGGCGCCGCCCACGGTGCCCTTGACGATCAGCTCACACTCCTTGACCGTGCCGCCGAGCATGAACGAGTCGAAATTGGTGTTCGCCCGCTGTATCAGCACGTTGATGCGCGGGTTGACCGCGAGGAAGTTGGTGTTATCCAGGGTCACCTGCTGGCCGACGACGGGCGCCAGGTCCGTGGGAAACTCCAGCGTGAACTGCTCGAGCTGGCGGCGTTGGGTGTCGCTCAGGCTGAACACACCGGCGCCGAGGAAGTTGAACACGGTGTCCACGGAACCGTCGTGCAGGATACCGAAGCCGCGCACCTGGTCGCCGGTGTGGCCACCGCCGGTGGACAGGCCAAACATGCCCACCTTCTGGTAGACATTGCGCGTGTGCGGCACCTTGAAGTGCTGGGTCTCACCCTCGAAGCTCTGCTCGCCGGCGGTGCCGAAGAAGCCGTCTTCCGGCGCCAGCGTGTGGCAGGTGTTGCAGCGGAAGGGACCGTCGACGTTGTTCTGGTTGAAGTAGACCACCTCGCCGGCCGCGGCCTCGGGGCTCAACTGGTTGCCGATGGAGCGCACCGGGTTGGGCGGCAGGAAGATATCCAGGGCGAAGTCGGTAAACTGCTGCATCTCGCCGGGCGTGATGGTGCCGTGCATACCGAGCAGGCCCTCGAAGGCGACGATGAAGTTATTGAAAGAATGCTCCTCGCTACACGCCGCGCCGACCGGGTCGGTACACGTGTCCGTACCGAAAAAGCCGTCCACCCGGTCACCGCGCCAGTGCAGGCCGCCGTGGGTGGCCATGCCGCGCAGGGTCTGCGTGGTCATGGGTCCCTTCATCGGGTGGAAAGTCGTCTCCGGGTTGAGCACCGCCGCAGGCTGCACGTTCTGCGTCACGTGGTCATCCGGGTTGCCCAGGTTCCAGGCGAGATGGTCCACGTCGGCGAAGATGTGACAGCTGGCACAGGAAGTCTCGCCGTTGCCGGAGGTGGCGATTGCGTCGTACAGGAACGGGCGGCCGTCAACCACGTGCTGCGGTTCGGGATTGTGCAGCGCGTGGGTTTCCACCACCGCATCGCTGTTCAGGTCGATCACCTCGACCTGGTTATTGAAGCGGGTAATCACGTACAGGCGGTCGTTGGTCTCGTCCAGCACCAGCCCGCTGGGACCGCCGCCATCGGTGTCGATGTAGTTGACGCTCTCCGCCGTGGGATTGAACGTTCCCGCCTCGATGTCCGCGGTGTCGAACACGCCGATCCGCGCCGAGCCGAAGGCAGCCATGTAGATGGTGCTGCCGTCGGAGGAAACGACCGGCTGCAGCGGCGTCGCCAGGCTGTGCTGTTTCTGCGCCTCGATCGCCGCGTGGTTGACGCCGGGATCGGTGTGCAGCGCACCGTAGTTGATGTGCGCGTTCAGGTGTACCGGATCGACTGCGCCAGTGCCGGGGTTGAGTACGGTGATACGGCTCTCGGACAGGTGGCCCTGTACCGTGCTGCCACCGTGGATTCCCGGACCCTCGAACTCGACATGGTTGGGCATTTCCGTGTTGGTCACGTAGACCTTGCCGTTGCTGGGGTTGATCGCCATGTTGAACAGGACGGTCCCCACGTGGTCGTACTCCACCACACTGCCGGAGGCCAGGGTATTGGCGTTGATGGAGAACACGTCGTGGTCAGGCAGGTTGAAGTTGACCTGGCTGTTCTTGATCGAACCCGTCGAGGTCACCCAGTTGGTGCCGTCGAACTTGACGATCACGCCGACTTCCGGCGCCTGTACGCTCTCCTCACAGGCCGGGTCCGCGTCGTTCTGCCAGCAGTTGCTGCTCGGGCCGGGCACACCGTTGGGACCGAAGCCGTTGGGCACCGCTGTCTCGTTGATCACGGTGGTCTGGTTGCCTGACTGGAACGCGGCGACGTACACCGTGGCGCCATTTGGGGTTACCGCCAGGGCGCGCGGGGTATCGGCGAAAAAGCTGAGAATCTCGACAGGCGTGCCGCCGACCGTGGTGCCAAGGCTGTTGGCGTCGAACACCCAGACATCGGCGCGGCCGACTCCCCCGGTGGTCAACTGCGGGTCGCCGGCGCCGGGCACCGCGGCGATGGAGCTGTCCTCGCGGTGTTGGCCGCGGTGCGCGGTGGAGATAAACGCGCGGTTGAAGCCGGTGCCGCCGAATACGATGTCACGCGGCTCGTCGCCCACCAGCAGGGTGCGGACGACCCGGCCGGCGGAGAGATCGACCACGCTGACGCTGTCCGACAGGTGGTTCACCACCCAGACCTC
Organism: Halioglobus sp.; assembly: GCA_002699145.1. Taxonomy (GTDB): domain Bacteria; phylum Pseudomonadota; class Gammaproteobacteria; order Pseudomonadales; family Halieaceae; genus Marimicrobium. The sequence continues at coordinate 321,521 of PABK01000041.1, forward strand.
GTTGTTGTTGCGCGCCGCCACGGCTACCGGCTCCATGCCCACGGGAATGGAATCGGTGTGCGTCAGTGCGCCGCCGCTGACCGAGAACACCTCGATGCGGTTGTCCGGTGTGTTCACCGCGATCAACGTGGAGCCGTCGGGGGTCTGCGCCAGCGGGCGGACATGCCCGCTCTCGAAGGTGATGAAGTCGGGCTGCGCCTGGGCCGGCAATACCACCGCCAGAACCATACACAGCGACGTAATGATGCGTCCCACCAGGGACACAGGGAGTGTGCGTGCGCTTAACATCGGGGACCTCGTTTGTACTTTATATCTCTATCGTTTTTATGGCTTTTGTCGCGCCAACAGTTGTCACGATCGAGGTCATTCATCCGTGAATTAACTGACCGCGTAGTCAAATATGACCATTGGGTCAAAAACTTACCCTGTAACGCTGGCGCCTGCAAGCGTTGCGGTGAAATTTTCAGCAGTGGTTAACAAAAACCGGGTTTTATGGTTTTCCAGGGTTTTGCCGCTGCCAATGCCTGCCCCGCACGCGTCGCGTCAGCGTCTTGCAGCAACAACCGTGCCCGCGGATCGTAACTTCTTGATATTACTGCACCGGAACGGTGCGGGGCGCGCCCGGACATCAGTCAGACGTCAAATTTCTCGACGGTTTCTGGACGTCTGTGGCGCCGTGCGCCTGGCCAGCCGCCAGCCAGGGATCGAAGCGCTCCAGGTAGGCGCCGAACTGCGCCTGCTCGGCGGCCGCTTCCAGCCCGAAGCTGCGCGCCGTGTAACGGTGAACGCCGAAGCGGTTGCGAGGATGGCCGGCCAGGTAGGCGCGCATCCGCCGCTCCGCCGCGGCGCCGAGGGTCAGGGAAAAATGGCTATAGATCTCGCGCACCACCGCGACGGGGTCGGCGCAGATGTCCGCGAATGCCACGTCGAGAAACTGCGCCTGGTCGAACTTCTGCCGCGCCGCCATACCCCGCCCCACCACCGCCGCGTGGTAGTCCCACTCCCCCGGCCCCACCCGCAGCGGATCGACGCCGTCGCTGAACGCCCCGCGCAGGGTGGTGGTGAGACTGGAGAACGAGGCCAGTGCCTGCAGCGGACGGCGATGGGTCCAGACCACGGCGGCATCGGGGTAGCAGTGTAAAAGCGCGTCCAGGTGCGCCAGGTGCGCCGGCGTCTTCAGCACCCAGTGCCCGCGCGGCGAGTCGACCTGCAGGTGCTGCAGGAAAGCGGCGTGCCAGCGGTAGGCCGGCGCCATATCCTGGCGCAGCAGCCAGTCGCGATAGCCCGGCACGTTATACATGTAGGCGTACTGCTCACTGAGAAAACTCGACGCCATCAGGTAGACGCACTCCTGCGGCAGGCGCGCACCGACAGGGTGGATGCGGCGGAAGCCCGGCGCGAGCTTTTCCAGCAGGCCGAGCAGGCGGTCCGTGCCGCGTATTCTCGGGTCTGCCGCAGCGTCGACGCCCGGCGGGGGCAGGGGCCGGGCGACCTCCCAGCTGAGCGGCGCACGGAATGCCGGGTCCTGGGCGATCAACTCGTACAATATGGTTGTCCCGGTACGCGGCAGGCCGACGATGAACAGCGGGCGTTCAATGCGTTGCCGGGCGACTTCCGGCCGCCGCGCGCGGTAATCGACCAGGCGCAGGCGCACGCTCAAATGGTCCAGCAGGTTCAAATAGGCGGCGATGCGCCCCACCTGCGACAGGCCCGCCTCCTCGCGCAGCGCATCGACCAACCTGTGCAGCGGGGCGGCGATATCGTCTCCGCCCCAGTCGGACAACCCGGTGCGGCGCCGGGCGCGCGCGCACAGGGCGTCTGCATCCAGTTCCGGCGCGGCGACCCCGGAACTCTGCAAGGCACGGCCCAGCCCGTTCAACGCCCTGATATAAAAAGCCTGGCGAAACCCCGCCCGATCTGCGTCCACGCCCCGTCCCGGCTCACTGACCAGCGGCCAGTGTACTGCTTATTCACGCGCTTTGCCCCGGCGCGGGACGCGCTTTGCGCCAGGGCATGGAGGGTTTATGCTGACACGCCGCGATACACGCACGAGGCTCGTACATGATAACAACGACAAGGTTGTTCCCGCACACCTTGCTGCTCGCACTGCTCGCACTGTTCGCCGCAGGCGCCCGCGCCGAGGCGCCCTTCGTGGTCAACGGGCTGCACCTGGACATGGCATTCAGCGACGCACTGGTCTGGGCGCAGCAACGCGGCGGCGAGTGCCGGGTCAGGGATTCGCGCTCACAGGTCGGCGGCAAGCGCGCGGACTGCCGCTTCCCCGCCTGTACCGAAGACGCGCCCGGGGCAGGCGGAGAGACAGCCGGCGACTGCGCGTCGCCGGCCGGGGATTACGCGCGTCTCATCTGGGTCGGCTTCGAGGCGCCCACGGAGGCGGACGCGGTCAGCCGCGCGGTGTTGCAGTTCAGCGACGATCCCGCCGTGGTGGGCGCCGCCCTGCGGACCGCTTACGGCGCGCCCAGGACGGACACCTCCGGGCACAAGGAGAAATCCTGGAGCCATTCCACCCGGCTGGGCTGGAGTTCGGGGGATTACACCATGGGCCTGCTCAACGCGGAAAAATACATCATCCTCGCGCAAATGCCGGCGCAGAAAAAACGGTGAGCGCGCCGCGCCCGCGTCAGTGCAGCGCGGAGCTGCCCCCGACGCGAGGCCGGCCGGCCTCGGCGAACAGGTAGTCCAGTTGCAGGCACTCGTCGGCCAGCAGGCGCGTGCCGTCCATGGTATTGACCACGAACTCCTCGAACTGCGTCCTGGCAATTCCAGCGCCCGAGAGCATATGGGTCGCCACCACCAGTTGCGGCGTGGCGTCGTCGACCACGTCCAGGAACACCTTGAGGCTGGGATAGTCCATGTTGATACGGCCCAGCTCCGAGGACAGGGGTAACACCGCCATGGGCCGTACTTCCAGTTCCGTGCTGAACAGCACCGAGGTCTGCTGCACGAACACGCGGCTGTTTACCACCCCCTCGACGTCGTGCAGCGCACTGATGTGCAGGCCCTCGCATTCACCGCAGAGGTAGTGCTCCACGTGCATATCGTCGAGCCAATCCTCCAGCAGGGGGCGGTCAGGTTTGTGCAGTTCGCTCATGGCTGGCGTCTTCGGTGGCGGGCGGGCGTGGGCCCGGACGGGTAAGGGTGCACTACTTTACCAGAGTCCCGGGCTAATTGAATCCAGTTCTCACTGTGGCAAATTCGCCATTGTCCAAGGCGATTCACATGGGATAAAGTCGAATCCTGCGCCCTGCCATGCCATACCGGCACCGCGGGCGTACACGTCGATTTCAGCGGGAACCTTCATCGTGACAAATATCGCCGAGATGCTGCGCATCCGGGCGCTGGCCACACCCGACACCATCGGGCTGTGTTACCTGGAACAGCGGTTCACCTGGCGCGAGTTCTACCTGCAGGCCCACAGCCTGAGCCTGGAGCTGGCCGGCGTGGGCATCGGCCGCGGCGACGTGGTGGCCGTGTACCTGCCGCACAGCGTCGGGCAGGCCGTCGCACTGTTCGCCGTGGCCATGCGCGGCGCCGTGTTCACGTTGATCAATCCCATGCTGGTGGCGGAACAGATCAAGCACCAGGTCAGCGACGCGGATGCCAGGGCCATTATCGGCGCACCCAACCTGACACGTCCGCTGGCGGAGTTTTTTCACAGCGAAAATATCACCGTGGTGCCCGCCGACCCGGCAGGAATCCCCGAGTCTGGCTGGGACCCCGACTGCGACCTCGAACAGACGCTCTCGGCGGCCATCCCCGCGGACGTGTGCAACTATATCTACACCTCCGGCTCCACCGGGCTACCCAAGGGCGTGGTCGTGCCCCAGCGCACCGTGCTGGACGGCGCACGCATCGTCAGCGGCTACCTGCGCATCACACCCGACGACCACATCCTGAGCATCCTGCCCTTCAGCTTCGACTACGGCCTGAACCAGTTGATGAGTTGCGTCTACACGGGCGCGAGAATCACCCTGCACCAGTTCATCTTCCCCAAGGACCTGGTGGACCTGGTGGAAAACGAAGGCATCACCGGCATGGCGGTCGTTCCGCCGGTGTGGGCCAAGCTGCTCAAACCCGGCATCAGGAAAGACCACAGCTTCCGCCGCCTGCGCTACGTCACCAGCGGCGGCGGTTTTCACCCGCCGGAACTGCTGCGCCGCGTCACCGAATTCCTGCCCGACACCGAGATTATCGTCATGTACGGGCTGACCGAGTCCTTCCGCTCCACCTACCTGCCCTTCGACCAGATTCACCACCGGCCCGGCTGCGTCGGCAGGGCGGTGCCGGAGGTGGAAATCCTGGTGCTCGACGAGCGGGGCGAACCCTGCGCCCCGGGGGAAAAGGGAGAACTGGTGCACCGCGGCGCGTTTGTCACCTACGGTTACCTGAACAACCCGCAACTGACGGCGGAAAAGTTCATCCCGCTCAACGTCGGCGGGCGCGACTGTCTGCCGGAGACGGCGGTGCGGTCCGGCGACCGGGTGAGCATGGACGAAGACGGCTACATCTACTACCACGGCCGCATCGACCAGCAGATCAAGAGCAGCGGCTACCGCATCAGCCCGGACGAGGTCGCCGAGGCGGTGCTGGCGACACCGGGGGTGGCGCTGGCCGCCGCTTTCGGCCTGCCCGACGAGGAACTCGGCGAGGCGGTGCACGTGGCCTACGAAACCGACAGCGGCGAACCCGTGGACAGCGTGGACATCGTGCGCCACGCCAAGGCGTCCCTGGCCGCCTACGCGATTCCCAAGCACTTTCATTTCTATGACAAGCTGCCCCTGAATCCCAACGGCAAGGTGGATTTCGGGGCCCTGAAACGCGCGGCCCGGGACGCGGGCACAGGCGCGAACTGATTATTTACAACGCAGCGCGGCGACCCTGCCATGGGCGCTCGACGGATTGCACAACACGGAGCGACACAATGGCATTGAGCGACGACATCAAACGCATACTGCAGGACACCCTGGTCCTGGGCGACGAGGTGCAGTCCATGGACGCGGACTCCCCGCTGCTGGGCGCAATTCCGGAACTGGACTCGGTGGGCGTCGTCTCCGTGCTGACCGCCCTGGAGGACGAATTCGACATCGTGGTCGAGGACGACGAGGTCTCCGCCGCGGTGTTCCAGACCCTCGGCACCCTGACCGACTTCGTCGACGAGAAGGTCGGCTAGCGGGAGCCTGCCCGGCCCGGCTCGGCTCGGCTCGGCTCGGCTCGCAAGATTTTTGGCCGTTTTTGTCGTAGCTAACCGAACCTCCCGGGCGGGCAGTGTCCCGGTCGGTCGAAAAGCTCGCTCCCTTGTGGGGTGTGGTTTGATCTAAGCGAACCTCCCGGGCGGGTGGTGTCCCGTTCGGTCGAAAAGCTCACTCCCTCTCGGGACA
>PABK01000042.1 GCA_002699145.1 Halioglobus sp.
CCCGCAGATGTTGGATAGTCGAGTCGACCAGGAAAGAGAACCTCCCGCGGGGGAAGTGTCCCGGGGAGGGAGTCTGCTTTTCGACCGACCGGGACACTTTCCCCGCGGGAGGTTCGGTTGGGACCAATGACGACCCAAAAAACCGTTCCCCCCGTGGGAGGTTCGGTCAGGCCCAAGAACGCCCCAACGTGAGAAGACCGCTACGTGGAAGGTTTGTGCAGTCAAACGCCGACACCACACAGAAAAAAGCCCGCAAATCTGCGGGCTCTTCCAGCGCAAGCAGCGACAGCCCCTTTAGTCGGCGCTCGGTCCCGCGGCGACGATGGCGTCGGCGACATCGAAGTTGGTGATGTTGGCGGCGAACAGGGCGGCCAGTTTGCGCGCCTGTTCGTCGTAGGCGGCGTCATCACCCCAGCCCGCGCGCGGGTCCACGTACTGGTCGTCGACGCCCGGGATGCTGGTGGGGAAATCCAGGTTGAGGATGTCCAGGTGCTTCGTCTGCGCAGCGAGCAGCGCGCCGCTCTGGCAGGCGTTGACCACGGCGCGGGTCACCGGGATGGGGAAGCGCTTGCCCTTGCCGCCCGGCGCGCCGGAGCCGCCGGTCCAGCCGGTGTTGACCAGGTACACCTGGCTGTCGAAATCCTCGATGCGCTTCATCAGCAGCTCGGCGTAGTCGCCGGCCGGGCGCGGCATGAACGGCGCGCCGAAACAGGTGGAAAATGTCGGGTTGATGCCGGCCTCGGCGCCCAGTTCCGTAGAACCGACGCGCGCGGTGTAGCCGCTGAGGAAGTGGTAGGCGGCGGCCTCCTTGCTCAGGATGGACACCGGCGGCAGTACGCCGGAGACATCGCAGGTGAGGAAGATGACACACTTCGGCTCGCCGCCGGCATTGTTCTCGGTGCGTTTCTCGACATGCTCCAGCGGGTAGCAGCAGCGGCCGTTCTCGGTCAGGCTGGTGTCGCAGTAGTCGGCGTGGCGGTTGTCGTCGAGCACCACGTTCTCGATGATCGCGCCGAAGCGGATGGCGTCCCAGATCACCGGCTCGTTTTCCTGGCTCAGGTCGATGGTCTTGGCGTAGCAGCCGCCCTCCAGGTTGAACACGGAGCCCCTGGCCCAGCCGTGTTCGTCGTCGCCGATCAGGTAGCGTTCCGGGTCGGCGGACAGGGTGGTCTTGCCGGTGCCGGAGAGGCCGAAGAACAGGGTGGTGTCGCCGCCCTCGCCGACATTGGCGGAGCAGTGCATGGGCATCACGTCTTTTTCCGGCAGCAGGAAGTTCTGCACCGAAAACATGGATTTCTTCATCTCGCCGGCGTAGCGCATCCCCGCCAGCAGCACCTTGCGCTGGGCGAAGTTGATGATGACGACGCCGTCGGAGTTGGTGCCGTCGCGCTCGGGCTCGCAGACGAAGCCGGCCACGTTGAGGACGTTCCACTCCGCTTTGCGGCCGGCATTGTAGCTCGGCGGGCGAATGAACATGTTGCGGCCGAACAGCGATTGCCAGGCGGTCTCGGTGGTGACCTTCACCGGCAGGTAGTGATCGCTGTGGGCGCCTACGTGGAGGTGGGTGACGAAGCGGTCGCGGTTGGCCAGGTAAGATTCGACCCGTTCCCACAGCGCGTCGAACTTGTCGGCGTCGAAGGGACGGTTGACGCCGCCCCAGTCGATGCTGTCCTCGGTGCTGGGCTCGCGCACGATGAAGCGGTCTGCCGGGGAGCGGCCGGTGCGGTTGCCCGTGGTGACCAGCAGGGCGCCGGTGTCCGAGAGCATGCCCTCACCGCGTTTCAGGGACTCCTCGACGAGCTTCGAAGGCGCCAGGTCCGTGTATTCCTGGGCGGTCTGGATATCTACGGTCATGCTGGTTCCTGTCGTGATCCGGCGCAGCGGCGGCCGCGCAATTTGCGCCGATTATCGGTCTTTTGGGGGGCGCCATTATGTCAGAATCGCCGGTTTTTGCGAAATATATTGGCTATAAGCCCGGCGAATCGGCGCGAAGCTGTGATCAGTGTAACGTTTTGGACCCGTTGTCCCCGAGCATTGGCGCCAGGTCGTCCCGCTCGAAGCGGTACTGCTGGTTGCAGAATTCGCAGTCCATGGTGATGCTCCCCTGCTCCTCCAGCAGGTCCGCCAGTTCCGCCTGGTCGAGGCTGGCCAGGGCGGCGAGAGAGCGCTCGCGTGAGCAGCTGCAGCCGAAACGCACCGGGGCGGGGTCGAACAGGCGCACCGGGTCTTCGTGGTACAGGCGGCGCAGTAGCTGAGCGGCTTCCAGTTCCAGCAGTTCCCGCTGCTGCAACGTGGCGGCGAGCGTGCAGGCGTGTTGCCACTGCCGCTCGCGCTGCTGCGGGTCCCTCTCCACCTGGCTGGGCAGCTGTTGCAAGAGCAGGCCGGCGGCGCGCTCGCCGTCGGCAGCCAGCCACAGCCGGGTGCCGAGTTGTTCAGACTGCTCGAAATAGGCATCCAGGCTGTGCGCCAGCGAGTGGCTGGCCAGCGGCACGATGCCCTGGTAGCTCTGCCCGCGCAGCGGGTCCAGGGTGATCGCCAGCTGCCCGTTGGTGAGCAGTTGCCCGTTGTCCTCGGCAGTGGCCTGCTGCGCCCCGCGCGCGATGCCGCGCAGCTGCAGCTCGTGGTCACACTCCACCATGAGCAGGGGCACCTGCCCCTCGGAGCGTACCTGCAGGATCAGTTTGCCTTCGAATTTCAGCGTCGTGCTCAGCAGCACCGAGGCGGCGAGGAACTCGCCCATCAGCCGACTGACGCCGGGCGCGTACTGGTGCAGGCCGGTGATGTCGCGGTAGGCGCGCTCCAGGCTGGCGTACTGCCCGCGTATATCCGCCTGATCAAACAAAAAGCGGCGCGCGATATCCTGCTGTGCCTGTCCGTCGTCGCCTGGTACCGGCATCGCTCGCTCCTCGTCCGCTTGTGCAGGTTGATTCGGGGTGGGTTGGCCGGATCGCGCATGATCCGGCGGCGCTGTCGCGCACCGACCGATTATACAGGCGCCGCCCGCGCCGGGTTCACTATTTGAGGCCAGCGGCGGAAATATCCCGGCGCCGAAGGCGGCGCGGGACGATTGCGGCTACATTATGCGCTTGCGACCCTGCACAACCAGGAGAGAGGTTATGAAGTTCAGCTACCAGGTCGGCATGTGCGACCCCACCCACTACGTGCCGCTGGCGCGCGCCGCCGAGGAGGCGGGATTCGATGCGCTGAGCATCCCCGACAGCATCTGCTACCCCCAGGAGGCCAGCTCAAAGTATCCCTACAACAAGGACGGCAGCCGCGAGTTCCTCGAGAGCGTGCCCTTTGTGGAGTCGCTGATCGCCGTGGCGCACATGGCGGCGGTGACGCAGGACATCCGCTTCAACACCTTTGTCTACAAGCTGGCCGTGCGCCAGGCCGCGGTGGTCGCCAAGCAGGTGCAGGGCATCCAGGTACTGTCGGGCAATCGCTTCGATTTCGGTATCGGCATCAGCCCCTGGGAGGAGGATTTCGCCGTCTGCGCCGTGCCCTGGGAGAAGCGCGGCAAGCGTTTCGACGAGCAGATCGAGATCCTGCGCGGCCTGGAGAGCGGCGAGTTCTTCGGGCATCGCGGCGAAATGATCGACATGCCCGCCAACAAGATGACCCCGGTGCCCGATACGCCGACGCCGTTGCTCATCGGCGGCCACACCGAGCCCGCCCTGAAGCGCGCCGCGCGCGTCGGCGACGGCTGGATGTGCGCGGGCGCCGACAAGGAGGCGCTCAGGGCCTACATCGGCCGCATCAACCAGTTGCGCGCGGAATATGGCACCGCCGACCGGCCCTTCCAGGTGTTCACCACCGGGCAGGACGCGTTCACCCGCGAGGGCATCGAGGAACTGGAGAGCATCGGTGTGACCACCGTGGTCATCGGCTTCCGCAATGTCTACGAGATGGAGCCGGACAAGCCCCTGGAGGAGAAAATACAGATGCTGCAGTGGTACGCCGGGGAGTTCATCGATGACTGATTGTCCGGACAACACGCCGGTACTGGTCGGCGTGGCCGCCGTCCAGCAGAAGCTCGCCGATCACCACCAGGCGCGCGAGCCCATCGCGCTGATGGAGCAGGCGCTGCGCGATGCCGCCCGCGATGCGGGCAGTGACGAGCTGTTGCGCCGCGCCGCGGAAATCATGGTGCCCAACAGCCTGTGGGGATACCGCGACCCGGGCGGCCTGCTCGCCGCGCGCCTCGGCGCCGACAATGCGGCCAGCGTACTGGCGGATTTCGGCATCCTGCAACAGAGCCTGTTCAACCGCGCCTGCCAGCGCATCGTCGCCGGCGAGGCCGATGTGCTGCTGGTGGCTGGGGGCGAGGGACGCTATCGCGACCAGTGCGCGGCGCGCGCCGGCGAGCAGGCGTCGCAAACCGGGCAGGACGAGGCCATCGAGCCCGACATCCTGCTGCGCCCCGAGGCGGAGATGATGTCGGAGGTGGAGTCCGCCGCCGGGCTGGGCATGCCGGTGGGCTACTACGCCATCATGGACAGTGCGCTGCGCCACAAGCAGGGCATGAGCCTGGACGAGCACCGTGACAGCATGGCGGCGCTGTACGCGCGCTACAGCGAGATCGCGGCGGCCAACCCGGACGCCTGGTCGGACGAGCCGGTCAGTGCGCAGGTTATCCGTGAACACCAGGCGGGCAATCGCATGCTCGCGTTCCCCTACACCAAGCTGCACAACAGCCAGTGGAACGTGGACCAGGCCGCGGGCCTGATCTTCTGCAGCGCCGGGGCCGCGCGTGAGCTGGGTATCGCGCCGGAGAAATGGGTGTTCCCGCTGGTGTCCACCGAATCCAACTTCATGTCGGTGATCAGCGCGCGCGGCGACCTGGGCGCCAGCGAGGGATTTCGCCACGTCGGGCGCAGGGCGATGGAGCTGTCCGGCGTGCGTTTCAGCGACATCCGCCTGTGCGAGCTGTACTCCTGCTTCCCCTACGCCGTGCGCGTGCAGCTGGAGGAGTTCGGCATGGCGCCCGCGGGCGACCTCAGTGTCACCGGCGGCATGACCTTCGCTGGCGGACCGCTGAACAACTTTGTCTTCCAGGCGACGGTGAAAATGGCGCAGCTGTTGCGCGACAACCCCGACGAGGTGGGCCTGGTGACGACGGTCAGCGGGCTGGTGACCAAGCAGGCCTGTGCGCTGTGGTCCACGCAGCCCCCCGCCGACGGCTGGGCCTGGGACGACGTCAGCGAGGACGTGCGCCGCGACACGCGCGTGTGCGAGCTGGTCGCCGACTACGCGGGTGAGGCGCGCGTGGCCGGTTACACGGTGCTGTACCAGGGCATGGACCCGTGGCGCGCGGTGGCGGTGTTCGACCTGCCCGGGCAGCAGCGCACCGTGGCTTACAGCGAAGACCCCGGGCTGCTGGAGGAGATGATGTCGCGCGAGTGCGTCGGCGCGTCCTACCGCCTGGCCGGCGGCCAGTTCGCCCCGCTGGATTCCTGATCCAGCACCACCGTCCCGGCCAGCGGGTCGGGGGCTTGCAGCAGTTCGGCGAACTCCTCCGCCAGCACCCGGCTGCGCTCGATGCAGGTGCGCCAGTAGCGCAGCCGCTCCTCGTGCGGCATGCGGGTGAAATCGGAACGGTCCGGGATCTTGCCCTGGGGCAGGTCGGCGATGAACTCCGGCCGTGGGCACAGCAGCACCAGGTTGTCGCAGCGGTGCAGCGCGGTGCTGCGCCAGGGCAGGAACTTGTCGAACCAGCCGGGGAAGACGCGCGCGGAAAAGTGCGGGTACAGCGCCAGCCCTGCGCCGCGATACTGGGCCAGGTCGAAGTGGTAGTCGATAATGCCGCCGTCCCAGTACTGCCCCGCGGGTCCGGGGGGGATGTCGCGCTCGCCGCTGAGTACGAAGGGAATGGAGCCGCTGGCGTGCAGCACGGCTTTCAGGTTGTGCTCGTCCAGGGCGCCGTACACGGTGTCGAAATCGTGCAGGCTCAGCGGCACGCGCGCCTCACCCGGTGAGTGGAATACCACGCGCTGGAAGTGCGTGCGCAGCAGGCGCCGGCTGATCGAGTTGCCCAGCGCCGCGCTGCCCATGGCCGCGTCCAGCATCGCGCCGGACGATGCGCCGGCAACGCCGCGCGCGCGGGCGGTGACGATGTGCATGTCGACGCGGCGGTTGCCCAGCGCCTGGGCGACGCCGTCCTCGCCGAACAGGCGGTCGAGAATGCCGCGGCTGACCTCGCTGACTTCAGCCGCGCCGGGTTTGCGCGTGTAGTGCTGTTCCAGGTAGGCGGCCTCGAAGCGGTCGATCGCCGCCACCGGGTCGGGCAGCGCCAGGCAGGCGTGGCGCCAGGAGCCGATGGAGGAGCCGATGGCGGCCAGCGGCCGCTGCCGCCGGGCGAGAAAATCCCCGAACAGCAGGCGGTCCAGGTGGCCCAGGATCAGCCACTTGGCCCCGCCGGAGGCGCCCAGCAGCAGGTCGAACAGCTCCGGCGACCAGCCCTGTTCGGCGATGCGGCGGGCCGCCTCGCGGCCCAGGTAGACGGCCAGGGCGCGGCGCGGCATTCAGTCAGGTCCGCTCGCCGCGCACCTCGCGCGGCGAGCGCCCGGTCCACTTGACGTAGGCGCGACGGAAGTTCGAGGCGTCGGAAAAACCGACCATGTAGGCGATGGTGGACAGGGGCAGGCGCGTGTTGCGCAGGTAGCGGGTGGCGTGCTCGCCGCGCACCTGGTCGAGCAGTTTCTGGAAAGACTGCCCCTCCGCGTCGAGCCTGCGGCGGTAGGTGCGCGGGCTGAGGTTGAGCATGTTGGCGATCTGCGGCATCTGCGGGTACTGGCCTTCCAGTTTGCGCAGCAGGTTGAGGGTCTGCTCGGCCACCGAGCTCTCACCCTCCAGGTCGGCCAGCAGTCGCGCGCACTCCTCCTCGTACAGGCGGCGCAGCGCGGGGTTGGAGGTCGGCAGTTCGGTTTGCAGCCAGTCGCGGGGCATGATGATGCGGCCGCGGGCACAGCCGAACTGTACATCCGGGCCGAGCACCTGGTAGTACAGCGGGGCGTGCGCGGGCGCGGCGTAGGGCAATTCCATGTGCAGGTTCATGTGCGGCTGGTTGAGCATTCCGCGCAGGGTATTGATCACCGCCCCGTACACCAGCTCGTAGCCGAACTCCTCGCCGACGTCTTCCGGCGCGGTGTCCACGTAGAGCACACAGGCCGCATCCTGTTCCTGGTACACCAGTTGCAGCTCCGAGGCGAGCAGGTGGTAGTACTTCATCAGCAGCTCCATGGCCTGGCCCAGGTCGCGGCAGGTCATAAAGGCCTGGCCGAGCACCGCGTGGGCGCTGAGGTTCAGCCGCTGTCCCAGTTTCAGGCCCAGCGCCGGGTCGCCGGTGAGCTCGAAGGCGTTGATCACCAGCTGGCGGAAATCCTGGTCGCTGACGCGCGCGCCGATGCTGTCCAGGCCGGACACCGCCAGGCTGGTGCCGGCGAGCAGGCGCTGGCGATCGTGGCCCCAGCTCTCGACCATGTCGATGAGGATGAGGATGTACTGAGCCGGAGTGCTGGGAGTCGCCATGGCCCCATTTGGCCACATATGACCACAATTTGACAAGACCCCACCTTGTCGCTCCAGGGGCCTTGGCGCATAGTCGACGCTCGACAGTGGTATAGCAGCCGGTAAGGAGTGAATGTATGAAACTGGAATGGACGGATGACACGCCGCGCAAGATTCAACGCTTTGCCGGGGCGGATTACCCGCAGGCGAGAGTCGATATCGATGACGTGCTCACCAGCGAGCACGTGGATCACATCGCGGAGATTTTCCAGACCCCCCTGACCGGGTCTTACAACTGGGACTACACGATACAGGACGACCGCATCAAGAAGCTCTACGACCTGGGCAAGCAACTCAACTGGGACCCGGAGATCGACATCGACTGGAACCGTCCCTGGCCGGAAGAGACCCGCTCGCCGGAAATGATGAACCTGCACGACTATGAACCCTACCTGGCCATGGACGATGCGACCAAGGACGAGTTCTGGGTGCACATGAACGCCTGGAGCCTGTCCCAGTTCCTGCACGGCGAGCAGGGCGCGCTGCTGGTCGCCTCGCAGCTCTGTTCCTGTGCGCCGACGCTGAACGCGAAACTCTACGCCGGCTCGCAGACCTTCGACGAGGCGCGTCACGTGGAGGTGTTCAACAAGTACCTGCAGCAGCGCATCGGCATGATGTACCCGATCAACACCCACCTGAAGAGCATCATCGACAAGATCCTCACCGATCCGCGCTGGGACATGAAGTTTATCGGCATGCAGATCGTGATCGAGGGGCTGGCGTTGTCGGCCTTCGCCACCACCCGCGAGACCACCCCCGACCCGGTGCTCAAGGACGTGGTGTACCTGGTGACCCGCGACGAGGCCCGCCACGTGACGTTCGGCGTCAACTACCTGGAGGAGTTCGTCAAGACCCTGAGCGATGAGGAGCGTGAGGAGCGCGCCCAGTTCGCCTACGAGGCCTGCGCCATCAGCCGCGAGCGCCTGGTGGCGACCGACGTGTTCCGCCACTTCGGCTGGGATGTCGAGGAGGCGCGCAAGAAGGTGCTGGACGGCTTCGTCATGTCCACCTTCCGCAACCTGCTGTTCCAGCGCGTGGTGCCGAACCTCAGGCGCATCGGCCTGATGACCGAGTCGGTGCGGCCGAAGTTCGAGGAACTGGGCATCCTGGACTACGAAAACCTGGCCACCGACGGCGATATCGACTGGGCGGCGCTGGAACGTCCGCTGGACACGGACGAGGCGCAGTCCTACGAGCAGAACATGCTGGAGGAGTTCGCCAAGGCCCATGAGGCCAAGGAGCAGGCCGCGGATGAGGCCGAGGTGGGCAAGGCCGCCGGCTGCTGCTAGGCGCAGGCTACGGCAATAAAAAACGGGGTCAGAACCTGGTTCTGCCCCCGTTTTTTTTACTTCCAGAGTGGGCGGGAACGCATCCTGCCCGGCTGCCTCAGCGGCGGTTTACGCCGCCAGGCCTTTTACCTGGGTGTTGAGGCGGCTCTTGTGACGCGCGGCCTTGTTCTTGTGGATGATGCCCTTGTCGGCCATGCGGTCGATGACCGGCACGGCCTCGGCATAGGCGGCGCGGGCGGCCTCGGCATCGCCGGTAGCCACGGCGGCGTTGACTTTCTTGATCACGGTGCGCACCAGCGAGCGCAGGCTGGCGTTGTGGGTGCGGCGCTTGACTGACTGGCGGGCGCGCTTTCTGGCTTGTGGTGAGTTGGCCAAGGGGTCTACCTCGATAAAGTTGAATGGGTAATTTCGGGAGGCGCGATTATTCACACTGCCCCCCGTGTTGTCAACCGCAGGCGCTTTGCCGCCGGCCTTCGCGCTGGGTTATACTAATGGCTATTAGTTACTCATTAATGGCCCAGCCGGGCCGGGACGCCAGCAGACCATGCCCAACCAGGCCGCACCCAGCGAGCGGACGCCGAACACGGCCGAGCGCATTCTCGATGCCGCCGAGGACCTGTTCGCGGAGAAGGGCTACAGCGCCACTTCCCTGGGTGACGTCGCCGATCGCGTGGGCATTCGCTCGCCCAGCCTGTACAACCACTTCAAGAACAAGGAAGCGCTGTACCAGGCGGTGCTGGACCGATTGCTGGCGGATTTTTCCGCGCCGCTGCTGGAACTGGAGAACGGCCCGGTGACCCGCGAGCGGGTGTTCGAGTGGCTGGAGGCTATCGTGCGGCAGCACCACGCCAATCCCAACCTGGCGCGCCTGCTGCAGCACGCCGCACTGTCCGGGGGGCCGCACACCAACGAACTGATCGAGCTCCTGTTTCGCCCCATGTTTACGCCGCGGGCGCGCATAGAGGGCGAATCGCTGCACCTGTTCCAGGACAGCGGGCTGCAACCCTGGGCGGTCATGGCCTTCAACAACCTGGTCATGTCCTATGTCACCATGGCGCCCATGTACCGCGACCTGCTGGGCCAGGACCCCTTCAGTGAAGAGGCCCTGGAAAAACAGTTGAGCCTGATCCAGACCCTGCTGCGCGCGGTCTTCGAGTACAAAGGGTCATAATCGGCTGCTACCCTGCGCCGCCGCGACCCGTCCTGCAAGAGAGGTAAAATCCGAGCATGCTGATCACCGATGCCGTGCATATCTGGCGCGAGCCCGATGGCGACTACCACGTGGAATGGCAGGCCAGCCACCCGGACACCGAGGTGACCGTGGAGCCGCTGGCCGTGGGCGCCCTGCCCGGGCAGCAGGTGGCGCCCGGCCGGGTGCGCCTGTCCGGTCTGCCCGCCAGCACGCGGCATTATTTCCGCGTGTGCGACCAGCACGGCACCGAGGTGGTGGCCACCGAGCGGCGCCTGGGCATGCAGGGCACGCCCAATTTCCGCGACTTCGGCGGCTACCGCGGCGCCGACGGGCGCCGCGTGAAGTGGGGCTACCTGTTTCGCTCGGGCCAGTTGTCAGCACTTACTGACCCGGACCTTGAATTGCTGGCCAGCCTGCAGCTGGACCTGGTGTGCGACTTCCGCCGCACCGAGGAGCAGCAGAACGAGCCCAGCCGCCTGCCGGCCGCCAACCCGCCTAAGGTGGTGGGCCTGCCGATCGTGCCGGGCAGTAACGCGCGCTTCTTCGAAGAGGCGGAGGGCCACGTCGGGGACCGTCAGGCGATGTTCGACTTCATGCTGGAGATCAACCGCGATTTCGCCGCCGCGCAGACCGACACCTACGCGCGCATGTTCGCCGAGATCCTGCAGCGTGACGACGCGCGTTTCCTGGTGCACTGCGCCGCCGGCAAGGATCGCACGGGCTTCGCCGCGGCCCTGGTGCTGCTGGCCCTGGGTGTGTCGCGCGAGGTGGTCATGACCGACTACATGCTCACCAGCCGTTTTTTCACACCGCAGCGGGAAGTCGACCGCCTGCGCCGCAAGTACCAGATGGAGCACCTGGACGCGGAGGCTATCCTGCCGATGCTGGAGGTACACGAGGTTTACCTGGCACGGGCCCTGGAGACCATCGACGCGGATTACCCCTCGGTAGACGCCTACCTGGAAGACGCCCTGGGCGTCGGTGCCCCCGAGCGCGAGGAGCTGCGCGCCCGCTACCTGGAGTAAACCGGCGGGCGGTGTCCCGGTTGGTCGCGGCGCCGGTTCGGCTCGCAGGACTTTGGTCGTTTTTGTTCGCGCTAACCGAACCTCCCGGGCGGGCAGTGCCCCGGTCGGTCGAAAGGCTCACTCCCTTGTGGGGTATTGTGCGAGCTAAGCGAACCTCCCGGGCGGGTGGTGTCCCGTTCGGTCGAAGCGCCGGTTCGGCTCGCAGGACTTTAGTCGTTTTTGTTCGCGCTAACCGAACCTCCCGGGCGGGCAGTGCCCCGGTCGGTCGAAAAGCTCACTCCCTCTCGGGACACTGCCCGCCCGGGAGGTTCTCTTTTCTGTTCGACTCTACTATCCAACATCTGGCGGGCCTCCCCGCTACTCGCCGGCGGGAGAGCGGCGGCCGCGGCGGGCCTCTTACCAGACACGCCCCTCCGGGGTGCCCTCGGTCGGTCGCGAGCCCGAAAAAGCCCGG
>PABK01000043.1 GCA_002699145.1 Halioglobus sp.
AAGATCAAGGTGATCAAGCGAATGGCCTACGGCTATCGCGATACTGACTACTTCTTTTTGAAAATCCGTGCAGCATTCCCCGGTAATGCGCGATGAACCTTTTTTTATGTGCAGCGTTTCTGCCCTGGGGCAGCGAACCCAACCGACAAACACAACGTCACCCACAACGCCACCCACAACGCCACCCAGGCCCTCCCCGGGCCCTGCTCACCCCGCCCCGGGAAACTCCCGCTGCAGGAAGTCGAGGATATCCGCGCGTATTCCCGCGTTGCGCAGCGGCGCTCGGGACAATGCCAGCACCGGTGCGATATGTCCCACCCCCGGGTAGAACCGGGCCTCGGCGCGGCCGCCGCCATCGTTGACGCGTGCGGCGAAACGCCGCGTATTGACAGGTAACACGGTGTTGTCGTCATCGCCGTGCAGCAGCAGCATCGGCGGTTCGTCGCCGTCGGCGAAGTGCAGCGGACGCATGCGGTCGAAGTCATCCAGGTTGGCGAATATGTCGCGGTACTTTTTCTCCTCCGGTCGGAACCCGTAGGGGCCGGCCAGGCCGATGAACGCCGCGATACGCGTGGGTGCAACGCCCTGGTTGCGCAGATAGCGGTTGTCGGTGATGAGCAGTGCGGCAGTGTGCGCGCCTGCGGAATGACCGATGAGCACGAAGTCGTCGAAATCGAAATAGTCGGGGGCGTTGTCCGCCAGCCAACCTACGCTCTGCGCGACGTCCTGCACGAACGCTGGAAATACGCCGTGCGGGTACTTGATATAGTCGGGAATGGCGACCGCATAGCCGGCGGCGGTGAGGGTTTCGGCGACGAAGAAGTAATCTCCCCGTGAACCGGTGGTCCAGGCTCCGCCGTAGACAAACACGACCAGTTGCCGCCGCGGGGTGACCCCTGGCGCGGGCAGGTAGAGATCCAGTTTCTGGTGCGCCTGATCGCCGTATTCAAGCCCGGGTTGCGCGCGCAGGTCGGCAGCCACGCGGGATGGCAGGTTGATGGTCTGCAGGGCGAGACCGGTGCAGGCCGACAGCAGTGTGCCAAGCACGACCGCGCCGGTATTGCGCAGGTGGTAGAGCATGGTGCGAGTGTACCCCAGCTGTTCTCTTGTAAGGTACGTGGCGGGGGCAGCATCGGGTCACGCCGGGGTCGGCCCGGGCTGTGCGCAAAGGGTGACCTCGCCCCTGATTTGTTTCATGATAACCGCGCAAGAGTCATGTAAACCAATAAGAGTACCGTGCCCCATGCCGCCCCAGCAGACGAAAGCCGATATCTCGCCGGGTTACGCCAACTATGTTCTCGGCGTGCTGTTCGTCGTCTACGTGTTCAATTTCATCGATCGCCAGGTGCTGTCGGTATTCATCGGGCCGATCAAGGAAGAGTTCGGCGCCAGCGACACGCAGATGGGATTGCTCGCGGGCTTCGCCTTCGCCCTGCTCTACACCTTCGCCGGTATTCCCATCGCGCGCCTGGCGGACCGCGGCAACCGGCGCAACATCATCGCCATCGGCCTGACCGTGTGGAGCGCGATGACGGTGGCCTGCGGCATGGCGCGCAGTTTCGTGCAACTGGCCGTGGCGCGCGTGCTGGTGGGTATCGGCGAGGCGGCCGGTTCGCCGCCCTCCCATTCCCTGATCGCCGACTACTTTCCCATGGACCGGCGCGCCACGGC
Organism: Halioglobus sp.; assembly: GCA_002699145.1. Classification (GTDB taxonomy): domain Bacteria; phylum Pseudomonadota; class Gammaproteobacteria; order Pseudomonadales; family Halieaceae; genus Marimicrobium. The sequence goes on from PABK01000043.1 coordinate 1,672, forward strand.
ACTGGCGTTCTACACCACCGGCGCCTTCGTCGGTTCCGCCATCGCTTACCTGGGCGGCGGTTACCTGCGCGAATACTTCGACTGGCGTACCGCCTTCATCGTGCTCGGCGCCCCCGGTCTGTGCATTGCACTGCTGTTGCGCTTTACCGTGCGCGAGCCGCCGCGCGGCCTGTCCGAGCAACGCACGGACGAGGACGACGCCTCGACCCTGCGCGAAACCCTCGCCTTTCTCGGGCGCAGCCGCGCCTGGGTGTGCATGATGAGCGGCTTTTCCCTGGTCTCCATTACCAGCTACGCCATCCTCATGTGGGGCTACGAGTTCTACGGCCGCATCCATGAACTGCCCCCGATCACCATCGGCAACTGGATGGGCATCATCGTCGGCATTGGCGGCAGCGTCGGCACGGTGCTGGGCGGGCGCATGGTGGACCTGCTCGGCAGGCAGTCGGCGACGCGCGGCATGCGCGCCAGCGTGCTTGTAACCATGACGGGCTTCCCGCTGGGCGTGTTCGCCCTGCTGTGTGAATCGGCGCAGCTTTCGCTGTGGGTGCTGGGTCCGTTCTACCTGCTACTTAACGTGTACCTGGCGGCGATGTACAGCAACAACCAGAACCTGGCGCGCCTGCAGATGCGCGCCACCGCCGCCGCCATCATGTTGTTCATTGTGAATATCGTCGGCGCGGGCGCCGGCCCGCTGGTGGTCGGCATTCTCAGTGACCTGCTCGCGGCGGATTACGGCGTCGACAGTATCCGCTACGCGCTGGTATGTAGCGTGTTGCTGGGCGCCGTGGGCGCGGTGATCATCTACCTCTCGGGTCGCTGGCTGGAGGCGGACCTGGCGCGGGCGCGGGGCGAGTAGTACTTGTGGCCGCGCTCAGGCAGCCGGCCGCGGTACGTCGGCGTAGCTAACGTCCTTTTCCTGCGCAATCGATTGCGCCCAGTCCCAGTCGGCCTCGTCGGCTTCCATGCCGGCCTGTTCCTGTCCTGTCCCGGGGGTGAAAACCAGTTCGGTGAGCAGCGCAAAGTGGTCCGAGCCGATTTTCGGCAGACGGCGCATATCGCGCAAGGTGAAGTGCCGGCTGTGGAACAGGTGATCCAGCGGCCAGCGCAGGAAAGGGTAGCCGGCGTGAAAGGTGTTGAACATGCCGCGCCCGACGCGCGGGTCCAGCAGGCCGCTGAGTTTGCGAAACAGGCGCGTGGTGGGCGACCAGGCCACGTCGTTGAGATCGCCGGTGACGACCACGGGCCGTTGCGTGCCGGCGACACTGCGCGCGACGATGACCAGCTCCGCGTCGCGTTCGGCGGACTCCTCGTTCTCGGTGGGGCTGGGCGGCGCCGGGTGCAGGAAGTGCATGCGCACCCGTGTGCCGTCGCGCAGGGTCAGCAGGCAGTGCATGGAGGGCACATCGTCTTCCACCAGGAAGGCGGTTTCGGTGTGCGCCAGCGGCAGGCGCGAGTACACGTGCATGCCGTAGAGGTTGTCCAGCGGGCACTTGATACTGTGCGGCATGCTGTCCTGCAGTTGGTCCAGTCGCTCCTGCCACCAGCGGTCCGACTCCATGGTCACCAGTACGTCCGGCTCGTACTCGCGCACCAGGTCCAGCAGGGCCTGGGCGTTGCGGTTGGACTGCAGCACATTGGCGGTGAGTATGCGCAGGCGGCGTGTGTGGTCTTCCCCCGGGGCGGGTCGCACCTCGGCGCGCCATAATGGCGTGTAGGGCAGAATCCACCACAGTTGCCAGGCCAGGCAGCCCGCGGCGACGAGCAGCAGCGCCCAGCTGGCGCCGCGCGAGACGTCCAGTGTCAGCCACTGTGCGAGCAGCAACAGGCAGGCGAGGAAGGCGAGTTGCAGGCGTGGGAAGTCCAGGGCGCGCACGCTCCAGTGACTCAGCCGCAACAGCGGCAGCGCCGTACACAGCAGCAGCACCAGGGTGGCGCCAACGAGGGCCGGCTGCAACTGCGCGGCGCTCATCAGCCGCTCAGTACCACGATCACCGCGATCAGAATCGCCAGCGTCACCAGCCAGGTGAGCAGGTAGGCGCGCGTGGACTGCCGCGCCAGGCGTTGCTGTGAACCGCTGCGCGGCCTGATACCGCGCGCCAGGAACACCAGCTTGGCGGCGAGGTTGACCGACACCACGTTTACCGCCAGCAACAGGCCGGCGCGCAGCGCCAGCTCCGGGTAGCCGCCGCCCAGCAGCAGCCCCAGCGTGGCGGTGGGCGGCAGCAGCGCCACCGCGACCATTACACCCACCAGCACGCTGGGCAGCCCGGTGGTCAGCGACAGCGCTGCCGCGGCGCCCGAGGCCAGCGCCAGGGCGACGGACTCGATACCCACCACGGTGCGCTGGCTCAACTCGTGGCCCTGTGGGTCGATGGGCAGGAACAGTCCGAGCAGCAGGCACAACAGCAGCGCCGTGCCCAGCCCCGCCACGCCCGTGCCCAGCGCCTGGCGCATCAGTACGGTATCGCCCAGCGCGGAGCCCAGCCCGAGCGCCAGGTTGGGTCCGAGCAGGGGCGCGATCACCATGGCGCCGATCACCACCGCGACGTTGTCCTCGAGCAGGCCGATGGCGGCGACCACCGTCGACAGGGTGACCAGCACCAGGTAGTTGGTATCCAGCCTGGCGCTGCGCTCGGCCTGGTCGAACAGGGCCTCGCGCACGGCGACCGCGCGGTCCTCCTCGCGCCGCTCCGCGTCGCTGGCCTTGGGCAGGGTGGTCTCCGTGGCCAGCACTACCACGGTCTCCCCGGTCTCGGTGCGCAACAGGCTCTGCAATGCGTCCAGTACGCCCTGCAGTTTTTCATCGCTGACCAGCATCTCGATCAATAGCCGCTCGGCGTCGGACTCTGGCTCGTCGCTGAGCAGCCTGACCTTGTGGGTCTCGGCAATTGCCCTGACGGTAGGGGCGTTGGCCCCCAGCGCGTGCACGCGTACGAGCTTCATCGGGCGGCGGCCATCGCCGCTGTTGCCGGCGCGGGATCGTGGCCGCGCGCGTCGTGGGTCAGCAGCCACTGCGCGCCGTAGTAGGTGGTCATGATCCAGTAGGCGGCGGCGTCAAGCGGTTCGCCGAAACGGTTCAGTGCGATCAGTGAATCAGACACCAGGAACAGCAGCGCACCCAGCGCAACCAGCCAGTGGTTGTCGCGACCCACGACGGCCGCTGTGCTCATGGCCAGGATGACCAGGACATAGGCGCATACGGGCAGCGTCATATCCCCCAGGCGCGGGACGAGGTAGGACAGCAGGCCAACGGCGCCGGCGCCGATAACACACAGCACGGCAAGCCTGGCGCCGGACCAGCGCGGGGGGCTGGCGAACGCGGCCAGGTAACACAGGTGGCCTAGCAGGAAGGCGCCCAGGCCGGGCAGGAAGTGGCCCAGTGCCAGGCCGATATCGCCGGCGGCGCAGAACAGCAGGGCGGCGGCCACCACGCGGTAATGGCGGCCGCGGCCGCGCAGTACCGCGTAGCACAGGCAGGCGATGGGCACGACCTTGAGCAGCACGGTCGGCGCCGACGCCGGCAGGTGCAACAGCGCCAGGTAGGCCAGGGCGGCCGCGGCGAACAGCCACGGGAGCCAGGGTGTGGTGCGGTCCGGCAAGGTCGTTTTCCTCGTGCGCGTCGTCGCTGGGCAGTCGCTGAGCAGTTCCTGAGCATAGGAACTATTGGGCTGGCTGTACAGGCCCGCGTCGCGCCGTGGGCGATGCCCGTGACGGGCGGCTGTGGCATAGTAGGCAGCCGAGAAAAAGCACCTGTGGAGGACTCGCAATGGCCGACGCGCCGCAACCCCTGATCAAACCCGAACACGAGGCCGTGTTGGCCACCACGCCCATCGGCTGCTTCAGCACGCTGCGGCACAAGGACGGGCGGGTGTCCACCAACCCGGTGAGCTTCCTGTGGAACGGCAGCGAGTTCGAGATCAGCACCCTCAAGGGGCGCATGAAATACCGCAATATGCAGGCGGAGCCGCGCGCCACCCTGTGTGTCGTCTCCGCGAAGGACCCGATGCACTACGTGGAGATCCGCGGCAGCGTGCGCCTGGTGGACGACCCGGACCGCAGCCTGTTCACCGAGCATTTCCGCAAGACTTCCGGCGGTATCGAACCACCCGAGGGCATGGACGCGCCGGATGCGGAGCGCGCCATGATCTACCTGCAGCCCGAGCAGGTCTCCAGCCCGAAAATGTACGGCGGCGTGTTTGACGACTTTGGCGAGAAGTACCACGGCGACAAATAGTTGCCGCGCCGTTGCCGCGCGGCAATGCGCGCCAGCTAGACGAGCCCCATCTGCCGCGCGGCCTTGTTCAGGTCCGCGGTGAACGGGTCGCTGGCCGCGTCGCGGTGCCAGGTGTACTCGGCGACGCTGGCGACGGCCTCCGCTTCCTCCGCGCCGAACAGGCGGTTGATGACCGCGAGGCTCATGTCCATGCCCGCGGACACGCCCGAGGAGGTGAAGTACTTGCCGTGTTCCACCCAGCGCGCGCTCTCCACCCAGTCCACGTCGGCCTCGGCCATCTGTGTCAGGGCGAAGAACTGCTTGTTGCTGGTGGCGCGACGACCCTTGAGCGCGCCGGCTTTGGCCAGCAGCACCGAGCCGGTGCACACGGTGCATACCAGCCGCGCCTCCGACGCCGCCTGGCGCAGGTAGCCCAGCAGGACGCTGTTCTCCAGCTCGGCCAGGGTGCCGAAGCCGCCGGGCACCAGCAGGATGTCGGCCGCCGGCGCGGTGACGAAAGTGGCGTCGGGCGTCACCGCCGGGCCGCCGCCGGGCGACTGGCCCATAGCCGTGCTCACCGGCTTGTCGTCCTGGGCGATCATCACGATCTGCACCGGACAGCAGGTGACCAGGGAAAACATTTCCAATGGCCCGAACATGTCGAGCATCTCGAAGCCCGGGTACATGACCGCGCCGATGACCAGTGTCTTGTCGCGCATGTGTCGACCCTCCTCAGATTGCGGCGCCGTGCGCCGGCCTGCCGCACTGCCAGCAGAATTCAAAGTTGTCGGGGTTGGTCTCCTTGCAGCCGGCGCAGACCCAGTCGACGCCGCCGCTGCGCTGCTGCTCTTCCCGGTAGCGCTGCAACAGCCCGCGGGCGTGTTCGAACTGGTGCTCGTTGCTGATCCACAGCTCCGCCCACACCGACAGCGCCCAGTGGGGCACCCCCGGGTTGCCGCCCTGGTGCTCGTTGAGAATCGCGGTCTTCACGCCCGCGTGCTCCAGGTAGTTGGCGATGAGACGCAGCTCCACCAGGCTGGGTGACTCGCACAGTTTGCGCATGACGATGCCCGCTCAGGCGATGACTATAGCGTAATTGTTCACAGCAGTTGCCACAACGTGTCGAACAGCAGCTGCTGCGTGGAGGCGATGGCGGCGGAGTCGATGATGACCACCACCGGGTAGTTGCGGTCCGCCAGGGTGATCATGGCGACTTTGGGTGGATAGATGGCGATATACGAGGCGTCGGTGCCCGCCCCCGCCGGTAGCCACTTGCGCTGCGCCAGCTCGGCGTCGTCGCCGCCCTCCCCCACGGCGATCACGCGCACGTGGATGCCGCGGCGTACGCGCGTGCGGGTGAAGTTGGGGAAGGGGCGATAGAGGTGTTCGCGCAGGGTCTTGGTGGAGATGACCGCGTAGTCTTTCACGCCGCTGCGCGCGGTGCTGTCGAGGATGTCGCGCAACACCAGTTCGACCCCGTCGTCGCCCTCGTAGAAGCGCACATTGCCCGGGCTGAACTGCGTGCGTGACTGCTGCAGGGCGGGAATGATGTCGCGGCGCAGTTCCTCCATGGCCTGGGACAGCGCCTGCTGCCTGCTCTCCCCCAGGGACAACAGGCGTTCCGGGTCCTCGGCCTGGAATACGCGGCGGCGCCCCCTGGGCAGGTAGCTGACCAGGCCCATGGTGACCAGCTTTTTCAGTGTCTCGTAGGTGCTGCCGCGGTTGATGCCGGCCTCGGCGGCGACGTCGCGGATGGAGGCCGGGCCGAGCTTGTGCAGGGCCCGGTAGACCTGTACCTGGCGCCGGTCCAGCCCGAGCTGGCCCAGCGAATCGAGCTTGCTCGTTGTCATTGTTTTTGTGACAAAAGGCGTTGCGCCAAAAAAACCTTGTTTTAATATGCACCTTACGGCATTTGCGTGTCAAAAAATAACTGATAAACGGGCTGGATAGCCCGTCTGTGGGGAACCCCTATGAAACTGGAAGTGGTGATCCTGGCTGCCGGCCAGGGCACACGGATGAAGTCCGACCTGCCGAAAGTGCTGCATCCGCTGGCCGGCCGGCCGTTGTTGCAACACGTGATCGAGACGGCGTTGGAGCTGGATCCGGCAGCCCTGCACGTGGTAACCGGCCACGGCGCCGGGCAGGTGCGCCAGGCGCTGTCCGCCTACAGCATCAACTGGGTGGAGCAGGAACAGCAACTGGGCACCGGTCACGCGGTGTTGCAGGCCATGCCCTTCGTGCAGCGCGACAATGTGGTGCTGGTACTTTACGGCGACGTGCCGCTGACCCGGGCCGACACCCTGCGCGCGCTGGTGACCGCCGCGACCGACGGCCCCGCGCTGCTCACCGCGCGCCTTGCCGACCCCACGGGATACGGCCGCATCCTGCGCGACGCGCAGGGCGCGCTGGCCGGCGTGGTTGAACACAAGGACGCAAGCGAGGACCAGCGCGCCATCGACGAGGTCAACACCGGCCTGCTGGCCGCCCCCGCCGCTGACCTGCTGGCCTACCTGCCGCGGGTGGGTAACGACAACCAGCAGGGTGAGTACTACCTGCCGGATATCCTTTCCCTGGCTGTGGCCGAGGGCAGGCCGGTGTCATCGTGCAGCGCCGACTCGGAACTGGAGATCCTCGGCGTCAACGATCGTGTGCAACTCAACCAGGTCGAGCGTGAATACCAGCGGCGCCTGGCCGAGCAGTTGATGCGCCAGGGCGTGACGCTGGCAGACGCGGCGCGCATCGATGTGCGCGGCAGCCTGGACTGCGGCACGGATGTGTTCATCGACGTCAACGCGGTGTTCGAGGGCCAGGTCAGTCTCGGCGCCGGGGTGAGTATCGGCGCCAACTGCGTACTGCGCGACGTGGACGTGGCCGCCGGCGCCACCATCCACCCCATGAGCCACCTGCAGGAGGCGAGCGTCGGGCGCGATTGCAACATCGGTCCCTACGCGCGCCTGCGACCGGGCACCGTGGTGGGCGACGGCGCGCGCATCGGCAACTTTGTCGAAACCAAGAAAGCGAACATCGGTGCTGGCAGCAAGGTCAACCACCTGAGCTATATTGGCGACTGCGAGATGGGCGGCGGGGTGAACATCGGCGCCGGCACCATCACCTGCAACTACGACGGCGTGAACAAGCACCGCACCGACATCGGCGACGGCGTGTTCGTCGGCTCCAACAGCACCCTGGTGGCGCCGCTGCAGATCGAGGCCGAGGGCTTTGTCGGCGCCGGCTCCACCGTGACCAAGGCGGTGGCCGAGGGCGAGCTGGCGGTCGGCCGCGCGCGCCAGCGCAACATCGCCGGCTGGGAACGTCCGCGCAAACAAAACAAGGATTAAACACATGTGTGGCATTGTGGCCGCCGCCGCGCGGCGCGAAGTATCGGAAATTCTGCTGGAGGGCCTGCGACGCCTGGAGTACCGGGGTTACGACTCCGCCGGGCTGGCCTTGATCAACGACGCGCGCGAACTGCAGATGCACAAGCGCCAGGGCAAGGTGGCGGAACTGGAGAAAGCCCAGCAGCTCGAACCGCTGGCCGGCAGCACCGGCATCGCGCACACGCGCTGGGCCACCCATGGCGAGCCCTCCCCCGAGAACGCCCACCCGCACCTGTCCGGCAACCGTATCGCCCTGGTGCACAACGGCATCATCGAGAACCATGCACTGCTGCGTGAGGAGCTGCAGGCGGCGGGCTATACCATGCTGTCGTCCACAGACACCGAGGTGATCGTGCACCTGCTGCACCGCGAACTGGAAAACGGCGCGTCCCTGTTCGAGGCCATGCGCGCGACGGTGGAGCGCCTCGAGGGTGCCTACGCCATCGCCGCCATCGACAGCGAGCACCCGGCGGAAGTGGTGGGCGCGCGCAAGGGCAGCCCGCTGGTAGTGGGCATCGGTATCGGTGAGAACTTCCTCGCCTCCGACCAGATGGCCCTGCGCCAGGTGACCGACCGCTTCATCTACCTCGAGGAAGGCGACCTGGTCAGGGTGACGCCCACCAGCCTGCAGGTCTTCGGCGAGGACGGCAAACCCGTGCAGCGCCGCCGCACGCGTATCTCCGAGGCGGTGGAAGCGGCCGATATGGGCGACTTCGACCACTACATGATCAAGGAGATCTTCGAGCAGCCGCACGCGCTGGAGGCCACATTTGGCGCCGCGCCGGACCAGCGGCAGATGGAAGAGAGCTTCGGCGACAATGCCGCGGCGCTGTTCGACCGCGTGCAGACCGTGCAGATTGTCGCCTGCGGCACCAGCTATCACGCCGGCATGGTGGCGCGCTATTGGCTGGAGGAACTGGCGGGCGTGGCCTGCGAGGTGGAGGTGGCAAGTGAATTCCGCTATCGCAAACGCGTGCAGCACGAGGGCACCCTGTTGGTGGCCATCTCCCAGTCCGGCGAAACCGCCGATACCCTGGCCGCGCTGCGCAACGCCAGCGAGGGGGAGTTCATCGGTAGCCTGGTCATCGCCAATGTCGACAACAGTTCGCTGGTGCGTGAATGCGACCTGGTGTTCCTGACCCGCGCCGGCGCGGAGATCGGCGTGGCCTCGACCAAGGCGTTCACCACCCAGCTGGTAGGCCTGTTGATGCTGACCCTGGCGCTGGGGCGCCGCCGCGGCATGTCGGCGTCGAAGCAGGAAGAAATTCGCACTGCCCTGCGCAAGCTACCCGAGTACGTGCAGCAGACCCTGCTGCTCGACGGCGCCATCAAGCAGCTGTCGGAAGCGTTCATACCCAAGCACCACGCTCTTTTCCTCGGCCGCGGCATCCATTACCCCATCGCGATGGAGGGCGCACTCAAGCTCAAGGAAATTTCCTACATCCACGCCGAGGCCTACCCCGCTGGAGAGCTCAAGCACGGCCCCCTGGCGCTGGTGGATGATGACATGCCAGTAGTGGCGGTGGCGCCCAACGACGAGTTGCTGGAAAAGCTCAAATCCAACCTGGAGGAAGTGCGTTCGCGCGGCGGCGAGCTGTTCGTGTTCGCCGACCGGGAGTCCGGCTTCGAGAGTGAACAGCGGGTGAAGGTGCTGCAAATGCCGCACTGCCCGGATGTGATTGCGCCGATCGTCTACACGGTAGCGCTGCAGTTGTTGTCCTACCACGTGGCGGTGCAGAAAGGCACGGACGTGGACAAGCCGCGCAACCTGGCGAAGTCGGTGACGGTGGAGTAGGTTTACCCGAAACCGGTTTTTCAACGGACTGCAGGGAAAAAGCCCAGCGCGTTTCAGCGCAAGTTGTTGAATGACAACGGAGTATTGTCGCTGGAGAGTTCTTGCCACCCATCGTTTTCGGCCAGGTTTTCGGCGGGTAAAATTCCATTGTTGTGCGGGCAGAATTTCACCACTGCTCTAGAATACTGATAGCCAATGGTTTTTTCGTGTGCAAAGTTGAGCGGGACGTAGATAGGGTGAATGGGTGTTATATGGACCGATTCCGCATAATTAGCTGTTATTTGAATATAGTGAGCACTACCCAGGAGCAGTTTTCTTTAAGTTTTCTCATCCGTTCCTTCGTGCCAGGGGAGCTGGGTCAAACGTGGGCACTGTGCACATCCCGTCGCTCTGTTGAACCGTGGTTAAGGGATCTTCGTCTTGTCAGTTTGTATTCGTGCCACTAAGGGTAATCTGTCTGCCACATTCGCCGATCCGAGAATGCATGTCGGCCGTATCATGGCTGAGAGAATTCTTGGCGGGTCTCCACTTAGTTAGTGAGAGCCAATTGAGCATGCAGGCGCTCTGTTGATATGTTTACCAAATCGGTTCAGGGTAGGTAGGTACAAGGGTGAATTCAGGAGCATTCTGTGAATTCAAATAACAAGTCATTCAAGCGGACGCCGTAAACGGCGCCGCTTAATTCCAACGTTAAGGCGCGGGGATCAACCAACCAGAATGGGGTAAGCTAAAGGAAGGCTAGTCACCCAAGCAGAACCAGATTCTTTTCGGCAGCACGGCAAGGCCTCTACTCCGCATGCTCGTTGCCACTTTGCGGGCTTTCGCAAACCTCTGCTCACACCCAAGGCCATTTTTGGTTCGCTGCGCAGGTGGTGGCCTCCGCATGCGCTCCGGCAACTTTCGCGGCGCGGCTTCCGGTTCGCCGCGCATTAACCAGTCAGGGTTGCGGACGGCCTTTCGGCCGCCTCAACCTGAAGCGTTAAAGCGCGGGGGTCATACCTCAACATTGGGCTAAGCTATGGATATGGCGAACTACCCAAGCATTATCAATGTCGGGCACCTGGCACTTCCGGCCCTCTACTCCCCTTGCACCATGGCGGCAGCGGCACAATCTAAATCACCGGCCATAGCCGTCCGGCATTTCTGGTCATTGGGTTCAGCAGTGGCCTCCGCATGCGCTCCGGCAACTCGCTTTGCACGGCGGGCCGTTCGCCGCGCATTAACCAGTAAAGGCAGCGGACGCCGTACCGGCGCCCGCTGCTTTGTGCGTTAAGGCGCGGAGATCAACTAACCACAACGGGGTAAGCTAAAGGAATGGCCAGTCACCCAAACAAAACCAGGTTCCTTCCGGCAGCAGTGCAAGGCCGCTGCTCCACTTGCTCGTCGCCTATTGTTGGGCTTTTGCAAACCTCGGCTCACACCCAAAGCCACTTTAGGCTCGCTACGCCGGTGGTGGCCTCCGCATGCGCTCCGGCATGTTTCGTGGCGCGGCTTCCGGTTCGCCGCGCATTAACTAGTCAGGGTTGCGGACGGCCTTTCGGCCGCCTCAACCTGAAGCGTTAAGGCGCGGGGATCAATCAACCACAATGGGGTAAGCTAAAGGAATGGCTATTCACCCAGGCAAAACCAGGTTCCTTCCGGCAGCAGGGCAAGGCCGCTGCTCCATTTGCTCGTCGCCACTTTTGGGGCTTTCGCAAACCTCGGCTCACACACAAGGCCATTTTTGGTTCGCTACGCGAGTTTCGGCCTCCGCATGCGCTCCGGCAACTTTCGTAGCACGTACTTTGGCGCGCCGCGCATTAACTAGTCAGGGTTGCGGACGGCCTATCGGCCGCCTCAACCTGAAGCGTTAAGGCGCGGAGATCAATCAACCACAATGGGGTAAGCTAAAGGAATGGCCAGTCACCCAAGCAGAACCAGGTTCTTTTCGGCAGCAGGGCAAGGCCGCTACTCCACTTGCTCGTCGCCACTTTTCGGGCTTTCACAAACCTTGGCTCACAAACAAGGCCATTCCTGGTTCGCTGCGCCGGTGGGGGCCTCCGCGTGCGCTCCGGCATCTTTCGTGGCGCGGCTTCCGCTTCGCCGCGCATTAACTAGTCAGGGTTGCGGACGGCCTTTCGGCCGCCGCAACCTGAAGCGTTATGTGTCTTTAGCATGAGTCGGTTCTTAACGTGGTTCGCGACCTATATCCTATTCTCAATGATTTCGTGCGTGATTGGCCACGCATTTCAAACT
>PABK01000044.1 GCA_002699145.1 Halioglobus sp.
AAGAGTCAGTTGCGATGGTGAGTACTTCACCTCCTTTTAAATGAGCGGAACCATCGGTCCGCGAGTTGAAAGAAACCGTCGGTGAAACGGCGCGTTGGAAGTCGGCTACTTGCAAGCCGGGTTTGAGGTGGCGATAGCCAGATTGAAATGAGGACGAACGTCCTGCTCTTGAGGAAATATTGAAGATGAGCTGCAGCCTAGGCTGTGCGCCGTTGAAGCTCTGGCGACGCTGTTGTTGTTTTTGCCATTTTGGATGGCGAGGGCAACTTCCCCCATCCACGTTACCGCCGTGGCCGCGTTTGAAGCTCTCTGCGATGCATGGCTGCCAGTATAGCCAGACTGAATTCGCGCCGAACGCATCAATTCGAGCGCAAGCCGTTGTCGTTCCGGGCTCCGCCGCCCTCGTCACTACCCCGCTTCGCTAAGCAGTGACGAGGGCTTCGTTCGAATCAACCACCACGCCAGGTCTGCGACCTGTCATGGCAGTTGAACAGACAAATCTGTTCGACCCACGGTTACAGTGGAACCATCGCGTTTGCACTTGTTAACAGCCAATACTTTGACCGTACGGGATACAGCATGATCCGGTCGGTCATCAACAAAAATGGGCATGCCACATGCTGCGCCATGCAACTACCACAGAAACGCTCAGGCATAGGGCTGACATCCGGGAGATTCTGGGCCACAGAGATATCTCATCTGCTCAGAGCTATGCCCATGTGACCATTAATGACCCGAACAGGATTTACTATGAGCCGCATCCAGCCTGCTCACCCACGCGATGAGTGAACATGGATCTTGTGTAGGGCTGAAGGGCCAAAGCTGATTTCCATCTGATTTTGAGGTATTTTGGCCCCGAGGTAAGTATCCAATCGATCAAAAATGGGGGCTAGGGGGATGACCAGTCCCTCAGTAACGACTTCATTAAGCCGAGTGTATGAAACCGACGCTTCTCCCGTGACGATTACCAGACATGCAAGTGGATCTACTTCGCGGGGAGCCTGAAGGGTCTCCAGGAGCCGTTCCAGAATAACCCCGATGGCGGCGCGCCTCATACCGTATCTCTTCTCCATGAATGAGATAACCGCGATAGCCAACAGTTCAACGCGCGTAAAAACGCGACTTCTACCAGCACCTTGATTGACTGTGAAAGACGGCAAATCGCGCAAAAGAGCCCGCATCTGGTCTCTTGTATAACCCGATATCGAGCATGCATCGGCCATCTTTAGTGTTCGAACATCCATCAGATCTGTAGTTTCGTAGTGGATATTGTCGTCTATTAAACCAGTTAATGGGTTCTCTTGGCAAACAAATGTGTCTATTAGACGCATTTTTATGCTAGACTGACGAGAATTACGAAGCCAACATTTGTGACTATTGGCCAATGTTGAGTTCCTGTAGGATGTCACACTGTTTTGAAATAATTTAGACTGGGCAAAGCCATGGCCACCGCGGATCAGATTAAATCGCTTATTCGCTCGTATTCTGAGGAGGATCGAGAGCGTTTCTACTCAATAGCCCTTCAGGTAGCGGCCCATGAAGCAAAACAAGGACATGCGACCCTCGCTCATGAGATTCGTGACCTTGTGGATAACCATAGGAAGCGGGTCCACCAAGGACTGAAGGTTGTCCCTTTCCCACAAGAATTGAAGGGGCTGGTGGTATCTGAAAACCCGGATATTCCTTTCAAATCCCTGGTTGCCCCTCAGGTCACCCTAGATCGCTTCCACCGAGTAATCAAAGAGTTCTATCAACGTGGAAAGTTGCAGCAACACGGTTTGTCTAATCGTCGGCGCATCCTCCTCGCGGGTCCTCCCGGTACCGGAAAGACTATGTCAGCGCGGGTTCTGGCCCATGAATTGAAGTTGCCGCTGTATACAGTTCAGGTAGATCGACTCGTGACGAAGTTCATGGGCGAAACCAGTGCTAAATTACGCCAGATCTTCGACATTATGGAGCAAAAACAGGGGATTTATTTCTTCGACGAATTCGATGCCATTGGTGGTGATCGCTCAATGGACAATGATGTTGGAGAAATGCGTCGGGTGCTGAACGCTCTGTTGCAATTTATAGAGCAGGATCAATCGGACAGCATTATTGTTGCTGCCACCAACAATCCCAAGCTATTGGATCAGGCGTTGTTTCGTCGATTTGACGACGTGCTTTATTACTCATTGCCAGATGAAGAAGAGCGAAAACACCTGATTGAATTAGTAATGGGAACTTTTCTTGCCAGCCGTTTTGCTTGGAAAAAAGTACTATCTGGCTGTGAGGGTTTAAGTCAATCCGAAATTGGCTCGGCATGCCGCGACGCGATAAAAGAGGCAGTATTACATGATCAATCTAAGGTAACCGCCGCTGAATTAATTGGCACTTTAAATCAACGTAGACAGGTCTATTCAGGGCTTTGATACTCTCTTCTTTCGCAGAAAAAATAGTTTATGGATAAGCTTCCTCATATCGTTCTACCCGACCAGCCAGAAACCCGTCCCTATACCAGCACTTCTTCCGCTGTCATTCAAAAAACAGTCATTCCCAGAAATCGAGCTCAGCACGGCGAATATTTACAAGGCCAATTCAAAAAGGCTTGGGATTCATCCCAAAATAGCCAGATTGCTTTAGTGGGTGCACGAAATGGTGTGTATCTCGAATTCGTGAGCGACCCTAATACGGAGTTAGTGACCAAAAGTCTCGAGGATATGCGAACTAAGGAAATCAGGCTGCTGAACGTACGCAAAGAGGAAAATACGTCCGGTCAATTGGTCACGTTCGCGACTGTGTATGTATCCAATCAGAAACGAAAATATTTTGCCAAAAAATTGGAAGAATACTTGAACCAAAACACCAATAAGGGAAATCCAAAACATCAGGATCTTGTGGCGAGCATCTCGGATATCAGAAACGCTTTGTTAGTTAACTCGTTTTGGACGGACACCAATGCTCCGAAGCCCGGGGCAGATAAAAAATGGGTGGAGGTTTGGCTTCGAGGGGATTCTGATGAGGATGTAAATGCCTTTGATAAGCTGCTCGCCCAGCTAAAGCTGGAAGCCCGCCAAGGCATCATAAAATTCCCGGAACGTATGGTCAAAGTTGTTTTCGCCAGCTCCACTGACCTGGAAAAGCTGACACAGGCTAGCGACCTCATAGCGGAATATCGCCTGGCGAAGACGACTACTGCATTTTTTATGGAGATGGATGCCAAAGAGCAAGCTGGCTGGGTTGATAACTTGCTGAGCCGAATTGATCAACCCCAGAATCCGGTGTCATCCGTGTGCATCCTTGATACAGGCGTCAACAATGGACACCCTTTGATTCAACCATTTTTATCCAGTGAAGATTGCCAGACCGTAGATACCGCTTGGGGAGCACATGACCATGATCGTCATGGCACGCTCATGGCAGGAACCGCTTTGTATGGCGATTTAATGCCGTTGCTGGAAAGTGCTGACCCCGTATCTATTTTTCATATTCTGGAATCGATAAAAATCCTGCCGCATGATGGGGAAAACGAGCCTGACCTCTGGGGATATATTACGGCTCAAGGGGTCTACAAAGCAGAAATACAAGCACCCGAGAGAAAACGTTCTTACTGCATGGCAGTTACTGCAACGGATACACGTGATCGAGGGCGTCCCAGCTCCTGGTCAGCGGAGATAGATCAATTGGCAGCCACGTGGAATGAACAAAGATTATTTGTCATCAGTGGTGGTAATTCCCTGCATACTATGGGAGTTAAAGAAGCGGCACAGAATTACCCAGAAATTCAAGTGACAGAATCAGTTCACGACCCTGCGCAGTCCTGGAATGCACTGACTGTGGGAGCGATGACTAATCTGGTCGATATCGTCGACTCGAATCTGGCGTCTTATAGCCCTGTCGCAGAGGCACAAACACTCTCCCCCTTTTCTACAACGTCAAGCACGTGGGAAGAGAACAAATGGCCGATTAAACCTGAACTGGTGCTGGAGGGCGGCAACTTAGCAATAGACAAGACAGGATTTGCGACTGAATGCGATGATCTTTCAATCCTATCCACGACCTATCGGCCAGATTCGCAAGGCTACTTTTATCCTTTTAACATGACGAGTGCCGCCACTGCACAACTGGCGAGAATGGCTGGAACCATCAGGGCTGAATACCCGAGCTACTGGGAAGAAACCATTCGTGCGCTGTTGGTACACTCAGCAAACTGGCCAGAACCGCTTAAAAAGCAGTTCATGGCGGCAGATAAGAAGAGTGACTATAAGAACCTTTTGAAGATTTGCGGCTATGGCGTCCCCAGTCTTGATCGAGCCCTCTATAGTGCCAGAAATGCATTGACCCTAATCGCCCAAGCAAGATTGCAGCCTTACGACAAAAAGTCTGGAGGTGGAATGCGTACACGTGATATGCATTTTTATGATTTGCCCTGGCCAGTAGAAGTCTTGCAGTCTCTCCCTGACGATGTGCAGGTGAAAATGAAAGTCACGCTTTCTTACTTTATCGAACCAGGGCCTGGTGAGATTGGCTGGAAAGATCGATACCGGTATGCATCCCACGCACTGCGATTTGATATCAACAACCCAGGTGAATCAAAAGAGGAATTTATCAAGCGGATAAATAAGGCTGCCAGAGAAGAAGATGAGCAGCTGACGAGTACTCAATCCGCTTCTGGGCATTGGTTGCTTGGTTCTACAGCCAGAGATCGAGGCTCCATCCATTCTGATACTTGGACAGGCACATCCGCAGAGTTGGCGGCTTCTAGTTTTATCTCAGTCATGCCGAAAATTGGCTGGTGGAGAGAGCGATCGCATCTTGGATGCTGGAATCGAAAAACTCGATATAGCCTGGTAGTTTCTATCGAGACAGAAAATACCGAGGTGGATATCTATACGCCGATAGTTACCAAGCTGAAGTTGCCAATTCCAGTCGAAATTCAAGCTTAAAATGGACTTGGGGTATAAAAAACCCCGCTTGCGCGGGGCAAAGATAGGTTAATCAGTCATCTGTCGAAAGACGCCGGTCAGGTCAATTCCAGAAGCCTCCACAAAGTGTGGCACCACCAAAGCCGTTGACTGACTACCATCCGACTGGGTGATACTGCACAAGTCCTCTGCCGGAAACCCGTCTGTATCGTAGTCGATCACCACGATGTCAGGCGCGGCCTCGGGTTGGTCGGCAATCACCGCCTCTACCAGGCCACCTTCCATCACCACGGCCACCTGACGGCAGTGCTGGTGTTGCGTTTCGGCTGCCGTAACATCACCCGGCGCAATGGCGTGCAAAGCAAGGCTATACGCTTCATCCAGGCCCCAGTCGATGCTACCTAATGATTGTTCTCCGATACTATAGGCATCAATCAACAATCGACATGCCTCAAACGCGGCATCCCGCTGATGTGGGAGGAAAATAAAGTGTCATCCTAACTACAGGACCCTGCAACGTAGCAATTCCTGCAAAAATCCATTTAAAACAATGACTTATTTCAATTCTGCCATCTGCAAGCGTTTTGTGGGGATGGAGGCCGGAATCATTAAAGTATCATCCTAATTTTCGCTCAACCTTGGAAAATGCTGAGAATCGTAAAAATAAAGTTTCATCCTTTCCGCTACTAGTTCAAGGCTTTCTTCCGGCCGCCGGCAACAACGCTGCTTGGCTGAGGCGATCCACTTGCGCTACCGCTCACTGATCAGATCGCACTTGAACTCGACGAGCAGCCAACCATCAGGCCGAGCGTGATCGCCAAAAAAAACGGATCATGCGAAATCCTTCGTTGAGTTTGGCGCGGGTTTTTAGCAAATCAGCTGGCCCGCGATCCGGTTGAGAGTGATCCGAAGCGGTCCTTGACGACCGGCACAAATCGGCCAAAAGCGGACGATTGCTGGCAGGTATTCAAGCTATGTCCCCAGGCCCTGGGGAAATAGCTTGGGGTTTGAGAAAGCCTGCTTAAGGTGGTCGTACACCAATCGCACCCGCTTCGATACAGGACCCTGCTGCGGGCGGTATATGAACAGATCCCATGGTGCTGGAGCGTGATCAGCCAAAACGGCAACCAGCTTTCCTGACCGCAGATGAGGCTCAGCCAGATAGGCAGGAATTTGGCCAAAACACATGCCTGCCAGGGTGGCTTCCAATTCCGTATCTGGATCATCACAGATAAGCGCTGGCTGCCTGGGCGCGAACGTTTGCCCGTCGGCAAATAGCCAAGGCCAAGGGCGGCCATTTTTCCGGTCGATCAGGACTGAAAGTGGCAGCTTAGCTAAGGCATCCAAAGATTCAGGTGGTGTCTTTTGGCCTATGAGAGACGGGCACGCGACAACGTAAAACGGCACGGGAGCTAAGGCACGTGCAACGTAGCGCCGGTCGCGGATAACCCCCACCCTGATACCAATATCGATATGCGCCTCAACAGCATCAGTCATCTGATCTTCCAAGCGGAGATCGAATTGCAGGTCAGGATGTGCAGCGGCCAGCGGCTGAAGAAACGGTATCAGGAAGCGCCTGCCAATAGCATGTGGAGCCGTAATTCCCACCCTACCTGACAGCTCAGGCTTCGTCCTGTGCGAACGGAATAGCGTATCGAAATGATCCAGAGCTGACCTGGCATCTTTGGCGTAATCCTGACCGAAAGCAGTGATGCTCACCTGGCGGGTATTGCGGTGGAACAGTGATTCGCCAAGCTCAGTTTCCAGGGCTTGAATGGCTCGAGTCACCCCTTGTGGGGAGATGCCTAATCGAGTTGCCGCTTCGCGGAAGCTACCTGCCTCTGCTGCTGTGCAAAAAATCCTGACCATCTCCATGCGGTTAAGCATGTCGCCCCTCCCATTTATTCCATTTTCAGGAATAGCATAATCCAATTATTTTCATTTATTGAGATCAATCATGGGTCTAAAGTTTGCGCACTGCCAGGTTAACCAACCATGGCGAAGTATAAAACCACCGATGAGGTTCTCAGCATGAGCAATAACATTTCTGGAAAAGTTGTCGTTATCACCGGTGCCAGCAGCGGCCTGGGTGAGGCTACTGCACGCCACCTTGCTGCGCTTGGCGCTCGCGTAGTGCTGGCTGCACGCCGCAAAGATAAACTCGACGCATTGGTGGCTGAGCTGACCAATGCAGGTGGTCAGGCCATCGCGTATCAGACCGATGTCACCTCTCAGGAAGAGGTCAAAACACTCATTCAAGGTGCCGTGGACACCTACGGTCGCATTGATGTACTGATCAACAATGCCGGACTGATGGCGATTGCACCGCTCAGCGATACTCGCACTGACGAGTGGGATCGCATGATCGATATCAACATCAAGGGTCTGCTGTACGGAGTCGCGGCTGCATTGCCAGTCTTCCAGAAACAAAACAGTGGTCACTTCATCAACATCGCATCGGTTGCAGGCCTGAAGGTGTTCAGCCCGGGTGGCACCGTGTACAGTGGCACCAAGTTTGCTGTGCGGGCTATCTCCGAAGGACTGCGTCACGAAGTCGGTGGCAGCATCCGCACCACGACTATCGAGCCGGGCGCCGTGGACTCCGAACTGAAATTCGGCAGCACCCACCAACAGAGCCGCGATTTCGTGGTGGATTTCTACAAGCATGCAATTCCCGCCGAATCGGTCGCTCGAGCTATCGCCTTCGCAATTGAGCAGCCTGCTGACGTGGATATTAACGAGATCGTTCTGCGCCCAACCGTGCAGGAATTCTAATGAGTTGAGGGCCTGTCTCTTCGGCGTCAGGCCCCGCTTATCTGGAGTGAAAAGCGGTGAGTGCCACATGGCCCGGAAGAAAAGAAGCAAGCGCTCGATGCAGGTGCTGAATGCCCTGCAATTCTTCAGCAGCTTGCGGCTGTTCGTGGAGCTGTCAACGGATTGATGGCAACGGTTCTGGAGAGCTATCTACGGGAAGAGTTTCCCGGTAGCGAAATCAGGAGCGATTCGCAGAACAAGTCCATTGACGAGACCATCCCCATCGTCCGCTCCTACCTGCGGTAGAGGCACCAGGGTACCCTCGGTGAGGGAAAATTTAGTTAGCTAGTAAAGGAAGCGACATCATGAAATCACGTGCAGCAGTTGCCTTCGGGCCTGGAAAGCCACTGGAAATCGTCGAGATCGACGTCGAGCCGCCGCGCAAGGGCGAGGTGCTTGTCAGGATCACGAATACCGGCGTTTGCCATACCGACGCCTTCACCCTGTCGGGCGAGGACCCGGAAGGCGTGTTCCCGGCGGTGCTGGGCCATGAGGGCGCCGGCATCGTGGTCGAGGTCGGCGAGGGCGTGACCTCGGTCAAGCCGGGTGACCACGTGATCCCGCTGTACACCGCCGAGTGCGGTGAGTGCCTGTTCTGCAAGAGCGGCAAGACCAACCTGTGCGTGGCGGTGCGCGCCACCCAGGGCAAGGGCGTGATGCCCGATGGCACCACCCGCTTCAGCTACAACGGCCAGCCGATCTACCACTACATGGGCTGCTCGACCTTCAGCGAATACACGGTGGTGGCCGAAGTCTCGCTGGCCAAGATCAACCCGGACGCCAATCCCGAGCATGTCTGCCTGCTGGGTTGCGGTGTGACCACCGGCATCGGCGCTGTTCACAACACGGCCAAGGTTCAGCCGGGTGACTCTGTGGCCATCTTCGGCCTCGGTGGTATCGGGCTCGCTGCGATTCAGGGGGCACGCCAGGCCAAGGCAGGTCGCATCATCGCCATCGACACCAATCCAGCGAAGTTCGAGCTGGCTCGTACCTTCGGCGCGACCGAATGCCTCAACCCGAAGGACTTCGACAAGCCGATTCACGAGGTTCTCATCGAGATGACCGGTTGGGGTGTCGATCACACCTTCGAGTGCATCGGCAACGTCAACGTGATGCGCTCGGCACTGGAAGCAGCACATCGTGGCTGGGGCCAGTCGATCGTCATCGGCGTGGCTGGTGCAGGCAAGGAAATTTCGACGCGCCCCTTCCAGTTGATCACCGGTCGCACCTGGAAGGGCTCGGCTTTCGGCGGGGTCAAGGGCCGCACTCAACTTCCCGGCATGGTGGAGGACGCAATGAAAGGCGAGATCGATCTCGCCCCGTTCGTCACCCACACCATGGGCCTCGACGACATCAACAAGGCCTTCGACCTGATGCATGAAGGCAAGTCGATTCGCACGGTGATCCACTACTGACCGCCCACTACCCATTCAACGCCAACCACCAAGGAAATTAATCATGTCCACTCCTGTCATTTCTGGCGATGGCATCTTTTCGCACATCTTTATCGGCGCTGCCGACCTTCAGAAGTCGGTCGCGTTCTACGACGCCGCTCTGGGTGCTCTATCGTGCGCTGGGTGCAAAAGCACCAGCCTTGCCAAAATGGTCTTCAGTGACCTTTCAAAGGTCAGAGTATTGGGAATACTGTTAGCTTTACCACTGTTTTCTGTTCACTAATCTGGGTTTTCATCCACATGCTATTCAATCCACTTCAAGTAGGTTCTCTCACCCTGCCCAACCGCATCCTTCTGGCACCACTGACACGCGCCCGTGCCGACGCTGGCCACATGCCCAACGCGCTGATGGCCGAGTACTACAGCCAGCGAGCCACCGGCGGCCTGCTGATTTCCGAATGCACCATGGTGGCGCCCGGTACATCGGCCTTCGTCAATGAGCCTGGCATCTACAACGACGCGCAAATTGCAGCCTGGAGGCAGGTGACCGACGCGGTGCACGCCAAGGGCGGACGCATCTTCATGCAGATCTGGCACGCTGGCCGCGCAGCCTACCCTGGCGCTGCCGATGGCGCCCCCATTGTCTCCAGCAGCGCCACCGCTATTGAGGGTGAGATCCACACGCCCCAAGACAAGGTGCCGCACGCGGTGCCCCGCCCCCTGACCGTCGAAGAGATTCCCGGCATCGTGGCTGCGTTTGCTCAAGGCGCACGCAACGCCATTTCCGCCGGCTTTGATGGTGTGGAAGTACACGGCGCCAACGGCTACCTGATTGACCAGTTTCTGCGCGACACGCCCAACCAGCGCACCGATGCTTACGGCGGATCGCTGGAAAACCGTGCACGTTTGCTGTTCGAGGTACTCACTGCCGTGACCCAGGCGATCGGTTCCGAACGTGTGGGTCTGCGCCTGTCGCCCCTCAACAGCTTCAACAGCATGAAAGACAGCGACCCGCTGGCCCTCATCGGCTTCCTGGCCGATAGGCTCAATGCCTTCAAGCTAGCCTACCTGCACGTGATGCGCGCCGATTTCTTCGGCGTGCAGAAGGCCGATGTCATGCCCGTAGCGCGTGAAAAGTACAAGGGTGTGTTGGTGGGCAATATGGGTTACAGCGCTGATGAGGCAGAGGCAGCTATTGCCGAAGGTAAGCTTGACGCTGTGGCCTTTGGCACGGCCTTCCTGGCTAACCCGGACCTGCCCGCACGCATCAGGGCCAAGGCACCGCTGAACGCGCCTGACTCCAACACGTTCTACGCAGGTGGCGCCAAGGGCTATACAGACTATCCGACACTGCAGGTCGCGTAAGTCACCGCCCCAGAAGACCGAAGAAACGAGCCACTTTATACCCAAGGCTCTACCCTTCGATCTTGCGAAGCTGTGAGCTGCGAACACGTCATCAACGTGCTGGCACGCTTGCAGGCACAGCCCCTGCCCGAGACAGTTGCGACCATCCTGCAGGTGAGCCAGCCCCCCTGGCCGACACGGCGCGCTACGACAGCCTGCGCACAGACATTGTCGTGCAGGAGGCCGATCATGCGTGAGTTGGACAAAGAGCTCAAAGAGCTGCGCCTGTATGGCATGGCGGGGGCCTGGGAGGATCTGGTCAAGCAAGGCGGTCATGCGACATTGGAGAGCTCGCGCTGGTTGCTGAAGGCGAATTGCAGTAGGCCGCGCGGGGGCTGGAGCAGCGGATGCGGGCGCGCATGCACTTCGTCCACGGCCGCGGCCCGGTCGGCCGGCATGCCGTACACAGTGGTGGTCTCTGGCGTGCTTCCAATGGTGGTCATGCGGCGGCTTCCCGGTCGTTGCACAAGGGCGGGTTGTGCCCGCCCGTTGTGGCTCAACTTACTGCTTTCGCACCGGGGGCAGGGTCACCTTGTCCTCGGTTCCACCACAAAGCGGATGCTTGAAGCCATTGGCCTGCTCGGTCTTGTCGAGATAGACGATGTTGTCGTCCTTCGCGGGACTGACGCCGGCCGGCACGTAGTCCAGCGCGAGCGCGTGGCGGGCCTTCCACGCGATGTTGTGGTCGGCGCAAGAGGAATCGCCGCTGACGCCGAGCGCGCCCACCCGCGTTCCCTTCGCGTCGTAAAGCGCAAGGCCGCCGCCGAACACGTTCACGCCGCCGATCCGCGCGCCCACCAGCGGATCCTTCGCCGTGCCGAAGTCCGCGGCACTGCCGGCGTAGGCTACCTGCGTATCGACCGGGTTGGAAAACTGCAGGCCGAACAGGCTGCCGCCCGGCTGCGTGGGCGAATAGAGGTTGGCGGTGGACAGGGCGAGGCCCGGCAGGCTGAAGGCGTTCGCGGTGTTCGCCTTCTGCGCGGAAATCACCCGGCTGCCGAGCCACTGGTCGCCGACCTTGGCGCCGGTATGGGCCACGGCGCAGACCGTGCCGTCGGTCGCCACCACGGTGCCCCACATGTCGAGGTTGAAGCCGCCGTTGGCGTCTTTGCGGGCATTGGCGAGGGCCTGCTTGAGCTGCTGCCAGTTCGGCAGGCCGTCGCATCCATCGCCGGCATGCGCGGCGAGGGGCAGCAACAGCGAAGAGCACAGCAGGGCGAGTACGGGGAGTTTTGTCATGGTCATGTCTCGGGTTGGAGTGAACCTAGCGGCGGGCATTCCGCTTCGGGTTCGGGGTGGTGTGCGGGGTGAAAGGAATTGCCGGTCACGAATGCCGGGCCTGCCGGAATGCCGGCGCCCTCTGGCCATCCCAATCGAGGTCGACGGCCACCTGGGCCTGCGCGCGATGGCGTTCGAGCGCGTCGATGTCGAGATCGGCGATCGCCCAGGCTTGCGCGCCGCGGGTCGTCTACCATACGAAAGTCCCACCCGAGGCTATTGAGAAACTCATTCGCCATCACACGAGTGAGGGATCGCACGTAGGGCTGTGTGACCCCCATCCTGTAGCGTGACCTGATTGGGTCAAGGCCGGGTTGTCATGCAGGCAGTTTGGCTGCAAGCAGTTCGACCTTCTCGATATTGGGCGGAGAACTGAGCAAGGTCGCGGCGTTGGCCATCAAGGCCGCGGCGATCTGGCCGTTCAGATGTGCTTGGCGACCTGCCTCATCGGCAAAGGCATCGAACACACCGAACGTCGAAGGGCCAAACTTCAATGCAAACCAGGCAGTGGTGCCGGATTCGGCGTTGGCGAGCGGCAGTGCGCTGGCCAGGAAGTCGGCAAGCGCAGCCTCCTGGCCGGGTTTGGCTTCGAGGCGAACAAACAGGGCGAGCTTGGTCATA
>PABK01000045.1 GCA_002699145.1 Halioglobus sp.
AAGGCAGCAAGAAACCTAAAACTACGCCATAATCTGGCGACCAGGGTGGGTCAATATTAGATGCAAATCCTGGGTCAGTTTTAAGTGCAAATCAACACTATCTTTTTCCAACAATGCCCATAAAAGCCTGTTTTGAAGATTTCGAAGCTCTGAATGTGTGCCTGCTTCTACGTTTCCGTAATGTGCATCGAGCTTCTGCTGCGCTTCCTGAAGCAGTGTGCGCAGGTCTTGCTTGCCCCAAATGGTGATCGCGCTGGAATCATCGTCATCGGGGTGTTGCATGAACTTTCCTCGAGCCTGGGTCCCGTCCGGGAGCGTGACTGGCAGGTACAGCGGGATACGAAGGCCGGTAAATGTTCGGCCATCGATCTCCTTGCTGATGATCTCTATGGCCCCTTCTTCGGGTAGTTCTTCGGCGTAGACGTTGACTCGCATTACGTTAACTCCTGGATAGCGTGATGGACGGTGCAGAGAGAGTTGTCATTGTGATATGGCCAGTAATCATCGAGCACTACAGCCGGGTTGAGGCAGCGGCTGCAGCGCAAAATGTGCCAGCCTCGCCGGTCGGCCAGGGTCCTGGGAACTGTATGGCTCTTGTTGAAATCGTTTGTTGCCAGGACTTCGCCGGGTTGCAGTATGCGAAAGCCTGGGCCAATGCGCGGTGCGCGCCATGTGCCGTTGGCGAGTCGCTGAACGCCGCGTGTGAGTGTCTGTACTGCAGTATCGTCGGCGGGTGTGCGCCAGGTCCCTGCGAACGCGCAGATCGATTGGCCGCGCCCTTCGGTCCAGTGCCTGACCGAGTCATCCAGCCGGAAGATATCGCCTTGCTCGAGGTCGATGGTTCGCTCTTTGATGCTGAGCGAGCAGTTGCCGGATAACAGCAGTCCGTACATCCAGTGGGAACCGCCAAGCGAATCGATGTGCGGCTTAACTGGATTATTCCAGCCGTATAGCTCTGCCCGCTGATTGTCGGTGGTTCCGATAACCCCCATACTTTGCGGGTCTTCCGATTTTTGGAGAACTGAAAGGCAGACCCTGGCCTCCCAGAAGTGATAGTGATCCATGGCCGCGGCAGGGACTTCAGTGCGGCCGATGATTGACAGTGCAACAGCGGTCATAGCTCCAGCCCCTGTTGCGCGGTGCGCTCGATCTGCAACGGCTCGTACTCGCGGTTTAGTTCGATCCCGATGTGCTTGCGGCCGAGCCGGTTACAGACCTGCCCGGTCGTGCCGGATCCGAAGAAGGGGTCAAGGACTGTGTCGCCAGGCCTGCTGCCGGCAAGAATGCAGGGCTCGATCAGAGCCTGGGGGAATGTGGCGAAGTGCGCGCCTGGAAACGCCTCTGTCGCAATCGTCCAGACTGATCGCTTGTTTTTTCTTCCATCAGGAATGTATTCGGGGTTGTATTGCTTTTGTTCAGCCCGGCCAGCTTTGTGAAAACTACCATGCCCGCCAGGGCCTGGCTGCCAGCCCATCGGAACGCCGCCAGCTCGCACATTGCCTCGCTGTTTGCGCGTTCCCCCCTTGTCATTCTGATAGGTTTCCCCCCCTGTGTAGCTTCCGCCGCGGAATCCGGCAGCGTATTCATCTTGGGATGCCTGCTCTTTGATAGCATCTTGGTCGAAGTAGTAACGCGGTGATCTGGAGAGTAGGAAGACATATTCGTGTGCTTTAGTACAGCGGTCTCGCACGCTCTCCGGCATCGGATTTGGTTTGTGCCAGATGATGTCCTGGCGTAGATACCAGCCCCATTCTTGCAAGGCGATGGCTGTCCGCCATGGCATACCCATTAAGTCCTTTTCTTTCCAGCCTTGGTGTTTACCGGCTGACCTGCAGGCCCGGCTGGTGCTTAATTTACGGTTATTTAGGAGCCCGTTCTGCGTGCCTGGGGAGGGACTACTGTTGTGGTAACTGTCACCCATGTTGAGCCAGACCGTGCCGTCGTCCTTGAGCAGTTCCCATACGAGGGCAAATACTGCGACCATGGTGTCTAGGAACTCGGCCGGTGAGTCCTCAAGACCGATCTGCCCTTCGACTCCGTAGTCTCGCAGGCCAAAATAGGGGAGAGATGTAACGCACATTTGCACCCGCTCGCCGCGTTCGATCATCGAGCGCATCACTTCACGGCAGTCTCCGAAGTGGACTGTCATCTGGCGGTCCTTCCTTCGTCTCGGCCTAGCAGTGTGCGCCGAGAGGCGCGAAGATAACGGCTGGCAGAGCAGGCAGTGACACTCCGCGAGTGCCAAGGATATTGGCCCCTGTTGCCAGCCGGCCGGCGTATTTCAGTTTTGTAAGCAGAGTGCCCGCGCCGGCGGTCGGACTCTGCAGGCAACGTCTGGTGAGAGGATTGGTGTCCCGAAAATGTCCCGAGACTACCGAGGGGTTTGTAACTAGTTGATTTACAAACTCTGGCTAGAAGTAGCCCCGATCCATCATGGGGGCGATGCAGAAACGATGGTCGGGCGCGGTGCCGGACGAATTGTCTGTGGCTGAGGCCATGCTGGCGACGGGTAGACTCAAGTGGGCCAGCATTATACAACGGCTGCGCCCCTGAACGCCGCCCGCGGCGAATGGCCGCCATGCTTGCAAAAGTGCGTTTCCTGCACCAGACTCTGGATCGCACAATAATAAGAAGCAGGCGCATCGCGCAAGGAGGCCCTGATGATCGGTGGATTCATGCAATCTCGCCACAGGTACCTACGCCAGCGCGGTGTTATGGCGCACTGGCGCATCCTGTTCCCGCTCCTTGTCCTGTCAGGCGTGCTGGCGCCGGCGCTACGCGCCGCGGGACCGGATACCGCAGCCGAATCATTCATCCGGCTCGATGCCTTCGAGAGTACCTTCGACGAGATACTCTATGTGGACACCAATTACTCGCGCCCCACCTCCGCGGCCGCTTCCCTGTGGGCCATCGTCGGCACCGGTACACTGCGCCTGGAGGGTTTTCGCACGGGTGCCTGCTGTACCCTGGTCAACTATTTCGTCAATCCCGTACTGGTCACCGGCCCATTCAACGGGAACCCCTACGAGACGATCGAGTTGCTACCTCCAACAGCGCCGGACCCTGACCAGGTGGAAACCTTCGGCGACGCGGTGGACATACATGGCTACCGTATCGCGGTGGGCTCGTCAGAGGAATTGAGCCGCTACGAGTACCCTCCATTTATTAACACCTTCCTGCGCAGCGATGGTGGTCGAGTCCACCTGTACCTGCACAATGGCACGACTTTCGCCTACGACTACACGCTGGAGTACGGCGCCGATGACGACCTGTTCGGCAAGGCCCTGGCGTTGGGGGCCAATGCGCTGCTGGTCGGCAGCCCCGGCGCCACTCCCGGTGAGGCGCATCTTTTCGACCCGCCCACCGGTAACCTTATCGCCAGCCTGACCTCGCCCGGGGTCGACGACAACTTCGGCGGAACGGTGGCATTGCTCAATGACCTGGCATTTGTGGGCGCCAGCGGTAGCGCAACGGTGTACGTCTACCGTCGCGACGGCCTGGATAACTGGAACCCTGCGGGCAGCCTCGACAGCCCCGGCGCCGGTTCGGAATTCGGCGCGTCCATCGCTGCCCGTGCGGGCCGTATCCTGGTCGGGGCCCCGGGCGTGGATGCCGCCTACGTCTTCGAGGATGACGGCGACAACGCCTGGCCACCGGTGGCGACCATCAGCGGTGTCGCCGGCAGTCGTTTCGGCACGGCGGTTGCCCTGGGGGTGGATACAGCATTCGTCTCGGCGCCGGAACTGCCCCACAACGGCGGCGTCAGCGGCTGGGTGGGCCGTTACGAACGCGCACAGGGCGGCAGCTGGCCTTTCGTGTCAGCGAAAATGTCACGAGAGCCCCGCGACGGCGATGGCTTTGGCAACATCATCAGCGCCTCCGCGTCCGTGCTCGCCGTGGTGCAAAATGGCATCGAGTCCCGGCCCAGCGAATTCTACGCCTTCACCGCGGTGGCGGATATCTGGGACGGGGACAGCGATGGCGTCTCCGACTATGGCGACAACTGCGTGGACCTGTACAACCCGGGACAGGGCGACTTCGAGGGCGACGAGATCGGTGACGCCTGCGACCCCGATGATGATAACGACGGGTTGCCGGACGTGGACGAGATCGCCCTCGGCTCGGACCCGTTCGATACGGATTCGGATGACGATGGGCTGAAGGACGGCGTCGACCCCTACCCGACGCAGCAGGACGGGGACGGCGACGGTGCGCTGGACCCCGTGGACAATTGCCCGGTGGACAGTAACCCGGGACAGGACAATATCGACGGCGACAACCTGGGTGACGCCTGCGACGACAACATTGATGGCGACCCGCTCTCCAACAGTGAGGAAGCACTGCTGGGTACCGATCCCTATAACCCGGACAGCGATGGCGACCTCCACCGCGACGGCGAGGACTTCCTGCCACTGGACTTCCACGACGGCTGGCTCGCGAAACACCGGTTCGAGATCGAGGCACAGCAGATGCAACTGGGCAGAGATGTCCTGCTGGTGCTGGAGGAGGACGGTGTGACATTGCGCAGCTTCGCCGCGGTGGACAACAGCTGGGCGGAGGTCCCCGCGCCGTCAATCCCCGGTAGCGCCGAGTTGACGCTTTACGGCAGCGCCGGGCAGCACAACCAGTTTCTCCTGTTCGTCCGAGAGCCCGGTGAGAGCCTGAAGCACAAGTTTCACCTGTTGCGATGGTCGCCGGCCGGCGGGTGGCTCGTGCACCCGGAGGTGGACCTGAGCGGGGTCGCCAGCAATCTTGTCGATGCGGCTGTGGGTGTCGATGTGCTCGTGGTGGAGAGCTATGCCAACCAGGCCTACCTGGCTCATGTCTTCGATATCACGCCGACAGGGCCGGTGCTGCGCGAGAGTACCAACGACGTCGAATCCCATAGCGCCGCACGCTACGCCATCGCCGGTGACGTCCTGTTCAGTGTGCGCGATACGGACGACCAGATCACCGCCTACGACCTTGACGACAGCTTCGCCAGCCAGATCATCACCTGGCCGGACCCCGGTGAGGGCGGGCGCCTGGGCGTCGGCTTTTTCCCGGTGGGCCCGGACAGGGTGTTCGTCGACGGCTGGTACAACTCCTTCTGGATGGACCTGGTCGACGGTGTGTGGACGCTGCAGCTTTCGGGCATCGACAAACCGAATTTTCTCAGCGACCAGCTCAGTGGTGGCGATGGCAGTGTGGTGATTCTTGATTCCAATCACGACCCGCAGGCAGCGCTGGATGTGTACAGTGTGCTGCGGGTCAGCGACGCTGTTGAAGTTGGCAAGCTGAATGCCTGGAAGTGGGGCCATTCCCGGCTGCAGACCAATGGCAGCGTCGTGGTGCAGTCTCGGCATGGCAGCGGCGACATCACCCACGTAATTGACGTGTACGAGCTGCCCACCCAGCCGCCGGGCTGCTAGGCGCAGGATCCTAGCCCGCCGCCTTGCGCTCCAGCGCCAGGCTGGCAATGGTCCAGCCTTCCTCCAGCACGCTCTTCCAGCGTGGCGAATAGGGCAGTAGCCTGCCCTTGTCGTTCCAGGCCAGCAGCAGGATGCGTTCGCTGTGCCCCTGGGCGAGAAAATCCTCGATGCCGTAGCTCGCGCTGAGCCGCGTGGTCCTGATTTCTGCACCCTGGCTGAGGTAGCTCAGCAGCTTGGCGAGGCTGACATCCTCGGCGAAGAGCCTGCGTCCCGGCAGTTCCATGGAAGGCGCGTGCTTGCCGTTGGCGTTGTCGTTTTTCTCCACTGTCACAGGCAGCGCGTACACCGCGTCACGGCCGAAATCGCGTGCGAAATAGGCGCAGGCCAGGCGGTTGCGTTCCGCGTTGCGCGACATGGCGAACAGGCGGCCGATGCCGGCCAGGTCCAGCGTGCGCTCCGCGTGGTCGGACATGGGATTGCCGTAGAAGGTTGGTACGCCGGCCATGCGCGCTTCGCGCAGACCGTCCCAGTCGCTGTCGCTGACCACCACGTTGAAGCCGGCCTCCTTGATGGCCTTGCCCAGCGCTTTTGACGCCGCGTTGGCGCCCAGGATCAGCACTCCCTCGGGTTCGGGTTCCGCCACGCCCAGCGCCCTGGCCAGCGGCCGCGCGGTGACGCTCTGCAGTACCACGGTGCCGACGATGACGACGAAGCTCAGCGGCACCAGCAGCTCCGCGCCGGCGACGTTCTCCGCTGCCAGGCGTTCGGCAAACACCGCGCTGATCGCCGCGGCGACGATGCCACGCGGCCCGATCCAGGCGAGCGTGGCGCGTTCGGGCCTGTCCAGGCTGGAGCCGATGGTGCACAGGAAGACCTTCAGCGGGCGCGCGAGGAACTGTATGCCCAGCATTACCAGCAGCGCGCCGGGCCCCATCAGCGCCAGCTGCGCAAAATCCAGTCGCGCGGCGAGCAGGATGAACAGGCCGGAGATGAGCAGGATGCTCAGGCTTTCCTTGAAATCCAGTAATTCGCGCACGTGCAGCCTGGGTGTGTTGGCGAGCCATGCGCCCATCACTGTAACCGCGAGCAACCCGGACTCGGACGCCAGTGTATCGGCCAGGGCGTAGACGAAGAACACCACCAGCAGCGTCGCCACGTTGTGCAGGAACTGTGGAATCCAGTGGCGGCGCAGCGTTTGCCCCCAGAGCAGCCCGGCCAGGGCGCCGATCACCAGACCGCTGCCGAGCAGGCGCGCGAGCAGCGCCAGGATATCCGACCAGTCGGTGCTGACCTGGCTGGCGATGATCACCGTGAAGGTCAGCACGGCCAGGATCGCGCCGATGGGGTCCACCAGGATGCCCTCCCAGCGCAGGATGTTGGCCACGGCGCGCCGCGGGCGCACCGCGCGCAGCATGGGCATGATCACGGTCGGCCCGGTGACCGTCATGATCGCCCCGAACAGGAAGGCGAGCTGCCAGCTCATGTCGACGAAGAAGTTGGCCAGCAGCGCGGCCAGCAGCCAGATAATGAGTACGCCCCAGGTGATGAGCCGTCGCACCACCACGCCGTGGCCGCGTATTTCCTCGCGGTTCAGGGTCAGGCTGCCCTCGAAGAGGATGACGGCGACGGCCAGGCCGAAGAACGGGAACAGCAGTTCGCCGAACAGCTCGTCGGGATCCAGCAGGCCGCTGACCGGCCCCAGCAGCATGCCCGCGCTCAGCAGGAACAGGATGGCCGGCACGCGCAGGCGCCAGGCCAGCCACTGGGACGCCAGCGACAACATGCCGATTCCGACAAGCAGCAACAGGACGTGGTGCGACATGGACAGTTCTCCGGCAGCGATGGCGCGCAAGCGGCCATGGTACGCCAGGGGCTCGTCGCACCGCCAGCCGCTAATTCGTCACTGTCGGGGCGCGGTTGACGCGGCGCAGCTCAGCCCTGTTGTTGCAGCCGCCAGGATTTCTGCCAGCTGAAGAACCCCCAGATCGACATCACGGTGTACAGCGCGATGAGTACGGCGTAGATATCCAGGTTGCGATCCTGGTACAGCCAGATCGAGGTGGCGTTGAGCACGAACCAGTAGACCCAGGCCTCCAGCGTCTTGGTGATCTCCAGGTAGGTGGCGAGAAAACTGAAACTGGTAGTGAAGGCGTCGACCATGGGTCGCTCGGCGTCGGTGAAGGTCTGCGTCAGCGTGCCCAGCCCCAGCGCGCAGGCGCCGGCCACCGCGATGGCCACGACGTGCCGCGTCGGCGTCCAGGTGCTGACCAGGTTGCCGTCCTCGCGCTCGCGGCGCTGCCAGCGCAGCCAGCCCCACACGCTCATCAAGGCGTAGAACAGGTACAACCCCGCCTCGGAGTAGAGGCGGGCGTCCGCGAACAGCCACACGCTGAGCAGGCTGCCGGCGATGCCGAAGGACCAGCACAGGACCTTCTCGCGGATCAGCAGCAGAATGAAGCCGATGTTGGCCGCGGTGGCGAGTATCTCCACCACCAGGGCCGTGGACACCTCGCCGTTCATGCCGCGCCCGCCGCGTTAGAAGGCATAGCGCACCTCCAGGCCGTAGGTACGTGGCTCGCCGAGCTGCGTGTAGGTGTTGTTGCTCCAGGCACCGACCTCGTCGCGCGGGTCCACGGCGAAGTACAGACCGTGCACCGCGTAGTCCTCGTCGCCGAGGTTACGCCCCCACAGGGTGACCGCGAAAGCGCCGGCGCTCCACTGCAGGCTGGCGTTGACCAGGTCGTAGCTGTCGAGCTGGCCGTTGTGGTAGTAGCCGAAGTAGCTGTCGTCCTGGCCCTCCACTTCCAGGCGCGCGGACAGGGCGTCGGTGAACGTGATGCGCGTGCCGACGTTGTACTGGTAGTTGGGCGACTTGGCCTGGTCGCGGCCATCGCGGGTGACGAAGTCGTTCACGTCCAGGTCGAAGGTGTCGATGCTGTCCACCTCGGTCTCCAGCCAGCCGAGGTTGGCGAACAGCTCGATGTTCTCCGTGGCGGCGAAGCGCGCCTCCAGTTCGGCGCCGTAGCTGGTGGCGTCGGAACTGCTGTCGAGGTAGCCGATCCACAGCCCGGCGTCGCCGTCCCACATCCAGTTTTCCAGTTGCGCGTTGTCGCGGTCGGCGTAGAACAGGGCGAGGTTCAGCGACAGCCGCCCGTCCAGTTGCTGCGTTTTCAGGCCGACTTCCGTGCTGAGCAGGGTCTCGTCGTCGAACACCAGGTTATCGGCGATATAGTCCTGGAACAGTGGGGACATGAACGGCTCGTTGGCGCTGGCGTTGGTGTTCACGCCGCCGGGTTTGGCGCCGCGGGCGAGCGTGATGTACACCATGCTGTCGTCGTCCAGGTCGTACTTCGCGCTCAGCTCGGCGTTCCACAGGTCTTCGCTGTTATCCGAGTCGAAACCGTTGCTGTTGTCGTAGTCGTCTTCGAAGCGCTCGTAGCGTAGCCCGCCGGTGAGGGTGAGTCGTTCGCCCAGCGCGTATTCGTACTCGCCGTACAGCGCGTAGCGGTCGGTCTGGTAGTCGCTGGAGGAGGAGAAGTCGCCGTACCACACGCTGGGGTAGGCGTAGTCGAAATCCTCGTCGCTGTGGTTGGCGTACAAGCCCAGCACGTAGCGGCCCTCACCGGCGGCCAGGGTGGAGGGTCCGCCGAGCAGGCGCAGGTCGGCGACCGCGCGCTCGCGGTCGCGGTGGAAAATCTCCCGTGCGGTGTCGTAGCCGCCGGAGCAGGTGTACTCCGTGCACAGCGCTGCGGAGACCCAGTCCACGTCGTAGCTCTGCGACAGGTCCGTGTCGATGTAGCTGAGCACCGCTTCGGCGCGCAGCGCGTCGCCCAGCACCCAGTTGCCGCTGCCGGACACGGCGACGGTTTCCTGGCTGTCGTGCCCGGGCTGGTCGGTGTAGGTGTTGCGGTTGTTGTCCACCGACCAGGCGTCGTGACCGTTGTCTGCGTCGAAGTAGAACGCGGACAGCTCGTAGTCGGCGTTGTCGGTGGGCGTCCACAGCAGGCGCCCGCGGGCAGTCAGTTCGTCGAAGTCGTTGCTGTCGTCGCGGCCCAGCGCCTTGTTGTCGATGTAGCCGTCACTGCGGTTCTGCTGCACGGCCACGCGGCTGCGCAGTGTGTCGCCCAGCGGCCCGCTGAGCACCAGTCCCAGGTTGTAGCTGTCGTAATTGCCGACGCCGCCGCTCAGTTCACCCTCGAAGTGCTCCGTCGGGCGCTTGCTGCGGATGTTGATCATGCCGGCGTGGGCGCTGGAGCCATAGCGCGTGCCCTGGGGGCCGCGCAGCACTTCCACCTGGGCAACGTCGAACAGCATGCCTGCATTGGCGCTATCGCCAAGTTCCAGTTCGTCCAGCATGAGGCCGACGGAAGGGTAGTACTTGGGATCGTAGTACTGCTCCAGGTCGCCGATGCCGCGCACCTGCACGAAGCGGCTGCGCGAGGCGGCGGAAGCGAAGGTCACGTTGGGCGCGGCGTTGAGGATGTTCTCCAGGTGCTGCGCGGCGCGCTCGGTGATCAGTTCGCTGCTCATCACGCTGATACTGGCGGGGGTGTCGCGCAGGCTGGTGTCGCGGTAACTGGCGGTGACGACGATTTCTTCCAGTGTGGGAGCGGCGTCGGCCATTGCGGCGTGCGGCGTGTGCAGAGCGGCGAGCGCGGCGGCGAGCGCGGCGCCGCGCTGGGCGGTGGTGCGAATTGTAGACATACGGAGCCTCCGAATAGTTTACGAAGACCCGGTGAACGACGTCAGGTGGGCAGTACAGTACCTATTCCTACGCCGGTATTAACCGGATCAGGTTCAAGGGTTCGCCGTTGCGGGCATCTCAGGCCGAAGCCACCCCTCAGGTTTTTGCGCGGCGCAGTATACGCCGGGCGGCGCCGGAATGACACCCCGGTTCCGGCGGGGCGGTCGCCGGCGGATTCGCTTGTCCGGGCGCAGCGGGGCACTTGCCAGGTCGCCGAAGGAGTGGAGTGGCCGGGCGCAAGGGGGCACCTGCCAGGTCGCGTCAAATGACGCGCAGGCGCGGCGAGGCAGCCGCCAGCTCGCCGTCGACAAGGTGGCCAGGGCACGTCGGGGCACTTGCCAGGTCGCCGGCTTGCTGCTTCACTTCCGGCATGCATTACATTTTCGAAGTCCACATCCGCCCCGGTTACACACCCGAGCAGTACGCCGACGCGTGGCTGCGCGCCAGCCGTATCATCCAGCAGGCGCCGGGTGCCCAGGGCACGCGCCTGCACCGCAAGATCGGCAGCCCCGACGTGCTGCTGGCCATCGCTACCTGGGAGAGCAAGGCAGCCCGCGACGCCATGGAGGGCGAGCCGCAGCGCGCGGTGCAGGAGATCATCGAGTCCCAGGCGCCCTTCGTGGACATCCACCTGATCGGCGAGTACGAGGCCCCCGAGTGGGAGGTGGTGCCCTGAGGTCAACCCTTCGTCGCCGTCGCGTATCTACTTCGTCGTCCCCCGCGTATTTACTTCGTCACCCCCGCGAAAGCGGGGGCCCAGGGAGCCCGCTAAAGCTTCTTGGTTGTGTACTGGATCCCAGCTTGCGCGGGGATGACGATGGAGGGAAGCGGGAATGCGGCCCCACCAGTCACCCCCGCGGAAGCGGGGGCCCAGTGAGCCCGCTAAAGCTTTTTGGTTGTGTACTGGATCCCCGCTTGCGCGGGGATGACGATGGAGGGAAGGGGCATGACGATGGAGGGAAGGGGGATGACGATGGGGGGAAGGAGCATGACGATGGGGGAAGGGGCATGACGATGGAGGGAAGGGGGATGACAAGACAGGGCCCGGCCATGACGCCCATGGGAAACTCCCCCGTCTCCCCGTATAATCGGCGCTCCCGAGAACAACCATCCGGCCCACCATGACAGTCCGCACTCGCGTCGCACCGTCGCCCACCGGCGACCCCCACGTCGGCACCGCTTATATCGCGCTTTTCAACCTGTGTTTCGCCCGCGCCCACGGCGGGCAGTTCCTGCTGCGCATCGAGGATACGGACCAGGTGCGCAGCACCGCCGCATCGGAGCAGGCCATCCTCGACTCCCTGCGCTGGTTGGGCCTGGAGTGGGACGAGGGTCCGGACATCGGTGGCGCACACGGCCCCTACCGCCAGAGCGAACGCACCGAACTGTACCAGCAGTACGCGCGGCAACTGGTGGAGCAGGGCAAGGCCTTCGAGTGTTTCCGCAGCGCCGAGGAACTGGACGAATTGCGCGAACAGCGCCGCGCGGCGGGCAACAGCACCGCGCTGAAGCCCTCGGACCTGCGCCTGGACGATGACGAGGTGCAGCGCCGCCGCGCCGCCGGCCAGACCAGTGTCATCCGCATGGTGGTGCCGGAGGAGGAGGGCAGCTGCGCGGTACAGGACATGCTGCGCGGCACCATCGAGCTGGACTGGGGCATGGTGGACGCGCAGATCCTGCTCAAGTCTGATGGCATGCCCACCTACCACCTGGCCAACGTGGTGGACGACCACCTGATGGGCATCACCCACGTGTTGCGCGGCGAGGAGTGGATCAACTCCGCGCCCAAGCACAAGCTGCTGTACGAGTATTTCGGCTGGGACATGCCGCAGCTGTGCCACCTGCCGCTGCTGCGCAACCCGGACAAGTCCAAGCTGAGCAAGCGCAAGAACCCCACCAGCATTCTCTACTACCAGCGCATGGGCTACCTGCCCGAGGCGCTGCTCAACTACCTGGGCCGCATGGGCTGGTCCATGCCAGACGAGCGCGAGAAGTTCTCCCTGGCGCAGATGCAGGAGCACTTCGATATCCAGCGCGTGTCGCTGGGCGGGCCGATCTTCGACGTGGAGAAGCTGAGCTGGCTCAACGGCATGTGGATACGCGAGGACCTGGACGACGAGCAACTGGCCGACCGCCTGGTGGACTGGGCCTACAACCGCGAGCGCCTGATGGCGGTGCTGCCCCACGCGCGCCAGCGCATGGAAACCTTCAGCGACCTCGCGCCGCTGGCGGCCTTCCTGGTATCCGGCACCCTGCCGCTGCAGGCCGCGCAGTTCGGCGGCGAGCCGGCCGAGCGCGTACGCGAGTTGCAGTTCGCCCTGTGGCGCCTGGAGGAACTGCGCGACTGGGACCGCGACGCGGTGTGGCAGGCCCTGAAGAGCCTGGCCGACGCCCTGCAGCTCAAGGTCAAGGACCTGCTGGCGCCGCTGTTCCTGGCGATTTCCGGCAGCCGCGCCTCCATCTCCGTGGTCGACGCCATGGACCTGCTCGGCCCGGACATGAGCCGCGCGCGTATCCGCCACGCCATCGAGGTACTTGGCGGCGTGTCCAAGAAGGCGCACAAGCGCCTGGAAAAGGAATACCGGTCACTCGGACTGGAGGAGCACTAGCGTATGGCGGGCAACCTGGCGACATCGATGATCTCCACCCTGGTGCGCGGCGCCAACGGTATCCAGAGCAACCCCGCGGCGCTCAAACCGGCGCAGACGCTGCAACTGTTCGACATCGAGAACTGCCCCTACTGCCGCCTGGTGCGCGAGGCGCTGACCGAACTGGACCTGGACGCGGAGGTGTATCCCTGCCCCAAGGGTGGCGAGCGCTATCGCCCGGAAGTGGTGGAACGCGGCGGCAAGGCGCAGTTTCCCTACCTCGTGGACCCCAACACCGGCGTTGAGATGTACGAGTCGCTGGATATCGTCGCCTACCTGTTCGAGACCTACGGACGGCGCGAGCTGCCGCTGAAATGGAAGGTCGGTAAGCTGCAGACTCTCGGCTCCATGCTGGCCAGCGCGCCGCGCATGGGCGAACGCATGGAGGCGCTGCCCAGCCGTCAGCCGGAGTACCTGCTGGAGCTGTACAGCTTCGAGTCCAGCCCCTACGCGCGGCCGGTGCGCGAGTTGTTGTGCAACATGGAACTGGCCTATACCCTGCGCAACTGCGGCCGCACGCGCCTGGACGAGTGGTTGTTGCCGCCGATCCGCGAGCGCCTGGGCATCACGCCCGACTCGCAACTGGAAAACCGCCGCCAGCTCGAGGCGGCAGAGGGCAGGGTCTCCATTCCCTACCTGTTCGACCCGAACACCGGCAACGGCCTGTTCGAGTCGGCGGATATCCTGGCCTACCTGCGCGACACCTACGCCGCCTGAACCCCCTCAGTGCCGGTGCCCGCCGGCGCCGTGGGCGTGGCCGTGGGCAATTTCCTCGGCGCTGGCCGCGCGCACCTCGACGATCTCGATATCGAACTGCAACGCCTGTCCGGCCAGCGGGTGGTTGGTGTCGATGTCGGCGCTGTGGCGACCGGCCTTTATCACGGTCACCGCGCGCCGGCCCTCGCTGGTGTTGAGCTGCACCACCTGGCCCGGGCGCAGCTTGCCCTTGAACAGCAGGTGCTTGATGGGTACGCGCTGGACCCGCTGCGGGTTGCGCTCGCCGTAGGCGTCGGCTGCCTCCACGGTGACGGAGAAGGTGTCGCCCGCGGCGCGCCCCGCCATGGCCCTCTCCAGCCCCGGGATGATGTTGCCCGCGCCGTGCAGGTAGGCGGTGGGCTCGCCGCCGCGCGATGTCTCCAGTTCCTCCCCCTGCGTATTGCACAGGGTGTAGTGAAACAGCGCCACGCTGTGTCTGTCGATGTCCAAGGGTATTCTCCTGTTGTCGCGGGCGATGGTATACCCGCCGCCGCGCAAAGTCGCCGCCCCGGGTTCAATCCTGCGCACCGGGGGGCGTTGCCGCGGCGGCGGCGATGGGGGACCATTTTACGCGTTACCACAGACGGGAATCACCCATGTCCGACAAAGTCGAGGCCCCGCAAGACGACGGCCTGCGCGAGGTCGTCAACAGCGACGCCGTGCGCCTGATCGAACACCTGCGCTGCAGTCACGCACCCGAGGAGGTGCTGCAGGAGGCCACCCGCCACA
Source organism: Halioglobus sp. (assembly GCA_002699145.1). Taxonomy (GTDB): domain Bacteria; phylum Pseudomonadota; class Gammaproteobacteria; order Pseudomonadales; family Halieaceae; genus Marimicrobium. The sequence goes on from PABK01000045.1 coordinate 14,289, forward strand.
TCCAGCAGGCCATTCTCACGCTGCAACCGTGGCTGCGCGAAGGGCAGGGCTGGTCGACGATCTCCATCGCCGGGGATAATTCCGGCATGCCCTGGGACGAACAGGACATCACCTCGGTCATGCCCTACAGCCCGGTCAGCGGCAAGCGTAACGCCGTGGCGCCGCCGGTACGCCTGTGGCGCGAGGGCGACGAGGTGCGCGGCGAGGTGGTGTTCTCACCGACCTACGCCGGCCCGCCCAACTCGGTGCACGGGGGTATTATCGCCGCGGTGTTCGACGAGGTACTCGCCATGGCCAATGTCGTGTCCGGCAGGGCCGGCTTCACCGGCACCCTGAGCATCCGCTACCACGCGCAGACGCCGCTGAATACGCCCATCGAGTTGCGCGGTTACAACGTGCGCCAGGACGGGCGCAAGCAGGTCAGCCGCGGCGAGATGCGCGTGGACGGCAAGGTCACCGCCAGCGCCGAGGGCTTGTTCATCATGGCCACGGAGACGCCGGTCTAGGGCGTCGCCGGTTTTGCCGCGGCGCCGCGCAATGCCAGCGCGGCGAGGATGGCCGTGGCGAACTCGTAACCCATGGCGCCCCAGGTGTAGCCGCCGAGTGCCTCCGCGGCCACCAGGGCGGAGTACAGGCGCGCCACGGCGAGGAAGCCGATCACCACCACGATCATGAGCAGGGCCGGGCGGTAGGCCTCGGCGCGCAGCGCGCCGAGCAGGCATAACAGGCCGAAGCCGGTCTGCAGGCCGCCGTACATGGCGCCGATCTCGGCGAAGCCGTCGCCGTTCTCGATGGCCAGGCCGGCGTAGCCCGCCGGCAGCGACGGGTCCAGCAGGCAGGCCAGTCCGTAGGAGATGAAACTCAGGGCGGAAACCCACAGGACGAATTTTCCCAGCATGGCTCGACTCCGGCGGCGGCAATGGTCTAGCGGGGCAGCTTAGCACAGGCGCCGGCCGTGGTTGACAGCGGCCGCGGCTGTCTCTAGAATTCGCTCCTCTGCGTTGATCTGTCTGGCATGAAAACGCCTTTTTGATCAACGGCTTAGCGATAAGTTTTGGGGCTATAGCTCAGCTGGGAGAGCGCAACACTGGCAGTGTTGAGGTCAGCGGTTCGATCCCGCTTAGCTCCACCAAATTTCTTATTAAAATCAGCCCGTTACATGTTTTGATGTAGCGGGCTTTTTGTTGCTGCTGCGATTTAAGTCCATATTAAGTCCGGGTCGCCGTAAATGGGAAAATGCATGGGGGTCTGCTCTGTGCCATCAAAGGACATACAACTTACGGCGAGAAGCGAGATTTCGGAGCGCTCATCCCAGAGCTTAGCTGTGCTGCCTAACGTCGGTCCCAGGCAGGTGCTTCCCCGATCCTGTCCGCGAAAAACTCGCAAAACGCCCGAACTTTGGGCGAAAGATAGTTTCGGTGGGGGTACACAAGAAAAATCGTCACTTCCAGTGTCGCGAAATCCGGGAGAATTTGGATCAGGCGTCCTTCCTGGATGTCTTTTCCGACAACGAACGTCGGCGTGCGAGTGATTCCCAACCCCTCTAATAAAGCGCTGCGTATTGCCAGGCTGTTATTCATTGTTACAGCGCCGGAAACTTTGACAGAGTGCGTTTGGCCATTCTTATGCTGGAAGTGCCACTCTTGGGCAGATTCCTGGTAGCGATAACTGATGAGGTTGTGAGCTAAGAGATCCTCTGGAGACTTTGGAGTCCCGTGGCGTTCCAGATATAGCGGCGCAGCGACCACCGCGTGTTTACAAGGAGCCAAGCGCTTTGCGACGAGGGAGGAGTCAGGCAAGTTGGAGATGCGGACAGATATGTCGAATCCCTCTTCGATCACGTCTACCTTGCGATCGTCAAAATTCACATCGATCGATAGCTCCGGATATTGCTCGGCAAACTCGTGCAAAGCAGGAGCGATGTGCATTACGCCAAATGACATCGGCGCGTTGATTCGAAGAGTCCCTCTAGGCTCATCTTGCAGACGAGAAACCTCCTGGTGTGCTTCCTCGATGTCCTGAAGACCCTTTCGGGCTCGATCATAAAATACCTGTCCGGCTTCGGTGAGACTCAGGCGCCTAGTGGTCCGATTGAGCAACCTCGCTCCCAGTTCGCTCTCCAGCCGGGTTACGTATTTGCTCACCACAGATTTTGAGAGATTCAAGCGTTCAGCCGCGGCGGTAAAACTGCCGCTATCAATGACACGAACAAACACTGCGATATCAGATAAGGAGTTCATGCCGAGCACCTTATTGGTAAACATTCGTGAACAATTATATTCAATATTGCCCGATTATCCACCGCCGAACACGAAGTAAAGTAATCAGCGTAAGACACAGGAGGAGCGAAATGAAAGCAACGTTAGTAACGATTCTGAGCTGGCTGATATTGAGTGCAGCAGTGTTAGCGGAGGAGCGAAGCGTCGGTGTAAGCCCGTGGGGTCCGAAGGATGAGATTGGCCGGCTTAACCTTATGACCGATGAGTCCCGGGCTAAGATTCTCTCTCGGGTTACCGGCGGTGCAGCTTACGACCTATCCGTCGAGTACTTCATCGGTATGCCAAGTTGGCAAGCAGCAGGTGACCCTCACTACCGCATCTGGATGACGCACACACCGCATGGCACGGTGATCGATGATCCGCTAAACCTCGGCACGGAAATGAATGAGCACGTCAGCTATACCGGTGCCGCGATCTCCATGTATACCCACATGGGCACGCACATTGATGCGCTCAATCACTTCGGGTTGGACGGAAGGATATGGAACGGGTTTGAAGCCCAAGAGCATGCCGGAGACAGGGGTTGGAAGGTCGCCGGTGCCGAGAAAATCCCACCAATCATAGCGCGTGGCGTGCTGATCGACGTTGCGCACGCCAAAGGTCTAGACGTACTTCCCGATGGCTATCGCATCATGCCAACCGACATTAAAGATGCCCTTCAAAAGCAGAACGTCTCTCTTGAGCGTGGGGACGTCGTGCTGATCCGGACCGGACGCATGCGTGACTACGAAGACGCGGCCATATACATGACCAACCCGCCTGGACTAGGTATCGCGGCAGCACGGTATCTCGTCGAAGAAGCCGGGGCCATGATCGTAGGTGCGGACAACTTGAGCTTTGAAGCGTTTCCATCCGAGCTTGAGGACGATTACGTGCCAGTTCACACATATCTGCTCGCAGAGCAAGGCACACCCATCTTGGAGCTAGTTAACCTCGAAGGTCTTTCTCAAGACCGAGTGTACGAGTTCGCCTTTATTGGCGGATCACTGAAGCTCCGCGGTGCGGATGCAGCACCGATGCGACCTATCGCGCTGCCGATCAGATAAAGGAAATCACCTAAAGGAGATCAATCATGTACACACTACTTAAGACTACCCCACCTTTGTTGCTAGCCGCTCTCTTGCTCGCTACCGCTGCGCATGCAGGCGAGTACCGCAAAGTGGTCAATCCAGACCATCTATCGGATACCACTCAGTACGGCTACTCCCAAGGCACCATTGTTATGCCGGGAGCGCGAACCATCTACGTCGCCGGTCAGATTGGCATCTCGGATACTGGCCCAAACGATTTTCAGTCTCAGGTCGATCGCTCTTTCGAAAACCTCGCAGCGGTGCTCGTAGCGGCCAATAGCCGTCCGACAAATGTCGTCAAGATCACGCTGTTGGTCAAAGGCATGGACGAGGAAAAGTTAGCGTACCTGGTTAAAAAGCGGCGCGCCTTCTTCGGTTCTGAGCCACCGGCAAGCACTTTAATACCAGTCCCGGAGCTTGCGCTGCCCACTATCAATTTTGAGATTGATGCGATCGCCATCGTTACCGAATAGGACTAAAGGAATGAAATCAGAAAACCCGATTAAGATACGACAGATCGATCACATTGTGATTCGCGTCATCGATTTGGACAACATGGTGGATTGGTATCGAGACGTGCTTGGCTGTGAACTGGAGCGTGGCCCCGGCGACTATCGTCTGGCCCAACTCCGCGCCGGTGGCTCACTCATTGATCTGGTCGACGCGAACGGTCCTTTTGGCAAAAAACGCAGTGCTCTGCCCGACAAGAATGCCCCAAATGTGGATCACGTGTGTCTTCAAGTTCACCCTTGGGACACCGCGGTAATCCAGGCGCAACTGCGTAGACATGACGTTGAGTTTGGTGAGGTTGGGAATCGTTATGGCGCGACCGGGATGGGGCCTTCTATGTATCTGAAAGATCCGGAAGGCAACAAGATCGAATTAAAAGGCATCACAGAGTAGCTCGCCTCCCCCAGCAAGAGTCCAGCGAAGGAACCATAGAAACCGACCGGCTCAAGGAGAATTCCGTGCAATCACACCAACAAACCGCTTTCTGGCTCATCGTTTCAGCCGTGCTGCTCACGGCACTTATTCCAGGTGGCCCCATCGAGAACCGCGACTTTTCACACATTCACCCTGGCATACTGGGTGCATTCAACATATATCTAACCACCCTCGACTTAGGATCATTTGTCCTCGCCTATTTCGCACTCAAGCGCTACGCCTGGGCGCTAAAGGCAGCATTTGTGGCCGCGATTTCGTACTTCGCGGTTTATGCCGTCGACTTAGGCCAACTGTTTCCACGCTCACCTACGCCGATGTCCTTTGCACTAGCCCTGATTGAAGTGTTGGGTATGAGCGCAGCCGTGCCCTTGATGTTTGCAAGCCGATACGCGCTTGAGAACTCTGACGTTAGCGTCGTATCGAACGGTAGCCGATCCGTACGGTTCGCAGCTGCAGTTGTAGTTCTTACCCTCGGCATCACCATCGTCTGGTTTGCCACGGATGCAGCAATGAGCGGAGGTGCGGGAAAAGTTTCGGCCACGTTAGTGACCCCCGAGTAACGCAATAAGCCGTGCGACCAGGCCAACTCACTGAGGGAGTGCAAGCATGGAAAATCCACCGAAGTTGTGCCCGAATCAGCTAGTTTGGGCGCGCGTCACAGGCGCATCGATCCTGCTCATGACGTTAGTGGGAGGGCTAACCTACAGCGCTATCCATTCGGTTCTTCATATCCCGAATGATCCGTTGGCGGCGAGGTACAACCACGTCTTAAAGCGCTTGATCATCAGGCATGTTTCCGCAGTATTATTGTTTTGTTTCCACTATACACATAATCCCTAGGCGTGTATCGAGTGTGAGCCCTCTGGCCCTCGGCGACCGCCAGTGTCCGCTTTGAGTCGGAAGCGGACCACTGGCCTGATTCTAGCCCAAAATCCCACCAGGGTCGGTTCTTTTAATGCCTGCAGTTTGGGCGCCGACAGAACCGCTGCCAGTCGTCACAGAAGGGTGTTCGGCGTGGCTTTCATGGGCGCACTGCACGCCCGGCCGTGGACTTTCTTCCCGGGTGAATTGGATCAAGCCCTGCAGCAGGGCAACGCACTTTTTCTACGCTATCGCGCCAGAGAAACAGCAGCGGCTTTATGATTAAAAGCAAAACGGCCCCCGAAGGAGCCGCTGCGCTGTATGACTATTTGCGTCGCCGGTGCTGTTGGGCGACGGCGGGATTGGCTGTCGGTGCATCCAGAGGTGGTCCCAGTTATTTGAACAGCAAACCCGATTCTATAAGTGGATGCCTGCCCCGGGTTTAAGCTGCCATGGGGAGTGGCAGCGATTCAAAGTA